>JBCNOY010000014.1:0-156671 GCA_039593615.1 Enterobacterales bacterium | reverse complement strand
GAGAGTCCGGGGCTTTTTTACGTCTGGCGATCGCTAAAACCGCGCTGTGATTCAGCGGTTTTTTAGCCATTGAACAATATACTCTGCAACCTGCTCAGGCTGATTGATATCCAGCACCGGTACCTGAAGCGCTAACGCTTCATCCGTCGCTACGGCAATCACCCAGTCGTCCAGCAATTCATCAATTTCTCCCTTAACGCCGCGCCGCCATAGCAGGATCTTGGGGACGGGCTCATGTTTAAACCCCTCAACCAGCACCAGATCCAGCGTTGCAGCGTCCATACGGCTTGCCAGCTGCGCTAAACTAAGCGGCTGTTGTCCGGCGTTTCAGTCATTAACGCCCAGCGTTGATCGCTGGCGACCATCGTCTGATCGGCTCCCGCTTTGCGCAGCTCATAGCTGTCTTTTCCCGGCGTATCGATATCCATCTGATGATGGGTATGCTTGATCAACCCGGGGCGAATGCCCTGCGCTCTCAGTAGCGGAATCACCTGTTGTAACAGGGTGGTTTTGCCGGTGCCACTCCAGCCCACCACCGCCAGTAACGGCACACTCATCACGCACTTTCCTCATTAACCAAATCGTCAGGCGTATTGATATTGCGGAAGGCGGCTTCATCATCATCAAACAGTACGCCGTGTCCGCCATGTTCTCGCATAAACTGCATCAGACGACGTTCTCCGCGCAGCAGCCACGCTTCCAGATCATCGGCCAGCGCACGATGCACCAGGGCCAGCGCCGGATGATCACGCTGACCCGATGTCACCCACACGGCGGCGGCTGCACCACGCTGCTGCCACAGCCGTGCAACAAAATCCTGCGGTAGCCACGGCGTATCGCAGGCGCAAAACGCCACCCATTCGGTCTGGCTGTGCCGCAGGCCGCTGAGCATTCCTGCCAGCGGACCGGGATAATCAGGCAGCGAATCACGAATCACCTGACAACCACTTGCCTGATAACGATCAATGTTACGGTTGGCGCTAATCAACACAATATTGACCTGCGGCTGTAAACGCTGCAGAACGTGCTGATAAAGCGGTTTGCCCTGTAATGGCAGCAAGCCCTTATCCTGACCTCCCATACGGCTGCCTTGCCCGCCTGCGAGGATCACACCGGTAAATGCGGTCATCTTCGTCTCCCTGTTTATTCTGGACGATACTTAACTCGCGGTAGCGAACCACCTGCGCAAAGGAATCACCTATAAACCTTCTTTCCCGCGGGGTAAGCCTGTTACTTTGTGAGTTTATTCATGCTATTGGACGATATTGAGATGAAATATCACCGACTCAATGAACTGCTCGAACTGCTGCAGCCTGCCTGGCAGCAAGAACCCGATCTCAACCTGCTGGCATTTTTACAAAAACTGGCGCAGGAATCAGGTTTCAGTGGCCCATTAAGTGAATTAAGCGATGACGTATTGATTTACCATCTCAAAATGCGTGATGCCGGTAGTCAGGCTGTGATCCCGGGTCTGAAGAAAGATTATGAAGTGGACTTCAAAAGCGCGCTATTACGTGCGCGCGGTGTGATCAAGGATGATGAGTAGTGTTATCCTTGCGCGTTCAACGCACAGGTAACACACAGGCACAATGATGAGCGAAGCCGCTTTTAATTTTCAGACGCTGAATCCCGACGTCATCCTTGATGCGCTCTGGGATGCCGGTCTGCGGGTCGAGTCCGGCTTAACCGCCCTGAACAGCTACGAAAACCGCGTCTATCAGTTCAGCGACGAGGATCGCCGGCGCTATGTCGTGAAGTTCTATCGTCCGGAGCGCTGGAGCGCTGCACAGATCGCTGAAGAGCATCAGTTTGCTCAGGATCTGCTGGACGATGAAGTGCCGGTTGCCGCACCGCTGGCGCTGCAGGGCAATACGCTCAATCAGCACGCTGGCTTTATGTTCGCGGTGTTTCCCAGCCTCGGTGGCCGGCAGTATGAAACCGACAATGAAGAGCAGATGGAGTGGGTAGGTCGTTTCCTTGGCCGTATCCATCAAACCGGACGCCACAGCCCGTTCCGCCAGCGGCCCACTCTGGGCCTGCAGGAGTATGTGGTTGAGCCACGTCTGCAGCTGGAACAGAGCACGCTGGTGCCCGCCACGCTGAAGGATGCGCTACTGAAGGCGTTAGATAAACTCAGCGCCACGCTGCAGCAGAGCTGGCACAGCCAGTGGCAACCGCTCCGGCTGCACGGTGATTGCCATCCCGGCAATATTCTGTGGCGCGATGGGCCGCTGTTTGTCGATCTCGATGACGCGCGTAATGGCCCTGCGGTGCAGGACTTGTGGATGCTGGTGAACGGCGAAGCCGTCAGGAGCAATTGATCCAGTGGGATATTTTGCTGGAAGCGTATAACGAATTTGGTGATTTCGATTTACACGAATTGACACTGATTGAGTCTTTACGCGCGATGCGCATGGTTTATTATCTGGCCTGGGTGGTACGCCGCTGGCAGGATCCCGCTTTTCCGCGCGCCTTCCCCTGGATGACCGATGAGGACTTCTGGCGCCGGCAGATTGCACTATTTATCGAGCAGGAAAGGCTGTTACACGAACCGCCGTTACAGCTTAGCCCGCAATTTTAATGAAGTACTCAGGAGATGTTCTCACGATGAAAAAAATTTGGTTGGCGCTGGTAGGTATGATGCTGGCATTTAGCGCCTCGGCGGCACAGTTTAGCGACGGCAAACAGTACGTGACGCTGGACAAGCCGGTCGCCGGCGAGCCGCAGGTGCTGGAGTTCTTCTCCTTCTACTGCCCGCACTGCTACCAGTTCGACGCATTTACCACGTCAGCGATGCGGTGAGAAAGAATCTGCCAGCGGGCACCAAAATGACCAAGTACCACGTTGAGTTCCTGGGCGGCGATTGGGTAAACCGGTGCTGACTCAGGCGTGGGCGGTGGCGATGGCGCTGGGCGTGGAAGATAAAGTCACCGCGCCGATGTTTGAACGGCATACAGAAAACCCAGACCGTTCAGACCGACGCAGATATCCGGAAAGTGCCTTCATCAAAGCTGCAGGCATCACCTCTGAAGATTACGACGCGGCGTGGAACAGCTTCGCGGTGAAATCGCTGGTCGCACAGCAGGAGAAAGCGGCTGCGGATGTTAATCTGCAGGGCGTACCGGCGATGTTCGTTAACGGCAAATACATGGTTAACAACGGCGGCCTGGACACCAGCTCAATGGATAACTTCGTGGCGGATTATGCCAACGTCGTGAAATTCCTGGTTGAGAAAAAGTAATTAAGCGCTGAAAACGCGATGGCTTATGCTGTAGCGGCGCGGTTATCACCCGCCGCTACAGTGAAACCAACCCACACCACATCCTTAATTCACTAAGCTATTCATCCCTTACCGCCAGCGTTTTTTGATTACCCTTTCGCTTAATATCCACATAGACGATCGCCTTTTTAAAAAGGTGTTTCGTATCACGGCAATAAACAAAAAGCCATAATAAGCGTCGCCGGAACGTCTTATAACTGACTGATTGTAAAAAAATTTTAATCGTAAAATGATTGCAATTAACGTAAGTAACCATACGTTATGAATTTTACGCACAAAGTTATCCACAGGATGATCCTTGCGATCCGCGCCGCGTAACCGTGAAAAAGATCCTCACTTTCTGCTGTTACTTCAACATTGTTCGCTGGTTGTGGCATCCTTATAACCCTGATTATCGCAACGAAGAAAATACAAACGCTATGGCCCAGATTGCAGAAAACCCTCTTATTCTGGTCGATGGCTCTTCCTACCTCTATCGGGCATATCATGCGTTTCCGCCTCTGACCAACAGCGCAGGGGAACCTACCGGCGCAATGTACGGCGTGCTGAATATGCTGCGCAGCCTGATCCTGCAGTATCAGCCAACCCATGCGGCCGTGGTGTTTGATGCGAAAGGCAAAACGTTCCGCGATGAGCTGTTTGAACATTACAAATCCCACCGTCCGCCGATGCCTGACGATCTGCGTGCGCAGATAGAGCCGCTGCACGCCATGGTAAAAGCGATGGGGCTGCCGCTGCTGGCGGTTTCTGGCGTTGAAGCCGATGACGTGATCGGTACGCTGGCGCGGGAAGCCGAAAAGATGGGGCGTCCGGTGCTGATCAGCACCGGTGATAAAGATATGGCGCAGCTGGTGACGCCAGGTATCACCCTGATTAACACCATGACCAACACCATTCTGGGGCCGGAAGAGGTCGTCACAAAGTATGGTGTGCCGCCTGAGCTGATCATCGACTTCCTCGCGTTGATGGGCGACTCCTCGGATAACATTCCGGGCGTTCCTGGCGTGGGTGAGAAAACCGCGCAGGCGCTGCTTCAGGGGCTGGGCGGGCTGGATACGCTCTACGCGGAATCAGACAAAATCGCCGGGCTCTCCTTCCGTGGCGCAAAAACCATGGCCGGGAAGCTGGAGGAGAATAAAGAGGTGGCGTATCTCTCCTATAAGCTGGCGACCATCAAAACCGATGTCGAACTGGAGCTGGGCTGTGAGCAGCTGACGGTTAACGAGCCTGACGTTGAAGCGTTGCAGACGCTGTTTAAGCAATACGAATTCAAACGCTGGATCACCGACGTGGAAGCCGGCAAATGGCTGCAGGGAAAAAGAGCAAAAGCCAGGCGCAGAAACCGCTGCCGGAGGAGACCCCTGTCGTGGCCGCAGGAGCGGCGGAAGAGCGGTCAGCGTGGCGCTGTCCTTCGACAACTACGAAACCCTTCTTGAAGAGTCGCAGCTCATTGCCTGGATCGAAAAACTGAAAAAAGCGCCGGTCTTCGCCTTTGACACCGAAACGGACAGGGCTCGATAACCTCAGCGCCAATATGGTCGGCCTTTCCTTCGCGATTGCACCGGGCGAAGCGGCTTATTTGCCGGTGGCGCACGATTACCTGGATGCGCCGCCGCAGCTGGATCGCGCCGTCGTGCTGGAAGCTGCTGAAGCCGCTGCTGGAAGACGATAAAGCGGCGCCAAGGTTGGGCAAAACCTGAAGTACGATCGTGGCATTCTGCAAAACTACGGCATTGAGCTGCGCGGGATCGCCTTCGACACCATGCTCGAATCCTACATTCTGGACAGCGTCGGCGGCCGCCATGATATGGACAGCCTGTCTGACCGCTGGCTCAAGCACAAAACCATCACCTTCGAAGAGATTGCCGGTAAAGGGAAAAATCAGCTCACCTTTAACCAGATCGCTCTGGAGCAGGCGGCGCGCTACGCGGCGGAAGATGCTGACGTCACGCTGCAGCTGCACCTGAAGATGTGGCCGAAGCTGCAGCAGCACGAAGGTCCGCTGAACGTGTTCCAGCATATTGAGATGCCGCTGGTGCCCGTGCTGTCCCGCATTGAACGCAACGGCGTGAAAATCGATCCAACGGTGCTGCATAACCACTCCGGGGAGCTGGCGCAGCGCCTGGCCGAGCTGGAGCAAAAAGCGCATGAGCTTGCAGGCGAGCCGTTTAACCTCTCTTCCACCAAAGCAGCTGCAAACCATTCTGTTTGAAAAGCAGGGGATCAAGCCGCTGAAGAAAACCCCGGGCGGCGCGCCTTCAACCTCTGAAGAGGTGCTGGAAGAGCTGGCGCTGGATTACCCGCTGCCGAAAGTGATTCTGGAGTACCGTGGTCTGGCGAAGCTGAAGTCCACCTACACCGATAAGCTGCCGCTGATGATCAACCCGAAAACGGGCCGCGTGCACACCTCGTACCATCAGGCGGTGACGGCGACCGGTCGTCTCTCCTCAACCGATCCCAACCTGCAGAACATCCCGGTACGTAACGAAGAGGGGCGCCGTATTCGCCAGGCTTTTATCGCGCCAGAGGATTATCTGATTGTCTCGGCGGACTACTCGCAAATCGAACTGCGCATTATGGCGCACCTGTCCCGCGACAAAGGCCTGCTGACCGCTTTTGCCGAAGGGAAGGATATCCACCGGGCGACCGCGGCCGAAGTCTTCGGCGTGCCGCTGGACAACGTAACCAACGAACAGCGCCGCAGCGCTAAGGCGATCAACTTCGGTCTGATTTACGGCATGAGCGCATTCGGCCTGTCGCGCCAGCTCAACATTCCGCGTAAAGAGTCGCAGAAGTATATGGATCTCTACTTCGAGCGTTATCCGGGCGTGCTGGAATATATGGAACGTACCCGCGCGCAGGCGAAAGAGAAAGGCTATGTCGAAACGCTGGATGGCCGCCGTCTCTATCTACCGGACATCAAATCCAGCAACGCCGCGCGCCGCAAGGGCGCCGAGCGTGCAGCGATCAACGCCCCGATGCAGGGTACCGCGGCCGACATTATCAAGCGTGCAATGATCGCCGTTGATGCCTGGCTGCAGGCAGAGAAACCGCGCGTGAAAATGATCATGCAGGTACACGATGAACTGGTATTTGAAGTGCACAAAGACGACCTCGACGCCGTGTCGAAGAAGATCCACGAACTGATGGAAAGCAGCATGACGCTGGACGTGCCGTTGCTGGTGGAAGTGGGAAGCGGTGAAAACTGGGATCAGGCTCACTAACGGCCCGCTGCCCGCCGCAGATGCAGGCGGCGGGTAACGAAGAAAAGTTTCACGGCGCCGGCACAAAACGCCCGTAAAAACGGTTGTAACTGCGTATCGGCTAACGCGATTTTTTGGTAATTAAACAACATAACCTGCGCGATAATGTGACGAACCATGGTAAAAACACCCTATGTAAAGAATGAAAAAAAACTACAAAAAGTGCTTTTTCTGCAGCACAAAAAGGGGTAGAGTTATCGGCGTAGGGTACAGAGGTAAGATGTTCTATCTTTCAGACCTTTTACTTCACGTAATCGGATTTGGCTGAATATTTTAGCCGCCCCAGTCAGTAATGACTGGGGCGTTTTTTATTGCGGCAAAGAAAAATTCAGGCAAAAAAGCGGACGCAATGGCCCGCTCTGGCGCTATTCTGACTGCGCTTCACCGTCGCCTTCCTGCGCCCGGTGTCAGCTCGTTAAACCAGGTGTCGAGCTTCTGACGCAGCTTGTCCACGCCCTGCTTTTTCAGCGAGGAGAACGGCTCAACCTGCACATCGCCGTTGAACGCCAGCACCGCTTCGCGAACCATATTCACCTGCGCTTTACGCGCGCCGCTTGCCAGCTTATCGGCTTTCGTCAGCAGCACCAGCACGGCGATATCGCTTGCCACCGCCCAGTCGATCATCTGCTGATCGAGATCTTTCAGCGGATGGCGAATATCCATCAGCACCACCAGACCTTTCAGGCACTGGCGTTTTTCCAGGTATTCACCCAGCGCACGCTGCCATTTGCGCTTCATCTCTTCCGGCACCTCCGCGTAACCGTAACCCGGTAAGTCGACCAGGCGTTTGCCCTCTGCGACTTCAAACAGGTTGATCAGCTGGGTACGGCCAGGTGTTTTGAGTGGTACGCGCCAGGCTTTTCTGATTGGTCAGCGTATTCAGGGCGCTGGATTTCCCCGCATTGGAGCGGCCGGCAAAGGCCACTTCAATACCGGTATCAGAGGGCAGGTGGCGAATATCGGGCGCACTGGTGACAAAATGCGTCTGTTGGTAGTTCCAGGTAGTCACGTGTCAAAACTCCAGCAGAATCGTAATCGGGCAATTAGGGGCGATTATACCTGATATGGCAGGCAAAAGTCTTATTTCTATGCCCGATGCAGGCGTGCTTAACGCGCCATTTTGTAAGAGATCGCCGCTAACAGCTACCAGTGATGACGGAATTTCATGCGAAAAAATTCGCAACGGTTCATTAAATATACTGTTTATTTTCATGGATCATTATTTTCGGGTAAATCTCTGAAAAAGACCGCTCTAAATTAGAGACCAGTTTCGTTGCTTGTTCAATTTAACGGTATAAGGTCTAAAGTTGTTCGTCAGTGCAAAAGGAAGCACCCATCAGGAAATCGACTTAAGGATTAGGGTCAGGAGCGTCGGGGATGACCGCGAGCATGGCAGGAGAGCGATTCAGGCAGGAATCGGACAGGGACAGGGATTACTCGCAGGAGCGATGTGGCGATGGAGCAACCGGGACGTTGTGAGCCGGGATAAACAAGGATTTCTGACCCGTGTTTCCTTCAGGGTTATGAAGGTTGCAGAAAAAAGGCGACAGATTGCTCTGTCGCCTTTTTTCTTTGCTTGCTTTCTGCTAGATTTCGCCGCAATTCTATACTGAAGAAAACGACTTAAAGATAAAACATCATGAAAAAACCAACCTCCGCTGCGGGCGCGAAACGCCCTGCAAAAGCACGCCGCAAAACGCGCGAAGAACTGAACCAGGAAGCGCGCGATCGCAAACGCGACAAAAAACATCGCGGTCATGCTGCGGGTAGCCGTGCCAACGGTGGTGGTGCAGCGGGCGCTTCTGCAAAAGGCAAACAGCAGAAAGATCCTCGTATCGGCAGTAAAACTCCCATCCCGCTGGTGGCGTGACAGCAAAACCCGGCCCGAGAAGAAAGGCGAAGCACAAAGCCCAAAGAGCGAGAAACCTATGCTTTCACCGCAGGCTGAGCTGGATTTGCTGGAGAACGATGAGCGCCTGGACGCGCTGCTGGAACGTCTTGAAGAGGGTGAAACCCTGACCGCTGAAGAGCAGTCATGGGTGGATGCCAAACTGGATCGCATCGACGAGCTGATGCAGAAGCTGGGCAGTCTTGCGCTGATGACGACGACGACGAAGAAGAAGAAGGCAGAAGGAAGATATGATGCGCCTGCTGAAGGGCGGAAACTAACCGCCATTTTTGATCGGCATGCGGCTTTGCGCATGCCGCGCTAAACAGGTATTCACCTATAGTGCCTGGACAATTATAACCCTTCCGGTTATATGTTATCTGGTGTGGTTATTCGTTAAACTACGGCGGTTGTCGCGGCGGAAATCGCGCTTACGGCGGCGCTTCCGCCCGAGCGCTGCCGGCCCGCAATGGTCAGCCACGGGGCCCGCCGTATACGAACGCGACACCAACGGAAGGAGTGAGCATGTCAGCAGCAACTATTGACTGGGATTTGGCCCTAATCCAGAAATATAACTATTCCGGGCCGCGTTATACGTCATACCCCACCGCGCTGGAGTTCTCCGATGCCTTCGGCGAGAGGGATTTTCAGCAGGCGGTTGCGCGCTATCCTGAGCGTCCGCTGTCGCTGTACGTGCATATTCCGTTCTGCCATAAGCTGTGCTACTTCTGCGGCTGCAATAAAATCGTGACCCGCCAGCAGCATAAGGCCGATCAATATCTTGACGCGCTGGAACAGGAGATTCGTGCCATCGCGCGCCGCTGTTTGCCGGCCGTCACGTCAGCCAGCTGCACTGGGGCGGCGGTACGCCAACCTACCTGAATAAAGCGCAAATCAGCCGCCTGATGGCGCTGCTGCGCGGCCATTTCGATTTCGCTGACGACGCAGAGATCTCGATCGAAGTCGATCCGCGTGAAATTGAGCTGGATGTGCTCGATCATTTACGCGCAGAAGGCTTCAACCGCCTGAGCATGGGCGTGCAGGATTTCAACAAAGAGGTGCAGCGGCTGGTCAACCGCGAGCAGGACGAAGAGTTTATCTTTGCCCTGCTCAACCATGCCCGCGTGAAGTTGGCTTCCGCTCGACCAATATCGATCTGATTTACGGCCTGCCAAAGCAGACGCCGGAAAGCTTCGCCTTCACGCTGCAGCGCGTGGCTGAGCTCAACCCGGACCGCCTGAGCGTCTTCAACTATGCGCATCTGCCGACGCTGTTTGCCGCCCAGCGCAAAATCAAAGATGCCGATCTGCCTTCGGCGCCCAGCAGAAGCTGGATATCCTGCAGGAAACCATCGCCTCGCTGACCGACACCGGCTATCAGTTTATCGGCATGGATCACTTTGCCCGCCCGGACGACGAGCTGGCGATCGCCCAGCGCGAAGGCGTCCTGCACCGCAACTTCCAGGGCTACACCACCCAGGGCGATACCGATTTGCTGGGACTGGGCGTCTCCGCCATCAGCATGATCGGCGACAGCTATGCGCAGAACCAGAAAGAGCTGAAGCTGCTATACCAGCAGGTTGATGAGACGGGCAACGCGCTGTGGCGCGGCATCGCATTAACGCGCGACGACTGTATCCGTCGCGATGTGATTAAGGCGCTTATCTGCAACTTCCGTCTCGATTTCCAGCCGACGTCGAAGCGCGGCTGGCCAGTGGTCATCTTCAACGCTTATTTTGCGGAAGACTTAGCGCTGCTGGCGCCGCTGGTGAACAAAGACGGGCGTGGTGGGAGATGGGTGAGCGCCGGTTGCAGGTCACCGCCCAAAGGGCGTCTGCTGATCCGCAATATCTGCATGTGCTTTGACCGCGTATCTGCGGCAGAAAGCGCGCATGCAGCAGTTCTCGCGGGTGATTTAAGCATGAAAAGGGTAAGCCAGCGCTACCGGCGCCTTTCATCCCACCGTTAACTGAACAGTCCCAACGCAGCGCCGCGCACAACACCGCCGCAACCGCGGTTTGTGGCGTGTGGGTCACAGCATTACCGATGCCGCCACGTTCATGCCGCGATCAGACTGCGATGAATGATTCCAGCATGTTAACCTCCCCCGATTGCCGGGCAACGATCATACTAAACTCCCGCACCGGAACAGTACAGCGCAACTGCGTAAAGCGCAAAATAGTGTGCCTCAATTAATAACCCTTTTACACATCATCCCGCCGGATATTACTCCATTCCCAGCTCTTTCAGCTTGCGCGTCAGGGTATTGCGTCCCCAGCCCAGCAGGCGAGCGGCTTCCTGCTTGTGGCCCTGCGTATGACGCAGCGCGGTGGTCAACAGCGTACGCTCCATCTCCGGCTGCGCTTCAGACAGCAGGTTTTGATGACCGGAACGCAGCGCGCGGTCGGCCCACTGCGCCAGCAGCGTTGCCCAGCTGTCCGGCAAAGCATGCCCGGTGCTGCTTTCAGGCGCGGTCGCTTCAAACAGCTCGGCCGGTAAATCCTGAATCAGCACTTCCTGCCCGGCGGCCATCACGGTTAACCAGCGGCAGGTGTTTTCCAGCTGACGCACGTTGCCCGGCCACGCCAGGCGCGTAAGGGCAGCATCGGTTTCCGGGTGAAGCTGCTTGGCCTCCACACCCAGCTCGCGGGCGGCTACCTGCAGGAAATGGCGCGCCAGGCGGGGAATATCTTCCCGGCGTTCACGCAGCGGCGGCAGATGAACGCGAATGACGTTCAGACGATGGAATAAATCCTCACGGAATTTGCCTTCCTGCACGCGCTGCTCCAGGTTCTGGTGGGTCGCGGCGATAATACGCACGTCCACCTTCACCGGCGCATAGCCGCCCACGCGATAAAACTGTCCGTCGGCCAGCACGCGCAACAGGCGGGTCTGGACATCCAGCGGCATATCGCCGATTTCATCCAGGAACAGCGTGCCGCCGTCAGCCTGTTCGAATCGCCCCTGGCGAATGGTATTTGCGCCGGTAAATGCCCCTTTTTCATGGCCGAACAGTTCGGACTCAATCAAATCCTTCGGGATCGCCGCCATATTCAGGGCGATGAACGGCGCTTTTGCCCGTGGGCTATGGCGATGCAATGCATGCGCCACAAGCTCTTTACCGGTTCCCGATTCACCGTTAATCAATACGCTGATGGACGAGCGGGACAAACGACCAATAATGCGAAACACGTCCTGCATCGCCGGCGCTTCGCCGATGATGTCTGTCGTTGGCCCAAAATCGGGCGCGTGGCGCGGCTGTTGCTGCTCCTGATAATGGCTAATCGCGCGCTCAACCAGCGCCACCGCTTCGTCGATATCAAACGGTTTGGGCAGGTAATCGAACGCCCCTTGCTGATAAGCGCTGACCGCGGCATCCAGATCGGAATGCGCGGTCATGATGATGACCGGCAGCATCGGATGGCGCTGTTTGATCTGCTTTAACAGCGCCAGCCCGTCCATGCCCGGCATACGAATATCCGACAGCAGAACATCGGGGGTTTTGGTGGTGAGCGCATCGAGCACTTCGTTGCCGCTCTCAAACGTCGTGCAGCTTAAGCCCGCCCCTGTGAGCGCGCGTTCAAGCACCCAACGGATGGAGCTATCGTCATCGACGATCCAGACTATCCCTCGTTGCATAGAAACCTCACCTTTATTTTCGAATCGGCAGGAAAACCGAGAATTCGGTATGACCCGGCCAACTGGTAAATTCAATTTTTCCGGAGTGTTGATCGATCAAACTGCGGGCGATGGATAAGCCCAGGCCGGTACCGCCTTCGCGACCGCTGACCATCGGGTAGAACAGGGTGTCCTGCAGATGCGACGGAATGCCGGGGCCGTTATCTTCGACGTCGATTCGCGCCGCCAGCCGGTAGCGCACGCCGTGTAACGTGAGCTGGAAGGCGGTACGGGTGCGTAAAATAATCGTGCCGCCCGCTTCAGGCCCCAGCGCCTGCAGCGCGTTGCGCACAATATTCAGCAGGACCTGCTCAATCTGATCCGGGTCGTGGGCCAGTTCCGGCAGGCTTGGGTCGTAATCACGCACCAGCGTGACGTTCTCCGGCAGCTCCATCGAGACGAGCTTCACCACCCGTTCAGCCACTTTATGGATGCTTTCTGTGACGTGCATTCCCGGCTGCTGTGGCCCGAGCAGGCGGTCCACCAGATTCCGCAGACGGTCGGCCTGCTCAATGATGACGTTGGTGTATTCCGTCAGCGCCGGGTCGGGCAGCGCCTTGGTAAGCAGCTGCGCCGCGCCGCGTAATCCGCCCAGCGGGTTTTTGATTTCATGCGCCAGACCGCGCACCAGATCGCGGGCGGCAACCTGCTGCGCATGCTGAAGCTGTTCCTGGCTCAGTCGGCGCTGATTATCCATCGGCGCCATTTCCAGCAGGATCAAGCCTTCGGGAAGACGTTGCGCGGTCAGCGACAGAATGTGCGAGCGCCCGTCGATCACCAGCGTCACTTCGTTATCGGTAAAACCCTGGCCTGCCTGCAAACTTTCCTGCATCAGGCCAATATTCAGCGAAAAATAGCTCAGGAGTTCCGGAAGCGGGGTGCCGAACAGTTTACGTGCGCTTTGCGCCAGCAGCTGCTGTGCCGCCGGGTTGGCGTAATGAACGGCCAGCTCGTCATCGACCAGCAAAATGCTGTTGATCAAAGAATTGAGGATCTGCCCAGCATCGGGCAGCGTGCCAGTTGCCATTCAGCAGTCTCCTGGAGTCGTTTGCACTAATTTAGTGCAGTATAGCGTTTTCGGCCGCAAAAGCGCGTGAGATCAGATTGTTGGTGGAGAAAAAAGCCCATCCGGAGATGGGCTAAAAGTTTCCACGGCAACAAAAAATCTTCAGCGCCAGGATTAGCACCGTCGCGGCGTTGGCGGCTACGGTGCATCTGCGCGAATCTTTTAAGACGATTAAACGCTGTAGTACAGTTCGAACTCAACCGGGTGCGGCGTCATGCGCACGCGGTCGTTCTCTTCTTTACGCAGCGCGATGTAAGCATCGATAGCGTCGTCGGTGAACACGCCGCCGCGGGTCAGGAACTCGCGGTCTTCGTCCAGTGCCTCCAGGGCTTCTTCCAGAGAGCCGGCAACCTGTGGGATCTCTGCTTCGCTTCTTCCGGCGGCAGGTCGTACAGGTTTTTGTCCATCGCTTCGCCCGGGTGGATCTTGTTCTGGATGATGCCGTCCAGACCGGCCATCAGCAGTGCGGCGAAGCACAGGTATGGGTTAGCCGCCGGATCCGGGAAGCGCGCTTCGATACGACGCGCTTTCGGGCTGGCCACCACCGGGATACGGATAGAAGCAGAACGGTTACGGGCAGAGTAGGCCAGCATCACCGGCGCTTCGTAGCCCGGGACCAGACGCTTGTAGGAGTTGGTGGTCGGGTTGGCCAGGGCGTTGATCGCTTTAGCGTGCTTGATGATGCCGCCGATGTAGTACAGCGCCGTTTCGGACAGGCCGGCGTATTTGTCGCCAGAGAACAGGTTGGTACGCCGTTCTTGGACAGCGACATGTGGCAGTGCATACCGGAACCGTTGTCGCCAAACATTGGCTTCGGCATGAAGGTCGCGGTTTTGCCGAAGGCGTGCGCAACGTTGTGCACAACGTATTTGTAGATCTGAATTTCGTCCGCTTTCTTGGTCATGGTGTTGAAGCGGGTAGCCACTTCGTTCTGACCGGCGGTTGCCACTTCGTGGTGGTGCGCTTCAACCACCAGGCCCATCTCTTCCATGATCAGACACATGGTGGAACGGATGTCCTGTGAAGAGTCGACCGGAGGAACCGGGAAGTAACCGCCTTTCACGCCCGGACGGTGACCTTTGTTACCACCTTCGTATTTTGTACCGGTGGAGGAGTTCCAGGCGCCTTCGATGTCGTCGATAGCCACGTGGGAGCCGGAAGTTGACGCGCCGAAACGGATGTCGTCGAACAGGAAGAACTCTGGCTCTGGCCCGAACAGAACGGTGTCTGCGATGCCGGTAGAACGCAGGTACTCTTCAGCGCGTTTGGCGATGGAGCGCGGGTCGCGGTCGTAGCCCTGCAGGGTGCCTGGCTCGAGGATGTCGCAACGGATGATCAGGGTAGGTTCTTCGAAGAACGGATCAATGACCGCAGTGGTCGCGTCCGGCATCAGAACCATGTCGGATTCGTTAATGCCTTTCCAGCCACCAATGGAGGAGCCGTCAAACATTTTGCCTTCTTCGAAGAAGTCGGCGTTCACCTGATGAGCAGGGATAGTGACGTGCTGTTCTTTACCTTTGGTATCGGTGAAGCGCAGATCAACAAACTTCACTTCATGCTCGTTCAGCATCGTCAAAACGTGTTCAGCGGACATACTTAACTCTCCCGGAATTGGTCATTGTCGTCGTGGTAACGAGGTCTTCAGTTGCTGGTGACTGGCGGTGTTGTGCAACTGGCTTTTTCTTAAGATATAAAGCGAAATCTGTGCCAACTTTTAAAACACCCCAAAAAGGCGTTATCATGCGCACCATAGTGCAAAAGGGCTGCACCACGATGGATTTGTTGCACCAGTATAGTGCTTCAATGTGAACATTGAGCACCATATTGGTGCAATTTACGTTAAAGTGCCCTTTTACCGCTCCGTGAAAGCGATCACAAAAGCATCTCTGCAATACTTGTTTGCGGAGGATGTTTGTGATCCTGTTTTGTCCTTCGATTAATCCGTGTACAATAACGCGCTATTTCTAAATGCCTGAGGCAAAGTTGTGATCGAAAATTTGCGTAACATCGCCATCATCGCGCACGTTGACCATGGTAAAACCACCCTGGTTGACAAGCTGCTGCAGCAATCCGGTACGTTTGATGCGCGTGCCGAAGCGACCGAGCGCGTGATGGACTCCAACGATTTGGAGAAAGAGCGTGGGATTACCATCCTCGCGAAAAACACCGCGATTAAATGGAATGACTACCGTATCAACATCGTTGATACCCCAGGACACGCCGACTTCGGTGGTGAAGTTGAGCGCGTGATGTCCATGGTCGACTCCGTGCTGCTGGTGGTTGACGCAATGGATGGCCCTATGCCGCAAACGCGCTTCGTGACCAAGAAAGCCTTTGCCCATGGTCTGAAGCCGATCGTGGTCATCAACAAAGTTGACCGTCCTGGCGCGCGTCCTGACTGGGTTGTTGACCAGGTCTTCGACCTGTTCGTTAACCTCGACGCGACCGACGAGCAGCTGGACTTCCCGATCGTTTACGCCTCTGCGCTGAACGGTATCGCCGGTCTGGACCACGAAGACATGGCTGAAGACATGACCCCGCTGTATCAGGCGATTGTCGACCACGTTCCTGCGCCGAACGTCGATCTCGACGGCCCCCTGCAGATGCAGATCTCCCAGCTGGACTACAACAACTACGTTGGCGTTATCGGCATTGGCCGTATCAAGCGCGGTAAAGTGAAGCCGAACCAGCAGGTCACTATCATCGATAGCGAAGGCAAAACCCGCAACGGTAAAGTCGGTAAAGTGCTGGGCCACCTGGGTCTGGAGCGTATCGAGAGCGACCTGGCTGAAGCGGGCGACATCATCGCTATCACCGGTCTGGGCGAGCTGAACATCTCCGACACCATCTGCGACCCGCAGAACGTCGAAGCGCTGCCAGCGCTGTCCGTTGATGAGCCGACCGTAACCATGTTCTTCAACGTCAACACCTCTCCGTTCTGTGGTAAAGAAGGTAAGTTCGTGACGTCGCGTCAGATCCTTGACCGCCTGAACAAAGAGCTGGTGCACAACGTTGCGCTGCGCGTTGAAGAAACCGAAGACGCTGATGCATTCCGCGTTTCCGGTCGTGGTGAGCTGCACCTGTCTGTTCTGATCGAAAACATGCGTCGTGAAGGTTTCGAAATGGCGGTTTCCCGTCCGAAAGTAATCTTCCGCGAAATCGATGGCCGTAAACAAGAGCCGTTCGAAAACGTGACGCTGGACGTCGAAGAGCAGCACCAGGGTTCTGTCATGCAGGCGCTGGGCGAGCGTAAAGGCGACCTGAAAAACATGAATCCGGATGGCAAAGGTCGCGTACGTCTTGACTACGTGATCCCAAGCCGTGGCCTGATCGGCTTCCGCTCTGAGTTCATGACCATGACTTCCGGTACCGGTCTGCTGTACTCCACCTTCAGCCACTACGACGACGTGCGTCCGGGCGAAGTGGGCCAGCGTAACAACGGCGTGCTGATCTCCAACGGTCAGGGTAAAGCGGTTGCGTTCGCGCTGTTCGGTCTGCAGGATCGCGGTAAGCTGTTCCTGGGTCACGGTGCTGAAGTTTATGAAGGCCAGATCATCGGTATTCACAGTCGTTCTAACGACCTGACCGTAAACTGCCTGACCGGTAAGAAACTGACCAACATGCGTGCGTCCGGTACTGACGAAGCAACGGCCCTGGTTCCGCCGATCAAGATGACCCTGGAGCAGGCTCTGGAGTTCATCGATGACGACGAACTGGTAGAAGTGACGCCACAGTCAATCCGTATCCGTAAACGTCACCTGACCGAGAACGATCGTAAACGCGCGACGCGCGGTAGCAAAGAGTAAGCGAAATCGTCTGATAATGAGCCCCGCACCCGCGGGGCTTTTTTTTTGCCTGCCGTCTGAGGCAGCGCGACCCGCACGAAATCAGACCCCGCTTGCGGAATGCGGATTTCCCCTAAGCGTACCTGTTCAGCTGTTCCTTTTCCCGCTACAGTGAAATCTCACCGGCCCATCAGGAGAGGACTATGCTGTATATCTTTGATTTAGGTAATGTGATTGTCGATATCGATTTCAATCGGGTGCTGGGCGTCTGGAGCGATTTGAGCCGCGTGCCGCTGGCGAATTTGAAACAGAGTTTCACCATGGGCGAGGCTTTCCAGCAGCATGAGCGCGGTGAAATCAGCGACGAGGACTTTGCCGAAGCGAGCTGTGTGAAGAGATGGAAATCGCCGCTGAGCTATCGAGCAATTCGCCACCGGCTGGCAGGCGGTGTTTGTCGCGCTGCGCCCGGAAACGCTGGCGATCATGCACCAGCTGCGCGCGCAGGGGCCACCGCGTGGTGGTTCTGTCGAACACCAACCGCCTGCATTGCAACTACTGGCCGGAGCACTATCCCGAAGTGCAGCCGCCGCTGCCGATCATATCTATCTGTCGCAGGATATCGGCATGCGCAAGCCCGAAGCGCGCTATCTATCAACACGTACTGGATGCACTGAAGGCTTCTCCGCCGACGAGGCGGTATTCTTTGATGACAACCAGGCCAATGTCGCTGCCGCGCAGCGCGACTGGGGATCAAGAGGGTGCTGGTCAAAGATCGCGAAAACGACGGATGCCCGACTATTTTGCCCAATGAAGCGCAGGTCAGCTAAGCTGACCATGCGAACTCATCTGCCAGCCACATCAAGGCGGACCATGCGTTTTTCCTGCCCCATGGATAAAACGGTGCTGTGGCAGCGCATCGATGAAGATCACATGACGACGCTGGCGGGGAATCTCGCCTATGTTTCGCTGCTGTCGCTGGTGCCGCTGGTCGCCGTGGTATTCGCGCTGTTTGCCGCTTTCCCGATGTTTTCCGACATCAGCGAACAGCTGAAGAGCTTCATCTTTGCCAATTTCATGCCGGCCGCCGGCGATGTCATTCAGAACTATCTGGAACAGTTTGTCGCCAACTCCAACAAAATGACCGCCGTCGGTGCGTGCGGGCTGATCGTCACCGCGCTGCTGCTGATGTACTCGGTGGACAGCGCGCTGAACACCATCTGGCGCAGCGACAAGCCGGTCGCCCGATGGTTTACTCCTTTGCCGTGTACTGGATGATCCTGACGCTGGGGCCGCTGCTGGCGGGTGCCAGCCTGGCCATCAGCTCCTATCTGCTGTCGCTGCGCTGGGTGGCACGGACCGGCGTCAACGGCCTGGTGGATCAGGTGCTGCGCATCTTCCCGCTGATTTTGTCGTGCATCTCCTTCTGGCTGCTGTATTGCATCGTGCCGACGGTGCGGGTGCCGCGCAAAGACGCGCTGATTGGCGCGGTGGTGGCCGGATTGCTGTTCGAGCTGGGCAAGAAAGGGTTTGCGCTCTATGTCACCATGTTCCCCTCCTATCAGCTGATTTACGGCGTGCTGGCGGTGATCCCGATTTTGTTCCTGTGGGTCTACTGGACCTGGTGTATCGTGTTGCTAGGCGCGGAAATCACCGTGACCATCGGCGAATACCGCGACTACCGCCGGCAGAAGGCGGAGCAACAGGAACAGAAACCAGAAGGGCAGCAGGAATGATTGCGTTGATTCAACGGGTGTTAAACGCCAGCGTCACGGTGGGTGGCGAGACGGTAGGCAAGATTGGCCCCGGTTTGTTAGTGTTATTGGGCGTGGAGCAGGGCGATAACGAGCAAAAAGCGCAGCGCCTGTGCGAACGCGTGTTGGGATACCGCATTTTCGGCGACGAGAACGACAAAATGAATCTCAACGTCCAGCAGGCAGGCGGCAGCGTGCTGGTGGTTTCGCAATTCACCCTGGCGGCGGACACCCAAAAGGGCATGCGGCCCAGCTTCTCGCGCGGTGCTGCGCCGCAGGAAGCCGAAGCGCCTGTATCACTACTTTGTCGATCGCCTGCCGCAGCGCAGCGGTAGTGACCACCGCCAACCGGGCGAGTTCGCCGCCGATATGCAGGTTTCGCTGGTCAACGATGGTCCGGTGACATTCTGGTTACAGGTATGAGCATTTTAGCCGAGCGGCAAGGGATCAGCCACGCAAGCTCCGAACGAGAGAATCAGGCGTCTATGTATCACCTTCGCGTACCGCAAACGGAGGAAGAGCTGGAGGCGTATTACCAGTTCCGCTGGGAAATGCTGCGCAAGCCGCTGCACCAGCCGAAGGGTTCTGAACGCGATGCCTGGGATGCCATGGCGCATCACCAGATGGTGGTGGATGAGGAGGGCAAAATGGTCGCCGTCGGGCGGCTGTATATCAATGCCGACAACGAAGCGGCGATCCGTTTTCTGGCGGTGCACCCGTCGGTGCAGGATAAAGGGCTGGGGACGCTGGTGGCGATGACGCTGGAGTCCGTTGCGCGGCAGGAAGGGGTGAAGCGGGTGACCTGTAGCGCCCGCGAGGATGCGGTGGAGTTCTTTGCCAAGCTCGGGTTTGTCAATCAGGGGGAGATCACCGCGCCGCAAACCACGCCGGTCCGCCACTTTTTGATGATCAAACCCGTCGCGACGCTGGACGATATTCTGCATCGCGCCGACTGGTGTGGACAGCTGCAGCAGGCCTGGTACGAACATATCCCGCTGAGCGAAAAGATGGGCGTGCGCATTCAGCAGTACACCGGGCAGAAATTTGTCACCACCATGCCGGAGACCGGCAACCAGAACCCGCACCATACGCTGTTTGCCGGCAGCCTGTTTTCGCTGGCGACGCTGACCGGCTGGGGGTTGATCTGGCTGCTGCTGCGCGAACGCCATCTCGGCGGCACCATCATTCTGGCCGATGCGCACATTCGCTACAGCAAACCGATCAGCGGCCGGCCGCGGCGCGATGGCCGATCTCGGCTCGCTGAGCGGCGATCTCGACCGCCTGGCGCGCGGGCGTAAAGCGCGCGTACAGATGGAGGTGGAGCTGTTTGGCGATGATGAGCAGGGCGCGGTGTTCGAAGGGATTTACATCGTGTTGCCCGCCGAGCCCGATGGGCCGCTGGAAGAGGGCGGTTCAGGCGCGCGTATTAATTAACCACGCAGCGCGCAACAAAACCACAGGGTCACTCTGCATGGCGTAATGTTTGTCAGTCAAGATTCGACTGCATTCAACAACAGTTGCATTTTTGGTAGCGGCGCAATTTATTGCGCGATAAATCGCGCCGCTACAAATATTGTGCGATTGGCGATGACTTGACGCGCCCGCATCGCGCTTTTCAGCGCGATCGATCATGCAATCATCACTGCACCTGCCCGCCACGCATCGTCTGCTGCAGCGACTGCGTATCCGTCGTCACCGACAAACTGCCTTCTGCGCTGGTACGTAACGGTGCGCCCGCGCTGAGCGAGCCCTTCAGCTGCAGCTGCAAATTACTGCTGCCGCTCAGCGGCAGCGCAGGCCAGCCCCAGTTTTGCAGTACGTTTGCCGGTACCGCCTGGCCTTTCAGGTTCAGCGTAAACGGACGCTGTGCTTCCTGTCCTGCGGTTGCCGTGCCTTCCAGTAATCCGCTGCCGTTGAAGGCGCTCATCTCGCTGATCTCAATCTGCCGATCGCTGGCGTTCAGGCTAATCGACGGATGGCGCAAATCGGTGCGGTTAAAGGTGGCTTCCGCCGCGTTAAAGGTGGCTTTACCCGCCCAGATGCCCCATTGATGCTGGCGCGCCAGCAGCAGATTCTCTGCATTTCCGTCGAGCGCGGTCATCTGGAACGGGAAGGCCGGATTGATATCAATCACCAGGTTACGGTTAGCGGTTGCACGCTTCACCAGCACGCTATCCAGCCAGCCCGGCAGCGTCTGCTGCCAGCGATCGCGCCAGTTTTGCGGCAGGGTGTATTCCAGGCCGGCAATGGCTAAATCGTCAAGCGTCAGGCGCTTATCGCTGCGCGTCCAGCTGCCGCTGGCGCGAATCACGCCGTTGACCCAGCGGGAGGTGAACTGCGTCAGCTGAATGCCCTGCGGTGAGAATTCGGCGTTGACGATCGGATCGTTGAGTTCAAAGCTGCCGTTAATAAAGTTGCCGGCGTTCATGGCCAGCGAACCGTCGTCGCTCTGCCAGTCATCGCCGCGCAGTGTAATGTTCTTCAGGGTCAGATCGAGATCGGTCACCGCCCAGTCCGGGCCCTGCAGGCGCGCATCGGTCATATCCAGCCGGTTGATGCTCACCGAAGGCACGTCACGCAGCGGACTGAGGAACTCGCTCAGGCTCTGCTGGGTTTGCAGGCGGATATCGTTAAGACGCAGCTGGTTGATTTGCCAGTTACCCTGCGCGTCGCGCTCGGCACGTCCGGTCATTGAGCCGCGCGCCAGATCGGCGCCGATATTGCTCAGCACCAGCCGGCGTTTGGCGATATTGCCCTGCAGCAGCACGTTGTTACCGGCGGGTACGCCGTTCAGCGTCATCGAACCTGCGCTCATCTGGAACTGCGCATCGCTGCCCAGCATATCGTCAGGCGTGGGCTTCCACGGCACAATGCCGCCGTTGACCTGCTGCGCCGCCAGCGGCAGGGCGCTGTGCGGGCTTTCGATCTGCACGTTATTGAGCTGCAGCCGGTTGGCCTGAATCGGCAGCGTGGTTTGTGGTGACTGGTTAGCGAGGTTGATGTCGCCGTCGCGCACTTCAATGCTGTCGAAATGCAGCGGATCGCTGAACTGCACCAGTGCCAGTCCGAGATCGACGCGCTTGGCCACCAGCGCCGCCGGCTGGCCGTCGTGGCCGAAGCTGAAGTCATCCAGGATGATGTGGGAAGGCGAGGAGAAGTTGTGCTCAATCTTACTCAGCGACAAATGCCAGGCGGTTTTATCGCTTACCCAACGGCTAAACCAGCCTGCGCCCCACTGGGTTTGCAGCAGCACATAGAGAACCACCAGCGCCAGCAGAATCAGCAGTAACAAGGTAAGGAAAAACTTGCCTAAAAATTTCATCGCATCCATCCATCCCGATATTTATCCGGTGAGTGGTTGTTATGCCTGAATTACCGTTACAGCTCAACAGCCTGGATGAAAAAGCGGATAAATAACAGGCAGGCCGTAGCCTGCCAGCAATGCACGGGTTACTTTTTCTCGTGTTCCTGCGGGAACACGAGGTTCAGCACGATAGCGGTGATACCGCCGGCGGCGATGCCGGAAGAGAGCAGGGTTTTCAGCCAGTCCGGGGCAAACTGCAGGATCAGCGGCTGCTGGGAGACGCCCAGACCGACGGCCAGCGACAGCGCGATGATCATGATGGCGCGGCGGTTCAGCGGCTCGCGCGAGACGATACGCACGCCGGAGGCGGCGATGGTCCCGAACATCACGATGGTTGCGCCGCCCAGCACCGGCTCGGGAATGTGCTGCACAAAGCCGCTCACCGCCGGGAACAGGCCGAGTACGATCAGCATCAGCGCCACCACGAAGCCGACGTAGCGGCTGGCCACGCCGGTCAGCTGGATCACGCCGTTGTTCTGACCGAAGCAGGAGTTCGGGAAGGTGTTGAACACCGCCGACACAAACGAGTTGAGGCCGTTGGCCAGCACGCCGCCTTTCAGGCGCTTCATGTACAGCGGGCCGCTGACCGGCTGTTCGGAGACGTCGGAGGTGGCGGTGATGTCGCCGATGGTTTCCAGCGAGGTGACCATAAAGACCAGCATCAGCGGCAGCAGCAGGTTCCAGTCAAAGCCCAGGCCGTAATAGAGCGGCGTGGGGACGGTGATCAGCGCGCTGTTGGTCGGCGCGGTGTTTTCCGGCAGCATATCCAGCGCCCAGGCCAGCAGATAACCCACCGCCATGGCGATCACCAGCGAGGCGACGCGCAGATAAGGGTTGCGCTGGCGGTTAAGCAGGATGATGACCGCCAGCACGGCGCCGGCCAGCAGCAGGTTTTTCGGCGCGCCGAAGCTGTGGTCGTTCATCGCGGCGTAGCCGCCGCCGATCGAGGTCAGGCCGACCTGAATCAGCGACAGGCCGATAATCATCACCACGATGCCGGAAACCAGCGGGGTGATGATGCGGCGCGCCAGATGCAGCACGCGGGAGAGCAACATCTCCGTACAGGAAGCCACCATCAGGGTGCCGAACAGCGCCGCCATCATGGTCGGCACATCGGCGCCGCCGTTTTTCAGCGCCATACCGCCCATGATCAGCGGCGCAACGAAGTTAAAGCTGGTGCCCTGAATCGACAGCAGCCCCGAACCCACCGGACCCCAGGTTTTGATTTGCAGAATGGAGGCCACGCCGGAGGCGAACAGCGACATGCTGATGATGTGCTGCGTATCCTGCGCCGGTAAGCCGAGCGCCTGGCAGATCAGCAGCGCCGGGGTGATCACCGCAACAAACATCGCCAGCAGATGCTGGCAGGCGGCAAACAGCGTTTGCGGCAGCGGCGGGCGATCTTCAAGGCGGTAAATCAGTTCACTATTTTGCTCTCGCCTGGCGCAGTGGCAGGCTGGCGGGATTCAGCAGTATTGACGGACATGGTGGCTTCTCAATAACAACAAAGGGGCGATTTTAAACGGTTGCGTTATGAAAGCAATCGTTTGCAATACCCCTTTTAGTTGCGATTGATCTAGAGCGTAAACACCGTGCGGCAGCGGCTGTCATCCTGCTGCCACGCCTGCTCTACCTCACTCAGCGGACGCTGCTGAAAAGCGATGGAGAAGTCACTTTCAGCGGCGGCGTTCAGCATCTCACCAATACAGGCGATCAGTTCGCTGTCAGAGACGCTGCCCAGTCCGCTGCCCATCAGCGTCAGCCCGGATGAGCGTAGCAGTTTACTGTGCAGCGCGATCTCCTGCCCGCTGAGCGAGCCAATCTGCACGAAGCGCACCGTTTTCTCACCGCCGGCCACGGCCGCGTGCATGATGTCGAGCGCACTCTGGCCCCACAGATAATCCAGCACCACATCAATGCCCTGCTGCATCAGCGCTGGCAGCGCGCCGGGCAGTTCATCCAGCGTCAAAATAGTGTCCGCGCCCTGCGCGCGCAGTTGCTCCAGTGCCGCGCGGTTACGACCGGTAGCGATGATTTTCCCGGCACCGAGGTGACGCGCAATGCGCACTGCCAGCCCGCCGGAGGTGCCGGTAGCGCCGTTAATCAGCAGGGTTTCACCTGCTTGTAACCGGGCGCGGCGTGTCAGTGCGGCCCACGAGGACATGCCAGGATTGGCGATTGCCGCAGCCAGCAGCGGATCAAGCGTCGGCGGCAGCGCAACCACTGCCGCAGCCGGCACCCGGGTCTGCTGCGCCATACTGCCCCACGGCGCGCTAAACGCGAGAAAATAGACCGGATCGCCGTTGCTTAATGTGCCGGTGCCATCAATACCGGCGATAAACGGATAGTGGCTGCCGGCGCTGTAATGGGTTCCGGCGGCGCGCGCTTTCGCCAGCTGGCTGATGGCGGCGGCCTTCACCGTCACCACCACATGCTGTTCATCGGCCTGCGGCGCCGGAAAATCGCCCCATACTGGTTTCTCGCCTGCGGCACTGACAATGGCTGCTTTCATGTTTTCACCTTCAGTTCATCGGATAATATGTGTAATATGCACACATTAGGCCTGCTCTGGGATGACGTCAATGAAAAGCGTGCAAAATACACATAATAATGCCGGTTTCGATGATTTGCACAACGCGCTGCTAATGATCGTCGGCACCTTTAATCGTCCGCAACGCGATGAATTATTAATAAAAGAGTCCGGTATCCAGCTGGATCGCGCCCTGTTTCCGTTGCTGATCCAGATTGGCCGCTTTGGTCCCCTCGGCGTGGTCGAGCTGGCCGATCGCGCCGGGCGCGATTACACCACCGTCAGCCGCCAGGTGGCGAAGCTGGAAGAGCTGGGGCTGGCGCAGCGGCAGAAAAATGCCAGGGACAAGCGGATCAATGAGGCGGTGATCACGGCGGCGGGAAAAGCGATGACGGACAAAATCGACGCGGCGCGCATCCAGATCTATCAGCAGCTGTTCGCTGGCTGGCCAGCTGAAGAGCGTGCTGAGTTAACGCGCCTGTTACAGCGCTTCGTCGGGGATTTTATGGCGGTGGATCGTCAGCCGCAGCTGGATTAAGCGTGGCTGTAGCGTTCGGTTTCCGGCATCCAGCGCTCAATTAACGCTGCCGCCTGTTCGGGGTAGCGTTCATGAATATGGCGGGCGAGGCGCTGAACTTCGGGGATCATCGCCTGGATCGCGCAGCAAATCCGCGACTTTGAATTCCGCGTTGCCGGTCTGGCGCGTGCCCAGCAGTTCGCCCGGGCCGCGGATCTCCAGGTCTTTCTGCGCAATGACAAAACCGTCGTTGCTGTCGCGCAGCACCTGCAACCGCATCTGGGCGGTTTTCGAGAGCGGGGCTTTGTAGAGCAGGACGCAGTGGGAGGCTACCGCGCCGCGGCCAACGCGCCCGCGCAGCTGGTGGAGCTGGGCCAGGCCCAGCCGCTCCGGGTTTTCGATGATCATCAGGCTGGAGTTGGGGACGTCCACGCCGACTTCAATCACCGTGGTGGCGACCAGCAGATGCAGCTCGCCCTGTTTGAACGCCTGCATCACCGCCTGTTTTTCCGCTGGCTTCATGCGGCCGTGAACCAGCCCCACGTTCAGCTCCGGCAGCGCCAGTTTCAGCTCTTCCCAGGTGGCTTCGGCCGCCTGCGCTTCCAGCAGTTCGGACTCTTCAATCAGCGTACACACCCAGTAGGCCTGACGCCCTTCGTGGGTGCAGGCGTTGCGCACGCGGTCGATGATATCGCTGCGGCGGGTGTCGGGAATGGCGACCGTGGTGACCGGCGTACGGCCCGGCGGCAGTTCGTCGATGGTGGAGGTATCCAGATCGGCGTAGGCGGTCATCGCCAGGGTGCGCGGGATCGGCGTGGCGGTCATGATCAGCTGATGCGGGTGGAAGCCCTGCTCAGTCGCCTTTTTCCCACAGCGCCAGACGCTGATGCACGCCGAAGCGGTGCTGCTCATCGATAATCACCAGCGCCAGGCCGTTGAACTGCACCTGCTCCTGGAAGATGGCGTGCGTGCCGACAATCATCTGCACCTGCCCGCTGGCGATGGCCTCCTGCTGCGCAAGGCGCGCTTTGCCTTTTTGCTTTCCGGCCAGCCAGCCCACTTCAATCCCCAGCGGCGCAAACCAGTGGCGGAAATTGTTGGCGTGCTGTTCGGCCAGCAGCTCGGTCGGCGCCATCAGCGCCACCTGTTTGCCGTGGGCGATCGCGCGCAGCGCCGCCAGCGCGGCAACCAGCGTTTTACCGGAGCCGACGTCGCCCTGCACCAGGCGCATCATCGGCACGTCGAGCGCCATATCGCGCTCGATCTCGGCGGCGACGCGCGCCTGCGCGCCGGTGGGCTTAAACGGCAGCGAGGCCAGCAGCCTTATCCATCAGCTTCGTGGCGTGCCGGCATGGGCAGGGCGTGATGGCGCTGCGCGCCGGCGCGCAGCGCCAGCATGCTCAGGTTATGGGCCAGTAATTCCTCAAGGATAAGACGCTGTTGAGCGGGGTGTTTGCCGCTTTCTAAGTCGCTGAGCTGCAGCGTTGGCGGCGGGCGGTGCAGGGTGCGCAGCGCCTCCGGCAGGCTCATCATGCCCTGTGCCAGCTCCGGCGGCAGCAGTTCGGTAATGGCGCAGGTATCCAGCAGCTCCAGCGCCTGATCGGTGAGCTTACGCAGCGTCGCCTGCTTGATGCCTTCGGTGGTGGGGTAAACCGGGGTGAGCGTCTCCTGCAGCTCCGGCGTGCTGAGATCGCCCTGCACGCGGTACTCCGGGTGGATCATCTCTGCGCCGTACTTCCCGCGTTTGGCTTCGCCATAGGCCAGCACGCGGCGGCCCGTCGCCAGGCTGTTTTTCATCGCCGCGTTGAAGTTGAAAAAGCGCATGGTGAGAATGCCGGTGCCGTCGCTGATCTGGCAGGTCATCATCCGGCGTCCGCCGAAGGTGATGTTGCAGTTCAGCACTTCGCCTTCAACGGTGGCGTAAATGGCGGGCAGCAGATCGCCAATCTTGTAAAGCTGGGTGCGGTCTTCGTAACGCAGCGGCAGGTGAAGCAGGAGATCCTGCACGGTGTGCAGGCCAATTTTAGCCAGCTTACTGCTTTGCGCCGCGCCCACGCCCGTCAGGCTGTTGAGCGGGATGGCATCCAGCAGGCGGCCTTTCATCGCTTACCCGGCGTACTGCATGGTGGCCCACCACTCGGCATCGGCTTCAATTTCGCCCTGCGCGTTGACGTGGGGGTAAGGCAATTTTTTCTGCTTCGCAACGCGAGCCAGCACCGGATAACCACCTTCAAACAGCAGGCGCTGCTGCTCCTCTTCCTCCAGCATGCTGTTGCTGGCGCTCGATACATGCCGGCGTTCTGCCGCTGGCGCTGCGCTTCATACAGAATGAGCGCGGAGGCCACGGAGACGTTGAGCGACTGCACCATGCCGATCATCGGAATGATGATGTCCCGATCCGCCAGATCCAGCGCTTCCTGCGGTGATCCCGGTTTTCTCCTGGCCCATCAAAATGCAGGTCGGGCGGGTGTAGTCGATCTCGCGGAAATCCACGGCTTTAGCGGACAGGTTAGTGGCCAGGATCTGCATCCCGCGCCCTTTCAGGTGCGATACGGCTTCGCCAATGGTGTGATGAGTTTTGACGGACACCCAGCTGTTACTGCCTGCCGCCGCAGAGACCATGGTGCGCATACGGGACGCTCGGCCAGACGGCGTGCACTTCATGCACGCCGACGGCATCGGCGGTACGGATGATAGCAGAGACGTTATGCGGCTTATGCACCTGCTCCATGCAGACCGTCAGGTCAGGCTGACGCCTGGCGAGCATTTCGCGGATACGCGCATAACGTTGAGAATTCATGCAGCCTAGTTTCGGTTACGGGTGACTTTAATCACGTCCGGCATGACGCGGATTTTGCGCATGATATTTGCCAGATGGACGCGGTCGCGCGCGGTCAGACGGATAAAGGCGCTGTACACGCGGCCATCTTTCTCTTCCGTATTCAGGCTTTGAATATTGGAAGAAGCCGTGTTGATCGCTGCCGTCAGGTTCGCCAGCGCACCCTGATGGTTGAACATATCCACCTTAATTTCGGTGATAAATTCCTGCGCGGTCTCTTTATCCCACTCGACCGCCATAAACTTCTCGGGCTCTTTCTGGTAGCCGCGAATGTTACGACAGGATTCATGGTGGATAACCAGCCCTTTACCCGGGCTGACGTGCGCGATAATCGGGTCGCCAGGGATTGGACGGCAGCATTTGGCGAAGGTGATCAGCACCCCATCCGCGCCTTTAATCGGCAGATGTCCGTGGCCTTGCGTGCTGGCAGGCACGGCTGTCGTGTCGCCTTGCTGCAGGTTCTTCGCCACCACCACGCTCATGGCGTTGCCGAGGCCAATCTCCGCCAGCAGATCGTCAAGCGACGCGAGCTTCATGCGCTCCAGCTCGCGCTGGATGTTCTCCTGCGGAATTTCGGCCAGCTTGCGGCTGCCGCCCAACGCGTGGTTGAGCAGACGACGCCCGAGGCTGACGGAATCATCGCGCTTGAGGTTTTTCAGCAGCTGGCGAATTTTGGCGCGCGCTTTCGAGCTCACGACAAAGTTCAGCCAGGCGGCGTTCGGCCGGGCGCCCGGCGCGGTAATGATTTCCACCGTCTGGCCGCTGGAGAGCGGCTGCGACAGCGGGTAAGGCTGTCGGTCGACGCGCGCGCCGACGCAGGCATGGCCGATATCGGTATGCACGGCGTAAGCGAAGTCGACCGGCGTTGCGCCCGCAGGCAGTTCGACAATGCGGCCTTCCGGGGTGAAAACGTAAATCTCATCCGGGAAGAGATCGGATTTAACGCTCTCGATAAATTCAAACGAGCTACCCGCGCTCTGCTGCAGCTCCAGCAGGCTTTGCATCCAGCGCTGGGCGCGGATTTGTGCGGTGGTGCTGCTTTCGCCACCGTGCTCTTTATAGGCCCAGTGCGCGGCCACCCCCATCTCTGCCATCTGGTCCATGTCTTCGGTACGGATTTGCACCTCAACCGGCACGCCGTGCGGGCCGATCATCGAGGTGTGCAAAGATTGATAGCCGTTCGCTTTTGGAATGGCGATGTAATCTTTCACGCGCCCCGGACGCGGTTTGTAGAGGCTGTGCATCTGCCCCAGCACGCGATAACAGGTATCCGAGTCGTGGACGATCACGCGGAAGGCGTAGATATCCATGATCGAGTGAAAACGCTGCTCTTTGAGCACCATTTTGCAGTAGATGGAGTAGAGGTGTTTTTCGCGACCGCTGACGCGGCAGGGGATCCCCGCTTCCTGCAAACGCCCTTCGATTTCAGAGAGGATCTTTTGAATCATCTCTTTACGGTTGCCGCGCGCGGCTTTCACCACCTCTTTAATCACGCGATAGCGGTTCGGGTACAACGCTTCAAAACCCAGCTCTTCCAGCTCGGTTTTAATGTGGTGAATACCTAAACGGTGCGCCAGCGGACTGTAGATTTCGAGGGTTTCACGGGCAATGCGGCGACGTTTATCCGGGCGAAGTGAGCCCAGCGTGCGCATGTTGTGGGTGCGGTCAGCCAGTTTGATGAGAATGACGCGGATATCCTGCACCATCGCCATAATCATCTTGCGGAAGTTTTCGGCCTGCGCCTCTTTCTTGTCGCGGAAATTCAGCTTATCGAGCTTGGAGACCCCTTCCACCAGTTCGGCAACGCTTTTGCCGAACAGCTGTTCCATGTCCTGGTAGGTGGCAGGGGTATCTTCAATCACGTCGTGCAGCAGCGCGGCCATCAGCGTTTCGTAGTCGAGTTTCATCTCGGCCAGAATACAGGCCACCGCTACCGGGTGCGTGATATAGGGTTCACCGCTTGAACGTGTCTGGCCCTCGTGAGCGTCACGTGCAACGAGATACGCCTGCTGGAGACGCTTAATCTGGTCTTCAGGCAGGTAGGTTTGAATCAGTTGATTCAGGCTTTCAAACAGATACAAGGGCGACCCGCAGGTTTTAATTAACGACGACCTTCAGCAATAGCGGTTACGGCCTGCAGTTCTGCGGCTTCCTGCTCTTGCTGCTCCTGGCGCTCACGCACGTCGAGGATCTGGTTGTTGATCAGACCTTCTTCGATTTCGCGCAGTGCAATAACGGTGGTTTTATCGTTTTCTTCCGGTACCAGCGGATCTTTACCGCCTACCTGCATCTGACGAGCGCGACGCGCGGCGACCAGCACCAGGTCAAAACGGTTACCAATTTTCTCTACAGCGTCCTGAACAGTTACGCGTGCCATACTTAAAATGCTCCACAGGTGAAGAAATGACTGGGCATGATACTGAAAGTGGGTTCAGTCTGCCAACAGTTTGGTGATTAATGCGTCATGTCGCTGCTTCTGGCGGCTCATACGCAGACGTTCTGCGCGAAGAATGGTTTTGAGATCGCTCAGCGCGGCATCAAAATCATCATTCACAATCAGGTAATCATATTCCGCGTAATGGCTCATTTCTGCAACGGCCTGTGCCATACGCTTTGCGATCACCTCTTCGCTGTCCTGACCGCGGCCACGCAGGCGGCGATCCAGCTCATCTTTCGATGGCGGTAAAATAAAGATACTGCGCGAGTCAGGCATTTTCTTGCGAATTTGCTGTGCGCCCTGCCAGTCGATATCCAGGAACACATCCACGCCGGTCGCCAGAACCTGCTCAATGGCTGCGCGCGAGGTGCCGTAATAATTGCCGAATACTTCAGCGTGTTCAAGAAACGCGTCTCTGCCGATCATCGCTCTGAATTCGTCGTGATCCACAAAGAAATAGTGTTCGCCGTGCACTTCACCCGGGCGCGGCGCCGCGCGTGGTGTGAGAAACAGAAACCTGTGTGTCGTACAACGGTTGGGTTTTTAACAGTGCCTGAATAAGGCTGGATTTACCCGCGCCACTGGGGGCAGAAACAATATAAAGCGTGCCTTGAGCCATGAGTTATCTTGAATTGAGTAAAGAGCGGAGTCGATTTCCTGCACAGTATACACGGCTTAAGCGCAGCACGCAGCGTTTGCCGCCCGCACGCGGCAATTCTTTTTCTGTGCGCGCCCTCCAGCGGCAGCGCAACTTTCTGCAATTCGCACAAAAATCCGTCAGCCTCGCTCCACAATCGGCTTTTTAACGCTGGTGTCACTCACCGCGGCACGCTGCAATCAGCAAAAAAGGAGGCGACGATGAAAGGATGGAGATGGCTGTGTGCGATGTTGCTGGCGGGATGTGCGAATGGGATGGCGGTCTGTCCCAACTGGTCACCGGTGCGCGCTGAACAGGAGATGGGCGTGCTGCACAACCAGCTGCGCCACTGGGATGATGCCTACTACCGTCAGGGGCAAAGCCCGGTAAGCGATGCCGACTACGACAGCCTGCAGCAGCGCTTACAGCAGTGGCAGCGCTGCTTCACGCCGGCGTTGCCCGGCTATGCGGCACAGCTCAGCACTGACGGCAGCACGCTGCACCCGGTGGCGCATACTGGCGTGCGCAAGCTGCGTGACAAGCTGGCGGTGGCCTACTGGATGCAGGATAAACCGGCACTGTGGGTGCAGCCGAAAGTCGATGGCGTGGCGGTGACGCTGGTGTATCGCCACGGCGAACTGGCTGGCCTGATCAGCCGGGGCGACGGACTGCGCGGTGAACAGTGGCTGACGAAAGCACAGCATATTGCGGCAATCCCGCGGCATATCGCGACCGACCGTGCGGAAGTGGTGTTACAGGGCGAACTGTTTCTGACGATGACCGATCATCTTCAGGCGCGCGACGGCGGTCAGAATGCGCGCGCCCAGGTGGCGGGCGCCATGATGCGGCGCGAAGCCAGCCCGCTGCTGTCGCGCATTGGCGTGTTTATTTGGGCATGGCCGGATGGGCCGCCGATGATGCAGGCGCGGCTGGCGCAGCTTACGCAGTGGGGCTTCGCCCTGACGCAGCAGTGGAGTCGCCAGGTCAGCAATGAAGAGGAGGTCGCAGCCTGGCGTGAGAGCTGGTATCGCCAGCCGCTGCCTTTTGTCACCGATGGTGTGGTGATTCATCAGTCACCGCAGCGCGTCGGGCGCGACTGGCAGCCCGGGCAGGGCAGCTGGTCGGCCGCGTGGAAATATCAGCCTGCCGAAGTCAGCAGCGAGGTGCTGTCGGTGGATTTCAACGTCGGACGTACCGGCAAAATTGCCGTGGTGCTGAACCTGCAGCCGGTGCAGCTGGAGGATAAAACCGTCCGGCGGGTTAACCTGGGCTCGCTGCGTCGCTGGAAGCAGTGGGATGTGATCGCCGGCGATCAGGTCACGCTGTCGCTGGCCGGGCTGGGTATTCCGCGGCTGGAACGGGTGATCTGGCGCGTGGCGCAGCGCGACTATCCCCAGCCGCCACAGGACGACGTATTCAATCCGCTGAGCTGCCTGCACTTCAGCACAGGGTGTCGCGCGCAGTTTCTGTCGCGCCTCAGCTGGCTGAGTCATAAGTCGGTGCTGGATATTGCTGGCATGCAGCGCAGTAGCTGGCAGCGCCTGCTGGACGGTGGCAGCATCAGCCACCTGTTCTCCTGGCTGACGCTCACGCCAGAGCAGATTGCGCAGGCGCAGGGCATCTCGACCGTACGCGCCCGGCAGATCTGGCATCGCTTTAACCTGACGCGCCAGCAGCCGCTGCGCCGCTGGATCAGCGCGCTGGGCTTACCGCTGCCGCGCACGGCGCTCCAGGCGTTGCCCGATACGCAGTGGTCGCAGCTGCTGGCGCGTTCAGCCGACAGCTGGCAGCAGCTGCCGGGTATCGGCAACGTCCTGGCACAGCGGCTGGTGACGATGCTGCAGGATGCGCGCCTGCAGTCGCTGATTCACTTTCTGCAGCAGCAGAATATCCCGGCGCAGCCGTCAGTGCTCGGGGTGGGGGTAGTTGAAAATCGGCAGACCGAGGCGGAAGCGCAACGCCAGCAGGCGGGCGAAGAAGCCGAACAGTAGCGTGATGATCACCACCACTTCATGCGCCAGCGGTGTTTTCAGCAGCAGGATATACATCCAGCCGGAGGCAAAAGCGATACCGGCATACAGCTCTTTCTGGAAAACCAGCGGAATGCGGTTGCAGAACATATCGCGCAGCACGCCGCCAAAAACGCCGGTTATGACTGCGGCGATGGCGGCGATGATCGCCGCATGGCCGGAATCCAGCGCAACCTGTGCGCCGATAATCGAGAACACCACCAGACCCAGCGCATCCAGCACCAGAAACACTTTACGCAGATGATTCATCAGCGGCGCGACAAAGGTGGTGACCACGGCCGCCGCCGCGACGATCATGATGTATTCCGGGTGTTTCACCCAGCCGAGCGGATAATGGCCCAGCAGAATATCGCGCACCGAGCCGCCGCCAATCGCCGTGACCGACGCAATAATAATGACGCCGAACAGGTCCATTTTGCGTCGGCCTGCTGCCAGCGCACCGGTCATTGCTTCGGCGGTAATACCAATGATGTACAGGACGGTTAATAACATAGAGCACTCCAGTAAACTGGCGGCAAGGCTAAAGATTTCCCAGAGTGTAGACCACTGAGATTTTCTAAAAAAATGTTTTCGGATTAGCCATCCTGATGGCGAGCCTGCTGATGGGCTTGCTACAGAGGAACTGCGGTTATCAGCTGGTGTTTTCGCATCAATAAAAATGATGCGAGACGGCGGATCGACCCTGATTTAAGTTTCGCCGATGATGTGTCGTACCTGATTAATGCCTGCTCATTCAGGCTCATCATTTACGGGCGCGACGTGCAGCAACTCTGGACAGGCATGAAAAAACACAGCGAAGACATCCTCTATTACTCCTCCGATAAGCTGGCGGCACTCGGGCTGGAAAGCCTGCTGACGGCATTACCGGTAGGCTGCCGGGCGCATGAGCTCTGGTCGCTCAGTACCGTCATCTCGCAGTGTGAAAAGCTGCGACCCCGCTTGCTGGTGTTTATCTTTCACGAAAATATGCCGCTGAGTGGCACCTTCAAAGTGCTGTATGCGCTGCAGCAGCAGTTTCCGGCTATGCAGGTGCTGGTGCTGACGCGACGCCTGTTGCCGATGATGCACGCCCTCAGTCGTTATCTGCCCGGACTCAGCGTCCTCGATTTAAAATCCTCACACACCGCGCTGTGTCGTTGCCTGCTGGCCTGTATTGCTGGCGGGGTGCCGCAGTTGCAGGAGGGGGCTGACATTCTGCTACCGGACCGGCAGCTACGGGTACTGCTGATGATGGCGTGGGGCTACAACACGGAGCAGATTGGTAACCGGCTCGGTATCAGCCATAAAACGGTAAATGCACACAAGCTAAATGCGTTAACCCGCCTGCAGGTAAAAAGCAAAAACGACATGGCCGATCTGTTTATGGTGATTGACGAGCTGCGCATGCTGGTGGGATGGCTGCGCCTGCACCGCAATGGCAAGCTGAGCGAGCTGGCTTATCATTCGCTGGAAGAGTTACTGGAAGCATAAAAAGAAAAAAGCGTGCTGGTAACCAGCACGCGAACGCATCTTGCAGATGCCCAGAGCCCACCATACAGACTTGTTGTTATTATCCGTTTCTTGCTCGCACTGCGGCGAAAGCTTTCAGGCTAAAACGGTATTCCGGCTGGAACCAGGGACGCCCGTAGTAGCAGTAGATCAGCATTCTGATGGAAACCATCGCCAGGTAACCCCAGATGGCGCACAGCACTGACGGCGTCAGCCACACGGTAAACAGCGTGACCGCCAGCCCTGCCAGCACGGAAGACGTTTCCGTAAAGGCAATGCGCGTAAATTGTTTTTCCCGTTGCAGGATGGCGCGATAGTGCTGCCCCTGCGGAATAATAATAAAGATAACGGAAATCATCTCCAGCATAATTGCCAGTTCCGGCTGTCCCATTATTCGGCTGTAAATATCACTGCCGATAAACAGCGCGGCAAAAATAAATAAACCGCTTAATACATTACCCCAGTAAAGCGTCGAGAGTTCGCTGTTGTTTAAACTTTGATAGCGAATAAGTGCGTTACCGAAGCCGCGATCGGCTAGTGTATCAATTACTAATAATATCACTACGGCAATCGCGAGCAAATTGAGCTCATTTGCCTGCAGGATTTGCGCCAGCAGTGAAAGCTGTAATACCCCAATGCCAACGATTTTTATGGATGACAACACTGACCATTTGGCGCTGGCCAGATTTCTTTCGCGTATCGCCATACTCTGCTCATTATGGTACATGTACCAGTGCAATTAAGGGTTCACCCGGGCGGCGGCCCAGAGTACAGATCACATCAATGCAGCGCTTGCTGTCGCAGTCCTGAGATACCTTTCAGTGCCGGCCACGTCGCGATGCTGTTAATTAAGTGATGCTCTGATAATAAAATGATGCCCCTGGCGCGTAATTGTTGTGGCGTCTGCGCGGTATCTCCTCCGGTCAGGAGGAAATCCGCGAGATCGTTATAAAATCCTTTTGCATTATTATATTTCCCGGCCAGTATCCGTCTGGCGATCTCAACAAATTCTTTTTCAGATAACAAAGGATAGGTTGAGCGATCCATGTTATGTCCCTGCTATTTTTATTATTAAGTACTGCTGTGTGTGAAGGAGTTATACCGTGTTTTATTTAAATTAACACCATAAGAAAACTCCTATAAATCGACTGCAGGAATAAATGGTTTCAGAATATGGATGTGAATATATAAGTTCTGGTCTTTACAATTTATTAGTCCTTTTCCACCTTTTATAGCGCTGCAAAGTTGAACAAGTCAGTGCACAGGAAAAAACAGAGATAAATCAGAAGCACTCAGCTCTCGCCAGTCCGGCACGACCAGGAATTTTCCCGGTTATGACGCTTTAGCCAGACTGGTGAATGGTGCGAAAATGCGCTTTGCGCGCGGTGAAACAGTTAAACACCGCTGCGCGAAAAAAATGCCGCTTTTTAGCGATTGCGTCCAGCGGAGGATAAAGGGTGGCTGGTGGTATAATGCATTGATTCTAATGGGTTAACAGATGAAGGAGGCGCTCAAGATCGCGTTTTACCCAGGCAACATCCCCGGCGAACTTCTCGTCAGACATCAGCGGCTGGCGATAAACCACCATGACGACTTCGGCACCCTGCTCGTTGGCAATGACCCGCATCGGCATATAAATCTCTTTACCGCTGCCGGTGTCAATCCAGTGATCCATCACGCCAAACGGGTTATAGGGAGTGAAACGAATCTTCACTGTGCCTTCCGGGCCTTTCGCTTTCCAGTACTGGCCTTCCTGCGTCAGCGTGCTGCTGCTCAGGCCGCTGGCCCACTTCGCAAAACATTCGGGTTTCCAGATGGTTTCGTACAGATCTAACCAGTTACGGGGAATGGTGAGCGTCACTGTCTGAGATGGCAGCATGGAGCCTCCGCGGGGCAGGTAAACGACAAATTAAACCTGAAACATCGCCTGTCACCTTAACTGAAGGGCACCGGACTGCAAACAGCCCGGTGACGGAAGTGTGCTGCAACAGCGTTTTTTGTCAGATAAAACGGCCACGCCCCTGAATGTCATGCAGTCCGGCGCTGCCGTCGGCCTGACGCAGCACGAAGCGATCGGATTGCGCCACCACCGCGCAGCTGTGATTAGGGAAGATGCGCAGCAGGGCACCAACCGCAGGCGCATGTTCGCCATAGGTTAAAAAGCCGTGCTCTTCCGACAATTTCTGCACTTCATACTGATGGCCATGCTCGTCCACCGCGATGCCGAAACCGCTGGCATTGGTGCCGTGCGGGCCTTTGTCCGAGCTCAGCATTTTGGAGCCGGCATCAATGATGGCGTAATAAGGATTAACGGCCACCACACGCGTCACGACCGTTAACGCCAGCGCATCCGCCTCACACAAGCCCAGACGCCAGGCGGTGAGATCCAGCAGGGCATAATTGCCGGGACGAATTTCATCGCTGCCGGCGGCTACCGGTGCTGCCAGCGCCGTGGGCGTGGAGCCAACCGAGACGGGACAAGGGGCAAAACCGGCATCCAGCAGCCGCCGTTGCAGGTCGCGCATCAGCGCGATCTCCTGCTGCGCCACCTCAGCTATCGCCGTGGCATGACCCGCAGCGTACGCATGACCCGCATGCGAGATCAGCCCGGCGAAGGGCAATCCGCTGGCGACAATCTGCCGCGCCAGCGTCAGCGCGCTATCGCTATGTGGATCGACGCCAACGCGATGCAAACCCACATCCACTTTAATGGCGATCGCCAGCGCGCAGTCCGGCTGCTGCTGATGGGCGGCGACAATGGCGCTCACGCCCGCCGCGCAGTCTGCGATGCAGGTAATGCGTGCCTGATGCTGTGCCGCCAGCTGCAGCAGTTCGGTCAGCGCGGCGGCGTGCACCACGGGATAAGCCAGCAGTACATCGCGTGCCCCGCCGTGCACAAAAGCCACGCCTTCGCTCGGTTTCGACACGGTAATGCCGCGCGCACCCAGCTGGTGCTGCTGTTCAGCGATCCAGACGCTTTTATGGGTTTTGATGTGGGGACGCAGCGCGACGCCGGCGGCATCGGCTTTCTGTTGCATCCGTTGCAGGTTACGCTGCAGGCGCGCAGCATCAACTTCCAGGTAGGGCGTAAGCCGGTCGGCGTGCAGCGGTCGCAGCCAGCCTGCTGTCTCAGAGTGTTCCATTATAATAGTCCGCAGGTTATGTCTTGGTGCGGACTATCATTCACGAGCGCCGGTTAGACGTAAAGTGAAGCTTCGCCTGGCGGACGGGTTTTAAAGCGGCGATGCAGCCACAGATATTGCTCAGGCGCGCGCAGAATTTCTTTCTCAATCACCCGATTCATGTACGCCGCGGCGGCCGCTTCATCATCATGCGGGTAGTTTTCCAGCTGCGGCTGAATGATCAGCTGATAGCCGTCTTTGCGCGCATTACGAATCAGCACGATGGTCAGCATCGCCGGTTTCGCCAGCCGCGACAGCACAAAGGTGCCATTGGTGGTGGCCGCTTTCTCGACTGCGAACAGCGGAGCAAACACGCTGCCTTTCGGGCCGTAGTCCTGATCCGGCGCGAACCAGACGGCTTCGCCCTGTTTCAGCGCCTGAACCATGCCGCGCAGATCGCGTCGATCAATCATTGCTTTATTGGATCGCATGCGCCCTTTGGTCTGCGCCCACTCCATCGCCTGATTATTGTGCGGGCGATACATCGCCATCATCGGCTGGCACAGTCCGATAGCCCGGCCACCCAGCTCCAGCGACATAAAGTGCACGCCAATTACCATTACGCCGCGCTGCTGGCTCTGCGCCAGCTGAAGATTGGCGATGCCGTGCACCTGAAACAGCTGTCGCACGCGCGCATCGGACCAGAACCAGGCGATGCCGGTTTCCGCCAGTGCCATGCCCAGCGACTCAAAATTGCCGGCAATCATCACCTCTTTCTCGTCTTCATTAATGTGCGGGAAGCAGAGTTCGATGTTACGCCGCGTGATGCGTTCGCGCCGCTTCAGGAAGTGGCGTGATAGCCGGCCCGCCGTCGCACCCAGCCGGATTAATAAAGGATAGGGGAGCTGCACCAGCAGCCAGAGCACTGCCAGCCCGAACCAGGTAAACCAGTAGCGGGGATGCAAAAGTTTGGAACAGAACTGCCCGGTTTTCTTCATAGCGCCTTCATGTCAGGAGTGAATGTAACGCGCGAAGAAGTCGGTCCATGGTTCCCGGTGCGGTACAACTGTAGTTATTACGACCGGCACTTTAGCAAATAGTGCCGTATAAGATATGTAAACTCTGCAATCTTCAGGATTCAGATGATTGATAGATCGTGCACTAACTGGCGTGAGAATGAAATCGGATTGGGTTTAAACTGCGTAAAAACAACAGGTTGTTGGATTGGCTGGCCAGATTTATATGTCATTTTCGGTCAGTAACAGACACAGTTGCTCATCATTCAGGCAATAATCCTTACATTGCGAAAATTAAATATTGGTCTACTGAGATGGCTGGCAGCTTCTGTAAGCCAGTTTCAGACACAGTAATGTCCATTTGGCGCTAAAAAAGCCATGATCAGACACTATTGTGTCTATGCGGAAGCGTTATAGATCAAACAGGCTTACCGTATGGCTACGATGTGCAGCATAATGTTGCCGCATACCTGTGGGCAGGCCGTAAAACCGTGCGATCCAGCAACCAGGCGCTATACAAACCGGCGTAATGGCTGCTGTTAGCAAGGAAAGATAAAGCCCTGAGCAGGGCTTTACAGAGATAAGCGTTACTCGATGTTCTGAATCTGCTCGCGCATCTGCTCGATCAGCACCTTGAGCTCAATGGCCGAGGCGGTGACGTCCGCATTGATCGATTTGGACGCCAGCGTGTTCGACTCGCGGTTGAACTCCTGCATCATAAAGTCGAGGCGGCGGCCGACGGCTTCTTTCTTCTTCAGAATGTTGTAGGTCTCTTTTACGTGCGCTTCGAGACGATCCAGCTCTTCGGCGACATCAATACGCTGCGCCATCAGCACCAGTTCCTGCTCAAGGCGATTGTTCTCCAGCTGAACCTCAGCTTCTTCCAGCTTGCTCACCAGACGCTCACGCTGCCATTTCAGCACTTCTGGCATCTGCGCGCGCACTTTGCTGACCTGCTCGGTCACGCCCTGCAGTCGCTGTTCGATCAGCGCTTTCAGCGCGTTGCCTTCACTTTCACGCGCAATGATGAAATCGTCCAGCGCGCCATCCAGCGCCGCCAGCAGTTCCGCGTTGATGGCGTCCAGATCCTGCTCCTGCGCGGACATCACGCCCGGCCAGCGCAGAATATCCAGCGGGTTAATTGCGCCTTCATCACTCTGCATCTTCACCCAGTTCGCCGCCTGCACCAGCTGTTTAGCCAGCGACTCATTTAGCTGCAGCTCACCCTGGGCGCTGGCATCGGCGTCGAAGCGCAGGTTGCACTCGATTTTGCCGCGCGTCAGGCGGTTGCGGATGCGTTCGCGAATCACCGGCTCCAGGCTGCGGAACTGCTCCGGCAGGCGGATATAGGTTTCTAGGTAACGCTGGTTAACGGAACGCAGTTCCCAGGCGGCGCTGCCCCAGCTGCCCTTGATTTCACGGCGGGCGTAGGCGGTCATACTGCGGATCATAAGCTTCTACTCATTCAGGAAATGTTCTTCGAATTATAGCGAGGGTGGCTTGTGCATGGTAGATAAATTCATGGGGATATTTGGGCTGTATTAATAATAAAAATCTTAATTTATACATGATTAATTTACTCTTCATTAATTATCACCAGGCAGGAATAGATTAATAATTAAGAATAATATATTTAAGATAATTGTTTTTTGTGTCGCCTGTTACGCTGTTACTGAGTGTGTTTAGTCAGTTCGATTTGTTTTGAGGTTATTATGTGGCTGATCAATAATGAGATATTATTCAATCCGGAAAGCAGGACGCTTGAAAATAAAGGAAAGGTGACTTTACAACTCAACGCGAGTGCATCGCGCTGTTTGTCATTATTCATGCATAATCCCGGAGATGTTATTAGCCGTGAAGCGCTGTTGAGAGAAGGATGGGGAAATCAGGGGGTACTTGTCACGGATAATTCGCTGCGCCAGGTTCTGTCAACATTACGCAAACAATTTTCACATTTTAATATTGAAGGTGATTTGTTTGTTACGATGCACAGGAAAGGTTACAGGCTAAATGATGACATTATTGTTAAATCACTTATCCCTGTCATTGAGCCTCATGATGAAAAACCATTGGGCGTTCTGGATGCTAATAAACTTTCGAATGTAAAGGCCAGAAGCTATTGGCATTTATTCAAACGAAGAAAGCCAGGAAGCCACAGCGCCATAAGACACGTTTTGTTTACCTTTATCGGCGTAATAAGTAGCGGTATCGTTCTCCTTATTTTTTCGTTAATGGGGATTAAGATTTTCGATGTTAAAGGGGTGGTTGATATTCGATATCAAGAGTATCGGGTGGAAAACTCTCTTCATTGGTATATTCAGCAGGACTTAACGAAAGCTCATATGGATAAAATTGAGCATTCTTTGCCTGTTATTAAAAAGGAGATTTTGCACTTAATCAGTCTTGAAGATAATGAAAATCATATTTATATCCATAGCGATAAGATGATTGATCGATTTAGCTGGTTTATTTGTCAGCGTCCCATTGAAAAGGAGAATGCGCTATGTCGTTCAGTTATGTCCTACGTCGCAGAGTGATGTTCATTATTTTAGGCGGACTGTTAACGCTATTGTTTGTACTGGCCTTAACGCTATGGTTAATCGTCAACAGACGTTTGCCTGATTGTGAATCTGATTCCATGATTATTACACATGAGGCGGAGAGACTCGTTGTGTCACGCGGTGTCTGGAAAGTCCAGAATCGTTTTTTACATGCTACAGGAAATTACAACGGTATTATAAGCTATTATGGACTGGATCATAAGCTTCTTTCACGTGAACCTGTGGATGTTTCATTCGAATTAAAATACGGTTTCACAGGTTCAGTCTTGCGTAGTGAAACGACATCACTTTCCTATAATCTTGGTAATCGTGCCGATGATGAAAGTATTGCTCGCTATACCTCCGCCGGTTTGTCGTTAGGGCATATCAATTATGGATGGATATATCGACTGCAGAATAAAAAGTATATTCTGGGCAATAATTTCAATCCCACAATCATCTGCATGAAATAATGGGTGAATTTCGCAAATTTATCCCCATCTTTCAGGCATGTGTTGACTTACAGGCAATCCTGATTGTTGGCCATTCAGAACTAATCACATTAAATTCAGACTTTGACAATTAATTTTTGATTTTTTCACAAAATTCACATATCGCAGATGTTATAGTCTGTTTAGTCGAAGTTTTAGTTGTTATTTATTAATGCCGGATGATGTCCGGATAATGAGTAAAGATGTTGCTTTGTTGCTTTCTCTCCTGGTATTTATCTGAGGCGCGTAGAGGTGCTGGTCTGATGTCTTTTTTTAGCGATATGAAAAATTATACCCATGACATTTTTAGCGCTGCATCAAACCATGTTCCTGTAGCGTCAATAGCCTGCCTGGCGGTTTTTGCTCCAACCTTGATTTATATACCTAACAATGGAGGATCATCATATGCTCTTCCTTTAAACTTAATGACGGCTGGGCTTCTGGCATTATTTGTAACGGGTATTTTGTTAACGCGAAAGTTCCGCCTTGCGACGCTCCTTGATGATAATGATATGACGCATGCACAGTTATTCATGTTATTTTGCATAGCTCTGGCCGTTCTTTTGCAGGAAAGTGACCATGCGCTTATTTCTGGGTTTTTTCGCTTTTTAAATCTCGGCTTTATTTTTATATTATGGCTGGTGCTTAATCAGGTTACCCAGCTTCGTAATCAACAAATCACTTTGTTAACCGGAATCGTTTTATTCGCGGTTTTACAGTCTGTTCTTTCTATTCTTCAGATAACTTTCCCCTCATTGTTACATTCTATACTGGAGTTCAAGTTTGAACCTTCAGCAATCAGGCCCTACGGTATTTTTCAGCAGGTTAACGTTTTAGCAAGTTTCCTCGCTACCGGACTTATTTGTTCGGTCTGGCTATGGATTAAAAACGATAAAAATTTCCCATTAATAATTTCTATGTCCGCATTAGTTATTAGCGTGGCATTGTTTCTCACGCAGTCACGGACAGGTATGTTAGGCTTTTTGCTAGCATTGTCGATTATTTTAATAATCAGCGCGCCGCAGGTTCGTATCAAACTGATAAAAATCATACTTGTCATCGTGTTAGGTGCTGTCATTGCAAGCATTGTGCGCTATCAAATATCTTTGGGAACCAGAGAGTATACTGGCTCAAATGTGGCACGCTTCGAGCTGTGGTTACATTCTGTAGAAATGATTATGGCAAAGCCATTTAGTGGTTGGGGTTTTGGTTCATTCGAGCATGACTTTGCCAGAATACGCATGGATGCGCACGCCTATAAAAATTCTTTCGATGTTGTTCATCCTCATAACGAGATTCTTTATTACTGGATTGAAGGTGGGGTGTTGGCCTTTACAGGACTGATGGCCATTTTAATTTCATGGTTTTTGCCATTGTGGAAGCTGAGAAATAATGTTGAGCGACAGCTTTTGTGGAGTCTTACCCTTCCTGTCGTTTTGCATACCATGCTTGAGTTTCCCCTCTATCAATCTTTGCCACATTTATGGTTGCTATTATTATTGGGTCATCTGGCGCTGCGCTCATCAGAAGACGATGCCACTCTTTCCGCTTGTAAAGAAAAGCGGAGACATTTTTCGTTGCGGCTGACACTGGCCATATTGACTCTGGGCGTTTCCGTTTTTTTCTTCAGCGGCCTGCAGACCAACGCGCTGCTCACCCAGGCGGAGCGCGGTCAGTTCCTCTCGTACCCTTCACGCGATCAGCTGTGGAATCCGTGGATTCAGGGCGAGCGCTATGAGTTCGGCGAAATGGTGCATTGCCTGATGCGCTACAACCAGACGCGGGATGAGCGCCTGCTGGCGCGCTTTGTGCAGCAGTCGTCGCTGTGGCTGGAGCGCCATAACGATCTCAACGTGTTCCGGAATGCGGTGATGATTGAGTGGCATCTGCGTCACTATCAGCGCTCGCGCAGGCTGCTGCGTCAGGCGCTGACTCTCTATCCAACAGATGAAAGCCTGCTGCAGCTTAAAGCAAAAATGATGACGGAATGGTCATCGGCGGCCTATGCTGTGACAGATGAGACAGGCAACTTCTGAGGCTAAGATGTTGAATAAATGGATGAGGCCGCTGGGCTTCGCCATGATGTTAAGCGGATGTCAGACTTCTCCGCCCACCCCGCAGGTTATTCCGCCGCACACCGCGCCCGTGGCCGTGTGCGGGGCCGGCGAGATGATGATGCAAACCACGCTGTGGTTTGACCTGCCGTCCTCCGCTGGCGCAGCGGCCTGGTCGCAGTTTGCTGAACGCGACATCACGCCGCACTTTCCCTCGCCGCTGACGATTTTCGATGCCCGCGGCCCGCAGGGCAATCGCAAGGTACTGGTATTGCTTCATCCGGCGGATCGGGCCAGCTCCGAAAGCATTAACGCGCTGCGCGATAAGTTTAAAAATCGTTTTGCGACACAACCGGTAACGCGTATCGACTCGCTGGTGTGCGCGGCGCTGTAACACGCGCTGCCTGCACGCGGGCAGGACAGCCGCCTGTGAAGTCCGTATAATGCGCAGCCACATTCGTTTCAAGCCGGAGAAACCATCATGCGTCCATCAGGTCGTAGCGCCACTCAGGTGCGTCCCGTCACCCTGACCCGTAACTATACAAAACACGCTGAAGGCTCCGTGCTGGTTGAGTTTGGTGACACCAAAGTGCTGTGCACCGCCTCCATCGAAGAGGGCGTTCCGCGCTTCCTGAAAGGCCAGGGTCAGGGCTGGATCACCGCAGAATACGGCATGCTGCCGCGTGCGACCCATACCCGTAATGCCCGTGAAGCCGCCAAAGGCAAGCAGGGCGGTCGTACCCTGGAAATCCAGCGCCTGATCGCGCGCGCGCTGCGCGCCGCCGTTGATCTGAAAACGCTCGGTGAATTCACCATCACCCTGGACTGCGACGTGATTCAGGCCGACGGCGGCACGCGTACCGCGTCCATTACCGGCGCCTGCGTGGCGCTGGCCGATGCGCTGAACAAGCTGGTTGCAGCCGGTAAGCTGAAAACCAATCCAATGAAAGGCATGGTTGCGGCGGTCTCCGTCGGCATCGTTAACGGCGAAGCGCTGTGCGATCTGGAGTATGTTGAAGATTCCGCGGCGGAAACCGACATGAACGTGGTGATGACCGAAGATGGTCGCATCATTGAGGTGCAGGGCACGGCGGAAGGCGAGCCGTTCACCCATGAAGAACTTCTCTCCCTGCTGGCGCTGGCCCGAGGGGGAATCGAATCCATTGTCACGACGCAGAAAGCGGCGTTAGAAAATTGATTTTAAAGGCGACCAATGAGTCGCCTTTTTTTTGCCTGTAAGACAGAAAAACCAAAGGAGCAAATCCATGAAAGCGTATCAGCGCCAGTTTATTGAGTTTGCGCTTAACAAGCAGGTACTGAAGTTTGGCGAGTTTACGCTGAAATCCGGGCGTAAAAGTCCCTATTTCTTCAACGCCGGGCTGTTTAATACCGGGCGCGATCTGGCACTGTTGGGCCGTTTCTATGCCGAAGCGCTGGTGGATTCCGGGATTGATTTCGACCTGCTGTTTGGCCCGGCCTATAAAGGCATTCCGATTGCGACCACCACCGCGGTGGCGCTGGCGGAACACCATGACCGCGACGTGCCGTACTGCTTTAACCGCAAAGAGGCCAAAACCCACGGTGAAGGCGGGAATCTGGTCGGCAGCCCGCTGCAGGGCCGCGTGATGCTGGTCGACGACGTGATCACCGCCGGCACGGCGATCCGCGAATCGATGGAGATTATCCAGGCCAACGGCGCGACGCTGGCTGGCGTGCTGATTTCGCTGGATCGTCAGGAGCGTGGCCGCGGTGAAATCTCCGCCATTCAGGAAGTGGAGCGCGACTACAGCTGCAAAGTGACGTCGATTATCACCCTGAAAGAGCTGATTGCGTATCTGGAAGAGAAGCCTGAGATGGCGGACCATCTGGCGGCGGTGAAAGCGTATCGCGAAGAGTACGGTATTTAATTGGTTTGCCGCGGTAGTCAGCGCCGCACGATGCGTAGCGGCGCAATTTATTGCGCAGCCGGATGAAGCGATAGCCGCCACAATCCGGCGATGTGCGTATTACTCCAGCTGTGCGGCGACCAACGGCCAGCGGGCGTCAAAATCGTCCGTTGGGCGATATTTGAACTCGCTACGCACAAAGCGGGAGAGCATCCCTTCACAAAACGCCAGAATCTGGCTCGCCAGCAGCGTTTCATCGATGCTGTAAAGCCTTCGCCTTCACGCATTTTCTTCTCGCGCAGCACCTGGCGCAGCTGCGCTTCAATGCGTTCGAAAAGCTGGTTAATGCGGCCCTGCAGGCGATCCTGTTCAAACATCAGCGCGTGGCCGGTCAGGATGCGGGTTAAGCCCCGGATTGCGTTCACCAAAGCCCAGGATTAACAGCACAATCAGACGCAGACGCGCGGTGGTGTCTTTTTCGTCTTTCAGAATCAGGTTGATGCGGGTGATCAGGCTGTCTTCAATAAACTCGATCAGGCTGTCGAACATCCGGGTCTTGCTGGGAAAATGACGGTACAGCGCCGCCTCAGACACGCCCACGGAGGCGGCCAGTTTGGCGGTGGTGATGCGTTGACTGCCATCGCTGGATTCCAGCATCAGAGCCAGAGATTGAAGTATTTCTTCGCGACGATTCCTTTTCGCGGTTTGTTTTTCTGCCATGTTACAAAATACCCCTGAAAATAACCAAAAACCAGGCAAGGCTGCCTATCTGCACACAGATACCGCAAGCGGCCTGTGGCGGCATGTTATAGCATGATGACGCTATGCGATAAGTGCACTTTCGGGCCGTTATTTCTGGCGCCCGGAATGGCCGAAGCCGCCTTCGCCGCGGTCGGTGGCGTCAAAGTCTGCCACCAGGTTAAATTCTGCCTGCACCACCGGTACAAAGACCATCTGTGCGATACGCTCGCCCGGTTCAATGGTGAAGCTGTCCTGACCACGGTTCCAGACGGAGACCATCAGCTGGCCCTGATAGTCGGAGTCGATCAGGCCCACCAGGTTACCCAGCACGACGCCGTGCTTATGGCCCAGGCCAGAACGCGGCAGGATCACCGCCGCCAGCGACGGGTCAGCAATGTGAATCGCCAGGCCAGTCGGAACCAGGGTAGTGGCACCCGGAGCCAGTTCTACGGCGTCATCGAGACAGGCGCGCAGGTCAAGACCGGCGGAGCCGGAGGTGGCATAGGTTGGCAGCGGGAATTGCTCGCCAACACGCGGGTCCAGAATCTTAACGTCGATTTTTTTCATCATAACGGGTAACGATCTCGTCGAGTAAATGTTGGCCCAGGAGTGCCTTGCGCTCAAGCGGTAAGACTTTATCTCCATCCTGCCAGAAAAGGTGCAGTGCGTTGCTGTCGCTGTTAAATCCTTGTGTGGCCAGCGATACGTCGTTCGCGCAAATCAAATCGAGGTTTTTGCGGGCACGTTTTTGCCGGGCATATTCTTCCACATTATTCGTTTCTGCGGCAAACCCAACAACGTATGGACGATGGCTTTTTAGTGCGGCGACACCGGCAACAATGTCCGGGTTTTTCACCATTTTTAGTGTTAATTCATCGCCTTGCTTTTTAATTTTAGCCTCGGCGATCGTCTCGGCGCGATAGTCTGCAACGGCCGCACAGCCGATAAAAATCTGCTGGCTTTGCGCATGCCTGCACGGCGGCTTCCATCTCCAGCGCGGTGGTAACGTCAATTCGCTTCACAAACGCAGGGGTAGGCAGAGATGACCGGGCCGCTCACCAGCGTGACGTTCGCGCCGCGCTTCGCGGCGGCGGCGGCAATCGCAAAGCCCATTTTGCCGGAGCTGTGGTTGGTGATGTAGCGCACCGGATCCAGCGGCTCGCGCGTCGGGCCCGCGGTAATCATGATGTTGAGATGTTGCAGATCGTTGACAGGCGAAAAATGGGCTGCGGCCATACCAACGATCGTCAGCGGATCCAGCATGCGGCCCGGGCCAACATCGCCACAGGCCTGGCTGCCGCTGTCCGGACCCCAGATAAGCAGGCCGCGTGAGGCCAGCGTCTCCAGATTGTGCTGGGTGGCGGCCGCGTTACGGTACATCTGCTGGTTCATGGCCGGAACGACGGCAACAGGGGCAGGCGTGGCCAGACAAATGGTGGAAACCAGATCGTTTGCCATACCGGCCGCCACGCGAGCGATTAAATCGGCGGTGGCGGGCGCAAGGATAACCAGGTCGGCCCATTTCCCCAGCTCAATATGGCCCATCGCGGCTTCGGCGGCCGGATCGAGCAGGCTGTCAGATACCGGGTATCCGGAAACGGCCTGCAGGCTCAGAGGAGTGATAAAGGCTTTACCGCCTTCGGTTATCGCGACCCGCACATCTGCCCCGCGCTCGCGCAGACGACGCACCAGCTCCGGCGCTTTGTAGGCAGCAATGCCGCCGCTCACGCCAAGAACGATTTTTTTACCGGCCAGGCTCATCATGATTCTTTGCCTGACTTCAACGCAGAGTGTCGCGCCATTTTGGCGCGACAGATGCAGGCATCTTTATCACAACCCCAAATCGGCGACACGGCGTGATTTCACTGTCCTTCGACCACTTTGCGAGACGGCTATGCAATGTTGGTCACGCGCCGCTGGTGGCCTGCAATGCACCGGCGCAGAATGGCGGCATTGCAGGGAGAAAGAGCATGGAACAGATGACGGAACTGGCACCACGGGAAAAACTGCTGCTGCTGGGCGTCGACGCTGCTAAAAGATGATGAACTGCTGGCGCTCTTTTTACGTACCGGAACGCCCGGCAAAACGGTATTTACGCTGGCAAAAGAGCTGATAGCACGTTTCGGTTCGCTGTACGGTTTACTGACCGCCGAGCTGGCGCAGTTTAAGGGCGTCGGCGGGGGGCGAAATATGCCGCAGCTGCAGGCCATTGCCGAACTGGCGCGCCGCTTTTTACCATGCCAGCATGGCGAAGGAAGATGCGATGCTGAAGCCCGCAGGTGACGCGCGAATACCTGCAAAGCCAGTTAACCGATATCGAGCGCGAGATCTTTATGGTGATCTTTGTCGATAACCAGAACCGGGTACTGAAACATAGCTGCCTCTTTGCCGGCACGTTAAGGCCACGTTGAGGTGCATCCGCGTGAAATTGTGCGGGAAGCGATAAAAGTGAATGCAGCGGGCGTGATCCTCGCGCATAATCACCCCTCTGGCTGTGCAGAACCGAGCAGAGCGGACAAAGAAATCACCGAGCGCATTATCAAATGCTGTCAATTCATGGACATTCGTGTGCTGGACCATCTGATAATTGGCCGCGGAGAGTACATTTCTTTTGCAGAACATGGCTGGATTTAGGCTATTTCTCGCGATCCATCGGGATCTTTGTCTGTTCGGGACTTGAGCACACCGCCGAGTCAGCGTATACTACGCCACCTTTGAGAATCTCGGGTTTGGCATTTGGGCCTGGCAATCGAGAGTTCACTTAGAACTATGCGATGACCGGGCTGTAAAGCCTGACGAGGCGCCCATACCCCATACGAAGCTCGAGCTAATTTGATTTTTGGAGAATAGACATGTCCCGAGTCTGCCAAGTTACTGGCAAGCGTCCGGTGACCGGTAACAACCGTTCCCACGCACTGAACGCGACTAAACGCCGTTTCCTGCCGAACCTGCACTCTCACCGTTTCTGGGTTGAGAGCGAGAAGCGTTTTGTCACCCTGCGCGTATCTGCTAAAGGTATGCGTGTAATCGATAAGAAAGGCATCGATACAGTTCTGTCCGAACTGCGTGCCCGTGGCGAAAAGTACTAAGTTACTTAAAGAGGAAATAAATCATGGCTAAAGGTATTCGCGAGAAAATCAAGCTGGTTTCTTCTGCTGGTACAGGTCACTTCTACACCACCACGAAGAACAAACGTACTAAGCCGGAAAAACTGGAACTGAAAAAATTCGATCCAGTTGTACGCCAGCACGTACTGTACAAAGAAGCTAAAATCAAATAATTTTAGTCTCCTTGTATCGAAAAACCCCGCAACTGCGGGGTTTTTTGCATTCTGCATCTCAACGGAGGAACCATGCCTGAATTACCTGAGGTAGAAACCAGCCGTCGCGGCATTGAGCCCCATCTGGTCGGCGCGACGATTCTTCACGCGGTTGTCCGTAACGGGCGTCTGCGCTGGCCGGTGTCCGATGAGATCCACGCCCTGAGCGATCAACCCGTCCTTAGCGTGCAGCGTCGCGCGAAATACCTGCTGCTGGAACTGCCCGACGGCTGGATCATTATCCACCTGGGGATGTCCGGGAGCCTGCGCGTTCTTACCGAAGAACTGCCGGCGGAAAAGCACGACCACGTCGATCTGGTGATGAGTAACGGCAAAGTGCTCCGTTATACCGACCCACGGCGCTTTGGCGCGTGGCTGTGGACGAAAGAGCTGGAAGGGCATAACGTGCTCGCGCATCTGGGCCCGGAGCCGCTCTCAGACTCATTTAACGCGGAATACCTGAAAGCGAAGTGCGCGAAGAAGAAAAGCCCGATTAAGCCGTGGCTGATGGACAATAAGCTGGTGGTCGGCGTGGGGAATATCTATGCCAGCGAATCGCTGTTTGCCGCCGGGATCCATCCCGATCGGCTAGCCTCTTCGCTGTCGGCGCAGGAGTGTGAGCTGCTGGTCCGCGTGATTAAAGCCGTATTGCTGCGCTCGATTGAACAGGGAGGAACAACGCTGAAGGACTTCCTGCAAAGTGACGGCAAGCCGGGCTATTTTGCCCAGGAGCTGCAGGTGTATGGCCGTAAAGGCGAACCGTGCAGAGTCTGCGGTACGCCCATTATTGCCACGAAGCACGCCCAGCGCGCCACGTTCTACTGCCGTCAGTGCCAGAAATAGGGCTACTTTAGCTTTTCCATCAACGCCTGGTGGACGTTAACCGGCAGGAAATGGGTAACGTCCCCGTGATGACGCGCCACCTCTTTTACCAGCGTGGACGAGATAAACGACCACTCTTTGGAGGGCATCAGGAACACGCTCTCCAGCTCCGGCATCAGGTGGCGGTTCATGTGCGCCAGCTGCATCTCATACTCAAAGTCTGCCACCGCGCGTAAGCCGCGGATCAGAATGTTCGCCTGCTGGGCGCGGGCGAAGTTAGCCATCAGGTCGCTAAACCCGACCACCTCAACATTCGGCAGGTGCGAAATGGCATCGGTGGCAAGCTGCACGCGCTCGTGGAGGTCAAACATTGGCTTTTTGCTGGGGCTGGCGGCAATGGCCAGGATCACCTTGTCAAACATGCACGCCGCACGGGTGATGATATCAAGATGACCGTTGGTGATCGGATCGAAGGTACCCGGATAAATCGCTTTTGTGCTCATGGCTCACGTTTTCTCTGAGTAGCCGCGGCAGAGCGCCCACAGCTCGGTGTATTTGTTGAAAGTATACTGGGCATTCACTACCGCGAGTAACCAGCCCTGCTTACCGTCCAGAACGCCACCACGCAGCAGGAGCGTTTTCAGGAACGCGCCCAGCGTGTGGGTGAAGATACCGGTCAGTGAGGCCTTCTTGCCGCGCTGGTGACGCTCCTGCGCCCAAGCCGTGGCATAGTTGAGCTGTTTACGCTGGAAGCTCGCGAAATCCCGGCAGGTCAGGTGCAGCAAATCGCCCGTCAGGGGGATGATCCGGGCGTTGTCGCAGCTCAGGGATTCATGCACCAGATTGTCGTTGTACTGATAGCGCTCGCGCTCGTAAAGGCGCGTCACGCGGTCTGGATACCAGCCGCTGTGGCGCATAAATCGGCCAAGGAAATAGTTACGACGGGCAATGCTGTATACAGCACCAGGCTGAGGCGAGGAAAGCACCGCCTGAATGGCCTGCTGAAGTTCTGGCGTAATACGTTCGTCAGTATCGAGCATCAGGACATAATCACCGGTGGCAAACCCCTGCGCGCGCTGGCGCTGGATGCCATAGCCTTGCCAGTCAGCGTCGGTAAACACCTTTGCACCCGCTGCCCGGGCAATGTCCGCCGTGTTGTCCGTACTTCCGGAGTCAAGAATGACTATCTCGTCAGCCCAGGCAACTGATGCCAGGCAGTCCGGAAGCAGGTCGGCGGCGTTTTTGGCGATCATCACGACCGACAGACGCGTTGACATTAGTGGCTCCGCTGGGGCAGGTAAGGTTGCAGAAGTTGCAGCAGACGGGTCAGGGCGCCCTGGTTCTGATGCAGCACTTCAACGGCATGACGCCCGTACCACAGGCGATAATCTTCATCAGTCAGAAGGGTCGATACCTCTTTGACTACCGAATCCGCATCGGTCACGGTAATTAAACCATCGGCCTGCTGTAATTTCGCGCAGATATCTTTGAAGTTAAACGTATGTGGCCCCATCAGCACTGGAATGGCGTGGGCTGCCGGCTCGAGCGGGTTATGACCGCCGCGCTCCACCAGGCTGCCGCCGACAAACGCGAGGTCAGCAATGCCGTACAGCAGCATCAGCTCGCCCATCGTATCGCCAATCACCACCTGGGTGCTGCCGGAAGGGATCTCCCCGCTGCTGCGCAGCGTGAAGCTGAAGCCGCCTTTCTGAACCATTTCACGGGCATCTTTAAAACGTTCCGGATGGCGGGGCACGAGGATCAGCAGTAAATCAGGGAAGCTTTCCAGCAGCTTGCGGTGCGCCTGCAGGATGATCTCTTCTTCACCGTCATGGGTACTGGTCGCAATCCAGACCTGACGACGCGGGGCCCACTGGCGACGCAGCGTGATCGCGCGGGCGGCGAGTTCCGGGGTAACCGAAATATCAAATTTCAGGCTACCCGTCACTGCAAGCTGGTTGCGTTTGAGGCCCAGAGAGACAAAGCGTGCCGCATCTTCATCATTCTGCGCGGCGATCAGCGTGATCTTGCTCAGCAGGCGGCGCATAAATTTACCCAGCTTGCCGTAGCCTTTCGCCGAGCGCTCTGACAGGCGCGCGTTGGCAATCACCAGCGGAATTTTACGGGCATGCAGGGCGGAAATCATGTTCGGCCACAGTTCGGTTTCCATCACGATCACCAGCTTCGGGCGAACGGTATTGAGGAAACGGTTCATGGCGCAGGGCAGATCGTAAGGCAGATAGACGTGATGAACGTCTTTGCCAAAAGCGGACAACGCGCGCTCCGAGCCGGTTGGCGTCATCGTGGTGACGGTGATCGGCAGCGACGGGTAGCGGTGACGCAGGGCGCGAACCAGCGGGATCGCCGCCAGCGTTTCACCGACAGAAACGGAATGCAGCAAAATACCGTCCGGCGCGACTTTATTGCGGCAGAAGCCATAGCGTTCAGCCCAGCGTTTACGATACGCAGGCGCTTTACGGCTACGAAGCAACAGTCTCAGCCACACCAGTGGCTGAATGATGTAGAGCAGAGCGGTATAGAGAGTCGTCATAGTTAAGGTTACGACCAGTTCGCGTCAAAAAACACAGTAAAGGCGGCATGTTAACAGAAACTGACCGCCTGCTCATACCACTTCGTCAACGGGTTTGCAGGACGTGCTGATAAAGCGAAGTCAGCGCCTGCGCCAGTCTTTGCGGACCATAAGGTTCAATTTTGCGACGTGCGGCTTCGCCCAGCGCCGGATTGTGCGAAAGTGCAGGCGTTGCCATTACCGCTTCGTTTAACGCTTTGATATCCAACGCATCGCAGACAAAACCCTCTTCACCGTTGGTGATAAATTCTGCGCCGCCGCAGCCGGTGCTGGTAATGATTGCCAGCCCGCAGGCCATCGCCTCCAGCACCACATTGGGGAACGGATCGTACAGCGTTGGCAACAGCAGCGCATCGGCGGCGTGATAAAACGGCTGAACGTCCTGCTGCACGCCCGCGAAGCGCAGGCGGTCAAGACAGTTAAGCTGGTTCGCCAGCTGCTGATAGCGCGCCAGCTGTTTGTCCTGGCCGACCACCACCAGGTAGCGATCGCTATTAGCGACCGCTTCGATAGCGGCCTTTAGCCCTTTGCGTTCGAAGCCGGAGCCGACGTAGATCATCACCGTGGCGTCCTGCGGCAGGTTGAGTCGCTGACGCGCGGCGTGACGCAGCGTATCGCTGGCAGGCTGAAAACGCTGGCTATCAATGGCGTTGTGAATCACGTGGATTTTGCTGGCATCCAGCGCGAAGTGGCGCAAAATATCCTGCTTCACCATGTGCGAATTACAGATCACCGCTTTCAGCGAGGGCGCGTTGAACATCTCCGCTTCCGCCTGCAGCACATAGCGATGGTACGGGCTCAGGCTGGCGCTCAGCCGCTGCCACGGCGAAACAATGCGCGCGCGCTGCTCCAGCCATACGCGATGCACACCGTCGCCGGCGCGGAAAATATCGCAGCCAGCGATGCGCTCGTGGCTCTGTACGATATCGAACTTTTCCCGCTCCCAGCAGGCGCGCGCCGCGCGGGCAAAGCCGCGTTCACGCGAAATGCGGCCGAATTTTGCCGGATTGCAGATGTGCAGGTGCCAGGCCGGGTTCGGCGTGCCCTGCCAGCTGCGGGTAATAATGTTGAGATCGAGCTGCTCGCCGTCCAGCGCTTCCAGCGCACGTGAGATAAAGCGCTCGGCACCGCCGTCCGGCCGGTATTTCTGCCGGACAATCGCCAGCCGTAACTTAGTCATGCAAAAGGCTCCTGGCGGCGGCAAGCACATCCTCAACCGGGATGGCAGACAGATAGCGCTGCTCGGTATTGGTATTGATCGAATCCGGTGACGGCAGCGGCGCATAGTCGCCCGCCCAGATAACGCGGTTATTGTCGCCCCACGGGCGCCAGTGCTGCAGCTTGGTCGGGCCGAACAGCGCCAGGCACGGCGTCTGCAGCGCCGCAGCCATGTGCATCGGTGCGGAATCGACGCCAATAAACAGCTGTGCGGCGTCGATCAGCGCCGCCAGCTGCGGCAGCGAGAGCTGGCCCGCCAGCGACACCACGTTCGGCGTGCGGCACAGCGACTGGATATGGGCGATCATCGCCAGCTCTTTCTGATCGGGCGCGGCGGTCAGCACCACGCTGCGACCATCAGCGGCCAGCGCATCAATCAGCTGCGCCACCTTTTCATCTTCCCAGCACTTAAAAACCCAGCGCGAGGTGGGCTGCAGCACCACAAACGGGCCGGTAATCGACTGCTGAGCGAGGACATCCTGCACTTTTTGCTGGTCGGCGGTGCTGAAATGCATGGAGGCTGTCGCCCCGGCGGTGGGAATGCCGAGCGGCTGCAGCGCCGTCATGTTTTGTTCCACGGTGTGCAGCTGATGGTGACGGTCGGTGGAAACCAGCTGGTTATGGCACCAGCGCCAGAACGCGTTGTCGCGCTTGCGGTAGGCAAAGCCAATGCGAACCGGCGCACCGGACAGGCCGGTAATAATGGCGCTGCGCCACTGGTCGGCCAGATTGATCACCACATCGTAATGGCAGGCGCGCACCGCCCGCACCAGCGCGACCTCATGGCGAAACTTCTGCCAGCCGCCTTCCTTTTTCCAGTTGCGATCGATGATATGCAGCTGACGGATCGCCGGATGCGCTTCCAGCATCGGGCGCGTCTCTTTATACAGCAGCACATCAATGTTGGCCTGCGGATAGCGCTGGCGCAGCGCATTGATGGCAGGCGTGGTCAGCAGCATATCGCCATGATGACGCAGCTTTATCAGCAAAATATTTTGCGGTGCAAAGTGGGCTGGAATCGGGCTTGCCATACTCAAATCATCTCAAAATTCAGTGAGCTGATTGTAGGGCAAACCCTGGAGGGGTTAAAGCCGCGGCGGGCGCTTATTTATTGCGCCAGCGATAAATGCGGCTCAGCCACAGCAGCAGCTGATACCACTGACGCGCGCCGCGCGCATTGCGCAGCATGCGTTTGTGCGTCTTGCTGCTAAACAGATCGGCGATCATTGCCTGGCGCGCTGCGGCGTCCGGTTCGCGCCGGATAGCGTGGCACACGCTGAGCGCTTCGCGGGTAATCTGCGCGTGGAAGCTCGGGTAAATCTTCACCTTGTGACGATAGCGCGTGTTGATCTCTTCCAGCATGCGCGCGATTTTCAGGTAGTGACGCTGATAGTCGACGTTGTGCTGGCCGGTGCGCTTGCGGTTGCTGATCGACGCATCGTGCATGTAGTAGCGATACAGCACCCGATCGGTGTAGCGCACGCGCTTAACGTTGAGCATGAACTCGGTGGTCCACGGGATGTCCTGATGATGCAGACCGGGTTCAAACTGCAGATTAAGCTGTTCGATCAGCTCACGGCGGTAGATACCGAGCCACACGACGTGCAGGTAACGCCGGGTTTTCAGCGCCTTGTTGAGCCACTCCGGCCCGCTTAATACGCCAGTGCTGGTGAGGCGATCCCGCGGAATCATCGGCTTAATTGTCTGGCTGGCCTTGAAAAACCACTCGGCGTTGCACTGCGCAGCGTCCAGCCGATCGCGCTCCGCCATGTCGACCAGCGTCTGGTACATCGCCGGGTCCATGGTGTCGTCGGCGTCGGGAAAGCTGACATATTTACCCCGCGCCACGGCCAGCCCGGCATTGCGCGCACGCGACACGCCACCGTTCGGCTGATGAATCACCTGGATATGTGGGTACTGCTGCGCCAGCGCGTCGGCGCGCTCGCCGGAACCGTCGGTGGAGCCATCATCAACAATGATGATCTCCAGCGACGTCAGGGTTTGCGCCAGCAATGCATTGATACAGCCGGTAAAGTCAGCACCAGCGTTAAACATCGGGATAATGAGACTGAGTAGCGGGGATGAGCTATCGGGCTGCGCTGTCATGTTCTTCGTTGTTCCGTCGCGCCAGGCGCTGCTGCTGCCGGGTGCGGATAAAATCATGGATATCATTTAGCTTGCGTTCATCCAGCTCAAACAGCTGTTCAACCGGATGGGCAAATTTGTATTGCGCAGCGAACACAAACGAAGAGGGCGCGATGTGGTTCGGGCCAATTAAGAGCACGTCACCCAGCGGCCTTTGCTCCTCTACGCAGCAGGGACCATAAATTAAAATCACCGGTACCTGTTGCGCGTCGGCAATATACACATTGCCGGAATCCGAGGCGATATAGAAATCCATCTCGTTAATGGCGGCAGGCAGCGCCTCGAGCGGGATTTTACCCACCAGACTCACCAGATTGTTTCGCTGACCGGCAACTTTAAACAACTCCTGAACGCGTGATTGTTCATTCGGTGCGCCGAAAGCAAAAAAAGTGCAGGGGAGATCGCTCAGGTGGTCGAAAAGCCGACACCAGATTAACGGCGGAATGGTTTTGGCCTGATTCCCTGCCGTTACGCTAATACCAATGCGGATGCCCGGCGCCTGCGTAATTTCCGCGGGCAGCGTTTCCGGTTGCCACAGTGGCAGGGTGGCATGTTTGGGATAACTCTCTTTGGTAAAAGAGCGATCGGCCAGTTTCAGGTAATTTTCCAGCGTTAAGGTATTTTTCTCGTGATAAACCACGCCGCTGGCCGTTAAATAAAACAGGCCCTGATAGCCTTTGCGCCGATAGCTGGAAAGAAATTGTTTGTTGCTGGCATTGCAGCAGGCGGCAATAAATAAATTGAGATTGGTGGGATGCAGCAAATAAATATTGTCGTAGCGATTGAGCAGCTGCCACACCAGTTTTATTTTTTTCATCAAACCGGAGCGATGATCTTCGATATACCAGATGTGCTCCAGCGTGGCGTCACGTTCAGCCAGCGGGGCGACACTATAGCTCAGCAGGGCATCGCTTTTTCCCAGGTGGGATAATAACGGCGTGATATTAATATAGTCGCCGATTTTAGCGGTTTGTATCACCAGGTTTTTACCGGTGCGGCCATGGACAAACTTCATCACCCATTTGACCGGCGAAAAAAGAATAAACAGTAGTACGTACGTCAAGTAGTCATCCCCATGATTCGGTCACACCGTCATGGGGGACCTGTTAACCTGAAACGTGCTGCGTGGTTGAAAATGACGTCTCCGCCACCTGAATAAGCTGCAGGTATTGCTGGCAAACAACGCTCAAACTATAAATGCTTAAGTCCAGATGTTGCAACCTTGGGGGAGTTGTATAAATTTCTCGCATTTTTTCTGCCAGCGATGTTGCATTCATCTCTGCCAGACCGCGTGACAGTTCGCCGGTGAGGATCGAAACAGGACCGCCCGGACAGCGCGTACTGACCACCGGGGTGCCGCAGCTCAGGGCTTCGACCAGCACATTACCAAAACCTTCACTGTCGGAGCTGACCACCAGCAGGCGCGCGTGCCGTATCCAGGGATAAGGATTGCGCTGAAAACCTTCGAAGCGCACGCGCTCCGCAATGCCTGAATTCTGCGCCTGCTCACGCAATTTTTGCGTTATTTTTTCGCTTCCCTGTCCCAGCAAAACCAGCGGCGCGGTGATGCCACTCAGGGCATAGGCTTCGAGCAGGCGGTCATGGCGTTTGGTTTCATGGAAGCGTCCCACATGCACCAGGAAATCGGTGCCGGCTAACGGGCAGGGTTCAGCCGCCAGTCGGGCGAGGCTGTCAAAATCGAAAGGATTGGCGATCACTTTGGCCTGGCGGGGCTGTACGCCAATGTTTTGCACCATATCGTCGATGACGTACTGCGAAACCCCGACGATTTGGCGATCCTGATAAACGTGACGGATTTTCAGACGCTTCAGCCACAGCGAGAAGCCGGTTTTACGTGCCAGATACGAAGCAGAAAACACGCCGTGCAGACAAAACCAGGTTCTGTCTCCATCGAGCGCAGGCGTTTGCCTGACAATGCGGTCAGTTTTATGCAGATGAGAGAGGATCAGATCAAATTTGCCGTGCCGCGCTTCACTGTCGCGCACCGCACGATCCAGCAGGCGCGCGCGGCGCCATGTTTCTGTCAGCTTGCGCCACGGGTGGTTACAGCGATCAAGAATCACCTGGTAATCCACGCCAGCCGGAATAGGGTAATCACATACCTTCCGCAATGAGAAGATCGAAACCTGGTGTCCCTGACTGAGGAAGCCCCCCGCCAGAGTCAGTACGACTTTTTCGGCACCGCCGCCCGGCAGGCCATCAATCACCATTAAAATGCGTTTCGACAAAATTTTTTACCCCTACATGCCAGTCTGCTGTAAAGACTTAGCTGCTATCATTCCCGGTGCTATCAGGACTTAATATAAGAAAATTCAATTAATTATTTTTATGGCCAGGTAATTTTACACGAACGTGCGCTCGGTTAATTGCTAAAATTCAGGCCAGTGAAGAGTTTAAATTATTCTAGTTTAACTAATCTTATACCGCTATCGACTTCCCCCTGAACCCGCATGGGAAAAGTTTGCGCCCGTCAGGAGCGTTGCGTACCATAGCGATTATAACACTGTAATTCACCGGATAAGTTATGGAAAAACCTGCCTTTTTAATTACCCTTGATACCGAAGGGGATAACCTGTGGCGCAATCGCAGCGGCAAGGTCACTACCCATAACGTCCGGTTTTTACCGCGCTTCCAGGCGCTGTGTGAGAAATACGGTTTTAAACCGACCTGGCTAACCAACTATGAGATGGCCAGTGACCCGGCTTATGTCGAGTTCGGGCGCGATCTGCTGGCGCGCGGTCAGGGCGAAATCGGTATGCATTTACATGCCTGGTACAGTCCACCTGAATATGCGCTGACCGACGATGAGTGGCGTTATCAACCTTATCTGATCGAATATCCGGAAAACGTCCTGCGCGATAAAGTCGCCTATATGACCGATCTGCTGGAGAACGCTTTTCAGCGTAAAATGACCAGCCACCGCGCCGGCCGCTGGGCATTTAATGAAGTGTACGCCCGCGCCTTGATCGATCAGGGCTATCTGGTTGACTGCTCGGTTACGCCGCGTGTGAGCTGGCGTAATGCGCAGGGTGCACCGCAGGGACAGGGCGGAACGGATTACAGCCATTTCCCCGATCGCGCTTATTTCCTCGATGAACAGGATATTTCCAGGCCTGGCGGCAGCCCGCTGCTGGAACTGCCAATGAGCATTCAGTATCGCTATGGCACGTTCACTAATCAGCTCAAACAAGTGTGGAATGGCATCCGCGGCAGGCAGCGTGGACCTTCAGTGAACTGGCTGCGTCCGGTGGGGGGGAATCTGGCCCAGATGAAACAGGTGGCTGAACAGACGCTCGCACAGGGCAACGACTATGTGGAGTTCATGCTGCATTCATCCGAGTTTATGCCAGATGGCAGCCCCACGTTTAAAACGGAGGCTGATATTGAACGCCTGTATGACGATCTGGAAGGCCTGTTCAGCTGGCTGGCGACCCGGACGCAGGGGATGACGCTCACGGAGTTTGCCCGGCTGAAGCAACAGCAGCGCTAAGCCGCCCAATCGCGTTATAGCGCGATCTCAGCCAGCATGGCCATCACGTCGTCAGGCTGAATGTCTGCCATGCTGCTGCCCTGAGCGGGCCGTAACGCATGCTGATTTTTGCCCGTAGCCGCCGATCAGGCCCGGGTCGGTCGGGCCGAACAGCGTGATGTTGGGTCGGTCCAGCGCCGCGGTCAAATGGCTGAGGCCGGTATCCACGGAGACCACAGCCCGGGCGCCCGCCAGCTGCTGCGCCACCTGCTCCAGCGTTAGCTTCGGCAACACCTCCACGTGATCAAACCCTTCTGCCAGACGCTGCGCGCGCTGCCGCTCATGTTCGGCGCCCCACGGGAGTTTGATATGCAGGCCGGTGGGCTGAACCAGCGGCGATCAGCTCGCGCCAGTGCGCTTCCGGCCAGTGCTTGTCGTCGCGGGTTGTCGCGTGCAGAAACACCAGATACGGTTGGCTATCCTGCGGTTGCGCCGCGAGAAAATGACCGGCAATGGCATAGTCGCCCTGGGTTTCCGGTTTCGCATAGCCCAGGCTTTTGGCAAACAGCTCGCGGGTACGTTCCACCGCGTGCTGCTGCTTTGCGATGTGGTGGCGGCGGTTATAGAACAGGCTCGCCAGCGGTTCGCGGGCGCTGTGCCAGTCCATGCCGTGCTTTACGCCGTGTGCCAGACGCGTGACCAGCGCGGCGCTTTTGACCAGCCCCTGCGCGTCAATGATGGCGTCGTAATGCTGTGCCCGCACCGCCTCGCGGAAGGCTTTGCATTCGGCTTTAATCGGCCGGAGAACCACGCTTTGCGCCAGCGGCGAATCGCCACCGGGATCACGCGGTCAACCGCTTCATGCCAGGTGGGGATCTGCGCGAAGCCTTCTTCCACCACCCAGTCAAAACGAATGCCGGGGATGGCCCGCATGGCGTCCGTCAGCGACGGCAGCGTATGCAGAACATCACCCATCGAAGAAGTTTTAACGATCAATACCCGCATTCGTTATCCTTCTTCGCTCAACAGCAGTGCGTTGAGTTCTTCGAGCACGCGCGCTGGCGTAATGTCGATCAGGCTCTGATGGTAACCTTCTGCGGCATCGCCTTTGCGCACCTTGTGATAGCCGGTAATGAGACGGATAACGCGCGCCTTGTGTGACAGCGGCGGCGTGAAATCCGGGCTACTTGGGCCATACAGCGCGACCAGCGGGCGGTTGAGTGCAGCGGCGACGTGCATCAGGCCTGAATCGTTGGTGACCACAGCGTGACAGGCGGCAATCAGAATAACGGCCTGTTCAAGCTGCGTTTCTCCCGCCAGGTTGCGGCACCAGGCCTGCTGTTCATTACTGAGTGTGGCGAGAATTTCGTTGCCCGCCTCGTGGTCTTTTGCCGAACCGAACAGGACAATCTGGTAGCCTTCGTCGATCAGCTGTTTCGCCAGCTCCGCATAGTGGTAGTGCGGCCAGCGTTTTGCCGGACCGAACTCGGCGCCAGGGCAGAAGCCAATCATCGGGCGTTCAGACGAAAGGCCAAACGCGCTGCAGGTCTGGGATTTTTCACCGTCGTTAACCTGAAGCTGGGGCCAGAGCAGCGGCTGCGGCAGGTCTTTCGCACTGCGCATCACGCCTTTGTCATAGGCCAGCGCCACGTAGCGCTCCACCATTAATGGCCAGGCCGCTTTATCCAGCACCCGCGCATCGTTCAGCAGACCGTAGCGCATTTCGCCGCGCCAGCCGGTGCGATGCGGGATGCCCGCAAAGAAGGGCACCAGCGCGGATTTAAAGGAGTTGGGCAGGACATACGCACGATCGTACCGCTTTTCGCGCAGGCTATGGCCGAGCTTGCGGCGCTCGCCAATCTCCAGCGCCCCGTGGCCGAGCGGCATCGGGATCGCTTCATTCACTTCCGGCATACGCGATAACAGCGGACGGCACCACGCGGGTGCCATCACGTCGATTATCGCCTGGGGATAACGCGCCTTGAGCGTGCGATAGAGACTTTGCGACATCATCATGTCGCCCACCCATGACGGGCCGATCACCAGAATCTTCATACTTACGCGTCGCGGTTCAGCCAGGCCATATATTCCGTTACGCCTTCGGCAACGGTCTTGAACGGCTTGTCATAGCCTGCGGCGCGCAGGTTAGTCAGGTCCGCCTGAGTGAATGCCTGGTAGCGGCCTTTCAGCTTATCCGGGAATGGAATGTACTCGATGCTGCCTTTCTTATGGTACGCCAGCGTCGCGTCTGCCACCGCCTGGAAGGATTCCGCGCGGCCGGTGCCCAGGTTGAAAATGCCGGACACGCCATTTTCCAGGAACCACAGGTTCACTGCCGCCACGTCGCCCACGTAGACGAAGTCACGCTTGAAGCCGTCGCTGCCTTCGAACAGTTTCGGGCTTTCACCGTTGTTCAGCTGGGTGTTCAGGTGGAACGCCACGCTCGCCATGCTGCCTTTGTGGCCTTCGCGCGGTCCGTAAACGTTGAAGTAGCGGAAGCCGACGATCTGCGAGTTCGCTTCCGGCAGAATCTGACGCACGTACTCGTCGAACAGGAATTTGGAGTAGCCGTAGACGTTCAGCGGCTGCTCATACTCGCGGGATTCGATGAAGTCCGCGGTGCGCCCGCCGTAGGTGGCAGCGGAAGAGGCATACAGGAACGGGATTTCACGCTCCAGGCAGTAGTGCAGCAGCTCTTTGGAGTACTGATAGTTGTTGTCCATCATGTACTTGCCGTCCCACTCGGTGGTGGAGGAGCAGGCACCTTCGTGGAAGATGGCTTCGATCTCGCCGAACTCTTCACCTGCCATAATCTGGATAAGGAAGTCTTCTTTATCCATGTAGTCAGCGATGTTCAGATCCACCAGGTTGACGAACTTGGTGCCGTCTTTCAGGTTGTCCACCACCAGGATGTCGGTGATGCCTTTGTCATTGAGAGCCTTAACAATGTTGCTGCCGATAAAGCCCGCGCCGCCGGTAACGATGATCATAACTGTAACCTTTGAACAGTTGGGCGTGAAACACGAGGACAATCACGCACGCAATACCTAATTCTATCCATAACATTTCAGCCCCATGCGGACAGCCATATGACGCCGAATATCCCGCTGCACAAAGCCTGCGCTAGCACGCGTGATTTATGCTGCAAAAACGACAAGAGATGCACCCTGGCTGAATTCTCGTCCATATAGCTGATAGGTTTGGATCAGTAATATGTGCCGAAATTTGCCCAGTCTGGAGAATTGCAATGTCCGATCCTTTTTATTTACAAACAGGAACAAACAGCACCTTGACCCGACCGCGCCCCGTGCAGGAAGGGTTGTTCAAGGAAGAGCGCATTATCACGTCTGCCCAGCAGGCGGACATCACCGTTGCCGACGGCAGCCATGTGATCAACTTCTGCGCCAACAACTACCTAGGTCTTGCGAATCATCCGGAGCTGATTGCCGCCGCCAAAAACGGCATGGACACCCACGGTTTCGGCATGGCGTCGGTACGCTTTATCTGCGGTACCCAGGACAGCCACAAGCAGCTGGAGCAAAAGCTGGCGGAGCTTCCTCGGCATGGAAGATGCGATTCTGTACTCCTCCTGCTTCGACGCCAACGGCGGGCTGTTTGAGACCCTGCTCGGCGCGGAAGATGCCATTATCTCCGATGCGCTGAACCACGCGTCCATCATCGACGGCGTGCGCCTGTGCAAAGCGAAGCGCTATCGCTACGCCAACAACGATATGGTTGAGCTGGAAGCGCGCCTGAAAGAGGCCCGTGAAGCGGCGCTCGCCACGTGCTGATCGCCACCGACGGCGTGTTCTCCATGGACGGCGTGATCGCCAACCTGAAGGGCGTCTGCGACCTGGCAGATAAATATGACGCGCTGGTGATGGTGGATGACTCTCACGCGGTGGGCTTTGTCGGCGAAAACGGCCGCGGCACGCACGAATACTGCGACGTGATGGGCCGCGTGGACATCATCACCGGTACGCTGGGCAAAGCGCTGGGCGGCGCATCCGGCGGCTATACCGCCGCGCGCAAAGAGGTGGTTGAGTGGCTGCGTCAGCGCTCCCGCCCGTATCTGTTCTCCAACTCGCTGGCGCCGGCGATTGTTGCCGCCTCCATCAAAGTGCTGGAGATGCTGGACGTCCGGCGCCGGGCTGCGCGACCGTCTGTGGGCCAACGCCCGTCTGTTCCGCGAAAAAATGAGCGCCGCAGGCTTCACGCTGGCCGGTGCCGATCACGCCATCATTCCGGTGATGCTGGGCGATGCGGTCGTGGCGCAGCAATTTGCCCGCGAGCTGCAGAAAGAAGGCATTTACGTCACCGGGTTCTTCTACCCGGTGGTGCCAAAAGGCCAGGCGCGTATCCGCACCCAGATGTCTGCGGCGCACACGCCTGAGCAAATTGAACGTGCGGTGGCGGCCTTTACCCGCATCGGTAAACAGCTGGGCGTCATTGCCTGAGGACGTGTGATGAAAGCGTTATCCAAACTGAAAGCGGAAGAAGGGATTTGGATGACCGACGTGCCGGAGCCGGAAGTCGGTCATAACGATCTGCTGATCAAAATTCGTAAAACCGCGATCTGCGGCACCGACGTGCATATCTACAACTGGGACGAGTGGTCGCAGAAAACCATTCCGGTGCCGATGGTGGTCGGTCACGAATATGTCGGCGAAGTGGTGGGGATCGGTCAGGAAGTGAAAGGCTTCAAAATTGGCGATCGCGTCTCCGGTGAAGGCCATATTACCTGCGGCCACTGCCGTAACTGCCGCGGCGGGCGTACGCACCTGTGCCGCAACACCATCGGCGTGGGCGTAAACCGTCCGGGCTGCTTCGCGGAATATCTGGTGATCCCGGCGTTTAACGCCTTCAAAATCCCGGACAATATCTCTGACGATCTGGCCTCCATCTTCGATCCGTTCGGCAACGCGGTGCACACCGCGCTCTCCTTCGATCTGGTGGGTGAAGACGTGCTGGTCTCCGGCGCCGGCCCGATCGGCATCATGGCGGCGGCCGTGGGGAAGCACGTGGGCGCCCGCAACGTGGTGATCACCGACGTGAACGAATACCGCCTGGCGCTGGCGCGCAAAATGGGCGTGACCCGCGCGGTGAACGTCGCGAAAGAGAGCCTGACCGACGTGATGGCAGAGCTGGGCATGACCGAAGGCTTCGACGTGGGCCTGGAGATGTCCGGCGCGCCGCCGGCGTTCCGCACCATGCTCGATACCATGAACCACGGCGGGCGTATCGCGATGCTGGGTATTCCGCCGTCGGATATGTCGATCGACTGGAACAAAGTCATCTTCAAAGGGCTGTTTATCAAGGGGATTTACGGCCGCGAGATGTTTGAGACCTGGTACAAGATGGCGGCGCTGATCCAGTCCGGTCTGGATCTGTCCCCGATTATCACTCACCGTTTCTCCATCGACGAGTTCCAGCAGGGCTTCGACGCGATGCGTTCCGGCCAATCAGGCAAAGTGATCCTGAGCTGGGATTAAACGACACACCGGCCTGCGGGCCGGTGACGCTCAGGATTGCTGTTTTTCCGCATCCGTCAGGTAACGCACCTTGCGGGTGTAGTCCTGACCTTTGAAGCTCAGCGGCTTGTGCGGATCCGGCAAGATACTTTTGCCATTCACTTAAGGGAAAGCCGCCATGCGCGCCAATCACCTGCGGTGGAATCACGGCCGACTGACCACCAATGCGTTTCGACACCGGCCAGTTAGCCCAGTCGCCCAGATTAACCGTTTGGACATCCAGCATGTCGAGCAGGGCCGCGAGCGGTAGCTGATCGGTTGGCGGCTGCGTCGTCGTCCATCAGTTCCCAGGTATCATGAAACAGCGTCAGCCACAGCGGACAAATACGCCGCCATGTGCGACGGGAGGCCGCCAGATAGGCGCCATTCACGTGATCCTGCAAATAAGGGCGAACGGTGTGGTGGTAATAGGCCGGAATATGTTCTTCCGGTGCGCCGGCCAGTTTGGCGATCATCTTGCCCTGACGGAAGCTGCTATACAGATGATGCTCACGCATCGCAATATCCGGCGTTTTTAATAAATTGAGATCGGAATCGATCATCAATATACCTTCACCGGGCGCCTGCAAGGGGGCCTGAAGTTTAATCAGGCGGCTGCGGTAAATCTGTTTATAACGGTAGTTTTCTTCACGAAATGGCACCTCCAGCGTCACCACACGCACGCGTGCCGGCAGCGGCGGAAAAGCGCTGGAAGGCTGATCGCTGACAATGACAATTTCGCTGATGGTGTCGGCGCAGCGGCTGGCAAAATAAGCGCTGAGCACCGCTTCTTCAATGTAATCAGCGCCGGTACAGGGAATGACCACGGAACTGACGGCAATGGTGCCCTGCGCATCCGCCTGCGTGGCGGGAATGTTGTGGCGCGAGAGAATATAGCGACGGTGTTTATTTAAAAAATCAAACATGCTTTTTTCTCTCCATGACGTTTTCCAGAATGTTTTCCACGCCCGACACGTAATGTTCAATGCTGTAGCGCTCGCGCACCCGGGCGGCGGCGGCGGCGATTAAACGCTGGCGCAGTGCAGTATCCTGCCACAGCGCGCTAAGATGCTGGCTAAGCTGCTGCGTATTGCCATAGTCAAACAGTAAACCGGTCTCGCGGTGTTGAATTAATTCCGACGTACCGACGACATTCGAACCTATCACCGCCGTATTCACCAGCATCGCTTCCAGCACCACGCGCGGCAGCCCTTCACTGGCTGAGGCGAGAATAAACGTATCGAATGCCGCCAGATAATCCAGCGCGTTATTTTGAAAGCCGGTAAAAATAACCTGCGCGGCAATCCCCTCTTTTTGTGCCAGCTGCTGTAAGTGCTGCTGCTCCGGGCCGGCACCGACGATCACCATTTTCCATTTAGCGGCAGGATGCGCGCGGCTGAATGCACCTAGCGCCTGCAAAATATGATGGTTGGATTTACGCGCAATCAGGGAACCGATGGAGCCGAAAATAAAGGTATCCGCGGGATAATCAAAGCGCTGACGCACCGCCTCACGCACCGGCAGCGGCTGATGAATATCGATAGCGTTGGATACGGTAAAGCAGCGCTGCGCATCAACACCGCTTTCGCTTAAGGTGCGGTGTACGCCCTGTGACACGGCAATCACCGCATCACAATGCCGATTAATCATGTTGACCAGCGCATTATTGAGTAACGGGTCAATGCGGCAGTGCTGAATTAACGCCACGTGAGTCTGTTCAGCGGCGAGATAGCCTTCAACATTGGTGCTGGGCTGATTATTCATGTACAGCGCATCATAGCCACCGTCGCGTAAAATCGTCGCGATTTGGCGGGCGTTAGGCTGCATGCGCCACTGGCGATCGATGCGGTCGATGGCGCTTTTTTTCATCGCGCGGTTAAAAAACAGCAGGGTACGCAGTAACTCTTTGGTGATTTTTGCCCAGAGCGGCTGGCGACGCTGCGCAATAAATAGCACCGGAATGCCGATCGCGTCTAATACCGAGGCAATGGTCTCCTGATTGCCACGCGCATAATTCTGATAAAAACAGCAGGTGATAGCGAAACGCTGGCGATCGATGCGCTTGAGTAATTCCAGCATGCTGTTGGTGCCGCCGCCCCATTCGCGCCCGGTATCCAGCAGCAGAATTTTCTTTCTGGTTGACGTCATCTGTTCCGATATCCTTGCGCGGAAAAGGTGTGGCGTTAAATAAGGCGCAGCCCGCTGCGCCTGATAATCAGAATAGCTGTTTAAGCGACTGCACGAGTGAACTGCCGGTAATGCTCTCTGTCACCACCTCCACCGCACGACTCTGCGGTACGGCAGGCAGCGGCTGGCCCGGCTTACACACGCCAGGCGCGCGGAATACCGGGGTACGCGGTTGCACCGGCGTGCTGGCCGGCGGCGTAGCGCCCTGGCGCAGCGGTTCGTTGAGCAACTGGCTGGGGCGGACGAGGGTGATATCGCCCGGTAGCGTCGGCAACATCTGCTGCAACACCCGTACCGTGGTGGGATGCGGATGGCCAATAGCGATGGCGTAGCCATCACGCTGTGCCAGCTTCACTGCGCGGGTGAACTGGGTGCGAATCGCCGCTTCATTCTGGCTGTCGTCGAGGAATACGCGCCGCTTCAGCACCTTAACCTGCGTGCCCTGTGCGGCCGGGACCGACTGGCTGTTGCCAATGGTCATGCTATCGAGGAAGTAGTAGTTGTAGTGATTGAGCACCTGCATCACTTTCTGCATGCCGGGCAGGCTGGAGGTCATCTTGCTGCCCATATGGTTGTTCAGGCCAACCGCATACGGCACTTTGTTGCTGGCGTCACGCACGATGCGCGCGATCTCTTCGCTGCTCATCTCCGGCGTCAGCGTATTCTTTTCCAGCGGCTGCTTGCTCAGCGGCGCCATCGGCAGGTGAATCAGCACCTCGTGACCGCCCTGATGCGCTTTGGTTGCCATATCCCGCGCATGAGGCGCATTGGGCAGCACCGCCACAGAAATCGCGGCGGGCATCTGCAGCACTTTATTCTCTTCAGCCGGGCGGTAGCCGAAGTCGTCAATGACGATAGCCAGTTTTCCCGCATGGGCGGCAAAGGTGAAAAACAGCCCGCACAGGGCGGCGCTAAGCTTTTGGGACTGAAACAACACTTATCTTCCCAACCACGGCAGTGGGTTGACCGCCTGTCCCTGACGACGAATTTCAAAGTAGAGCGAGGGCGTGCCGCGGCCGCCGCTGGTGCCCACGAGGGCGATAGGCTGTCCTGCCTTCACCTGCGCACCGACGCTCACCAACGCGCTCTGATTGTAGCCATAAAGGCTCATATCGCCTTTACCGTGTTCGACCACCACCACCAGGCCGTAGCCTTGCAGCCAGTCGGCCATCAGCACGCGACCATCAGCAATGGCTTTGACTTCAGTGCCTTCCGGCGCAGCAATCACCAGACCTTTCCAGCGCAGTTCGCCCTGCATTGCTTCACCAAAGCGATGTTCAATGCGACCGCGCACTGGCCAGATGGCCTGTCCGCCCGGCCGGCCAAGGCCGCCGGTGCGCGCCATCAGCTCGCGCTCGCTTTGTGTAGGGGAATAGCTGGAGCCTTTGGCTTTTGCCTGGGCCTGACGCTGGCGCACTTTTTCCGCCTCGCGCGCTTCGCGTTGCGCCCGTTCGCGCGCCTCACGTTCGGCTTTGGCGATTTTGTCCTGCAGGCGGCTTTCGTTCTGGCGCATCTCGACCAGATCGGCCTGATCTTTCTCCAGCGCGCTCTCCAGTGCGGACAGTGTTTTCTTACGCGCGGCGCTGGCGGTTTCCAGCTTGTTCTGTTGCGTCTGCTGCTGCGCTAATAGCGACTTTTGCTGCTCCTGCTTGCCCTGCAGCGCCTGACGCTGCTGCGCCAGCTCCTGCTGAGTCTGCTTAAGCTCGTCGATGTTTTTTTGCCGGGCGGCATTGAGGTAGCCAAAATAGGCCAGAATGCGTTCGCTACGCTGTGCTTCTTCACCGCCGAGCAGCAGCTGTACGCCGTTGTGCTGGCCCTGACGAAACGCGGCATCCAGCTGCTGCGCCAGCAGTTTTTCCTGCTGCGCCTGCTGCTTTTCCAGCCGGGCAATGGCGGCGGTGGTTTGGGCGATTTCGCCGTTCAGCGCGCTCAGGCTGTTGCGGGTTTCACGCAGCTGGCGACTGGCCTGGGCAATCACTTTTTCCTGACTCTGCAGCTGATCGAGCAGCTTACTGCGCTGCAGCTTCTGCGCTTTAACGCTTTTCTCTTTTTCGGCGATGTCCTGCTGAATGGACTTTAGCTGCGTTTTGCTGTCATCGGCGCTATGCGCGGCGACGGGCAACAGCAACGCACCCGCACAAAGCAGGCTGAGGGAGATATCGGACCAGCGAAATGACAACGGAGATGCCGGGTCGTTGTAACGGGTCCTTGTGTGTGTAACGGTCGCTTTTCCCTTCATAGTCGATAATTATTCCACGATGAACAGCCGCTTACCAGTTATCCCGGCCGGGTTTTGCTTTACGAAAGATGTCGGCCACAGCTTACCGGGATAAAGATTGTCTCAATTTTGCGATTAGAACACTTTTTTTGGAAAATGACGCACAAATCGTAACTCTGCCCGCTTCGCGACTGTACATGCGAAGTGGCGCAGGTATACTCAGAACCCTTGTTTTAGCTTATTAGCCCCGGTCTGGAGTCGTTACCCCTCATGCAAGAAATTATGCAGTTTGCAAGCAATCACCCCATCCTTAGTCTGGCATGGGTCGCTTTACTTATTCTGGTGATTGTAACCACCGTTAAAGGTATGTTCTCTAAGGTAAAAACCATCAGCCGTGGTGAAGCAACCCACCTGATCAACAAAGAGGACGCGGTGGTGGTAGACGTTCGTTCACGCGACGACTATCGCAAAGGACACATTTCAGGGGCTATTAACATCGCCGCAGCCGATATCAAAAAAGGCAGCTTCGGCGAGCTGGAAAAGCACAAGTCGCAGCCCATAATTGTGGTATGTGCCACCGGCCAGAGCGCCGCAGAACCGGCAGCCACCCTTAGCGCAGCGGGTTTTGACAAAGTGACCGTGCTGAAAGAAGGTATTTCCGGCTGGAGCGGAGAAAACCTGCCGCTGGTGCGCGGTAAATAACCTTCCTGAGGTATCACCGTCATGGCCAATATTGAGATCTACACCAAAGCGACCTGTCCGTTCTGCCATCGTGCGAAGGCGCTGCTGAACAGCAAAGGCGTGTCATTCCAGGAGATGCCCATCGATGGGGACGCGGTAAAACGCGAAGAGATGATCAAACGTAGTGGCCGCACGACGGTTCCGCAGATTTTTATTGATGCGCAGCACATTGGCGGCTGTGATGATTTGTATGCGCTGGACGCGCGTGGTGGACTCGATCCCCTGCTCCGCGCATAATATTTTCGACCGACAATTTTCACTTAAAGGATTCAGTAACATGTCAGAACAAAACAACACCGAAATGACTTTCCAGATTCAGCGTATTTACACCAAAGACGTCTCTTTCGAAGCGCCAAACGCGCCACAGGTTTTCCAGAAAGATTGGCAGCCGGAAGTTAAACTTGATCTGGATACCGCATCTACCCAGCTGGCAGATGACGTGTATGAAGTCGTGCTGCGTGTGACCGTTACCGCCTCCCTGGGCGAAGAAACTGCGTTCCTGTGCGAAGTACAGCAGGGCGGTATCTTCTCCATCGGCGGTATCGAAGGCACGCAGATGGCGCATTGCCTGGGTGCATACTGCCCGAACATTCTGTTCCCGTATGCGCGTGAATGCATCACCAGCCTGGTTTCCCGCGGTACATTCCCGCAACTGAACCTTGCGCCAGTTAACTTTGATGCGCTGTTCATGAACTATCTGCAGCAGCAGGCTGGCGAAGGTGCTGAACAACATCAGGATGCCTGATGAGCACTGTTAATGCGTCAATGACTGTGATCGGTGCCGGCTCATACGGCACCGCTCTTGCCATTACTCTGGCAAGAAATGGTCACGAGGTGGTCCTGTGGGGCCACGACCCAAAACATATCGCCACGCTGCAGCGCGATCGTTGCAACGTCGCGTTTCTCCCGGACGTTCCGTTCCCTGACTCCCTGCACCTTGAAAGTGACCTTGCGACCGCGCTGGCGGCCAGCCGCAACATTCTGATTGTGGTTCCGAGCCATGTCTTTGGCGACGTGCTGCATCAGATTAAGCCGCTGATGCGCCCGGATGCGCGCATTGTCTGGGCGACAAAAGGACTGGAAGCCGAAACCGGACGCCTGCTGCAGGACGTTGCCCGCGAAGCGCTGGGTGATGCGATCCCGCTGGCGGTCATCTCCGGCCCGACCTTTGCCAAAGAGCTGGCCGCTGGCCTGCCGACGGCGATTTCGCTGGCCTCCACCGATCAGGCATTCTCCGACGATCTTCAACAGCTGCTGCACTGCGGCAAGAGCTTCCGCGTCTACAGCAACCCCGATTTTATCGGCGTGCAGCTGGGCGGGGCGGTGAAGAACGTGATTGCGATTGGTGCCGGGATGTCCGACGGCATTGGTTTTGGTGCCAACGCGCGTACGGCGCTGATCACCCGCGGGCTGACGGAAATGTCCCGTCTGGGCGCAGCGCTGGGTGCCGATCCGGCCACCTTTATGGGCATGGCGGGCCTGGGCGATCTGGTGCTGACCTGTACCGACAACCAGTCGCGCAACCGCCGCTTCGGCATGATGCTGGGGCAGGGCGAAAGCGATGGATGAGGCGCACAGGCGAAGATTGGACAGGTGGTTGAAGGCTACCGCAATACCAAAGAAGTCCGCGCGTTGGCGCACCGTTTGGGCGTCGAAATGCCAATAACCGAGGAAATTTATCAGGTATTGTATTGCGGAAAAAATGCGCGCGAGGCAGCATTGACCTTATTAGGTCGTGCGCGCAAGGACGAGAACAGCCAAAGCTAAAGCAGGACGCTTAAGCATTATCACCTGAATGCCCAGCCAGCGCATAATCGGGCTGCTCTTTTAACTATCGTCTGGAGCAAACAGCAATGCCGTGTGAAGAACTGGATCTGGTCTGGAACAATATTAAAGCCGAAGCCCGGGCGCTGGCCGATTGTGAGCCGATGCTGGCCAGTTTTTACCATGCGACGTTGCTCAAGCACGAAAATCTCGGCAGCGCGCTCAGCTATATGCTGGCCAACAAGCTGGCTACTCCTCGATCATGCCCGCTATCGCCATTCGTGAGGTGGTGGAAGAGGCCTACGCCGCTGACCCGGAAATGATCGCCTCTGCCGCCTGCGATATCCAGGCCGTGCGCACGCGCGACCCGGCGGTCGATAAATATTCCACGCCGCTGCTCTACCTGAAAGGCTTCCACGCGCTGCAGGCGTACCGCATTGGCCACTGGCTGTGGAATGAAGGCCGCCGCGCGCTGGCGATCTTCCTGCAAAACCAGGTTTCCGTGACCTTTCCCGTGGATATTCACCCGGCGGCGAAGATCGGCCGCGGGATCATGCTCGACCACGCCACCGGGATCGTGGTCGGTGAAACGGCGGTGGTGGAAGACGACGTCTCGATCCTGCAGTCGGTTACCCTGGGCGGTACCGGTAAAACCAGCGGCGATCGCCATCCGAAAATTCGTGAAGGGGTGATGATTGGCGCGGGCGCCAAAATCCTCGGCAATATCGAAGTCGGGCGCGGCGCGAAAATCGGCGCAGGTTCGGTGGTCTTGCAGCCCGTGCCGCCGCATACCACCGCCGCCGGCGTACCGGCGCGCATCGTCGGCAAACCAGACAGCGATAAGCCGTCGATGGATATGGATCAGCACTTCAACGGCACCCGGTTTGAGTACGGCGACGGCATCTAGCCTTTGATCAGCGCGCCCGCATAGTCCAGCTGGCGCCAGGCCTCATACACCACCACCGATACGGCATTCGACAGGTTCATGCTGCGGCTGTGCGCCTGCATCGGAATGCGGATTTTCTGCTCCGCAGGCAGCGCATCGAGGATGTCTGGCGGGCAAGCCGCGCGTTTCCGGGCCAAACAGCAGATAGTCGCCGGCCTGATAGCTGACGGCGCTGTGCGCCGGCGTGCCTTTGGTGGTCAGGGCAAACAGGCGCTGTGGGTTTTCGGCGGCGAGAAAGGCGGCGTAATCGGCATGGCGGCTGACGCGCGGTAAACTCATGGTAATCCAGCCCGGCGCGGCGCAGGCGTTTGTCGTCCCACGGGAAGCCCAGCGGTTCGATCAGGTGCAGGTGAAAGCCGGTGTTGGCACACAGGCGGATGATATTGCCGGTGTTGGGCGGAATTTCGGGTTCAAATAAAACGATGTTCAGCATGTTGCAGGCCCCTCGTGAACGAGGGGCGCAGGATAGCAAACTCTTACTGTTCTGTCTTAGTCGATAGACGTAGATGATGCAGCGGTAGCCACAGCGTTAACCGCAGCCCGCCCAGCGGGCTGTCGTCGGCTTTCACCCAGCCGCGGTGCTGCTGCATGGCGGTTTCGACAATCGCCAGACCCAGGCCCGTGCCGCCGGATTCGCGGTCGCGCGCTTCGTCGGTGCGGTAGAACGGACGGAAAATCTGCTCGCGATCTTCCGGGCTGACGCCAGGGCCGTCGTCGTCGACAATGACGGTGATCCCGTCTTTATCCACCGAGAACGCCACCTCAATCTTCGTGTGCGAGTAGCGCAGGGCGTTACGCACGATATTCTCCAGCGCGCTTTCCAGCGCGTTGGGGTTACCGTACAGCGGCCATGGACCCGGCGGGAAGTTGACGGTGAAGGATTTGCCCATCTGCTCCGCTTCGAACGCCGCGTTATCCAGCACTTCATGCCACAGGTGATTGGCTTTCACCGTTTCGCTCACCAGCGCGTTTTTCTGCTGATTGCGCGACATCACCAGCAGATCGTTGATCATGCTGTCCAGACGCTGCGCTTCGGTTTCGATACGCTCCAGCTCTTTGCCTTCACCGCTGCGGCGGCGCAGCAGCGCGGTCGCCAAGCTGCAGGCGCGTCAGCGGCGTGCGCAGCTCGTGCGAGATATCCGACAGCAGACGCTGCTGTGCGGTCATCATGCGATCGAGCGCGCTCACCATCTGGTTAAAACTGGTCCCGGCGGCAAGGAACTCCTGCGGTCCGGCTTCCAGTTCAGGGTGTTGTCGCAGGTTACCCTGCGCCACTTCATCGGCGGCATTTTTCAGCTTACGCGCCGGTTTTGCCAGGCTCCACGCCAGCCATAACAGCAGCGGCGAGCTGACCAGCATGGTAACAATCAGCAGCAGGAGAGGGCGGTCAAACAGCAGGTTGATAAAATCAGACTGGGAGTTGCTCGCCGGACGGATCAGGTAGAGCTGATAATTATCCTCTCCGTCTCTGACGGAGAAAGGCCCCACCATTTCTACGCGGCCATATTTCTTCTTCTGGGGATGATCGGCGTTATCCGCCTGGCCAATGAAGTTGCGGATAATCTGCATTTCATTGCGCTGGGCGCCGATCACGCGGCCTTCGCTGGTCACCAGCAGCAGGCGTTGTCCGGGCGGCGCCCATTTGTCGATAGCGCGAAACAGCCTGCGCCACCACATCAAATCGTTTGGCGGATCGTTTGCCAGCTCGGCTTCCACGTGCTGCTCGATCATCACGCCCTGACGCTGCTCGCTGTCGAGAAGCTCCGTCATCTGGCGGGAGTCGAGTTTTGGCAACATCAGTACGAGCATTAAAACCAGTGCCAGCGTCAGCCAGAAGATGGCGAAGATGCGGGCGGTCAAACTTCCTATCATGAAGCGGAAACCATCAGATAACCGCGACCACGCAGGGTTTTAAACCACGGGTGACCGTCTTTACGCTCCGGCAGCTTACGGCGCAGGTTAGAGATGTGCATGTCGATGGCGCGGTCAAACGGGGTCAGGCGTTTGCCCAGCACTTCCTGGCTCAGATGTTCACGCGAAACCACCTGGCCGAGATGCTGCGCCAGCAGGTACAGCAGGGTGAACTCGGTGCCGGTCAGTTCCAGCGTCTGGCCATCAAAGCTGGCTTCCTGACGGCCCGGGTTCAGGCTCAGGGAATCGACTTCCAGCGTAGGTGAGCTGTTGTCGTGCTGTTGCTGCTGCTCGCTCCAGTGGGAACGGCGCAGGATCGCGCGAATACGCGCGACCAGTTCGCGATCGTTAAACGGCTTCGGCAAATAGTCATCCGCGCCCAGCTCAAGGCCCAGTACGCGGTCGAGTTCGCTGCCGCGCGCGGTCAGCATGATAACCGGAGTCTGGTGTGTCTGGCGAAGCTCTTTCAACGTATCAATGCCGTTTTTCTTCGGCATCATGACGTCGAGCAAAAGCAAATCGATGCTGTCGTCAAGGAGACTCAGCGCCTGCTCGCCATCATGGGCAACGAGGACGTTAAAACCTTCCATGTCGAGCAACTCCTTTAAACAGGGATGTGAGCTCTCGGTCATCATCAACTAACAGGATTTTATTCATTGTTTAAATACCTCCGAGGCAGAAATTACGTCATCAAGGCTGTCTAATCCATGACTTTACGTTGTTTTACACCCCCTGACGCATGTTTGCAGCCTGAATCGTAGACTGTCTCTCGTTGAATCGCGACACGAAAGATTTTGGGAGCAAGTGATGCGCAAAGTTACCGCTGCCGTCATGGCCTCAACGCTGGCGTTCAGTGCGTTACGCCAGCTGCTGAAGCAGCAGACACGACGCCGATTGACGAGATGCCCATCATAACGGCGGAACAACAGGCAGCATGACGCAAAAGCCGCCAAAGCCATATGTTTGACGGCATAAGTTTAACCGAACATCAGCGTCAACAGATGCGAGATCTGATGCAGCGGGCGCGACACGACCAGCCCCCTGTTAATGTTAGCGAAATGGAGACAATGCATCGCCTTGTCACCGCAGAAAAATTTGACGAAAGCGCTGTGCGCGCTCAGGCCGAAAAAATGGCACAGGAACAGGTTGCCCGCCAGGTTGAAATGGCGAAGGTCCGCAACCAGATGTTCCACCTGCTAACGCCCGAGCAGCAAGCGGTTTTGAACACCAGACATCAGCAGCGTATGGATGAAGCTGCGTGAGGTTGCACGGATGCAGCGAAGCTCAGAAACGACGTTTTTCAGTAGCAATAGCAGTACCCGTAGTAACCAGTAAACCCTGTTTTCCTTGCCATAGACACCATCCCTGTCTTCCCCGCCATGATGGGGGGGTTTTTTTGCCCTGCATTCGCGGGCAAATTGCATCCGTTTCGCTATCCTGTCACGCAGTCTGCACGGGACGGTGATAAACTTGAGCCATTTTCCACTGCATGGCGTGCTGCAGCGCCTGACGAGGCAAGGCGTTTATGGAACAATCCTATGCAAGACTGGTAAACCGCGCCGCGCTGGCCGCGACCACGCTGGCGTCGTGTTTGCTGGTCATTAAAATTTTCGCCTGGTGGTACACCGGTTCGGTCAGTATTCTGGCGGCGCTGGTGGATTCGCTGGTCGATATTGCCGCCTCGCTGACCAACCTGCTGGTGGTGCGTTACTCGCTGCAGCCAGCGGATGAAGAGCACACATTTGGGCACGGCAAAGCGGAGTCGCTGGCCGCGCTGGCGCAAAGCATGTTCATTTCCGGCTCTGCGCTGTTCCTGTTTTTAACCGGCATTCAGCATCTCGTCTCGCCAACACCGATGAACGATCCCGGCGTGGGCGTCGTTGTGACGATAGTCGCGCTTATATGCACACTCGTTCTGGTAACGTTCCAGCGCTGGGTAGTTCGCAAAACGCAAAGTCAGGCTGTACGGGCGGATATGCTTCATTATCAATCTGATGTTATGATGAATGGGGCTATTCTTATTGCGCTCGGTCTGGCCTGGTATGGCTGGCATCGGGCCGATGCGTTGTTTGCGTTAGGGATTGGTATCTATATTTTATATAGCGCCCTGCGGATGGGGTATGAAGCGGTGCAATCACTGCTTGACCGCGCCCTCCCGGACTCAGAACGTAATGAAATTTTTTCTATCGTGACCTCCTGGCCCGGCGTCAGCGGTGCACACGATCTTCGAACGCGGCAGTCAGGGCCGACCCGCTTTATTCAGATTCACATTGAAATGGAAGACAACCTGCCACTGGTACAGGCTCACGTTATTGCTGAGCAGGTCGAGCAGGCGATTTTGCAGCGTTTTCCTGGTTCAGACGTCATCATTCACCAGGATCCCTGCTCGGTTGTACCCGGTCATGTTGGGCTTTCGTAATTCGTTGTAAAAAAGTGAGCCAGGCCAGCATTTTGTGTATAAATTACCGCCATTTGGTCTGACCTGAATCAATTCAGCTGGAAGGGATTGATATACTATTTGCAGTATTCGTTGGTCGATAAGTTTCTTCCGGCAACAGATTTCAATTTTGCATTCCTAAGTTCAGAGGTAGTCATGATTAAGAAAATCGGTGTGTTGACAAGCGGCGGTGATGCGCCGGGCATGAACGCGGCAATTCGCGGGGTTGTCCGTGCAGCGCTGACGGAAGGTCTGGAAGTTTTTGGTATTTATGATGGTTACCTGGGCCTGTACGAAGACCGCATGGTCCAGCTCGACCGCTACAGCGTGTCTGACATGATCAACCGTGGCGGTACCTTCCTCGGCTCTGCCCGCTTCCCGGAATTCCGCGATGAACACGTTCGTGAAGTGGCTATCGAAAACATGAAAAAACGCGGCCTGGACGCCCTGGTGGTTATCGGTGGTGACGGTTCCTACATGGGTGCCAAACGCCTGACCGAAATGGGCTTCCCGTGCATCGGTCTGCCGGGCACCATCGACAACGACGTCGCAGGCACCGACTACACCATCGGTTACTTCACCGCGCTGGGAACCGTTGTTGAAGCGATTGACCGCCTGCGTGACACCTCTTCTTCTCACCAGCGTATCTCCATCGTTGAAGTGATGGGCCGTTACTGCGGCGACCTGACCCTGGCGGCGGCGATTGCCGGTGGTTGTGAGTTTATCGTGGTGCCGGAAGTCGAATTCAGCCGTGAAGATCTGGTGGCTGAAATCAAAGCCGGCATCGCGAAAGGTAAAAAACACGCGATCGTGGCGATCACCGAGCACATCTGTGACGTTGACGAGCTGGCGAAGTACATCGAAGCCGAAACCAAGCGTGAAACCCGCGCCACCGTACTGGGTCACATCCAGCGTGGCGGTTCCCCAGGCCCTTACGACCGTATTCTGGCGTCCCGCATGGGCGCGTACGCAATCGAACTGCTGCTGCAGGGCTACGGCGGCCGCTGCGTCGGTATTCAGAACGAAAAAATGGTTCACCATGACATCATCGACGCGATTGAAAACATGAAGCGTCCGTTCAAGGGTGACTGGCTGGACTCCGCGAAAAAACTGTACTGATCAACGATAAATCGGGCGCGACTGCGCTTACGCGCCCCCCCGGCTTTTTTATGCGTGCACGCTTTTTTATTCCACTACGTTATAGCCAATCTTTTTTTATTCTTTAATCCTCGATTCGCTTTCTGGCACGCTGCATTCATCAAAACACTACACAAGAGAGCTGGGCGATGAATAAATGGGGCGTGGGTTTAACATTATTGCTGGCATCGACCAGCGTTCTGGCTAAGGACATCCAGTTACTGAACGTGTCATACGACCCGACGCGTGAGCTGTACGAGCAATACAACAAAGCGTTTAGCGGCACACTGGAAGCAGGAAACCGGCGACAATGTGGTGGTTCGCCAGTCTCACGGCGGTTCTGGCAAGCAGGCGACCTCCGTCATCAACGGTATCGAAGCCGACGTGGTGACGCTGGCGCTGGCCTACGACGTTGACGCGATCGCCGAGCGTGGCCGTATCGACAAAAACTGGATCAAACGCCTGCCGGATAACTCCGCGCCTTACACCTCGACCATCGTCTTCCTGGTGCGTAAAGGCAACCCGAAACAGATTCATGACTGGAACGATCTGATTAAGCCGGGCGTGTCCGTGATCACCCCTAACCCGAAAACCTCCGGCGGCGCTCGCTGGAACTACCTGGCCGCCTGGGGCTACGCGCTGCACCACAACAATGGCGACCAGGCCAAAGCGCAGGAATTCGTGAAAGCGCTGTACAAAAACGTTGAGGTGCTGGATTCCGGCGCGCGTGGCGCCACCAACACCTTCGTTGAGCGCGGGATCGGCGACGTGCTGATCGCATGGGAAAACGAAGCCCTGCTGGCCGACGATAACGCTGGGCAAAGACAAGTTCGAGATCGTGACCCCGAGCGAATCGATCCTGGCTGAGCCGACGGTCTCTGTAGTCGATAAAGTGGTTGAGAAGAAAGACACCAAAGCGGTGGCGGAAGCCTACCTGAAGTATCTCTACTCGCCGGAAGGCCAGGAAATTGCGGCGAAAAACTTCTATCGTCCACGCGATCCGGCGGTGGCGAAGAAATACGAAAGCGTCTTCCCTAAACTGAAACTCTTCACCATTGATGACGAGTTCGGCGGCTGGACCAAAGCGCAGAAAGAGCACTTCTCTAACGGCGGCACGTTCGATCAGATCAGAAACCGCTAACCGCGTTTTCATCATGACGAAACGGTCAGCCCTGCGCTGGCCGTTTTGCTTTACGGCGCGGAAAAAGCCGTGACTTTCCGCTGGCGACAGGTGAGGATGCTGACAGCTCATCACTGAGGATCTGGCCATGCAGGCGCGCCGCCGTAGTGTTACGTTGCTGATTATCGCGTTCATCCTTCTGATTGCCGGGCTGATCGCCGGTGCGGTGCATTTACATAAAAACGCCGACGCGCTGTGGCAGATTGTCAGCGAAAAGTGCGTACCGGACATGACGCAACGCGGTAATCCTGCCCCCTGTCAGCAGGTCAATCTGGCGCAGGGTTACGTTACGCTCAAAGATCTGAACGGCCCGCTGCAATATCTGCTGATGCCGATAGCGAAAATCACCGGCATGGAGAGCCCAATCCTCCTCGAACCCACCACGCCGAACCTGTTCGCTGCCGCCTGGCAGCAGCGCCGCCTGCTGGCGCAGAAGCGCGGTGCGCCTGTCGACGACCGCGTGCTGTCGCTTGCCATCAACGCGCAGTATGGTCGTACGCAGAATCAGCTGCATATTCATATCTCCTGCCTGCGACCGGATGTGCGTCAGCAGCTGGATACGCTGGCGCCGAAGCTGAATGCGCAGTGGCAGACGGCAACGCTGATGCGGCATCGCTGGCTGATTCGCACCCTGAGCACCGCCGAACTGGCGCAGCAGAGCGTATTTATCCGGCTGGCAGAGGAGGTGCCGCATGCGCTCGGTGAGATGGGCAAATACGGGCTGGCGCTGGCCCGGTTGCCGGATGGACGCCTGGCGCTGCTGGCGCTGGAGCGCAACTGGCTGAAGCTGAATCGCGGTTCGGCGGAAGAACTGCAGGATCACCAGTGCCGTTTGCTGGAGTAAGTCGCGTCGCGACCGATCAGGCAATAAAAAAGGCGGCTTATCAGCCGCCTTTCTTTGCGTCAGCAACTTACGCGTTTTTGGCTGCTGCAGCGGCTTTGACGATCACCGCGAAAGCGTCGGCTTTCAGGGAAGCACCGCCAACCAGCGCGCCGTCGATGTCCGGCTGGGTGAACAGCTCTGCGGCGTTTTTGTCGTTAACCGAACCGCCGTACTGAATGATTACCTGCTCAGCGATAGCGGCATCTTTCTTCGCGATGTGGTCACGAATGAATTTGTGAACCGCCTGCGCCTGCGCAGGGGTTGCTGATTTGCCGGTACCGATGGCCCAGACTGGCTCATAGGCGATAACCGCGCCTTCGAACGCCGCTGCGCCCTGGGTTTTCAGCACGGCGTCGATCTGACGTGCGCACACTTCTTCAGTTTTGCCCGCTTCGTTTTCCGCTTCGGTTTCACCGATGCACAGAACCGGGATCAGGCCCTGCTGCTTTCAGCACGGCGAATTTCTTCGCGATGAACTCGTCGCTCTCTTTGTGGTAGGTGCGACGCTCGGAGTGGCCGATGATGATGTATTTCGCGCCGATGTCTTTCAGCATTTCGGCAGAGGTTTCACCGGTGAAAGCGCCAGACAGGTTAACGTCCACGTTCTGCGCGCCCAGCGCAATGTGGCTGCCGGAAATGGCGTGTTTGGCCTGATCCAGATAGATCGCCGGCGGAGCAATCGCCACACCGCAGCCTTCCACACCTGACAGCTCTTTGCGCAGGCCTTCAATCAGCTCGCCCGCCATGTGCTTGCTGCCATTCAGTTTCCAGTTACCCATAACCAGTGGATGTCGCATTCTTTCCTCCGCATAACGCGATTCATGAAATAGCGCTGCCATCGGGGCAGCGATGTCTGCCAGACAGTATAGAGATCAAATGGGGCGCTGGCTTTGCTTTTCGTCATTTTTGCCGGGGAGATCAGGGGCTAGCGAGCGCCAGTTTGATGGGCTCAACGGCGAAGGTCAGCCCTTTGTCGCCGTTGTCTGCGACCACGAAGCGCAGTGCACCTTCGGTGCGGGAAAAATAGCGTGCGCCCTTGCCGGCGCTGAGCAGGCTATCGAGCTTCTTGTGTCCCTCTTCCGCTGACAATCCGGGCACGAAAAAGCGCAGTAGCGCGGTCATGTAATCCATGGCACGCGTCTGTGCCGCTTTCATATCCGGGCCCGGCACCGGCAGCCAGGTAATCTGCAGCGTTTTAATCTTGCCGGTGCCCTGTTCCAGCGCGGTAGAGGCATACAGCGTTTCGCTGATTTTGCTGGCGGCTCGTGTCAGGTGACTCTTGTCATCGCGGTTATCGATGGCGCGATACTCCTGCAGCGGCAGGTCAGGATTGGCGGCGTTGTACTTTTCGCGGAACTGCGCGATGGTCATATCAAAGGTGGGCGCACCCGCCAGCAGATACGGCGCCGCAGGCAGGTGATCGTTGCGATCCTGCGCGGGCGCGTCCTCCGCCAAGGCGGGAAATGTCAGTGCGACGCTGAGCAGCAGCGCGACTGGCAGATTCTTCATTGCTTCGGCCCTAAATCATTCACTTAGCCCACGATTAGAACGGTTTTTACCGCTGAAAGTCAAAACCCGCGCCGGGAAAAATCTGACATTTTGCTGCCGGCACGATTACCAGTAATGCTCGCTGGTCATGTGGCCGGGTTTACGTTTGAAATGCTTACGCATATCGCGGGTCTCTTTCAGCAATTGCTGGGTATCGCGCACCATTTGCGGGTTACCGCACAGCATCACGTGGCTGGTATAGGCGAGCATCGGCAGGCCCACGGCGTTTTCCAGTTCTCCGCTCTCGATCAACTGCGGTACGCGGCCATGCAGTGAACCGGGCATCTGCTCGCGGCTGACCACCGTCTGAATGTGCAGCTTGCCCTGATAACGCTGCTGTAGCTGCTGCATCAGTGGCAGAAAACTCAGGTCGGCGGCATAGCGCGCAGCGTGCACCAGCACAATGTTGTCGAAGCGCTCCAGCCCTTCGCCCTGTTGCAAAATCGACAGATACGGGCCGATCGCCGTGCCGGTCGCCAGCATCCACAGCGTCTGGCAGTCGGGGATCTCATCCAGCACAAAAAAACCGGCCGCCTCTTTGGTCACCATCACCTGATCGCCAGGCTGCAGCGCCTGTAAACGCGGGCTGAGCTTCCCTTCCGGCACCGTTACCAGATAGAACTCCAGTAGCGGATCCTGCGGCGCATTAACGTAGGAGTAGGCGCGCTGCACGCGCTCGCCGTCGACTTCCAGCGCCAGCTTGGCAAACTGGCCGGCGGTAAAAGGGTCGATGGGGGCCGTGACGCGCAGGCTGAACAGTGCATCGGTCCAGTTTTTCACTTCTTTTACTTCTGCATTAACCCACTCTGCCATGTTCGCTCCTGATGATTGATAATTGGTCTCTTTCTATCTTCGTCAGCCCGGCACCAGATTTCCAGCCCCGCAGCCGGTAAAGGGCTCTCTGCGACAAATCGTCCGCACACATCAGCAACTGTAGCGGCCACGTTACAGCCTGGTACAGAAGCTTGACGGTGCCTGAGCTATCGCTTTACGCCCGTCTCTCGCTTTGTGCGCAATTCCTGATATTTTTGCCGCCATAACTCTCCGGCAGCCCTGTTTAGTGCTGTCATTACTTTGTTTCTCAGGCAGACATTTTGTTCCATGATGATGAGTAATACGCAAAACCGCTTCCTGCTGTTCATGCTGATTGTGCTGGTGGCGGTGGGACAGATGGCGCAGACCATCTATGTGCCCGCGATGGCGAACATGGCAGAGGCGCTTAACGTGCGCAGCGGCGCCATGCAGCAGGTGATGGCGGCCTATCTGATGACCTACGGCGGATCGCAGCTGATCTACGGCCCGCTGTCGGACAGCATTGGCCGGCGGCCGGTGATCCTCGCGGGGATGACGATCTTCGCGGCGGGCGCGCTGATCGCCCTGTTTGCGCCGTCGCTGAGTGTGCTGGTACTGGGCAGTGCGGTGCAGGGACTGGGCACCGGCGTGGCTGGCGTGATGGCGCGCACCATGCCGCGCGATCTCTACTCCGGCATTGCGCTGCGCCAGGCCAACAGCCTGCTCAACATGGGCATTCTGGTCAGCCCGCTGCTGGCGCCGGTAATCGGCGCGCTGCTGACCCATCTGTTTGGCTGGCATGCCTGCTTTGCTTTCCTGCTGCTGCTGTGTGTTGGCGTAACGGCGGCGATGGCCCGCTGGCTACCGGAGACCCGTCCGGTGGATGCGCCCGCAACACCGTTTCTGCGGCGCTACATCACGCTGCTCAGCGACGGCAACTTTGTGCGTTATCTGCTACTGCTGATCGGCGCGCTGGCGGGCATTGCGGTATTTGAGGCCAGCTGTGGTGTACTGATGGCGGGCGTGCTGGGGCTCGACGGGCTGACGGTAAGTATTTTGTTTATCCTGCCGATTCCGGCGGCCTTTTTCGGTGCCTGGTTTGCCGGCCGCGAGCAGAAATCCTGGCATACGCTGATGTGGTACGGCGTGAACAGCTGCCTGCTGGCGGGCCTGCTGATGTGGCTGCCGGCGTGGTTTGGCGTGATGACTATCTGGACGCTGCTGGTGCCGGCCGCGCTGTTTTTCTTCGGCGCAGGCATGCTGTTTCCGCTGGCAACTTCTGGCGCGATGGAGCCCTACGCGTGGCTGGCCGGCAGTGCCGGTGCGCTGATTGGCGGCCTGCAGAATCTGGGTTCCGGTGTGGTGGCGTGGCTCTCAGCGCTGCTGCCGCAGCACGATCAGTCGAGCCTCGGTATGCTGATGTTTGTGACGTCGCTGGTGATGCTGCTGTGCTGGTGGCCGCTCTCGCGTCATCCGGAGAGCGGCAAACAGACGGTTACAGGATAAAAGGGTGCAGCGCCGGGTCTTTGCGGTCGAGATAGTGGATCGACTGGATGCGGCGAATGGTGCGCGATTTGCCGCGGATCAGCAGCGTTTCGGTGGTGGCCATATTGCCCTGGCGGGTGATGCCCTCCAGCAGATCGCCTTTGGTGATGCCGGTCGCCGAGAAGATCACGTTATCGCTACGCGCCATCTGGTCCAGCGCCAGCACTTTACCGGCCTCGATACCCATCGCTTCCCAGCGCGCCAGCTCCTGTTCGCCGATACGGCGGTTCTCTTCGCTGTCGCCTTTCACCTCATGGCGGGGCAGCAGACGCGCCTGCATGTCGCCATCCAGCGCGCGGATCACCGCCGCAGAGACCACCCCTTCCGGCGCGCCGCCGATGCCGTACAGCACGTCGACTTCGCTGTCCGGCATGCAGGTGAGAATGGAGGCCGCCACGTCGCCGTCCGGAATGGCAAACACGCGCACGCCGAGCTTTTGCATCTGCGCGATGATGGCGTCGTGGCGCGGTTTGGCCAGAATCGTCACGGTCAGTTCGCTAAGCGGTTTGTTCAGCGCCTGCGGCGATCGCCTGCAGGTTCTCCGCCAGCGGCAGGTTGAGGTCGATAGCGCCTTTCGCGCCCGGACCGACAATCAGCTTTTCCATGTACATATCCGGCGCGTTCAGGAAGCAGCCCTTATCGCCCACCGCCAGCACCGCCAGCGCATTGGCCTGGCCCATCGCCGTCATGCGGGTGCCTTCGATCGGATCGACCGCGATATCCACCGCATCGCCTTTGCCGGTACCGACTTTTTCACCGATATAGAGCATCGGCGCTTCGTCGATCTCGCCTTCGCCGATCACGATGGGGCCGTCGATGTTGACCCGGTGTTGAGCATAATGCGCATGGCGTGGACGGCTGCGCCGTCGGCGGCATTTTTGTCGCCACGTCCCAGCCATTTATAGCCCGCCAGCGCGGCGGCTTCGGTAACGCGGGAAAATTCGATGGCAAGTTCACGTTTCATGGCCCCTCTGCACCTGACAAAAAAAAAAGGAATTGCGCGCAAAGTTTATCACAGCGCGGGCAGGGGGACGGGCAAAAACGCCCGCCGCGCAGGGCGCCGCGGGTCAGGAGCATTGAGATCTACTCGTCGTGCTCTTCCCACGCCAGGGCGCGTTTCACCGCTTTTTTCCAGCCGCTGTAGCGGAAGTTGCGCTCGGTGGTTTCGATGCCCGGGCGGAATTCGCGTTCGATCACCGCTTTTTCCTGCACTTCATCCAGATCGTTCCAGAAGCCGACCGCCAGACCGGCCAGGTAGGCCGCGCCCAGCGCCGTCACTTCACGCACTTCCGGACGCTCAACGCGGGTGCCGAGGATGTCGGACTGGAACTGCATCAGGAAGTTGTTGGCCACCGCGCCGCCGTCCACGCGCAGCGCGTGCAGGCGGGTGCCGGCATCGCGCTGCATGGCGTCCAGCACGTCGCGGGTCTGGTAGGCGATGGATTCCAGGGTGGCGCGAATAATGTGGTTGGCCTTGACACCACGGGTCAGGCCGAAGATCGCGCCGCGCGCATACGGGTCCCAGTAGGGCGCGCCCAGGCCGGTGAAGGCCGGCACCACGTAGACGCCGTTGGTGTCTTTCACCTTGGTGGCGAAGTATTCGGAGTCGAAGGCATCGCTGATCAGCTTCAGCTCGTCGCGCAGCCACTGGATGGACGCACCGCCGATGAACACCGCGCCTTCCAGCGCGTAGTTCACCTCGCCGCGCGGGCCGCAGGCGATGGTGGTCAGCAGGCCGTGGGTGGATTTCACCGCTTTCTCGTCGCCGGTGTTCATCAGCAGGAAGCAGCCGGTGCCGTAGGTGTTCTTCGCCATCCCCGGTTGCACGCACAGCTGGCCGAACAGCGCGGCCTGCTGGTCACCGGCGATCCCGGCGATAGGAATACGCGTGCCGCCTTTACCGCCGATGTTGGTCTGGCCGTACACCTCGGAAGACTTGCGCACTTCCGGCAGCATGGCGCGCGGAATATCCAGCACCTCCAGCATGCGCGTCGTCCCAGTCCAGGGTGTGGATGTTGAACAGCATGGTACGCGAGGCGTTGGTGTAGTCGGTGACGTGGACGCGGCCCTGGGTCATCTTCCAGATCAGCCAGGTGTCGACGGTGCCGAACAGCAGCTCGCCGCGTTTCGCACGCTCGCGGGCGCCTTCGACGTGGTCGAGGATCCACTTCACCTTGGTGCCGGAGAAGTACGGGTCAATCACCAGGCCGGTGGTGTCGCGGATGTACTCTTCCAGGCCGTCGCGCTTGAGCTGCTCGCAGATGTCGCCGCGGTGCGGCGGCACTGCCAGACGATGGCGTTGTAGATCGGCTTGCCGGTCTCTTTGCGGTCCCAGACCATGGTGGTTTCGCGCTGGTTGGTGATACCGATGGCGGCGATCTGGTCGGAACTGATGTCGGCTTTCGCCAGCACTTCGACCAGCGTCGAGCTTTGCGAGGCCCAGATTTCCATCGGGTCGTGTTCAACCCAGCCGGCCTGCGGATAGATCTGGGCGAATTCGCGCTGTGATACGGCGACGATGTTGGCGTCGTGATCGAAGACGACGGCGCGGGAGCTGGTGGTGCCCTGGTCGAGGGCGACGATGTATTTTTTGTTGTGCTTGTCGTGGTCATGGGTATGGTTTCCTGATGATTAACGATGAAACTTACGCTTTACGCTGCTCAGCGCGCGCGACCGGTTTTTCTGCTTTCCTCGGCTTCTGCACAGCGTGTGCGGCGCCGGCAGGTGGCGGCCAATCAGCGCACGGTAACCGAAGGCTCCGAGGCAGGCACCGACGATCGGGGGCGAAGATCGGCACCAGGAAGTAAGGAATGTCTTGGCCGCCGGTGAAGGCGACGTCGCCCCAGCCTGCCAGGAAGGCGAACAGCTTCGGGCCGAAGTCACGCGCCGGGTTCATCGCGAAGCCGGTCAGCGGGCCCATGGAGGCGCCGATCACCGCAATCAGCAGACCAATCAGCAGCGGCGCCAGCGGGCCGCGCGGAACGCCGTTGCCGTCGTCGGTCAGCGCCATGATCACGCCCATCAGAATGGCGGTAATCACCATTTCAACCAGGAACGCCTGCGCCGACGGTGATGTGCCGGGTTCGGATAGGTGGAGAAGATGCCGGCCAGATCCAGGCTTTCCACGCTGCCGCGCACCATGTGGTGCGCCTGCTTCGAAGTCGATGAACAGATTGTAGTAAAGCCCGTAGACCAGCGCCGCTGCGCAAAACGCGCCGGCAAACTGCGAAAGAATGAAAGGTACAACTTTGCGCCCGTCGAAGCAGGCGAACAGCCACAGTGCGATGGTCACCGCCGGGTTAAGATGCGCGCCGGAAACGCCTGCGGTCAGGTAGATGGCCATGGCCACGCCCAGACCCCAGATGATGCTGATTTCCCACTGGCCGAAAGCTGGCACCCGCCACTTTCAGCGCAGCGACACAGCCGACACCGAAAAAGATCAACAACCCGGTACCGAGGAACTCGGCGATGCACTGGCCTTTTAATGTTGATGTCTGACTCATAATCGGAATTCCTGAAGCGAGGTTAAATTTTATCAGTTTTTGTTCTCAATCCTTGAGTCGCCCAGCTCTAATGTAGGGTCGTGATGTTAATTTATCGTTAACGAGCAAAAACGAGAAATATCGAAATCAAAATGTGTGTGCCGCGTCAAAAAAATGAGCGTTTTCGCGTCAGTTTAGCCTGTGCTTTAGGGCCATACAAACCCCCGCTGAGCTGAACCATGTGCGTGTGACCGCGCGCTTAACAATGACGCGAAGTTGCGGCCGGTTTTCCAGGTATAAGGACTGAGGAAAGTGTTACAGACTTCCCTCGCAGGCCTTGTGCTGCTGGACTTGCCGGGTGTGGCTACATACAATCGGGACATCGTGGCTGGACGCACTATTTTAAGGCACGCCCGGTCAAGATTTACCTATCAACGCCTTGCAATTCAGGAGAGGTCAGAAACATGTCATTTGAAGTATTCGAGAAACTGGAAGCGAAAGTACAGCAGGCGATTGATACCATCACCCTGCTGCAGATGGAAATTGAAGAGCTGAAAGAGAAGAACAATAACCTGAAGCAGGAAGTGAGCCAGGCATCCGGCAACCACGAAGCGCTGGTGCGCGAAAACCAACAGCTGAAAGAAGAACAGCACGTATGGCAAGATCGCCTGCGCGCTCTGCTGGGCAAAATGGAAGAGGTCTGAGCCTCAGCGCTATAAACCAACGGTGTGGCCGCGCGCACCCGTTCATTTGTTCTGTCGAAAAAAAAAAACCCGGCCCCCTCTAAATTACTCGATGTCGAGCGGGTCTTCGGAAAGGATAATGCCGGTGTTGTCGGCATAGAGATGATCGCCGGAGAAGAAGGTGACGCCGCCGAAGTTGACGCGCACGTCGCTTTCGCCGATGCCTTCGCCTGCGGCGCCAACCGGAATGGCCGCCATCGCCTGAATGCCGATGTCCAGGTCTTCCAGATCGTCCACCTGGCGCACCGCGCCGTACACCACGATGCCTTCCCACTCGTTTTGCGCCGCCAGTCGTGCCAGTTCGGCGTCGATCAGCGCGCGCCGCACCGAACCGCCGCCGTCGACCAGCAGCACGCGACCGCGGCCGTTTTCTTCGAGCAGATCGTACAGCAGGCCGTTATCCTCGAAACATTTCACCGTGGTGATTTGTCCGCCAAATGACGTCCGCCCGCCAAAGTTGGAGAACAGCGGTTCAACAACGTTCACCTCTTCATGGTAGATGTCGCAAAGTTCAGAAGTATCGTATTTCATAGGATGTTACGTCTGTTTGCCACAGGAGCGGTAAGTATATCGCTATCTGACGATTGTTGGCAAAATCATCAACCGCCAAAAAAAGCGCTGCATCAATATCCTGCGTAATATTTTGTCTGCGGCGGAGAGAACAGCGGCGCGTGGCGACAGCGCCGCAGGGGAAGCGTTACACGGCGGGCTTCTTGAAGGCCTGCTTGTGCGAGATACGGGAAATCAGCTCAGTCAGGGACAGCACCATGGTGGAGCGCACCATCTGCTGGTAGCGCTGCTTCTGCATGGCGCGCAGCGCGGCGTCGTCGCTGGTATCAAATTGCGGGGTTGGCGGCAGGGCAGCCACGCAGTGCAGTTCGCCGAACGGCCCCAGGATTTCATCGTCGGTAAAGGTGTATTCATTACCGTCGTGATTGAGCTCTTCACGCAGCGCCATCAGCAGCTCCGCATCTTCATACTCTTGTCGGTTGAGCACGCCCAGGCCATAAATCAGCTTCAGACGCACGGATAAATCGCCCAGCGGTCCGTCTCCGTCCAGTAACGGTTCTACAGCATATTTCACCGCGTAGTCGTCTTTGCGAAACACCTGCAGCACCAGGATATTGACCGCCTCGGTTAACAGCTCGACGGCGGCAATCAGGAAGCTTCGTACGGTTTTGCCAGCATTCAGACGCTCAAGCACACGGTTTTCAAAGGCCTGGGTTTGTTCCATTATTGCCTGCATCATTCAGCTACCGTCGACGGGCACGCGGCTGCCGTGCCCGAATTGACCACTAAAGGGCGCGCATTATGCCATAGCGTGGTAAGCGCTCACCACTGAGCTCCACAACCACGTCGCTGTTGGCGTCCAGACCGGAAATCTGCGCCAGCGCAGCCTGCGGGCCTTTCTGAGCAATCAGCTGAGCCAGCTCCTGCGCCTGCGGATCCTGCTCGCTGCGGTAGTGCATCGCGGCGGCAATCCCTTTCACCAGGTTGGCGTGCGGCAGGCCGTATTCCAGCGTGCCCAGCAGCGGCTTAATCAGGCGGTCGCCCGCGCTCAGTTTGCGCAGCGGCTGACGGCCCACGCGCTCAACGTCATCTTTCAGATACGGGTTTTCGAAACGACCGAGGATTTTCTGGATGTATGCTGCGTGTTTCTCAGCATCGAAACCGTAGCGTTTGATCAGCACCGCGCCGCTCTCTTCCATTGCCCCTTTCACCACGGCGCGGATCTTCGTCGTCGAGGATGGCGTCACGAATGGTCTGATGACCGGCCAATTTTCCGAGGTACGCGGTTATAGCATGCCCGGTGTTCAGCGTGAAGAGTTTGCGTTCGACAAATGCCATCAGGTTATCGGTTAACTCCATTCCCGGAATGGCCGGCAGCGCGCCTTTAAACTGGGTTTTATCGACGATCCACTCGCTGAAGGTTTCCACGGTCACTTCCAGCGGATCGTTGGTGGCGGATTCCGATGGCGGAACGATGCGGTCAACGGCGGAATCCACAAAACCGACGTGCGCTTCAACCCAGGCTTTATCTTCGTCTGCCACAGCGTTGAGCACGTGGCCTTTCAGCTGGGTGGTGCCGCGCACCATGTTTTCACAGGCGATGATGTTCAGCGGGGTGATCGATGCCCTGCGCTTTGCGTTTTGCCAGGCCTTTCGCGACCGCAGGGGCGATGCGCTCAAGGACAACCGGACCCACGGCGGTGGTGACCAGATCGACGCTGGCGATCAGGTCGATAACGTCGTCGCCGATGCTGCTGACCGCGTTGACGCCGGAAACTGTCTCAACCTGCTCGTTTTCACCCACCACGTGGACCTGATAGCTATGACGGGCATTCAGGGCATCCAGCACCACCTGATTCACATCGGCGAATGTCAGTTCAATGCCCGCGTCTGCCAGCAGTTTACCGATAAAACCACGACCGATATTACCTGCGCCAAAATGTAATGCTTTCATAGTGTTAACCTTCATCAATGTTTTTACCCGAGAGGGCCTGGGTGAAGGAACATGTCCGTTCCCCGGAACGTGTCCACCCCTTGCCCTCCCCCAGGGAGAGGGAAAACCGCGGAAATTACGCGTTGGCATTGCTGCCAGACAGCAGAGCCAGCACTTCTTCAACGCTGGTGGTGTTGGCCAGACGCTCAATGACGGTCTCATCATCCAGCGCGTTGGTCAGGCTGGTAATCACCTGAATGTGCTCGTTGTTGCGAGCGGCGATACCAATCACCAGACGGGCGATGTCGTCTTCTTCTTCACCGAAGCGCACGCCCTGCGGATACTGACAGAATACGACGCCGGTTTTCAGGACGCGATCTTTCGCTTCAACCGTACCGTGCGGCACCGCGATGGATTCGCCCAGATAGGTCGGGGTCAGTTTTTCGCGTTCCAGCATCGCGTCGACATATTCAGGCTGAACGTAGCCGCCTTTCACCAGCTGCTCACCGGCAAAGCGAATCGCGTCTTCTTTGGTGGCCGCGGTACGACCGAGGAAGATGTTTTCCGCACCCAGCTTAAACAGGTGGGCGTTGCTCTCGTCAAAGCTGTCCTGCAGGCTGGAGCGCACTTTCACTTCGTTGTCTTCGTGACGCTGCGCGGCAACCAGACGTTCGGTCAGGCTGGTGTACAGGCCGCTGTCGAGGAAGTTGGTCAGCGAAATGTGCTGTGCCTGTGGTACCTGACGCATGGCGCGTTCGGTCAGATCGCGGTGCGTGATAACCAGGTCAACATCCGGCGGCAGGCTGTTAATGGCGCTGTTGGTCACGGAGATGTTGGTCAGGCCCGCATCCTGCACTTTCTTACGCAGCACGCCTGCACCCATTGCGCTGGAACCCATACCGGCATCACAGGCAACGATGATTTTACGCACGTGGCTCAGGTCGTTGGAGACATCGCCTGCCGCCAGTGGCGTCAGCGGGGTTGCGCCTTTGGACTCGGCTTTCATGTCGTGCATACGACGGGTTGCGGCTTCGATGTCGTCATCTTCTTTCACTTTGCTGGTTTTCAGCAGGATAGAAGAGACCACGAAGGAGACGGCCATTGCCGCAAAGATAGCCGCGATGTTCGCGAAGTAAGCGCCTTTTGGCGTCATCGCCAGCACCGCCAGGATAGAACCCGGAGAGGCCGGAGAAACCAGACCGCCGCCCAGCACGCTCAGGGTGAACACGCCGGTCATACCGCCGAGGATAACGGCCAGGAGCAGACGTGGGTTCATCAGCACGTACGGGAAGTAAATTTCGTGGATACCGCCCAGGAAGTGGATGATCGCCGCACCGCCAGCAGACTGTTTGGCGCTGCCGCGGCCGAAGAACATGTACGCCAGCAGAACGCCCATACCCGGACCCGGGTTGGCTTCAATCAGGAAGAAGATAGACTTGCCGAGATCGTGAGACTGCTGGATACCCAGCGGCGAGAAGATGCCGTGGTTGATGGCGTTGTTGAGGAACAGGATTTTCGCCGGTTCAACGAAGATAGACGCCAGCGGCAGCATGTCGTGCGCCACCATGAAGTTAACGCCTGCCGCCAGAATTTTGGACAGCACTTCAACCGCAGGGCCAATGCCGAGGAACGCCAGAATGGCGAGGATCATCCCGATGATGCCCGCAGAGAAGTTGTTCACCAGCATTTCGAAGCCGGATTTGATCTTGCCATCAACCCAGACGTCGAATTTCTTAATCGCCCAGCCGCCCAGAGGACCGGCAATCATCGCACCGAGGAACATCGGCATATCCGCACCGACGATAACACCCATGGTGGTGATGGCACCCACCACGCCACCACGATCACCGCCCACCAGACGACCACCGGTGAAACCGATGAGCAGCGGCAGGAGATAGGTAATCATTGGGCCGACAAGTTTCGCCAGCGTTTCGTTAGGCAACCACCCTGTCGGAATGAACAATGCGGTGATGATACCCCACGCGATAAACGCGCCGATATTTGGCATCACCATGTTGCTGAGAAAACGACCAAAGCTTTGAACTTTGATCTTGAAATCTGATCGGAGACATAAACCCACCCCTTATTGAGACGCGCTGCAATAAGAGAGCGCGTTTGTTTTTGTTAAGACGTTACGGCGGGGGCCGTGGCATTACTGTATGCACGCGGACTCTAGCACTAGTTGATTACACTGCGTAGCGTCAGGAAAAAGTGTGATGCATATCACGCTAATTTGGGGTGGGCAGGGGGATTAAAGGTGACTTTGATCACAAAAATACCCTGTAAGAAAGCAACGCCGGCGAAAAAATGCGCGCAACAGCGGTAGAAATGTGACAAAAATCACCTTTCACCTGGGCCGGTTTGTTTCACAAATGTGATTTAGATCACAAACTATTTTTGGTTGAAAATGCGCCAGATCACACTCTGTGCTGACAGAAAAAGCCGATGTAAGGAAGTGACGAAAATCTGAAAAAGCGGGCAGGGGAGAACTGCCCGCTGAGCGGCTTACTGCAAACCACCCTGTACGGCATTTTGTGCCTGGGTCAGCGCCTGCGTATTGCTGGCGAGATTACTCATCAGCGTGTTGTACTGCGTGGCCTGCTCCTGCGTCGGGAACTGAACGCCGCCGTCATTGAAGCTGACGCGTGCGCCCTGCGACTGCAGATAATCGCCGGCCTGAACTGCCGACTGGCTCAGCGCCTGCAGCTGCGGCAGCAGCGGGATCAGCGTGCTGGCTGGCTGAGTCACCACTTTGGCGTACACGCTGTCGTACACTTTCTTCAGGTCGTCCGGCTGCTTCAGCGTGGCTTTGCTGCTGTCGGCCTGCATTTTGGCGCTCTGAATCTGCTGCGTCAGCACGCTCAGATTGCCGCTCGCCTGGCGCAGGCTGTCGCGGCGTGTCAGATAATCCTGCGGCACGCGGATGGCCGCCAGCTCATCAACCACCGGGCGCATGCCCTGATCCACCGCCTGATTCACCTGCTGCGAGAAGCCATACAGGATGGCGTAATCACTGGCGTAATTACCAAAGGTTTGCTTCTGGTTTTCGCTCAGGCTGGGCAGATGTTCACCGCTGCGCATCACGGTGTTTTGCAGAAAATCAGTAAAGGCTTTGCGCTGATCGCCCTCTTTATCGCCGCAGGCGGTAAGCTGCAGCACAAGTAGCACGCCGGTCAGCAGCATGCCGCTACGCATCCAGATGCGGGAAATTCCTGACGCCATAATTCAACTCCTGTTGTGACGATGGCTAAATTCGATTCGCTGGGAAAGGTCCTAAAGAATAGTGCAATGGCCCCGGCTGTACAACGGCTGGTCTGCAGTGCTTCACGCTGGTGCGTGCCTGCTGCACAACTGTGCAGCGCAGCCTGCCTGCAAGCGCAGCGCTGTGCAATAACTCATGTAATTCAGGCTGATAGCAACCTGGCATTGATATTGCCTGCTTTCTGGCAGATGCAGGAGCGATCGCGGGCAACCGACGTCGCCACACAATTTGCAATGGGTCACTAGGGTTCCGATCGCGAGATGCTGGTCCGAGAGTGACCGACCGTCCTCTGACGGTTACACGGCGGGAAAAAAGCCCGGGAGGAAAGCGAGAACGTTGCTCGCCGCCTCCTGCCTGATTTTCGTCCGTTAACGCCAGAGGAATCATCATGATTAAAGCCTGTCTGCGCCTGCTGCTGATTTGCAGCGTCGCCCTGTTCAGCGTTCCGTCGCTGGCCGCCGCTAAACCATCCTTTAAGCTTTGCTGGTCCATCTACGCTGGCTGGATGCCGTGGGATTACGCCCAGCAAAGCGGCATCGTGAAAAAGTGGGCCGATAAGTACGGCATCGATATTCAGTTTGTGCAGGTTAACGACTATATCGAGTCGGTCAATCAGTACACCGCAGGTGGCTTTGACGGCTGCACCATGACCAATATGGATGCCCTGACCATTCCGGCCACTGGCGGCGTCGACAGCACCGCGCTGATTGTCGGCGACTACTCCAACGGTAACGACGGCATTCTGCTTAAAGGCGCGGACAGCGTCAGCGCGCTGAAAGGCAAACCCATCAATTTCGTCGAACTGTCGGTCTCACACTATCTGCTGGCGCGCGCGCTGGAGAAATCCGGCATGAGCGAGAAAGACGTCAGGGTGGTTAACACCGCCGATGCCGATCTGGTGGCGGCGTTTGGCACTGCTGACGTTAACGCCATCGTCACGTGGAATCCGCTGCTGGCGGAAGCAGAGAAGCAGCCGGACAGCCATCTGGTGTTCTCCTCGGCGCAGATCCCGGGCGAAATCCTTGACCTGCTGGTAGTCAACACCGCCACGCTCAACAAATATCCTCAGCTCGGCAAAGCGCTGACCGGTGCCTGGTACGAGACGCTGCACAGCATGGCCGGACAGAGCGACAGTGCCAAAGCGGCGCGCACGCAGATGGCGCAGGCATCCGGTACCGATCTGGCCGGTTTTGATCAGCAGCTTGCCGCGACACACCTGTTCAGCGATGCCAAAACCACGCTGGATTTTGTCGATAGCCCGCAGTTAAAAGCCACGATGCAGCTGGTGGCCGAATTCTCCTTTAAACACGGTCTGCTGGGCGAAGGCGCGCCGGGGGCCGATGCGGTAGGGGTCGCTACCCCGGCCGGTAACTGGGGCGATGCCGGCAACATCAAACTGCGCTTTACCGACACCTTCACCAAACTGGCCGCCGCCGGTCAGCTGTAAGCGAGGCGCTGCCGATGCGTAAATTGATCAACTACCAACCGCTGCCGCTCGGCCGCCTGCTGCTTGGCATTCTGCCGCTGCTGGCGGTGCTGCTGGTCTATCTGTTCGCGTCGGATGCGCGTCTCAGCCTGAACGCGGCAGACAAACTGCTGCCGGGATTTAACGCTATGGGCGAGGCCATCAGCCGGATGGCGTTTCAGCCCAGCCCGCGCACCGGCGAGTATCTGCTGTGGAGCGATACCGCCGCCAGCCTGCTGCGTTTGCTGAGCGGCGTTGCTATCAGCGCGCTGCTGGCGCTGGCAATCGGCCTGTTCACCGGCGCGCTGCCGGTGGTGCGCGCGGTGCTGGCACCGCTGGTGACGCTGTTTGCGCTGGTACCGCCGCTGGCGATTCTGCCCATTCTGTTTATCTGCTTTGGCCTTGGCGAAGTCTCCAAAGTGGTGCTGATCGTTATCGGCATCACGCCGCTGATCGCCCGCGATCTGCAGCTGCAGGTGCAGAAAATCCCGCAGGAGCAGCTGGTCAAAGCGCAGACGCTGGGTGCGCATAGCGCGCAGATTCTGTGGCGGGTGATTCTGCCGCAGCTGATGCCGCGCCTGTGCGATGCGGTGCGGCTGTCGCTCTGTTCGGCGTGGCTGTTCCTGATTGCTGCCGAAGCGATTGCGGCCACGGAAGGTCTCGGTTATCGCATCTTCCTGATGCGCCGCTATCTGGCCATGGATGTGATTCTGCCGTACGTGGCATGGATTACCCTGCTGGCCTTTGCCCTCGACCTGCTGCTGCGGCTCGTCAGCCGACGCTGCTGGCCGTGGTATCACGCCAAATAAGGAGCGCGCGATGCCCTTACTGCAACTGAAAAATCTGGAAAAACACTACGGCGATCAGGTGGTGCTGGAGCGGCTGAATATGCAGGTCGAGCGCGGCGAATTCGTGGCGATTGTCGGCGCCTCCGGCTGCGGCAAAACCACGTTTCTGAATATGCTGCTCGGCACCGAAGCGCCGACCAAAGGCGAGCTGCTGCTGGATGGCGCACCGATTCCCGACGAGCCGGATGCCCATCGCGGCGTGGTGTTTCAGCGCTACTCGGTGTTTCCGCATCTGACGGTGCTCGGCAACGTGATGCTGGCTGACGAGTTCAGCAGCGCACGCTGGCTGGGACGCGTCTGGGGACGCAAACGTCAGGCGATTCGCCAGCGCGCGCAGGCAATGCTGGCGCAGGTCGGACTGGAACAGGCGCAGAGCAAATATCCGCATCAGCTGTCGGGCGGCATGCAGCAACGTCTGGCCCTGGCGCAGGCGCTGATGAAACAGCCGCGCATTCTGCTGCTGGATGAACCTTTTGGCGCGCTCGATCCCGGTATTCGCAGCGAGATGCATCAGCTGATCACCCAGCTGTGGCAGCAGCATCAGCTGACCATTTTCATGATCACCCACGATCTGAAAGAGGGCTTCAGCCTCGCGTCACGCCTGCTGGTGTTCGACAAACTGCGCCACGATCCGCACGCGCCGCAAGCCTGGGGCGCCACTATCACTTACGACCTGCCGCTGGATCGCACTCAGCCCGCCGCTGAAGTGCTGTCCGCAACGCAGGTGGCTTAAAGGAGAGCACGATGCAGCCATACCAAACCCTGCTGCCCGCCGGGGCGCACTGGTCATTTGTCATGCGCAGCGGCAGCGCGCTGACGCTGACCGATGTGGAGGGCGGCGCCAGCGCCAGCCTGCTGTTTTATAACCCGGAAAACCTGCTGGAGCGCTACAACGCGCCGGATACGCTCAAATGCCAGCACACTTTCCGGCTCACCGCCGGCCACTGTCTCTACTCGGACATGGGGCGCATTTTCTGCGGTATTGAACACGACAGTTTCGGCTGGCACGAGAGCGTGTGCGGCACGCTGAACGCGGCACAAACGGCTGCGCGCTATGGGGTCAGCGACTATCAGCAGGCGCGCAACCTGCGCCATCAAAACGGCTACGACAGCTTCCTCGTCGAGCTGGCGAAATATGGCCTTGGCCAGCGCGACATGGCGGCCTGCCTCAATCTGTTTGCGCAGGTACGCGCCGATGACAGCGGGCGCTTAACGCTGGAGCGGCAGGGCCAAGCCGGCGCGCAGGTTCGGCTGCGTTTCGCCATGGACACGCTGGTGCTGCTGCACACCTGTCCGCACCCGCTCAGCCCGGCGAGCGATTATCCGCGCCAGCCGCTGCAGCTGACGCTGGATGCGCAGCGTGCGCCGCTGCCGGAAATCTGTCTGCAGCGCGCGGAAAACCAGCGCGGCCTGCGCAATAACGCCCTCTATCAACTGCAGGGAGAAGTGTGATGATCAAAGAGAGTGAACGAAACCCGGCGCAGGCGCGTCTGCAACAGCAGATCGACGCCGGTGATTACTGGCTGCAGCGCATTGCCGCCGGAGAAACGCTGCGCATTACCGATCTGGAAGGCAATCAGGCGGCGGATACGCTGTTTTTCAACGCCGACGATACCGCCGAGCGCTACAGCATGAGCGAGACGCTGCGCGGCCAGCACAACGTGTTTCTCACGGCCGGCAGCGTGCTGCGTTCTAATCTTGATCGGCCGATGCTGACCATCACCGCCGATACCTGTGGCCGTCACGATACGCTCGGCGGCGCCTGCTCGTGCGAGAGTAATACGGTGCGTTATGACCTCGAAAAGCGCCACATGCACTCCTGCCGTGACAGCTGGATGCTGGCGGTCGCCGCGCATCCGGAGTCTGGCCTGACGCGCCGCGATATCACGCACAACATTAACTTCTTCATGAATGTGCCGGTGACCCACGACGGCGGCCTGACGTTTGCCGATGGCATCTCCGCGCCGGGTAAGTATGTTGAGATGGTGGCGCAGATGAACATTCTGGTGCTGATCTCCAACTGTCCGCAGCTCAACAATCCCTGTAACGGTTACAACCCGACGCCGATTGCCGTCAGCGTGTGGTGATTCTCTGACGCAACGGGACGACCCGTTTTACGCCGTCACAGCTGGTGCAGGACGACCTGCCGCAATAAGAGTATTCAGTCATGATTGATCGCGTATTGATTGCCAACCGTGGCGCGATTGCCGTGCGTATCATCCGTACCCTGCAGGCCATGAATATCCGGGCGATTGCCGTCTATGCCGAAGCCGACCGCCATGCGCGCCACGTGCGGCTGGCCGATGAAGCCTGGTCGCTGGGCGAGGGCCAGGTGCGCGACACCTATCTCAACCAGGACAAACTGCTGGCGATTGCCGCGCAGAGCGGCGCGCAGGCGCTGCATCCGGGCTATGGCTTTCTCAGTGAAAAACCGGAGTTCGTCACGCGCTGCGAAGCGGCGGGCCTGCATTTTCTCGGGCCAGATGCGGCGCAGATGCGGGCGTTTGGCCTGAAACATCGCGCGCGCGAACTGGCTGAGCAGAACGCGGTGCCACTGCTGCCGGGCAGCGGCCTGCTGACTTCCCTGCAGCAGGCACAGGCCGCCGCGCAACAGATTGGCTATCCGGTGATGCTGAAAAGCACCGCCGGCGGGGGCGGCATTGGGATGCAGCGCTGCAACAGCGCGGACGAGCTGGAGGAAGCCTTTACCCGCGTGAAGCGGCTGGCAGGCAACAATTTCGCCGACGATGGCGTCTTCTTAGAGAAATTTATCGCCCGGGCGCGCCATATCGAAGTGCAGATTTTTGGCGATGGCCACGGCAACGTGATTGCGCTGGGCGAACGCGACTGCTCGGCGCAGCGCCGTAATCAGAAGGTGCTGGAGGAGACACCCGCGCCGCGGCTGAGCGATGCGGTGCGCGCGCAGTTGCAGGCCACCGCCGTACGGCTGGCGCGTGCGGTTAACTATCGCAGCGCCGGCACGGTGGAGTATGTCTACGATGAGGTCAGCCAGCAATTCTGGTTCCTGGAGGTGAATACCCGCCTGCAGGTCGAGCATGGCGTCACTGAACTGGTGTACGGCGTGGATCTGGTGCGCTGGATGGTCGAACTGGCGCAGCAGCGCCTGCCGCCGCTGGCGACGCTGCAACCGGAGGCGCAGGGCCATGCCATTCAGGTGCGGCTGTACGCTGAGGATCCGGCGAAGCAGTTTCAGCCGAGCACCGGACTGCTCAGCCACGTGCAGTTCCCGACGGCGCTCGATCACGCTACGCTGCGCATCGACAGCAGCGTAGAGAGCGGCATGGAAGTTTCACCGTTTTACGATCCGATGCTGGCGAAGATCCTCGTGCACGCGGCCGATCGCCAGTGCGCGCTCGACGGCATGATCGCGGCGCTGGCGCAGAGTGAGTTGTATGGCATCGAGACCAACCTGCGCTGGCTGCGTCAGCTCTGTACGCTGCCGGACGTGCAGCAGGGACGCATCATTACCGCCACGCTCGGCAGCGTGGCGTGGCAGCCGCCGACGCTGGATATCCTCAGCGGCGGTACCCTCACCACGGTGCAGGATGCGCCGGGCCGCGTCGGCTACTGGCACGTCGGCGTACCGCCTTCCGGGCCGTTCGACAGCCGCGCCTTTCAGCTCGGCAACCGCCTGCTGGGTAACGAGGCACAGGCGGCCGGGCTGGAAATCACGCTGCGCGGTCCGACGCTGCGCTTTAATCAGGCATGCAGCTTTGTACTGAGCGGCGCGCCGCTGGCGGCCACCCTCGACAGCCAGCCGCTGGCGATGCATCAGGTGCTGCATGCGCAGGCCGGGCAAACCCTGACGCTGGGTGACGTGCGCGACGGCTGCCGCAGCTATCTGCTGCTGGCGGGCGGGCTGGATACGCCGCGCTATCTGGGCAGCCGCAGTACCTTTACGCTGGGTAAGTTTGGCGGTCACGCCGGGCGGGCGCTGCGCGCCGGCGACGTGCTGCAGCTGGCCGCGCCGCGTCAGGCTGCGGCGGCGCGCCTGCCCGAGACGCTGCTGCCGCCGCTTAACGGTGAATGGCAGTTGCGCGTTATTTATGGTCCGCACGGCGCACCTGCCTTCTTTACCGATGATGATATCGACGAATTTTTCGCTGCTGAGTGGCAGGTGCACTACAACTCCAGCCGCACCGGGATTCGGCTGATCGGCCCGAAACCTGACTGGGCACGCAGCGACGGCGGCGAGGCGGGCATGCATCCGTCCAATATTCACGACAACGCCTATGCCTTTGGCACGGTGGATTTTACCGGTGATATGCCGGTGATTCTTGGTCCGGACGGCCCTTCGCTGGGCGGCTTTGTCTGTCCGGCGACGGTGATCGACGCCGATCTGTGGAAGCTGGGTCAGCTCAAAGCGGGCGATCGACTGCGCTTTGTGCCGATCGCCCTTGCTGATGCCGATCGTCTGGCGCAGGCGCAGCGTCGCGAGATCGCGCATCTGCAAGCGGAAGCGGTGCGCGTGGCGCCAGCACTGCCGCTGATCGATCCGATCTTGCACCAGCATGTAGCAACCGCCGGGCGGCCTGCACTGTGCGTGCGCGCCGCGGGTGACCGTTTTCTGCTGGTGGAGTATGGCGCGCTGACGCTGGACATTGCGCTGCGTTTCCGCGTTCACGCCCTGATGCAGTGGCTGGAGGCGCATCCGCTGGCGGGTCAGCTGGAGCTGACGCCCGGCATCCGCTCGTTACAGGTGCATTATGATGCGCAGCAGTGCGCAAGAAGTGAGCTGTTGGCGCAAATTTTGCACGCTGATAATCTGCTGGGCGACCTTGCCGACGCGGCTGTGCCGTCGCGCACCGTGTGGCTGCCGCTCAGCTGGGATGATGCCGCCTGCCGTGAAGCCGTAACACGCTATAGCCAGTCGGTGCGTCCGAATGCGCCCTGGTGCCCGAGCAACATTGAGTTTATCCGGCGCATCAACGGGCTCGATAGCGTGGAGGCGGTGAAACAGATTGTGTTCAGCGCCTCGTATCTGGTGATGGGGCTGGGCGATGTCTATCTCGGCGCACCGGTGGCGACGCCACTCGATCCGCGTCACCGCCTGGTGACCACCAAATACAATCCGGCGCGCACCTGGACGGCGGAAAACTCGGTGGGCATCGGCGGCGCGTATCTGTGTGTTTATGGCATGGAAGGGCCGGGCGGCTATCAGTTCGTCGGACGTACGCTGCAGATGTGGAATCGCGATCGCCGCACCAGCGCCTTTACCCAGCCGTGGCTGCTGCGCTTCTTCGACCAAATCCGTTTTTATCCGGTCAGTGCCGACGAACTGCTGCAAATCCGCGAACGTTTCCCGTGGGGCGATTATCCGCTGCGCGTGGAAACCGGTGAGTTCCGGCTGGCCGACTATCAGGCGCTGCTGACTGCCCAGGCGACGGAGATCGACGCATTCCAGCAGCAGCGTCAGCAGGCGTTTGACGCCGAGCTGGCACGCTGGCGCGCCGATGGCCAGTTCACCTTCGACAGCCAGCTGCAGGCGCAGAGCAGCGAGGAAGTGGTGGTGCCGGCGGGCTGCCACAGCGTGGAGAGCCAGGTGGCGGGCAGCGTGTGGCAATGGCTGGTGGCGGAAGGCAGTGATGTGACCGCGGGTGCCAGGTAGGCATTCTCGAATCCATGAAGATGGAAATCCCGATCGTGGCGCCGGTCAGTGGCAAAATCCACAGCCTGCAACGCCAGGCCGGGCAGCAAGTGCAGGCGGGTCAGTTACTTATGGTGATCGATCCGTTTGCAGTATAAGAAAGAAGAAAAAATAATCAGGAAACAGGCAGCAAAACCGGGGATCTGACCCATACTTAGAGACCCGGTTCAATGTTGCATTGCCCTGACATATTTTCGCAGTGTGCAACAGGCTGTGTCCCGTAACGGTTTCATTAAAACACTATTTTCGCCCTGATAAGGGAAAACTGTTTCGGGATACAGCCTGATAAGGCCGGTTTCAGCGCCTGGTGGCGCTTACCTCTCTACTTTCACGTGCTTCATAGTGAGTTTTAAGGAGTTCTCTATGGAAATAAAAGATCCAATGGTCGAATTACTCAGCAGTCTTGAGCAAATTGTTTTGACACGTGATGCACAGACTCCCGTATCAGAAATTGCACTCAATACCGTTTCCGTTCCCGAACCGCAGCGTTTACGCGAGATGACCGGCATGCAGGTGGATGAATTCGCCCGCGTGATGGGGGTGAGCGTCTCGTCAGTAAAAAGCTGGGAAGCGCAACGTACGCGCCCATCCGCCACGGCTCGCAAACTGATGAAACTGCTGCAGGCCAATCCGTATCTGGGCCGACAGCTGCTGGAATAACGCCGACTATCGGTTCTCTGTGACCCGCCTGCACGGCGGGTTTTTTTTAGCTTAAGCCACCGTATTTCGCCGCCTGTTTGACAAACCAGCTCTCCGGCACGCTGTACGGCGGTTTTGCCAGCTGCGCGATGCCCTGTTCAATGATGTGATTCGCCTGCTGCCACAAACGCCGATCGCCCTGCTGTAACAGCTGAATCTGAATCTGTTTCTCCACCAGGTAAACCCGGGCAAAGTTGGGATCGAACTGCACGATGGCACGGGTGTTATCGATGATATCGGCCAGCTTGATGGTTTGCGCTTCGGGCGAGGCTTCGGCAGTGTGGCGAAAGTGTGCCAGCTTACGGGCGGTACGATTTTTCGCCTGCGGCTGGGCGCTGTCGGTAAGCATGTCCACCAGATGTGCAACGCGCGCACCAAAGTGTTCTTCAATATCCTGTAAAGTACTGGCGGTGTCCTCCACCGTGTCGTGCAGCCAGGCGGCAGCGATCATCGCTTCGTCATCGCTGACGCTGCGCACCAGCTCCGCGACGGCAGCCGGATGCACAATATAGGGTTCGTCGGTGTATTTACGACGCTGGCCCGCATCGGCATGTGCCTGCGTGGCATAACGGCGCGCCTGCTCTTCCAGTGAATCACGCATCTTCACACTCCAGGAAAAAGTTGCTTGCAATTATCTAGCGCGCTATCTATATTGAGTCGCATGAACAGTAATCAAGATGACAAAAAAGTGAAGCCTGCGCCACTCCAGCTTGATCAGCATCTGTGTTTCGCGCTCTATTCGGCGAACCTGGCGATGCATAAAGTCTATCGTCAGCTGCTGGCGGCGCTGGAGATCACCTATCCGCAATATCTGGTGATGCTGGTGCTGTGGCATCAGGATGATCTGACGGTATCGGAGATTGGTGAAAAGCTGTTTCTCGATTCGGCCACCCTGACGCCACTGCTGAAACGACTGGAGAGCGCCGGTTTGCTGCGCCGTCAGCGTTCGCGTCAGGATGAGCGCCAGGTCGTGGTTACGCTGACCGACCAGGGACGCGCGCTGCAGGAAAAAGCCGCCAGCATTCCGGAAGCGGTACAGTGCGCGACCGCCTGCGATACCGACACCATAGCGGCGCTGAAACAGCAGCTGGACGATCTGCGCGGCAACCTGAATCGCGCCACCTGAGCATCAGGGATGTCGCTGCGGCGGCATCCTGAGAGTGAAGTTTTCCCCTGTGCCTTATAAATAGCACGCGATTATATAGCGAATAGTGAGGTTATGATGTCTTTAGAAAAAGTGATTTACACCGCCAAAGCCAAAGCAACCGGTGGCCGCGATGGCCGCGCCACCTCGTCTGATAACGTGCTGGACGTGAAGCTGGGCGTGCCAAAAGAGATGGGCGGCGCGGGCGGCGAGGTGACGAACCCGGAGCAGCTGTTTGCTGCCGGCTACTCTGCCTGCTTCCTCGGCGCGATGAAATTTGTCGCCGGCCGCGACAAAATCGCCATGCCAAAAGACGCGTGGATTGAAGGCGAAGTGGGGATTGGTCCTATCCCCACCGGTTTTGGCATTGAAGCAAAACTGAATATCCATCTGCCAGAGATGGACGCGGCGGAAGCGCAGAAGCTGGTTGATGCGGCACACATTGTTTGTCCGTACTCAAACGCGACGCGCGGCAACATCGACGTGACACTGAATATCATCAACTAAGTTGATGCCTGCATAAAAGGCTCCTGCGGGAGCCTTTTTTTTTCACGAACACCATCCCGCATCCCATCGAACTAAAGAATTTTCTGGTCTTACCATTGGTTAAATGTTCTACTGCTGCGCTCCGTGCATCATCGTAATTATTTGGGTTCAGATTCGTCCCGATCCTACTCGCCAGGTCACGCTTTTCTGCTACGCAAGCGAACCTTACGCTCTTTGCACAGTCACATTTACGGTTGAAGCATCGACACCAGGTCGGGAACAGAAATTTATATGAATTACATTAAAAGTTTAACGCAGCAAAAGTTGTCGCTTTTGCTGGCGCTCTATCTTGGCATCTTATTGAATTTGCCAATCTTTTATCGCCGTTTTGACGGCTTCTTAACGAAATCCACCGTCACCAACTGGTTATCCGCCGCGGCGGAAGTGACCGCGGCCGTACTGCTGACCTTCTTCCTGATGCGACTGGTGTCGCTGGGCGGCCAATGGTTTTATCGCATCGTCGCCTCCCTGCTGGTGGTGATTTCGGTGGCCGCCAGCTATTACATGACGTTTTTCAACGTGGTGATCGGCTACGGCATCGTGGCGTCGGTGATGACCACCGACATCGATCTGTCTAAAGAGGTTGTCGGGCTGCACTTTGTGCTGTGGATGGTGCCGGTCAGCGCCCTGCCGCTGCTGCTGATCTGGCGCAATAACCTGAGCCTGACGCTGATTGAACAGCTGAAAACCCCCGGTCAGCGCCTGAAACCTACAGTGATCCTGCTGCTGAGCGTGGCGCTGGTCTGGCTGCCGATTCGCATGCTGGACGACAAGCTGAGCGTGCAGAAGAAGCTCACCAACGTCGATCTGCCAAGCTATGGCGGCGTGGTGGCGCACTCGTATCTGCCGTCCAACTGGATCTCGGCGCTGGGGCTGTTTGCCTGGACGCAGGTGGATGAGAAGCTGGACAGCCAGGAGTTGCTCGATCCCGGCGAAGAAGTTTACCTATGTAGCGCCGGCGGATATCGACGATACCTACGTGGTGTTTATCATCGGCGAGACCACGCGCTGGGATCACATGGGCATGCTGGGCTATAACCGCGATACCACGCCGAAGCTGTCGAAAGAGAAGAACCTGGTGGCCTTTCGCGGCGAATCCTGCGATACCGCCACCAAGCTCTCGCTGCGCTGCATGTTTGTGCGCGAGGGCGGCACCAAGGATAACCCGCAGCGCACGCTGAAAGAGCAGAACGTGTTCGCGGTGCTGAAGGAGCTGGGCTTCACCTCCGAGCTGTTCGCCATGCAGAGTGAGGTGTGGTTCTACAACAACACCGAGGTGAACAACTATTCGTTCCGCGAGCTGATCGCGTCCGAGAAGCGCAACGACGGCAAGGCGGTCGATGACATGCTGCTGGTGGAGGAAATGAAGGCTTCACTGCAGCGCTACCCGAAGGGCAAGCACCTGGTGATCCTGCATACCAAAGGGTCGCACTACCTGTACTCGCAGCGTTATCCGCGCAGCTATGCGCGCTATCAGCCGGAGTGCATGGGGGTGGACGATAAGTGCAGCAAAGCGCAGCTGATCAACGCCTACGACAACTCGGTGCTGTATGTGGATACCATGCTGGACAGCGTGATGGACCAGGTGCGTGATAAGAAGGCGATCGTGTTCTATGCCGCGGACCACGGTGAATCGATCAGCGAAAACAAGCACCTGCACGGTACGCCGCGCGAGATGGCGCCGCCGGAGCAGTTCCGCGTGCCGATGATCGTGTGGGCGTCGGACAAGTATCTTGGAGGACCCGACAACACCGCAGCAACTTTGAGCAGTTACAGGCGCAGCAGCGCGTCGGCAAAACGCATCGTCACGTTGAGCTGTTCGACACCATTATGGGTTGTCTCGGTTATACCTCACCGGATGGCGGGATTAACGAAACCAACAACTGGTGCCAGGCACCTGCCACTGCCAGCAGTGCGAAAGCGCTGTAATTCGTGCCTGGATCTTATTGAGCAGGCAGGTGTTTAAGGCACTGCTTGCTTTCCAGGCAATCAGGCGGATTTTCGGGAAAAGGGATTGACGCTCTAAAGTCACGGCAGTAAGATGCGCTCCGCATTCGGCGAGTAGCGCAGCTTGGTAGCGCAACTGGTTTGGGACCAGTGGGTCGGAGGTTCGAATCCTCTCTCGCCGACCATCATTCAAGAAACCTGCTTTGCAAAAAGCAGGTTTTTTTTCGTCTGTCGTTTTTGCAGTTTCAGGGTGAAATACGGGACCGCTCCGTAAAGACGCTGTCTCGTCCCTGATCGCTCGGCACACGCCATCCATGGCGTGTGACGCTTTACTCCACGGCCCCGCATTCCACCCTTTATCCGGCTTCGGCGATGGCTGAAGGTTTACTGACTGCCGTGCACATCCCCAGGTGCGTATAAATACGCACCCTACAAAAGTGCATAATCCTGTAGGGTCGCCATTCATGGCGACCGGATGGCCGCGCCGGAATCCACGCTCATCATTCAGCGGCATATTCCCTGTAGGGTCGCCATTCATGGCGACCGGATGACCATGCCGGAACCCACGCCCATCATTAATGGCGATCTGATGGGGCTTTCCCTGAACCAGACTCACATCCCGGCAGCCATCAAGCAAAGTCATCAATTTACGCGTTCCATTAATCATCACCGGGATAAACCGTATTATCCTTCAACACCGCTCTTCATCCCTTGCTGCATCAAAGCACCTCTCTTAATTCGCGACACATTCTGCTTATGACCGGCTTTTGCTTTTTGCTGATTTCTTATGCCATAACCTCAGCATTTTTCGCTGTGCGTTTTAACGTTCGCGGTATTTAGTGCTCAGATAATCACCATTCTGCAAGAAAATTTACCCATTCTGAATAAAAGTTAATCACTGTCATCAGGCGCTATTGCCAGAGAATCACACGGCATTGCGCGCTTTATAACCTTTTTAAATTTTGGCTTAGCGTGCAAACACTGTTTTTTAATCTTTGCTTGCGGTTTCTCACACTCTGCGTAAATACCCGTCACCTGTATTGACGTTTTCACATTCTGTTGACAGATTGATGCGTCAATAAGATGCAGAGACGGCCAGCGCTGGCAGGTTCCACGGCGTCAGCGCTACAACAATAACCGCTCGCATTTTGGTCATTACATTAACCCTGACCTGCCCGAACCGCATAAAAAAATCAGAGGTCGGGCGACGCACACAACATCACATCACATTGGAGCAGAACAATGAGTATTTCCTTGAAGAAGTCAGGGATGCTGAAGCTCGGTCTTAGCCTGGTGGCTATGACCGTGGCGGCAAGCGTACAGGCCAAAACCCTGGTTTACTGTTCTGAAGGCTCGCCGGAAGGCTTTAACCCACAGCTCTTTACCTCTGGTACCACCTACGACGCCAGCTCTGTACCGATCTATAACCGTCTGGTTGAATTCAAAACCGGCACCACGGAAGTGCAGCCGGGCCTGGCTGAGAAGTGGGACGTCAGCGAAGACGGCAAAACCTACACCTTCCACCTGCGCCAAGGCGTGAAGTGGCAGGACAGCAAAGACTTCAAACCGACGCGCGACTTCAACGCCGACGACGTGGTGTTCTCCTTCGACCGCCAGAAAAACGCCCAGAACCCGTACCACAAAGTCTCCGGCGGCAGCTACGAATACTTCGAAGGCATGGGCCTGCCTGAGCTGATCGCCAAAGTGAAGAAAGTGGACGACAATACCGTTCGGTTCGTGCTGACCCGTCCGGAAGCGCCGTTCCTGGCTGACCTGGGCATGGACTTCGCCTCTATCCTGTCCAAAGAGTACGCCGACAACATGCTGAAAGCCGGTACGCCGGAGAAAGTGGACCTGAACCCGATCGGTACCGGTCCGTTCCAGCTGCTGCAATACCAGAAAGACTCCCGCATCCTGTACAAAGCCGATTGACCCGGACGGTTCTGGGGCACCAAGCCGAAGATCGATCGTCTGGTCTTCTCCATCACGCCTGATGCTTCCGTGCGTTACGCCAAACTGCAGAAAAACGAATGCCAGGTGATGCCGTACCCGAACCCGGCCGATATCGCCCGCATGAAGCAGGACAAGAACATCAACCTGATGGAGCAGGCTGGCCTGAACGTGGGCTACCTGTCCTTCAACACCGAGAAGAAACCGTTTGATGACGTGAAAGTGCGTCAGGCGCTGACCTAGGCGGTGAACAAAGAAGCGATCATCAAAGCGGTTTACCAGGGCGCTGGCCAGGCGGCCAAAAACCTGATCCCGCCGACCATGTGGGGCTATAACGACGACGTTAAAGACTACGCTTACGATCCGGCGAAAGCGAAAGCGCTGCTGAAAGAAGCGGGCATGCAGGATAAAGGCTTCACCGTTGACCTGTGGGCGATGCCGGTACAGCGTCCGTACAACCCGAACGCACGCCGTATGGCGGAAATGATTCAGGCTGACTGGGCGAAAATCGGCGTGCAAGCCAAAATCGTGACCTACGAGTGGGGCGAATACCTGAAGCGCGCCAAAGCGGGCGAGCACCAGGCGGTCATGATGGGCTGGACCGGCGACAACGGGGATCCGGACAACTTCTTCGCCACCCTGTTCAGCTGCGCGGCGGCGAAAGACGGTTCTAACTACTCTCGCTGGTGCTACAAGCCGTTTGAAGATCTGATTCAGCCGGCGCGCGCCGACGATCACAACAAACGTATTGAACTGTACAAGCAGGCGCAGGTGGTGATGCACGATCAGGCTCCGGCGCTGATTGTCGCTCACTCCACCGTGTACGAGCCAGTGCGTAAAGAAGTGAAAGGCTACGTGGTTGATCCACTGGGCAAACACCACTTCGAAAACGTCGACATCCAGGAATAACCTTTCGGATTATCGCGGTCAGGGCCAGCATGGCTGGCCCTCGGGCGGCACCTTCGCCGCCCGTACTCCGCACTTTATTTCCGGCTAATTTCTTATAAACCCTCAATACCTTGCGCTGATGCAGCGTGAAGTATGACGGGGATTTTGAAGCGCTTCTTGCGTCGCGTCCGGCTATGCCGGCTGCGGATTGTGAGCAATACAGCTCCGCCACTGGTCGCGTTAGCGCCACGGAAAATGACTGAGAATCCGGGTTATGTTGCAGTTCATACTCCGACGTCTGGGGCTTGTTATCCCAACGTTTATCGGTATCACCCTTCTGACCTTTGCCTTCGTCCATATGATCCCCGGCGACCCGGTAATGATCATGGCGGGCGAGCGTGGTATCTCCCCCGAGCGCCACGCGCAGCTGCTGGCGGAGCTTGGTCTCGATAAGCCGCTGTGGCAGCAATATCTCCACTATATCTGGGGCGTGCTGCACGGTGATTTAGGCATCTCGCTGAAAAGCCGCCTTCCGGTGTGGGACGAGTTCGTGCCGCGCTTTAAAGCGACGCTGGAGCTGGGCGTCTGCGCCATGATTTTCGCCGTCGCTGGTGGGTATTCCGGTCGGGGTACTGGCGGCGGTCAAGCGCGGCTCTATTTTCGATCACACCGCGGTGGGCATCGCGCTGACCGGCTACTCGATGCCGATCTTCTGGTGGGGCATGATGCTGATCATGCTGGTCTCGGTGCAGCTCAACCTGACGCCGGTGTCCGGCCGCGTCAGCGACACGGTCTTCCTCGACGACAGCCATCCGCTGACCGGCTTCATGCTGATCGACACTCTGCTCTGGGGCGAAGAGGGCGACTTCATCGATGCCGTGCGGCACATGATCCTGCCGGCCATCGTGCTGGGCACCATCCCGCTGGCGGTGATCGTGCGCATGACCCGCTCCTCGATGCTGGAAGTGCTGGGCGAAGACTACATCCGCACCGCGCGCGCCAAGGGCCTGACGCCGCATGCGCGTGATCGTCGTGCATGCGCTGCGCAACGCCCTGCTGCCGGTGGTGACGGTGATCGGCCTGCAGGTCGGCACGCTGCTGGCCGGCGCGATCCTGACCGAAACCATCTTCTCCTGGCCGGGCCTGGGCCGCTGGCTGATCGACGCGCTGCAGCGCCGCGACTACCCGGTGGTGCAGGGCGGCGTACTGCTGGTCGCGACCCTGATCATCCTGGTCAACCTGCTGGTCGACCTGCTCTACGGCGTGGTGAACCCGCGTATTCGTCATAAGAAGTAAGGGGGAATCATGTCTGCTGTTGATCCCGCAAGCGTCACCGCTGCACCGAAGCCGATGACCCCGCTGCAGGAATTCTGGCACTACTTCAAGCGCAACAAAGGCGCGGTGGTCGGCCTGGTGTACATCGTTCTGATGCTGCTGATCGCGATCTTCGCCGATGTGCTGGCGCCGCATGCCCCGGCTGAACAGTTCCGCGATGCGCTGCTGCACCCGCCGGTCTGGCAGGAAGGCGGCAGCCTGGCACACCTGCTGGGCACCGACGACGTGGGCCGCGACATGCTGTCGCGCCTGATGTACGGCGCGCGCCTGTCGCTGCTGGTCGGCTGTCTGGTGGTGGTGCTGTCGCTGATCCTGGGCGTGGTGCTCGGCCTGGTGGCCGGTTATTTCGGCGGCGTGGTGGATGCAGTGATCATGCGCGTCGTCGACATCATGCTGGCGCTGCCGAGCTTGCTGCTGGCGCTGGTGCTGGTGGCGATCTTCGGCCCGTCGATCGTCAACGCCTCGCTGGCGCTCACCTTCGTCGCGCTGCCGCACTACGTGCGCCTGACGCGCGCCGCGGTGCTGGTGGAAGTGAACCGCGACTACGTCACCGCCTCGCGCGTGGCCGGCGCCGGCACGCTGCGCCAGATGTTCGTCAACATGCTGCCCAACTGCCTGGCGCCGCTGATCGTGCAGGCGTCGCTGGGTTTCTCGAACGCCATTCTCGACATGGCCGCCCTCGGCTTCCTCGGCATGGGCGCGCAGCCGCCGACGCCGGAGTGGGGCACCATGCTCTCCGACGTGTTGCAGTTCGCGCAAAGCGCCTGGTGGGTTGTCACCTTCCCGGGCCTGGCGATCCTGCTGACGGTGCTGGCATTTAACCTGATGGGTGACGGCCTGCGTGATGCGCTCGACCCCAAACTGAAGCAGTAAAGAGGCACGAGATGGCGTTATTAAATGTAGATAAACTATCGGTGCACTTCGGCGACGAAGGCACCCCGTTCCGCGCCGGTAGACCGCATCAGCTACAGCGTGGATCAGGGCGAGGTGGTCGGCATCGTCGGTGAATCCGGCTCCGGCAAATCGGTGAGCTCGCTGGCGATCATGGGGCTGATCGATTACCCCGGCCGCGTAATGGCCGAAAACCTGGAGTTCAACGGCCAGGACCTGCAGCGCATCTCCGAAAAAGAGCGCCGCCAGCTGGTGGGCGCGGAAGTGGCGATGATCTTCCAGGACCCGATGACCAGCCTGAACCCGTGCTACACCGTCGGCTACCAGATCATGGAAGCGCTGAAGGTGCATCAGGGCGGCAACAAGCGCACCCGCCGTCAGCGCGCTATCGACCTGCTGAACCAGGTGGGCATTCCCGATCCGGCGTCGCCGTCTGGACGTCTACCCGCACCAGCTCTCCGGCGGCATGAGCCAGCGCGTGATGATCGCCATGGCGATTGCCTGTCAGCCAAAGCTGCTGATCGCCGATGAGCCGACCACCGCGCTGGACGTGACCATCCAGGCGCAGATCATCGAGCTGCTGCTGGAGCTGCAGCAGCAAGAGAACATGGCGCTGGTCCTGATCACCCACGATCTGGCGCTGGTGGCCGAAGCCGCGCACCACATCATCGTGATGTACGCCGGCCAGGTGGTGGAGACCGGCAAAGCGGCGCACGATATCTTCCGCGCGCCGCGTCACCCGTATACCCAGGCGCTGCTGCGCGCGCTGCCGGAGTTTGCCGCCGGACAAAGCGCGTCTGGCTTCGCTGCCGGGCGTGGTGCCGGGCAAATACGACCGCCCCAACGGCTGCCTGCTCAATCCGCGCTGCCCGTATGCGACCGACAACTGCCGGACTGAAGAACCTGAGCTGCGCGATATTCCGCGGCCGTCAGTCCAAATGTCACTACCCACTGGATGATGCCGGGAGGCCGACACTATGAGTCACCCGATAACACGAAGCAGGATTACCTGACTGCAGGCGATCGACCTGAAAAAACACTACCCGGTGAAGAAGGGCCTGTTCGCGCCCGGAGCGCCTGGTGAAGGCGCTGGACGGCGTCTCCTTCAACCTGGAGCGCGGCAAAACGCTGGCGGTGGTGGGCGAGTCGGGCTGCGGCAAATCCACGCTGGGCCGCCTGCTGACGATGATTGAAACGCCGACCGGCGGCGAGCTGTACTATCAGGGGCAGGATCTGCTGAAACACGATCCGCAGGCGCAGAAACTGCGCCGGCAGAAGATCCAGATCGTGTTCCAGAACCCGTATGGCTCGCTCAACCCGCGTAAGAAAGTCGGGCAGATCCTGGAAGAGCCGCTGCTGATCAACACCACGCTGAGCAAAGCGGAGCGGCGGGAAAAAGCGCTGGAGATGATGGCGAAGGTCGGCCTGAAAACCGAGCATTACGATCGCTATCCGCACATGTTCTCCGGCGGTCAGCGCCAGCGTATCGCCATCGCCCGCGGGCTGATGCTCGATCCGGACGTGGTGATTGCCGACGAACCGGTCTCGGCGCTGGACGTCTCGGTGCGCGCTCAGGTGCTGAACCTGATGATGGATCTGCAGCAGGAGCTGGGGCTGTCCTACGTGTTCATCTCGCACGACCTGTCGGTGGTGGAGCACATCGCCGACGAAGTGATGGTGATGTACCTCGGCCGCTGCGTGGAAAAGGGCAGCAAAGAGGCGATCTTCAACAACCCGCGCCATCCGTACACCCAGGCGCTGCTGTCGGCGACGCCGCGGCTGAATCCGGATGAGCGCCGCGAGCGCATCAAGCTGACCGGCGAGCTGCCCAGCCCGCTGAATCCGCCGCCGGGCTGCGCGTTCAACGCCCGCTGCCGCCGTCGCTTCGGCCCCTGCGTGCAGCTGCAGCCGCAGCTGAAAGAGTACGGTGAGCAGCTGGTGGCCTGCTTTGCGGTCGATCAGGATGAGAATCAGCCGGTGGCGACGCCGTAATTACGGCCAGCCAGTGCGAAAGGCTCCTGCGGGAGCCTTTGTTATTGGTGGCCTGATACATGAGTAAAATTAACCTGACGTGTCTTAATCGCCTGCGATGGCAGAAATGTATTACGCGACTGAATCTTTAAATCGCTGGTCCTGAACCACAGCGAAAAGGTTAAGGCAAATTCTGAATCCGTGCCGCATTGTGTGAGCGCCGTCACGGCCAGAGATAACTGCACATCTCAATGATATGTTGTTTACTATCAGTTAATTACCCTAATTATCTTCCGGCTGCTATTTCCGTTAATCGATTTTTATTAATCCTGCTCAATTAATCAGTGCATGCTTTTTGCATCTGCATATTTTCAATCTTTCAGATAAAACTCTTTTGTCGAATCTGCGGTTTTAATAATCAGAATTCTCTCACCGTGTCTTAACGTGTGTGTTATATTCGCGGAAATTACCCCTCCGCTTTAACAGGCTCTGATCATGAAGAACTACGACGATCTGCAGCGTTTCCAGGAAAAAACGCAAACGCTGGACATTGCTTTTAAGGATATGTCCGGGCAATCGCTGGAAGCCGATCACAGCCAGTGGGCGATCATCCGTCAGCTGGCGACGGATGATGAGCCGGAGCTGGGTAGCGGCCAGCGCGTCGATCTGCCGCAGCCGCAGCCGATTCGCGGCGATGAGTTTGTCGCGCCGCCGCAGGCTCTCAATCCGGCGCCCGTCGCCCGCAGTGAAAAGGCATCGCTGCTGCAGAGCCTCGCCGCCAGCGCGCCGGCACCCGACACAGAAACACCGCGCAGCGCGCTGTTCCCGCCAGCAAGCAGCGCGCCTACTGCCGCGTCCGTGTCGTCGCTGGCACCGGCAGCCACGCACGTAGCGCGTCAGGCGGCCACTTCACTGTTCCCACCGCCGCCGGTCAGCGCGCCGGTCGCTGAACAGGCGGTCGCCCCTGCTGCCGCAGCACCGGCCACTGCGCCCGCCGTGGTGCAGCCGGAGCCTGCTACGCCCTCGCGCTTTGGCGCACTGTTCCGCTCGCGTGCGGCGGAACCGGTTCATTTATCTAAAGAAACACTGCTCAAACCGTTACTGGAGAAGATCGCGCTATGCCATTAGTTTGTGTGTGCTCGCCAAAAGGGGGAGTAGGAAAAACCACCATGGCGGCCAACCTGGCCTGGAGTCTGGCGCGTGCCGGCAGCAAAGTGCTGGCGATCGATTTTGACGTACAAAATGCGCTGCGCCTGCATTTTGGCGTACCGCTGCACGACAGCCGCGGCTTTGTGGCGCGCTCGGAAGAGCAGGCTGACTGGAGTCAGTCGATCCTTACCACCGGCAGCAACATCTTTGTCATGCCTTACGGTGAAGTGACTGAAGCGCAGCGTGAGCGCTTCGAACACAACCTGGCGCACGATGCCCATTTCTTAAAACGCGGCCTGGATACCGTTCTGAATTATCCGGGTCTGGTGATTATTGCAGATTTTCCGCCGGGACCCGGTCCGGCGCTGAAAGCCATGCAGGCGCTGGCCGATATGCATTTAGTGGTGATGCTGGCGGATACCGCCTCGGTGGCGCTGCTGCCGCAAATTGAAAACCATCGCATGATTGGCCAGCCATTAAATAATCAGCACGGTCATTATTTCGTGCTCAACCAAAGTGATAATCGCCGGAATATCAGCCGTGAAGTGACCGCATTTATGCAGCAGCGGCTGGGCGATAATTTACTCGGCGTGGTGCACCGCGATGAAAGCGTGGCTGAGGCCAATGCCTCGCAGCAGTCAATCTATGATTTCAGCCCGGCTTCGGCAGCGGCGTTTGATATTGAACTGGTGGCAAAACGGGTAGCGAATATCCTGAATATCAACGTAGGCAACGGCGAAGTTCAGGCACCGATCCGCAGTCATTATTAACAAGCCCGGCCGCCAGCGGCCTGGTTCAAATAATAACAACACAGCTTTTTCAGGGTGAATCATGAGTAAACTCGGGTTTTACCTGCTGCTGCTGGTGCTTGCACCGGTCGCTGCGGTAATCGTCATCACGCCTATGGACAGCCAGAAACAGTATATTTTTGGTTTGATCAGTATTGGCATGATGTTTTTACTGGGCTTCAGTAAAAGCCGTAAAATAACCATTGTGATGGTTTTTCTTTCCGCGCTGATGTCGACCCGATATATCTGGTGGCGCACCACGGAAACGCTGCAGTTTAATTCCGAGATTGAAGCGATTCTCGGTATCGGCTTATATCTGGCCGAGCTGTACGTCTGGCTGATCTTAATTCTCGGCTTCCTGCAAACCAGCTGGCCATTAAAACGCACCATCGAACCGCTGCCGGATGATACCCGCTTGTGGCCGACGGTCGATGTCTACGTGCCGACCTATAACGAAAGCCTCGATGTGGTGCGGGATACCGTGCTGGCGGCGCAGTGTATTGACTACCCGCGCGATAAGATCAAAGTCTACCTGCTTGATGATGGCAAACGCAGCGAGTTCGCGGTATTTGCCGCCGACGTTGGCGTCGGCTATATCACGCGTGACGATAACCGCCACGCCAAAGCCGGCAACCTCAACCACGCCATGAAGATCACCCACGGTGAGCTGATTTGCGTGTTCGACTGCGACCACGTTGCCACGCGCACGTTCCTGCAGGCCACCGTCGGCGGTTTCCTGAAAGATCCGAAGCTGGCGCTGGTACAGACGCCGCACTACTTCTATTCGCCGGATCCGTTCGAACGCAACCTGCGCGCCGCCCGCAACATCCCGAATGAGGGCTCGCTGTTCTACGGCCCGGTGCAGCAGGGCAACGACAACTGGAACGCCACCTTCTTCTGCGGCTCCTGCGCGGTGATCCGCCGCAGCGCGCTGGAAGAGATTGGCGGCTTCGCGGTGGAAACCGTGACCGAGGATGCGCATACCGCGCTGAAATTGCAGCGTCTCGGCTGGGGCACGGCGTTCCTGGCAATCCCGCTGGCGGCGGGTCTGGCGACCGAACGCCTGGGCCTGCATGTGATCCAGCGTACCCGCTGGGCGCGCGGCATGACGCAGATTTTCCGCGTCGACAACCCGCTGCTGGGCCGCGGGCTCAAGCTGGCCCGCAGCGTCTGTGCTACCTGAACGCGATGCTGCACTTCCAGTTTGGCCTGCCGCGCGTGGCGTTCCTCACCGCGCCGCTGGCTTACCTGCTGTTTAACCTGAACATTATTCACTCCTCGGCGACGCTGATCTTCGCCTACGTGCTGCCGCATCTGGTGCTGTCGCTGTACGTTAACTCGCGCATGAACGGCAAATTCCGCTACACCTTCTGGGGCGAAATTTACGAAACCGTGATGGCCTTCCACCTGGTCCTGCCGACGCTGCTGACCCTGCTGTCGCCAAAGCGCGGGAAATTCAACGTGACCGATAAAGGCGGCCTGCTGGACCAGGGCTTCTTTGACTTCCACATCGTGCGGCCTCACGTCATCGTTGCCGCGCTGCTGGCGATTGGCATCGTGGCCGGCGTGGTGCGCGCCGTGGCGCATGATTACTTCGGGGTGGATCCGCATGTGATCGCCCTCAACGTCGGCTGGGCGGTGTTCAGCCTGATCATTCTGCTGGCGGCGATTGCCGTGGCGCGGGAAACCAAACAGGTGCGTAAAACCATTCGTATCGATGTGCAGATCCCGGCGGTGATTCACTACGCCAGCGGCATCTCTTCGCGCACGCAAACCAGCGATCTGTCGATGGGCGGCGCGCAGCTGGATGCGCCGGACAACCGGCATGAGCACGATGAAATCGAAGAGATCGATCTGCTGCTGAAATCGGGTGCCATCACCATTCCGGTGAGCAAGATCTCCGGTGATGAGGAGACCATTCGCCTGCGCTTTGGCGCGATGCCGCTGGCGCGCCGCCGTGAACTGGTGCGCGTGGTGCTGGCGCGGGCCGATGCGTGGATCCAGCCGCCGAATATAAGCAGGACAATCCGCTGGTGTCGCTCGGCACCATCATCCGTACCGTTTTTGAGCTGTTCTGGCTGAGCTGGAAAGATCGCCGTGAGGCGCGCAAGCGTGATGGCCAGGCAACGGCCAAAGAGGACAGCGCAGCATGAAAACATTGACGTACACGCTGCTGGCCAGCGCGCTGACCACCACGCTGCTGCTCGCCCCCGCCTGGGCAGAGACGCCGGCGGTAACCCAGGACAGCGCCGCGCTCTCCGACGTACCGCCGCCGCAGGGGCTGGATGGCAGTGCCGATCCGCAGCTGAAGCAGGCGGCGGGCGACACGCCGTACACGCCGGGCGATGCAGCGCCGCTGCAGGAAAATACAGCACCCGCACAGCCAGCAGAGTCAGCACCGCCGGCAGAGTCAACAACGCCAGCAGCATCGGCTGCGCCTGATATCGTCATACCGCCGGTGGCTGCGGAGGCATCGGCTGCCGCTGAGCCCGCTGGCGCGCTGTTAAACCAGCCGGTGAGCAGCACCATTTCGGTGGCGCAGATGGGGCAGCCGCGCGGCATCACCCTTACCGGCGGCCAGCTGCAGTCCGGTATTCTGTTTACCCTGCCGGGCGATGAGGTGATCACTAATGCGCGGCTCAACCTGTCGCTGCGCGTCTCTGCCGCGCTGGCGGCGCGCAACACGTCGCTGCAGCTGATGCTCAACGGCCAGCCGCTCGGCACCCTGCCGCTGGGTGCCAGCGACAGCGATGTCAGCGACTATCAGTTGGATATTCCGGCGGCGATGGTGGTTTCCAGTAATAACCTCAGCTTTAAAATCAACGATGCCGACAAGCTGCTGTGCGAAAAAGAGAGCGCGCAGCAGTATCAGGTCACCATTCTGCCGAAAACCACGCTCAGCCTTGAAGGCCAGCAGCTCAACATCGGCACCAGCCTGCGCAACTTCCCGCGTCCGTTTATTGATGTGCAGCGCATGACGCCCGCCAGCGTGACCTTTGGTTTTGCCGCTAACGTTTCGCCGGATAGCGTCAGCGCCGCCGCGCTGGTGGCTTCCTGGCTCGGCATTCAGTCGGATTACCGTGGCATCCGTTTCCCGGTGGTGCGCGGCGATCTGCCCGAGCACAACGGTATCCTGATCGGCCATCCGGGTGACAAAATCGGCAGCGTGACGCTGCCTGCGGCGAAGGGTCCGCTGCTGCAGGTGATCGATAACCCTAACAATCCGGTGTACAAACTGCTGCTGGTGGTCGGTGCGGATGATGCCCAGCTGCGCCAGGCGGCCAACCGCCTGACCACGCAGCCGCTGGCCACCGATGCCAGCAGCCTGAACGTACCGCCGCAGCCGCTTGGCACGCGCAAACCGTACGACGCGCCGCGCTGGATCAACACCAGCCGCCCGGTGCGTCTCAGCGAGCTGCTGCGTAAAGATCAAAGCCTGACCGCCACCGGGATCTGGCACGATGCGCTGCGGGTTAACTTCCGCGCGGCGCCGGATCTGTTCCTGTGGGACGGCGACGCGATTCCGGTCAATCTGCACTACCGTTTCCCGTCGGAAAGCTGGATCGATGAAAACAATTCGTTCCTCAACGTCACGCTGAACGGCACTTTCCTGCACAACCTGACGGTGAATAAACAGGGCTCGCTGGAGAGCGCCGTGGCACCAGCTGGGCGGCGATGCACGCCAGGAGCAGTACACGCTGAAGCTGGAGCCGTACCTGATTTACGGCGACAACCAGCTGGCGCTCTACTTCAACATCGTGCCAAAGGCGGATGCGCCGTGCGGCGCCCTGCTCAACAACAACATCAAGAGCCGCATCGATGAGGATTCGTGGATCGATCTGAGCCACACGCGTCACTTTGCACCATGCTGCCGAACCTCTCCTACTTCGTTGGTGCTTCGTTCCCGTTCTCGCGGCTGGCGGATTTTTCGCAAACCACGCTGCTGCTGCCGGAGGCGCCGGGTGATGCCGAGATCGCGACGCTGCTGGACATGGCCGCGCGCGCCGGTAACGCCACCGGCGTGCCGCTGGTGCAGAATCAGGTGTTGTTTGGTCTGCCGAACGGTGGCACCAATCTGACGCGCCTGCAGCACAGCGATGTGCTGGCAGTGAGCACCATGCAGCACAGCGCCTTCACGCAGCAGATGCTGGCCGGCACCGCTTACCAGACCAGCGGCAACACGCTGGGCGTCAAAGAGCCGACCACCGTCGATAAGCTGCGCGGCTGGCTGACCGGTGACTGGTCTCGCCAGCAGCTGGATGCCGATCGCTACTTCTCCTCAAACGAAGCGTGGCGCGGCTTTGTCAGCTTTCGCTCACCGTGGAGCGCCGATCGTCTGGTGGTGCTGGCGGTGGCCACCAGCGAGGAACAGCTGCTGCGTTTGCACGATGATTTGAATTCGGCGCGCATCAACGCCGGCATTCGCGGCGATGCCGCCATCATCACCAATGAGAACGGGATCCGCAGCTTCCGCGTCGGCGAACAGTTCCCGAGCGGTGAAATGCCGTGGTACATGATGGTGGTGTGGTATGCCAACCAGCACTCGGTACTGATGGCGCTGGCGGCGCTGCTGCTGTCGGCGCTGATCGGCAGTGCGGCCTGGGTGATGCTGAAGCGCCACGCGTGGCGCCGTCTCCACCCGCAAGACGATAGCCACTCCGGCCGGAAGTAAGGATAAAAATAATGAAAAAACAGCTGATAAGTGCCGGTATTCGTCAGGCGTTCCTGCTGGGCGGCGCGCTGACGTTCTCACAGCCGCTGCTGGCGGCGGAGAGCACCAATCCGGCGTTACAGGCACTGTTCGACCAGGCGGCCTACTGGCATCAGAAAGCGCATGACGATCTGGCGAAAGCCTCGCTGCAAAAAATCCTGATGGTGGAGCCGAACAATACCCAGGCGCTGTATCTGCTGGCGCTCTATTCACAGCAAAGCGGCAGCGCGGCCGATGCGGCACAGTGGCGCGCCCGCCTGAGTGCGGTATCACCCAACGATCCACATCTGACGGCGCTGGATAACGCCCAACAGATGCAGAGCAGGTTCCGCAGGCGCAGCTCACGCTGGCGCGTCAGCAGGCGCGGAGCGGTAACATCGCCGCCGCGCTGGAGACCTGGCGCAGCCCCTTTAGCGGCAACGAGCCGCCGCCGAGCCTGGCGGCGGAATATTACCTGACCATGGCGGGCGACCGCACGCTGCTGCCCCAGGCGGTGGAGGCGCTGCGGCAGTTTGCCGCTGATCATCCGCAGGATACCGGCGCTCAGCTGGCGCTGGGCAAAGCGCTGACCTATCAGGAAGCGACGCGCCGCCATGGCATTGATGTGCTGGCCAGCATGGCGGACGGTAATAAAGAGGCCGATCGCTCGCTGTACGACAGGCGCTGCTGTGGCTGGCGCCGCAGGCGTCGGACGCCGAGCGCTGCTACCAGACCTGGCTGCAGCGCCATCCGCAGGACAGCGAAGTTCTGGATTACTACCGCAAAAACGTCGGCGGCGCGGAGAAGGGGGCGGGCTTTAGCGCGCTGAACAGCGGCGACGTCAGCGGTGCGCAGAAGCAACGTTTGAAAAGGTGCTGCAAACCAACCCGCAGGATGCCGATGCGCTGGCCGGCATGGGCTACGTCGCGCAGCGCGCCGGACGCTATCAGCCGAAGCCGCCGATTATCTGAACCGGGCGGCGCTCAGACTGGGCGGCGATCAGAGCCAGCAGCGTCAGCAGCAGGCGGCCGACGCCCGCGTTTTACGCGCAGCTGGCGAATGCCCAGCAGGCGCTGAAAAACGGTGACAGCGCGCAGGCGCTGGCGCTGAGTGAGCCGCTGGCGCAGGCCGAGGGCGAAAAAGGCATATCGGCGAAGCTGTTCCGCGCTGATGTGCTGCGCCGCAGCAATCAGCTGCAGCAGGCGGAGCAGACCTACTGCGGGCCATTCTGAAGAGCGATGCCGCATAACCGCAGCGCCAAAGAGGGGCTGTTTTACGTGCTGCGCCAGCAAAACCGCAGCGCCGAAGCCAACAGCCTGCTGGCATCATTGCCCGACAGCGTGCGCCAGAGCGTGGCACCGCGCGGTAACAGCAGCGATCCGCTGCGTGCGCAGGCAAAACGCGAGCTGGCGGCAGGCAACCGCAGTGCGGCCATCGCCACGCTGAACAGCGCCATTCAGCGCTATCCCAGCGACGGCTGGCTGCGCCTCGATCTGGCGCGCATCTACCGCGCGCAGGGCGATAGTTTACTGGCTGCCAACGTCATGCAGCCGACCCTGCGCAGCGGTGCCAGCACCAGCGAGCTGTATGCCGGTGCGCTCAACGCCAGCGAGAGCGGTGCCTGGCAGCAGGCCAGCCAGCTGCTGGCGCGCATTCCCAACGGCAGCAAGAACAGCGAGATGCGCGAACTGGCGCAGCGGGTGAATTTCAATCTGCAAATGGCCACCGCCGATCGCTATCTGGCGCAGGGCTCTGACGCGGCAGCGGCCAATACGCTGCGCGCGCTGGCCGCCACGCCGCCCGCCAATCCGGTCGATGCCGGGAATCTGGCGCAGATGCTGGCGCAAAGCCGGCGATCTGACCACGGCGGTTACGCTGGTGCGCGGCAATATGCAGCGGGGCGTGCAGGGCAATGCCGGGGATTACGCCGCGCAGATTGCGGTGCTGAATCAGGCGGGGCTGAACCAGGAAGCACAGAGCTTCCTCAGCAGTCCGGAGCTGCAGGCGCGCAGTACCCCCACGCAGCTGGCCGGCATCCGTAACGGTTATCTCATTAATGAAGTCGATCGCCTGCGCGAGCAGAAGCAGCTACGCCGCCGCCTATGACAAGCTGGTGGGCGCGCTGCAGCACGATCCGCAGAACCCCGATCTGATGTTTGCCATGGCGCGTCTGTATCAGAGCGGCAAAATGAACAAAGAAGCGGGCGTGGTGTATGACTATCTGCTGACGCAGGATACGCCCACTCAGGATGCGCGCACCGGTGCTATTGATGTGGCGCTGGCGCAGAACGACGTCGACAAAGCGAACACCTTAACCCGCGGCCTGCGCAATGAGCAGACGCCGGATCGCCTGTTACTGCTGGCGCGCGTGGCGGAAGCTAACGGCGAGCACAGCCAGGCGATGAGCTACCTGCGCAGCGCGCGCGGCCAGCTGATTGGTCTGCAGGGCGCACAGAGCGGCAGCGTGCCGACCGTTGGCGGTCTGGCGCTGGCGGACAATCCGTTTATCAACCGCAGCACCTCGCCGGTGTCCGGTTCGCCTTCCAGCTATGGCACGGTAATGCCGTGGCAAACGGCCCCGGCCACCAGCAGCAGCGCGCAGGACGTCACGCTGGCGAGCACCACGCCGGATCGCCGGTCCGGCAGAGCCAGACGCTGCGCCAGATTGACGAGATGATGGACAATCTGCAGGAGAAAACCGGCACCTGGGTACAGGGACAGATGCAGGTGCGCGGACGCGACGGCGAATCGGGGCTCAGCAAGCTGACTGAAGCCAAAGCGCCGCTGACCTTCTCGACCGTGCCGTTCGGCGAGTCGCGCTTCGACTTTACTATGACGCCGGTGTCGCTCACCGCTGGCAGTGCGGCTGGTGATGCGTGGCGTCGCTTCGGCAGCAACGCGCTGGTGCAGGGCAATGTAGTGGCATCCGGCGCGGCCAAAATAGACGACACGCCGTCTTCGCCCCCCCCCAACACAAAAATACAACGACAATAACCCTCGACCGATTCGCAAAAGGCCACCGGCGTGGAACTAAATATGGCGCTGAAGGGCGACAGCTATAAGATCGATCTCGGCAGCACGCCGCTCGGCCAGGATCTCAGTACGCTGGTGGGCGGCGTGCAGTGGTCACCGAAGCTGACCGATTTCCTGACGCTGATCCTCACCGGTGAACGCCGCGCCATGACCGACAGTCTGCTGTCGTACGTTGGCGTAGAGGACAAGACCAGCGGCAAGCGCTGGGGGCGCGTCACCAAAAACGGCGGCAACGCCATGCTGAGCTTCGATAACGGCGACGCGGGTTTCTACGTCGGCGGCGGCGCTTACAGCTATCTGGGCGAGAACGTGGCGAGCAACAACAGCGTACAGGCCACGGCGGGCGCTTACGTGCGGCCTTACCACTACGACGACCGCGAGCTGAAGGTCGGCATGAGCCTGTCGTGGATGGATTTCTCCAAAAACCTGAGTTACTTCAGCTACGGTCAGGGCGGCTATTTCAGTCCGCAGAATTATGCCGCGGTGTCGTTCCCTGTCGACTTCAGCCGCAAGTTTGATGACCTGAAAGTCAACGTTGGCGGTTCGGTCGGCTATCAGTCGTACAGCCAGGACAAGAGCGCGTATTTCCCCAACGATCCGTCGCTGCAGTCCCAGCTGCAAAGCCTCGCCGATCAGGGCTTTGTCAAAAGCGCCTACTACAGCGGTGAGAGCAAAAACGGCATCGGCTATAACCTGCACGCCGGTGCCGATTATAAGATTAATAAAGATGTCACCATCGGCGGCCAGCTCGGCTATGACACCTTTGGCGATTACAACGAAAGCACAGCCAATCTGTACTTCCGTTATCTGTTTGGAGACAACTAATGAGTGAGCAACCGGGCGCACGCATCAGCCATCCGTATCAGCCGGGCTGGTTTGATCTGGTCAGCGTGATGATTGAGAGCATGCTGGACAACGCTGGCGCGGAGGCGGAAGCCTTCCTCAACGGCGTGGGCGAATTGCTGGCAACGCGCTATCCTTTGCCGGAGGCGCGCACCGTGCAGGATCTGGAGCGCGAAATTAATCTCCAGCTGGCGCGCTTTAACTGGGGCTTTGTTCAGCTGCAGCCGCAGCAGAACGCGATTATGCTTGAGCACCATGCCCTGCCGCAGGGCGACAGCCAGCTTGATGCAGAACGCTGGCAGCTGGCGCTGAGCGCAGTGCTGGCCGGCGTGTACGCGCAGTGGCTACGTGCGCAGGGTGGTAGCGCGGCGGTACCGCTGACGCTGGAAAAAATCGACGGCGGCACGCTGCATTATCGATACCAATAGGAAGCTGTGATGAGAGTGATGCGGTTCTGGCGTCAGTGGATGCTGTGTTTCATGGTGATATTTTTCAGTGCTCAGGCGGCCGCCGATGGCTGGAGCAGTTACAAAAGCCGCTTTATGAGCAGCGACGGCCGCATCAGCGATACGGCCAACAACAACGTCAGCCACACCGAAGGTCAGGGCTACGGCATGCTGCTGGCGGTGGCGTATAACGATCGCGCCACCTTTGATTTGCTGTGGCAGTGGACGCGTACCCATCTGCGCAATCCGCAGAATGACCTGTTCTACTGGCGCTATACGCCGGGCGCAGCCGATCCCATCGCCGATAAGAATGATGCCTCGGACGGGGATGTGCTGATCGCCTGGGCGCTGCAGCGCGCGGCACAGAAGTGGGGCGGTGATTATCAGCAGGCGTCGGATCGCATTCAGCGCGCGGTCATCAAGCTAACGGTGATCGACTACGCCGGCCGCAAGGTCATGCTGCCGGGCGCGCAGGGCTTCAATAAAACCAGCTATGTGGTGCTTAACCCTTCCTATTTCCTGTTCGCCGCATGGCAGGAGTTTGCGCAGCACAGCCATCTGCGCGTGTGGAACACGCTGATTGATGATGGCCTTGCGCTGCTGGGCGACATGCAGTTTGGCAAAACCGGCCTGCCGCTGGACTGGGTGGCGCTGAACGCCGATGGCTCCGTCGCGCCGGCGGTCGGCTATTCCAACCGCTTCAGCTATGACGCGATTCGTATTCCGCTGAATATCTGGTGGTACGATCCGCAAAGCCTGCGGCTGGTGCCCTTCCAGCGCGTCTGGCAGGGCTACGCGCGCGACACCACGCCAGCGTGGTTTGATGTGCTGGCCAACACCCCGGCACCTTACAATATGGAAGGTGGCCTGACCGCGGTGCGCGACCTGACGCTCAACCAAACCGGCTACCTCAGCGACCGCTTAGCGCCGGAGCAAAACTATTTCTCCGCCAGCCTGCAACTGCTGACCTGGCTGGCTTATCAGGAGAAGCGATAGCCTCTCTGTGCCGGACGGGATTAACCTTCCGTCCAGCCGATCACCATCAGGCCCGCCCGCCTGGCTTCAAACCGCTGTTCCAGCGTTTCACTCGATTCCAGACCTGTCTGTATTTCATTTCATTCCTGTACTGACCGCGCAGCTATTGCGCCCGATCAAAATAAATCGCGCGAATAAGGGTTATCAGCGCACGCCATGCAACGCGTATTGAGAGGAGGCGCTATGAGCAAAGTCAGGTTTAAACGCAGTGAATTACCGCCGCTCACCGATAAGCAACAGGCGGAGCTGGATGCTTTGAGCAGGAAACAGGACAGCGACATCCAGTGTGATGATATTGCGCCGTTAGACGACAGTTTCTGGCAGGCTGCCGAACGGGGGCGTTTTTACCGCCCGGTAAAAACCCAGGCTTCGATCAGAATCGATGCGGATATTCTTGAGTGGTTGAAGGCGCCTGGCAAAGGTTACCAGACGCGCCTCAACGCGATCCTGCGAGCCGCGATGCTAAGAGAACTGCAGGGTAAATAGTGTGCTTATTTAAAATCCGCATACGGTTCCAGTGGCTGTGGTGGCATATCCATGTCGCCGTTCCAGCCGGCCATTGAGTAGCGCACATACAGCAGCCCGTGGCTTGGGGTGTAATCTTTCGCCTGCTGAATATCCATGGCCAAACCCAGCGACCAGTGCGGCGTGATGCGCCGCTCTATCAACGCCTGCACGGTATAGCCGAAACCGCGTCCGGAACTGCTGTCCGATGACGGATTGCTGGCCAGCGTAAAGCCGGGATTCACCGGGTAGCGCGCCTGAGCGTCGGTGGTTGACTGTGACCACGACACCGAGCCGCCGAGTTCATACGACCAGTTTTCCGTGCGCTGACGCCAGGTCAGCGGCACCGCCAGCGAGAAGTAGCGCTGCGGGCTGTAATAGCCGCCCTGGCCAAAGGTGTAGTCGCTCAAATCTTTCTGATAGTGCCACAGCATACTGTTCAGGCCGATGGTGGCGCGCTGGTTGTCGCTATTGATCAGCTTGTAGTAATAGCCTGCCATCAGCCGTTCGCGGCTGTTATCCGCCACGTTTTCACCGCTGATTTGATGGGCGCTGAGATCGGCCCACATCCCGTGCGCGCCGCCCCGATCGTAACTCAGGCCGATGCCGCCGCCAGTCGCGACGACGCCGCCCCAGTTTTTGCCGCCGTTAGTGGCCGGATCGCGCGCGCCGGCGTAAGCCAGCAGCGAACTGGAGATCGGGCGACGTGAAGCAGTAAAGGTCACCCCGAGATCGTCGATGTCGGTCTTCCAGCTTACGCCGCCGACCCAGTTAGTGACGGTGAAACCGAGCGGCGTGGTGCCGATATCGGCTGACCAGCGATCGTTGTGCCAGCCGACGCCCAGCGCGGTGCCTTCGTCCCGCTGGGTGAAATCGCGCCGGCAGCCCCCGGCGTTGGCATCGTTACAGCTGCCGAACTGTTCACTGTGGCTGCCATCAGTGGTGGAAAATGTTCCGGCAGACACCTGTACGTGATCGACGCGCACAAAGCTGCGGCCATCGGCCAGCGGGGTTTCCGCCTGCAGCATGGTGGTATGGGCGGTAAAGTCAGAGGTGCCACCGTTGCCCTTATCGCGCGAGTAGTCCTGTTCCAGCGTCACGGTGGTGTCCTGCTGGCGATACAGGTCAGCGGCGTCGCTGCGGATGCTGCGCTTCAGCCAGTCGTCCTGGGCCTGCGTGCGCGTCAGCCGGGTATAGCGGGCGTTATCGTCTGGCAGCGCAGGGGTGATGCCGCTGGCGACCATCGCCGCGCGGTAATCCTGCTGTGCCAGCGCGGGCTGGCGCTGCTGTCTCTCCAGCCGCGCGGCATCACGCAGCACCAGCGCTTTTTCCTGTGACGGCGCGACAGCGGCGGCGCGGGTTTTCAGCGCGCTGAACAGCTGCTGCGCTTTGAGGAGATCGCCGCTGTTTTGCCAGGCGAGTGCCACGCGCCGGCCGCTGTTCAGGCTCTGCTGCGCCACGCTGTCCGGCAGGCTGTGCAGCGCTGCGCGCGCTTCGGTGGTGCGCTGCAGCGCCAGCAGCGCCTCGATGCGGCCGAGCGCGGCATCGTTGTTGCTGGCGTCCTGCTGCAGCACCTGCTGATAACCGGCCAGCGCTGTTGTGGCATCGCCCCGCTCCAGCGCCCAGTCGGCCAGCGTAATGTCGCGGCGCGGCGAGGCCGGCTGCTGTTGCAGCAAGCGGATGGCGGCGGCTTCATCACCGCGGGCGCGTAGCTCCCCGGCACGCCCGAACGCCTGGTTTTGCGCCAGGCGATCCGCCAGTTCATGCATGTTGCTGTCCCAGCGGGCGGTGGGTAAACGGTGCAGCGTGGCCAGCGCGGCGGCATCGTCGTCGCCAGATGACTGCCACAGTGCCGTGGCATACAGCGCGGCTGGCTGCTGCGGCTGCTGGCGCACAATCGCGACCATGACCGCCGCGCCTGCCTGGTTGTCACCGCTGCTGCGTAGCGCACTGGCCAGCCGCCAGGCCAGCCAGACATCATCCGGTCGCGCCTGAGCCGCCTCACGGTATTTCGCTACCGCCTGCGGCCATTGCTGCTGCTGCGCCAGCGTATCTGCGTCGGCCAGCAGGCTCTCAATACGTAAATTGCTCAGGCGCTGCTGCGCCGTGCCGTTGCTGCGGTCAAGGCGCAGCGCCTGCTGCCAGTACTGCCGGGCTAACGCGCTGTTTTTACGCGCCTGCGCCACATCGCCGAGGCCGATGAGCGCCCAGCTGTCATTGCTGTCGATGGCCTGCGCGCTGCGGTACTGCCGCTCAGCGCCGGATAAATCACCCTGCTTCAGCGCCGCGTCGCCGCTGTCGATAGCCAGCCAGTAACGATTGGTCTGTAACAGGGACTGCCACTTGCCGATTTGCGTGCTGGCCTGGCCCGCCTGAATCGCTTTCTGTAGCCAGCTGATGGCGGCGGCGCGGTGACCGGCACGCGCCTGCGCCTGGCCCATGGCACCGAGCAGTTCGGCGTCGTCCGGATTGGCCTTCAGCGCCGCCTGTAATGCGCCGATTGCCGCCGCGCCGCCGCCAGCCTCGACCAGCGCCAGGCCGCGCATGCGCTGGCGGAAGGCCGGATCGGCCAGCATTTTTTGCTGACGCGCCAGCTCATCCGCTCCGCGCTGTTGCGCATCGCCGCTGGTGAACACCTGCAGATACTGCTGCAGGCTGGCAACGCTGCGCTCGCTTACCGGCTGGTTCTGGATCTGCTGCAGCCACAGTTCGGACGCGGCATCGCGGCCGCCGTCGCGGTTGGCCAGCTGACGCAGCTGAGTCACCGCCTGATCCGGCTGATTATTATCAAACGCCATGCGCGCCAGCTGTAGCTCGACGCCGATATTGCCCGGATAACGCTGCTCCAGCGCCTGCAACTGACGCCAGGCGAGCGGCTGCTGGCCCGGCAGGCGCGCCACCAGTCGCCAGTACTCCAGTTCGGTGTTTACATCGGGAAAGACGCCGTGAAACAGCGCATCCCACGCTGCTTTGGCCTCCGGCAGCCGTCCGGCGGTGGCCAGCAGCCGCGCCTGCTGCAGCTGCTGACGCCCTTCGGGGCTCATCAGGCGCAAACCTGCCGCGGATTCACGTGTGGCGGCGTCATCCGGCGCAGCCTTTTGCAGCGCATCGAACAGCTGCTGCGCTTTGGCCTGATCGCCCTGACGCAGCGCCATACGAATGCGCGCCGCCAGCACCTGCGGGTTATCCGGATCGATTTTTTCCAGCCGGTACAGCGACTGCTGCACCAAATCGTATTTGTTGGTGGATTCGCCGGTACGAATCTGCATCAGCAGCCACGCCACCGGCGCCACCGGCGCCACCTGCGGACCGGGCGCGGCCGCCACGCTGCCGGCCAGCGCACTGGCGATCAGCAGCGCAAGCGGTAACTTATTCATCGTCATCCAGCTCAGCCAGGCGACGACGGCTCACCATGCGCATCAGGCGCCAGGCCATCAGGGCGAACAGGATCACCACCAGCACGGCACCGCGATCACGGCCAGCCATACCGGATGGGTGGCCAGCAGATTCCACAGCCGCTCCCACCACGGCAGATGCCCGACATAGTAAATATCGCCCACGCGCAGGCTGTTGACGCCGGACTCCCGGACGATGCTGACGGAACCGAACATCGCCGCGCGTTTGCCGCTGTCGCGCAGCGCTGCATTCAGCAAATCCTAGCCGCGCGGGCTGTCCGCCAGCAGCGCCACCACGCTGCGCTGATCGTGAAACGGCGACTGGAAGCCAACCAGAGCGCCGAGCGGACCGCGCGAACTGATGCCGGTCTGGCTTTCGGCGGTGCGCTCGCTGGCTGACAGTGGCACGTTGGGCGCGCTGCCCGGGCGCGATGGCATGTTGAGGGTGCTGCGCGTGCGATCCACCAGCAGATTGATCGCCGTCTCCGCCTGCAGATCCGGCGGAATGCTGCCGATCAGCAGCAGATCGGCATCGTGGTCTTTCGCGTTGCGCCAGTCATCGCTCATCTGCACGCGCAGTGCCGGATAGCCGGTCTGGGCGCCGATCGCCCCCAGCGCGTCAAGCAGCGTACTGACTTCGCCGCTCTCCGGTTTTGCCGGTTCACCAGCACCAGGGTTTGCGACAGATCCGCCAGGCGGCTGAACGGGAAGCCGGCGTTGGCAAACGCGCCGAGCGAGGGCATTGCGATGAAGTGGCGATAGCCGGAGAAATCGATGGTGGACGCACCGTCGATCACCGCGTGGTTTTGCGCGACGGGGGTGACGGTTTCACAGCGGCCATCGGCAGTGCCGCCGATAAAGGTATTGGCGTAATCAAAATCAAAGCGCAGCTGGTTGACCGCCCCGAGACGCAGTGCCGGAATGGTCAGCTGACGGCTGTTGTCCTGCAGGCCCTGCATCAGCGGAATGCGCATCAGCTGCTGGCCCGCGCCATCTTTACTGGTCAGCGGATAATCCTGCACGAACTGGTTGTTGAGACTGCCGCTCAGCCGCGAGCCGTCCTGCATGCGCGGCGCGGTATAACGGTAGTTCAGGTCCATATCAATGCCGGTGCTGCGCACCAGGAACAGATCCGGCGGCAGGTTCAGCGTCAGGCTAATCGGGTTGGGTTGCAGGCCGTCGGCCTGCAGCTGGTTCTGATACTGCGTCAGTTCGCCAAAGGTGATCGGGCGATCGGTGCGCACCCAGTTTGGCGCATCGTACGGCTGGCGCGGGGCCAGCAGTTTCACCCTGTCCACCGTGACGCGCTCGCCGCGGAACAGCATGTTCCCCTGCGCGATGCCCTCTACCGCGGTGATCAGATCGTTATCGTCACGGCCCAGAATCAGCAGCATCTTCTGATAGGGATTGTCCGGGTGGCTGATCATCTCCACGGTGGGTTTGTCCACCGGCGGCAGCGTTTGCAGGAAGTCAGGCCGGCGATCGTTGGTGGCGAACACCACCGCATGCTGCCCTTCCGGCAGCTGGTTATACAGCACCGGGAAGGACTGGCCGCGCCACTGCGCCTGGCTACCGAACCACGAGGCCAGCAGGCCTGCCGCACGCTGTTGCTGCGACATCCGGCTGGCCGCCGAACACCATCGGCAGTTGCAGCGGCCGGTTGTCGCGCGCGTCAAAGAATGGCTCCGGGAAATGGGAGAGATCGTTTTTCAGCGGCAGCTTCTGCAGCGTCAGGTCCAGTTTGCTCGCTTTACCGATATCCAGCCAGATGGTGCTGTTGGCCGGATTTTCACATACGTTGGCGTAGTGGCCGACCAGTTCCAGACGGATGCGGTTGAAATCGCTAATGTAGCGCGGGTCGATCGCCAGCTGCGTCTGGTTCTCTTTGCCGAGCTGATCGGCGGTGACGGTGACCAGTCCCACCAGTTCATCGTTCAGATACACCTTGAGCTGCGACTGCGTCGGCAGCAGCGCCGGCGAAGGCCGGTAGTTGAGCGTCAGCAGCGCGCGCGTGACCACCTCGTCGCTGCGCACGCCGAACTCAATCTGGCTGGTGGGGACGGTGCCGCGCAGCACCATGCTGCCCGGCGGCGGTGCCATCTGGGTAAACAGCAGCTGGCTATCGCGCAGCGGGGCGCTGGCATCGAGCGGTTGGTTCACGTCGGGCAGCGGCGCAGAGGTTGCCGCAGGCGGTGCAGCAGGAAGCGCCGCCGGAAGTGCCGCCTGCGCCAGAGACGCCGATGCCCAGCAGCAGGGCGGTGAACCAACTCAGTTTTCTCGTCATGGTCATATCATCAGCTTAGGTAAAATCAGTGTTGAGCGTTGCCGGTCGCGGACGGACGTTGTGCGGCAACAGCGTTGCCAGCCAGTGCAGTCCGGCGGTCAGGCCACGGAACAGGCGGCGCAGCGGTGCCGGACCATACTCCGCCAGCCGCAAATAGCCTTTGAAGCCGAGCAGCATAATGTCCGCCAGGCTCTGCACCGGTTTATCTTCCGGGAAGCCGTCCTGCCACAGCGCCCAGGTATCGGCGCGGGCAAAGGTGCACTGAATAAAATCGATGTGTTGGCGGGTGGAGAGCTGGTGCAGGCGGATACCTGCGCGGCGGCCAAATACGCGCTGCACCTGGCACGGAAAGCTGAACTCCTGCTGTCCGCGCCGCAGCAGCAGCGACACGCTCTCGTTCTCGCGCAGTGCATCCGGCTCGCGCAGTTCGATGCCCACGCCGCCGTCAGAGTAGTCGCGCAGCGTGCAGGGAAGCAGATGGCCATCGGCGCGCGCCATCGCCGCCGGCATGGCGATTTCCACGCGGTGCGCCTGACGCACCTGTTTGGCTTCCACCGACACCGCCACCGCGCCGCCGAGAATAATCATGTTGTAGAACACCCACGCCAGACTGACGAAGACGGTCAGCACCTCGTTCGCCGGGCCGTACGCCATGCGCCAGAAGCCCCATCGCCGATACCGGCCATGTTCAGCAGCACCAGGAAGATATAAGGCCGGGAGATCACCCAGTCGACGTGCTCCTCTTCCACCAGCCCGCCCTTGGCGGTGACGTTGAATTTGCCTTTGTGCGGGTTGAACAGCGCCACCGTCGTCGGCCGGCGCGATATACCAGGCCAGCACCGTTTCGTAGATCTCGCTCCAGAACGAGTGGCGGTATTTCCCCTGGATCCGCGAGTTGGTCAGGCTGGCGTGGATCATGTGCGGCAGCACGAACAGGGCGATCGCCAGCGCCGGTGCGTAGATGATGTAGGCATGCAGCAGCAGGAACGCCAGCGGCGCGGTCAGGAAGATCAGCCGCGGAATGCCGGCAAGAAAGTGCAGCATGGCGTTGACGTAGCACAGGCGCTGCGCCAGCTTCAGCCCTTTGCCCAACAGCGGGTTATCGAGGCGGAAGATCTGCACCATGCCGCGCGCCCAGCGAATGCGCTGGCCAATGTGCGCCGACAGGGCTCTCGGTCGCCAGCCCGGCCGCCTGCGGAATGCGCATGTAGGCCGAGGTGTAGCCGCGGCGGTGCAGGCGCAGCGAGGTGTGCGCATCTTCGGTGACGGTTTCGACCGCGATACCGCCAATCTCATCCAGCGCGCTGCGGCGCAGAACCGCGCAGGAGCCGCAGAAGAAGGTGGCGTCCCACATGTCGTTGCCGTCCTGCACCAGACCGTAGAACAGCGTGCCTTCGTTCGGCGTCTGGCGGAAGCGGCCGAGGTTGCGTTCAAACGGGTCCGGCGAGAAGAAGTGGTGCGGCGTCTGCATCATCGCCAGCTTTTTCTCTTTCAGGAACCAGCCCATGGTCATCTGCAGGAACGAGCGCGTCGGCACGTGGTCGCAGTCAAAAATCGCCACGAACTCGCCGGTGGCCTGCTTCAGCGCGTTGTTGATGTTGCCGGCCTTGGCGTGTTCGTGGGTCGGCCGGGCGATGTACTTGACGCCCACCGCTGGCGGCGAACTGGCGGAACTCCTCGCGGGTGCCGTCATCGAGGATATAGATGTTGAGCTTATCTTTCGGCCAGTCGATGCCCAGCGCCGCATAGATGGTGTGTTTCACCACGCTGAGGTCTTCGTTGTAGGTCGGCACCAAAAGATCGACGGTGGGCCAGCTGGCGATCTCCGGCGGCATGGAGACCGGCTGGCGGTTGAGCGGCCAGATCGTCTGGAAATAGCCCAGCACCAGCACCATCCAGGCGTAGGTTTCCGCGACAAACAGCAGCACCAGGCCGCACACCAGGCTGACCGGATCGTCCCAGTTCAGGGTTGCGGTATAGCGCCACCAGAGGTAGCGGCAGGAGACGGTCAGCGACAGCACAATCAGCATCAGCGTCGACCAGCCGGCCCGGCATACGGCGCACCAGCATCGCCAGCGCCCCACAGCAGCAGCACAAACACAAACTGGGTGGTGATATCAAACGGCTGCGAGATGCACAGCAGCGCCAGCAGGCTGGCGGCGATCGCCACTACGATGAACAGCAACTGACGCACGCGCCGTGGCAGGCGCTGCAGCCAGCGTTCGCTGCGCTGCGGTACGCCGCTGTGCTCCAGCCGCGCCGGCAGCTGCGCCAGCCATTGATACAGCTGCTGGCGCCAGCGGAACAGCGAGCCAAAGGCGTTAAAACGTTTACGCTCGCTGCGCGCGCTGCCGTCCAGCGGCAGCATGATAAGCAGCCACAGGCTCTGGAGTGCATAGCGCACAATATCGAGCGGACGCGGGCGCAGCGGAGAGATATGCGGGAAGTAGCGCTGACGCTGCTGCAGCACGCGCCGCCACGCCGGCGTTTCCAGCCGCAGCAGCGACCAGGCGAGCACGCACCACAGCAGATGCAGCGCGACCGTTAACCGCCCGGCGCCGTGCTGACGCGCCAGGCGCGCGCGCTGCTGCAATGCCTGCGAGGCCTGCGGCACCAGCAGCCAGCGCAGCGCATTCATGCGCCACCTCCGGCAACATGCAGCAGCAGCCAGTTGGCCAGCGTATTGATCTCTTCGCTGGCCAGCGCATGCGGACGCCAGGCGCCCACTGGCTGTTTCATCATCAGCGCTTCCGCTAGCGCTTCATCGCGGTGGATCACCTGTGGAATCAGGTTTTTAAGCGAGCGCAGCCACAGCTGATGCAGATCCTGCTGCAGCTGGCTGTTGGCGTTGAACTGGTTAATCAGAAACAGCGTCTGCGGCGAAAAGTGCGCGCGGTGCAGGCGCAGCTGGCAGTTGGCATCCAGCGTTAACAGCTGAAGCAGCCGATCGGCGGCCGGGATGAACGCCTGCTGCCACGGCAGCAGATCCGCCGGAAGGTCGAAAATAATCCACTGATAGCGCTGTTTCAGGGCCGGCAAAGCCTTAAGCAGCGGTTGTGCAATTTCCGCTGCCGCTGCGGTTAAGGATAAGGTCTGCTGATGCGTGAGCGTGCCAGACGGCAGGAAATCCAGCCCCGGCTGATAGCGCAGCGCGCTGTGCTGCCACGGCTGGTTATCCAGCTGGGCGCGCAGCCAGCCGTGCGGCGTGTCGAGCGGCAGATTAAAGTGGGCCGCCAGTTGGTTGGCTGGCGAAAGGTCGATAAGCAGCACCGTCTGCTGCAGCGCGTTTAGCGCCCAGCCCAGCGCGGCACTGAGTGCCGTCGCGCCACACCCGCCACGCAGCCCCTGTAAGGCGAGAACCGGCATTAGCGTGGTGACTCCGGCCCCTGCGTGCATTCCTGCAACAACGGCCAGCGCGACAGCAGCTGTTGCAGACGCGCTTCACGGGCAATATCAATATAGCGAAACGCCTTCAGGGAAAAGGCGTCACTCAGGGCGTTAATATCATCCTGATCTTCGCTGCCGACAGCGATCAGTGAAAAAGCATTTTCAGTTTTCATTACTTTTTTGCCACCAAAGAAACGACAACGGATAAAGAGGGGTGATATTTTTCTTGTCGCGTATAAAACCGCAGCCAGCGATTTCTGGCCCGGCAAAGTCAAACAGTCTGGCGCGTGCGTAGCTTTTTTTATTTCAGCAGTTCCAATCGTTGCCGTCTATATTAAACTAGCCTGGATTGTACAGATCGCGACGCTAATATGAAAAATCTTTATACGCTTGGCCTGCAGCAGGTACAACAGGAATTAATCGCCCTGCAGTCGCCGGGATTTTACTGGATAACCTGCCAGCGGCCCGAAGACGCACGAACGCTGTTACGTCAGGTGGTTAGCCAGCAAAAGGCGGCCACGCTGGTGAGCGCGGATGAACCCCCGCAGGCGCTGTTAACGCCCGATCCGCCCGGCGGTCCGGCGCGTATTCCCTTATTTTCGCTGCCTGCCAATAAAGCCAGCCTGCAACATCTGGCCAGCGATATGGCGCGCGTAATGAATAAACGTAGCGGTCTGGTCATGTTTTATAGTCAGGCGGCGCTGTGGAGCAAATTATCCCCGGATGAAATGACCGTGTGGATAAAAGGCTTGCGCCGGGTTCTGTTAAAAAAACAAATGACGCTGCTAATGATCACCTGCGGAACCGCAATTATTCCCCTGCGCAATCATCTGCAGCGTTATTTTCGTCAGCTTGATGGTGTCGCTCATTTAGAATTTCAGCAGGATAGCTGGCAATATCGAATTAACTGGTGGTACTCCGCCGATAAATTGCTGGCCGACCGCGCTATCCGCCTGAACTGTATTGATAATCAGTTTATTGCGCAGGCTGAAGCCGCCGCGTCGCAGCCGCTGAGCCTCAATGATGAAAACCAGTTTCTGGCCCAGCAGGATGTGCTGGAAGGGGCGCCGCCGCTTTCCGCGCAGTGGCAACTGTTCAGCGATAACGAGAGCGTGTATGCGCGCGCGCAGCAGGCCAACGCCGCCACGGTCATCTTTAGCCTGGCCCATAATCAGGATGTGCCGACTCTGGCGAGCATGGTCCATGGTTTGCGGCGATCGCGCGGCAACGCGCTGAAAATTGTGGTGCGTGAACTTGGCACCAGCCTGCGCTACAGCGATGAACGTTTGCTACTGGCGTGCGGCGTTAACAGCATTGTCCCAACGGCGGCGCCGCTGTCGCGCTTGCTGACTGCACTGGAAGGCGTGCAGGGCCAGCAGTTTACCCGCCACGTGCCGGCCGATCTGCCGGCGCTGGTGCAGGCGCTACAGCCGCTGCAGCAGAAAGGCTATTTGCCGCTGGAGCGTTTCTGTGCGGCGGTACAGCAGTTGATGAACAATACGCTGCTGCCGGAAAACGACAAAGGGCTGATGGTGGCGCTGCGCCCGGTGCCGCAGCTGTCGCCGCCGCAGGTGCTGACGCTGTGTAAACCGCGTCGTTTTGGCGACCTGGTGACGCTGGTTGACGATCGGCTCTATTTATTCCTCTCTTCCTGCCGCTTTAACGACCTGGACATTGCCCTGAAATCGATATTTTCCCTGCCGCACGACGAGCTGTTCAGCAACCGCATGGTGTGGTTTGCCGACAACCAGATTTTGTCGGAGGTGAATAAAGTGCGGCAGCTGACGCCGGTGGCGCAGTTCGAACCGCTCAGGGTACCGGCCGCTGCGCAACCTGCCGCGCCGGCAGCGGCCGCGCCGCGCGGCCCTCAGACGCCGCAGCCGATCATCATCGACCTCGGGGAGCCGCACGTATGACGCTGATGGATGGTGTGCAGGTGGCGATCCTGCTGTTACTGATTTTGCTGTTCCTGAAATCGCTGTGGCGACGCTGGCTGCCGCAGCGCAGCACTAGCCTGCTGATGCGCCTGTTACCTGCCCGCGCCCTCAAATCGGAAGGGCAGTGGCAACGCCAATCGACCAAAACGGATAAACATGGATAACACACCTTCGACGCTGCACGCGGCGCGCTGGCGCGGCCTCGGCGGCTGGAACTTTTACTTTCTGATCAAATTTGGTCTGTTGTGGTACGGCTATCTCAACTTCCATGCACTGAGTAATCTGGTGTTTCTGGCATGGTTGCTGTTTCCGCTGCCGTCAGCGCGGCTGCATCGTCTGCGCCAGTGGATTTCGCTGCCGATTGGCTTCGCGCTGTTCTGGCACGATACCTGGCTGCCGGGTCTGAACTCGCTGCTCAGCCAGGGCAGCCAGGTGGCGGGATTCTCGCCGGCCTATCTGCTGGATTTGCTGCAGCGCTTTATTAACTGGGAGATGATCGGCGCGGCCTTTGTGCTGCTGGTGATTTACCTGTTCGTGGCGCAGTGGATTCGCGTCACCGTGCTGGTGTCACTGGCGCTGATCTGGCTGAACGTGCTGACGCTCGCTGGCCCGGCGGTCAGCCTGCTGCCCAGCAAAGCCGCCGCACCGCCGGTGGCGCTGAATGACAAACCGGCCGCCAGCCCGGCCGCGGCGGGACTCGATCAAAGCGCGCCGCCCACCAGCGCCAACCTCACCGCGTGGCTGAATCGCTTTTACGACAGCGAACGCCAGCGCGTCACGCACTTCCCGGATGCGCTGCCCGCCGATTCGCAGCCGTTCGATATTCTGGTTATCAACATCTGTTCGCTGGCGTGGTCGGACATTGATGTGGCGCAGCTGCGTGACCATCCGCTGTGGAAGCACTTTGATATCGTGCTGAACAACTATAACTCCGCCACCGCCTACAGCGGCCCGGCGGGGATCCGCCTGCTGCGCGCCAGCTGCGGCCAGACCTCACACAGTAACCTGTATAAAGCCACCGACCAGCGCTGCTATCTGTTTGATAATCTGGCGAAGCTGGGCTTTAAGCAGCAGCTGATGATGGACCATACCGGCGTGTTCGGTAACTACCTGAAGGAGCTGCGCGAGGACGGCAACATGCAGGCGCCGCTGATGTCGCAGGCCGGGATTGCGCCGGAGCTGACGTCTTTTGATGGTTCGCCGGTGTACAACGACGGGCAGCTGATGCAGCGCTGGCTTGATGACCGCAGCAAAAGCAGCGATGCGCGCAGCGCCACCTTCTACAACCTGATTCCGCTGCACGACGGTACGCGCGAGCTGGGCAGCACCCGCACCGCCGAGTGGCAGCCGCGCGCACGGGTGCTGTTCGACCAGCTCGATACCTTCCTGACCAATCTGGAGAAGTCGGGACGCCGGGTGATGGTGCTGGTGGTGCCAGAGCACGGTGCGGCACTGCAGGGGGATAAAATGCAGATGTCCGGGCTGCGCGACATTCCGAGCCCGGGCATCACCCACGTGCCGGTTGGCATTAAATTTGTTGGCATGAAAGCGCCGCATCAGGGCCAGCCGCTGACCATCGATACGCCTGTCAGCCTGCTGGCGATTTCCGAGCTGGTGTCGCGGGTGGTGGACGGTCAGGTGTTTAACGCACCGAACGTCAACATGTCGGTGCTGGCGGATAACCTGCCGCAGACGCCGGTGGTGTCGGAAAATGATAACGCCGTCGTGATGATGTATCAGGGCAAACCGTGGATTCGCCTTAACGGTGGCGACTGGGTAGCCTATCCGCAGTAAAACCTGAGCGGCAAACGGTGCGGGCTGGCGCGCACCGTTTTGTCTCTGCGCCGCTAATGGCTGACAAAATGCTGAAACCGCGCGCAAAGCGGGGCAGTTGCGTGATTTTCGCCTTTATCCCGGCGCAAAAAAATGCTGACCTGGGATATACTTGCTGCGCATTCCGGCAACTGTCACGGCCCCCGGCGGCCAGGAGAGGTTTTGTTGCGCGTCAGTCGTTCGTTAACGATAAAGCAGATGGCCACCGTGTCCGCCGTGGCGCTGGTCACCATCTGTATTTTTATCGTCATCCAGTTATTCCATTTTGTGCAGCAGCGCAGGGTGGATTACGCCCAGCAGATGGAGAACGTCGCGCATACCGTGCGTCAGCCGCTGTCCGAAGCGGTGCTCAAAGCCGATATCCCGCAGGCCGAACGCATTCTGAATACCCTTAAGCCGGCGGGCATTCTGTCGCGCGCCGATGTGGTGCTGCCGAACGCCTTCCAGGCGCTGCACGCCGACTTCGCGCCGGAGAAGCCGGTGCCGCGCTTTGTCGCCCGGCTGTTCGAACTGCCGGTGCAGATTACGCTGCCGCTCTATTCGGTCGAGCGCAGCGGGCTGCCGAAGCCGATTGCCTATCTGGTGCTGCAGGCTGATTCGTCGCGCGTTTATCAGTTCCTGCTCAGCACGCTGTCCACCATGATCACCACCTATCTGCTGCTGGCGCTGATTCTGTCCGTGGCGATCAGCTGGTGTATCAACCGGCTGATCGTGCATCCGCTGCGTAATATTTCGCGTGAGCTGCAGGAGCTGCCGCCGCCCGCCATTCTCACCCATAAGCTGGCGCTGCCGCACAATCATCGCGACGATGAGATCGGCATGCTGATTCGCAGCTACAACCGCAATCAGCAGGTGCTGGAGTCGATTCACGATGAGATGAGCCGGCTGACCACCCATTTCGCGGTAACCGATTTGCCCAACCGCGCGCTGTTTCTGGCGCTGCTTGATCAGCACATCCGCCATCGCCACAGCCAGCAGCCGTGGGGGCTGATGGTGATCCGCATCGAAACCCTGCAGGAAGCCAATGGCGTCCTGAGCGATGAGCAGCGCGATACGCTGATGCTGACGCTGGTGGAAAAAATCCGCAGTACCATTGATGACCATACGCTGCTGGCACAGACCGGACCGAGTGACTTTGCGCTACTGATGAAGCGTGCGCACAACCCGTTTCGCGCCATGCGGCTGGCGCGCAACCTGATGCTACGCATCAACCAGCCGGTGAACCTGTATCAGCTGCAGCTGCGCCCTAACGCCAGCATTGGCCTGGCGCTGCACGATGACAACACCGTGTCCGCAGGCGAACAGCTGGCGCGCGCCACGTCGGCGATGATGTCGGCGCGCCATCAGGGTAAAAACCAGATTCTGTTCTTTGACCCGGCGCTGACCGAGCGGGCGCAGAAGCGCTTAACCCAGGAGCACGACATCCTGCAGGGCCTGCAGGATGGCCAGTTTGCGCTCTATCTGCAGCCGCAAATCAATATGGCCACCGGCGAGCTGGCCGGCGCAGAAGCGCTGCTGCGCATGCGAATGCCGGACGGCAGCTATGGTTTATCCGAAGAGTTCATCGCCAGCGCCGAAGAGATTGGCGTCATCTCCGCGCTCGGCCGCTGGGTATTTGAAGAGGCGTGCCGCATTATCGCTGGCTGGCAGCGCCACGGCATCAATCTGCCGCTCAGTGTGAATATCTCCGCAGTACAGCTGCGCGATGCCAGCGTGGTGAGCCATCTGCAGGGGCTGCTGGAGCGCCACCGCATTGCGCCGGGTAACTTCGTGCTGGAGATCACCGAAACCGCGCAGATTGGCGATGCTGAACAGGCGATGGCGCTGCTGCGCTCGCTGCAGCAAACCGGGGTGGCGGTCGCGCTGGATGATTTCGGCATGGGCTACTCCAACCTCAACTACCTGCATCAGTTCAAAGCGCTGCCGGTCAATAAGCTAAAAATGGATCGCAGTTTTGTCGCCGCGCTGCCGGATGATGACACCATGGTGCGCATCGTGGCGGCAATTGCCGATATCATCCACCTCGACGTGATAGCCGAAGGCGTCGAAACCGCCGAGCAGCGCGACTGGCTGCTGGCGCGCGGAATTACCATCGGGCAGGGCTACTTATATGCTGAAGCCCTGCCGTTATCGGTGTTTAACCAGCGCTGGCTAGCCAGCTCGTCACCGTCTGAATAATCACCTTATTTATTGATTTTCCTTGCAGAATTGCACCGTTATGGGGTGCTGAAGCGTTTCAGTTCATAGTTAGAGTTTTGTAACTTTTGTAAGGAATGTAAGGGTATACTAATCCTGTTAACAGAGTGTTATTTTCCTCGCCATCGGTAAGGTCATACGCTTCCAGGCGGCTTGCCGCATGCGTTTCTCCATAACAATGGCGGTGAATGCCGTCTATACCTGGACACCTTATGAAAACCTCCCTCTTCAAAAGTCTCTACTTTCAGGTCCTGACAGCCATCGCCATCGGTATTCTGCTGGGCCACTACTACCCTGAACTGGGCGCGCAAATGAAACCGCTTGGCGACGGCTTCGTTAAGCTCATCAAAATGGTCATCGCCCCGGTGATCTTCTGTACGGTCGTGACCGGCATCGCCGGCATGGAAAGCATGAAGGCGGTCGGTCGCACCGGTGCAGTGGCGCTGCTCTATTTTGAAGTGGTCAGTACCCTTGCGCTGATTATCGGTCTGATCATCGTCAACGTGGTGCAGCCAGGCGCGGGGATGAACGTCGATCCGGCGACGCTGGATGCCAAAGCGGTTGCGGTCTATGCCGAGCAGGCGAAGGAGCAGGGCGTGGTCGCCTTCCTGCTGGACGTGATCCCGGGCAGCGTCATCGGCGCGTTCGCCAGCGGAAACATCCTGCAGGTGCTGCTGTTCGCCGTGCTGTTTGGCTTTGCCCTGCACCGTCTGGGCAACAAAGGCACAGCTGATCTTTAACGTGATCGAAAGCTTCTCGCAGGTCATTTTCGGCATCATCAATATGATCATGCGCCTGGCGCCGATCGGTGCCTTCGGCGCGATGGCCTTCACCATCGGTAAATATGGCGTCGGTACGCTGGTGCAGCTGGGTCAGCTGATTATCTGCTTCTACATCACCTGTATCCTGTTCGTGGTGGTGGTGCTGGGGTCCATCGCCCGCGCGACCGGTTTCAACATCTTCAAATTTATCCGCGTTACATCCGCGAAGAGCTGCTGATTGTTCTGGGAACCTCCTCGTCAGAGTCGGCGCTGCCGCGCATGCTCGACAAGATGGAGAAGCTGGGCTGCCGCAAATCGGTGGTCGGGCTGGTGATCCCGACGGGCTACTCCTTCAACCTCGACGGCACCTCGATATACCTGACGATGGCGGCGGTGTTTATCGCGCAGGCGACCAACAGCCATATGGATATTTTCCACCAGATTACCCTGCTGGTGGTGCTGCTGCTCTCCTCCAAAGGCGCGGCAGGGGTGACGGGCAGCGGCTTTATCGTGCTGGCGGCCACCCTTTCTGCTGTGGGCCACCTGCCGGTGGCCGGTCTGGCGTTGATTCTGGGGATTGACCGCTTCATGTCGGAAGCCCGTGCGCTAACCAACCTGGTGGGTAACGGCGTGGCAACGGTGGTGGTGGCGAAATGGGTCGACCAACTGGATGAGCGCAGATGAAAGCCGACGCTTCTCGATTCAGCTGGAAAAACCGGTCAACTAACCGCTTCAAAAACCAGCGCGTAATCCTCTATTTGCGTTAATCTTCGTCACGAAATGCCCGCAGTCCCTTGTCGTGACAGCGGGCACCTGCGCATAATAACTCCCCAATTCAAAGATTCCGTTCCTTCCCGATTTTTTCCTCGTCGCGCGACATCCTGGCCTTCCTGTGGTCAAAGAGTCTGTCGTTGAATCAACGTGGCGGCAGCCTGCCGCCGTGTTTTTATCGCTGAAAAGCGGCCGCCTATGGCGCGCACGACCTTTTAACCAGGAATGTTGATTAGGGGTTCACATGCAGGGCACAAAAATTCGACTCTTAACGGGCGGTTTGCTGATGCTGGCAGCTGCCAGTTCGGTATGTGCAGGCAGATGCGCTCCAGCCCGACCCGGCCTGGCAACAAGGGACACTGGCGAACGGTTTTCAGTGGCAGGTGTTGGCCACGCCGCAACGTCCCAGCGATCGCATTGAAATCCGTCTGTCTGTTAATACCGGTTCGCTCGCGGAAAGCACCCAGCAAACCGGTTTCAGCCATCTTTTACCGCGTCTGGCGATGGTGCATAACACCGCAGTCTGGATACCAATCAGCAGCGCGCACTGTGGCAACAGGCGATCGATCCGAAACGCCCGCTGCCGCCGGCCATCTGGTCTCCTATGAATACACCCAGTACAACCTCAGCCTGCCGAACAACCGCACGGACCTGCTGAAAGAAGCGCTGAGCTGGCTGGCGGACACCGCCGGCAAACTGACCATCAAGCCTGCCAGCAGGTCATGTCACCATGCGCTGACCGCCAGACGATCCCATGGTGGCGACCTGGCCTGCGGATACCAAAGATGGCTGGTGGCGCTACCGCCTGAAAGGCTCGACGCTGCTGGGACACGATCCGGCCGAACCGCTGAAAGAGCCGGTGGATGCCGCACAGCTGAAAGCGTTCTACCAGAAGTGGTACACGCCGGACGCGATGACGCTGGTACGTGGTGGGCAACGTGGACAGCCGCGCGGTGGCGGAGCAGATCAACAAAGCGTTTCGCGATCTGAAAGGCAAACGGGTGGCACCCGCGGCGCTGCCCACGCTTTCTCCGCTGCCGCACCAGCCGGTCAGCCTGATTAACGAGTCGGCATGACGCAGGATCGCCTGTCGATCATGTGGGATACGCCTGGCAGCCAATCCGCGAATCCGCAGCGATCTGCAGCGCTACTGGCGTGCCGATCTGGCGCGCGAAGCGCTGTTCTGGCACGTCCAGCAGGACGCTGACCGAAAGCAAAACGCAAAACGTGCAGAATATCGGCCTTGGCTTTGACTGCCGCGTGCTGTTCCAGCGTGCGCAGTGCGCCATTAACGTCGATTCGCCAAACGCCACGCTGAGCGCAGAACCTGAATGCCAAGGGTGATCGCGCGTGAGCTGGCGAAAGTCCGTGAAAAAGGTCTGCCGGAGGAGGAGTTTAAGGCGCTGATGGCGCAGAAAAACCTGGAACTGCAAAAGCTGTTTGCGACCTACGCCCGCGCCGATACCGATATTCTGATCGGCCAGCGTCTGCGCTCGCGGCAGAATCCCAGGTGGTGGATATCGCGCCGGAGCAGTACCAGAAGCTGCGTCAGGCGTTTCTCAGTGAGTTAACGCGCGACCAGCTCAACCAGGAGTTGCGCCAGCAGTTAACGCAGGAGCTGACCATGGTGCTGATTCAGCCGCAGGGTGAGCCCGAAACCAACGTCAGGATGCTGCAGGACAGCTGGGACAAGGTGATGAAGGTTCCGGATGCGCCCGCCGCCGCCGCTACCCCGGATGAGGCTAAACCCGAAAATAATGGCAGCGCGAGCGCGACCGATCCGGCTCAACCCTCCTCATGACCCAGGGCGCATGAATCCCCACAATAAGGTGCGCTACAGCAAGGCGGCACGGGTGTTCATCCTCAGGAGCTTACGTAAGCGAACGGGATGAACGCGCGCCGCCAGCGCCGCTGCGGTTCAATGTAGCAGGGGCATCAGGTCTTTGCGCGCAGCCATTCGGTCACCAGCATCGGCCAGCTGGCCAGCGGCAGATCCGCCACGCCACGAATCCCAAAGCCGTGGCCGCCTTTCTGATAAAAGTGAATTTCCGCCGGCACCTTGTGCTCCCGCAGGGCACTAAAAAACACCATGCTGTTATTAACGGAAACCGTCTCATCGTCAGCGGCGTGGATCAGCAGCGTCGGCGGCGTCTGGCCGTGCACGCGCGTCTCCAGCGAATAAGCCTCAATGCTTTTCTGATCCGGCCACGCGCCCAGCAGGCGGGTGCGTGAACTTTCATGCGCCAGACCGTCGCGCATGCTGATGACCGGATAAAGCAGCACCATCGCATCAGGCCGCGGTGACAGGCTGTCGGCCTGATCCTGCAGTGGATAGATTTTTTCGCCAAAGCGGGTGCCAAGGCTGGCGGCCACGTGCCCGCCGGCGGAAAAGCCCATCATCACGATGTACTTACCGTTCAGGCCGCGCTGTGAGCGCTCGCGCAGCACGCGCACCGCACGCTGGGCATCGGCCAGCGGCGCATCCGGCCCTTCATGATGGCCGTCGTACGGCAGGCGATAGGTCATTACCGCCAGCGTGTAGCCCATCGAGGTGAAAAAGGTGGCGAGGGCGCTGCCTTCGCGGTCGATCAGTACGCGCTGATACCCGCCGCCCGGTGCCACCAGCAGGGTGATACCGTTTGAGGTTTCCGGGTGCCAGATCGCCATCTCCGGGCAGCGCACACCGGTGGCGGCGCGGTCGTAAGGTTCGAACTCTCTGGCCAAATCGACGATCTGCGGCTGAGCGCGCGAGTCACTCGCGCCTGGCGCGTCGCCGTGCGGCCAGATATTGATAATTTCTGTGTGCATAAATCTGTCCTGAGCGAGTCATGTTGTCGTTATTGTGTTCGCGGTCGACCTGACAGCTTCCTGCTGTGGTTGATTAAAACATGGTCTTTTTTCGCGCGATCGTCCAGCCGAAAACCGCCGGCGTCGCCAGTTTCGGACTATGCCTGGCGGTCGGGTTTATCATCGTAATGCATTGAATTTAAATTAGTCTGATTAGCGGCATTTAAGTGGTGAGCGTCAGGCAGAGAGGAGGCTGGATGGCGTGCGTCATTAGTAAAAATTGCCCGGTGAATCTGCGTAACTAAGCCAAATTTTCGCGGTGATATTTTTCAGCGTAATAATCAATTTGTCGTCAGGGCAGAGGGGAAATTGTCGCGACGCGCAGCAGGCAGCGCGACGCGACAATCGTGTGCGGTGTTAAACGGTTTTTGGCATCGCGCTGTGCGGAATAATCGCGCCGCGATGCTGGATCACCGTACTGGCGGTGAGATGGCCGCGCGCTGCGGCCTGCTCCACGCTGCCACCCGCGAGGCGCACCGCCAGATAACCGGCGCTGAAGGAGTCACCTGCGGCGGTGGTATCGACAATCTGCGCCGGAGCCAGTTTGATGGCCGCAACGTCCCGCAGCGGCTCGTCGCCGCGCGCTACCAGGCAGGAGTTAGCACCACGTTTGATCACAATCTCCTGCACGCCGGCGGTGCGCGTGCGCGCAATTACGTCCGCCAGCGGCTGTTCGCCCCACAGCAGGTGTTCATCATCCAGCGTCAGGAAGGCGATATCGGTGTGGCGTAGCATCGCTGCATACGCCTGCTGCGCACTGGCGCTATCCGCCCACAGACGCGGCCGGTAGTTGTTGTCAAAAATCACGGTGCCACCGTTTTGCCGGCAGGCACTGAGCAGCGCCATCAGCTTTTCGCGGCTGGCCTGAGGCAGGATCGCCAGGCTGATGCCGCTCAGGTAGAGATAGTCGTAATGCGCCAGCTGCTGACAGATGGCCCCGGCCTGCGGACTATCCAGCCAGAAGCGCGCGGCTGCATCGCTGCGCCAGTACCAAAAGGTGCGCTCGCCGTGGGCATCGGTTTCGATGAAGTAAAGCCCGGGCATTTTGTCCGGCAGGCGCTGCACCAGCTGCGTGTGCACCTGCTCCTGCTGCCAGGCCGCGATCATCTGGTCGCTGAAGCTGTCGGTGCCAAGCGCGGTGACATACTCCACGCGCAGCTGGCTGGGATCGCTCTGCCGTGCCAGATAGACCGCGGTATTCAGCGTATCGCCGCCAAAGCCGCGTTTGATGTTCTCACCTTTTTCGGACAGCTCAATCATGCATTCGCCAATAATGGCGATGGTTTTCTGCGTCATGGTGTTTGGCCTGTAGTGAATGCTGCGCTCTAGTCTCGCGTCTGGTATGGCAGTCGTCAATGCTTTTTAAAACGCTGTTTTAATTTGCCTTAAGGCGTAAAATCGCGCTTCTGCACCGATTTAGCGGCCAAACCGGGGGTTGTTTTGCCGATTAAGCCGCAGACACGCTGCTAGACTCAACAGCTCGTGTGGCTGCGCAGACCAATAAAGTTATCCAGGGGAGAGCCGATACTTGCCACTGAGATGCTATTTGCAGGCACTCAATACCAACCAGGAAAACACCATGGTGATGAAGAATTTGAGTCATCGGCTGCCTTTTTCTCCCGAACTTGAGCAACAACAGGAAACCCGTCTCTACTGGCAGCAGTGCCAACGGTGCTACACTTTCCAGCCGATTTACCAGGTTTCTGGCCGCTTACTGGCTATTGAACTGCTTACCGCCGTGGTGCATCCCGCCGCACCTGAGCAAAACGTGTCACCCGAAGACTATTTCGAGGCGCTGACCATTGCCCAGCGTCTCGACATCGTCCAGGAGCAGCTTGAACTGTTATTACAGTGGGCTTCCTTCTTCAGCCAGCGTCAGCTGGTGGCCTCCGTCAATATTGATGGTCCCACATTATTGGCCATTCAGCAGCATGCGCCCGTGCGCGCGCTGATCGTCCAGCTGCCGTGGGTGCGCTTCGAACTGACCGAACATCACGCGCTGCCGCAGGAAGAGATGGTGGCGCAGATGCCGGAGCTGGGCCCGCTGTGGCTGGATGACTTTGGGTCCGGCATGGCCAACTTCTCCGCGCTGACCGAACTGCGCTACGACTACATCAAGCTTTCGCGCGAGCTGTTTATGCTGCTGCGCGCCAGTGATGAGGGCCGCTCGCTGTTTTCCATGCTACTGGCGCTGATCAACCGTTACTGTAACGGCGTGATCGTCGAAGGGGTGGAAAACGAGGAGGAGTGGCAGCAGGTACGCAACTCGCCCGCCATGGCCGCACAGGGCTATTATTTTTCACGTCCGCTGCCGTTTAACCAGCTGGAAAACCTGGTACTTGAGCTTCCGTGATTCCGTTCTGCCGCGTCTCGACTATCTTTAAGGAGACGTGGAAGGGCAAGGAGGAGGCAAAATGTCGCGTACAGGAAAAATAATTAGCTGGGTGGTCGGGATTTTATTGTTGCTGGTTGTGGTGGTCGTGGTGATTATCGCCACCTTTGACTGGAACCGCCTGAAGCCAACCATCAACCAGAAAGTCTCGGCAGAACTGAACCGACCTTTCGCTATTCGCGGCGATCTTGGCGTTGCCTGGGTGCGCAATCGCGAAGAGCCAGGCTGGCGCAGCTGGGTGCCGTGGCCGCAGGTGCACGCTGACGATGTCATGCTCGGTAATCCGCCCAGCGTGCCGGAAGTGACAATGGTGCATTTGCAGCGGGTGGAAGCCACGCTGGCGCCGCTGGCGCTGCTGCACAAAGAGATTTACCTGCCGTGGATTAAGATGCAGCAGCCGGATGCGCGACTGGTGCAGACCGCCGATAAGAAAAATAACTGGACCTTCAACCTCGCCAGCAGCGAAAACAGCGACCCCAATGCGCCGCCTTCGGCATGGTCATTCCGCCTTGATAATATCCTGTTCGATCAGGGACAGCTGCGCTATCGCGACGCCATCAACAAAGCCGATGTCACGGTGAAGATCAATCCGCTGGGCAAACCGGTGCCGTACGCGCAGGTCGCGGGCGGTAACGACCAGCAAAAAGGGGCCGGCGATTTTGTGTTTGGCTGGCAGGCGAGCGGGACCTACAACAACCAGAAACTCGATGGCGACGGTAAGATTGGCGGTATGTTGTCCCTGCGCAGCAAAACCACGCCGTTCCCGTTGCAGCTCGACGTACGCAATGGCACCACACGTGTGCGCGTGGATGGCACCCTGCAGGATCCGCTCAATCTCGGCGGGCTGGATGTGCGGCTGCGCTTCTCCGGCGACACGCTGGCAAATCTGTACGGCTTAACCGGCGTGCTGCTGCCGGACACGCCACCGTATGAAACTGACGGCCACCTGATTGCGCGTTTCAACGAAGAGAAAGGGCCGCTGTTCCGCTACGAAAAATTCAACGGTCATATTGGTGACAGCGATATTCACGGTTCGCTCAGCTATCGCCAGGGCAAACCGCGTCCGACGCTGAGCGGCGAGCTGACGTCGAACCAGCTGCGTATGGCGGACCTTGGGCCGCTGATTGGGGTTAACTCCGGCAAGGGCAGTGAAAAAACGGCGCAGGCCAAAGCGCAGCGCGGTGAGGCCAGCACCCAGCCGGCGGATCGCGTGTTGCCACATGACAAGTTCGATACCAAAAACTGGGATGTGATGGACGCTGACGTGAAGTTCAGCGGCAAGCGTATCGAGCACAGCAGCAAGCTGCCGCTCAGCGATCTCTATACCCATCTGCAGCTGAAAAATGGCGACCTGCTGCTGGATCCGCTGCGCTTCGGCATGGCCGGCGGCAGCATCAATTCGACCATCCATCTGGAGGGCGATCGCTCACCGATGCGCGGCCGCGCCGACCTGCATGCGCGCAAGCTGCAGCTGCGTCAGCTATTCCCGGATGTCACCGCCATGCAGCGTAGTCTCGGCCAGCTCAACGGGGATGCCAGCCTGACCGGCACCGGCAATTCGGTGGCCGACCTGCTGGGCACCAGCAATGGCGAGCTGAAACTGTTGATGAACGATGGCCTGATCAGCCGCAGCCTGATGGAGATTGCCGGGCTGAACGTCGGTAACTATGTGGTGGGTAAACTGTTTGGCGACGATGAGGTGCGCATCAACTGTGCCGCGACCGATCTGAATATCCGTCAGGGACTGGCGACGCCGCGGCTGTTCGTGTTTGATACCGAGAACGCGGTGATTAACGTTACCGGCAACGCTAACTTTGCTAATGAGCGACTGGATCTGTCGATCAATCCGGAGAGCAAGGGCATTCGTATCATTACGCTGCGTTCGCCGCTGTATGTGCGCGGCACCTTCAAAAACCCGGATGCCGGAGTCAAAGCCGGTCCGCTGCTGGCGCGCGGTGCCGCAGCCGTCGCGCTGGGGGCCGTGGTCGCGCCGGCGGCCGCACTGCTGGCGCTGATTTCGCCGAGCGACACCGATGATAATCAGTGCAGCAACGTACTCCAGCAGATGAAAAGCAAAAAGTGATCAGTTACGCCACAGCACTTTGATGATGTGGTAGCCGAAAGCGGTTTTCACCGGTCCGTAAGGTTGCAGCAGCGGGCAGGTGAACACCGCTTTATCAAACGCCGGCACCATCTGCCCTTTGCGAAACTCCCCCAGATCGCCCCCGTTACGCCCGGACGGGCAGGTCGAGTGTTTTTTTGCCAGTTGCTGAAAGTTCGCGCCTTTTTCCAGCTGCGCCAGTAGCGCTTTTGCCTGCGCTTCCTGTTTCACCAGGATATGTAAAGCCGCCGCGGTTTTCGCCATGATGGTGTTCCCGTTATGTATAATGTGCGACGCATTATATCCCCGTCATACTTCAAATTGCAGATGCGTTGGCTGCGTGTGTTCGCTCCGGTCACTTACTATTGTAAGCTCCCGGAGACTCACCCACTTGCCGCCTTCCTGCAATTCGAACTATTTAGGGGATCGTCCCTGTTAAACGAATTGTTGAGTGAAATTACGTTATGCGTTTAAACCCCGGCCAACAACAAGCCGTCGAATTCGTTACCGGGCCCTGCCTGGTGCTGGCCGGTGCCGGTTCCGGTAAAACCCGCGTGATCACCAACAAAATCGCCCACCTGATCCGCGACTGCGGCTATCAGGCGCGGCACATCGCGGCGGTGACCTTTACCAACAAAGCGGCGCGCGAGATGAAAGAGCGCGTGGCGCAAACGCTGGGGCGCAAAGAGGCGCGCGGCCTGATGATCTCCACCTTCCACACGCTGGGGCTGGAGATCATCAAACGCGAATACGCGGCGCTGGGGATGAAGTCCAACTTCTCGCTGTTCGACGACCAGCGATCAGGTGGCGCTGCTGAAAGAGCTGACCGAAAAGTGGCTGATCGAAGATGATAAAACGCTGTTGCAGCAGCTGATCTCGACGATCTCCAACTGGAAAAACGACCTGATCGATCCCCAGCGGGCGGCGGAGCTGGCGCGCTCGGAGCGCGACAAGCTGTTCGCCCACTGCTACGGCCTGTACGATGCGCATATGAAAGCGTGCAACGTGCTGGACTTCGACGACCTGATCCTGCTGCCGACGCTGCTGCTGCAGCGCAATGAAGAGGTGCGCGAACGCTGGCAGAACAACGTATCCGCTATCTGCTGGTGGATGAGTATCAGGACACCAACACCAGCCAGTACGAGCTGGTGAAGCTGCTGGTGGGCGCCGCGCGCGCGCTTTACCGTGGTGGGCGATGACGACCAGTCGATCTACTCCTGGCGCGGCGCGCGGCCGCAGAACCTGGTGCTGCTGAAGGAAGATTTCCCGGCGCTGCAGGTGATTAAGCTGGAGCAAAACTACCGCTCCACGCGAGCGTATCCTGAAGGCGGCTAACATCCTGATCGCCAATAACCCGCACGTGTTTGAAAAGCGGCTGTTCTCCGAGCTGGGCTACGGTACGGAGCTGAAAGTGCTGAGCGCCAACAACGAGGATCACGAAGCCGAGCGCGTGGCGGGCGAGCTGATCGCCCACCACTTCGTCAAAAAAACCGAATACAACGATTACGCGATCCTCTATCGCGGCAACCACCAGTCGCGCGTGTTTGAAAAGATGCTGATGCAGAACCGCATTCCGTACAAAATCTCCGGCGGCACCTCGTTCTTCTCGCGCCCAGAAATCAAAGACCTGCTGGCCTATCTGCGCGTGCTGACCAACCCGGAGGACGACAGCGCCTTTCTGCGCATCGTCAATACGCCAAAGCGCGAGATCGGCCCGGCGACGCTGCAGAAGCTCGGCGAGTGGGCCAACCAGCGCAACAAAAGCCTGTTTACCGCCAGCTTCGATATGGGGCTGAACCAGACGCTTGACCGGGCGCGGGCTGGAGTCATTGCAGCGCTTTACCCACTGGCTCGGCGGTATCGCCCAGCAGGCGGAGCGTGAGCCGGTGGCGGCGGTGCGCGATCTGATTCACGGCATCGACTATGAGAGCTGGCTGTTTGAAACCTCGGCCAGCCCGAAAGCCGCCGAAATGCGCATGAAGAACGTCAACACGCTGTTCGGCTGGATGACCGAAATGCTGGAGGGCAACGAACTGGACGAGCCGATGACGCTGACGCAGGTGGTCACGCGCTTTACCCTGCGCGACATGATGGAGCGCGGTGAGAGCGAAGAAGAGCTCGATCAGGTACAGCTGATGACGCTGCACGCGTCCAAAGGGCTGGAGTTCCCCTATGTCTATCTGGTGGGCATGGAAGAGGGGCTGCTGCCGCATCAGAGCAGCATCGATGAAGACAACGTCGATGAGGAGCGCCGCCTGGCCTACGTGGGGATCACCCGCGCGCAGAAAGAGCTGACGTTCACCCTGTGCAGCGAGCGCCGTCAGTATGGCGAACTGGTGCGGCCGGAGCCGAGCCGCTTCCTGCTGGAACTGCCGCAGGATGATCTGGCGTGGGAGCAGGAACGCAAAGTGATGAGCGCGGAAGAGCGGATGCAAAAGGGGCAGACGCGCGTCGCTGGCTTACGTGCGATGCTGGCGAAAGCGAAGAAGGGGTAATGGTTTCGTCACAGCCGCAAGCGTGCCCTCTGGCGAAAATCGTTGCGCGCGCCGCAGAGGCAAAGCGCCCGGCAAAGCGAAGTTTACTCGCGTAAAGGCGCAGTTGCCGGGCGTTTTTCAACGCAGCAGCAGCAGGTTCGATCAGGAAATCGTCAGCAGCCAGTGCACATAGCTCTGCCACTGGCTCTCCTGCTCGAGCATCTCGGCGCGCAGCGGATGCGCAGCCAGCCAGCCTGCCGGCAGTGTCAGATGCAGCGCATCATCATCCGCCTGCAGACGCACCGCTGGCAGCGTGTCATCGCGGCGGCGGCTGGCGAAGATGATCGCCAGACGCAGCAGGCGGCACAGATGCTCCGCCATGCGCGGCGGCACGGCGTTTTGCTGGTTCAACAGCGAGAGATCGACGGTGCATTGGTCTGGTTCAGCAGCAGGGTGGCCAGCAATTTTTTCTGCGCGGGGGTAAAGCCCGGTAAGATCCAGGTGGCGGATCAGATACGCGGCGTGCTGCGGTGCCTGCTTGAAATCGACGCTCAGGCCGAGTTCGTGGAGCGCGCTGGCGCTGAGCAGTAAATCACGACATCGCTGATCCAGCTTCCAGCTCGTTAGCGACCTGATCGGCGAAGCGTGACGCCAGCTGCGATACGCGTCCTGCCTGATCGATATCAACCAGAAAACGACGCTGCACGTTGCGCAGGGTACGGCTGCGAATATCCTGATCGACCGGCAGATGCAGCATGCCGTAGACCAGACCTTCACGCAGCGCGCCGCCGGCCAGCGTCATGCTCTCGATGTTCAGCTCGTGGAAAATGGCGATCAGAATGGCCAGGCCGCTCGGGAAGACCAGCGCGCGCTCCAGCGTCAGCCCTTCAATCTCCAGCTCTTCCAGCTTGCCGCACTGAATGGCGCGCTGTTTCAGCTGCTGAAGTTTGGCCAGGGTAATGCGCTCATCCATGCCCTGCGCCATCATGATTTCCTGCAGCGCCTGCACGGTGCCGGACGCGCCCACGCAGATCTTCCAGCCTTGCTAGCGCAGCTGCTGGCGATCGGACGCAACACTTCGCGCGCGGCCTGTTCGGCCTGGTCGAAGTTCTCTTTCCCCAGATTACGATCGGTGAAGTAGCGCTCCAGCCAGGTCACGCAGCCCATCGACAGGCTAAACAGCGACGTGGCCTGCGCGCCGGTGCCGGTCACCAGCTCGGTGCTGGCACCGCCGATATCCACCACCAGCCGCCGATCCGCACCGCCGGTGGTGTGCGCAACACCCTGATAAATCAGGCGCGCTTCTTCTTCGCCGCTGATAACCTGCACCGGGCAACCGAGAATTTGCTCGGCGACCTGCAGGAAATCATCGGCGTTGGACGCCAGGCGCAGCGTGGCGGTGGCGACGACGCGGATCTGCTCGCGCGGAATGTCCTGCAGGCGCTCGGAGAACAGCCGCAGGCACTGCCAGCCGCGTTCCATGGCCTCAGGCGAGAGGTGATTGTTCACTGCATCAAGCCCGCCGCCAGGCGCACCTTGCGCTTGATGCGCGCCAGCGTCTGAATGCTTCCCGCCACCTCGCGCACAACCAGCATATGAAAACTGTTGGAACCGAGATCAATGGCAGCATAAAGCGACGAGGCGGAACTGAGCATATGTGCTTAACCCGAACGTTTACGGTTGCTGCGCGGCGCGCCGCCGCGACGAGGCGCGGAGTTGCGACGTGGGCCGTTGCCGCCGCGCGGACGCGGCAGGCGCTTCGGCGGCGGCAGTTCGCTCAGCAGCGCATCGCGGATTGTATTTGCTCACCGGAATAGAGTGACCGATATAGGTCTCAATCGCCGGCAGGTTCAGCGCGTACTCTTCACACGCCAGGCTGATGGAGTGACCGCTGGCGCCCGCACGACCGGTACGGCCGATGCGGTGCACGTAGTCTTCGCAGTCGTCTGGCAGATCGTAGTTGAAGACGTGCGTGACGGCCGGGATGTGCAGACCGCGCGCGGCGACGTCGGTGGCGACCAGAATATCGAGATCGCCACGGGTGAAGTCTTCGAGAATACGCAGGCGTTTTTTCTGCGCCACGTCGCCGGTCAGCAGGCCAACACGGTGACCGTCGGCAGCCAGATGGCCCCAGATGTCTTCACAGCGGTGTTTGGTGTTGGCGAAGATGATGGCGCGATCCGGCCACTCTTCTTCAATCAGCGTTTGCAGCAGACGCATTTTCTCTTCATTGGAAGGGTAGAAGAGCTCTTCTTTAATGCGGTGGCCGGTTTTCTGCTCCGGTTCCACTTCCACGTATTCGGCGTTGTTCATCTGCTCGAACGCCAGTTCGCGTACGCGGTAGGAGAGGGTGGCGGAGAACAGCATGTTCAGGCGCTGATTGGCCGGAGGCATACGGCGGAACAGCCAGCGGATGTCTTTAATGAAGCCCAGATCGTACATGCGATCGGCTTCATCCAGCACCACGACCTGGATGGCGCCGAGGTTGATGTGGTTCTGTTTGGCGTAATCGATAAGACGGCCGGTGGTGCCGATCAGAATATCCACGCCGCTTTCCAGCACTTTCAGCTGTTTGTCGTAGCCGTCGCCGCCATAGGCCAGGCCCAGTTTCAGGCCGGTGGCCTGCGCCAGCGGTTCAGCATCGGCGTGGATCTGTACCGCCAGTTCACGCGTCGGGGCCATAATCAGCGCGCGCGGCTGGTTAACTTTGCGGTCTTCAATCGCCGGGTGAGAAAGTAAATAATGAAACGTTGACGTTAAAAACGCCATCGTTTTGCCGGTACCGGTTTGCGCCTGACCTGCAACATCACGCCCGGCCAGCGTCAGCGGCAGCGCGAGGGCCTGAATGGGCGTGCAGTTATGAAACCCTTTTTTTTCAAGGGCTTCAAACTACCTTCGGGTGCAGGGCGAAGTCGGAAAACTTCTGTTCTGTTAAATGTGTTTTGCTCATAGTGTGGTAGAATATCAGCTTACTATTGCTTTACGAAAGCGTATCCGGTGAAATAAAGTCAACCTTTAGTTGGTTAATGCGACATCAACACGTCGTTGGTGGAGACAAAACCAACGTACCAGGCTTATTCCTGTGGAGTTATATATGAGCGATAAAATTATTCACCTGACTGACGACAGTTTTGACACGGACGTACTTAAAGCGGACGGGCTGATCCTCGTCGATTTCTGGGCTGAATGGTGTGGTCCTTGCAAAATGATCGCCCCGATTCTGGATGAGATCGCCGACGAGTACGAGGGCAAACTGACCATTGCCAAGCTGAACATCGACCAGAACCCGGGCACCGCGCCAAAATACGGTATCCGTGGTATCCCGACCCTGCTGCTGTTCAAAAACGGCGAAGTGGCGGCGACCAAAGTGGGCGCGCTGTCCAAAGGTCAACTGAAAGAGTTCCTGGACGCTAACCTGGCGTAAGGTTTCCCGCGCGCGGTGTCCGTTCGGCAGCTCCCGGCTGAATTTTCTTCGCCACTGCTGGACGCCCGCCTTCAGGCGTGCTAAGTTGACCTCTGACTGCATTATGAACATACCTTGTAGTTTGAATCTTAAGTTTTACCCTGTGTCAGACTTCCAGCTCGCATTGAACGTAAACTGAACTCGCCAGTGCGTTGTGGCAAATCTGACGGCTTGTCAAAACCATTCAAGGCTACTCGACCTTTCAACCGTCATCCGCGCTTCCTATCTTGCCACTTCTGACCAGACACCGCTCGAGCAGACATAGTTGATAACGG
>JBCNOY010000013.1:0-66553 GCA_039593615.1 Enterobacterales bacterium | reverse complement strand
ATCTGTTGCCGCCGGTAACGGCCTGAGCCAGCCGGCTAACGGCACAAATTGCCAGGATTTATGACTAACGCCACGTCTTTACGTGGCGTTTTTCATTTGTGGGCTATTAGGATTATGCCTGTCAGGAAGCAGACATATTGACGTGTAGGCGTAGCAAAGCGGCGGTCTTCTTGTCAGCAAAAACACGCAGCTGAGAAAAAGAATTCATTGACCAGGGATATACAGCAATGGCGGGACACCACCTATTGCTTACCTGCTGTTGCCTCATGATAACCTAACATTAGCTGAGAGCTATTCCAACTGTGAATTTACTCACTATGAGTACTGAACTTAGATTAGTATTTCTGTTTTCTTTAGCTGGTTCCTGTTTTTTGCTCGTAAAGCGGCTAAAAAAATTGGGCTTGTGGATAAACCCAACTTCCCGAAAACGCCATCAGGGGCTGATTCCGCTGGTCGGCGGTATTTCCGTTTATGCGGGGATTTGCTTCGCCTTTGCCATCTCAAATTATTATCTGCCGCACGCCGTATTGTACCTTACCTGCGCCGGGGTACTGGTGTTTGTCGGCGCGCTCGACGATCGTTTCGATATCAGCGTTAAAATCCGCGCCCTGGTGCAGGCGGCGATTGCCATCGTGATGATGGTCGGGGCAAAACTCTATTTGACGGCAGCCTGGGCTATATCTTTGGCCCTGGGGGAGATGGTGCTGGGGCCGTTCGGCTATCTGCTGACGCTGTTCGCGGTATGGGCGGCGATCAACGCCTTCAATATGGTCGACGGCATTGATGGCCTGCTGGGGGGCTTGTCCTGCGTCTCCTTCGCCGCGATGGGCATTATTTTGTGGTTTGACGGCCAGTAACAGCCTGGCGATGTGGTGCTTCGCCATGATTGCCGCCATCCTGCCCTATATTCTGCTAAACCTCGGCGTGCTGGGCCGCCGCTATAAAGTCTTTATGGGGGATGCCGGCAGTACGCTGATTGGGTTTACCGTCATCTGGATTCTGCTGGAAACGACGCAGGGACACAGCCCATCCCATCAGCCCGGTTACCGCGCTGTGGATTATTGCTATTCCGTTGATGGATATGGTGGCGATTATGTATCGCCGTCTGCGCAAAGGGATGAGTCCCTTCTCAGCCGATCGTCAGCATATTCATCACCTGATCATGCGGGCCGGTTTTACCTCCCGGCAGGCATTTGTGTTGATTACCCTGGCCGCCGCTATGCTGGCCGGGATTGGCGTGCTGGGCGAATATCTGGCATTTATTCCCGAATGGGTTATGTTGGCATTATTCTTGCTTGCATTCTTCCTGTACGGTTACTGCATCAAGCGCGCATGGAAAGTGGCGCGGTCATTAAATCCATCGTATTAAACGTCGCTGCGCAAAGCAGCGGCGAAAACGAACAAATACAACACTTAACCAGAGGCTAAGTAAAACCGGGACTATGATGACTCAACCGTTGGCGGGAGCGAAATCAGTGGTAACTGAGAATGAACTGGATATTCGCGGCCTGTTTCACGTGTTATGGGCGCGGCAAACCGTGGATTATGGGCATGGCGCTGCTGTTTGCACTGCTGGCGTGGCTGGCTTCCATGTTATTGCAAAGCAAGACGGAATGGAGCGCCACGGCAATCACGGACAAACCAACGGTTAACATGCTTGGGGGATACTATTCCCAGCAGCAGTTCCTGCAATAATCTGGATGTGCGCAACGAGACCGTCAGCCTGAATACGCCTGCGACCGACGGTTATGGATGAAGCCTATAAAGAGTTTGTGATGCAGCTGGCGTCGTGGGATACGCGTCGCGATTTCTGGCTGCAGACGGATTACTACAAGCAGCGTCGCAAAAGCGGTAATGCGCACAATGCGATGCCGCCCTGCTGGACGATCTGATCAACAATATTCAGTTCACGCCGGGCGATGCGACCCACAATACGCTGGATAACAGCGTCAAGCTGATTGCAGAAACCGCGCCGGATGCCAACAACCTGCTGCGTCAGTACGTGGCCTTTGCCAGCCAGCGCGCCGCAAGCCATCTTAACGAAGAGCTTAAAGGCGCCTGGGCGGCCCGCACCACCCAGATGAAGGCGCAGGTCAAACGTCAGGAAGAGGTGGCGAAAGCGATTTTCACTCGCCGTGTACACAATATTGAGCAGGCGCTGAAAATTGCCGAGCCAGCAGGGCATTCCGACATCCCGTAGAGAACCGCGCGCCGGTCAGCGGTGAAGCGCTGCCGGACAGCGATCGGTTCCTGCTGGGGCGGCCTATGCTGCAGGCGCGCCTGGAAAACCTGCAGGCCGTCGGGCCTGATTTTGACCTCGATTACGATCAAAATCGCGCGATGCTCAATACGCTTAATGTCGGTCCATCTCCTGGACCCGCGTTTTCAGACCTATCGTTATTTGCGAACGCCGGAAGAGCCGGTAAAACGCGATAGCCCGCGTCGTGCATTCCTGATGATCATGTGGGGGATTGTCGGTGCGCTGGTGGGCGCCGGCGTAGCGTTAACGCGTCGTCCGCGTGCAAAAAAAAAAAGGCGCGGCCGCATTCGCCGCCTGCGATTAAGCCGTCACCCTAAGAGAATCGGTTGTGAAAGTACTAACCGTATTTGGCACCAGGCCGGAAGCCATTAAAATGGCGCCGCTGGTTCATGCGCTGGCCCAGCGATCCTGACTTTGAAGCGCAAGAGTGTGCGTCACGGCACAGCATCGTGAGATGCTCGATCAGGTATTGACGCTCTTTTCCATCGTCCGCCGGATTACGACCTCAATATTATGAAACCCGGGCAGGGGCTGACGGAGATCACCTGCCGCATTCTGCAAGGGCTGAAGACCGATCCTGGAAGACATTCAAGCCGGACGTGGTGCTGGTGCACGGCGATACCACCACCACCGTGGCGACCAGCCTGGCCGCGTTTTACCAACGCATTCCCGTGGGGCATGTCGAGGCGGGGCTGCGTACCGGCAATCTGTATTCGCCGTGGCCGGAAGAGGCCAACCGCACGCTGACGGGCCATCTGGCGATGTACCACTTTGCGCCAACGGAAAACTCGCGCCAAAACCTGCTGCGTGAAAATCTGGCCGACAACCAAATTTTTGTGACCGGCAATACGGTGATTGATGCGTTGATCTGGGTACGCGACCGCGTGCTGGAAAATGCCGATCTCAATGAAGGCCTGGCGGCGCGCTATCCGTTCCTCGACGCCGACAAAAAACTGATTCTGGTCACCGGCCATCGCCGCGAAAGCTTTGGCGGGGGCTTTGAGCGAATCTGTCACGCGCTGGCGGAGATCGCCGCGCAGAACGACGAAGGTGCAGATTGTCTATCCGGTGCATCTCAATCCTAACGTCAGCGAGCCGGTGAACCGCATCCTGAGCGGTCATCGACAACGTCATTCTGATTGAGCCGCAGGACTACCTGCCGTTTGTCTGGCTGATGAATCACGCCTGGCTGATCCTCACCGATTCCGGCGGCATTCAGGAAGAGGCGCCATCGCTAGGCAAACCGGTGCTGGTGATGCGCGAAACCACCGAACGTCCGGAAGCGGTCGAAGCCGGTACGGTGCGGCTGGTCGGCACCAACGCGCAGCTCATTGTCGAAGAGGTCACGCGCCTGCTGCATGACGATGAAGCGTATCAGGCGATGAGCCGGGCCCACAATCCGTATGGCGACGGGCAGGCTTGTGGCCGTATTTTGCATGCACTTAAACACAATCAGGTATCGCTATGAGTTTTACAACCATTTCCGTTATCGGCCTGGGCTACATTGGCTTGCCCACCGCGGCCGCGTTTGCCTCTCGTCAGAAACAGGTTGTCGGTGTGGATATCAACGCCCGCGCGGTGGAAACCATTAACCGTGGCGAAATTCATATTGTCGAGCCCGATCTGGACCGCGTGGTGAGTGAAAGAGGCGGTGGAGGGCGGCTTCCTGCGCGCCAGCACCACGCCCGTTGAAGCGGATGCCTACCTGATTGCCGTGCCGACGCCGTTTAAAGGCGACCACGAGCCCGATATGACCTACGTCGAGGCGGCGGCCAAATCCATTGCGCCGGTGCTGAAGAAAGGGCGCTCTGGTGATCCTCGAATCCACCTCGCCCGTGGGCGCTACCGAGCAGATGGCGCAATGGCTGGCCGAGGCGCGCCCCGATCTAAGCTTCCCGCAACAAGGCGGGAGCAACGGCGGATGTGAATATCGCCTACTGCCCGGAGCGCGTGCTGCCGGGGCAGGTCATGGTCGAACTGATTAAAAACGACCGCGTGATTGGCGGTATGACGCCGGTCTGTTCGGAACGCGCCAGCGCGCTGTACAAGATTTTCCTGCGAGGCGAGTGCGTGGTGACCAACTCCCGCACCGCCGAGATGTGCAAGCTGACGGAAAACAGCTTCCGCGACGTGAATATCGCCTTTGCCAACGAACTGTCGCTGATCTGCGCCGAACAGGGGATCAACGTCTGGGAGCTGATTAGCGCCTGGCGAACCGCCATCCGCGCGTCAACATTCTGCAGCCGGGGCCGGGCGTGGGCGGACACTGCATCGCCGTCGATCCGTGGTTTATCGTGGCGCAGAACCCGCAGCAGGCGCGGCTGATCCGCACCGCGCGTGAGGTGAACGACAGCAAACCTCACTGGGTGCTCAATCAGGTTAAAGCGGCGGTGGCCGATTGTCTGGCAGCCAGCGGCAAGCGCGCCACCGAGGTGAAAATTGCCTGCTTCGGCCTGGCCTTCAAACCGAATATTGACGATCTGCGTGAAAGCCCGGCGATGTCGAGGTCGCACATCTGATTGCCGAATGGCACGTCGGCGAAACGCTGGCGGTGGAGCCGAATGTGCGGATAGTCCGCCGCAGCTCGCCGGACGGGCCACGCTGCGTTGACGCCAATCGCTGAGGCGTTGCAGCAGGCCGATGTGCTGGTGATGCTGGTCGATCACCAGCAGTTCAAGGCCATCCGGCCGGAAGATGTAAAACAAACATGGGTTGTTGATACCAAAGGAGTATGGCGTTGAAACGTATTTTAGTCACCGGCGGCGCCGGTTTCATTGGCTCCGCGGTGGTGCGCCTCCTGATTGGCCAATACCGGCGACCGGGTGGTGGTGGTGGATAAGCTGACCTATGCCGGCAACCTGGAGTCGCTGGCGGTGGTGGCTGATAGCGAGCGCTATGCTTTCGAGCAGGTCGACATCTGCGATCGCGCCGAGCTGGATCGGGTATTTGCCCAGTATCAGCCGGACGTGGTGATGCACCTGGCGGCGGAAAGCCACGTCGATCGCTCTATCGACGGCCCGGCGGCCTTTATCGAGACCAACGTGGTTGGCACCTACCAGCTGCTGGAGGCGGCGCGCCATTACTGGAAGGCATTGGCGGCGGAGAAGAAGCAGTCTTTCCGTTTCCATCATATCTCCACCGACGAGGTGTACGGCGACCTGCACGGCACCGACGATCTCTTTACCGAAACCACGCCGTATGCGCCGAGCAGTCCGTATTCGGCCTCCAAAGCGTCGAGCGATCATCTGGTGCGCGCCTGGCTGCGCACCTACGGTTTGCCGACTCTCGTGGTCACCAACTGTTCGAACAACTATGGCCCTTACCACTTCCCGGAAAAGCTGATCCCGCTGGTGATCCTCAATGCGCTGGCCGGCAAACCGCTGCCGGTATACGGCAACGGCAGCGCAGGTGCGTGACTGGCTGTATGTCGAAGATCACGCGCGCGCGCTCTATCAGGTCGTGACCGAAGGCGTGGTGGGCGAAACTTACAATATCGGTGGCCATAACGAGCGCAAGAATATCGAAGTGGTGCAGACCATTTGCGATCTGCTGGAAGAACTGGCACCGAACAAGCCGCAGGGCGTGGCGAACTACTGCGATCTGATCACTTACGTGAAGGATCGCCCGGGCCACGATATGCGTTATGCCATCGACGCCGGCAAAATCGATCGTGAGTTGGGCTGGCGGCCGCAGGAAACCTTCGAAAGCGGCATTCGCAAGACGGTGGCCTGGTATCTGGCTAACGAAACCTGGTGGCGGCGGGTCCAAGACGGCAGTTATCGCGGTGAGCGTTTGGGGCTGTCAGATTAATTTAACGCCGCGTCGCTTTGCGCCGGCGCGGCGGGTTTTGGAGTAAGTATGAAAGGTATTATTCTGGCTGGCGGTTCCGGTACGCGTCTGCATCCGATTACTCGTGGCGTGTCCAAGCAACTGCTGCCGGTGTACGACAAGCCGATGATCTACTACCCGCTGTCGGTACTGATGTTGGCGGGGATCCGTGACATTTTGATCATCTCGACCCCGGAAGATCTGCCGTCCTTCGAGCGTTTGTTGGGTAACGGCGAACAGTTCGGCGTCAATCTCAGCTACGCTGCGCAGCCTAAGCCGGAAGGTTTGGCGCAGGCGTTTCTGATCGGCGAGGAGTTTATCAACGGCGATTCTTGCTGCCTGGTGTTGGGAGATAACATCTTCTTCGGCCAATCTTTCAGCCCGAAATTAAAAACCGTCGCGGCTCGCACCGAAGGTGCCACCGTGTTCGGTTATCAGGTGATGGATCCTGAACGCTTTGGCGTCGTGGAGTTTGACGAAAATTTCCGCGCGCTGTCGATCGAAGAAAAGCCGAAGAAACCGAAATCCGATTGGGCGGTGACCGGCCTGTACTTCTACGATAGCCAGGTGGTGGAGTTTGCCAAGCAGGTGAAGCCTTCCGAGCGCGGCGAGCTGGAAATCACCAGCATCAACCAGATGTATCTGGAGCGCGGTGAACTGACCGTCGAGCTGTTGGGGCGCGGTTTCGCCTGGCTGGACACCGGGACCCACGACAGCCTGCTGGAGGCCAGCAGGTTCGTGCAGACGGTAGAGAAGCGCCAGGGCTTTAAAATCGCCTGTCTGGAAGAGATCGCCTGGCGTAACGGCTGGCTGGATGAGCAGGGGCTGAAACGCGCGCACAGGCATTGTCCAAAACGGGCTACGGCAAGTATTTGTTGGACCTGCTGCATGCCCGTCCACGCCACTATTGAGCCCCTTGCGTGGGAGAGCGAGTTCTTCGCGCTGCGCCACGGCGCGGCTGACGCTGGACGGCGATGTGCCGCTGGCCGAGGCGCTGCAGCAGCCTTACACGCTGTGGCAGGTTAAGGTCCCAGCGCAGGACAGCGCGGCGATAGATGCGCTGAGCCAGCACGGTTTTCGGCTGGTGGAGGGTGAGGTCGATCTGGCGATCAATATCAAACGCACCGAACGGCAGACCGGCGTGCGTATCGCGCGCGAAGCGCAGATCCCGCAGCATTGCGTGCCGCGGCGGCTCAGGCGTTCACCGTCAGCCGCTTTCGCGCACCTTGGTATCAACCTGATGACAGCGGCCGGTTTTATGCTTTGTGGATTGAAAAGGCCGTTTTAGGCACGTTCGATCATCAGTGCCTGTTGGCTCTGCGACGAGCAGGGCGCGCTGCAGGGGTTCGTCTCCATGCGCGAAGTCGCCGGTGAGGCGCGTATCGGCCTGCTGGCGGTGCTGCCGGCGGCGCAGGGCAACGGCGTCGGGCAGCGTTTGCTGCTGGCGGCGATCGCCGACTGGGGCCGCAAGGTGCGCCAGCTCGAACGCCTGCGGGTCGCGACCCAGATAAGCAATATCGCCGCATTACGACTCTATCAACGACAGGGTGCCGTGATTGAAAGCACCGCGTACTGGTTATACAGAGGTAGACTGATGATTCCATTTAACGCTCCACCGGTTGTTGGCACTGAACTCGACTATATGCAGTCTGCTATGGGCAGCGGCAAGCTCTGCGGCGACGGCGGCTTTACCCGCCGCTGTCAGCAGTGGATGGAACAGCGTTTTGGCAGCGCGAAAGTGCTGCTGACGCCTTCCTGCACCGCGTCGCTGGAAATGGCCGCGCTGCTGCTGGATATCCAGCCCGGTGATGAAGTGATCATGCCGAGCTATACCTTTGTTTCCACCGCCAACGCCTTTGTGCTGCGCGGGGCGAAAATGGTGTTTGTCGATCTGCGCCCGGATACCATGAATATCGACGAAACGCAGATTGAAGCGGCGATCACCGATAAAACGCGCGCGATCGTGCCGGTACACTACGCGGGCGTGGCCTGCGAGATGGATACCATCATGGCGCTGGCGAAGAAACATAACCTGTTTGTGGTGGAAGATGCCGCGCAGGGCGTGATGTCGCCCTACAAAGGACGCGCGCTGGGCACCATCGGCCATATCGGCTGCTTTAGCTTCCATGAAACCAAAAACTACACCGCCGGCGGCGAAGGTGGCGCGACGCTGATGAACGACGGGCGGCTCTGGTCGAGCGGGCGGAAGTCATCCGCGAAAAAGGCACCAACCGCAGCCAGTTCTTCCGTGGTCAGGTCGACAAATATACCTGGCGCGATATCGGCTCCAGCTATCTGATGGCGGACCTGCAGGCCGCCTACCTGTGGGCGCAGCTGGAAGCGGCGGAACGCATCAACCAGCAGCGCCTGACGCTGTGGCAGAACTATTACGACGCGCTGCAGCCGCTGGCGGCCAGGCCGGGCGCATTGAGCTGCCGACCATCCCGGCAGATTGCGTCCACAACGCGCACATGTTCTACATCAAGCTGCGCGATAACGACGATCGCAGGGCGCTTATCGACTGGCTGAAAGAAGCCGAGATCATGGCGGTGTTCCACTATATCCCGCTGCACTCCTGCCCGGCCGGCGAAGCGTTTTGGTCGCTTTGCCGGCGAAGACCGTTACACCACGCAGGAAAGCGAGCGGCTGCTGCGCCTGCCGCTGTTCTACAACCTGTCGCGACATCAACCAGCGTACGGTAATCAATACCCTCCTGAGCTTCTTTGCCTGATATGTCGCTGGCAAAAGCATCGGTGTGGACCGCCGCGTCCACGCTGGTAAAAATTGGCGCGGGGCTGCTGGTGGTGAAGCTGCTGGCGGTGGCGTTTGGCCCCAGCGGCGTGGGGCAGGCGGGTAACTTCCGCCAGCTGATTACCGTGCTGGGCGTGCTGGCCGGCGCGGGTATCTTCAACGGCGTCACCAAATACGTGGCGCAGTACCACCAGGATCCGGCGCAGCTGCGCGCCGTGACCGGCACCGCGTCGAGCATGGTGCTGGGTTTTTCGACCTTGCTGGCGCTGGTGTTTCTGCTGGCGGCGGAGCCCATCAGCATCGGGCTGTTCGGGCACGCCGATTACGTCAAGGGGTGGTGCGTCTGGTCGCCTTGGTGCAGATGGGCATTGCCTGGGCCAACCTGTTCATGGCGGTGCTGAAAGGCTATCGCGACGCGATGGGCAATGCGCTGGCGGTGATCGGCGGCAGCCTGATTGGCGTGGTGGCTTATTACCTGTGCTTCACGCTGGGTGGCTATGAAGGCGCGCTGGTGGGGCTGGCGCTGGTGCCGGCGCTGGTGGTATGCGTGCCGGCGCTGTGGATGCTGCGACGCCACCGCGAGGAACTGCCGCTGCGCTGGCTGATGCCGCAGTGGGAGAAACGGCGCTGGCCGGCAATCTGGGCAAATTTACCCTGATGGCGTTGATCACGTCCGTGACGCTGCCGGTGGCCTACGTGATGATGCGTAACCTGCTGGCGGCGCATTACGGCTGGGATGAGGTGGGGATCTGGCAGGGCGTCAGCAGTATTTCCGATGCCTATCTGCAGTTTATCACCGCTTCGTTTAGCGTCTATTTGCTGCCAACGCTGTCGCGGCTGACGCATAAAGCCGACATCTCGCGCGAGATTGTCCGTGCGCTGCGCTTTGTGCTGCCGGCGGTAGCGGCGGCCAGCTTTACCGTCTGGCTGCTGCGCGATGTCGCCATCTGGCTGCTGTTTTCGGCGAAGTTCATCGCCATGCGCGATCTGTTTGCCTGGCAGCTGGTGGGCGACGTGCTGAAAGTGGGGGCCTATGTTTTCGGCTATCTGGTGATCGCCAAAGCGTCGCTGCGCTTCTATATCCTGACGGAAATCAGCCAGTTTGTGCTGCTGACGCTTTTCTCGCACTGGCTGATCCCGCTGCACGGCGCGTTGGGGGCGGCTCAGGCCTATATGGCAACCTACATCGTGTATTTCGCCCTCTGCTGTGGCGCGTGTTCTTGATTTATTGCCGCGAAAAAGCGCATGACTGCTACTGATTCACGTTCTGGGATCCGATATCCCGCATCATAACCAGACGGTGCTGCGCTTCTTCAACGACGTGCTGGCGCCGCGTTGAATCGCCAGCCGACGCGCCGCGTCAGTTTATGGTGGTACGGCCAGATGCGCCGGATACGGCCTGCGTGGCCTATCCGCCCCCTGAAGATCGACGTGTATCCCAGCAAGCGCGCGCTGGCGGAGGCGGTCATCGCCCGCGCCCAGGCCGATCGCGATCAGCGCTTCTTCTTGCACGGCCAGTTCAATCCGGGGCTGTGGCTGGCGCTGCTGAGCGGCAAGATCAAGGCGCGTCAGGTCAGTTGGCATATTTGGGGCGCCGATCTGTATGAAGACGCCACCAGCTGGAAATTCCGGCTGTTCTATCTGCTGCGCCGCATTGCGCAGGGGCGCGTGGGGCAGGTGTTTGCTACCCGCGGCGATCTGATTCACTACCAGCAGCGCCATGCGCGGGTGCCGGCCTCGCTGCTGTACTTCCCGACCCGCATGGATCCGGCGCTGACCGACGTTCACGTCGAGAAAAACCTGGCCGGGCCGATGACGATTCTGGTGGGCAACTCCGGCGATCGCAGCAATCGGCATATCGAAGCGCTGCAGGCGATTCATCAGCAGTTCGGCGCCGACGTGCGCGTGATCCTGCGGATGGGTTATCCGGCCAACAACGATGCCTACATCGATGAGATTGATGCTGCCGCGCAGCGCCTGTTTCCGCGCGGCCAGGTGACGCTGCTGCGCGACAAAAGGTGGACTTTGAATGACTATCTGCAATTGCTGAGGCGCCTGCGATCTGGGCTATTTCATTTTCAATCGCCAGCAGGGGATTGGCACCCTGTGCCTGCTGATTCAGGCCGGCGTGCCTTTCGTGCTCAACCGGGAAAACCCGTTCTGGCAGGATTTGGCGGAACAGCACCTGCCGGTGCTGTTCTACGGCGATTCGCTGGACGAGGCGGTGGTGCGCGAAGCGCAGCGTCAGCTGGCGGCGGTGGATAAACAGGCGATCGCCTTTTTCGCCCCGAACTATCTCGCGGGCTGGCAACCACGCGCTGGCGGAGCGCTGAAAGGGAGTCTAACATGAGCCTGCTGCAGTTTAGTGGTCTGCTGGTGGTGTATCTGTTTTCGCTGGGCCCCGTTTATTCTGACGCTGACCTACCAGGAGTTTCGGCGCGTGCGCTTTAACTTCAACGTCTTCTTCTCGCTGCTGTATTTGCTGACGTTCTATTTCGGTTTCCCGCTGACCTGCTTGCTGGTGTTCCAGTTTGACGTCGAGGTGGTGCCGGTGGAGTTTCTGCTGCAGGCGCTGCTGGCGGCGACGGCGTTTTACGCCATCTATTACGTCACCTACAAAGTGCGGCTGCGGCCTGCGCAGGCGGAGCCGCGCAAACCCTGTGCCGCTGTTTACCATGAACCGGGTGGAGACCCATCTGACCTGGGTGCTGCTGGCGCTGGTGGCGATGGGAACCGTTGGGATCTTCTTCATGCATAACGGCTTCCTGCTGTTCAAGCTCAACTCCTACAGCCAGATTTTCTCCAGCGAAGTGTCCGGCGTGGCGCTCAAGCGTTTCTTCTACTTCTTCATTCCGGCGATGCTGGTGGTCTATTTCCTGCGGCAGGATCCTGCCCAGCGCCAGTGGCTGCTGTTCCTGCTGACCACGGTGGCGTTTGGTATTCTGACCTACGTGATCGTGGGCGGCACCCGCGCCAACATCATCATCGCCTTCGCGCTGTTCCTGTTTATCGGCATCATGCGCGGCTGGATCACGCTGTGGATGCTGGTCGGCGGCGGGCGTGATTCGGCGATTGGTCGGCATGTTCTGGCTGGCGCTGAAGCGCTACAGCCTGGATGTGGCGGGCGATGAAGCGTTTTATACCTTCCTCTACCTGACGCGCGATACCTTCTCGCCGTGGGAAAACCTGGCGCTGCTGCTGCAAAATTACGACAAGATCGATTTCCAGGGGCTGGCGCCGATCGTGCGTGATTTCTACGTCTTTATCCCTACCTGGCTATGGCCGGACCGGCCTCGAGTGGTGCTCAACACCGCCAACTATTTCACCTGGGAAGTGCTGAACAACCACTCCGGGCTGGCGATTTCACCCACGCTGATCGGTTCGCTGGTGGTGATGGGCGGTGCGCTGTTTATTCCGCTCGGCGCGATTCTGGTGGGCATGATCATCAAGTGGTTCGACTGGCTGTATGAGTTGGGCAAAACCGAACCAACCGCTATAAAGCGGCGCCATTTTGCACAGTTTCTGCTTTGGTGCGGTGTTCAATATGATCGTGCTGGCGCGCGAAGGGCTGGACTCTTTCGTGTCGCGCGTGGTGTTCTTCTGCATTATTTTCGGCGCCTGTCTGGTGCTGGCGAAGTTGCTGTACTGGCTGTTAGCGCGTGCCGGGCTGATTCGCCCGCGCGCGGAGCCAGTTTTATCGCGCTCTGCTTAACCTCCGGGCCTGACGGGAAATACCGACCGATGGAAACCAAGATTTCAGTGCCGCGGTATGCCCTGCGCGGCATCGATTTACACGCTTTCGCCGATATGGCGAGCTTTCTTCACTTTCTGCTGCCGGACGGCAAGCCGCGTAAAACAGCGGCACGCTGGTGGCCATCAACGCGGAAAAGATGCTGACGGTGGAAGAGGATGCCCAGCGCTGCGCGCGCTGATCGACGCGGCGGAGATCAAGTACGCCGACGGCATCAGCATGGTGCGTTCGATTCGCCGCAAATACCCGGCGGCGGACGGTGCGCGCGTGGCGGGTGCCGATCTGTGGGAAGCCCTGATGGAACAGGCGGGCCGCAGCGGTATTCCGGTGTTTTTAATCGGCGGGCGTGAGCAGGTGCTGCAGGAAACCTGCGATAAACTGCGCCGTCAGTGGAATGTCAACATCGTGGGCAGCCAGGACGGCTACTTCGCTCCAGCCGAACGCGAGGCGCTATTTGCGCGCATTGCCGCCAGCGGGGCGCAGATTGTGACCGTGGCGATGGGATCGCCGCGCCAGGAGATTCTGATGCGCGACTGCCGCGAAGGCACTGGCCGCAGGCGCTGTATATGGGCGTGGGCGGCACCTACGACGTCTTTACCGGCCATGTGAAGCGTGCGCCCAAGGTCTGGCAGCAACTAGGGCTGGAGTGGCTGTATCGCCTGATACGCCAGCCATCACGCTGGCGCCGTCAGTTAAAACTGCTGAAATATTTACGCTATCACTGGCGCGGCGATCTGTAACGCGGCAGGAATAGTGCTGTAATTCCGGCAGGTTAAGCAGGCAAATTGCGTTATTTATCGACGGAATGCACAAAGCGTAATCAAACGCGACTTTTCTACGAAAAAGCACTAGACAGCCTTGGCGTAAATCCGTAGTATCCCCTCCCGCAACGGCGCTACGCGCCCGTAGCTCAGCTGGATAGAGCGCTGCCCTCCGGAGGCAGAGGTCTCAGGTTCGAATCCTGTCGGGCGCGCCATTTAGTTTGTGCGCAGGAGCTGCGGTGGTTGGTTTAACCGCGTTATGCAGTGCATTAAGTAAGCGGTTACGCTTACGCACCAGAATTAGTGGTGGCTATAGCTCAGTTGGTAGAGCCCTGGATTGTGATTCCAGTTGTCGTGGGTTCGAGTCCCATTAGCCACCCCACTTCCTAAGCGAAGTGAAGATTTAGCAGTATTTTGTGACAGTGCGAAGGTGGCGGAATTGGTAGACGCGCTAGCTTCAGGTGTTAGTGTTCTTACGGACGTGAGGGTTCAAGTCCCTCTCTTCGCACCACGCAAAATATCTGATAAATATAAGATTTATATGGACAACGGTCTGATAAATCAGGTAGTATGAGCAACACAAATCGGCGAGTAGCGCAGCTTGGTAGCGCAACTGGTTTGGGACCAGTGGGTCGGAGGTTCGAATCCTCTCTCGCCGACCACTTTCAAAGAAACCGACGCAAGTCGGTTTTTTTACGCCTGCAGTTTATGAGGATGAGCACCTCCGCAGGAGGTTCGAGCCTCGCGAAGCGAGACAACGTTGCGTCAGCAACGGCCCGCAGGGCGCTTCTCGCAGAGAAGCGTAATCCTCTCTCGCCGACCACCTCATCAAAGAAACCTGCTTTGCAAAAGCCCGGTTTTTTTCGTCTGTCTTATGAAGCAAATTCTTCTCAGGATGAGAACCTCGAAGCAGGTTTGCGCCGGGCGTAGCGATTGTCGCTATTACGCGACACCTAACCTGCTGATTTTCAACAGCCTTACCTTTCCTTGCACAGCCTGTCGTCAGGTTGAGACAAATAATTCATGCTTTAAAAGAAAACCAGGTGCTTAAGTCGCGTTTTCGGGCGACATCGCGATAACCGCTGCCAGCGGGAACACCAGAGATTGCCTAACTGACGGGAAAGGAAGGGTTAAATAAAAAGCCAATAATTTCAATATATTGAACTATATTTTCTATTTGAGAGCCTAAATTTAAAAGTTGGCACGCCAAATGCTATATCTATTGCGTAGATGCTCATTCCACCTCTTATGTTCGCCTTAGGCCTCATAAACCCTGGGAATGACGCAGAGCCGATTTACGGTATCCGTTGTCCAGCTGGCAGTAACGTGCACGCGCTACTGCAGTAAGAAGGACATTACGTTGAGTCGGATACCATCAGTTGTCTTACCGACCTGATCTTACACCTGCTTCTGGCAGGTGTTTTTTTATCTGCCGTTCACGGATTGATGCCGTATTCCCTGCACGCTCTTTCAGCCAAAAAAGCGCGGCATCTGGCCCGGCGCTTTTCTCACAAATCAGGCAAGGCTGTTAAATCAGGCGCCAGGATTCTTCTTCAGCGTCAACATCAGCCCCTCACGCCGCATCTGCGCCGCTTCATCCGAACGATGCAGTTTCTCCAGCGTAAACATCGGCCAGCCAGGCGTAGTCGAAGGCATCCGGGCGCTGTTTCAGCGCCTGCACGGAAGGCGTGGCTGCCGCCTGCTGCCATTCACCGTGCTTCATCAGCGACTGGCCCAGCGTGCTGTTCAACAGCGGCGTCGCGCCGTGCTGCTTTAATCTGCTGACGCAGCACTTTTTCGATCTGCTCCGGATTATTGGTTTTCAGCCGCGGGATCACCATCACCAGGCGATCGTCGTACTGGCGCTTCAGGCCGTCGAGGAGGATCTCCTGAGCCGTGTCGTGATCGTCACACTCGATGAGATGTTCCGCCATCGCCACCTGCAGAGGAACCTGCTGGCGCGTTTTACGGCTCTGATTCTTCCACCAGGTTTTCAGACCGTCGCTGCCCTGGTCCGCGCGCGCCTGATCCATCAGGCCAATCCACGCCAGACGCTGAAGCTCGTCACGATGTTCATCGTCGCCCACCTCGGCCTTCGCCATCGACGGAATGATGTCCAGCAGTGAGCCCCAGGCGCCGGTGCGAATATAGGCCTGCTCGGCCAGACGCAGCACTTCCGGATGACGCGGCGCGACTTCCAGCAGGCGATCGATGCCGTGGCGAGCCGCGTGATTTTCGTTGCGCGCCAGCTGCAGACGAACGCGGGTGATTTCCACCGGAATGGGGATCGTTCTCGTGAGCCAGCTCAGCGGCGCGCTCCAGATGCTGATTGGCGCGGGCTTCGTCACCGCGCTGCTGCGCTGCTTCGGCCGCCAGCAGATAGTTCACCACCGGCTGTTCGGCGTGGTCGGCGTTTTTCGACATCAGCTTTTCAACCTGCTGATAGTCGCCTTCCGCCAGCTTGAGCAGCGCCTGCTCGGTCTGCTTACGCTGGCGCGCGGCGGCGCTTGCGGCCAACGAACCAGCCGCGGGTGTGGGCGCCGGTGCGGAAAATGCGGCGCAGGATCCACTCGATCGCAAACAGCACCACCACGCCGAGGATCAGAATGATCGCCAGACCGGTGACGCTGGTTTCAATGTTGTAGTTATCGGTCTGGATCAGCACGTAACCCTGATGACCGGCAAGCATAGGCCCCAGCACGATCCCGGCGATCAGCAGCAGGAAAAGTAAGAATACTTTCAGCATGACTTACCCTCCCTGTTGATCAGCCGCAGCCGATACGCCCGGCTGCGCCAGCAGGTTGCGCACGCGCGTCTGCATCAGTTTCTCCAGAATCGGCTGGCTGGCCAGCTTATCCGGCACGTTCATGGTGATGTTCTGCTGGCTCAGCTTATCAATGTCTTCGAGGAAGGCGGTGGTCGTCGCATCGTCGGTGTCGTAGTAGGCGCGTACCCAGGTTGAGACGTTATCCAGCGCCTGTTTGTAGGTCTCTTCCTGATGACGCGGCACGGCCTGCGCGGCGACCAGCAGGCGGGAACGGATGTTTTCGCGCAGATAGATGTCCTGGTTCGGTGCGAGCAGCGGCTACGGCAGTTTCGTCGCGACGGCGGATAGTGATAAAGCTGTCCATAAAGTTCTGCCAGCTTTTTTGCAGGTTAATGCGCCATTCGCTCAGGGAGCTGGAAAGCTCGGTACCGTCGGAATCCATCGGGGAGTCGTCGTCGTTGTTATCCGCCAGACGCAGGTTATCAATCTGATTCGACAGCTGATTCACCTTGAGGATAATGCCGTCGTAATCCACCTGCGTGACGGCCGAGAGGCTGGCGATGTCTTCGGTAATCGCGCGACGCGCGGTAATAAGGCTTGGATCGTTCATGTCCGCCAGGCTGGCGTCGGCGCTTTTCAGCAGCGCGGCGGCGGTGGTGACGTCCTGATCGCTCCACAGCTTGCGTCCGGCCAGTTTCACCAGGAAGTCAGCCTGCGCCAGCAGCCAGGTTTTGGCATCGGTGCCGGAAATGGTGGCCACTTTCTCCTGCAGTTCACCCAGCTGTTTGGTCAGCTCCGTTCCTCCTGCTGGCTGCGCGCTTCCTGCAGCGCGGTGTTGGCGTCCGCCAGCTGCTGCGAGAGCTGTTGTTTATCGCTGCCCGTCTGCTGCTCTTTTGCAGGGCGCCTCAGCTGCTTCGCTCAGCGCGTTGCTGGTTGACGTCTGAGCCTGTTAGTCGCCCTGTTGTTTTCACCACCGTTCAGCCCGTAAAGCCCCGCGCCGATCGCCAGCGCAATGGCGATGGCAATCGCGCTCAGCGTGAGGCTTGTTTTGTTGCTGCCGTTTTTCGTCTCAGCGGTTTTCTCAGTCGTCTCTGGCTGTGGCGTCGTCTCCACAGTCTCCCTGGTCTCTTCAACCACGGCGGAGGATTTTTCGTGTTCCGTCATTATGGCTTCCCATTTGAGAGTTATTGTAATGCGCGCAGCAGCGCATCGTTGTCGGCGTTATCAGCGATCCGAATATCCTGCCAGCCCAGTTCCCGGGCCTGGTTCGCCAGACGCTCACTGACGACCAGAAGCCGACAGCGGAGTAACCAGTTTTCGCGATACCAAAGCGGTATCAGCGACCAAAGCTGTTGTAACATTTCACCGCTGGTGACCACCAGCGTATTAATGCCTGCGCGCGTGCCAGCGCACGGCTCTTCCGCGCCATCGTAGTGTTTTGCACAGCGCTGATAGCACTCAACGAACGTCACGTCCGCACCACGTTCACGCAGCGTTTCGCCCAGCAGTTCGCGGCCCCCATTGCCGCGCAAAATGAGCGCACGCTTGCCGGCAACAGTTTGTAATTCAGGTAATTGTAGCAAGACTTCACTGATTTCCCGATCTAACGGGTAACGAACGTCCGCGCTGCTTACGGTATGCAGCGCCAGTGCCGTTGTGCGGCCAATCGCGAAATAGTCGAGGGCGGCCGGCCAAGCGCTGCGCTGCTGCTGTAAAGCGGGCGTGGGCAAATTCCACCGCATGCTGCGACAGCGCAAACAGCAGGTCGCCGTCCTGAAGGGTATTCATCTGGTCGGCGAGCGCAGAGAGCTCGCGACCGGGGGAGAATTCAATGAGCGGAAAACTCCAGGCCACCTGCCCCAGTGCTGCGCAGACGGCTCACTAACTGCTCTCCTGCGGGAGAAGGGCGGGTGACGAGAATACTCATGCAGGGGGCTCTCCATTATAAACGTCAGCCAGAATCTCGCGGGCGCCGTTATCCAGCAGCTCTTCCGCCAGCGACACGCCAAGCTGCTCGGCATCTTGCGCGTTTGCCGCGGCGTTCGCCGCGCACCATCTGGCTGCCGTCCGGCGCACCGACCAGGGCGCGCAGCCACAGGCTGTCGCCATCGTCATTCGTCAGTTCAGCATAGCTGCCAATCGGCACCTGGCAGCCGCCTTCGAGGCGGGTATTCATCGCCCGCTCGGCTTTTACGCGGATAGCGGTCTCGTCGTGGTTCAGCGGCGCAAGCAGCAGCGCGGGTACGTGCATCGTCGAGACGGCACTCAATGCCGACCGCACCCTGGCCCACAGCCGGCAGCGACAGCTCTGGCGGCAGCGCCACGCGAATGCGTTCCTCCAGCCCCAGACGCTTCAGGCCGGCAACGGCGAGAATAATGGCGTCGTAATCGCCGTTATCCAGCTTGCCCAGACGCGTGCCGACGTTGCCGCGCAGCGAGCGAATGATCAGATCGGGACGACGCTCCGCCAGCTGACACTGACGGCGTAAACTGGACGTGCCAACCACGCTCCCTGCTGGCAGCGCGTCGAGCGAGGCATAACGGTTAGAGACAAACGCATCGCGCGGATCTTCGCGCTCGCAGATGGTCACCAGCCCCAGCCCCTCGGGGAACTCGACGGGCACGTCTTTCATCGAATGCACGGCGATATCGGCGCGGTTTTCAAGCAATGCCAGTTCCAGTTCTTTGACAAACAGGCCTTTGCCGCCCACTTTCGCCAGCGGCGTATCGAGGATCACGTCACCGCGCGTGACCATCGGCACCAGCTCGACGCGCAATCCGCTGTGGCAGGCTTCCAAGGCGCTGCTTCACATAATGTGCCTGCCAGAGCGCAAGAGGGCTTTGGCGTGTGGCAATTCTCAAAACATTGTCTAACATGCTTGTTACCGTCATTATCAATCGCTAACCATCCTAACATTGTTGACTCTGGGATGCTGGCAGTTTCAACGGGATTGACCGAGGCTGCAAGCGGCAGAGCGGACAAGGCCGCGTTTTAGGCGTCAGCCATTCGTGAGGCATGTAGTCCGAAAACTTCAGGGCTAAACGTTTGGAACGGTGCTACACTTGTATGTAGCGCATCTTTCTTTACGGTCAATCAGCAAGGTGTTAAATTGATCACGTTTTAGACCATTTTTTCGTCGGTACCATCTTTATTAAACTAAGCGGGCAAAAAGCGGTTAATATCTCTTTGGAAACACTGCGGGTCCGCTGTTAAACAATACTGGGAAACCCGGAAACATCAGGCGATACGTCTTGTACCTCTATATTGAGACTCTGAAACAGAGACTGGATGCCATCAATCAACTGCGTGTGGATCGCGCGCTTGCTGCCATGGGCCCTGCTTTCCAGCAGGTATACAGTCTGCTGCCGACATTACTGCACTATCACCACCCGCTGATGCCGGGTTACCTTGACGGTAACGTTCCCCAGGGCATTTGCCTCTTCACGCCTGATGAAACCCAACAGCATCTATACCTGCAACAGTTAGCTGGCGACCATCCGCTGCCGCCGCAGGAGTCGCCAAAAGGCGAACTGCCGATCACCGGCGTTTACTCAATGGGGAGCACCTCATCGGTAGGGCAAAGCTGCTCTTCGGATCTGGACATCTGGGTCTGCCATCAGTCCTGGCTCGATAACGAAGAGCGTCAACTGCTGCAGCGAAAATGCAGCCTGCTGGAGAGCTGGGCCGCGCTCGCTGGGTGTGGAAGTGAGCTTCTTCCTGATTGATGAAAACCGTTTCCGCCATAACGAAAGCGGCAGTCTGGGCGGTGAGGACTGCGGCTCGACGCAGCATATCCTGTTGCTGGATGAATTCTACCGTACCGCTGTGCGCCTGGCCGGCAAACGTATTCTGTGGAATATGGTGCCGGGCGAAGAAGAAGAGCATTACGATGACTACGTCATGTCGCTTTACGCGCAGGGCGTGCTGACGCCAAACGAGTGGCTGGATCTCGGCGGTCTCAGCTCGCTGTCGGCGGAAGAGTACTTCGGCGCCAGCCTCTGGCAGCTCTATAAGAGTATCGATTCGCCGTACAAAGCGGTGCTGAAAACCCTGCTGCTGGAAGCCTACTCCTGGGAATACCCCAAGACGCGGCTGCTGGCGAAAGATATCAAACAGCGACTGCACGACGGGGAGATCGTCTCCTTCGGGCTCGATGCCTACTGCATGATGCTGGAGCGCGTGACCGAATACCTGAAAGCCATCGATGACACCACGCGTCTTGACCTGGTGCGTCGATGTTTCTACCTCAAAGTGTGTGAAAAGCTGTCCCGCGAGCGCGCCTGCGTGGGCTGGCGTCGTGAAGTGGTCAGTCAGTTGGTGAAAGAGTGGGGCTGGGACGAAGCGCGTCTGGCCATGCTGGACAACCGCGCCAACTGGAAAATCGATCAGGTGCGTGAAGCGCACAACGAACTGCTCGATGCGATGATGCAGAGCTACCGCAACCTGATCCGCTTTGCGCGCCGTAACAACCTCAGCGTTTCCGCCAGCCCGCAGGACATCGGGGTATTGACCCGTAAGCTGTACGCCGCGTTTGAAGCGCTGCCGGGTAAAGTCACGCTGGTTAACCCGCAGATTTCGCCTGACCTGTCAGAACCGAACCTGACCTTTATCTATGTGCCGCCGGGCCGCGCGAACCGCACCGGGTGGTATCTGTATAACCGTGCGCCAAGCATGGATTCCATCATCAGCCATCAGCCGCTGGAATATAACCGCTATCTGAACAAGCTGGTGGCCTGGGCCTGGTTTAACGGCCTGCTGACCTCGCGCACGCGCCTGTTTATCAAAGGCAACGAGGTGGTCGATCTCGCTAAGCTGCAGGAGATGGTCGCGGATGTGTCGCACCACTTCCCGCTGCGTCTGCCTGCGCCGACGCCAAAAGCCCTCTACAGCCCGTGCGAGATTCGCCATCTGGCGATCATCGTCAACCTGGAATACGACCCGACCGCGGCCTTCCGCAATCAGGTGGTGCATTTCGACTTCCGCAAGCTGGACGTCTTCAGCTTTGGCGAGCAGCAAAACTGCCTGGTCGGCAGCGTGGATCTGCTGTACCGCAACTCGTGGAACGAAGTGCGTACCCTGCACTTCAACGGCGAGCAGGCGATGATCGAAGCGCTGAAAACCATTCTCGGCAAAATGCACCAGGATGCCGCGCCGCCGGACAGCGTGGAAGTGTTCTGCTACAGCCAGCACCTGCGCGGTTTAATTCGCACCCGCGTGCAGCAGCTGGTTTCTGAGTGTATCGAACTGCGTCTCTCCAGTACCCGTCAGGAAACAGGCCGCTTTAAAGCGCTGCGCGTCTCCGGTCAGACCTGGGGACTGTTCTTCGAGCGCCTGAACGTGTCGGTACAGAAGCTGGAAAACGCCATCGAGTTTTACGGCGCGATTTCACACAACAAGCTGCATGGCCTGTCGGTGCAGGTGGAAACCAACCACGTTAAGCTTCCGCAGGTGGTGGACGGCTTTGCCAGTGAAGGGATTATTCAGTTCTTCTTTGAAGAGTCGGGTGATAACGCCGGGTTTAACATCTACATTCTGGATGAGACCAACCGCGCCGAGGTGTATCACCACTGTGAAGGCAGTAAAGAGGAGCTGGTGCGCGACGTCAGCCGCTTCTACTCCTCTTCGCATGACCGCTTTACCTACGGCTCAAGCTTTATCAACTTCAACCTGCCGCAGTTCTACCAGATTGTGAACGTCGACGGTCGCTACGCAGGTGATCCCGTTCCGCACCCAGACGCTGACGCAGCTGTGCGCCACCCAGCCGGACAACGACAACGGCGACTTCCAGCCGCGCTACCAGATGCACTAAAGCCGCTGCGCTGTACGCAGTGGCCTGCCCCCGTTTCTGAACCTTCTGCCGGATATTTCCTGTTGCTTTTACAACGTCAACTGCGATGATAAGCAGCTGGGATTTGGATAAAAAGAGCAGACTAGAATGATAAACGCTGTTATGAACCAGCTGCCCGCTATGCCGCTCTGTCATCACGCTGTTTAGCCTGACTGGCTGCGGACTGAAGGGACCACTGTACTTCCCGCCTGCGGGAAAAAACCGCTCCGCCGGCCAGACCAGAAAAACCAGCCGGTGCACGAGCAGCAGCAGAAAGTCAGCACAGGCTGCGGATACCAACGACCCGGTGGTCGACCAGCAACACCCGGCGGTGGCCAGCTCAGGCGCAAATTAAGACGCACCTGATGACAACGTTCTGTACCCGCGCAATGGAGCAAATGATGCAGTTCTCCAAAATGCATGGCCTTGGCAACGATTTTATGGTCGTCGACGCGGTAACGCAGAATGTCTTTTTCTCCCCGGAACTGATCCGTCGCCTGGCGGATCGGCATCTGGGCGTGGGGTTCGATCAGCTGCTGGTGGTTGAGCCGCCGTACGATCCCGACCTCGATTTCCACTACCGTATTTTCAACGCGGACGGCAGCGAAGTGACGCAGTGCGGCAACGGCGCGCGCTGTTTCGCCCGCTTTGTGCGCCTGAAAGGGCTGACCAACAAGCGTGATATTCGCGTCAGCACCCAGACCAATGGTCGCATGGTGCTCAGCGTCACCGATGATGAGCTGGTGCGCGTGAACATGGGCGAGCCTAACTTCGAGCCCTCCGTCGTGCCGTTCCGCGCAAACAAAGCGGAAAAGACCTATATTATGCGGCGCGGGCCGAGCAGACAGTATTGTGCGGCGTCGTCTCAATGGGTAACCCGCACTGCGTGATTCAGGTTGATGATGTGGAAACCGCCGCGGTCGAAACGCTCGGGCCGGTGCTGGAAAGCCACGAGCGCTTTCCCGGAGCGCGCGAACATCGGCTTTATGCAGGTGGTCAAGCGGCGAGCACATTCGTCTGCGCGTTTATGAGCGCGGCGCGGGCGAAACCCAGGCCTGCGGCAGCGGCGCCTGTGCGGCGGTGGCCGTGGGCATCTCCCAGGGGTTACTGGCAGAAGAGGTTCGCGTGGAATTACCGGGCGGTCGGCTTGATATCGCCTGGAAAGGACCGGGTCATCCGCTGTTTATGACTGGCCCGGCGGCACATGTCTATGACGGGTTTATTCATCTATGAAACAACCAGGGGAAGAACTGCAGGAAACAGTGACGGAACTGGACGACAGGGCTGTTGTTGATTATCTGCTGCGCAATCCTGAGTTTTTTATTCGCAATGCACGCGTCGTCGAAGAGATGCGCGTGCCGCATCCGGTGCGCGGGACCGTGTCGCTGGTGGAATGGCACATGGCGCGCGCGCGCAACCACATCAATCAGCTTGAAGAGAACATGACGCTGCTGATGGAGCAGGCCAGCACCAACGAAAGCCTGTTCTATCGTCTGCTGCATCTGCAGGCGCGTCTGGCGTCGGCGCACAGCCTTGACGAGTTCCTCAGCCGCTTCCACCGCTGGGCGCGCGAGCTGGGGCTGGCGGGCGCAACGATTCGTCTGTTCCCTGACCGCTGGCGCATCGGCGCGCCGTCGGGATTTACCCATCTGGCGCTGAGCCGTCAGGCGTTTGAACCGCTGCGCATTCAGCGTCTGGGCCATGAGCACCACTATCTGGGGCCGCTGAACGGACCTGAGCTGCTGGTGGTGTTGCCGGAGGCCAAAGCGATTGGCTCGGTGGCGATGTCGCTGATGGGGCGCGATGGCGATCTGGGCGTCACTGATCTTCAGCAGCCGCGACGCGCATCACTATGAGCAGGGGCATGGGCACGCACCTGCTGCAGGAGATCGCCCTGATGCTGCCCGAGCTGCTGGAGCGCTGGATTGAGCGCGTATGACGGACGGACTGCTCGCTACTGCCGTTTCGCGCTTTCTGCGCTATCTGGGCGTGGAACGTCAGCTCAGCCCCATTACGCTGCTTAATTATCAGCGTCAGCTTGAGGCGCTTATTGCCATGGCGGATGACATGCACATTACCGCGTGGTCGCAGCACTGGAAAGGCGGCAACAGGTGCGCAGGCTGGCGGCGCGCAGCCGACGCAGCGGTAAAAACTCAGCCCGCCAGCGAAGCCTGGCGCTCCGGCTCTCTGCGCTGCGCAGCTTTCTTCGACTGGCTGGTCAGCCAGGGCGTGCTTAACAGCCAACCCGGCAAAAGGGATCGCCACGCCGAAGGCGCCGCGCCATCTGCCTAAAAATATCGACGTTGACGACGTAAACCGGCTGCTGGATATCGATCTTAACGATCCGCTGGCCGTGCGCGACCGCGCCATGCTGGAGGTGATGTACGGTGCCGGGCTGCGTCTGTCTGAACTGGTCAACCTTGATCTCCAGCCATCTCGATCTGGAAAGCGGCGAAGTGTGGGTAATGGGCAAGGGCAGCAAAGAGCGCCGCCTGCCGATTGGCCGCAATGCGGTCTCCTGGATTGAGCACTGGCTTGACCTGCGCGGGCTGTTTGGCGCCGGACGAGGATGCGCTGTTCCTGTCGAAACTCGGCAAGCGGATCTCGGCGCGTAACGTGCAGAAGCGCTTCGCCGAGTGGGGCATTAAGCAGGGCGTCAACAGCCACGTGCACCCGCACAAGCTGCGCCACTCCTTTGCTACACATATGCTTGAGTCGAGCGGCGATCTGCGCGGGGTGCAGGAACTGCTCGGCCACGCCAACCTGTCGACCACACAAATCTATACCCACCTAGACTTCCAACATCTTGCCTCGGTGTACGACGCGGCGCATCCGCGCGCCAAACGGGGGAAATAATGCGTTTTTACCGCCCACTGGGTCAGATCTCAGCCCTGACGTTTGACCTTGATGACACTCTTTATGACAACCGCGAGGTGATCCTGCGTACCGAGCAGGAGTCGCTGGCGTTTGTGCAGAACTACCATCCCGCGCTGAAGGCGAGCTACAACCGGAACAAGGATTTTCAGGCGCCTGCGCCATGACCTGCTGCGGCGACCGAGCCGGACATTTACCACGACGTGACCGAATGGCGTCGTCGCGCGGTTGAGCAGGCGATGCTCAACGCCGGCCTGACGGCCGCGCAGAGCCAGGCGCAGGTGCCCAGCGACGTGCCATGAAACGCCATGCTCTTGCCACCAAATGGCGCAGCCGTATCGACGTGCCGCAGGAGACCCACGACACGCTGGCGAAGCTTGCCGAAAAGTGGCCGCTGGTGGCCATCACCAACGGCAACGCCCAGCCGGAACTGTTTGGCCTCGAGCGATTACTTTGAATTCGTGCTGCGCGCCGGGCCGCACGGGCGCGCGAAGCCGTTCAGTGACATGTACCATCTGGCGGCAGATAAGCTTAACCTGCCGCTGGGTGAGATCCTGCACGTGGGCGATGACCTGACCACCGACGTGGCCGGCGCGCTGCGCGCGGGGCTGCAGGCCTGCTGGATCAACCGCGGACGGCACGATCTGATGAAGACCCCTCCGATGACAGCCGTCTTCTGCCGCACGTGGAAATTTCGCGGTTGGCATCCCTCACGACGCTGATATAATCCCCAAATGTATATATTTACCAGTCGTATTCTGTATTCTGCAACGCGCGGCCGTGCAGGCTGTGTGTCACCAGCCTGATCGCTTAGCTGATTACGCCCTCGCAGATATCTGCCCTTGCCGCCTGGCGGCAACGCGAACGGTGCGGTCGCATCCTACGTGCGTAAACGGTGCCAATGGACGTTTCTTATCTGCTCGACAGCCTTAATGACAAACAGCGTGACGCGGTTGCCGCGCCGCGCAGCAACCTGCTGGTGCTGGCCGGGGCGGGCAGCGGTAAGACGCGCGTGCTGGTGCACCGCATCGCCTGGCTGCTGACGGTGGAGAACTGCTCGCCGTACTCCATCATGGCGGTGACCTTCACCAACAAGGCGGCGGCGGAGATGCGCCACCGCATCGCGCAGCTGATGGGCACCAGCCAGGGCGGCATGTGGGTCGGCACCTTCCACGGCCTGGCGCATCGCCTGCTGCGCGCGCACCACATGGACGCCAACCTGCCGCAGGATTTCCAGATCCTCGACAGCGAAGACCAGCTCCGTCTGCTGAAGCGCCTGATCAAGGCGATGAACCTCGACGAGAAGCAGTGGCCGCCGCGTCAGGCGATGTGGTACATCAACGGCAAGAAAGACGAGGGGCTGCGGCCGCAGCACATCCAGAGCTTCGGCAACCCGGTCGAGCAGACCTGGCAGAACGTATCTACCAGGCCTATCAGGAAGCCTGCGATCGCGCCGGGCTGGTGGATTTCGCCGAGCTGCTGCTGCGCGCCCACGAGCTGTGGCTCAACAAGCCGCACATCCTGCAGCACTACCGCGAACGCTTCACCAATATCCTGGTGGACGAATTCCAGGATACCAACAACATCCAGTACGCCTGGATCCGCCTGCTGGCCGGCGACACCGGCAAGGTGATGATCGTGGGCGATGATGACCAGTCGATCTACGGCTGGCGCGGCGCGCAGGTGGAGAACATCCAGCGCTTCCTGAACGATTTCCCCGGCGCGGAAACCATCCGCCTGGAGCAGAACTACCGCTCCACCAGCAACATCCTGAACGCGGCCAACGCCCTGATTGACAACAACAACGGGCGTCTGGGCAAAAAGCTGTGGACCGACGGCGTCGACGGCGAACCGATTTCGCTCTACTGCGCGTTCAACGAGCTCGACGAAGCGCGCTTCGTGGTCAACCGCATCAAAACCTGGCAGGACAACGGCGGCGCGCTGGAGGAGTGCGCCATTCTCTACCGCAGCAACGCCCAGTCGCGCGTGCTGGAAGAGGCGCTGCTGCAGGCGAGCATGCCGTACCGCATTTACGGCGGCATGCGCTTCTTCGAACGTCAGGAGATCAAAGATGCGCTGGCCTATCTGCGTCTGATTGCCAACCGCAACGACGATGCGGCGTTTGAGCGCGTGGTGAACACGCCGACGCGCGGCATTGGCGACCGTACGCTGGACGTGGTGCGCCAGGCCTCGCGCGATCGCCAGCTGACGCTGTGGCAGGCGACGCGCGAGCTGCTGCAGGACAAAGCCCTGGCCGGCCGCGCCGCCACGGCGCTGCAGCGCTTCCTCGAGCTGATTGACGCCCTGGCGCAGGAAACCGCCGACATGCCGCTGCACGTGCAGACCGACCGGGTGATTAAAGACTCCGGCCTGCGCATCATGTACGAGCAGGAAAAAGGCGAGAAGGGCCAGACCCGTATTGAGAACTTAGAGGAACTGGTCACGGCAACGCGCCAGTTCAGCTACCACGAAGAAGACGAAGATCTGATGCCGCTGCAGGCGTTCCTCTCTCACGCCGCGCTGGAAGCGGGCGAAGGGCAGGCGGACACCTGGCAGGATGCGGTGCAGCTGATGACCCTGCACTCCGCCAAAGGCCTGGAGTTCCCGCAGGTGTTTATCGTCGGCATGGAAGAGGGGATGTTCCCGAGCCAGATGTCGCTGGATGAAGGCGGCCGTCTGGAAGAGGAGCGCCGCCTGGCCTACGTGGGCGTGACGCGCGCGATGCAGAAGCTGACGCTGACCTACGCCGAAACCCGCCGTCTGTACGGTAAAGAGGTTTATCACCGTCCGTCGCGCTTTATCGGTGAACTGCCGGAAGAGTGTGTGGAAGAGGTGCGTCTGCGGGCCAGCATCAGCCGCCCGGTCAGCCATCAGCGCATGGGCTCGCCGATTGCGGAAACCGACACCGGCTACAAGCTGGGCCAGCGCGTGCGCCATTCGAAGTTTGGCGAAGGCACCATTGTGAATCTGGAAGGCAGCGGCGAGCACAGCCGCCTGCAGGTGGCGTTCCAGGGGCAGGGGATCAAATGGCTGGTGGCGGCCTACGCGAAGCTGGAAACAGTCTAACATTCAGAAAAATATCATTATTTTGTAATAATCTGCTAGCCTTATACAGTGAAGGTCAATTAATGCCCTTCAGCGTTCCGTTGCGTGTTGACGCCACAGTTATAGTGCTGGCGTAACATGCGCGCACGATTACGCTAAGAGGACATTCGCCTTGGACACACCCAGTAGATACTGGCTCAATTCCCTGTCATCCAGGAACAACTCCTAAGGCTATCTCCTCTTGCTGATGGCCTTAGTGGTTGTCAGCGACCTCCATTTTTTCCCGTCGCGCTGAGTCAGGCTGTTTAATGGTCTGAAACCCAATTTGTTTCTGTGTGCCCACCGAACTGTCCGATATTTTTTGCATTGGGAGTCCCGGTCATGTTGAGCGCATTTCAACTCGAAAATAACCGACTGACTCGGCTTGAAGCCGAAGAGTCACAGCCCCTCATTGATGCCGTATGGGTGGATCTGGTCGAGCCGGACGACGATGAGCGCCTTCGCGTACAATCTGAGCTGGGGCAAAGCCTGGCAACGCGCCCGGAACTGGAAGACATCGAAGCCTCCGCGCGTTTTTTCGAAGACGAAGACGGCCTGCACATTCACTCCTTCTTCTTCTTTGAAGATGCCGAAGATCACGCGGGTAACTCCACCGTGGCGTTTACCATTCGCGACGGCCGCCTGTTTACCCTGCGCGAGCGTGAGCTGCCGGCATTCCGCCTCTACCGCATGCGCGCCCGCAGCCAGGGAAAGGTGGTAGACGGCAACGCCTACGAGCTGCTGCTCGATCTGTTCGAGACCAAAATTGAACAGCTGGCGGATGAAATTGAAAACATCTACAGCGATCTGGAAAAGCTGAGCCGCGTGATCATGGAAGGCCATCAGGGCGATGAGTACGACGAAGCGCTGTCGACGCTGGCGGAGCTGGAAGATATCGGCTGGAAGGTGCGTTTGTGTCTGATGGATACCCAGCGCGCGCTGAACTTCCTGGTGCGCAAGGCGCGTCTGCCGGGCGGTCAGCTGGAGCAGGCGCGTGAGATCCTGCGCGATATCGAATCCCTGCTGCCGCACAACGAATCCCTGTTCCAGAAGGTGAACTTCCTGATGCAGGCGGCGATGGGCTTTATCAACATCGAGCAGAACCGCATCATCAAGATCTTCTCGGTGGTGTCCGTGGTGTTCCTGCCGCCGACGCTGGTGGCCTCCAGCTACGGGATGAACTTCGAGTTTATGCCGGAGCTGAAGTGGAGCTTTGGTTACCCGGGGGCGATTATCTTTATGATCCTCGCCGGGCTGGCGCCGTATCTCTACTTCAAGCGCCGGAACTGGCTGTAATCGACAGCATTGCATCCGCCGAACCGAGCGGCGCGAACCGCTGCCGGATGCCAGCATATGCGCGGGCGCGCACGCAGCCGGCGCATAAGGCGCCGCTACACAGCGTGCGCCGCCCCCCCATCGCACCCCCCCCTCCCCGGCTTCGGCGTGGGCGCTGCTGCTGACGGCTTCGCTGGTGCTGGGCTGCCTGCCGCGGCGTGCGCCTGCCGGCTGCCTGCTGCTCGGTCCGGCGGTTGTCGGTGCCCAGGGTCTGAGCGGCGCAACTGTGCGCATCGACAAACGGCTGTTCGTGCTGGCACAGGCGGTGCTGGGCTGCGTGGTCGGCCGGGCCTGTCGCCGGCGATCTCCCCGGTCGGTGGCTGGCCGGTGGTGCTGGCGGCGCCGCGCCCGGCGCCCGCGCCCGCTGGGCCGCCGGGCGGCGCGTCCGCATCGCCCGCCGCCCCGCCCCCCCGCCCCGGCCCGGTGCCGCCCCCCTGTCTGCTGCCGCCCTGCACGTGGCCGCCTACGCTGCGGGGGGGCCGCGCCCCCGCCCCGCCCCGCCGGCGCCCCGGCTGCGCCGCCCGCGATCGGCTGGAGCGTTGGCCTGCGCTTTACCCGGCCGATCTGCTGGCGCTGCGCCGCTGCCGCATGTCGCCCATCGCCTGCGGCGGGGGGGGGCGCCCCGCCCCGGCCCGCGCGGCGGCCCGGCGCCCGCGCCCCCTTCTGCTTCCGGCCCGGCGATGGCCCGTTTTATCTCACGCTATGCGCACGCGCGTGCGGGCTGAAAACAGCAGCGCGTCCAGAATGAAAATCGCCAGCGCCAGCCAGATAAAGGCGAAGGTCACCATCTTATCCGGCCCCCGGCACTTCGCCGTAAAACACCACCGCCAGCAGGAACATCAGCGTCGGGCCAATATACTGGAAGAAGCCCAGCGTGGAGAGACGCAGGCGCGTCGCCGGCACCGGTGAAGCACAGCAGTGGAATGGTGGTTACCACGCCCGCCGCCATCAGCATCAGGTTCAGCGACCACGGGTTGCTGCCCATGTGGCTGGTGGGGCTGTCGGCGATGCCGAAGAGATAAATCGCCGCCACCGGCAGCAGCCACAGCGGTTTCAAACAGCATGCCGGTCTGCGCTTCCACCGCAATCTTCTTGCGCACCAGGCCGTAGAAGGCAAAGCTGAACGCCAGGCCGAGGGCGATGATCGGCAGCGAGCCGAACGTCCACAGCTGCACCAGCACGCCGCAGAAGGCCAGAAGCACCGCCACCCACTGCATACGACGGAAGCGCTCGCCCAGAAACAGCATCCCCAGCACGATGTTCACCAGCGGGTTAATAAAGTACCCCAGGCTGGCCTCGAGCATATGATGGTTATTCACCGCCCAGATAAACAGCAGCCAGTTGCCGCCAATCAGCAGCGCGGAGAGCGCCAGCAGGAGGACTTTTTTCGGGCGTGCGCCAGCACGCTGACGCACCTGACGCCAGCTGACGGCTGAGGCTCATCAGCGCCAGCATAAAGAAGAACGACCAGATGACGCGGTGAGTGAGGATCTCGTCGGCCGGAACGTAGGCGATAAGCTTGAAATACGCCGGGGCGATACCCCAAATAAAATAAGCGGCAAGGGCGAGTAAAACGCCCTGCCGCGTCTGTTTAGCATCCATCGGGAAAATCCGTTACAAAAAAGTGAAACAATTTTACCCGATTTTGCCGCCTCAACCCACCATATAAGTGGCGGTTGCGCTGGCGATATACACCTGTTCTTCGTTGTGTAATTCAACGCGCGCCACGGCAACTTTATTCCCGGCGCGCAGCAGGCTGCTGGTGGCGGTAAAGCGCTTGCCGCGCCCCGGGCGCAGATAGTCGACGCGTAAATCAATGGTGCCCATGCGCGACAGACGCTGGCGCAGCTCCTCTTCGTTGATGGTGTCATGGCGCGTCAGCGTACTGCCCACGCAGACCAGACCTGCGGCCACGTCCAGCGCGGAGGCAATCACGCCGCCGTGCAAAATACTTTGCGCCCAGTTCCCCACCATCATCGGCTGGTTGTTGAAGCTCAGCTGGGCAAAGTCTTCTTCTCGTAACGCTCCAGCTCCAGTCCCAGCGCGCGGTTAAACGGCATGTGGTAGACAAAAATCTCGCCCACCAGCTTTAACACTTCTTCGGCGGTAAGCATGGCTGACATGAGGCATCACATCCTTATTGTTAACGAAATGTTGATTTTATGCCTCGTTAGCGACGAATTCCAGTTTCAGAAATCCGAGGAGTGACTGAAGCACGTTTGCGTGTAGAATGGCGTGCTTTTTGAACCGTCGCCCGACGATAACTTTTGCAGCAAATATACTCTTTTGCAGGAGAACACCACCGATGCGGAAGCAGTATCGCCTTGTTCTGGCCGCGGCTTTATGGTGCCTGCGCTGGCGCAGGCGCGAGGAAGCGACGATCAAAGAGGTGCATGATAAACCTGCCGTTCACGGTAGCATTATCGCCAACCTTCTGCAGGAGCACGATAATCCGTTCACGCTCTATCCGTATGACACCAACTACGTGATTTACACCCAGACCAGCGATATCAACAAAGAGGCGATAAGCTCCTATAACTGGTCTGATAATGCGCGTAAGGATGAGGTGAAGTTCCAGCTCAGCCTGGCGTTTCCGCTGTGGCGCGGCATTCTGGGGCCGAACTCGGTGCTCGGCGCGTCTTATACGCAGAAGTCCTGGTGGCAGCTCTCCAACAGCGGGCGAAGTCCTCACCGTTCCGCGAAACCAACTATGAGCCGCAGCTGTTCCTCGGCTTCGCCACCGATTATGAGTTTGCCGGCTGGACGCTGCGCGATGTCGAGGTGGGCTTTAACCATGATTCTAACGGCCGCTCCGATCCGACATCCCGCAGCTGGAACCGCGCCTACACCCGCCTGATGGCGCAGAACGGCAACTGGATGGTGGAAGTGAAGCCCTGGTATGTGGGCGGGTTCCAGCAACGACGACAACCCGGACATCACCAAATACATGGGCTACTACCAGCTCAAAGTCGGCTATCAGCTGGGCGATGGCATGCCTCAGCGCCAAAGGCCAGTACAACTGGAACACCGGCTACGGCGGTGCGGAAGCTGGGGCATGAGCTATCCGATAACCCGAACACGTGCGCTTCTATACGCAGGTGTACAGCGGCTACGGCGAATCGCTTATCGACTACAACTTCAACCAGACCCGCGTCGGCGTGGGCGTGATGCTGAACGATTTTAAAATTCTCCACCGAAAATAGCGCCTGTTCTAACTTCAGTTCAAGCAACAGGGGGATTAATGTGGCGCAGGCGGAAGTATTGAATCAGGAGTCGCTGGCTAAACAGGTTTTGCATGAAACCTTTGGCTACCAGCAGTTCCGCCCGGGCCAGCAAACCATCATTGAAACCGTGCTGGAAGGCCGCGACTGCCTGGTGGTGATGCCGACCGGCGGCGGCAAATCCCTGTGCTATCAAATGCCGGCGCTGGTGCTTAACGGCCTGACGGTGGTGGTTTCCCCGCTGATTTCGCTGATGAAAGACCAGGTTGACCAGCTGCTCGCCAACGGCGTGGCGGCGGCCTGCCTTAACTCGACCCAAACCCGGGAGCAGCAGCAAGAGGTGATGGCCGGGTGCCGCACCGGGCAGATCCGCCTGCTGTATATCGCCCCGGAACGCCTGATGCTGGATAACTTCCTCGACCATCTTGCGCACTGGAACCCGGTGCTGCTGGCGGTAGATGAAGCGCACTGTATTTCCCAGTGGGGACACGACTTCCGCCCGGAATACGCTGCCCTCGGCCAGCTGCGTCAGCGCTTCCCCGAGCTGCCGTTTATGGCTCTTACCGCCACGGCGGATGACACCACGCGGCTGGATATCGTTCGTCTGCTCGGGCTGAACGACCCCTATATTCAGGTCAGCAGCTTCGACCGCCCTAACATCCGCTATATGCTGATGGAAAAATTCAAGCCGCTGGATCAGCTCCTGCGCTACGTCCAGGAGCAGCGCGGCAAGTCCGGCATCATCTACTGCAACAGTCGGGCGAAGGTGGAAGACACCGCCGCGCGGCTGCAAAACCGCGGCTTTAGCGCCGCCGCCTATCATGCCGGGTTAGAGAACCACATCCGCGCCGACGTGCAGGAGAAATTCCAGCGCGATGATCTGCAGATCGTGGTTGCGACGGTGGCGTTCGGGATGGGCATCAACAAGCCGAACGTGCGCTTTGTGGTGCACTTCGACATTCCGCGCAATATCGAATCCTACTATCAGGAGACCGGCCGCGCCGGGCGTGACGGCCTGCCTGCGGAAGCGATGCTGTTTTACGATCCGGCCGATATGGCGTGGCTGCGCCGCTGTCTGGAGGAGAAACCGCCGGGGCCGTTGCAGGATATCGAGCGCCACAAGCTCAACGCGATGGGCGCGTTTGCCGAAGCGCAAACCTGCCGTCGTCTGGTGCTGCTCAACTACTTTGGCGAAGGGCGCCAGGAGCCGTGCGGCAACTGCGATATCTGCCTCGATCCGCCGAAACAGTACGATGGCTTGATGGACGCGCGTAAGGCGCTCTCGACCATTTACCGCGTGAACCAGCGCTTCGGGATGGGCTACGTGGTGGAAGTGCTGCGCGGCGCCAACAACCAGCGCATCCGCGATATGGGCCACGACAAGCTGCCGGTGTACGGCATTGGCCGCGAGCAGAGCCACGAGCACTGGGTCAGCGTGATTCGCCAGCTGATCCACCTGGGCTTTGCCACGCAGAACATTGCCCAGCACTCCGCGCTGCAGCTGACCGAAGCGGCGCGTCCGGTGCTGCGCGGTGACGTGGCGCTGAAGCTGGCGGTGCCGCGCGTGATCGCCCTGAAGCCGCGGGTGATGCAGAAAATCCTACGGCGGCAATTACGATCGCAAGCTGTTCGCCAAGCTGCGCAAGCTGCGTAAAGCCATCGCCGACGAAGAGAATATCCCGCCTTACGTGGTGTTCAACGACGCGACGCTGATTGAGATGGCCGAACAGATGCCGCTCAGCGCCAGCGAGATGCTCAGCGTCAACGGCGTCGGCCACGCGCAAACTGGAGCGCTTCGGTAAAGGGCGCCACCGTTCCCCTGCTGATGAGGTTCAGCCGGGCGAAGAAGCCATGTTGATGACAGAATATTATTCCCCGCGGAAATAAAACCCCATCTTCATGTTGATGCTATTTCTCACCGTGGCGCTGGTGCATATGGTTGCGCTGATGAGCCCGGGCCCGGACTTCTTTTTCGTGTCACAAACCGCCGTCAGCCGCTCGCGCAAAGAGGCGATGATGGGCGTGCTCGGCATCACCTTGGGCGTTATGGTCTGGGCGGGCGTGGCGCTGCTCGGCCTGAACCTGATCCTGGAGAAGATGGCCTGGCTGCATAACATCATTATGGTCGGCGGCGGGCTGTACCTGTGCTGGATGGGCTACCAGATGCTGCGCGGGGCGCGGCAGCAAGAAAAGAAACCGCAAAAACCCGGCGAAGCGCCGAAGGTGGAGCTGGCAACGGGCGGCCGCAGCTTTCTAAAAGGGTTGCTGACCAATCTGGCGAACCCGAAAGCGATTATCTATTTCGGCTCCGTGTTCTCGCTGTTTGTCGGTGATAGCGTCGGCGCGGGCGCGCGCTGGGGCATCTTCCTGCTGATCGTCGTTGGAAACCTTTGCCTGGTTTACCATCGTGGCCAGCCTGTTCGCCTTACCGGCGATGCGCCGTGGCTACCAGCGTATGGCGAAGTGGATTGACGGCTTCGCCGGCGCGCTGTTTGCCGGCTTCGGCATTCACCTCATCATTTCCCGCTAAGATCTCCGAACCGTAGCGGCGCAATTTTTTGCGCGTTTCAACTGGGCGCGATAAAGCGTGCCGCTACGATCAGTGCTAATCGTTACGCCATGTTAGGCGTGGCGGCTGACGCCAGCAGCGCGCCGACCAGCATAAACAGCGAACCAAAGACCTTATTCAGCGCCTTCATCTGCTTCGGCCCTTTGATCCACGCCGCAATGCGCTGCGCCAGCGTCGCGTAACCAATCATCACGATGATATCGACGACAATGGTGGTCACGCCCAGCACCACATACTGCATCACCTGCGGCTGATGCGGCACGATAAACTGCGGGAACAGCGCGGCGAGGAACACGATGCTCTTCGGGTTGGTCAGGTTGACGAACACCGCGCGCTTAAACAGATGGCCGCGGTTTTGCGTCTGCGCCAGCGTATTGAGATCGATGGCGCCTGCCGCGCGCCACTGCTGGATGCCGAGCCAAATCAGATAGGCCGCGCCCGCCCATTTCAGCACCTCAAACGCCAGCACGGAGCGGGAAAACAGGGTCCCCAGACCGATGCCGACCAGCACGATATGAATGCCCAGCCCGGTCTGCAAACCGGCAATGGACGCCGCCGCACCGCGATAGCCGTGGCTGATGGAGGTGGTCATGGTGTTAATGGCGCCGGAGCCCGGCGAGAGGCTGAGGATGATGGATGTCAGCAGGTAGGCGAACCACCATTCGAAGGTCATGTGAAACTCCCGAAACGTCTGTTTTTATGCCACAATACGCTAGAAAATCGCGTTGAGCTATTATGTGCAGAGCCGCGTTTCGAAAAAACGTTTTTCACTTGGCTTAGGTGAGTAGAAACCCGATGTTTCAGCAGAAAAAGGACTGGGAAACACGAGAAAACGCATTTGCTGCTTTCTCCATGGGGCCGCTGACCGATTTCTGGCGCCCAGCGTGAAGAGGCGTGAGTTTACCGGCGTGGGCAGATCTGACCAGTCGCTTTGTGCGTTTTCGCGATCATCGAAAAGAACCGGCGGGTCATCGTGGTTGTGCCCCGGGGCGCATTGAAAGCTACGTCAAATACGCCGAACTGGCCTATGACCTGTTCCACTGCGGTTACGATGTGGTGATTATCGATCATCGCGGGCAGGGGCGTTCCGGCCGTTTGCTGGCGGATACGCACCGCGGTCACGTGGTCAACTTCAGCGATTACGTCGACGATTTGGCCGCGTTCTGGCAGCAGGACGTTCAGCCCGGTCCCTGGCGTAAGCGCTACATCCTGGCGCACTCGATGGGCGGCGCGATCGCGACGCTGTTCTTGCAGCGTCAGCCGCAGGCCTTCCACGCGGCGGTGTTTTGCGCGCCGATGTTCGGTATCGTGATGCCGTTGCCGGCGTGGATGGCGCACCGCATTCTCGACTGGGCGGAGAGCCATCCGCGCATTCGCGACGGCTACGCCATCGGCACCGGACGCTGGCGCGCGCGCCGTTTGCCATCAACGTGCTGACCCACAGTCGCCAGCGTTATCGCCGCAACCTGCGCTTTTATGCCGATGAACCGCGCTTACGCGTGGGCGGCCCGACCTAGCACTGGGTGCGGGAAGGTATTCTGGCCGGTGAGCAGGTGCTGGCAGGCGTGGCGGCGATGACGACACGCCAACGCTTCTGATCCAGGCGGTGAAGAAGAGCGTGTGGTGGATAACCGCATGCATGACCGCTATTGTGAACTGCGCGCCGCCGCCGGTCACCCCTGCGAAGGGGGTAAACCGCTGGTCATCATTAACGGCGCGTACCATGAGATCCTTTTCGAAAAGGACGCTATGCGCTCAGTCGCGCTCAACGCCATTGTTGAATTTTTCAACAGGCATAATTGATTTATTGTTTTCCATCAATACCAGAGGTTGAAATCCCTATGTACCAGGTTGTTGCATCTGATTTAGATGGCACGCTGCTTTCCCCTGACCACACCCTGTCGCCTTACGCGAAAGAGACCCTAAAGCTGCTGACCGCGCGGCGTGAATTTTGTGTTTGCCACCGGCCGCCACCACGTCGACGTGGGGCAGATCCGCGATAATCTCGGGATCAAAGCGTATATGATCACCTCCAACGGCGCGCGCGTGCACGATACCGACGGCAACCTGATCTTCAGCCACAACCTGGATCGCGATATCGCCAGCGATCTGTTCGGCGTGGTGCACAACAATCCGGCTATCGTCACCAACGTTTACCGCGACGACGACTGGTTCATGAACCGCCACCGCCCGGATGAAATGCGTTTCTTCAAAGAAGCGGTATTTAACTACTCCCTGTACGAGCCGGGCCTGCTGGCCACCGACGGGATCAGCAAGGTGTTCTTCACCTGCGACAGCCACGAAGAACTGCTGCCGCTGGAACAGGCGATCAACGCGCGCTGGGGCGATCGGGTTAACGTCAGCTTCTCAACGCCCACCTGCCTGGAAGTGATGGCGGGCGGCGTCTCGAAAGGGCATGCGCTGGAAGCGGTGGCGAAACGTCTGGGCTATTCGAGCTGAAAGAGTGCATCGCCTTTGGCGACGGCATGAACGATGCCGAAATGCTGTCGATGGCGGGCAAGGGCTGCATCATGCGGAACGCCCATCAGCGCCTGAAAGATCTGCACCCGGAGCTGGAAGTGATTGGCACCAACGCCGATAACGCGGTGCCGCAGTACCTGCGCAAGTTGTTCCTGGCCTGAATAAAACGGGCCGGTATTCACCGGCCCGCTCAGATTATGCCTGCTGCTGCTTGTGGCGATGCTCGCTGACCATGGTCAGCAGCAGTAACACCACCGCCAGCAGCGCTCCGCCGATCATCACCATGAAGCCGCCGTCCCAGCCGAAGAAATCCACGGTGTAGCCGACAATGGCGCTGGCCGCCACCGAACCGCCGAGGTAGCCGAACAGACCGGTAAAGCCCGCCGCCGTGCCGGCCGCTTTTTTCGGCGCCAGCTCCAGCGCGTGCAGACCGATCAGCATCACCGGACCGTAGATCAGGAAGCCGATGACGATCATGCAGATCATATCTACTGACCGGGTTGCCCGGCGGGTTCAGCCAGTAAACCACGGTGGCGATGGTCACCAGCGTCATGAAGAACACGCCGGTGGCGCCGCGATTGCCTTTGAACACCTTGTCCGACATCCAGCCGCACAGCAGCGTGCCCGGGATCCCGGCGTATTCATACAGGAAGTAGGCCCACGAGGATTTATCCAGCGCGAAGTGCTTCACCTCTTTCAGGTAGGTCGGCGACCAGTCGAGGATGCCGTAGCGCAGCAGATAAACGAACACGTTGGCCACCGCGATGTACCACAGCAGCTTGTTCGGCAGCACGTACTGCATGAAGATCTGCTTTGCGGTCAGCTCTTCTTCGTGCTTCTCGCTGTAATCATCCGGATAGTCGTTTTTGTACTCTTCAATCGGCGGCAGGCCGCAGGACTGCGGCGTATCGCGCATCAGCGCGAAGGCGATAATGGCCACCAGGATGGCACCAAAGGCCGGCATATAGAGCGCCGCGTGCCAGTCGTTGAACCAGGCCATCCCCAGCAGGAACAGCAGCGGCGGAATGCCGCCACCCACGTTGTGGGCGCAGTTCCACACCGACACGATGCCGCCGCGCTCTTTCTGCGACCACCAGTGCACCATGGTGCGTCCGCACGGCGGCCAGCCCATGCCCTGGAACCAGCCGCAGAGGAACAGCAGCACGAACATGATCATGATGCTGGAGGTTGCCCACGGCACGAAGCCCATAAACAGCATCACCGCGGCCGCCAGGATCAGGCCGGCGGGCAGGAACACCCGCGGGTTGGAGCGATCCGAGACCGAGCCCATGATGAATTTGGAAAAACCGTAGGCGATGGAGATGCCCGACAGCGCGAAGCCCAGGTCGCCGCGGGAAAAGCCCTGTTCGACCAGGTAAGGCATGGCCAGCGCGAAGTTTTTACGCACCAGATAGTACGCCGCGTACCCGAAGAAGATCCCGAGGAAGATCTGCCAGCGCAGACGACGATAGAGCGGATCGACGCGATCGTCCGCCACCTGGGGCTGGTGTGGTGCAGGTTTAAAAATACTCAACATCAGAATGGCCCTCCAGGGCGCAATATAGTTATCGATTCCCAGCAGGTTGGGGCAAGAAAAGTACGACAGCGAACAGAAAGCAACCTTTCCATTTCGCGCACAGAATAGTGATGGTTACGCGCAGTTACTGTGACGTGTGACACATATGTTACAGTTTTATGACACTAAAGAGCGATATAAACCAGTAAATGTTGGATTTCGCGCATTTCTGCCAGAGAAAACGGCACGTTGCCTCAAAAAAATCGCCGCCCGTCGGTCAACCCGCCATGCGAACACGTGCCTGCTGACCGGGCAGCGAAGATGCGATCGTGTTTAATTTCATCACATGTCAACCAGATTATCCCGCCAGCGCGCTGTAGTTTGTTTACACTAGCGCCAGTGTTGAACTTTAGGATGCATAACCGTGCTGTTGCTGATCGTTACCACCATTCTGTGGGCTTTTTCTTTTAGTTTAATCGGGGAGTATCTGGCGGGGCAGGTGGATACCTGGTTCTCGGTGCTGATGCGTTTAGGCCTGGCGGCGCTGGTCTTTCTGCCGTTTCTGCGCTGGCGCGGTTACCGCGCCTCAACGTTGCTGCTCTATATGCTGGTGGGCATGCTGCAATTAGGCATTATGTATCTGATCAGCTTCGAGGCTTATCTCTATCTCAGCGTGCCGGAATTTCTGCTGTTTACGGTGATGACGCCGCTGTATGTCACACTGATTTATGATCTGCTCAGCAAGCGCCCGCTGCGCATTGGCTATGCCTTTAGCGCGCTGCTGGCGGTGCTCGGTGCGGCCATTATCCGCTACGACAAAGTCAGCGATGATTTCTGGTTCGGACTGCTGCTGGTGCAGGCGGCCAACATCTGCTTTGCGATTGGCATGGTGGGCTATAAGCGCCTGCAGGAAGTCCGCCCGATGCCGCAGCACACCGCGTTCTCGTGGTTCTATCTCGGCGCAGTGCTGATCGCGGTGATCGCCTGGTGCATCTGGGGCAATCCGCACAAGCTGCCGACCACCACGCTGCAGTGGGGCGTGCTGGTGTGGCTGGGCGTGGTGGCGTCCGGGCTGGGTTACTTCATGTGGAACTACGGCGCGACGCAGGTCGATGCCGGGACGCTGGGCATTATGAACAACATGCATGTGCCGGCAGGGTTACTGGTGAACCTGGCGATCTGGCAGGAGCAGCCGCACTGGCCGAGCTTTATCGCCGGGGCGATAGTGATTTTTGCGTCCCTGTACGTGCATAAACGCTGGGTACTGGGACACACGGCCAAAAGCGGCAGCTCAGGCGCTTAGCTTTTTTTCGCGGGTGTCGATGGCCGCTGAATCAGCGTTAAGCCTTTCAGGAAGTTACGCAGAATCTGGTCACCGCACTCGCGATAATTTTTATGATCCGGGTTGCGGAAAATCGCGCCGATTTCAGCCTGTGACACCTTGAAGTTAGCCTTCAATAAGATATCCGGGATATCGGTGGTTTTCAGCGCGAAGGCGATGCGTAACTTCTTGAGAAAGATATTATTGTTCATGCGGCGCTCAACCGACGGGGCCGGCGCGTCTTCGCTTTTGCCGCGACGGTAGAAAATCAGACCGTTGAGGAAGTAGCCCATCAGCACATCCGGCAGTTTACGAAACGCCTCATCGTCATCTTTCTTCAGCCACGCCTGCACATCTTCACGCGGTACTTCACTGCCCGCCAGCGCAAAAATCTCCACCACTTTGCTGTCGCTCAAATCCAGCATATAGCGCACGCTGCGCAGCACATCGTTATTGGTCATGGTGAAACTCTCCGGTAGCGGTTAAGGCGGCGCATTATAGAGCAGGCAGGGCGGGGATAACAGCACGGGCGACATTGGCCGCCCGCGGCATCAGGACGAGACCGGCTGCAGTGAACCGGGGCGCGAGGCGTCGCGCACAAACGGCAGGTGATCGCAGGCGTGCTGGCGGGCAGAGCGGATAAAGGCTTCGGTCACCGGCTGACGCTGCTCGCCGTCGCGCACGGCGGCGTACAGCCGGCTCCACAGTCCTTCACCCAGGGTTTTGGTCACCACCAGACCCTGGCGTTCAAAACTCTCCACCACCCAGTGCGGCAGCGCCGCAATACCCATTCCGCGCCGACACCATCTGAATCAGCAGCAGCGTGTTATCCACGCTTTTCAGCGCCGGGCTGATGCCCGCCGGCTGCAGGAAGTGCCGCCAGATATCCAGCCGACTGACGCTGCACCGGGTAAATCAGCAGCGTTTCCGTCGCCCAGGTCTTCCGGCGTGATGCGCGGCCTGCTGCGCCAGCGGATGATCCGGCGCCAGCACCAGGCGCACCTCAAAATCAAACATCGGCGAATAGTGCAGGCCGCTGCGCGGCAGAATATCGGACGTCATCACCAGGTCCAGTTCGCCCTGCTGCAGCGCCGGCTGCGGGTCAAAGGTCACGCCGGATTTGAAGTCCATCTCCACCTGCGGCCAGCTCTGGCGGAAGTTCTCCAGCGCCGGCGTCAGCCACTGAATACAGCTGTGGCACTCAATGGCGATGCGCAGCGTGGTCTGCTGCGGCTCGTGACAGGCCTGCAGCGCCTGCTGGCGATCTGCGGCAGAACCTGATTCGCCAGCTGCAGCAGGATCTCGCCCTGCGGCGTAAAGCGCAGCGGCTGGCTCTTACGCACAAACAGACGGAAGCCGAGGCGTTGTTCCAGATCGCTGAACTGGTGAGAAAGGGCGGACTGCGTCTGATGAAGCTGGGCCGCCGCCGCCGCCAGCGAGCCGCTGTTCCGCAACGCCTGCAGCGTTTTCAGGTGTTTAAGTTCGATCATGAAAGTCCTTCACATCGACATTGAACAAATTGCGCTTGAGGAATATACAGTACCTGCCGATTATAGATGTGTAAACATCTGGACGGCTAAACATCTCAGTCAGACGCGACGGCCACTTTACCTTTGTCCAGCTAATACGCTCAGCGCACGGCAGGATTGCCCGCTGGATGAACGTAAATCGGTTGCTGCGACTGTCGCACAGCGAATAACTTCTGGAGAATCTCACATGACAATCCTGAATCACACTCTCGGTTTCCCTCGCGTTGGCCTGCGTCGCGAGCTGAAAAAAGCGCAAGAAAGCTACTGGGCGGGGAACGCCACACGTGAAGAACTGCTGGCGGTGGGACGCGAGCTGCGCGCCCGTCACTGGGAGCAGCAGAAACAGGCCGGGGTTGATCTGCTGCCGGTGGGCGATTTCGCCTGGTACGACCATGTTCTGACGACCAGCCTGCTGCTTGGCAACGTGCCGGCTCGTCATCAGAACAAAGATGGATCGGTAGATATCGACACCCTGTTCCGCATCGGCCGCGGCCGCGCGCCGACCGGTGAGCCAGCGGCAGCGGCGGAAATGACCAAATGGTTTAACACCAACTATCACTATATGGTGCCGGAATTTACCAGCAAGGTCAGCAGTTCAGGCTGAGCTGGACGCAGCTGCTGGACGAAGTGGACGAAGCGCTGGCGCTGGGCCACGCCAGGTGAAACCGGTGCTGCTGGGGCCGGTGACCTACCTGTGGCTGGGCAAGGTGAAAGGCGAGCCGTTTGACCGCCTGACGCTGCTGAAGGACATTCTGCCGGTCTACCAACAGGTGCTGGCTGAGCTGGCGCAACGCGGCATCGAGTGGGTGCAAATCGACGAGCCGGCGCTGGTGCTGGAACTGCCGCAGGCGTGGCTCGATGCCTTCAAACCGGCGTACGACGCGCTACAGGGCGAAGTGAAGCTGCTGCTGACCACCTATTTCGACGGCGTCACGCCGAACCTGGATACCATCACCACGCTGCCGGTGCAGGGCCTGCACGTCGACCTGGTACACGGCAAAGACGATGTTGCGCAGCTGCACCAGCCGCCTGCCGGCCGACTGGCTGCTCTCCGCTGGGGGTGATCAACGGCCGCAACGTCTGGCGCGCCGATCTGACCCGCTGGTTTGAGCGCCTGCAGCCGCTGATCGGCCAGCGTCAGCAACTGTGGGTGGGCCTCTTCCTGTTCCCTGCTGCACAGCCCGATCGATCTGAGCGTGGAAACCCGTCTGGACGCCGAGGTGAAAAGCTGGTTCGCCTTCGCCCTGCAAAAATGTGCCGAGCTGGCGCTGCTGCGTCAGGCGCTGAACCAGCACGATGCCGCTGCGCTGCACGCCTGGAGCGCGCCGATCCGGGCCCGCCGCGCAACTCTACCCGCGTGCACAACCCGGCGGTGGCAAAACGCCTGGCGGCCATCACCGGCGCAGGACAGCCAGCGCCACAGCGCTTACGCCGTGCGCGCCCAGGCGCAGCGCCAGCGCTTCAACCTGCCGGCGTGGCCGACCACCACCATCGGTTCCTTCCCGCAGACCACCGAGATCCGCGGCCTGCGTCTGGACTTCAAAAAGGGCAATCCTTTGACGGCGGCTCACTACCGCACCGGCATCGCCGAACACATCAAGCAGGCGATTGTCGAGCAGGAACGCCTGGGGCTGGACGTGCTGGTGCACGGCGAAGCCGAGCGTAACGACATGGTGGAGTACTTCGGCGAGCACCTGGACGGCTTCGTCTTCACCCAGAACGGCTGGGTGCAGAGCTACGGCTCGCGCTGCGTGAAGCCGCCGGTGATCATCGGCGACGTCAGCCGCCCGGAGGCGATCACCGTGGAGTGGGCCAAGTACGCGCAGTCGCTGACCGACAAGCCGGTGAAGGGCATGCTGACCGGTCCGGTGACCATCCTGTGCTGGTCCTTCCCGCGCGAAGACGTGACCCGCGAAACCATCGCCAAACAGATCGCGCTGGCGCTGCGCGACGAAGTGGAAGATCTGGAAGCAGCCGGCATCGGCATCATCCAGATCGACGAACCGGCGCTGCGCGAAGGCCTGCCGCTGCGCCGCAGTCCGACTGGGCCGCCTACCTGCACTGGGCGGTGGAGGCCTTCCGCATCAACGCCGCGGTGGCGCAGGACGACACGCAGATCCACACCCACATGTGCTATTGCGAGTTCAACGACATCATGGATTCGATCGCCGCGCTGGACGCCGACGTGATCACCATCGAGACCTCGCGTTCGGACATGGAGCTGCTGGAGGCGTTCGAAGAGTTCGAATACCCGAACGAAATCGGGCCGGGCGTGTACGACATCCACTCGCCGAACGTGCCGAGCGTGGAGTGGATCGAAGCCCTGCTGCGAAAAGCGGCGCAGCGCATTCCCGCAGCAGCGCCTGTGGGTGAACCCGGACTGCGGCCTGAAAACCCGCGGCTGGCCGGAAACCCGCGGCAGGCGCTGGCCAACATGGTGAAGGCGGCGCAGAAGCTGCGCGCCGAAACCGTTGGATGACAGGATAATACGTTGTGTTGTTGAGTTGGGGCGCGCTGGCGCCCCTTTTTTTATTCCGCGTTCGGCGCGACGCCGTACTGGCTAAACCACGCCAGCATGCGCTGCCAGCCATCTTGTGCCGATTCGGCGTGGTAGCTCGGACGATAGTCGGCGTTGAACGCATGCCCGGCTTCCGGATACACCACAATCTCGGCCTTGGCATTGGCCGCGCGCAGGGCCTGGCGCATCTTATCGATACTCTCCAGCGGAATGCCGGTGTCCTGCCCGCCATACAGCCCCAGCACCGGCGCATTCAAGTCGGTGGCGATATCGACCGGATGTTTCGGTGAATTCAGCGTTTTCTCGCCCACCAGTTTGCCGTACCAGGCGACAGCGGCCTTCAGCTGCGGGTTATGCGCGGCATACAGCCAGCTGATGCGTCCGCCCCAGCAGAAACCGGTGATCGCCAGACGACGGATTCGCCGCCGTGGCGCGCCGCCCAGCTGGCGACGTGGTCGAGATCCGCCAGCACCTGCGCGTCCGGCACTTTGCTGACCAGCTCTTTGAACAGGGTAGGCGATATCGCTGTAGTCGTTGGGATCGCCCTGGCGGAAATAGAGCTCTGGCGCAACGGCCAGATAGCCTTCCAGCGCCAGCCGGCGGCACAGATCGCGAATGTGTTCGTGAACGCCGAAAATTTCCTGCACCACCAGCACGATGGGCAGCGGGCCGCTAAACTGTTGCGGACGAGCATAATAAGCCGGCAGGTTCTCACCCTGGCTCGGCACGGACGTCTCGCCCGCGTGAATGGCATCGCTGGCGGTAATGATGGTGCTGGCTGCGGTGGGCTGCACCGCTGGCGCAAAGCCGTCGGTGGCGGATTTTTGTGCCATATTGTCTTCGGTTTTCATGGTTCTCTCCGTGCTAGCAAGTGCGCAATCACGTAACTATAGACACCAGGCCATTAATGGCAAGGCTGGCGTAGGGTACGCGGACAAGGATAAAAAACGGTTAACCTGATCTGCTTCTCTATTAACACTGCCTTTTACGGTTACACAGCACCGCTTGTAGCAATTCAGCGCAGCAGACCGCTAATATGTGATTGGAGTCACACAATATCTTTAGTTCAATGTAACTTTCATTATTGATAGTGAATTCAGTCACATATTTATCCGGGCCGCTGACGTAAAGTGGCGTTCTTATTCCTCCTTATACATGATCCCCAAGGAGTCTCGTATGTCTCAGTCTGACGTTTTTCATCTCGGCCTCACCAAAAACGATTTACAAGGGGCCACGCTGGCTATCGTCCCTGGCGATCCGGAGCGCGTGGAGAAGATCGCCGCGCTGATGGAAAATCCGGCAGCATCTGGCCTCCCATCGTGAATTCACCACCTGGCGCGCGGAGCTGGACGGCAAAGCGGTGATCGTCTGCTCTACCGGTATCGGTGGTCCGTCTACCTCTATCGCTGTTGAAGAGCTGGCGCAGCTGGGCATTCGTACTTTCCTGCGTATCGGTACCACCGGCGCTATTCAGCCGCACATCAACGTCGGTGACGTGCTGGTCACCACCGCCTCGGTCCGTCTGGACGGCGCCAGCCTGCACTTTGCGCCGATGGAATTCCCGGCAGTGGCTGACTTCGCCTGCACCACCGCGCTGGTGGACGCGGCAGAAGCCTGCGGCGCGACCACGCACATGGGCGTCACCGCCTCGTCCGACACCTTCTATCCGGGCCAGGAGCGTTACGACACCTTCTCCGGCCGCGTGGTCAGCCGCTTCAAAGGCTCGATGGAAGAGTGGCAGGCGATGGGCGTGATGAACTATGAAATGGAATCCGCCACGCTGTTGACCATGTGCGCCAGCCAGGGCCTGCGTGCCGGCATGGTGGCGGGCGTGATCGTCAACCGCACCCAGCAAGAGATCCCGAACGCCGAAACCATGAAGCAGACCGAAAGCCATGCGGTGAAAATCGTGGTGGAAGCCGCGCGTCGTTTACTTTAGCGCGCCAGTCAGGGAATGATTTCGAGACCAGGCTTATAGGGAGCTCAGCAATTGCCTGATTAGAATGCGCGCAATTTCAGCCGATTCTGAGAAATTTCCTATGCGCAAAACGATCTCTGTCCCACGTCCGGGTTTTACCAGCCGCCCTGCTGCAATGCAGGCCCGCGTTGAGAGTGCCGCCGCGCGCTTTCGTCAGGCAATGGCCGCGTCAGATTATCCTCTGGCGCGCCAGTGCTGCGAAGAAGTGCTGCGCGTCATGCCTAACCAGATGCAGGTGCTCAGCGACTACGCGCTGACGCTGATGCGCGTCGGCGAACATAAAAAATCCTACAAGATTTACCAGAAAATCTATCAGGCACCGGCGGCGCAGCGCGCGCAGGCGTCGGAAACCTGGCTGGATGGCCTGACGGAAGTGTGTGGCTGGCTGGATAAGACAGATGAAGTGGCGCGTTATGGCCTGGAATCGCTCACCCAATCCGACATGCGTTTCAGTCAGGGCGCGAAAGCGACTTTTCCCGCACCGGCGCCTGCGCCGATTAACCGCAGCAATCCGGCAGAAAATATCATCTCCTTCAGCCTGTACGGCGGTCAGCCGCGCTACTGCGAAACCCTGATTAAAAACGTTGAGGTGGCGCGCGAGCTCTATCCGGACTGGATGTGCCGCATCTATCTCGACGACAGCGTGCCGCAGCACGTGTGGCAGCGCCTGACCCAGCCAAACACCCAGCTGGTGGATATGTCGCAGGAGAAAACCATTTTCCCTACGCTGTGGCGCTTTCTGGTGATGGACGATGCCAGCGTAAAACGCTACATCGTGCGGGATGCGGATTCGCTGCTGTCAGAGCGCGAAGTGGCGGCCGTCGACGCCTGGCTGGCTTCGCCATTCTGGTTCCACCACATGCGCGATTATTATTCGCACACCGAGCTGTTACTGGCCGGCATGTGGGGCGGCTGTCACGGCGTGTTTCACAATGTGGAGCAGCAGATGCGCGACTTTATCGCGCAGTATGACGGCAGCGAGCGCTTTACTGACCAGTACTTCCTCAAGGTAGCGCTGTGGCCGACGGTGCGCGACAGCATCCTCAATCACGACGATATCTTTCACTTCCACCACGCGCAGCCGTGGCCGGCGCATGCGCCGATTCGCTGGCAGACCGACAGCTTCCACGTCGGCAGCAACGCCGGTTTCGCCAGCATGGCCGGCAAAGTGGCCAACGCCGAAAATGGCCAGCAGCAGGTAGAGCTGACCTACGGCGGCAACAGCTGGTGCTATCCGGCGAAGGTGAAAAGCGGCAGTGAATGGGTGCTGCCGATGCCGTTTTTCCTGATTGACGCCTGGAAAGCCGGCGACATGACCGTACGCGCCCTGTAGTTGCCCGGACGGTGCCCATCGCGCCCGCGATAAAATCCGCGGGTTGCCACGAATGTTCTGGACATTCATACAGTGGCGCTCTACCTTCTCCTCAGCGAGACGATCCGCGGGGGGATTATGGATCAGCAACTTATCATCAGCGGCGCGCTGGCGCTGGCCGGTTTGGGCATTGGCTGGATTATTGCCCAGCTGCGCGCCGGCCATCAGCACGCCAGCTTCACCACCGAACGCCGCCTGCTGGAACAGGCGCAGCAGCGTCAGCAGCAGCAGCTGGAACAGCTGCAACAGCAACTGCAGCAGCGCGAACAGGAGCTGCGCCAGCTTCACGGCACGCTCAGCGGCGCGCAGGAGCGCCTGCAGCAGCTGGATTACTGGCGGGCCGAGAGTGAACAGCTCAGCCGCGAGCTGCGTAATCAGCTGGAAGTTAACAGCGCGCAGGAGGCCGAGCTGCGGGAAGTCACCATCCGTCTGGAAGAGACGCGCATGGCGGCGGAGGAGAAGCAGCGCCTGCTGATCAACAGCGAGCAGCGCCTCAGCGAACAGTTTGAAAACCTCGCCAACCGCATTTTTGAGCACAGCAACCGCCGCGTTGACGAACAGAACCGCCAGAGCCTGAACAGCCTGCTCGACGCCGCTGCGCGAACAGCTGGACGGTTTCCGCCGTCAGGTGCAGGACAGCTTTGGCCAGGAAGCGCGCGAACGTCACACGCTGGCGCATGAAATTCGCAATCTGCAGCAGCTGAACGCCCAGATGGCGCAGGAGGCGATCAACCTCACCCGCGCGCTGAAAGGCGATAACAAAACCCAGGGCAACTGGGGCGAAGTGGTGCTGACCCGCGTGCTGGAGGCCTCCGGCCTGCGCGAAGGGTACGAGTACGAAACGCAGGTCAGTGTGCAAATGGAGCAGCAGGGCGCGTATGCAGCCGGATGTGATCGTGCGGCTGCCGCAGGGCAAAGATGTGGTGATTGACGCCAAAATGACGCTGGTGGCCTATGAGCGCTACTTCAACGCCGAGGATGAGCTACACCCGCGAGTAGGCGCCTGCAGGAGCACATTGCCTCGGTGCGCAACCATATTCGCCTGCTGGGGCGCAAAGACTATCAGCAGCTGCCCGGCCTGCGCTCGCTGGACTATGTGCTGATGTTTATTCCGGTCGAACCGGCGTTTCTGCTGGCACTCGACAGACAGCCTGAACTGATCACCGAAGCGCTGCAGAAATAACATTATGCTGGTCAGCCCGACCACGCTGCTGGTGGCGCTGCGCACCATCGCCAACCTGTGGCGCTATGAGCATCAGAGCCGCAACGCGCAGCAGATTGCCGACCGCGCCAGCAAGCTTGTACGACAAAATGCGCCTGTTCGTGGACGACATGTCCTCCATCGGGCAGAGCCTGGACAAAGCGCAGGATAATTACCGTCAGGCGATGAAAAAACTCGCCGCCGGGGCGTGGCAATCTGCTGGCGCAGGCCGAGTCATTTCGCGGCCTGGGGGTTGAGGTTAAACGCGAGATTAATCCGGAATTGGCAGAGCAGGCGCAGCCCGACGACGCCGTTCGGATGAGACAAGGGCCGATGAACAGCGAGCCAAACGCTGAAGACAACACTTAGCGAGCAGATTCTTCACCAGCCGAGACTTCGCCTGCGCCGCATCAACGAATAACACGCCGGTGGAAACGTGCTCGGGCAAACGCGCCCAATCTGTTACACTTCACGAACATTTTACTGATAAGCAGGCTCTAAGATGGCTGACGATTCACAAGACACAACGCACTTTGGCTTTCAGACCGTCGCCAAAGCGCAGAAAGCTGACATGGTGGCGCACGTATTTCATTCCGTGGCGGCGAAGTATGACGTGATGAACGACCTGATGTCGTTCGGCATTCATCGCTTGTGGAAGCGTTTCACCATTGACTGCAGCGGCGTGCGCCGCGGGCAGACGCGTGCTGGATCTGGCCGGCGGTACCGGCGATCTGACCGCGAAATTCTCGCGCCTGGTGGGCGAAACCGGGCAGGTGGTGCTGGCCGATATCAACGACTCCATGCTGAAAATGGGACGCGAAAAGCTGCGCAACATCGGCGTGGTCGGCAACGTCAAGTATGTGCAGGCAAACGCCGAAGCGCTGCCGTTCCCGGACAACTACTTCGACTGCATCACCATCTCCTTCGGCCTGCGCAACGTGACCGACAAAGACAAAGCGCTGCGCTCCATGTTCCGCGTGCTGAAGCCGGGTGGCCGCCTGCTGGTGCTGGAGTTCTCCAAACCGATTATTGAGCCGCTGAGCAAAGCCTACGACGCCTACTCCTTCCACGTTCTGCCGCGCATCGGCGAGCTGGTGGCAAACGACGCGGAAAGCTACCGCTATCTGGCGGAATCGATCCGTATGCACCCCGATCAGGAAACCCTGAAAGCGATGATGCAGGACGCAGGATTTGAAAACGTCACCTATTTCAACCTGACCGGTGGGATTGTCGCCCTGCATCGCGGCTTCAAGTTCTGAGTGGAGAGGTGTCCCCGATGCCCTTTACCCCTCTCAGTCACCGCCGGTATCGAGACCGCGCTGAACCCTCTGTTGTATCGCGATCGCAGCGCTGAAAGCCGCGCGTCAGCGGCTGGACGGCAAGGTATTGCTGCGTTGCGTACTGCAAGAGTTCTCGATTCTCCCGCTGGTGCTGGTGTTCAGCGAACGCCAGCTTGACGTTCTGGGGGCGTGGGAAGGTGAAGCCGACTGCTCGGTCATCACGCACATGAGCGTGCTGCCAAAACTGCGCGATCGCCAGCAATTAACGGCGCTTATCCGCAGCGGTGAGCTGGAAGTGGAAGGCGATATTCAGGTCGTGCAGAACTTCGTTGCGCTCACCGATCTGGCGGAGTTCGATCCGGCAGAGCTGCTCGCGCCCTTTATCGGCGACATCGCCGCCGAGGGCATCGGGAAAGCCCCTCAGCGTGCGCCCCTGGCCCAGCTCAAACAGCAGGCCTTCACCCGCCGTCAGCAACGCTATGTGGCGGAGGTGCTGACGGAAGAGTGGCGCGTGGCGCCGGGGGCGCTGGAAGTGGCGTGGTTTTGTGAGGAGGTAGAACGCGGTGTTGAACGTGCGGTTGATGCGTTAACCAAACGGCTGGAAAAACTGGAGGGCAAATGACGCCTGGTGAAATTCGGCGCCTCTATTTCATTATTCACAGTCCTTTTTGAGCTACGGGCTCGACGAGCTTATCCCCAAAATGCGTATCACGCTGCCGCTTCGCATCTGGCGGCGGATGCTGTTCTTCTGGATGCCCAATCGCCATAAAGCAACAGCTGGGTGAGCGCCTGCGCCTGGCGCTGCAGGAGCTCGGTCCGGTTTGGATTAAGTTCGGGCAGATGCTCTCGACCCGCCGCGATCTCTTCCCGCCGCTGATTGCCGATGAGCTGGCGATGCTGCAGGACCGCGTCGCACCGTTTGACGGCGCGCGCGCGAAAAAGCAGATTGAAGAGGCGATGGGCAGCTCCCGTGGAAACCTGGTTTGACGATTTCGATATTAAACCGCTGGCATCGGCCTCGATCGCTCAGGTGCATACCGCGCGCCTGAAAGAAAACGGCAAAGAAGTGGTGATCAAGGTGATTCGCCCGGATATCCTGCCGATCATCAAAGCCGACATGAAGCTGATTTACCGTCTGGCGCGCTGGGTGCCGCGCCTGCTGCCGGACGGCCGCCGTCTGCGTCCGCGTGGAAGTGGTGCGGGAATATGAAAAAACGCTGATTGATGAGCTTAACCTGCTGCGCGAAGCGGCCAACGCCATTCAGCTGCGCCGCAACTTTGAAAACAGCCCGATGCTGTACGTGCCGGAAGTCTACTCCGACTACTGCAGCCAGAACATGCTGGTGATGGAGCGCATCTACGGCATTCCGGTCTCGGATGTGGTCACGCTGGAGCAGCACGGAACCAACATGAAGCTGCTGGCCGAGCGTGGCGTGCAGGTCTTCTTCACCCAGGTGTTCCGCGACAGCTTTTTCCATGCCGACATGCATCCCGGCAATATCTTCGTCAGCTACGAGCATCCGGAAGATCCGCAGTATATCGGCATCGACTGCGGCATCGTGGGCTCGCTGAACAAAGAAGATAAACGCTACCTGGCGGAGAACTTCATCGCCTTCTTCAACCGCGACTACCGCAAGGTGGCCGAGCTGCACGTCGACTCCGGCTGGGTGCCGCCGGACACCAACGTCGAAGAGTTCGAGTTCGCGATCCGCACCGTGTGCGAGCCGATTTTCGAAAAGCCGCTGGCGGAAATCTCCTTCGGCCACGTGCTGCTGAACCTGTTCAACACCGCTCGCCGCTTCAATATGGAAGTGCAGCCGCAGCTGGTGCTGCTGCAGAAAACCTTGCTGTACGTTGAGGGTGTCGGCCGACAGCTCTATCCGCAGCTCGATCTGTGGAAAACCGCGAAACCTTTCCTGGAGTCCTGGATTAAGGATCAGGTGGGCATTCCGGCGCTGGTGCGCGCGCTGAAAGAGAAAGGCCCGTTCTGGATAGAGAAAATGCCGGAACTTCCTGAACTGGTTTATGACAGTTTGCGCCAGCGCAAGAACCTTCAGCACAGCATGGATAAAATCGCCCACCGATTTGAACGCGCAGCGCACCCGTGATCGTCAGGGGCAGTCACGTTATCTGTTTGGGATTGGCGCAACGCTGCTGCTGAGCGGCACGCTGCTGCTGTTGAACAACGGCCCGACTGGCGAGCTTGTTCCCGGCTGGCTGTTGATGGCCGCCGGGGTGGTTGTCTGGCTGGCATCGGCTGGCGCAAGACAAACTGATTGTCTGCCTGGTGCAAATCGCGTAATGTCGCAGGCTTAAGTCCGGGTAAAAACGGACTTTCTGTGCGTTACAGTTAACCGTTTTTCACAGAATATTAGAGGCATATCTCATGGGTGGTATCAGTATTTGGCAATTGTTGATCATTGCCGTCATCGTCGTGCTGCTGTTCGGCACCAAAAAGCTCGGTTCTATTGGTTCCGATCTGGGCGCGTCTATCAAAGGCTTCAAAAAAGCGATGAGCGATGATGACGAGCAAACAGGATAAAACCGAAAGAGCAGGACGCTGACTTCACCGCCAAACTCCATCTCCGACAAGCAAGCAAAAGCCAGAGAGCAAAAAGACGCTAAAACGCCACGAGACAAGGAGCAGGTATAAGTCGTGTTCGACATTGGTTTTAGTGAGCTGCTGCTGGTGTTTGTGATCGGCCTGATTGTGCTGGGGCCGCAGCGTTTGCCGGTGGCGGTGAAAACCGTTGTGGGGCTGGGTCCGCGCGCTGCGCTCGCTGGCAGCGACCGTGCAGAATGAACTGGCGCAGGAGCTGAAGCTGCAGGAGTTGCAGGAAAGCCTGAAAAAGGTTGAGAAGGCGAGCATGGATAACCTGACGCCGGAGCTGAAAGCGTCAATGGATGAGCTGCGCGAAGCGGCGGAATCCATGAAGCGCTCCTACAGCATTAACGATCCTGAAAAAGCGAGCGATGAAGCAAACACCATCCATAACCGCCCGGTGGTGAGCGACAGCCGCGCAGAGCCGCACAGCGTTGTGACGCCTGCCAGCGCTGAACATCAGGCCAGCGCCCCGGCGCAGGCGCCCGCAGGAAACCGAAATGAACCAGCCGACCAGCCCGAAACAACCGGAATTAAAACCCGTACGCGCCTGTCCGACTCGACTCCTCCCGTCAAATGATGAAGCGATAAACATGGCTGTAGATGATACCCAACCGCTTATTACGCACCTCATTGAGCTGCGTAAGCGTCTGTTGAACTGCATTATTGCGGTTTTGGTTATTTTCCTGTGCCTGGTCTATTTCGCCAACGATATCTATCAGGTGGTTTCTGCGCCGCTGATCAAGCAGATGCCGCGGGGCGCAACGATGATCGCCACGGACGTTGCTTCACCGTTCTTTACCCCGATCAAGCTGACCTTCATTGGGTGTCGTTGATTGCCTCTGCGGCGCCGGTGATTCTGTATCAGGTGTGGGCGTTTGTCGCGCCGGCGCTGTATAAGCATGAACGCCGCCTGGTGATGCCGCTGCTGGTGTCCAGTTCGCTGCTGTTCTATATCGGCATGGCGTTTGCCTACTTCGTTGTGTTCCCGCTGGCCTTTGGCTTCCTGACGCATACCGCGCCGGAAGGGGTCCAGGTGTCGACACGGATATCGCCAGCTACCTCAGCTTTGTCATGGCGCTGTTTATGGCGTTTGGCGTGGCCTTTGAAGTGCCGGTGGCCATTGTGCTGCTGTGCTGGATCGGGGTAACCACCCCGGACGATCTGCGAAAGAAGCGTCCGTATATGCTGGTCGGCGCGTTTGTGGTTGGCATGCTGCTGACGCCGCCGGATGTGTTCTCGCAAACGCTGCTGGCCATACCGATGTACTGCCTGTTTGAAGTCGGCGTCTTCTTCTCCCGCTTCTATGTGGGTAAAGGACGTCAGGCGGCAGACGATGAGGAACAGAACCCCGACGCCCGATGCAGCAAGGCATCCCGCTGATGGGGTGATGATGAATCTTAACCGCCCGCCTGCCGGGCGGTTTTTCTATCCGTCGCTTGAAGACGGAATGGGGAGCAAACATGTTTGATATCGGCGTTAACCTGACCAGCTCGCAGTTTGCGAAAGATCGCGATGAGGTGGTTGCGCGCGCGTTTGCCGCCGGGGTGAAAGGACTGCTGCTGACGGGCACCAACCTGCATGAGAGCGAGCAGGCGCAGCAGCTGGCGACACGGCACGCGGGCTACTGTTGGTCTACCGCCGGCGTGCATCCGCATCACGCCAGCGAGTGGACGGCGGAAACCGCCAGTGACGCTGCGCCGGCTGGCTAAGACAGCGAGCAGGTGGTGGCGATTGGCGAATGCGGCCTCGATTTCAACCGTAACTTTTCCACGCCTGAAGAGCAGGAAAAGGCGTTCACTGCCCAGCTTGCGCTGGCGGCAGAGCTTGAAATGCCCGTATTTATGCACTGCCGCGACGCGCATGAGCGTTTCCTGGCTCTGCTGGAGCCGTGGCTGGAGAAACTGCCGGGCGCGGTGCTGCACTGCTTTACCGGCACGCGTGAGGAGCTGGAAGCCTGCCTGGCGCTGGGGCTTTATCTGGGGATTACCGGCTGGGTGTGCGATGAGCGGCGCGGAATGGAGCTGCGGGACCTGCTGCCGCTGATCCCGGCAGACCGGCTGCTGCTGGAAACGGATGCGCCTTATCTGCTGCCGCGCGATATGCAACCCAAACCGGCATCGCGCCGTAATGAACCCTGCTTATCTGCGGCATATCGTTCAGCAGGTCGCGCACTGGCGTGGAGAAGAGCCAGACGCACTGGCTGCACAGACGACGGATGACAACGCACGTAAGCTATTCAGGCTGAACGCTTAAAGCCTTACGGAAGTCGGTGTTTTTAACGCTCTGCAGCACCTGCTTGTTCAGCAGATTAAGCAACAGCATGGAGCGCGCTTCCCCGTCCGGCTCGGCAAAAATCGCCTGCAGGCCTTCGAAAGCGCCTTCGGTAATCACCACGTCATCGCCGACCTGCGGCGTTTCCGGATCCAGCAGGATCTGCGGCGCTGATCAGTCCGCAGCGCTTCGATCACTTCATACGGCACCGTCGCGGGCATGGCACCAAAACGCACGAAGTGGCTGACGCCGCGCGTGGCGCTGATGGTGGTGGTGTGAATCACTTCCGGGTCGAACTCCACAAACAGATAGTTGGGAAACAGCGGCTCACTCACGGTGGTGCGCTTGCCGCGCACCATTTTTTCCAGCGTGATCATCGGGCGTGAGGCAATTGACCGACTGACGTTCAAGATGTTCCTGCGCGCGCAAAAGCTGCCCGCGTTTGCAATAAAGTAAATACCAGGATTCCATAACTGCTCCCAAATAATTGGGGCGCAAGAATAACAAAACCCTGTTCCGGATCAGAGTTATAGCGCATCGGCGGCCGGAAACCCGGTCACACAAGAAAAATCTCTACGAATTTTCCGATTGGTGCGGCGAACTAACGCTTTTCAGCAAGAAAATTGACGTCTGGCGATCATCTGTATCAGACTGAACATAGACGAAGAAAAAGGAGGGGAGGAACGTTTTACGAGCAAGGCAAAGGGCGACGAGCGGGCTGCGAGGTAGCGACCGCACTGCGGCGATGATTCGCGGCGCGGTATCACCTCGGCGGTGCTGGTGCCCTACGCCATTATTCGTGACGATCACGCCCAGCGTGCGCAGGCGTTGTCTCAGTCACTGGGCATTCCGGTGCGCACGGTACATGAGTTCGAGACACCGGTTGCGGCGATCGAGCAGGCGGAGTGTATTTTGGTGAGCGGCGGCAATACCTGGCTGCTGAACCAAATGCTGCACGAACAAGGCCTGATCGTGCCTATCCAGCGCGCGGTGCGAGAGCGTGAGGTGCCTTACGTCGGCTGGAGCGCCGGTTGCAACGTGGCGACGCCGAGCATTCGTACCACCAATGATATGCCGGTGCGCTGCAGCGTGGTGCTGCCAGCGCTGGGGCTGTTCCCGGTGCAGATCAACCCGCATTACATCGACGCGCATATCAGCGGCCACATGGGCGAAACCCGTGACGAGCGCCTGGCGGAGTTCTGCGCGGTCAACCCGAGTGAATCGGTGGTGGCGCTGCGTGAAGGCAGCCTGCTGCACGTTGAAGGCGATGCGCTGCGTTACTTCAGCGCTAACGGGCAGGGCTTCAAGGTGTTCCGCCACGGCGAGGAGACGCGCGAATATCACGATGTGCTGGCCCTGCAGTCGCTGGTGCCGTTTTCCTGTCAGCCCGCCTGACGCAGAAACTCAAACACGCTGGCGTGAACAAACTTATAATGACGCTTCACTCTGGCCGGAAGACTAACGCCGCATGAAATACCACGATCTACGCGACTTTCTCGCGCTGCTGGAACAGCGCGGCGAACTAAAACGCATCACTCAGCCGATCGATCCTTACCTGGAGATGACAGAAATTGCCGACCGCACCCTGCGTGCCGGTGGCCCGGCGTTGCTGTTTGAAAACCCGAAAGGCTACGCCATGCCGGTGCTGTGCAACCTGTTCGGTACGCCGCATCGCGTGGCGCTGGGGATGGGGCAGGAAGACGTCAGCGCGCTGCGCGAAGTCGGTAAGCTGCTGGCGTTCCTGAAAGAGCCGGAGCCGCCGAAAGGCTTCCGCGATCTGTTCGACAAGCTGCCGCAGTTTAAGCAGGTGCTGAACATGCCGACCAAACGCCTGCGCGGCGCGCCCTGCCAGGAAAAGGTTGCTGGAAGGCGATGCGGTTGATCTGACCAAAATCCCGGTCATGCAGTGCTGGCCGGACGATGCCGCGCCGCTGATCACCTGGGGCCTGACCGTCACGCGCGGCCCGCACAAAGAACGGCAGAACCTCGGCATCTACCGCCAGCAGGTGATCGGCCGCAAGAATAAGCTGATCATGCGCTGGCTGTCGCATCGCGGCGGCGCGCTGGATTTCCAGGAGTGGTGCCAGAAGCGCATCCCGGCGAACGTTTCCCGGTGGCCGTGGCGCTGGGCGCCGATCCGGCCACCATTCTCGGCGCGGTCACGCCGGTGCCGGATACGCTCTCTGAATATGCTTTTGCCGGCCTGCTGCGCGGGCAACGAAAACCGAAGTGGTGAAGTGCATCTCCAACGATCTGGAAGTGCCGGCCAGCGCCGAAATCGTGCTGGAAGGCTACATCGAACCGGGTGAAATGGCGCCGGAAGGCCCCTACGGCGACCACACCGGCTACTACAACGAAGTGGATAGCTTCCCGGTGTTTACCGTCGACGCACATTACCCAGCGTCGCAGACGCGATTTACCACTCCACCTATACCGGGCGTCCGCCGGATGAGCCGGCGGTCCTGGGCGTGGCGCTGAACGAAGTGTTCGTGCCGATCCTGCAAAAGCAGTTCCCGGAAATTGTCGATTTCTATCTGCCGCCGGAAGGTTGCTCCTATCGCATGGCGGTGGTGACGATGAAGAAGCAGTACCCCGGCCACGCCAAACGCGTGATGATGGGCGTCTGGTCGTTCCTGCGCCAGTTTATGTACACCAAGTTTGTTATCGTCTGCGATGATGACGTCAACGCGCGCGACTGGAATGACGTGATCTGGGCCATCACCACGCGAATGGATCCGGCGCGCGATACGGTGCTGGTCGAAAACACGCCGATCGATTATCTGGACTTCGCCTCGCCGGTTTCCGGTCTTGGCTCGAAGATGGGGCTGGATGCCACCAATAAATGGCCGGGCGAAACCGAGCGTGAATGGGGTCGCCCGATCAAAAAAGATCCTGCGGTGACCGCGCGCATTGACGCGATCTGGGACGAGCTGGCCATATTGAATGACGGAACCGTAAACCGCTAGCGCGCCCTGATGGCCGCTGAGACCCATAAACCCCCCACAGAGAGAACGCATGACAACCTTAAGCTGTAAAGTGACCTCGGTAGATGCCATCACCGACACCGTATATCGCGTCCGTTTAGTGCCGGAAGCGGCATTCTCTTTCCGCGCGGGTCAGTATCTGATGGTGGTGATGGATGAGCGCGATAAGCGTCCTTTCTCTATGGCATCCACGCCAGCGGAGCAGGAATTTATTGAGCTGCATATTGGTGCGTCAGAGCTGAACCTGTATGCCATGGCGGTGATGGATCGCATCCTGAAGGAGCGCGAGATCGTAGTGGATATTCCGCACGGCGATGCCTGGCTGCGCGATGACGAGAGAGCGTCCGCTGGTGCTGATCGCCGGCGGTACCGGCTTCTCCTATGTGCGCTCCATTCTGTTGACCGCCCTGGCGCGTAACCCCGACCGTGATATCACGATCTACTGGGGTGGCCGTGAAGAGAAACATCTGTACGACCTGTCTGAGCTGGAAGCGCTGAGCGTCACCCATCCTAACCTGCGCATTGAGCCGGTGGTTGAGCAGCCGGAAGAGGGCTGGCGCGGGCGCAGCGGCACGGTGCTGACGGCGGTGCTGCAGGATTACGGCACGCTGGCGGGGCACGATATCTATATCGCAGGGCGTTTCGAGATGGCGAAAATTGCCCGCGATCTGTTCTGTAACGAACGTGGCGCGCGTGAAGACCGCCTGTTTGGCGATGCGTTTGCCTTTATTTGAATCCCCCACAAAAAACCCACTAAACCCCCCCCCCCCAGTGTGATGACTGGTGCGCAGTGCACGTGCCGCGCAAACTTCCGCAAAAAAGCCCGCCCGGTTGACAGGCGGGAACAACGATGCAAGTGTAGTCGGTCAACCCAAGTTATAGACACACCTAAACGCGTTCAAACACCGTCGCGATACCCTGACCCAGCCCGATACACATCGTTGCCAGACCAAACTGGGCATCTTTGCGTTCCATCAGGTTGATCAGCGTGGTGCTGATACGCGCCCCGGAACAGCCCAGCGGGTGACCGAGGGCGATCGCGCCGCCGTTGAGGTTAATCTTCTCGTCGATCTGCTCCATCAGCCCCAGATCTTTAATGCACGGCAGGATCTGCGCGGCGAAGGCTTCGTTCATCTCAAACAGATCGATGTCGCTGGCGGGTCAGCCCGGCTTTTTTCAGCGCCAGCTTCCTGAGCCGGAACCGGGCCGTAACCCATGATCGACGGATCGCAGCCCACGACCGCCATCGAGCGGATGCGAGCGCGCGGCGTCAAGCCCAGCTCGCGGGCGCGGCTTTCGCTCATCACCAGCATCGCGGCGGCGCCGTCGGACAGCGCCGACGAGGTGCCGGCGGTGACCGTGCCGGTGACCGGATCAAACGCCGGACGCAGCGTGGAAAGCGCTTCGACGGTGGTTTCCGGGCGGATGACTTCGTCGTAGCTGAACTGCTTCAGAACGCCATCGGCATCGTGGCCGCCGGTCGGGATGATCTCGTTTTTGAAGGCACCGGACTGCGTGGCGGCCCATGCGCGAGCGTGAGAGCGCGCGGCAAAGGCATCCTGCATTTCGCGGCTGATGCCGTGCAGGCGGGACAGCATCTCGGCGGTCAGCCCCATCATCCCCGCGGCTTTCGCCACGTTGCGGCTCATGCCCGGATGGAAATCGACGCCGTGGCTCATCGGCACGTGGCCCATATGCTCCACGCCGCCCACCAGGCAGGCGTGCGCATCGCCGGTCATGATCATGCGCGCCGCGTCGTGCAGCGCCTGCATTGATGAGCCGCACAGGCGGTTGACGGTGACGGCCGGCACGCGAATGCGGGATCTCCGCCAGCAGCGCGGCGTTGCGGGCGATGTTGAAGCCCTGCTCCAGCGTCTGCTGCACGCAGCCCCAGTAAGATATCGTCGAGCGCAGCGGCATCCAGCGCCGGGTTACGCGCCAGCAGGTCACGCATCAGGTGCGCGGAGAGGTCTTCCGCACGCACGTTGCGGAAGGCGCCGCCTTTTGAACGGCCCATCGGGGTGCGAATCGCATCAACAATGACAACCTTTTCCATTGTGACTCCTTAAGCCGTTTTCAGCGCCGCCGGCACCAACCGGTTGAGCGCCCCACGGGATAGTAGCTCTGATGCGTGATGGCGCGCTTTGTTACGCAGCCCTTCCGGCACCTCATACAGCGGGCCGAGGTGCTGATACTGCTGAGCCATATCGAGATAGCGGGCGCGTGCCGAGCGTGTCCAGCCAGCGGAACGCGCCGCCGTGGAACGGAGGGAAGCCCAGGCCGTATACCAGCGCCATATCCGCTTCCGCCGGGCTGGCGATAATGCCTTCTTCCAGGCAACGCACCACTTCGTTGATCATCGGGATCATCATGCGGGCGATGATCTCTTCGTCGCTGAAGTCGCGTTTCGGCTGACTGACATCGGCCAGCAGGCCATCGACCGCCGCGTCTTCTTCTTTCTTCGGTTTGCCTTTGCTGTCTTCTTTATAGCGCCAGAAGCCCAGGCCGTTTTTCTGACCGAAGCGGTTGGCGTCGAACAGCGCGTCAATGGCGTCGCGATAGTCTTTCTGCATGCGCTGCGGGAAGCCGTGCCGCCATCACCGCCTGGGCGTGGTGGGCGGTATCAATGCCCACAACGTCCAGCAGATACGCCGGGCCCATCGGCCAGCCGAACTGTTTTTCCATCACTTTGTCGATTTTGCGGAAGTCCGCGCCGTCGCGCAGCAGCTGGCTGAAACCGGCGAAGTAAGGGAACAGCACGCGGTTGACGAAGAAGCCCGGACAGTCGTTAACCACGATCGGCGTTTTGCCCATCTTGCTGGCCCAGGCCACCACTTTGGCGATGGTGTCGTCGGAGGTTTTTTCCCCGCGGATCACTTCGACCAGCGGCATACGGTGTACCGGGTTGAAGAAGTGCATGCCGCAGAAGTTTTCCGGACGCTTCAGCGCGCTCGCCAGTTCGCTGATTGGAATGGTGGAGGTGTTAGAGGCCAGCACGGTATCCGGACGAACCTTGTCCTCCGTTTCCGCCAGCACCGCTTTTTTGACTTTCGGGTTCTCGACGACGGCTTCGACCACCACGTCGGCACGATCAAAACCGCTGTATTCCAGCGTGGGCTGAATGGTGGAAATCACGCCTGCCAGCTTCAGACCGTCAATTTTGCCGCGCTCCAGCTGTTTATTCAGCAGCTTGGCCGCTTCGGTCATGCCCAGCGTCAGGGATTTCTCGTTGATGTCTTTCATCACCACCGGCACGCCTTTCCAGGCCGACTGGTAAGCGATGCCGCCGCCCATAATGCCCGCGCCGAGTACCGCCGCATGTTTTGGCGTCTCAACGTTTTTGGTCAGCTGTTTGGCTTTGCCTTTCACGAACTGATCGTTCAGGAAGATACCGACCAGCGCACGAGCCTCATTGGTGTGCGCCAGCGGGACAAAGCTCTGATTTTCCAGCTTCAGCGCTTCATCGCGGCCGAGACGGGCAGCCGCTTCAATGGTTTTCACCGCCGTGATCGGCGCCGGGTAGTGTTTACCGGCCGTCTGCATCACCATGCCTTTGGCGATGGTGAAGCTCATGGCGGCTTCAATCTTGCTGAGTTTTAGCGGCTCCAGCTTCGGCTGGCGACGGTGCCTTTCCAGCTCGCCGTCGCCGTTAAATGGCCTGATGCAGAATGGCCAGCGCCGCCTTCCGACAGCTTCTCCGCTGCTTACCACCGCCATCGACCAGACCGATTTTCTGCGCCTGTTCTGCGCCGACATCTTTACCGGCGGCGATGATCTCCAGCGCGCTGTCGGCACCCAGCAGGCGCGGCATACGGACGGAGCCGCCAAAGCCCGGCATGATGCCCAGCTTGGTTTCCGGCAGGCCGATGCGCAGGTCCGGCGTCGCCAGGCGGTAGTCGGTCGCCAGCACGCACTCGCAGCCACCGCCCAGCGCATAGCCGTTAACGGCGGAAATGGTCGGGACAGGCAAATCTTCCAGACGATTAAAGACGCTGTTGGCAAAGTGCAGCCACTGGCTCAGCTGTTCTTCCGGCACCAGGAACAGCGAAAGGAATTCGGTGATATCGGCACCGACGATAAAGGCCGCTTTGTCCGAACGCAGCAGCAGCCCTTTTAATTCAGGTTGTTTTTCCAGAACGTCCAGCGCCTGGCCAAGGCTGGCCACCGTCGCGGTATCAAGCTTGTTCACTGAGCCGGGGGCATCGAACACCAGTTCGGCAATGCCATCTTCCAGCCAGTTGAGGTACAGGGTGTCGCCTTTGTAGAGCATGTCAGTCTCCTGAATCCAGCAATTTGATCTGGTCATACCAGATGAATCGGAGTGTGGGATTTATGTTAATAAAATGCAAAACTCTAAGAGATTACTCAATTGATCAACGGTCATGGATCACAGCGCGCGGAGCCGACGTGAGGTGTGCTAAGATGCGATGACTTGAGGTCAAAAAAACGAAAGGAATAATGATGGACTCACTGGCTTCGCTTTATAAAAATCATATCGTTACCCTACAGGAACGTACCCGCGATGTACTGGCCCGCTTTAAGCTGGATGCGCTGCTGATCCACTCCGGCGAGCTGATGAATACCTTTCTGGATGACCACGCCTATCCGTTTAAGGTGAACCCGCAGTTTAAAGCCTGGGTGCCGGTGACGCAGGTGCCCAACTGCTGGCTGCTGGTGGATGGCGTGAACAAGCCGAAACTGTGGTTCTACCTGCCGGTCGATTACTGGCACAACGTTGAGCCGCTGCCGACCTCTTTCTGGACGGAAGAGATTGAGGTCATTGCGCTGCCAAAAGCGGACGGTATTGGCGGCCAGCTGCCTGCCGCGCGCGGCAACATCGCCTATATTGGCCCTGTTCCGGAGCGCGCATTGGGCCTGGATATTGCGGCAGACAAACTCAACCCGAAAGGGGTGCTGGATTACCTGCACTATTACCGCGCGTATAAAACCGACTACGAACTTTCCTGCATGCGTGAAGCGCAAAAGACGGCGGTGAACGGGCCACCGTGCGGCGCATGAAGCCTTCCAGTCCGGCATGAGCGAGTTCGATATCAACCAGGCCTACCTGACCGCCACCGGCCATCGCGATACCGACGTGCCGTACAGCAACATTGTCGCGCTGAACGAGCACGCGTCCGTGCTGCACTACACCAAACTGGATCACCAGTTCCGTCGGAAATGCGCAGCTTCCTGCTGGACGCAGGGGCAGAGTACAACGGCTACGCGGCCGACCTGACCCGCACCTGGGCGGCGAATGCGGACACCGAGTTCGCGCAGCTGATTAAAGACGTGAACGATGAACAGCTGGCGCTGATTGCCACCATGAAAGCGGGCGCCAGCTATGTGGATTACCACATCCAGTTCCATCAGCGCATCGCCAAACTGCTGCGTAAGCATCAGATTGTGAAAGACATGAGCGAAGAGGCGATGGTCGAGAACGATCTGACCGGGCCGTTCATGCCGCACGGTATCGGCCACCCGCTGGGCCTGCAGGTGCACGACGTTGCGGGCTTTATGCAGGATGATAGCGGTACGCATCTGGCGGCACCGTCTAAATATCCTTACCTGCGCTGCACCCGTATGCTGGAGCCGCGCATGGTGCTGACCATTGAACCGGGGATCTACTTTATCGAATCCCTGCTGGCGCCGTGGCGTGAAGGCCAGTTCAGCAAGCACTTCAACTGGGAAAAAATTGACGCGCTGAAGCCGTTTGGCGGTATTCGCATCGAAGATAACGTGGTGATTCACGAAAACGGTATCGAGAATATGACGCGAGACCTGAAGCTGGCCTGATGGAAAGCTGGCTGATACCGGCTGAACCGGTCACCTTTGTTGAGGAAATCAAGAAAAGCCGCTTTATTACGCTGCTGGCGCATACCGACGGCGTAGAGGCGGCAAAAGGCGTTTGTCGAGCCGGTCCGGCCTGAGCATCCTGACGCCCGCCACCACTGCGTGGCGTGGGTGGCAGGGCCGCCGGACGATTCGCAGCAGCTGGGGTTTTCCGACGACGGTGAACCGGCGGGCACGGCCGGTAAACCCATGCTCTCCCAGCTGATGGGCAGCGGCGTGGGCGAAATAACCGCCGTGGTGGTGCGCTACTACGGCGGCATTTTGTTGGGCACCGGTGGGCTGGTGAAAGCCTACGGCGGCGGCGTGCAGCAGGCGCTTAATATGCTGGTCACTACCCGCAAAACGCCGCTTACCGAATATACTTTATTATGCGATTACGCCCAGCTATCGGGTATTGAAGCGCTGCTGCGGCAGTTTAACGGTGTCATCGCACACAGTGAATATCAGGCAATGGTGCAATTACGCGTGGCGCTTCCTCAGGCGGAACTGGCTGCTTTTTCAGCAAAACTCGCTGATTTTAGTCGTGGTTCGTTGCAATTGCTGCCGATTGAAGAATAATCCCCACCTCACTTTTGAATACCAAAGGAAGCGGCAGAGATGCATTTTCGCGCCATAACCCGAATCGTTGGACTGCTGGTCATCTCTTTTCTCGGGAACGATGATTCTCCCTGGACTGGTGGCGCTTATCTACCGGGACGGCGCGGGGCGGGCATTTACCCAGACCTTCTTTGTCGCGCTGGCGATCGGCTCCCTGCTGTGGTGGCCGAACCGTCGTCAGAAAGGTGAGCTGAAATCTCGCGAAGGCTTTCTGATCGTCGTGCTGTTCTGGACGGTGCTGGGGAGCGTCGGGGCACTGCCCTTTATCTTCTCTGAACAGCCTAACCTGACGGTCACGGATGCCTTCTTTGAATCCTTCTCCGGCTTAACGACGACCGGGGCGACGACGCTGGTAGGGCTGGATTCGCTGCCGCACGCGATTCTCTTCTATCGTCAGATGCTGCAGTGGTTCGGCGGGATGGGGATCATCGTGCTGGCGGTGGCCATCCTGCCGATTCTGGGCGTCGGTGGGATGCAGCTCTATCGCGCCGAAATGCCCGGGCCGCTGAAAGATAACAAGATGCGCCCGCGTATTGCCGAGACGGCGAAAACCCTGTGGCTTATCTATGTGTTGCTGACGGTGGCCTGTGCGCTGGCGCTATGGTTTGCCGGGATGCCCGCTGTTCGACGCCATCGGACACAGCTTCGCGACGATCGCCATCGGCGGGTTCTCTACCCACGATGCCAGCGTCGGCTACTTCGACAGCCCAACGATTAACACCATCATTGCCATTTTCCTGCTGATCTCTGGCTGTAACTACGGTCTGCACTTCTCTTTACTGAGCGGGCGCAGCCTGAAGGTGTACTGGCGCGACCCTGAGTTCCGCATGTTTATTGGCGTCCAGCTGACGCTGGTGATCATCTGCACCCTGGTGCTGTGGTTCCATGATGTCTATAACTCCGCGGCTGACCACGCTAAACCAGGCGTTCTTCCAGGTGGTATCGATGGCGACGACGGCCGGGTTTACCACGGACAGCATCGCGCGCTGGCCGCTGTTCCTGCCGGTGCTGTTGCTCTGTTCCGCGTTTATCGGCGGCTGTGCGGGGTCGACGGGCGGTGGTCTGAAGGTGATTCGTATTCTGCTGCTGTTTAAGCAGGGCAACCGCGAGCTGAAACGTCTGGTCCACCCCAACGCGGTCTACAGCATTAAGCTGGGGAACCGCGCGCTGCCGGAACGTATCCTCGAAGCGGTGTGGGGATTCTTCTCGGCGTATGCGCTGGTCTTTATCGTCAGTATGCTGGCGATTATCGCGACGGGTGTGGATGATTTCTCCGCCTTTGCGTCCGTGGTGGCAACATTGAATAACCTCGGGCCTGGCCTGGGGGTTGTGGCGGATAACTTTGCGAGTATGAACCCCGTCGCGAAATGGATCCTCATCGCCAATATGCTGTTTGGTCGCCTTGAGGTCTTTACGCTGCTGGTGCTCTTCACCCCTACATTCTGGCGCGAGTAAGGAGCCGTTGATGAAAACACTGATTCTTTTCTCTACGCGAGACGGGCAAACGCGTGAGATTGCCGCGTATCTGGCATCTGAATTAAAAGAGCTGGGGATTTACTCGGATGTGGTGAACCTAAACCGTGCTGAGCAGATAAGCTGGCAGGATTACGACCGCGTGGTAATTGGTGCTTCTATTCGTTACGGGCATTTCCATCCGGCGCTGGATCGTTTTGTGAAAAAGCATACGGCGGTGCTCAACAAATTGCCCGGTGCGTTTTACTCGGTCAATCTGGTCGCGCGTAAACCCGAGAAGCGCACGCCGCAGACCAACAGCTACACGCGCAAGTTTTTACTCAACTCGCCGTGGCAGCCAGAACTGTGCGCCGTCTTTGCCGGCGCGCTGCGCTACCCTCGCTACCGCTGGTATGACCGCTTTATGATCCGTCTTATTATGAAGATGACGGGCGGCGAAACGGATACGCGTAAAGAAGTGGTTTATACCGACTGGTCGCAGGTAGCCAGTTTTGCGCGGGAAATCGCACATTTAACGGGCGATTCGCGACATAAATAAGCGTTAAGTT
>JBCNOY010000012.1:0-3805 GCA_039593615.1 Enterobacterales bacterium | reverse complement strand
AAGTCCGGGGCTTTTTTACGTCCGTACTCCGGCAAATTTCCCGCTAAAAACGCGACAATACTCCCCACCTGTAACACCCTGCTTATACGGTAAACTACCTGCGTTTTTGCATCAGGATAGGCCGCTCTGAACTATGTCCCTTAAGCCCTCAGACTTCCCTTGAAAGCGTTCAACACACTGGGTCTTGCAATCGCGGCTGAAAGCAGCTCTGTACGTGCCGATACTGCACAGCAGCTGCTGGATGCATGGCAAAGCGCAACAGAAAAAACGAACCCGTACTGATTCTGGGCGAAGGAAGTAATGTCCTGTTTCTCGATGATTTTGCGGGAACGGTGATCGTTAACCGCATCATGGGAATTGATGTGGAAGAGCGTGCCGACAGCTGGCACGTGCACGTGGGGGCTGGTGAAAACTGGCATCACCTGGTGCAGCTTACCCTCGAAAAAGGGATGGCCGGGTCTGGAAAACCTTGCGCTTATTCCAGGCTGCGCCGGATCGTCACCCATTCAGAACATCGGCGCCTACGGCATCGAACTGAAACATGTCTGTGAATATGTCGACTGCATCGAGCTGGCGACCGGAACGGCGACGCGTTTAACCGCAGAACAGTGCCGTTTTGGCTATCGTGACAGTATCTTCAAACATGAATATCAGGATCGCTACGTGATTGTCGCCGTGGGTTTGCGTCTGTCGAAGAACTGGCAGCCCGTATTGACCTACGGGGATTTAACGCGTCTCGATCCGGCTACCGTTACCGCACGCGACGTTTTTGACTCGGTTTGCCATATGCGACCAAGCTTCCCGATCCCAAAGTTAACGGAAATGCAGGCAGTTTCTTTAAAAATCCCGGTGATCTCCGCTCAGCAGGCAGAGGCATTGCTCACGCACTATCCTGCTATGCCGCACTATCCTCAGCGACGGATGGCAGCGTGAAGCTGGCCGCTGGATGGCTTATCGATCAATGCCAGCTAAAAGGCACTTCAGTTGGCGGTGCAGCCGTTCACCGACAGCAGGCTCTGGTGCTGATTAATCAACACGATGCAACCAGCGACGATGTGGTACAGCTGGCTCACTATGTTCGCCAGCGTGTGGGCGAAAAATTTAACGTCTGGCTGGAGCCAGAAGTCCGCTTCATTGGCGCACAGGTGAAGTCAATGCCGTGGAGACGATCGCATGAAGGATAATACCGTTCCGTTAACCCTGATTGGTATCCTGGCGGATGGTGAATTCCATTCCGGCGAGCAGCTGGGTGAGCAGCTGGGCATGAGCCGCGCCGCCATCAATAAACATATCCAGACGCTCCGCGACTGGGGTGTTGATGTGTTTACGGTTCCCGGAAAAGGCTACAGCCTGCCGGAGCCGATTCAGTTGCTGAATGAAGACGCGATCCGCAGCCAGATTGGACACGGCAACGTGGCGGTGCTGCCGGTGATTGATTCGACGAACCAGTATTTGCTGGATCGCCTGCCTGAGCTGAAATCCGGCGATGCCTGCGTTGCTGAATATCAACAGGCCGGGCGCGGCCGTCGCGGCCGCAAATGGTTCTCGCCCTTTGGCGCCAATCTCTATCTGTCCATGTACTGGCGACTCGATCAGGGCCCGGCCGCGGCAATGGGCCTGAGTCTGGTGATCGGTATCGTCATGGCGGAGGTTCTGCACGATCTGGGTGCGGATCAGACGTGCGTGTTAAATGGCCTAACGATCTGTACCTCAACGATCGTAAACTGGCGGGGATTCTGGTCGAACTGACGGGCAAAACGGGCGATGCGGCGCAAATCGTCATTGGCGCGGGCCTCAATATGGTGATGCGCAATGTCCAGAATGACGTGGTTAATCAGGGCTGGATTAACCTGCAGGAAGCGGGGATCGCCATCGATCGTAACAAGCTTGCCGCCACCGTATGATTAAAGAGTCTGCGTGAAGCTCGCTCTACCGCCCTATTTGAACAGGAAGGGCTGGCGCCGTTCCTGTCGCGCTGGGAAACGCTGGATAACTTTATCAACCGCCCGGTAAAACTGCTGATTGGTGATCGTGAAGTGCATGGCATTGCGCGCGGTATTGATGCGCAGGGACGCTCTACTGCTGGAACAGGATGGGGAGATAAAACCCTGGGTCGGCGGGGAAATTTCACTGCGCGTGCGGCATAGTTAACACAGTAAACAGGAAGGCAAAACGCCCCTGAATAAAGCGGTAGGCGTTCTTTAATACTATTTACGTAAACGCACGCTTTGCTCACGGCGTGGTTAGCGGCCTTGGTGAGGATCAGGCTCGCACGCTCGCGCGTCGGCAGGATGTTCTCTTTGAGGTTCACGTAGTTGATCTCATTCCACAGCCCCGTCGCCACATTGATCGCTTCTTCTTCAGAAAGCTGAGCATAGTGGTGGAAATAGGAGTCCGGATCGGTGAAGGCCCCTTCGCGGAACTTCAGGAAGCGGTTGATGTACCAGTTCTGCAGCAGGTCTTCCGGCGCATCGACATAAATAGAGAAATCGACGAAATCCGAGACAAATACGTGATGCGGGTCGTGAGGATAGTCCATGCCGCTTTGCAGCACGTTCAGACCTTCCAGAATCAGAATATCCGGCTGGACCACCGTTTTATCCCCACCCGGGATGCGATCGTAGATCAGGTGCGAATAGACCGGCGCCGTCACGTGACGGCACGCCGGATTTCAGGTCGGAGACAAATTTCACCAGACGGTGCATATCATAAGAGAGCGGGAAGCCTTTCTTCTTCATCAGCCCGCGTTCTTTTAACACCTCGTTTGGATGCAGGAAGCCGTCGGTCGTGATCAGCTCCACGCTGCGGTGTTCCGGCCAGCGGCTCAACAGCGCCTGCAACACGCGCGCGGTGGTACTTTTACCCACGGCCACGCTGCCTGCGATACTAATGATATAAGGAATGCGTTGACCGTTCGTCCCGAGAAACTGCTCCAGCACCGCCTGACGACGCAGGTTCGAGCTGATATAGAAGTTAAGCAAGCGAGAGAGGGGGAGATAAATTTCTGCCACCTCTTCCAGGGACAGATCTTCGTTTATCCCTTTTAACCGTGCGATTTCACCTTCCGTCAGCGTCATAGGGACGGAATCACGCAGGGCAGCCCACTGGCTGCGGTTAAAGTGAAGATAAGGCGTCATTAACGTTTGCTCTTTTTTGCTCATAAGCATGCTTCAGTGAGCCAGCGCTACACTGCCGGATCGTGGCTCATCACACAGTTAATTTTGGACAATGGGCAGGAGGTTAACACCAGATGGCAGGAATAATAAGAAAAAAGATGGATGAGCACGCTTTCGGAAGCCGGCCCGCGGTACGTTGAACGCGGTAAATCACGCTGTGGGCTTGTTGAATATCTGACCATCTTTGACTACTTTTTGCAGCGCTTACGCGCTTTGCGAGGATTCGCATAAAATGTGAGCGAAAGAACGTTTTATGCAAATTTTTAGTTGCATGACCGCGCAGGTCTCCCTAGAATGCGCGCTACTTGATGCCGACTTAGCTCAGTAGGTAGAGCAACTGACTTGTAATCAGTAGGTCACCAGTTCGATTCCGGTAGTCGGCACCATCAAGTCCGGTGGGGTTCCCGAGCGGCCAAAGGGAGCAGACTGTAAATCTGCCGTCACAGACTTCGAAGGTTCGAATCCTTCCCCCACCACCACTTACCTCTCGGCGACTAAGCGTCAATAAATGCACGATGGGGAGCAAACCTCGAACGTTGCGCCGGAGCGTGCACGTCAGTCGGAAACACAAACCAGCTCGAAAAAGAGAGAAATCTTCTTTTATTATTCATAAGCTACAGAAAGAACTG
>JBCNOY010000011.1:0-13201 GCA_039593615.1 Enterobacterales bacterium | reverse complement strand
TCGTCTGAAATCCGCGTTATTTCTGATTGATATCCTGACGCGTCAGCCCGATGTCACGCAGCTGCGCATCACTCAGGTGCGAAAGAATCTCCCGCGTTTCCCGTCTGGCATGCCAGCGTTTTATCGCGTGCACGCCGCCACGGAAGATATCGAGTAAGGTCACGCTGAACGGTTTTGCCGCCCGGTTCTGATCGAATTCCATTATCCCAGCCCTCAGTATGATGTCTGAACAACATTTTCCCTCTGATGGCGAATGCAATACAGATTCAAAAATCACTTATCTTTAACATACAGATTGCGCCCGTACCGATCTGAATGGTAGAAATAGGCGTCATCTGTACTGATTTTTGATCACCGTTAACGCAGCGAGGCACACAATGACGCGCTATCAACATCTGGCCTGTCTGCTTTCAGACCGTATTGAGCAGGGGCTGTATCGCAGCGGCGAACGCTTGCCCTCGGTGCGTACGCTCAGCATTGAGCACGGCGTCAGCATCAGTACCGTGCAGCAGGCTTATCATCTGCTGGAAGAGAAGCAGCTTATCGTGCCGCAGCCGCGTTCCGGCTATTTTGTCGCTACCCGTAAAGCCACGCCGCCGGTTCCCGCAATGACCCGACCCGTACAGCGTCCGGTTGAGATCACCCAGTGGGAATCGGTGCTGGAGCTGCTGAGCAGCCGCATTAATGGCGACGTGCTGCAGCTGGGCAGCGGCATGCCGGACCTGACCCAGCCGACGCTCAAGCCGCTGTGGAAAATCATGGGCCGCATGGCGCAGAAGCAGGATATTGATCAGCTCAACTATGACAGCCTGCTCGGCGTGGCAGCGCTGCGCGAGCAGATTGCGCGGCTGACAATTGACAGCGGCTGTCAGCTGACGGCGGAAGATATTGTCATCACTACCGGTTGCCATGAAGCGCTGTCGGTGTCGATTCGCGCCGTGTGCGAGCCAGGCGATATCATTGCCGTCGAGTCGCCCGCGTTTCACGGCACCATGCAGACACTGCGCGGTCTGGGCATTCGCGCCATTGAAATCCCTACCGATGCGGTCAGCGGGATCAGCCTTGAGGCGCTGGAGCTGGCGTTTGAGCAGTGGCCAATCAAAGCGGTGGTGGTGGTACCCAACTGCAATAATCCGCTCGGATTTATCATGCCGGAAACGCGTAAGCGCGCGCTGCTGACGCTGGCGCAGCGCTTTGACGCGGCGATCATTGAAGATGATGTCTATGGCGAGCTGGCGTGGGAGTATCCGCGTCCGATCACCATCAAATCGCTGGATATGGATGGCCGCGTGCTGCTGTGCAGCTCGTTTTCCAAAACCCTGGCGCCCGGCTTGCGCGTGGGCTGGGTCGCGCCGGGACGCTATCGCGATCGCGTACTGCACATGAAATATATTGGCACCGGTTCGACGGCAACGCAGCCGCAGTATGCGGTCGCAGAGTTTATTCGTCAGGGCCATTACCTGCCGCATTTGCGCCGCATGCGTCAGGTGTATCAGCGTAACTATGAGACGTTTAGTTGCTGGGTGCGCCACTATTTTCCCTGCGGCATTTGCGTCTCGCGGCCGCAGGGCAGTTTCCTGATGTGGATTGAGCTGCCGGAAGCCTTCGATGCGGTGCGGCTGAATGCGGGAGCTGCGGGAGCTGAAAATCCAGGTGGCGGTCGGTTCGCTGTTTTCGGCGGCGGGTAAATATCGCAACTGTCTGCGCCTCAATTATGGTCTGCCAATGAATGAGCAAACCGAGCAGGCGATTGCCAGCCTCGGCGCAGCCGTGGAGCGTGCCATGCAGGCCTGCAGTGCGGAAACGCGCCATATCACCTCCCTGACAGAATAACGGTGGAAAGGCAGGGCCGGACAGAGAGTCGGGGAAGCCAGCCCTGGCCCGCTGCAAGCGACAGCGGGCAGGCTCACTTTAGCGCTTGTCCCCGGTCGCGCCAGCCCTGACTGCTGCCGTTTGCGCGCCGTATTCGCGGATTTTTAGCGCCGTTGCAGTCAGTTACAACGCTTATGCGACATGCTCTGGGGATTCTACCAGCGCCAGCAGCTGGCGGCCGTGGCCGCCCGCCAGTCTGCCGCCTGGGTGATGGCGCTGACCACCGCGATGCTGCCGACGCCGGTCGCCAGCACCGCCGGCACGCGTTCCATGCTGATCCCGCCGATCGCCACGGTCGGGTAATCCGCGCAGGCCGCGCCATATGGCGCTTCAGCTCGGCTAGGCCCTGCGGCGCGGAGGGCATCTGTTTGGTTTGCGTCGGGAAGACGTGGCCCAGCGCGATGTAGGACGGACGCGCCGCCAGCGCGACGTCGATCTCCATGTCATCGTGCGTTGACACGCCAAGACGCAGCCCGGCGTGGCGGATAGCGCTCAGATCCGTTGTTTCCAGATCTTCCTGACCCAGATGCACGCCGTACGCCTGGTGCTTAATCGCCAGCCGCCAGTAGTCGTTGATAAACAGCCGCGCGTGATACCGCTGGCCCAGCGCGATGGCGGCAACCACATCGGCTTCCACCTCGTCATCGCGCTTATCCTTGATGCGCAGCTGGAGGGTGCGAACGCCGGCCTCCAGCAGGCGCGCTATCCACTCCACGCTGTCGACCACCGGATAGAGCCCCAAATGGTGTGGGGCGGGTGGCAGGGAAATCGGGGGCTTATCAGTACATCATGTCTCCTCTTTCAGGGCATCGGCGCCGGCGCTGTGATACAGATCGCTGCCGCGGGCGCGGAACTCGGCGGACATTTTCTCCATGCCGGTCAGCTGCACTTCGATCGGCTTGGCGGCCTGCTGGCGGGCGGCGAAGTCGCGCACTTCCTGGGTGATCTTCATCGAGCAGAATTTCGGGCCGCACATCGAGCAGAAGTGCGCGACCTTGCCGGATTCCTTCGGCAGGGTTTCGTCGTGGAAGGCGCGCGCGGTGTCCGGATCGAGCGCCAGGTTGAACTGGTCTTCCCAGCGGAACTCGAAGCGCGCCTTCGACAGGGCGTTGTCGCGGATCTGCGCGCCCGGATGGCCCTTGGCCAGGTCGGCCGCGTGGGCGGCGATCTTGTAGGTGATGAGGCCCTGCTTCACGTCCTCCTTGTTCGGCAGGCCCAGGTGCTCCTTCGGCGTGACGTAGCAGAGCATGGCGCAGCCGAACCAGCCGATCATCGCCGCGCCGATGCCGGAGGTGATGTGGTCGTAGCCCGGCGCGATGTCGGTGGTCAGCGGGCCCAGCGTGTAGAACGGCGCTTCGTGGCAGTGCTCCAGCTGCTCGGTCATGTTGCGCCGTGATCATCTGCATCGGCACGTGGCCCGGGCCTTCGATCATCACCTGCACGTCGTGCTTCCAGGCGATTTGGGTCAGCTCGCCCAGGGTCTGCAGCTCGCCGAACTGCGCTTCGTCGTTGGCGTCGTGGATCGAGCCCGGACGCAGGCCGTCGCCCAGCGAGAGCGTGACGTCGTAGGCGGCGTCATGATTTCGCAGATTTCCTGGAAGTGCTCGTAGAGGAAGTTTTCCTGGTGATGCGCCAGGCACCACTTGGCCATGATCGAGCCGCCGCGCGAGACGATGCCGGTCAGCCGCTTGGCGGTCAGCGGCACGTAGCGCAGCAGCACGCCGGCGTGGATGGTGAAGTAGTCGACGCCCTGCTCGGCCTGCTCGATCAGCGTGTCGCGGAAGATTTCCCAGGTCAGGTCTTCGGCGATGCCGTTGACCTTCTCCAGCGCCTGGTAGATCGGCACGGTGCCGATCGGCACCGGGCTGTTGCGCAGGATCCACTCGCGGGTTTCGTGGATGTAGCGTGCCGGTGGACAGGTCCATCACCGTGTCCGCGCCCCAGCGGGTGGCCCAGACCAGCTTTTCCACTTCCTCTTCGATCGAGGAGGTGACCGCCGAGTTGCCGATGTTGGCGTTGATCTTCACCAGGAAGTTGCGGCCGATGATCATCGGCTCCGATTCCGGGTGGTTGATGTTGGCGGGGATGATGGCGCGGCCGCGGGCGACTTCCTCGCGCACGAACTCCGGCGTGATGTTCTCCGGCAGGTGCGCGCCAAAGCCTTGGCCCGGATGCTGGTGGCGCAGCACCTCGCTGCGGATGCGCTCGCGGCCCATGTTTTCGCGGATGGCGATGAATTCCATCTCCGGCGTGACGATGCCCTGGCGCGGCATAGTGCAGCTGCGTGACGCAGCGGCCCGCTTTGGCCCGGCGCGGCAGCGGCAGGTGTTCAAAGCGCAGCTCATCCAGCCCGTCGTCGGCCAGCCGCTGTTTGGTGTACGCAGAGCTGCGTACGCTGAGTTCTTCGCAGTCGTTGCGCGCGTCGATCCACGGCTGGCGCAGCTTTGCCAGACCCTGCTGAACGTTGATGGTCAACATCGGGATCGCCGTAGGGGCCGGCGGTGTCATACACCGGCACGGCTTCGTTGTCTTCATACTGCGGATGCTCTTTGCTGCCGCCGATAAGCGTCGGGCTGAGCTGGATTTCGCGCATCGGGACGCGGATATCCGCCTGCGAGCCGGAAATGTAGATGCGTTTCGAGTTCGGGAAAGCGGTGCCTTCCAGGGTGTCGATGAAGTGTTGGGCCTGTGCGCGCTGTTCGCGGCGGGTCAGTTTTGCAGTAGACATAGCACATTTCCTAAAACTGAAGGAGGGGAAGTGCTTGTCAGACGAGCCGGATGGAGTAAGTGGCAGAAACGGTGCCGGGCGCCTGACTGCACCGTGCTGATCACATTACTCTTGTTCCCTTCGCAGGTATTAACCTGATCAGGTTCCGCGGATCCCGAATTAACGGTCTCAGCCCCGCTTTCGCTCAGGGCACTCCGACAAGTTTACGTTTTACGCGATAAGCGACTTTACTGACTGCTGCACGCTGCGCTTATATCGCAAAGTGATGGGATTATCGAAAAAGACAATAAAAAAGCCCATTCAGCATAAAAGGGCTTTTCCAGAATAACAAGTCTTTTACAACTGCAGCGGTTCAGGCCGGACGAGCAATGGTGCTGTCGTTGGCCACCGGCGGGCGCGCCAGCTGGTTATCCCAGGCGAGCTGAATCAGCTTATCTTCCAGCGTAAAGCGTGCCTCCAGCGCTTCGCCGAGGTCGGATAGCGCCTGCTGGAACTCAAGATAGTTATCGTGATCGATGGCGTTCTCGAGCGCGGAATCATAGAGTAATCCATGATCTGCTGGGTGTTGGCTTCCAGCAGCGGATAGATCTGCTGGCCGCTAAATACGGCGTTGTCGCCTTCCATTTCGCGGATAATGCGTTCATAAATATTGAAATGGCCGGCGGAGAGGTAGTCCACCAGGCCCTGACAAAAATCATCCAGCGCTTTTTCATTCAGCGCCATAAACGATTCTTTGCCAGGCTTAATGCCGACCAGATTGTAATAAGCCACGAGTAGATGCTTGCGCACATGAAGCCAGCGATCCACCAGTTTGTTACTTCCTCTAACGCGCTCAGTCAGGCTTTCTAGCTGGTTTAACATGGTCGACTCCGCAAAGTGTAGATTATAAAAGTTCCGGTAAGTTATCCAGAATGTAACCACAATGCTAACAACAGCCGATTTCAGCGTGCCAGTTGAAGCTAAGGTGTGCTACAACGATTAAGATGGAACGTGTTATTGAAGCATCAAGACGCTGGCTGGTGGATCGTCAGCCCACGAACAAAAAACTTTGGTTGCCGCACGGTGGAGTTGCCGCATGGCTCAGCCGGCGGAAACGTTTGGCCTGGCGGGCCAGCAGCGGCAGAGTGATCGGCGAGTGGCAGGGCGAGCCCGTGTGGCTGGTCCATGCGAAGCGCGTCCGGACAGGATATGGGATCGGTGCGCCAGCTGATGGATCAGGATGTCGGTCTGTTCCAGCTGGCCGGGCGCGGCGTGCAGCTGGCGGAGTTTTACCGCTCGCATCACTACTGCGGCTATTGCGGCCATGAAATGCACCCCAGCAAAACCGAATGGGCCATGCCTCTGCAGCCACTGCCGCGAGCGCTACTATCCGCAGATTGCCCCCTGCATCATCGTCGCGATTCGCCGCGACGAGGAGCCATCCTGCTGGCGCAACATACCCGCCATCGCAACGGCATCCACACCGTGCTGGCCGGCTTCGTCGAAGTGGGCGAAACGCTGGAGCAGGCGGTGGCGCGCGAGGTGATGGAAGAGAGCAACGTGCAAAGTGAAGAACCTGCGCTACGTCACCTCCCAGCCGTGGCCGTTCCCGCAGTCGCTGATGACGGCCTTTATGGCCGAGTACGACAGCGGCGAGATTCGTTATCGATCCGAAAGAGCTGCTGGACGCGGGCTGGTATCGCTACGACGATCTGCCGCTGTTGCCGCCGCCGGGCACCGTGGCGCGCCGGCTGATAGAAGATACCGTGGCGATGTGTCGGGCCAGCGATCAGGCGTGAATAAGTGTTACAATGGACGGCCGATTGACGCATAAGAGAACGCCAAAAATGACCGAACTGAAGAACGATCGTTATCTGCGCGCGCTGCTGCGCCAGCCCGTGGATGTCACCCCGGTATGGATGATGCGCCAGGCCGGACGCTATCTGCCGGAGTACAAAGCCACGCGCGCCCAGGCCGGCGATTTTATGTCGCTGTGCAAAAACGCGGAGCTGGCCTGCGAAGTGACGCTGCAGCCGCTGCGCCGCTACCCGCTGGATGCCGCGATCCTCTTCTCCGATATTCTCACCATTCCGGATGCCATGGGCCTGGGCCTGTACTTTGAAACCGGCGAAGGCCCGCGTTTCACCTCTCCGATCACCAGCAAAGCCGACGTGGATAAGCTGCCGATCCCCGATCCGGAACAGGCGAGCTGGGCTACGTGATGAACGCGGTGCGCACCATTCGCCGCGAGCTGAAAGGCGAAGTGCCGCTGATCGGCTTCTCCGGCAGCCCGTGGACGCTGGCGACCTATATGGTGGAAGGCGGCAGCAGCAAAGCCTTCACCATGATCAAAAAGATGATGTACGCCGAGCCGCAGACGCTGCACGCGCTGCTGGACAAGCTGGCGGAGAGCGTCACCCTCTACCTGAACGCGCAGATTAAAGCCGGCGCGCAGTCGGTGATGGTTTTCGATACCTGGGGCGGCGTGCTGACCGGGCGCGATTATCAGCGAGTTCTCGCTCTACTACATGCACAAAATCGTCGACGGCCTGCTGCGTGAAAACGAAGGTCGCCGCGTGCCGGTGACGCTGTTCACCAAAGGCGGCGGGCAGTGGCTGGAAGCGATGGCCGCCACCGGCTGCGATGCGCTGGGCCTCGACTGGACCACCGATATTGCCGATGCGCGTCGCCGCGTGGGCGACAAAGTGGCGCTGCAGGGCAATATGGATCCGTCCATGCTGTATGCGCCCCCGGCGCGCATTGAGGAGGAAGTGGCGACCATTCTGGCCGGTTTCGGCCAAGGCGAAGGCCACGTCTTTAACCTCGGCCACGGCATTCATCAGGATGTGCCGCCAGAGCACGCAGGCGTCTTTGTGGAGGCGGTGCATCGGCTTTCGGCGCCCAGTATCATCAGAAGGAGTAAGGCGTATGGATCTCGCGGCACTACGCCCGCCAACAAGTACAACTGGCCGCCATCGGTGGTGCGCCAGGATGATCTGGACGTACGGATCCTCCGCGCTTCATTGGCGGAGCAGACGTCGGGTTCGAGCAGGGCGGGGACGTGACGCGAGCGGCGATGGTGGTACTGAAATACCCTTCGCTTGAGCTGGTGGAGTACAAGGTGGCGCGTATCGCCACCACCATGCCCTACATTCCGGGCTTTCTCTCCTTTCGCGAATATCCCGCGCTGCTGGCAGCGTGGCAGCAACTGTCGCAAAAACCGGACCTGCTGTTTGTCGATGGGCACGGCATCTCGCATCCGCGCCGTCTGGGCGTTGCCAGCCACTTTGGGCTGCTGGTGGATGTGCCGACCATTGGCGTGGCCAAAAAACGCCTGTGCGGCGCAGTTTCCGCTGAGCTGGATGCCGGCGCCGCGGCGGGCGCGCCGCTGATGGATAAAGGCGAGCAGCTGGCCTGGGTGTGGCGCAGCAAGGCGCGCTGCAATCCGCTGTTTATCTCCACCGGGCATCGCGTGAGCATGGACAGCGCCCTGGCGTGGGTGCAAGCGCTGCATGGCGGGCTACCGCTTGCCGGAGCCGACGCGCTGGGCCGACGCCGTGGCGTCTGGGCGTCCGGCTTTTGTGCGTTGGCAGGAAATCCAGCGCAACGCTGATTGTACGCCAGAGCATTTTGCGGTAAACTGCCGCCAGCTAATGCGTACGATTCGAGAGATAAAAATCCATGCTACAAAACCCGATTCACCTGCGCCTGGAGAACGCTGGAAAGCTGGCAGCACGTGACCTTTATGGCCTGTCTGTGCGAGCGCATGTACCCCAATTACTGGCGCGTGTTCTGCAAGCAGACGGAGTTTGGCGATGCGCAGCTTTATCGCCGCATTCTGGATCTGATCTGGGAAACGCTGACGGTGAAAGATGCGAAGGTGAACTTCGACAGCCAGCTCGAGAAGCTGGAAGAGGCGATTCCGGCGGCGGATGATTTTGACCTTTACGGCGTTTACCCGGCGATTGATGCCTGCGTGGCGTTAAGCGAACTGCTCCACTCGCGCCTGAGCGGTGAAACGCTGGAGCACGCTATCGAAGTCAGCAAGACGTCGATCACCACCGTGGCGATGCTGGAAATGACCCAGGCAGGTCGCGAAATGACCGACGAAGAGCTGCGTGCGAACCCGGCGGTTGAGCAAGAATGGGACATTCAGTGGGAAATTTTCCGCCTGCTGGCAGAGTGTGAAGAACGCGATATTGAGCTGATAAAAGGGCTGCGCGCGGACCTGCGTGAGGCCGGCGACAGCAATATTGGTATAATTTTTCAGCAATGAGGCAAGAAAACGTGATTTAACGCCCGTTTTGTCGCGCCTGGAGGCTTCCCTTCCGCCCCCTGTCTGGTCTACATTTGGGGGGCGAAAAAAAAGTGGCTATCGGTGCGTGTATGCAGGAGAGTGCTTGTCAATTTGGCATTTCCGTCGCACTCGATGCTTAGCAAGCGATAAACACACTGAAAGGATAACTTATGAACAAGACTCAACTGATTGATGTAATTGCGGACAAGGCTGATCTGTCTAAAGCGCAGGCTAAAGCTGCTCTGGAATCTACCCTGGCTGCTATTACTGAGTCTCTGAAAGAAGGCGATGCTGTACAACTGGTTGGTTTCGGTACCTTCAAAGTGAACCACCGCGCTGAGCGTACTGGCCGCAACCCGCAGACCGGTAAAGAAATCAAAATCGCCGCAGCTAACGTGCCGGCATTTGTTTCTGGTAAAGCACTGAAAGACGCTGTTAAGTAAGACCGCGTGGCGGTGAAAAGCTTTAAAAGAGGGGCGATTTCGCCCCTTTTGTTTATCCGCGGGCCTGCTCATGCTGAAGGCGTCTCCCTCAGCGCCTCTGCGCCATCCTCCTCGGGGTATTACTCACCGGCTGCAGTGCCACTCCCGATCTTCCGGCTTTCACCGCCAGCGGCTATGCGGACGACCAGGGCGCGGTGCGGATCTGGCGTAAAGATTCCGGCGGCCACGAAGCGTCCATCTGCGTTCTGTCTTTAGCCCGTTCATGGCGATAGCCGGGAACACCCATCACCGACGCTATAGACCCTGGCAGGGCGGATAAACTGTCGCTGAGCCGAAATCGAACGGAACGTCACTGGCCAGCAGCCGGACGACGTAACCCTGCGTTTCGACCATCAGGGCAAGCTGAGCTTTATGCAGCGACAGCTGGCTGGCCGGCGTGAAGCCGTCAGCGATCGAAAGCGTCGAGCTGTACCGGTTTGACGCGCAGCGCATGCTGGCGCAGAGCAGCGATGCGCTGCTGAGCCGGCCGGGTACTGTTGCGGCAGGGGCACTGGCAGGGCGGTACGCAGGTTCATGACCCTGCGAAGGGCAAGCAGGTCAAACCGGCGTTCGATCGCGACACGCTGGCGACGCTGTATCGACAACAACAGGGGCAGCAACAGCCGCAGTGACTGTGGCGTGGCTGGAAGCGCCGGAAGGGTCTCAGCTGCTGCTGGTGGCGAACGAAGACTTCTGCACCTGGCAGCCGACAGAGAAGAGTTTCTGATTTTAAATAGCCGGCGACCAGCTGGCCGCTCGCCGGGGGCAAAATAACGTTAAAAACTCCCCTGCCCGCTGTTCGCACATCGCGCGATAGCCGATATCCTGACGGCTAAAGCTGCCGTTCCAGTGAATATCCGCCATCAGCGCATAGGCGCGCTTCTGCGCTTCTGCCACGGTATGGCCCAGCGCGGTTGCACACAGCACGCGGCCGCCGTTGGTCAGGACGCGATCGTCCTCAGCCAGCTTCGTACCGGCATGGAACACCTTCGCACCGTCCGGCACCTCTTCCAGCGGCAGGCCGTGGATCTCATCGCCCGTGCTGTAGTCGCCCGGATAACCACCCGCAGCCATCACCACGCCGAGAGACGCGCGCTCGTCCCACTCGGAGGTTTTCTCGTCCAGCTTGCCTTCGCAGGCGGCCAGGCACAGCTCCACCAGATCGGACTGCAGGCGCAGCATGATGGGCTGCGTTTCCGGATCGCCAAAGCGGCAGTTGAATTCGATGACCTTCGGGTGACCCTGCTTTGTCGATCATCAGACCGGCATACAGGAAACCGGTGTAGGTGTTGCCTTCCGCCGCCATGCCGCGCACGGTCGGCCAGATGATGCGATCCATGGTGCGCTGGTGGACCTCGTCGGTCACGACCGGCGCCGGGGAGTAAGCGCCCATGCCGCCGGTGTTCGGGCCGGTATCGCCATCGCCCACGCGCTTGTGGTCCTGGCTGGTGGCCATCGGCAGAACGTGCTCGCCGTCGACCATCACGATGAAGCTGGCTTCTTCGCCGTCGAGGAACTCTTCAATCACGATGCGGTGGCCCGCGTCGCCGAAGGCGTTGCCGGCCAGCATGTCCTGCACCGCGGCTTCGGCTTCGTCCAGCGTCATCGCGACGATCACGCCTTTACCGGCGGCCAGACCGTCGGCCTTGATGACGATCGGCGCGCCTTTCTCACGCAGGTAGGCCAGAGCCGGCTCCACCTCGGTGAAGTTCTGATATTCCGCCGTCGGGATGTTGTGGCGCGCCAGGAAATCTTTGGTGAAGGCTTTGGAGCCTTCCAGCTGCGCGGCCGCCTGCCGTTGGGCCGAAGATTTTCAGGCCGGCGGCGCGGAACGCATCGACCACGCCAATCACCAGCGGCGCTTCCGGGCCGACGATGGTCAGGTCGATTTTCTCGCTCTGGGCAAAGCTCAGCAGCGCCGGAATGTCGGTGACGCCGATAGCCACGTTCTGCAGCGCCGGTTCCAGCGCGGTACCGGCGTTGCCCGGTGCAACGAAGACCGTTTCCACCAGCGGAGACTGCGCCGCTTTCCACGCCAGCGCGTGTTCGCGTCCGCCGTTACCAATCACTAATACTTTCATCGTTTCAGCTCCGTGGAATTAATGGCGGAAGTGGCGCATGTCGGTGAAGATCATCGCGATGCCGTGTTCGTCGGCAGCGGCAATCACTTCGTCGTCGCGGATTGAACCGCCCGGCTGGATCACGCAGGTGATGCCGACAGCGGCCGCGGCGTCGATACCGTCGCGGAACGGGAAGAAGGCGTCGGAGGCCATGGCGGAGCCTTTCACTTCCAGCCCTTCGTCACCGGCTTTGATGCCGGCGATTTTGGCGGAGTAAACGCGGCTCATCTGGCCTGCGCCTATGCCGATGGTCATGTTGTCTCGTGCATAGACGATGGCGTTGGATTTCACGAACTTCGCCACTTTCCAGCAGAACAGCGCGTCACGCAGTTCCTGTTCGGTCGGCTGGCGTTTGCTGACCACGCGCAGGTCGGCTGGCGGTCACCATGCCCAGATCGCGATCCTGAACCAGCAGGCCGCCGTTGACGCGTTTGAAGTCCAGCCCCGCCACGCGTCTCTGCCCACTGGCCGCAAACCAGTACGCGCACGTTCTGTTTGGCCGCGGTGATTTTCAGCGCCTCTTCGCTGGCCGATGGCGCGATGATCACTTCCACGAACTGGCGGGAGATGATGGCCTGCGCGGTGGCGGCATCCAGCTCGCGGTTGAAGGCGATGATGCCGCCGAACGCGGAGGTCGGGTCGGTTTTGTAGGCGCGATCGTAGGCAGCCAGAATAGAGTCGCCTACCGCCACGCCGCATGGGTTGGCGTGCTTGACGATAACGCAGGCCGGCTCGCTGAACTCTTTCACGCATTCCAGCGCGGCGTCGGTGTCGGCAATGTTGTTATAGGAGAGCGCTTTGCCCTGCACCTGCTGGGCGGTCGCGACAGAGGCTTCTTTTACCTCTTCTTCTATATAGAAGGCGGCCTGCTGGTGGCTGTTCTCACCGTAGCGCATATCCTGCTTCTTAATGAAGTTCAGGTTCAGGGTGCGCGGGAAGCGGCCGGAAGGCTCTTTGCTTTCACCGTGGTAGGCCGGCACCAGGCTACCGAAGTAGTTGGCGATCATGCTGTCGTACGCGGCGGTGTGTTCGAAGGCTTTGATGGCGAGGTCGAAACGGGTTTCCAGCGTCAGCGACCCTTCGTTGGCATCCATCTCAGTAATGATGGCGGCGTAGTCGCTGCTCTTTACCACGATGGCGACATCTTTATGGTTCTTGGCCGCGGAGCGCACCATGGTCGGGCCGCCGATATCAATGTTCTCTACGGCATCTTCCAGAGAGCAGCCTTCGCGGGCAACGGTCTGGGCAAACGGGTAGAGGTTAACGACCACCATGTCGATCGGCGCGATGTCGTGCTGTTCCATGATGGCGTCGTCCTGGCCGCGACGGCCGAGAATACCGCCGTGGACTTTCGGGTGCAGGGTTTTGACGCGTCCATCCATCATTTCCGGGAAACCGGTGTAGTCGGACACTTCGGTTACCGGCAGACCTTTATCTGCCAACAGGCGAGCGGTACCGCCTGTGGAGAGCAGTTCAACACCGCGCTGGAGAAAGTGCCTGAGCGAATTCGACGATACCGGCTTTGTCAGAAACACTGAGCAGAGCGCGGCGGACTGGACGACGTTGTTGCATGGTAAATCCCCTGGATTTCACGATTACAGAGAGCGTTAGATGAATTTTCCTGTGAAAAACTCATCTAACACACCTGACGAGGCATCCTTGTTAAGCGCGAGCATTTTAACGAAAACGTTTGCGCAACGCTCGCACATTTTTACTTTTTCGT
>JBCNOY010000010.1:0-295136 GCA_039593615.1 Enterobacterales bacterium | reverse complement strand
CGTCCGTCTCCCCCCCCCCTCAATGCCTGAAACTTTCTCACCTTCCGCTTGCAGACTCGACATTCAAACCATTTCTGGGTATCGTTAGCTATCTGGATGTCTAAACGTTTATACGTATGCTGTGAGGATATAAAGCTATGCCGATTCGGGTGCAGGACGAGCTACCAGCCGTCAATTTCTTGCGTGAAGAGAATGTCTTTGTGATGACGACTTCGCGCGCGACAGGTCAGGAAATTCGCCCGCTGAAGGTGCTTATTCTCAATCTGATGCCCAAAAAGATCGAAACAGAAAACCAGTTCCTGCGTCTGCTGTCGAACTCCCCGCTGCAGGTCGATATTCAGCTGCTGCGAATCGACGCCCGTGAGTCACGCAACACGCCTTCTGAGCATCTGAACAACTTCTACTGCAACTTCGATGACATTCAGGGTGAAAACTTCGACGGACTGATTGTGACCGGCGCGCCGCTGGGCCTGGTTGAATTTAACGATGTCGCCTACTGGCCGCAGATCAAACAGGTTCTGGAGTGGGCAAAAGATCACGTCACGTCCACGCTGTTTGTCTGTTGGGCGGTACAGGCCGCACTGAATATTCTTTATGGCATCCCCAAGCAAACCCGCACTGAAAAGCTCTCCGGCGTATACGAACACCACATTCTTCATCCCCATGCGTTGCTGACGCGCGGTTTTGATGATTCTTTCCTGGCCCCGCATTCCCGCTATGCTGATTTCCCGGCCCAGCTGATTCGTGATTACACCGATCTGGAGATCCTGGCCGAAACGAAGAAGAGGACGATGCCTACCTGTTTGCCAGCAAAGATAAACGCATTGCCTTTGTGACCGGACATCCTGAGTACGATCCGCACACCCTTGCGTCAGAGTATTTCCGTGATGTCGAAGCGGGTCTGAACCCGGATGTCCCGTACAACTATTTCCCGAAAGACGACCCGCAAAACAAACCGAGAGCCACCTGGCGCAGCCACGGGAATTTGCTTTTCTCCAACTGGCTCAACTATTACGTCTACCAGATAACGCCATACGATCTGCGTCACATGAATCCAACGCTGGAGTAATCGTCTGCTAACAAAGCGTTCCTAAACCGCCGTTTCACCGCGTATTCAAATCAGGCGGCTTTTTTTGCCTTTTTTCTATGATGGAACGTATTGCCTTCATATTCGTTAAAACTTAAATTAACAATAAAATCAATAAATTAATTGCAATTTAATAATAAAATGGAAATTGTTTTTGATTTTAGAATAAAAATAGATTATGCTCTGATTCTTGCTGGGCAACGAAAACTACCCAACAGCCCGATCCGTGTCGCTTCGAAACGGGAGCGTGATTTTGCGATGCGAGGATGACGAGGAGGCAGCACGGCAATGACCAACAGGCAACGACGGTCGATGAACTGGCCTTTACCCAGCCGTATGGCGAGCAAGAACAGCAGGTGTTGACGGCGGAAGCGGTAGAATTTCTGACTGAACTGGTGACCCGCTTTACGCCGCAGCGCAAGCAGGCTGCTGGCGGCGCGTTCAGCAGCGCCAGCAGCGAATACTGATCAGGGGCAAGTTGCCTGGCTTTATTTCGGAAACCGCTTCCATTCGCCGTGGTGAGTGGAAAATCCGCGGCATCCCTGAAGATTTACAGGATCGTCGCGTTGAGATCACCGGTCCGGTAGAGCGCAAAATGGTGATCAACGCCATGAACGCCAACGTTAAAGTCTTTATGGCCGATTTTGAAGACTCGCTGGCGCCGGACTGGCACAAAGTCATCGACGGGCAGATCAACCTGCGCGACGCCGTAAACGGCACCATCAGCTATACCAACGAAGCCGGCAAAATTTACCAGCTTACAAACCGAACCCGGCGGTGCTGATCTGCCGCGTGCGCGGCCTGCACCTGCCTGAAAAACATGTCACCTGGCGTGGTGAAGCCATTCCGGGCAGCCTGTTTGATTTTGCGCTCTATTTCTTCCACAACTACAAAGCCCTGCTGGCGAAGGGCAGCGGCCCCTATTTCTATCTGCCGAAAACCCAGCAGGCCTGGCAGGAAGCGGCCTGGTGGAGCGAGGTCTTCAGCTATAGCGAAGATCGTTTCAACCTGCCGCGCGGCACCATCAAAGCCACGCTGCTGATTGAAACGCTGCCTGCGGTGTTCCAGATGGATGAAATTCTGCACGCCCTGCGCGACCACATTGTCGGCCTGAACTGCGGACGCTGGGACTACATTTTCAGCTACATCAAAACGCTGAAAAACCATCCCGATCGCGTGCTGCCGGATCGCCAGGTGGTGACCATGGATAAACCGTTCCTCGAGCGCCTACTCGCGTCTGCTGATCAAAACCTGCCACAAGCGCGGTGCCTTCGCGATGGGCGGCATGGCGGCGTTTATCCCGAGCAAAGACGCAGAACGCAACAACCAGGTGCTCAACAAGGTGAAGGCCGACAAAGAGCTTGAAGCCCGTAACGGCCACGACGGCACGTGGATCGCGCATCCCGGCCTGGCCGATACGGCGATGGAGGTCTTCAACCGCGTGCTCGGCGATAATAAAAACCAGCTGTTTGTCACGCGTGAAGACGATGCCCCAACGGCTGAAGAACAGCTGCTGGCCCCGTGCGCGGGCGAACGGACGGAAGAGGGGATGCGCGCCAATATCCGCGTTGCGGTGCAGTACATCGAAGCGTGGATCTCCGGCAACGGCTGCGTGCCGATCTACGGCCTGATGGAAGATGCCGCGACGGCGGAGATCTCCCGTACCTCTATCTGGCAGTGGATCCACCATCAAAAAACGCTCAGCAACGGCAAGCCGGTGACCAAATCGCTGTTCCGCCAGATGCTGGCCGAAGAGATGCGGGTGATCCAGGACGAGCTGGGCGAACACCGCTTCAGCAGCGGACGCTTTGACGACGCTGCGCGCCTGATGGAGCAAATCACCACATCAGATGACTTAATCGACTTCCTGACCCTGCCGGGCTACCGCTTCCTGGCGTAACTCACCACATAACAATATGGAGCATCTGCACATGAAAACCCGTACCCAACAAATCGAAGAATTAAAGAAAGAGTGGACACAACCTCGCTGGGAAGGCATCCGCCGTCCTTACAGCGCGGAGGACGTGGTGAAATTACGCGGCTCGGTCAATCCGGAATGCACGCTGGCGCAAAATGGCGCGGCGAAAATGTGGAAGCTGCTGCACGGTGGCTCTAAAAAGGGCTACATCAACAGCCTCGGCGCGCTGACCGGCGGTCAGGCCCTGCAGCAGGCGAAGGCCGGTATTGAGGCGATTTACCTCTCCGGCTGGCAGGTGGCGGCGGACGCCAACCTGGCCTCCAGCATGTATCCGGATCAGTCGCTCTATCCGGCCAACTCGGTGCCGTCGGTGGTGGATCGGATCAACAACACCTTCCGCCGCGCCGATCAGATCCAGTGGGCGGGCGGGCTATCGAACCGGGCGATCCGCGCTTTATTGACTACTTCCTGCCGATCGTGGCAGATGCGGAAGCCGGCTTCGGCGGCGTGCTGAACGCCTTTGAGCTGATGAAATCGATGATTGAGGCCGGTGCCGCCGCCGTGCACTTCGAAGATCAGCTGGCGTCGGTGAAGAAGTGCGGACATATGGGCGGCAAGGTGCTGGTTCCCACGCAGGAAGCGATTCAGAAGCTGGTTGCCGCGCGTCTGGCTGCTGACGTGCTCGGCGTGCCGACGCTGGTGATTGCCCGTACCGATGCCGACGCGGCCGACCTGATCACCTCTGACTGCGACCGTACGTGACAGCGCCGTTCATCACCGGCGAGCGCACCAGCTGAAGGCTTCTACCGCACCCATGCCGGTATCGAGCAGGCGATCAGCCGCGGCCTGGCGTACGCGCCGTATGCGGATCTGGTGTGGTGCGAAACCTCCACGCCGGATCTGGCGCTGGCAAAACGCTTTGCCGATGCCATCCATGCGAAGTACCCCGGCAAACTGCTGGCCTACAACTGCTCGCCGTCCTTCAACTGGAAGAAGAAGCTGGACGACAAAACCATCGCCAGCTTCCAGCAGGAGCTGTCCGACATGGGCTACAAATACCAGTTCATTACCCTGGCAGGCATCCACAGCATGTGGTTCAACATGTTCGACCTGGCGCACGCCTATGCGCAGGGTGAGGGCATGAAGCACTACGTTGAGAAGGTGCAGCAGCCGGAATTTGCCGCGGGCAAAGACGGCTACACCTTCGTCTGTCTCACCAGCAGGAAGTGGGCACCGGCTACTTCGATAACGTGACCACGATTATTCAGGGCGGCACCTCCTCCGTCACCGCCTTGACGGGTTCAACCGAAGAAGCACAGTTCTGATCAGCGTACTCGCGGTGCGCAGCATGGCGCACCGTTTCACTGGCTCACGCTTGCCGGAGATATGTCGATGTCGCCGTGGCCTGGAATTACTGATTGCCCAAACTATTTTGCAGGGCTTCGATGCCCAGTATGGTCGCTTTCTTGAAGTGACCTCCGGCGCGCAGCAGCGCTTTGAACAGGCAGACTGGCAGGCGGTTCAGCAGGCCATGAAGCAGCGTATCCATCTTTACGACCACCACGTGGGTCTGGTGGTGGAGCAGCTGCGCTGTATTACCGACGGTAAAAGTCCGGACGCGGAATTTTTACTGCGCGTAAAAGAGCACTACACCCATTTGTTACCCGACTACCCGCGCTTCGAGATTGCGGAGAGCTTTTTCAACTCCGTCTATTGCCGGTTATTTGACCACCGCTCATTATCTCCTGAGCGGTTATTTATCTTCAGCTCCCAGCCCGAGCGCGCGCTTTCGTACCATTCCGCGTCCGCTGGCGAAAGATTTCTTTCCCGATCGCGATGGCGACAGCTGGCCTGAGCCGCTGCGTCAGGTACTGAATGACCTTCCCCCTGCGCCTGCCCTGGGAGAATAAAACCCGGGATATCGGCTATATCCACGCCCATCTCCACGAGACGCCTTCGGCGCGGAGGTGCTCAGCCACAGCCATTTGCAGGTGGCCAACGAGCTTTTCTACCGCAATAAAGCCGCCTGGCTGGTGGGCAAACTGCGCACGACCGCGGCCAAATTGTGCCGTTTCTGCTGCCCATTCACCGCACCGACGGCGGGGAACTGTTTGTCGATACCTGCCTGACCACCAGCGCCGAGGCCAGCATCGTGTTTGGCTTCGCCCGCTCCTATTTCATGGTCTACGCCCCGCTGCCTGCCGCGCTGGTGGAGTGGCTGCGCGAGATCCTGCCGGGCAAAACCACCGCCGAGCTGTATATGGCGATTGGCTGCCAGAAGCACGCCAAAACGGAAAGCTACCGGGAATACCTGCGCTATGTCACCGCTGATGAGCAGTTTATCGAAGCGCCCGGCATTCGCGGCATGGTGATGCTGGTGTTTACGCTGCCGGGCTTTGACCGGGTCTTTAAGGTGATTAAAGACAGATTCGCGCCGCAGAAAGAGATGACCGCCGCGCACGTCCGCGCCTGCTACCAGCTGGTCAAAGAGCACGATCGCGTCGGGCGCATGGCGGATACCCAGGAGTTCGAAAACTTTGTGCTGGATAAACAGCAGCAGAGCGCATCCGGCGGCGCTCATGGCGCAATTTGAGCGCGGAAGCACCCGCGAAAATCACCGATCTGGGCGACAAAATCGTGATCAGCCATCTCTATACATTGAACGCCGCATGGTGCCGCTGAATATCTGGCTGGAGCAGTCCGACGGAACAGGCTTTAAGGGATGCGATTGAAGAGTACGGCAACGCGATTCGCCAGCTTGCCGCCGCCAATATCTTCCCCGGCGATATGCTGTTTAAAAACTTCGGCGTCACCCGTCACGGGCGGGTGGTGTTCTACGACTACGACGAAATTTGCTACATGACCGAGGTGAACTTCCGCGATATCCCGCCGCCCCGCTACCCGGAAGATGAGCTTTCCAGCGAGCCGTGGTACAGCGTCTCGCCGGGCGATGTGTTTCCGGAAGAGTTTCGCCACTGGCTGTGCGCCGATCCGCGCATCGGGCCGCTATTCGAAGAGATGCATGCCGATCTGTTCGCGCCAGCTACTGGCGCGGACTGCAAACGCGGATCAAAAACGGGCATGTCGAAGATGTGTATGGCGTAGCGCAGCAGCGGAAGCAGCGGTTTCAGCGCGCGCTACGCCGTCATGTAGGCCGCCTAAGCGAAGACCCGCCACCCGGCAAAGCATGCTTAACGAATCCCACCGTACGCCAGCGTCACCTCTTTCGCCGCCTTAATCACCAGCGCCCCCAGCTCGGTCACGCGGTCGTCGGTCATGCGCGAAATCGGCCCGGAGATGGAGATGGCGGCAAACGGCTCGCGGTGCTCGTCAAAAATACAGGCCGCGACACAGCGCAGGCCCAGGGCGTGCTCTTCATCGTCAAACGAATAGCCGCGCTTGCGGGTCAGGGCCAGATCTTCTTTCAGATGCACGGGCGACACCAGCGTGGCGTGGGTATAGGCGTGCAGCCCTTTACGGTGCAGCAGCCCCGTCACCTGCTCCTCGCTCAGCTGCGAGAGAAACGCTTTCCCCGCCCCGGAGGCGTGCATCGGCAGCTTGCCGCCAATCGGCGCGGACATGCGCATCAGCTGCGTGCACTGCACCTGATCGATGATAATCGCCTGGTGATCGCTCTGGTCCAGCACCGCCAGGTTGACGGTCTCGCCGGACTCTTCCATCAGCTTGCGCAGAATCGGGTGCACAATCGCCAGCAGGTTGCGGCTCTGCAGGAAGCTGCTGCCGACGATAAAGGCATGCGCGCCCACCGCCCAGTGGCCCAGCTCGCCCACCTGGCGGACAAAGCCCAGCTGCTGCATGGTGGTCAGCAGGCGGTGGGTGGTGGAGTTCGGCAGGCCGGCCTGCTGGGCCAGCTCCGTCAGGGCCACGCTGCCGTGCGACTCGGCTATCCACTCCAGCAGCTTCAGACCGCGCGTGAGCGATTGAACCTGTCCGCCCTGTTTGCAGTGGCGGTGGTGGCAGCAGCCGTACGGGGTTTTCTGCCGCGTTTAGCGGGAACGGTCGCGACCATGACGATCTCCTTTTTCTGTATCGTGGAAATCATTTTCGTTTTATTTGGTGAATTTGCAACCGTTATCCTGACTGATCGGAGGAGTGATGGTGAACATGTCTCATGTTACCGCTGAGCGGCTTTTCCACCCTGCGAGATTGTGCCAGTATGGAACGCAGCCTTTTGGCCTTGTTGAGCGTTGTCGGGAGCAAGTGTGAGCAGCAAAGTAGAGCAACTGCGTGCGCAGTTAAATGAACGCATTCTGGTGCTGGACGGCGGCATGGGCACCATGATCCAGAGCTACCGTCTGGATGAGGACGATTTCCGCGGCGAGCGCTTCGCCGACTGGCCCTGCGACCTGAAAGGCAACAACGACCTGCTGGTGCTCAGCAAGCCGGACGTGATTAAGGACATCCACAACGCCTACTTCGAGGCGGGCGCGGATATCGTCGAAACCAACACCTTCAACTCGACAACCATCGCCATGGCGGATTACCAGATGGAATCCCTGTCGGCGGAAATCAACTTTGAAGCCGCGAAGCTGGCGCGCGCCTGCGCCGACGAGTGGACGGCCCGCACGCCGGACAAGCCGCGCTACGTTGCCGGGGTGCTCGGCCCGACCAACCGCACCGCGTCGATTTCACCGGACGTCAACGACCCGGCGTTTCGTAATATCACCTTCGACCAGCTGGTGGAGGCCTACCGCGAATCGACCAAAGCGCTGGTGGAAGGCGGTGCCGACCTGATCCTGATCGAAACCGTCTTCGACACCCTCAACGCCAAGGCCGCGATCTTCGCGGTGAAAGAGGAGTTCGAGGCGCTGGGCGTTGACGCTGCCGATCATGATTTCCGGCACCATCACCGACGCCTCCGGCCGTACCCTGTCCGGCCAGACCACCGAAGCCTTCTATAACTCGCTGCGCCACGCCGAGCCGCTCTCCTTCGGCCTGAACTGCGCGCTGGGCCCGGACGAACTGCGCCAGTACGTGCAGGAGCTGTCGCGCATCGCCGAATGCTACGTCACCGCCCACCCGAACGCCGGTCTGCCGAACGCCTTCGGCGAATACGACCTCGATGCCGCCACCATGGCGGCGCAGATCCGCGAGTGGGCGCGAGCCTGGCTTCCTCAACATCGTCGGCGGCTGCTGCGGCACCACGCCGGAACACATCGCGGCCATGGCCAACGCGGTCGAAGGCGTGCCGCCGCGCCCGCTGCCGGAGATTCCGGTGGCCTGTCGCCTGTCCGGCCTGGAGCCGTTGACCATCGACCGCAGCTCAGCCTGTTCGTGAACGTGGGCGAGCGCACCAACGTCACCGGCTCGGCCAAGTTCAAGCGCCTGATCAAAGAAGAGAAGTACAGCGAAGCGCTGGACGTGGCCCGCCAGCAGGTGGAAAACGGCGCGCAGATCATCGACATCAACATGGACGAGGGCATGCTCGACGCCGAAGCGGCCATGGTGCGCTTCCTCAACCTGATCGCCGGTGAGCCGGACATCGCGCGCGTGCCGATCATGATCGACTCCTCCAAGTGGGAGGTGATCGAGGCCGGCCTGAAGTGCATCCAGGGCAAAGGCATCGTCAACTCCATCTCGATGAAGGAGGGCGTCGAGCCGTTCATGCACCACGCGCGCAAGTGCAGGCGCTACGGCGCCGCCGTGGTGGTGATGGCCTTCGACGAAGTGGGCCAGGCCGATACCCGCGCGCGCAAGAATCGAGATCTGCCGCCGCGCCTACAACATCCTGACCGAAGAGGTCGGCTTCCCGCCGGAAGACATCATCTTCGACCCGAACATCTTCGCCGTCGCCACCGGCATCGAGGAGCACAACAACTACGCGGTGGACTTCATCGGCGCCTGCGCCGACATCAAACGCGAACCTGCCGCACGCGCTGATCTCCGGCGGCGTGTCGAACGTGTCGTTCTCGTTCCGCGGCAACGACCCGGTGCGCGAGGCGATCCACGCCGTGTTCCTCTACTACGCCATCCGCAACGGCATGGACATGGGCATCGTCAACGCCGGCCAGCTGGCGATTTACGACGATCTGCCGGCGGAGCTGCGCGACGCGCGTGGAGGACGTGATCCTCAACCGCCGCGACGATGCCACCGAGCGCCTGCTGGAGCTGGCGGAGAAGTATCGCGGCAACAAAGGCGAGGGTGAGCAGGACAAGTCAGCAGGCCGAATGGCGCAGCTGGGACGTGGAGAAGCGGCTGGAATATTCGCTGGTGAAAGGCATCACCGAGTTTATCGAGCAGGACACCGAAGAGGCGCGCCAGCCCGCAGCCCGCCCGATCGAGGTGATCGAAGGGCCGCTGATGGACGGCATGAACGTGGTCGGCGACCTGTTCGGCGAGGGCAAGATGTTCCTGCCGCAGGTGGTGAAATCCGCCCGCGTGATGAAGCAGGCGGTGGCCCACCTGATCCCTTCATCGAGGCGAGCAAAGAGGCCGGCTGCAGCAACGGCAAGATCGTGATGGCCACCGTGAAGGGCGACGTGCACGACATCGGCAAGAACATCGTCGGCGTGGTGCTGCAGTGCAACAACTACGAAATCGTCGACCTGGGCGTGATGGTGCCGGCGGAGAAAATCCTGAAGACCGCGCGCGAGGAGAACGCCGACATCATCGGCCTGTCCGGCCTGATCACGCCGTCGCTGGACGAGATGGTCAACGTGGCGAAAGAGATGGAGCGCCAGGGCTTTACGATGCCGCTGCTGATTGGCGGCGCCACCACCTCGAAAGCGCACACGGCGGTGAAAATCGAGCAGAACTACAGCGGGCCGACGGTCTACGTGCAGAACGCCTCGCGTACCGTGGGCGTGGTCTCCGCGCTGCTGTCTGACACCCAGCGCGACGAGTTTGTGGCGCGCACCCGCAAAGAGTACGAAACCGTGCGCATTCAGCACGCGCGCAAAAAGCCGCGCACGCCGCCAGTTTCACTGCAGGCGGCGCGCGATAACGATCTGGCGTTTGACTGGTCGAGCTACACGCCGCCGGTGGCGCATCGCCTGGGCGTTCAGGACAGTCGAGCGCCAGCATCGAGACGCTGCGCAACTACATCGACTGGACGCCGTTCTTTATGACCTGGTCGCTGGCGGGCAAATATCCGCGCATCCTGGAAGATGAGGTGGTGGGCGAAGAGGCGAAGCGCCTGTTTAAAGATGCCAACGAGATGCTCGACAGGCTGAGCGCGGAGAAAACCCTCAACCCGCGCGGCGTGGTGGGCCTGTTCCCGGCCAACCGCGTGGGCGACGACATCGAAATCTACCGCGATGAAACCCGCACCCACGTGCTGGCGGTCAGCCGCCATCTGCGTCAGCAAACCGAAAAAGTGGGCTTTGCCAACTACTGCCTGGCCGATTTTGTCGCGCCGAAACTGAGCGGTAAAGCCGACTATATCGGCGCCTTTGCCGTGACCGGCGGGCTGGAAGAAGATGCGCTGGCGGAGGCGTTCGAAGCGCAGCACGATGATTACAACAAAATCATGGTGAAAGCGATGGCCGACCGCCTGGCGGAGGCCTTCGCCGAATACCTGCACGAGCGCGTGCGTAAGGTGCACTGGGGCTACGCGGCCAACGAAAACCTCAGCAACGAGGAGCTGATCCGCGAAAACTACCAGGGGATTCGCCCGGCGCCGGGCTATCCGGCCTGCCCGGAGCACACCGAAAAAGGGCACCATCTGGCAGCTGCTGGATGTGGAAGCCCATACCGGCATGAAGCTCACCGAGTCGTTCGCCATGTGGCCGGGCGCGTCGGTTTCCGGCTGGTACTTCAGCCATCCGGACAGCAAGTACTTCGCCGTGGCGCAGCTGCAGCGCGATCAGGTGGAAGATTACGCGCTGCGCAAAGGCATGAGCGTGTCAGAAGTGGAGCGCTGGCTGGCCCCGAATTTAGGCTACGACGCGGATTGATGAATTGCCGGCGCAGAGCGCGCGCAATGAAATGCTGGCAGGCGGTCGCCATCAATGGCGACCCTACATGGTTCACGTAGGGTGCGCATTAAGGTACAAACCGGCCACATGGGTAACACTTTAGACCGGGCACATGGGTAACAGTTATAAACGGCATAGCAGAGGAGACTCACTATGCCCTGGACTGAGACTGTTACCATGCAACGCCTTGAATTCATCCTCGCCTGCCAGGCAGGCGGGGAATCCATGACGCAGCTGTGTCACCGCCACGGCATCAGCCGCAAAACCGGCTACAAGTGGCTCAGCCGCTTTAACCCCGGAGAGCTCTCCTCGCTTGAAAATCTCTCCCGCGCCCGCCATCTCCAGCCCGATAAAATCGCCCCCGACATCGCCGCGCGCCTTGTTCAGTTCCGCCAGCAGCACCCCGACTGGGGGCCAAAAAAATCCGCCACTGGTTCCTCAGCAACGGCGCTGACTTCATCGTGCCCGCCGCCAGCACCATCGGCGACCTGCTGAAGGCGGCGGGAATGGTGCAGCCGCGGACGCCGCGTAAGCGAACGCCGGGCAACCTGCGCAGTCTCACGACACCCGTGAGGAATAACCACGTCTGGAGCGCTGATTTTAAAGGGCGCTTCCGCCTGAAAGACGGCAACTGGTGCCGCCCCTTCACGCTCACCGATAACCACAGCCGCTACCTGCTGTCCTGCGAGCCGGGCACGTCGGAGACCACGGTGTTCGTGCGCGGCTGCATGGAAAAGGCCTTCCTGGAAGGCGGGCTGCCCGACGTTATCCGCACCGACAACGGCTCGCCCTTCGTTGCGCCGGGCATCCTCGCGCTGACGCAGCTGAGCGTGTGGCTGATAAAACTGGGGATACAGCCGGAAAGAACCGCGCCGGGCTGTCCGGGGCAGAACGCCCGCCACGAGCGGATGCACCGGTCGCTGAAGGTCGCCATGAGCCACCACGACGTCTTTGGCTCGCTGCCGGAGCAGCAGGCGTGGTGCAGCGGATGGCGGAACGAGTTCAATCAGGAAAAGCCGCATGAGGCACACGGGCAGCAGCCGCCCGCAAAAATATGGACGCCTTCACCGCGGAGATGGGACGGAAAAGTGCCGGAGGTGGGTTATCCGGAGGGGGCGAAGCTGTATAAAGTCGGTGAAAAAGGCGACCTGAGGCTGAACGGGCGGACCTTCCTGAGCGCAGCGTTACGGGGCGAGTACGTGCGGTTCCTGGAAGTGGACGACGGCATTGACGTCATCCTCTTCGACAGGCTCATCCTTGCGTATTATGACCGGGCAGAAAAGCGAATTATCCGGATCGACTGACCACAAAAAGTGTTACCTGTGTGCCCGGTCTGATCTGTTACCCATGTGCCCGGTCGTACCTTAATGCGCACCGTTAAATGGCGCGGGTTTAACCCCGCGCTGCAATTTAATTAAAACGCGCATCGCGATCGGCGGTCAGATCGTACAGCTGGTACTTACGGCCCAGCATCTGACCACCGTCACGCGTCAGCGGCACCCAGTTCACCTGCGCACGGCCACGGGTTGGCGTGACGGTAAACAGATCCATCGGAATCGAAATATAGAAACCTTTGGTGAAATCCCCTTCGCCATACGCTTCGGCTGACACGTTGGTTTTGGTGGCGTAGAAGCCGACCATCACGCCGCTGTCAAAGCGCTTCGACACATCCAGCGTGACCCCTTTGTCCTTCGCCAGATATTCACCGACGCTGGCTTTCACCAGCACATCCTGCATGAACCACGGACGCCAGTAAGCGGTAAGGTGCCCGGTTGGCGCCTTGTAGTCGGTGAACTGCATCATGTTGTCCCAGTCACGCTGCTTCACGTAGTTCGCATCGAGACCAAAAGCCCAGTTGCTGTCCACCGGGCGATACAACAGCTCGCCGCCCACGCCGCCGTACATGGTTTCCAGATAGCCACCGTACACCTGGCCGTAGAAGCCATTGCCGAGATAGCGCATGTAGTTGGCCTGCAGATCATTCACGTAAACGTTGTTCTCCACGTAGTCGCGAATGTGGGTGCGCACGCGCGGCAGCGTCGAGTCGGCCGGCGCGCCGTTGTAGTTGAACTTGTCATAGTTATTGGCGATGTTGCCAAACAGGCTGCCGCCAATCAGCCAGTGATCGGTCAGCCAGTAATCGACATTGCCCATTACGCCGAGCTGGTACATGTAGAAGCTTTCCGGACCGCCGACCGACTGGTTCAGCACCGGCGACAGGCTGTAGTTGAGGCGATCCTTACGGATGAAATAGCCCTGTTCGGTGGTGCCCGGATCGATCGGTTCTTCACGCGTCTGCTGCAGCGGCTGCTCGTGACCGAGCGGATAGCCGCGCAGTTCGTTATTCAGGCTGGCCACATCGGTGCGCGTGGTGACCTGCGGCATGTTAAAGCGCGACTCGGTGACTTCAATCGTATCAATGCCAGCCGGCAGATTGTTCATGATGATGCGGTTAGCGCGGTCAACGCCTTCGCGCGTGTCGCGATATTTGGTCTGCTCGCCGGAGACGTACAGCGTGCGGCCTTTAGTCTGGATGCGCGGACCATCCAGTCCGGCATTGTATTTCAGATCGGTAAGCTGATTAGCGACCACCGTCGGCTGCAGCAGATCGCCCTGCGGCTGTGGCTGATAAGCCGGTTTTGCGCTATCAAGGTGCGACTGGTGTAAGGAATTAAAGTTGGTGCGTACGGTCACGCCAAACATAAAGGTATTGCCGCGCTCGTAGCTGGCGTTGATATCCGCCCAGTCGGTAAGACGATAGATTGCGCCAACGTTGACCTTACTGCGCTGCTCCAGCCGGCCGGCAAAATCGTCCTGATAATCGTTGCCTTCATACTCCAGCTTCAGACGCAGCGGCTGCCACGGCGTCTGGTATTCGATGCCACCAAACAGTGCCGCCGGACCGTGGAACATCTGCGAGCCGTTAATGGAACCCGCCGAACCGCCGCCGGTGCGGCTGCAGAAGCTATCGCTGTAGGAGCAGAACGGGTTTTTGATGGTGCCGCTGTTGCCGAGATAGCCCCAGCCCAGCCCGAGGCTGAAATCAAACGGCCCCCAGGCTTTACTCGCCACCAGATATTCACTGTCGAACAGGCCGGTACCGCCCAAATCGCGCGAGCCGACCGCCACTTCCGGCAGCCAGAAGCTCTCCTGCCACAGGCGCAGTTTCAGGTCGAAGGCTTTGTCTTTATAGCTCTGGTTACCGCTGAAGCCTTCCACCGCACTGTAGCGGCGGGTGCGTACGTCGGTATAGCGCACCGTGGTTTCCAGCCACGGGAACAGCTGCAATGACGCAGAATAGTAGCGATATTGATCGTTATCGCGGAAGTTCAGGCTAAATTCGCCCTCTTTTGCCATGCGCGCGGTCGGCGTTTGCATCAGGCCCACGCCGCCAAAATCAGATTGTGAAGGACCGACCGGTTCCGGCCAGGTTTCCGCCTGCACCTGGCATGCGGCGGCGACAGAAGCAGCCAACAGGCTGAGGAGTAATTGTTTTTTCATCAGTCTGGCATCCGGTGAGTCAGAACGGAAAGCATGCGCGCATTCAAATCAGGCTGGCCCCAGGGCAGGCTCCATGTGGAGAAGCCCAGCCAGATGATGCTGCCAGGCTCGACTTCAACATGCCGCTGATTCCAGTAAGCGATCGGCACCTGCTGCGTCTCACCTGACGGCGCAATCACCGTGGCCACGCTGCGTTCGGCACCCGATAAACGCGCATGCGGCGCGAGGTAGTCACGCACCGTGCGTCCTGGCTGCCAGCTCTCACTGCCGGGATGGCTGAGTGCGCCCATCACCCGTACCTGCGTCGGCGCTGCCACGATGTACAGGTCGTAGCTGCCCTGCAGTTTACGGTTGGCTTCCGGACGCAGCCGCACCCAGTCGGGATCGAGCGAAGTAAACTGGCGCCCGGTAACCTGCAGGGCGCTGAGCTGCTGGATTACGCTGCCGATGGTTGCGGCCAGTGAAGTACCGCTGTCGGCCTGCCAGGCGCGCAGATCCGCCAGCAGCTGAGCGTGCTGCTGCTGCGCCACGGCGGTCGCACCGCGTTCGGCAATCACCGTGCCCGGCCACCAGCTGTGCAGCGCCGGGTTCGTTACCAGTTCGCTCAGCGTGCTGGCATGATCGATCTGGAAACTGCGCTGATCGTGCGCAGGGTGTACCGTCACCTGGCTATCCGCCAGCGCGTGGCTGGCCGCCGTGAGGGCGAATGTCGCCAGCAAAGAATTGATTTTTTTCATGATTTCGCCGGCTTCAGAAGGGTAGTTGCAATCGGGAACTGGTCAGCCGCCAGCATCTGCTGCGCCTGCAGCACCGTACCGTCGCGGTTATCGATCCAGAAGGTGTTCTGCCAGCTGACGCCGGGGCTCTCCATCTCTACCGTTTCGTGCCAGACGCGGCAGGGCACCCGCTCGCCGGCGAGGTTCAGCACTTCATCGTCGCCGCGCTGAAAGGTGGAGTGGGCGGTGGCGGCGCGCACGTTGTCCTGCTCGCGCCACTGCACGACGCGCGTCCACTGCGCGCCATTTTGCAGCCGCAGCGCATCGGCCAGCGGATCCTGCGCCAGGTTACTGACGGCCTGCAGGTTGTCGCGCAGGCCGAGGGTTTTCACCAGGCGGCCGTGCTGCATCACCAGCATGGCTTTATCCTGGGTCACCCATTTCTGCTGGCCGTTTTCCAGGTAGCCCAGCACCACAAAGATGCGCGGACCGTTGTCGACGCGCGCATACAGGCTGGCGTAGGGCAGATTAGCGATTTGTTCATCGCTGACGGTGACATCGTCCGGACCGCTGATGGCGAGCATCACGGTCTGTTCGAGGCCTTTTTGCGTTTGTGTGCAAGCCTGCAGCAACAGGCAAAGAAGCAGCAAAGAGAGTCGGCGCACTGTGTATCCCTGTCTCAATAGAGGCAAAAAAACAAAAAATAACCACACGACTGTGTGGTTATGTTTAAAGGTGCTACATCAACGAGTGGTGCTCGTTGTGGTAGTGGTTGTTGTACCGGTATTTGCACCGTCGCCACCGCCAGCAGCGGCAACGCCGAGACCCACTAACGCACCGAGTGCGCCGATACCCACAGCGGTGGTCGCACCGGTCGAGATTGCTCCCGCCTGCGCGCCTGCTGCAGCACCGGCTTCTTCCGGTGCGGCAATCGCAGCGGAAGAAACGGCAACGTAAAGTAAGGCTGCACCGGCAACCATCAGTTTTTTCATAACAACGTTTCCTGCATCTTGATAAAACGTGAATGAAGGATATTACCCGTCATACCGTACGCTGCCGTCCGATGGTCGCTGGGCCGCATGCAGCTGGCTAACCGTGGTCAGCGCGCAATAATGTTTCCCGGGCCGCCGGGCGACAGCGGGGAAGTATTCAGGGCAGCCTTGAAGGCGCGTTCAGTATAGGGCAACAAATTACCAGAGTTCAGCGCCAGAAAAAGAGGGGGATTAAGCAGGACATTTCTGGTGATAAATAAGGCGAATTGGCGTTAGCTGCTTTTTTTAATTGCGCTTTTTTCGCTGGCTGGAATATTTGCGCAGGACGTTATAGCACAGCAGCATTTTTCACTTTTGCATTAAAAAATGGCACGGAATAGGAATAATCAGATTTTCCTGAAAGGGTTAAAATAGAAAGGTAAGTTTAATCAGTTGCTTAGGTGAGTGAGGCGGACAAATCAGATCCATTTTTTATCAGATAAGCCCGCCACGCATGATGGCATCTTCCGATTTTCCTTAGGGCATTTTAAGAATTATCTAACCGCAGCGTGGCAGCAAAATCCGCTTATTTACGGCGAGGCAGTTCATCGGAGCAAAAAAAAGGCGGCATGTGCTGCCGCCTGATGAGCCTGGGGGTGAAATTAACGCCAGGATTTGTAGCGGTTAATCAAACCATTGGTCGAGCTGTCATGGCTGGTAATCGCTTTATCGTCACCCAGCTCAGGCAGAATGCGGTTAGCCAGCTGTTTGCCCAGCTCAACGCCCCACTGGTCAAAGGTGAAGATGTTGAGGATCGCGCCCTGCGTGAAGATCTTGTGCTCGTACAGCGCAATCAGCGCGCCCAGGCTGAACGGCGTGATTTCACGCAGCAGGATGGAGTTGGTCGGACGGTTGCCTTCAAACACTTTGAACGGCACCACGTGCTCCGCCGGATCTTTACCCTGGTATCGGTATTCCTGCTCAACCACCTCGCGGGATTTACCGAACGCCAGCGCTTCGGTCTGGGCGAAGAAGTTGGACAGCAGCTTCGGGTGGTGATCGGACAGCGGGTTGTGGGTGATGGCCGGCGCGATGAAATCGCACGGCACCATCTTGGTGCCCTGGTGGATCAGCTGGTAGAACGCATGCTGGCCGTTGGTGCCCGGCTCGCCCCAGATGATCGGGCCGGTCTGGTAATCCACCGCGTTGCCGTTACGGTCAACGTACTTACCGTTGGATTCCATGTTGCCCTGCTGGAAGTAAGCGGCAAAGCGGTGCATGTACTGGTCGTACGGCAGAATCGCTTCGGTTTCAGCGCCGAAGAAGTTGTTGTACCAGATACCGATCAGCGCCAGCAGCACCGGCAGGTTTTTCTCCGCCGGCGTGGTCGGAGAAGTGTTTGTCCATCGCGTGCGCGCCGGAGAGCAGCTCAACGAAGTTGTCGAAGCCCACGGACAGGATGATCGACAGACCAATCGCAGACCACAGGGAGTAGCGGCCGCCAACCCAGTCCCAGAACTCGAACATGTTGGCGGTATCGATACCGAACTCGCCGACCGCTTTACCGTTGGTGGAGAGCGCGGCGAAGTGTTTCGCCACGTGCTTGTTGATCGCCGGCGGTGTTCAGGAACCAGTCGCGCGCGCTGTGGGCGTTGGTCATGGTTTCCTGGGTGGTGAAGGTTTTAGAGGCCACCAGGAACAGCGTGGTTTCCGGGTTCACGTTCTTCAGCGCTTCGGCGATGTGGGTACCATCGACGTTGGAGACAAAGTGCATGTTGAGGTGGTTTTTGTACGGACGCAGCGCTTCGGTCACCATGAACGGGCCGAGGTCAGAACCGCCGATACCGATGTTCACCACGTCGGTGATCGGCTTGCCGGTGTAGCCTTTCCAGCTCGCCGCAGATGATCGCTTCGGAGAAGGCTTTCATCTTCTCCAGCACCGCGTTCACTTCCGGCATCACGTCTTTGCCGTCAACGAGGATCGGCGTATTGCTACGGTTACGCAGGGCAACGTGCAGCACGGCGCGATCTTCGGTGCGGTTGATCTTCTCACCGGAGAACATGGATTTGATGGCGCCCGCCAGCTCGGTCTCTTTCGCCAGCGCCTGCAGTTTTTCCAGGGTTTCCTGGGTGATGCGGTTTTTGAGAAATCCACCAGCATCAGGTCGTCGAAGGTCGCGGAGAACTTGGCGAAACGATCGGCATCTTTCGCGAACAGATCCGCGATGGTGACGTCTTTCATTTCATCAAAATGTTTCTGCAGTGCTTGCCAGGCAGCGGTTTGCGTTGGGTTGATGTTTTTCATAGCAACACTCTTCTGATTTGAGAACCGTCATTCCATCCGGGCGCATCCTGTCTGGCCCGGCATGCTGAGCATTTGTTACGGCTTGCACGCGTTTCAGTATGACCACAGTTGCAACTGAAAGGAAAAAATTTGTGACGCCAGCCGCAGCGTTTCAGGTAAATCCGGCGGCGATTGTCGGCCGGTTCGCCGCGCATTACTCTGCGCGGCATCAGCAAAACACCGTTTTTTTCGCACCGCTGACTACTTTAGGCGGCTGGCGGCTTCCGGGTTTGTTTAGCAATGCGCTGCATAAGTGTAAAAATGAATTTTCCCGGCGCCGCAAGGCTGGACAGCGGAACAATTAATCAGTATTTTGTGCGCGCGACTTGCACCTCCGGGTGCAAGCCAGAAGAGGCGCGTCGCCCAGGTCAGTGTGTTTGAGGATCCGTATCCAGCGAGAACACATCAGGGGGTGCGACGCCGAGGTGGTGCAACACGCGGCAGCGTTCGTGCTGTCGGCTGCAGGGGCTGAATCCTCTGGGTTGTCACCAGAAGCGTCCGCAGTCGGACGTTTCGCAAGGTGAAGTGCTTTTGGTGACTCATCTCCTGATCTTGTCTGTCCAATTCTGCTCTTCTCTTGTGCCAAGGCTGTTACCCGATCTTCTCTTCCGCGAATGGGAGGAGATAACCTGACACGAGGTTTTGTTACATGTCTCAATCGTTGATCGTGGCCAAATTTGGCGGCACCAGTGTTGCCGATTACGATGCCATGAACCGCAGCGCGGACGTGGTGCTGGCCGATGCCAATACCCGCCTGGTGGTGCTCTCTGCCTCTGCGGGCGTGACGAACCTGCTGGTTTCCCTGTCTGAAGGACTGGAAGCCGAGCAGCGCGCTTATCGTGAAGCTGGATGCACTGCGCAAAATTCAGTTCGACATTCTTGAGCGTCTGCAGAACCCGAACGTCATCCGCGAGGAGATGGAACGCCTGCTGGAAAACATCACCACGCTGGCGGAAGCCGCGTCGCTGGCCACCTCGACCGCCCTGACCGACGAGCTGGTCAGCCACGGCGAACTGATGTCCACCCTGCTGTTTGTTGAAATCCTGCGCGAGCGTAACGTTCAGGCCCAGTGGTTTGACGTGCGCAAAGTGATGCGCACCAGCGACCGCTTTGGCCGCGCCGAGCCGGATGTAGCCGAGCTGAAAACGCTGGCAGCGGCTCAGCTGCAGCCGCGCACCGCAGAAGCGCTGGTGATCACCCAGGGCTTTATCGGCAGCGAAGCGAAAGGCCGCACCACCACGCTGGGCCGCGGCGGCAGCGACTACACCGCCGCGCTGCTGGGCGAAGCGCTGCATGCCACGCGCGTGGATATCTGGACCGACGTTCCGGGCATCTACACCACCGATCCGCGCGTGGTTCCGCAGGCGAAACGCATTGATGAGATCGCCTTTGAAGAAGCGGCGGAGATGGCCACCTTCGGCGCGAAAGTGCTGCATCCGGCCACGCTGCTGCCTGCGGTGCGCAGCGATATTCCGGTGTTTGTCGGCTCCAGTAAAGATCCGAAGGCGGGCGGCACGCTGGTCTGCAACAAAACCAAAAACCCGCCGCTGTTCCGCGCGCTGGCGCTGCGCCGCAACCAGACGCTGCTGACGCTGCACAGCCTGAATATGCTGCACTCGCGCGGCTTCCTGGCGGAAGTGTTTGGCATCCTGGCGCGCCACAATATCTCCGTCGATCTGATCACCACCTCGGAAGTGAGCATGGCGCTGACGCTGGATACCACCGGTTCAACCTCCACCGGCGACAGCCTGCTGACCCAGTCGCTGCTGACCGAGCTGTCTTCGCTGTGCCGCGTGGAAGTGGAAGAGAATCTGGCGCTGGTGGCGATCATCGGCAACAAGCTGTCGAAGGCCTGCGGCGTGGGCAAAGAGGTGTTCGGCGTGCTCGACCCGTTCAACATCCGCATGATTTGCTACGGCGCGAGCAGCTATAACCTCTGCTTCCTGGTGCCAACGCCGGATGCGGAAGAGGTGGTGCGCGCGCTGCATAAGAATCTGTTCGAATCTTAATTGACGCGTAAGTTACCTGAAGCCGGACAATGTCCGGCTTTTTTTATCTCTGCCGTTCAGCCTGACGCTATTTCGGACAAATGCCAGCGGAATGCCCGTGTCTGCCTGGCGATCTTTAGCAGCCGATAGGCATTTTCTGTCGTCGGCCACGCTTATGATAATGAAATGTTATGATCCGGCGCAGGTCGCTGCGGTCGTTCCCGCGCGCCGTTTCATCTGTGGCAAAAAACCAATTAAGTAAAACGCTAAGGACATTTCTTCATGCTCGCCAAACTCACCCGCCTGTTTCCGCTCTGGGCGGTACTGCTGTCCGTTGCCGCCTATTATTCGCCGTCCACCTTCATCGGCATCGGGCCGTGGGTCACCCACGCTGCTGATGCTGATCATGTTCGGCATGGGCGTGCACGCTCAACATCGACGATTTCAAACGCGTGCTGGCGCGCCCGGCCCCGGTGGCTGCCGGCATCTTCCTGCACTATCTGGTGATGCCGCTGGCGGCCTGGCTGCTGGCGATGCTGTTCCAGATGCCGCCGGATCTGTCCGCCGGGATGGTGCTGGTGGGCAGCGTGGCCAGCGGTACGGCGTCGAACGTGATGATCTATCTGGCGAAGGGCGACGTGGCGCTGTCGGTGACCATCTCGTCGGTCTCGACGCTGGTGGGCGTGTTCGCCACGCCGCTGCTGACGCGCCTGTACGTCGATGCCCATATTCAGGTGGATGTGATGGGCATGCTGCTCAGCATTCTGCAAATCGTGGTGATCCCGATTGGGCTGGGCCTGATTATTCACCACTCCCTCGCGTGGTGAAGGCCGCGTTGAGCCGTATCTGCCGGCGTTTTCGATGGTGTGTATTCTGGCGATCATCAGCGCGGTGGTGGCCGGTAGCCAGGGCCTATATCGCCTCGGTCGGTCTGGTGGTGATCGTCGCGGTGATCCTGCACAACGGCATCGGTTTGCTCGGCGGCTACTGGGGCGGCAAGCTGTTTGGCTTTGACGAATCCACCTGCCGCACGCTGGCGATCGAAGTCGGCATGCAGAACTCCGGGCTGGCGGCCACGCTGGGCAAAATCTACTTCTCACCGCTGGCCGCTCTGCCGGGCGCGCTGTTCTCGGTCTGGCACAACCTCTCCGGTTCGCTGCTGGCGGGTTACTGGTCGGGTAAAACGATTGAGAAGAAGCAGAAATAACGGGGCATGCGTACCGGTGGTCATCAATGACGATCGGTTACGCACCATCGTCCTGTTGATACCGGTGCGCATAAATGCGCACCCTACAAAAAACACGCGATAACCTTGCAGAGGGGCAATAAATGCGCCCTCTGCAAAACGTGCGATAACTTTGTAGGGGCGCCATTCATGGCGACCGTAAACGCTCAACGGTCAAGGGTTCCCCCATAAATGCGCCCTCTGTAAAAACGCGCAATAATCTTGTAGGGTCGCCATTCATGGCGACCGCAAAAACTCAACGGGCAGCGTGGCGTCATAAATAGTCATTCAAAATATTCCACTGGCGCACTAATCCTCACCTCATATAAATATGCAAGCACCAGGAACCCCTACACAGGCCAGCCCGATTTATTCTTTTTTTACTGATGCAGGAAAAGCCAGAAAGGGAAACAGTAAATAAGGCGCAACGATCAAAAGAATAAACACTCCCCGTGAATATCCCGCATCGTTTATTCTTCTGCTGCCACAAGCCAGCGATGGCAGAACGAAAAGCAGTAAAGGAAGCCATGCTATTTCATTCGTGGATGAAGCGAACACACTGAGATAACAACAAAACCAGATAATCTGGAACATCATAAAAATGATATAGCATAAGCGGCTATCTTTGCCACTATAATCAAACGTCTTAATCAATCCATTCTTTATGGATGTTAGTAAGAGGGTCAGCGCCATTTTATTCTAACCACCACAAAAATGATGAGAGACAGCAAGGCTGCTGAAGCATAAGCTGTAACAAGGCTCAGATTATCAACCTGTAGGAGTTGAGTAGCTTTGCCCGGATTTTCTGCGACTCTCCAGATGGAGATTTTAAAAGAGGATAGAGACAACAAACCGTTAACAATTAAAAAAAAGAATTGAAATGCCAATTCTTTTTTTGGCGTAAGGTTTTTTATTTTTTTGAAAAGTAGAATGCTGGCAACATAGTATACCAGGTAAAAAAGAGCAACCAGAATTGGTGCGGTAAATATCTCGCGGATATCATTGGTAATGCCATCAAATACTTCGAGATACAGACCGATGAAATAATCAAATGATAGATATCCGAATCCGACAAATAGTATTCCAGTAATAATGTAGATCATTAGAAATTTCATCTTTACCTCAATAACGACAATTCTCGCATTAGCGAAGGTAATTCATGAATCGGATCGACAGGTTTAAGCTGTCGAGTGCTCATTTCGTATTTAGCTGCAGCTACGGGGTCGTCTTTTCCACCGCTACCCATGACAAATTTTATATCAGGGTGTCCATAAAGATTAATGTTCGGGATAGGATCTTTGCCATATGCCATTATCCTTCCGGTTGGTAATTTGTATTCTTTAGTCAGGAATTCTGGTATTGATTTTGAATTCAGGCCGGGGATGTTAACAGGTGTTCCTTTGAAGTTAGAGCCCGCATAATCAAGTGCGAACCGGGTATCATTATCAGCGGAATTGTGTTGAATGAGATGTGCACCAGATAAGATTTTTATTCGCTGCCACAAGGAAATGTTATCTGCAGTAATTTTTTGACCTTCGAGATACACGTCCTGTTTGCGATAAAGCTGGTAAACCATTCTGTGAACCTGGATCAGCGAGGCGCCAATACCATGCCAGTTAAGCGCATCACGGTTGTAGATCCGTTCGACGATAATGAATATCCCGGTTCCTTTATAAGATTCAATATTGTTCATAGCGTAATCCTCCTTGAGTAAAGGGATTATAACTAATGATTAGAGTTGCTTACAATAAAAAATCATAAATCCTGGCTATTGTATACCAGGAGTTAGCAATGGTTGACTCATGTTACCCCTGGTACTGCAATGTTTATAAAGGGCTTATTCACTTTTTATGATGATTTTCTGTAAATAGGCAACCCATTTTTTATTATCTGGATCACTAATTTTTATAATATTACTATTAGCGTTTTAGAGAATTCTGCGTCGCAATTCCGAAGCATCGCGGTACTACTCTCGTCAGCCCGCCAGGGCTGCCAGCGAATCCGCAGAGCCGCCAGCATGCGAAACATTACAGCTTCATGTAAACCCGGATCCCGTCCAGGAACATCTGCGTTGCCATCATCACCAGAATCAGCCCCATCAGGCGTTCCAGCGCGTTTACCCCTTTTTCGCCCAGCAGGCGCAGGAACAGGGACGACTGCAGCAGGATAATGAACGTCCCGCCCCAGGCAATCAGCAGGGCAATCACCAGATGGCTCATCTGGTTCGGATACTGATGCGACAGCAGCATCAGCGTGGCCAGAATCGTCGGGCCCGGCGACGAGGGGGATCGCCAGCGGCACAATAAACGGCTCTTCACCCGCAGGCAGGCCGCTGCTGCTGCCTTCCGCGCTCGGGAAAATCATCTTAATGGCAATCAGGAACAGAATAATCCCGCCGGAAATCGACACGGTTTCGGCGCGCAGGTTCAGGAATGCGAGAATTTTTTCACCCGCAAACAGGAAGATAAACATCACCAGCAGGGCGATGAGCAGCTCGCGGATCATGATCGCCCGGCGGCGCTTCGGCTCCAGTGTGCTTCAGCACCGACATGAAGATCGGCAGGTTGCCCAGCGGATCCATAATCAGGATCAATAAAACCGCGGCGGAAATGATTTCACTCATGTAAATTATCCCTGAAACTCGCTAAGGTTATTATGATAATTAGCTGTATTTCTGATTGCCGGGCAATCATCGATTAATTTCGCTTGCGACTTTGGCAGCATTTTGTAAGTGTGGATAGGTAAGCCGATTATTACGCAGACTGGCGCATTGCTGGCGCTGGTCTTTTTTTGCACCACCCAGGCCCCGGCCCGAGTTCCTGAGCAGGAAAAAAATGCTATGAAAAACGTTGGTTTTATCGGCTGGCGCGGTATGGTCGGCTCTGTACTCATGCAACGCATGGTTGAAGAGCGCGATTTCGACGCTATCCGCCCGGTCTTCTTCTCCACTTCCCAGCTCGGCCAGGCTGCTCCGTCCTTTGGTGGTACCACAGGCACGTTGCAGGATGCTTACGATCTGGAAGCGCTGAAGGCGCTCGACATTATTGTGACCTGCCAGGGCGGCGATTATACCAACGAAATCTATCCAAAGCTGCGTGAAAGCGGCTGGCAGGGCTACTGGATTGACGCGGCCTCTTCGCTGCGCATGAAAGACGATGCCATCATCATTCTCGACCCGGTTAACCAGGGGGTGATCACCGACAGGGCCTGAACAACGGCATCAAAACCTTTGTTGGCGGCAACTGCACCGTCAGCCTGATGCTGATGTCCCTCGGCGGCCTGTTCGCGCAGGATCTGGTGGAGTGGGTCTCCGTGGCGACCTACCAGGCGGCCTCCGGCGGCGGCGCGCGTCACATGCGCGAGCTGCTGACCCAGATGGGCCAGCTGCACGAGCACGTTGCGACCGAGCTGGCAAACCCGGCCTCCGCTATTCTGGATATCGAGCGCAAAGTGACCGAGCTGACCCGCAGCGGCGAGCTGCCGGCCGATAACTTCGGCGTACCGCTGGCCGGCAGCCTGATCCCGTGGATCGACAAGCAGCTGGATAACGGCCAGAGCCGCGAAGAGTGGAAAGGCCAGGCGGAGACCAACAAAATCCTCAAGACCGCGACACACCATTCCGGTTGACGGTCTGTGCGTGCGTATCGGCGCGCTGCGCTGCCACAGCCAGGCCTTCACCATTAAACTGAAAAAAGATGTGTCTATTCCGACCGTGGAAGAGCTGCTGGCCGCGCACAACCCGTGGGCGAAAGTGGTGCCAAACGATCGCGATATCACCATGCGCGAACTGACGCCGGCGGCGGTGACCGGCACGCTGACCACGCCGGTTGGCCGTCTGCGCAAGCTGAACATGGGGCCGGAGTATCTCTCCGCGTTCACCGTCGGCGACCAGCTCCTGTGGGGCGCCGCCGAGCCGCTGCGCCGCATGCTGCGCCAGCTGGCGTAATAATCTGCAGCGCGAATCCAGACAGGCCGGGGTTTCCCGGCCTTTTTTCTTTCCACGGGAGTGCAAAACTTAACCCAAATTGCGCCCGACAAGTGATCAGCTTCCCCTTTTTGCTCGCCCGATAACAATTTTTTGCGTTCCACCCTGGCTTCTGCCAACCCCAAGCTATTTTTTAACAGTGATGTGCCGGTTGTTAACTGAAATTGGCTTTACTTTGCGAATGGGAACAGTTGTTGCTTACACTGCCAGGATCTTTCGCACGGAGCAGAATGGATGTCCAATCCTTGCTGCTGTCCCGTTCATGGCATCATGACAAAGCAGCGCAACCTATAGCGCTTAAAAAACCGTCCCCGGACGACATGCGACAAAAAAACATAGGATGAATACCATGTCCGATCGTGTGGATAGAGACGTGATTAATGCGCTTATTGCGGGTCATTTTGCTGACCCCTTTTCTGTGCTTGGGATGCATCGTACTGAGGCAGGTCTGGAAGTTCGGGCACTGTTACCGGATGCCACAGAAGTCTGGGTGATTGAACCCAAAACCGGCCGCAAGGTGCGGTAACCTTGAATGCCTCGATTCCCGTGGCTTCTTCTCGGGCGTGATGCCCCGTCGTAAAAATCCTTTTCGCTATCAGCTCGCCGTTCTCTGGCACGGTCAGCAAAACCTGATTGACGATCCCTACAGCTTTGGCCCTCTGCTTAAAGAGATTGATGCCTGGCTCCTCTCCGAAGGGACGCATCTCCGCCCTTATGAAACGCTGGGTGCCCATGCCGATACCATGGACGGCATTACCGGCACGCGGTTCTCCGTATGGGCGCCCAATGCCCAGCGTGTCTCCGTTGTCGGCCAGTTCAACTACTGGGATGGTCGCCGCCATCCGATGCGCCTGCGTCGGGAAACCGGCATCTGGGAGCTGTTTATCCCCGGGGCGCACCACGGGCAGCTTTATAAATTCGAGATGATTGACGCCCACGGCAAGCTGCGCATTAAAGCCGACCCGTATGCCTTCGAAGCGCAGATGCGCCCGGATACCGCGTCGCTGATTTGCGGCCTGCCTGAGAAGGTCGTCCAGACGGAGGAGCGCAAACAGGCCAACCGCTTTGATGCACCCATCTCCGTCTATGAGGTACATCTTGGCTCCTGGCGTCGCCACACCGATAACAACTTCTGGCTCAGCTACCGGGAGCTTGCCGACCAGCTGGTCCCGTACGCCAAATGGATGGGCTTTACCCACCTGGAGCTGCTGCCGGTCAACGAGCACCCGTTCGACGGGAGCTGGGGCTATCAGCCCACCGGGCTGTATGCGCCGACCCGCCGCTTCGGCACCCGCGACGACTTCCGCTATTTCATTGATGCCGCGCACGCCGCCGGGCTGAACGTCATCCTCGACTGGGTGCCGGGTCATTTCCCGGCGGATGATTTCGCGCTGGCAGAGTTTGACGGTACGAAGCTGTACGAGCACAGCGATCCGCGCGAAGGCTATCACCAGGACTGGAACACGCTGATCTACAACTACGGTCGCCGCGAGGTCAGCAACTACCTGGCCGGGAATGCGCTGTACTGGATCGAGCGGTTTGGCATTGATGCCCTGCGCGTCGATGCGGTGGCGTCGATGATCTACCGCGACTACAGCCGCAAAGAGGGCGAGTGGATCCCGAACGAGTTTGGCGGCCGCGAAAACCTGGAAGCGATTGAATTCCTGCGCAATACCAACCGCATTATCGGCGAGCAGGTGGACGGTGCCGTGACCATGGCGGAAGAGTCCACCGACTTTGCGGGCGTCTCCCGTCCGCCGTCATTGGGCGGCCTGGGGTTCTGGTACAAATGGAACCTGGGCTGGATGCACGACACGCTCGACTACATGAAGCTGGATCCGGTGCACCGCAAGTACCATCATCACGATAAGCTGACCTTCGGGATGCTCTACAACTACACCGAAAACTTCATGCTGCCGCTGTCGCACGATGAAGTGGTGCACGGCAAAAAATCGATTCTCGACCGCATGCCGGGCGACGCCTGGCAGAAGTTTGCCAACCTGCGCGCCTACTACGGCTGGATGTGGGCCCTTCCCGGGCAAAAAACTGCTGTTTATGGGCAATGAGTTCGCCCAGGGGCGCGAGTGGAACCACGACGCCAGCCTCGACTGGCATCTGCTGGAAGGCGGCGACAACTGGCACCACGGGGTGCAGCGTCTGGTACGCGATCTGAACCTGACCTATCGCCACCACAAAGCGCTGCACGAGCTCGACTTCGATCCGTACGGCTTTGAGTGGCTGGTGGTGGACGACCACGAGCGCTCGGTGTTTGTCTTTGTGCGTCGTGACAAGGCGGGTAACGAGATCATCGTCGCCAGCAACTTCACGCCGGTGCCGCGCGAACACTACCGCTTCGGCATTAACCAGCCGGGCAAATGGCGCGAGATCCTGAATACCGACTCGATGCACTATCACGGCAGCAACGCCGGTAACGGCGGGCTGGTACAGAGCGATGCCATCGAAAGCCACGGGCGACCCAACTCCCTGAGCCTGACGCTGCCGCCGCTTGGCACCATCTGGCTGATGCGGGAGGGCGAATGACGCAGCTTACGGCAGGTAAACCCGAACCGCTCGGGGCGCATTTTGACGGAAAGGGGGTCAATTTCACCCTCTTTTCCGCTCACGCCGAGCGGGTAGAACTGTGCGTGTTTGACGGGGAAGGTAACGAGCACCGTTACGATCTACCCGCGCGCACGGGGGATACCTGGCACGGCTACCTGGCCGGAGGACGGCCCGGCATGCACTATGGCTTTCGCGTTCACGGTCCGTGGGAGCCCGCGCAGGGGCACTGGTTTAACCCGGCGAAGCTGCTGATTGATCCGTGCGCGCACCGCGTGGACGGCGAATTTAAAGATGATCCGCTCTTCCACGTGGGCTACGGCGAGCCTGACCACCGCGACAGCGCGCCCGTCGCGCCAAAAAGCGTGGTGGTGAACGATCTTTATGACTGGGAAGACGATGCCCCGCCGCAGACGCCGTGGGGCAATACCGTGATTTATGAAGCCCACGTCAAAGGGCTGACCTACCTGCATCCGTCGATCCCCAAAGAGATGCGCGGCACCTACAAGGCGCTCGGGCATCCCACCATGATCGCCTACCTGAAACACCTTGGCATCACCGCCCTGGAACTGCTCCCTGTTGCCCATTTTGCCAGCGAGCCGCGTCTGCAGCGGCTGGGGCTAAGCAACTACTGGGGCTACAACCCGCTGGCGATGTTCGCGCTTGAACCGCGCTATGCCGTCCATCCGGAAAAGGCGCGGGACGAGTTCCGCGATGCGGTGAAGGCGCTCCACGCGGCGGGCATTGAGGTCATTCTGGACGTGGTGCTGAACCACAGCGCAGAAAGCGATCTCGACGGCCCGACGCTCTCCATGCGCGGAATTGATAACCGTAGCTATTATTGGATCAGGCAGGATGGCGATTATGAGAACTGGACCGGCTGCGGTAACACGCTCAACCTCAGCCATCCGGCGGTCACGCATTTTGCGTATGAATGCCTGAAATACTGGGTGGAGACGTTCCACGTCGACGGTTTTCGTTTCGACCTGGCGCCGGCGTGATGGGGCGCACGCCGGCGTTCAGCCAGCAGGCGCCGCTGTTTGAGGCGATCAAAAACTGTCCGGTGCTCTCGCAGGTGAAGCTCATTGCCGAGCCGTGGGACATCGGCGAAGGCGGTTATCAGGTCGGGAATTTCCCGCCGCTGTTTGCCGAGTGGAACGACCACTACCGCGACGCCGTGCGCCGCTTCTGGCTGGAGCGGAACCTGTCGCTGGGGGAATTTGCCGGGCGCTTTGCCGCGTCGAGCGATCTCTTTAAGCGCGACGGCAAACGTCCCTCGGCCACCGTCAATCTGTTGACGGCGCACGACGGTTTTACGCTCAGGGACTGCGTTTGTTTCAATCAGAAACACAATGAGGCAAACGGCGAAGAGAATCGCGATGGCACTAACAATAACCATAGCTTTAATCATGGTATAGAAGGGTTAGGCGGAAGCCTTGACGTTATCGAGCGGCGACGCGCCAGCGTTCATGCGCTGCTGACAACGCTTTTATTGTCGCAGGGCACGCCGATGCTGCTGGCAGGCGATGAACACGGCCACAGCCAGCACGGTAACAACAATGCGTATTGCCAGGACAACACGTTAACCTGGCTCGACTGGGGTGAAGCCAACAGCGGGCTGATTCATTTTACCGCTGCGCTGATCCATCTTCGCCAGCAGATCCCCGCGCTGACCGCCAACGGCTGGTGGGAAGAGGGTGACGGCAATGTTCGCTGGCTGAATAAAGACGCGCAACCGTTAAGCGCGCAAGAGTGGCAACACGGCGTACCACGCCTGCAAATCCTGCTGTCGGATAAATGGCTGGTCACGCTGAACGCGACGGATGACGTCGCAGAGATTGTTTTACCTGACGGGGAGTGGCGAGCCGTTCCCCCCTTTGCCGGAGCGGATAATCCGGTAGTAATGGCTGTCTGGCACGGGCCTGCGCACGGAGTGTGCGTATTCCAAAGATGATAAAAAAGGAGTTAGTCATGGTTAGATTAGAGAAGAACGATCCCTTAATGTTGGCACGCCAGCTACCATTAAAAACGGTTGCCCTGATACTTGCGGGCGGGCGTGGTACCCGTCTGAAAGATTTGACCATCAAGCGCGCCAAACCGGCCGTTCACTTTGGCGGTAAGTTCCGCATCATCGACTTTGCGCTCTCCAACTGCCTGAACTCCGGCATTCGCCGCATCGGCGTCATCACGCAGTATCAGTCGCACACGCTGGTTCAGCATATCCAGCGCGGCTGGTCATTCTTCAGCGAAGAGATGAACGAGTTTGTCGATCTGCTTCCTGCGCAGCAGCGCGTCCACGGCGAAAACTGGTATCGCGGGACGGCGGATGCGGTGACGCAGAACCTCGACATCATTCGCCGCTATAACGCGGAATACATCGTGATCCTCGCCGGGGACCACATCTACAAGCAAGGATTACTCGCGCATGCTGATCGACCACGTCGAAAAAGGGGCGCGCTGCACCGTGGCCTGTCTGCCTGTGCCCGTTGCTGAAGCGACGGCGTTTGGCGTGATGCACGTGGATGCGGACGACAAAATTATCGACTTCGTTGAAAAACCGGCGAACCCGCCAACCATGCCGGGCGATGACACCAAATCGCTGGCCAGCATGGGGATCTATGTCTTTGACGCCGATTATCTTTATGAGCTGCTGGAGGAGGATGACAAAGACGAAAACTCCAGCCACGACTTCGGTAAAGATATCATTCCGAAAATCATCGAAAGCTGGCATGGCGTATGCACATCCTTTCCCGCTGTCCTGCGTGCAGTCCGACCCGAATGCGGAACCCTACTGGCGCGACGTGGGCACGCTGGAAGCGTACTGGAAAGCGAACCTCGATCTGGCGTCGGTCACGCCTGAACTGGATATGTACGACCACGAACTGGCCGATTCGTACCCATATGGAGTCGCTGCCGCCGGCCAAGTTCGTCCAGGATCGCTCCGGCAGCCACGGCATGACGCTGAACTCGCTGGTGTCCGGCGGGTGCATTATCTCCGGTTCGGTCGTGGTGCAGTCGGTGCTGTTCCCGCGCGTGCGGATAAATTCATTCTGTAATATCGATTCGGCAGTCTTGTTGCCGGATGTCTGGGTAGGGCGCTCGTGTCGTCTGCGTCGTTGCGTGATCGACCGTGCCTGCGTCATCCCTGAAGGGATGGTTATTGGGGAGAATGCGGAAGAAGACGCGCGTCGTTTCTACCGTTCGGAAGAGGGGATCGTGTTAGTCACACGGGAAATGTTGCGGAAGCTGCAGATCAAACAGGAGCGATGATGCAGGTTTTACACGTATGTTCTGAGATGTTCCCGTTGTTAAAAACGGGCGGTCTGGCAGATGTTCTGGGCGCATTACCGGCGGCGCAAATCGCCGGAGGCGTGGATACCCGAGTCCTGCTGCCCGCCTTTCCGGATATCCGGCGCGGTATACCTGATGCGAAAGTGGTGACCCGCCGTGAAACGTTTGCCGGACGCATTACCCTGCTGTTTGGACATTACAATGGCGTAGGGATTTACCTGATCGACGCGCCGCACTTATACGATCGCCCGGGCAGCCCGTATCACGATACGAACCTGTTCGCCTACACCGACAACGTGCTGCGCTTTGCGCTGCTCGGCTGGGTCGGCGCAGAAATGGCGACGGGGCTGGATCCGTTCTGGCGCCCGGATGTGGTGCATGCGCACGACTGGCACGCCGGGCTGGCCCCGGCGTATCTCGCCGCGCGCGGCCACCCGGCGAAATCGGTCTTTACCGTGCATAACCTGGCGTATCAGGGGATGTACTACGCCCATCACATGAATGACATCGATCTGCCATGGTCGTTCTTTAACCATGCACGGGCTGGAGTTTAACGGGCAGATCTCGTTCCTGAAGGCGGGGCTGTACTACGCCGATCATATCACGGCGGTGAGCCCGACCTACGCGCGTGAGATCACCCAGCCGGAGTTTGGCTACGGCATGGAAGGGTTGCTGCAGCAGCGCCATCGCGAAGGCCGCCTGTCGGGCATTCTGAACGGCGTGGATGAACAAATCTGGAGCCCGGAAACCGATCTCCTGCTGGCGGCGCGCTACGGCCGTGATTCCGTGGAGGACAAAGCGGAGAACAAACGCCAGCTGCAGATTGCGATGGGGCTGAAGGTGAACGACAAAGTGCCGCTGTTCGCCGTTGGTGAGCCGCCTGACCAGCCAGAAAGGGCTGGATCTGGTGCTGGAGGCGCTGCCCGGGCTGCTGGAGCAGGGCGGGCAGCTGGCGCTGCTGGGCGCGGGCGACCCGGTGCTGCAGGAAGGTTTCCTTGCCGCCGCCGCGGAACATCCGGGGCAGGTTGGCGTGCAGATTGGCTACCACGAAGCGTTCTCGCACCGCATTATGGGCGGCGCGGACGTCATTCTGGTGCCGAGCCGTTTCGAACCCTGCGGCCTGACGCAGCTGTACGGCCTGAAATACGGCACGCTGCCGCTGGTGCGCCGCACGGGCGGACTGGCGGATACCGTATCCGACAGCTCGCTGGAAAACCTGGCGGACGGTATCGCCAGCGGGTTTGTCTTTGAGGACAGTAATGCCTGGTCGCTGCTTCGGGCGATTCGGCGTGCTTTCGTCTTGTGGTCCCGTCCATCGCTCTGGCGTTACGTACAGCGTCAGGCGATGTCCATGGACTTTAGCTGGCAGGTCGCGGCGCAGTCATACCGCGATCTCTATCAACGCTTGATGTAACGAGGCGAAGTTACTGATATGAACGCTCCATTTAGCTACTCTTCACCCACGCTCAGCGTTGAGGCGTTAAAGCACTCCATCGCCTATAAGCTGATGTTCACCATCGGGAAAGATCCGGCTATTGCCAACAAGCACGAGTGGCTGAACGCCACGCTGTTTGCGGTGCGCGACCGCATGGTGGAACGCTGGCTGCGCTCAAACCGCGCCCAGCTCTCGCAGGAGGTGCGTCAGGTTTACTACCTGTCGATGGAGTTTCTGATTGGCCGCACGCTGTCCAACGCGCTGCTGTCGCTGGGTATTTATGACGACGTCAAAACCGCGCTGGAAGAGATGGGGCTAGATCTAGAAGAACTGATCGACGAAGAGAACGACCCCGGCCTCGGCAACGGCGGTCTGGGGCGTCTGGCGGCCTGCTTCCTCGACTCGCTGGCGACGCTGGCGCTGCCGGGCCGCGGCTACGGCATTCGCTACGACTACGGCATGTTCAAACAGAACATCGTCGACGGGCGTCAGAAAGGAATCGCCGGACTACTGGCTGGAGTACGGCAACCCGTGGGAGTTCAAGCGCCACAACACGCGCTACAAGGTGCGCTTTGGCGGGCGTATTCAGCAGGAAGGCAAAAAATCCCGCTGGGTGGAAACCGAAGAGATCCTGGCCGTGGCCTACGACCAGATTATCCCCGGCTACGACACCGACGCCACCAACACGCTGCGCCTGTGGAGCGCGCAGGCCAGTAGCGAAATCAACCTCGGCAAATTTAACCAGGGCGACTACTTCGCGGCGGTGGAAGATAAAAACCACTCGGAGAACGTGTCCCGCGTGCTGTACCCGGATGACTCGACCTACTCCGGGCGCGAGCTGCGCCTGCGTCAGGAGTATTTCCTCGTTTCGGCGACCATGCAGGACATCCTCAGCCGCCACCATCAGCTGCACAAAACCTACGCCAACCTGGCGGAGAAAACCGCGATCCACCTCAACGACACCCACCCGGTGCTGTCGATTCCGGAGCTGATGCGCCTGCTGATCGACGAGCATAAGTTCAGCTGGGATGACGCCTTTGAAGTGACCTGCCAGGTGTTCTCCTACACCAACCACACGCTGATGAGCGAAGCGCTGGAGACCTGGCCGGTGGACATGCTCGGCAAAATCCTGCCGCGCCATCTGCAGATTATCTTTGAGATTAACGACTACTTCCTCAAGACGCTGCAGGAGCAGTATCCGAACGATACCGGGCTGCTGAGGCGCGCGTCTCGATCATTGATGAAACCGACCGGTCGCCGCGTGCGCATGGCCTGGCTGGCGGTGGTCATCAGCCACAAGGTCAACGGCGTGTCCGAGCTGCACTCGAACCTGATGGTGCAGTCGCTGTTTGCGGACTTCGCGAAGATCTTCCCGACGCGGTTCTGCAACGTGACCAACGGCGTCACGCCGCGCCGCTGGCTGGCGCTGGCCAACCCGCCGCTCTCTGAGGTGCTGGACGAGAATATTGGCCGCACCTGGCGTACCGATCTGAGCCAGTTGAGCGAGCTGGAACAGCATATTGATTTCCCGACGGTGAACAAAGCCGTGCGCGAAGCCAAGCTGCTGAACAAAAAGCGTCTGGCGGTCTGGCTGGCGATGCACCTCAACGTGGTGGCAAACCCGAAAGCGCTGTTCGACGTGCAGATCAAACGCATCCACGAATACAAACGTCAGCTGATGAACGTGCTGCACGTGATCACGCATTACAACCGCATCAAGGCCGATCCGACGGCCGAGTGGGTGCCGCGCGTGAAGATCTTCGCCGGTAAGGCGGCGTCGGCCTACTACATGGCGAAGCACATTATTCATCTCATCAACGACGTGGCGAAGGTGGTTAACCAGGATCCGGATATTGGCGACAAGCTGAAGGTGGTGTTCATTCCGAACTACAGCGTCAGCCTGGCGCAGCTGATCATCCCGGCGGCGGATCTCTCTGAACAGATTTCCACGGCGGGGACGGAAGCCTCCGGCACCAGTAACATGAAGTTTGCCCTCAACGGCGCGCTGACCATCGGTACGCTGGACGGGGCCAACGTCGAGATGCTGGAGCACGTGGGCGAAGAGAATATCTTTATCTTCGGCAATACGACGGAAGAGGTGGAGGCGCTGCGCAGGAAAGGCTACTCGCCGCGTCAATACTACGAAGAGGATGAAGAGCTGCATCAGGTGCTGACGCAGATCGCCACCGGCGTGTTTAGCCCGGATGAGCCGGGCCGCTACCGCGATCTGGTGGATTCGCTGATTAACTTTGGCGATCACTACCAGGTGCTGGCGGATTACCGCAGCTACGTGGACTGTCAGGATAAGGTGGACGAGCTGTATCGCCAGCCGGAGAAGTGGACCAGCGCCGCGATGTACAACATCGCCAATATGGGCTATTTCTCGTCAGACAGGACCATCAAGGAGTATGCCGAGACGATCTGGCATATTGAGCCGGTGAGGTTGTAAACGAGGCACATTCTGTAGCGGCGCAATTTATTGCGCGGTTTTTAACAACGCGCGATAAATCGCGCCGCTACCGTTGGTGCAAACTTACTTCAGAGTAATACTCTTCACAATCGCATCGGCATCGCTCTGCGCCTGCTGCTGATTGTCGGCGGGCAGGGTGATCTGCAGCGTCAGCAGTTTACCGTCCACCTTCGCCAGAATAACCGAGGACCAGGAGGTCTGGTTATTGGCGGAAATCACCGTATCCAGCTGCTGTGCCGGCTGGTCTTTCAGCGTCACCGCTTTGTTCGACACCACCTGCAGCTGCGGATCGCGGTTGCGCTGCTGCTGCTCCAGACGCTGAGCCAGCGCATCCAGTGCTTCACTGGTCGGATCGCCCGCAATCACGATAATTGCGCGCTGGCCGGTTTCATCGGCATACACGTGCATATTGGTGGATTCCGAACCCAGCTTGCCGCTCTTATCTGACATGCCTGCTGGCAGGCTGAAACTCAGCTTACCGTCCATCAGGTTTACTGTCTGTGCTGACTGACTGGCGCTGGTGCCGTTGCTGTTTGCCGCCGTGTCGTCTTTCTTCTGATCACACGCCGCCAGGCCTAACACCAGCAGGCCGATGCCCGCATATTTCACTAAGTTACGCATTCTTATCCCTTCGTAAGGTTTCCATCAGCCGTTATCAAAACGGAATCGGTGCTTAAAAGCAATCAGCGCTTTGTCAGGAAATCTTAGCGTGCCGTGGCGTTTCGTCTACGTTCAATTAGCCGAAATTCATCTGGCGCTGAGCCGAACGTTCCGCCAGGCGCTTAAGTGCCGCATTGAGCAAAACACCGTAGCATCGGCAGGAAGAAAACCATGCAGATCAGCACTTTGAAGCTGTAATCCACCAGCGCGATCTCCACCCAGTGGTTGGCCATGAACGGATCCGGACTCTTATAAAAGGCGATGAAGAAGAAGGCCAGCGTATCGCTGATGTTGCCGAGGAACATGGCGCAGGCAGGCGCAATCCACCACTGCGGCAGTTTTGACGCAGGCGGTTAAACACATGCACGTCGAGGATTTGCCCCAGCGCATAGGCCATAAAGCTGGCGCCGGCGATACGCGCCACGAACAGGTTGAACTCCTGCAGCGAGGCCCAGCCCTGCCACGCGCCCTGATAAAACACGCACGACACGATGTAGGAGATAAACAGCGCCGGCACCATCACCGCAAGGATAATGCGCCGTGCCAGCGGTGCGCCAAAAATACGCACGGTGAGATCGGTGGCGAGAAAAATAAACGGGAAGCTAAACGCGCCCCAGGTGGTATGGAAGCCGAAAATGGCGACCGGCAGCTGCACCAGATAGTTACTGGAGGTAATCACCAGCAGATGAAACAGCGATAGCCAGAATAGCGCATGCATACGCTGACGAGCAGAGAAGTTGATCATAAAGGCCTTTTTTTAAAAATGGGGTGAGGGAACCCAATCCCCTTCATCGTTGGCATTTTTGCTGCGTTGGCCGCGCTTGCGTACCCCGGTCACTTACTTTAGTAAGCTCCCGGGGATACGCGCACTTGCCGCCTTGCAGAAAAGCCAACGATCCTGGGGATGTCTGGTATTGCTTAATAAAAAATCGGACGGCATCTTAGCGTGTTGCGCAACAAATGCAATGGTTAATTTTAACGCAATCGTTAACGCCTTGCGCGCGCGCTGTAGCGCGTTAGAATGAGCGCCCACCCTGAATAAAGACAGAGAATCATGAGCGATCCTTTTTCCGCTGCGGACCATACGCTTGATGCGCTGGGGCTGCGCTGCCCGGAGCCGGTGATGATGGTGCGCAAAACCGTGCGCACCATGCAGGCCGGCGAAACGTTGCTGATTATCGCCGACGATCCGGCCACCACCCGCGATATTCCCGGCTTCTGCCGCTTTATGGAGCATGAGCTGGTGGCACAGCAGACCGAGAGCGCTGCCGTACCGGTATCTGATCCAGAAAGGCGCGGATGCCTGATCGCGGCATCCGCCCGCCTCAGCGCTGACGCAACAGGCGCAGCGCGTTGGCGGTGACCAGCGCGGTGGCGCCGGAATCGGCCAGCACCGCCAGCCACAGCCCGGTCATGCCCAGCAGCGTGGTGACCAGGAAAATCCCCTTCAGCCCCAGCGCCAGCGCGATGTTCTGACGGATATTGGCGCGCGTGCGGCGTGCCAGCTGCACGGTGCGCGGCAGAATCGCCAGGTTATTTTGCGTCAGAGCCGCATCGGCCGTTTCCAGCGCCACATCGGTGCCGCTGCCCATGGCAATCCCCAGCGTCGAGGCCTTCATGGCGGGCGCATCGTTGATGCCATCGCCGACCATCGCCAGCGGCTGCTGTTCGCCCAGTTCACGCACGGCGGCTACCTTATCCGCCGGCAACAGACCGGCGCGGAAATAGCTGATGCCCAGCTCGCCGGCAATCGCGGCGGCGGCGCGCGGGTTATCGCCGGTCAGCATCACGCTGCGAATCCCCAGCGCCTGCAGCGCCGCCAGCGCACTGCGGGCCTCCTCGCGCAGCAAATCCTGCAGCGCCAGCAGCCCGAGCGGCTGTGCTTCGCGCAACAGCACCACCACGGTTTTGCCCTGTGCCTCCAGCTGCGCAATCTGCTGCTGCTGCGCGTCACTCAGCGCCGCCACATCGCGCGGTGCCAGCAGCTGGTGCATCACGCCGTTGATCTGCGCGCGAATGCCGCTGCCGGCCAGTGTTTGCTGATGCTGCGCCGGTGGAATCACCTGCTGCTGGCGCTGCGCTTCCGCGACAATCGCCTGCGCCAGCGGGTGGCCGGAGCCCTGCTCAACAGCGGCGGCGAGGCTGAGCAGCTGTTGCTGTGCATCCGCGCCAAACGGCTGCACGTCGGTAACCTGCGGTTTGCCGACGGTCAGGGTGCCGGTTTTATCAAACGCCAGCGCCTGCACCCGGCTGAGGCGTTCCAGCGCCGCGCCGCCTTTAATCAGCGCGCCCCGGCGAGCCGCCGCCGCCAGCCCGGAAGTGATCGCGGCCGGCGTGGAGATCACCAGCGCGCACGGGCAGCCGATCAGCAGCAGCGTCAGCCCTTTGTAGATCCACGGCAGCCACGGCGCCTAATCCGAGCAGCGGCGGCAGCACCATCACCAGCAGGGCCAGCAGCATAATGGCCGGCGTGTAGATGCGGCTGAAGCGATCGATAAAGCGCTCGACCGGCGCGCGGCGCTCTTCGGCCTCTTCAATCAGCTGCAGAATGCGGTCGATAGCGCTGTGGCCCGGCTGTGAGGTCACGCGCAGCGTCACCAGCCGATCCACGCTGGTGGCACCTGCCATCACGGCATCGCCCGGCTGATGGGCCACCGGTAGCGATTCGCCGGTCAGGGCACTTTCATCAAAGCTGGCGCTGGCGTGCAGCAGCTCGGCGTCGGCGGGCAGACGCCCGCCTGCCGCGACTTCAATCACATCGCCCGGCTGCAGCGCCGCCAGTGCCACCTGCTCACGCTGTGTGCCATTGACGCGCGTGGCGGTGTCCGGACGCAGCGCCATCAGCGCGGTGACGCCACGGCGCGCCCGCGCGGCGGCATAGGCTTCCAGCCGTTCTCCCAGCTGAAACAGCAGCAGCACCATCGCCGCTTCGGCCGTGGCGCCAATAAACAGCGCGCCGATGGCCGCCACGCTCATCAGCGTTTCGATAGCTGAACGGTGAGCCGCTGCGTATGGCCTGCCACGCGCTGCGGGCTACCGGCACCAGACCGACCAGCGTGGTAAGCACAAACAGGCGATCGCCCCACAGCGGCATGAGCTGGCTCAGCAGCCAGCTGGCGATCATCAACAGCGTGAGCAGTATGAGCGAGGCATTATCGCGCCAGCGGCGCGCCGCCGGTGCGGGGTTCTCAGTGGATTTCAGGCTAAAGCCGGCGTGGTTAACGGCCTGTTCGATAGCCGGACGAATATCGCTGTGCGCCTCCACCAGCAGATTTTCACTGGCGAATATCACCCGCGCGCTGGCGACCTGCGGCAGCTTTTGCACGGCGGTTTCGATTTTGCGGGCGCAGCTCGGGCAGTCCATGCCGGCAATCTGCCAGCGGAACTGATAGGGCGCGGACGCGCGCCTGTCGCTGTCGGCGTCGCCGCCGCCGGGACTGTCGTCATCGCTGGTGCAGCAGCCGCAATCACTGGACGCGGCCACCGGCTGCGCGGCGGAAATCTTCAGGGATGCAGGCTGAACGCTGCGTACCGCGCATAGCGGTTTTGGCTGACGGTGTGATTTGCCACAGCGGCAAGAGTGGGCATGTTGATGCATGTGACCTCCGGTTGCAGAAGCGGGCCGATGCCCGCAGTCTGCATGCTACACTCTGGAGTGGACTCCAGAGTCAAGCGATGAGGTCACTTTTTTCAGTACAGCCACAGTGAACGCACAATCAGGAAGTGACCGGCGAAGTAGCAGGCGGCAGCGATGGCGTTATCAGCGCGGAAGCGACGGCGATAGTGCGAGATAAACCACACGATGTTAGCCAGCAACAGCAGCACGGCACCCACCAGCAGCGAGAAGCTGTAATCGGTCGGACGGAAGAACCAATTTTCCGCCGCCATCCAGTTCATCACCAGCGTCATGCCAATCAGCGTACAGATCGGCCAGCGCAGCGTATCCAGTTTTGACCAGATGATGGCGATCACGATGATACCAATCACCAGGAAGGTGAGCGGAATCGGCCAGAAGAAGCTCATGGTCATGTGCGCGGCAAAGCTGATGGTGTACAGCAGATGCGAAAGGAAAAAGGCGCCGAGCGCATACAGCATCTGCTGACGCGGCAGCAGGGTTAACGCATCGCCCACCAGCGTGGCGACCAGGCCAGCCAGAATCAGGTAGTCGGTGGTGTTAAGCGTGGGAGCCTGCCACGCCCAGGCAACCAGCAACAGCAGCGTAACGGGTTTAAACAGCCAGCGCTGCCACTGCGGGCCGCGGTAGGACGCATCGACATACAGCCAACCGGAAAAACAGACAGCAAGAAATGACCAAAGCATATTTACTCCCTTTTGTGAACGTGTCGCCCACATTGATGAATTTTCCCAAAATCGCGATCTCAGTTTAAGTTACTGGCGGCAAATGTGACAATCGGGCAACTCTGGTTGTATGCTTTGGCGTCTTTTATCTGTTAACCCCCGACGTAAAGTGCGAGAGAAAACATGAGCAAACCACCGCTAATCTTTTTTATCGTCCTGGCTGTAATTGCCATCCTGGCAACCCGTCAGTTTATCAAGCAGCGCCGCGAAGCCGCGGTCAACGACGCTTCACCGGTGCGCTCAATGAGTGTGGAAGTGAAAACCAAGCGAGAGTTTCCGGCCCCCAATCGCCGTTCGCGTCAACGCGAAGAGATTGTGGCGGAAGAGATGAAGTATGAAGCCTGGTTCCATCCGCTGAACGGCGCCGGTGATTTTAAGGTCAACGTCAGCGCCAGCGATTATCACCAGATGGACAAAGGCGTTCCAAAGGGCGAGCTGAAAATGCAGGGCACGCGCTTTGTCAGCTTTACCCCGGCGCAATAGGCACTAAAGCGCACGGGGCTGAAGCCGCGCGCGCTGTCTTACGTTACGACGGATAGTGCTTTTTCTGCCACGCCAGCAGCTCAAACACGCCAAAGAAGAAGATTTTCGCCTGCGTGGCGCGGCTCAGCTTTGGCGCTTCCTTCGGCTGCGTGGCACGCAGCAGCACCAGCTGCAGGCCGTGCATCACCACCATAAAGAACAGCGCCACGTCGACGAAAATAGTTCAGCGGCGCGGGAAAGGGATGCACCAGGTTAGAGCAGCAGAAAGGCCCAGACGCACAGCATCAGCAAGCGTCCCAGATTAATCCACATCATCGGTCTCCTGTTGGCGGTGATAGAGGCGATAGGCCACCTGACCGGCGACTTTCTCGCGGTGCAGATCCCAGTTAGCCGGTGCCAGCGGGGTGCCGTTTTCCACTTCGCTTTCAACATAAATCAACGCGTCATCGGCCAGCCAGCCGTTGTTCTCCAGCAGCGTTAGCGTCTCCTCCAGCAGGCCTTTGCGGAACGGCGGGTCGACAAACACCACGTCGAACGGTTCGCCCGCGCTGGCTAAATAGCCAGCTCAGCGTGTTGGTGTTCACCACTTTGGCGTTGCCCGCCTTCAGCGTCGCCAGATTTTGCTGCAGCTGCTGCGCCACGCCGCCGTTCCATTTCCAGCAGGGTGGCGCTGGCGGCATAGCGCGACAGCGCTTCCAGCCCTAGCGCGCCGCTGCCGGCAAAGCAATCCAGGCAGCGCGCGTCCCATGGATCTCCGGCGCCAGCCAGTTGAATAGGGTTTCGCGCACGCGATCGGTGGTAGGGCGCAGGCCGGGGCTGTCCGGCACCGGTAATTTGCGGCCTCGCCACTGCCCGCCAATAATGCGAATCTGGCCGGCCGGGGCGCTGTTGCGGGGGATTTCCTCATGGTTTTCGCTCACGAAAGCTCTGCTCATAATCTTGTCCTGCGTAGTTTAGCGGCGCGGAGCAGGCAGAAGAAACGTTAAACCCTAAGGGTCGGCCCCTGTTCTCGGTGCGAGTGGCAGGAAAGTGTTAGACTACTTTGTTGATTTCAAAGCGGACAGTAATTGCCTGATTTTTACGCCGCTCACGCGCGAAGGAAAGTGAAGACTCGGCGGATTTTTGTGCTATCCCCTGTCATGGAACAGCGTGCTACCGGGAATAAGCCATCGAGGAGTGTGGTCGCACAATGGCAAAAGAGAAAAAACGTGGCTTTTTTCCTGGCTGGGCTTTGGCAAAGAAGAGCAGCAGCCAGCGGAAGAGCAGGCGCAGCAGCAGCCGACCGATCAACCGGCACCCGCCGCTGAAGAGAGCGCGTTAGCAAGCGCCGAAGCGCAGGCCGCCGAAACCGTGATCGTCACCGAGCAGGTGGCAGAACAGCAGGCCGAATCGCCGGTTCACGCCGACGCTGAAACGCATCCCGTTGCGGAAGCAGAAACCGCAGCCGAATCCGACGCTAACGCTGATGACGCAGAAACCGCTGTCGTCAGCGCGATTGAAGAAGAGGTACTGCCGGAAGATCATCCGCAGCCGGAGCTGATGCCGGTTGAAGAGGAGCCGCAGGCTGAAGAACTGATTATTGAAGCACCGGTTTTATCTGAGGCGCCTCAGCCAGAGGACGCAGAGGACGCAGACGCACCGCTGAGCGATGAAGAGCTGGAAGCGCTGGCGTTAGCGGAAACCTATGCCGAAGACGCGGCAGAAGAGCGCGTGGCGACAGACACCGTGAGCGATCTGCCGCTGGCGGCCGCGCCGATTGTGGCTCAGGAGCAGGAGAAACCGACCAAAGAAGGCTTCTTCGCGCGCCTGAAACGCAGCCTGCTCAAAACCAAAGAAAACCTAGGTTCCGGATTTATCAGTCTGTTCCGCGGCAAGAAGATCGACGACGATCTGTTTGAAGAGCTGGAAGAGCAGCTGCTGATTGCGGATGTCGGCGTGGAAACCACGCGCAAGATCATCACCAACCTGACCGAAGAGGCCAGCCGCAAGCAGCTGCGCGACGCCGAAGCGCTGTACGGCCTGCTGAAAGAGGAGATGGGCGAAATTCTCGCAAAAGTTGATGAACCGCTGAATATTGAAGGCAAAACGCCGTTTGTTATTCTGATGGTCGGCGTGAACGGCGTGGGTAAAACCACCACCATCGGCAAGCTGGCGCGTCAGTTTCAGCAGCAGGGCAAATCGGTGATGCTGGCGGCGGGCGACACCTTCCGCGCGGCGGCGGTTGAGCAGCTGCAGGTCTGGGGCCAGCGCAACAACATCCCGGTGATTGCCCAGCATACCGGCGCGGATTCCGCGTCGGTGATCTTTGACGCCATCCAGGCGGCGAAGGCGCGCAACGTGGACGTGCTGATTGCCGATACCGCCGGGCGTCTGCAGAACAAATCGCACCTGATGGAAGAGCTGAAGAAAATCGTCCGCGTCATGAAGAAGCTGGACGAAGAGGCACCGCATGAAGTTATGCTGACGATTGATGCCAGCACCGGGCAGAACGCCATCAGCCAGGCGAAACTGTTCCACGAAGCGGTAGGACTGACCGGCATCACGCTGACCAAACTGGACGGCACCGCCAAAGGCGGGGTGATCTTCTCCGTGGCCGATCAGTTCGGCATTCCGATCCGCTACATCGGTGTCGGCGAAGGCATCGAAGATTTGCGTCCGTTTAAGGCGGACGACTTTATTGAGGCACTATTTGCCCGAGAGGACTAATACAATGATTCGCTTTGAACAGGTCAGCAAGGCCTATCTCGGTGGACGACAAGCGCTGCAGGGGGTGAAATTCCACCTGCAGCCCGGCGAGATGGCGTTTCTGACCGGCCATTCCGGCGCGGGGAAAAGTACCCTGCTGAAGCTTATCTGTGGGATCGAGCGGCCAAGCGCCGGGCAAATCTTGTTCGGCGGCCACGAGATCAGCCGCCTGAAAAACCGCGAAGTGCCGTTCCTGCGTCGCCAGATCGGCATGATTTTCCAGGATCACCACCTGCTGATGGATCGCACGGTGTATGACAACGTGGCCATTCCGCTGATTATTGCCGGCGCCAGCGGTGATGATATCCGCCGTCGCGTCTCGGCGGCGCTGGATAAGGTCGGGCTGCTGGACAAAGCGAAAGAACTTCCCGATTCAGCTCTCCGGCGGTGAACAGCAGCGCGTGGGCATCGCCCGCGCGGTGGTGAACAAGCCGGCGGTGCTGCTGGCGGATGAACCGACCGGTAACCTGGACGACGCGCTGTCGGAAGGGATTTTGCGTCTGTTTGAAGAGTTTAACCGCGTGGGGGTTACCGTATTGATGGCGACGCACGACATCGGGCTGATTTCCCGCCGTTCGTACCGCATGCTGACCCTGAGCGACGGCCATTTGCACGGAGGCCACGATGGTCAATAAGCGTAACAATTCGGCCAGATACCGGCGACCAACGTAATGACCGCCGAAAGCGGCGAAGCAGCCGTCAAAGAGCAAAGCGCTGAAGGGCGGCTGGCACGAGCAGGGGCGCTACGCCTGGCACGGCACGCTGTAGAAGACCTGAAAAGCAAACCGCTGGCGACGTTCCTGACGGTGATGGTGATCGCCATCTCCCTGACGCTGCCGAGCGTCTGCTATATGGTCTATAAAAACGTCAACCAGGCGGCGTCGCAGTATTATCCGTCGCCGCAGATCACGGTCTATCTGGATAAAGCGCTGGATGATAACGCGGCGGCGCAGGTGGTTGGGCAAACGCAGGCCGAGCAGGGCGTGGAGAAGGTGAACTATCTCTCGCGTGAAGACGCGCTGGGCGAGTTCCGCAACTGGTCCGGCTTTGGCGGCGCGCTGGATATGCTGGAAGAGAACCCGCTGCCCGCCGTGGCGGTCGTGACGCCGAAGCTGGATTTCCAGAGCACCGATTCGCTGAACACCCTGCGCGATCGCATCACGCGCATTCAGGGCATTGATGAAGTGCGCATGGATGACAGCTGGTTTGCGCGTCTGGCGGCGCTGACCGGGCTGGTGGGGCGCGTCGCGGCGATGATTGGCGTGCTGATGGTGGCGGCGGTCTTCCTGGTCATCGGCAACAGCGTGCGTCTGAGCATCTTTGCCCGTCGCGACACCATCAACGTGCAGAAACTGATTGGCGCGACGGATGGCTTTATCCTGCGACCGTTCCTCTACGGCGGCGCGCTGCTCGGTTTCTCCGGCGCGTTTCTTTCGCTGATACTGTCGGAAATTCTGGTGATGCGGCCCTCTGCCGTCGGTGAAGTGGCGCAGGTCGCCTCCGTCTTCGGTACCAGCTTCGCGCTGGAGGGCTTTTCGTGGGATGAAGGTCTGCTGCTGCTGTTGATCGCGGCCATGATCGGCTGGGTGGCCGCCTGGCTGGCGACGGTGCAACATTTACGTCACTTTACTCCCGACTAATAAAAGCGTGATATAATCTTTCCCTGCACCGAGATGTTCGCCCTGCCCGGAGCAGAGCCCTGATCCCCTTCTCCCGATGTTTTCCCACCGTTATCATCTCCATGTCACATTTTGTGCGTAATTTATTCACCGTTGCACCTGGAACTTGTGGATAAAATCACTGTCTGATAAAAGAGTGAATGCTAATCTCGTTGCTCAAAGCGTCGTTGGTCATGATTGTTACGGCTGACTGCCGAGGGACAACCTGGACCCCAGCAAGTCCATTGAATTTGTGAGGGTTTGAATGACCAAAGAAATGCAAACTTTAGCTTTAGCCCCTGTTGGTAACCTGGAATCTTACATCCGGGCTGCGAACACCTGGCCGATGTTAACGGCCGAGGAAGAAAAGGCGCTGGCTGAAAAGCTGCATTACCAGGGCGATCTGGAAGCAGCGAAAAAGCTGATCCTGTCTCACCTGCGCTTTGTTGTTCATATTGCTCGTAATTATGCGGGCTACGGCCTGCCGCAGGCGGACCTGATTCAGGAAGGTAACATCGGCCTGATGAAGGCTGTGCGTCGCTTCAACCCGGAAGTGGGTGTGCGACTGGTCTCCTTCGCCGTGCACTGGATCAAAGCGGAAATTCACGAGTACGTGCTGCGCAACTGGCGTATCGTGAAAGTCGCCACCACCAAAGCGCAGCGCAAACTGTTCTTTAACCTGCGTAAAACCAAGCAGCGTCTGGGCTGGTTCAACCAGGATGAAGTGGAAATGGTGGCGCGCGAGCTGGGCGTCACCAGCAAAGACGTGCGCGAGATGGAATCCCGTATGGCGGCGCAGGACATGACCTTTGATATGTCCTCCGACGACGACGCACCCGACAGCCAGCCGATGGCACCGGTGCTGTATCTGCAGGATAAAACCTCTAACTTTGCCGACGGCATCGAAGAGGACAACTGGGAAGAGCAGGCCGCGAACAAGCTGAGCGATGCGATGGAAGGCCTCGACGAACGTAGCCAGGATATTATCCGCGCCCGCTGGCTGGACGAAGACAACAAGTCCACGCTGCAGGAGCTGGCCGACCGCTACGGCGTTTCTGCCGAACGTGTCCGTCAGCTGGAAAAGAACGCCATGAAAAAACTGCGAATGGCGATCGAAGCCTGATTAACGGCTGACAGATAAAGGGGGCGACCAGCGGGTCGCCTTTTTTTATGCGCGCAATAACCGGCGATGACGTATGACCTGTGCGGATTACAGCACGGTCGCCATGAATGGCGACCCTACAGGACACGTATGCATATGCATCGTTAATCACGACCCCACGCAATCTGTACGCTCGTTCGCGATCCCCGTAGGGCGCGCATCCATGCGCACCGCTCTGCACGGCGTAAAATCGCCGCTTAACGCACCCACCCGTCGCTCTGCGCGCGGAAACCACACGCCTGCATAAACGCCGCCATCACGCGCGGTCTTCCACGCCCACGTCGGCCATCCACCAGTGAGGTCCCGCGCGCTGTTCTGCGCTATTCTCTTCTTCCAGCAAATACTGTCCCACGCCGCGACGACGGGTGACGTCACGCACGCGCAGCGAGTCCAGCTGCGTAACCCTCTGTGCCGCTCAGCGTGCCGCGAATCTCCAGCCGCAGCGCGCCGAGCAGGCGATCGTTAAAACGCGCGGCATAAAGCCGCTGCGCTTCACTGAGGCTGGCTTCCAGCTGCGCGATATCCTGCTGCGGCCAGACTTTGGCTAGGTCGATATGATCCTGCGGCGCTCAACGTCACCTGATGCGCGAATAGTCAGTTTCATAAGCCTTACCTGTACAAACAAATTGCAGAAGAGGCCTTAGTGTAGCGAATTTAGACAGTCAGAGCGCTGTCACTTTTTTGCGATGAAAAGAGGTCAAATGCCAGCCACTTTGCCAGGATTGTGGAGTAAAACAGCATGGATCGCTGAAAAAGACGCAGAATTTTAACCTGATGGCCTGGTAGTGATTTATTCGGCCCTTTATACCAGAGTAATTTGCTGCTCCAAACGTCAGCTTTTACTTGATTATCTCAGTCTGATTTACAGAAGATTAACTTCCTGTTTAATCGCCTGAAAAATAGAGATTTTAGTCTGGTTTTTGACAAAAAACTGCGCTAAACCAGAAAAGAGCGCCTGGTAAAAATACATTATTCATCAAAAGCAGTACAGTATTGCTCTTTGACGCAGAATAAATAACAAAACACAACAGGTACGTTCACAACGACAGATGGGGATTTGCGGATGAAATTAACAACAGGTAAGGCACTGCTGGCGGGTTGTATTGCGATGGCCATGAGCCAGGCGGCCATGGCGAAGGACATTAAAGTGGCGGTCGTGGGGGCGATGTCCGGCCCTGTTGCGCAGTGGGGTGACATGGAGTTCAACGGCGCGCGCCAGGCCATCAAAGACATCAACGCCAAGGGCGGCATCAAGGGCGACAAGCTGGTGGGCGTGGAATATGACGACGCCTGCGATCCGAAACAGGCCGTTGCGGTCGCCAACAAAATCGTCAACGACGGCATCCAGTATGTGATCGGCCACCTGTGCTCCTCGTCCACCCAGCCGGCGTCTGATATCTACGAAGACGAAGGCATTCTGATGATCACCCCGGCGGCCACCAACGCCGGAACTGACCCAGCGCGGCTATCAGCACATTATGCGTACCGCCGGGCTGGACTCCTCTCAGGGGCCGACCGCCGCCAAATACATCCTCGAAACCGATCAAGCCGCAGCGTATCGCCATTATTCATGACAAGCAGCAGTACGGCGAAGGCCTGGCGCGCTCCGTGCAGGACGGCCTGAAAAAAGGCGGCGCAAACATCGTCTTCTTCGACGGGATTACCGCCGGTGAGAAAGACTTCTCCGCGCTGATCGCTCGTCTGCAAAAAGAGAACATCGACTTTGTTTACTACGGCGGCTACTACCCGGAGATGGGCCAGATGCTGCGTCAGGCGCGCGCCACCGGTCTGAAGAACCCGGTTTATGGGGCCAGAGGGCGTGGGCAATGCCTCCCTGTCAAACATCGCCGGGGATTCTGCCGAAGGCATGCTGGTGACGATGCCAAAACGCTATGACCAGGATCCGGCCAACAAGGCTATCGTGGATGCGCTCAAGGCGCAGAAGAAAGATCCGAGCGGTCCGTACGTCTGGATCACCTATGCCGCCGTGCAGTCTCTGGCCCACCGCGCATGGAGCGCAGCAAAAGCGAAGAGCCGCTGCGATCTGGTAAAAACCTGAAAGAGGGGCGCACGGGGCGAACACCGTGATTGGGCCGCTGAACTGGGATGAGAAAGGCGATCTGAAGGGATTTGAGTTTGGCGTCTTCAAATGGCACGCCGACGGTTCATCCTCGGCCGCCAAATAACTCCTGAATTGTCCCCCTGATGGGCGGGGCAGGGTGCGCCCTCTTCCCCCCCCGCCCGCGGGTTTCTTAAAGGTTCAGTATGTCCGAGCAGTTTCTCTATTTCCTGCAGCAGATGTTTAACGGCGTCACGCTGGGAAGCACCTATGCGCTGATCGCCATCGGCTACACCATGGTTTACGGCATCATCGGCATGATCAACTTCGCCCACGGCGAGGTGTACATGATCGGTAGCTATGTCTCCTTTATCGTCATCGCCGCCCTGATGATGATGGGCATCGACAGCAGCTGGCTGCTGGTCGCCGCCGGGTTCGTCCTGGCGCGATCGTGATCGCCAGCGCCTACGGCTGGAGCATCGAGCGGGTGGCCTATCGGCCGGTGCGCAGCTCCAAGCGCCTGATTGCGCTGATCTCCGCCATCGGCATGTCGATCTTCCTGCAAAACTACGTCAGCCTGACGCAGGGCTCGCGCGACGTGGCGCTGCCCAGCCTGTTTACCGGCCAGTGGATGCTGGGGGCCAGAGCAACGGCTTCGCCGCCACCATCACCACCATGCAGCTGGTTATCTGGGTCGTGACCTTCCTGGCGATGCTGGCGCTGACGCTGTTCATCCGCTACTCGCGCATGGGCCGCGCCTGCCGCGCCTGCGCGGAAGACCTGAAGATGGCCAGCCTGCTGGGCATCAACACCGACCGCGTGATCGCCCTGACCTTCGTGATCGGCGCCGCGATGGCGGCCGTGGCCGGGGTGCTGCTCGGCCAGTTCTACGGCGTGATCAACCCGTACATCGGCTTTATGGCCGGGATGAAGGCCTTCACCGCGGCGGTGCTGGGCGGTATCGGCAGCATTCCGGGCGCGATGATCGGCGGCCTGATGCTGGGCGTGGCGGAAGCGCTCTCCTCGGCCTATCTGAGCACGGAATATAAAGACGTGGTGTCGTTCGCCCTGCTGATCCTGGTGCTGCTGGTGATGCCTACCGGCATCCTGGGCCGTCCGGAGGTGGAGAAAGTATGAAACGCCTCGATGCTGCGTTCAACGCCGCTGCTCTCCACGGCGATGCTGCTGGTACTGGCCGGCGTCTTTATGGGCATGCGCCTCGATCTGGACGGCACCAAGCTGGTGGTGGCGAATACCGGCGCCGACATGCGCTGGCAGTGGATCTTCATCGGCTGCGCCGTGGTGTTCGTGTTCCAGCTGCTGCGTCCGCTGTTGCAGGGCAAGTTGCTAAAAACGCCCGTCGGCCGAAAGGGTTCGTGCTGCCGGCCATCGACGGCTCGACGCCAAAACAAAAGCTGTTCCTCGTGGTGCTGCTGGTGATCGTCGCCGCCGTGGCCTGGCCGTTCGTGGTCTCGCGCGGCACCGGTGGATATCGCCACCCTGACGCTGATCTACGTGATGCTCGGCCTCGGCCTGAACGTGGTGGTGGGCCTGTCCGGCCTGCTGGTGCTGGGCTACGGCGGCTTCTACGCCATCGGCGCCTACACCTACGCGCTGCTGAACCACTATTACGGCCTCGGCTTCTGGGACTGCCTGCCGCTGGCGGGGATGGTCTCGCCGCGCCGCCTTCGGCTTCCTGCTCGGCTTCCCGGTGCTGCGCCTGCGCGGCGACTACCTGGCGATCGTGACCCTCGGCTTCGGCGAGATCGTCCGCATCCTGCTGCTGAACAACACCGAAATCACCGGCGGCCCCAACGGCATCAGCCAGATCCCCAAACCGACCCTGTTCGGCCTGGAGTTCAGCCGTACCGCCCGCGAAGGCGGCTGGGACACCTTCCACGACTTCTTCGGCATGGAGTACGATCCCAATCCGACCGCGTGATCTTCCTCTACCTGGTGGCGCTGCTGCTGGTGGTGCTGACGCTGTTCGTGATCAACCGCCTGCTGCGCATGCCGCTGGGCCGCGCCTGGGAAGCGCTGCGCGAAGATGAGATCGCCTGCCGCTCGCTGGGCCTGAACCCGACGCGCATCAAGCTGACCGCGTTCACCATCAGCGCCGCGTTCGCCGGTTTCGCCGGCACGCTGTTTGCCGCGCGCCAGGGCTTCGTCAGCCCGGAATCGTTCACCTTCGTCGAATCCGCCTTTGTGCTGGCGATCGTGGTGCTGGGCGGCATGGGCTCGCAGTTCGGCGGTCATCCTCGCGGCCATCCTGCTGGTGGTGTCGCGCGAGCTGATGCGCGACTTTAACGAATACAGCATGCTGATGCTGGGTGGGTTGATGGTGCTGATGATGATCTGGCGTCCGCAGGGGCTGCTGCCGATGAAGCGTCCGCAGCTGAAGCTGAAGACAGGCCAAGCGAAAGGAGAGCAGGCATGAGTCAGCCATTATTATCCGTTAACGGCCTGATGATGCGCTTCGGCGGCCTGCTGGCGGTCAACAACGTGGCGCTGGATCTGCATCCGAAGGAGATCGTCTCGCTGATTGGCCCGAACGGCGCGGGGAAGACCACGGTCTTCAACTGCCTGACCGGTTTCTACAAGCCGACCGGCGGCACCATCATGCTGCGCGACCAGCATCTGAAGGGCCTGCCGGGCCAGAAGATCGCCCGCATGGGCGTGGTGCGGACCTTCCAGCACGTGCGCCTGTTCCGCGAAATGACGGTGATTGAGAACCTGCTGGTGGCGCAGCATCAGCACCTGAAAACCGGCGTGTTCTCCGGCCTGCTGAAAACCCCGGCCTTCCGCCGCGCCGAGAGCGAAGCGCTGGAGCGCGCCGCGCAGCTGGCTGGAGCGCATTGGCCTGCTGGAGCTCGCCAACCGCCAGGCCGGCAACCTGGCCTACGGCCAGCAGCGTCGCCTGGAGATCGCCCGCTGCATGGTGACCCGGCCGGAGATCCTGATGCTCGACGAACCGGCGGCCGGCCTCAACCCGAAAGAGACCAAAGAGCTGGACGAGCTGATCGCCGAGCTGCGCGACGAGCACAACGTGACCGTGCTGCTGATTGAGCACGACATGAAGCTGGTGATGGGCATTTCCGACCGCATCTACGTGGTGAACCAGGGCACGCCGCTGGCGAACGGCACGCCGGAAGAGATCCGCAACAACCCGGACGTGATCCGCGCATACCTGGGTGAGGCATAAGATGGAAAAAGCGATGTTAACGTTCGACAAGGTCAACGCGCACTACGGCAAGATCCAGGCGCTGCACGACGTCAGCCTGCACATCAATCAGGGCGAAATCGTGACCCTGATCGGCGCCAACGGCGCGGGCAAAACCACGCTGCTCGGCACCCTGTGCGGCGACCCGCGCGCCACCAGCGGGCGCATCGTCTTTGATGGCAAAGACATTACCGACTGGCAGACCGCCAGAATCATGCGCGAAGCGGTGGCGATCGTGCCGGAAGGGCGGCGCGTCTTCTCGCGCATGACGGTGGAAGAGAACCTGGCGATGGGCGGCTTCTTCGCCACGCGTCAGCAGTATCAGGAGCGCATCGAGCGGGTGTATGAGCTGTTCCCGCGCCTGAAGGAGCGCCAAGTCCAGCGCGCCGGCACCATGTCCGGCGGCGAACAGCAGATGCTGGCCATCGGCCGCGCGCTGATGAGCCAGCCGCGCCTGCTGCTGCTGGACGAGCCGTCGCTCGGCCTGGCGCCGATCATCATCCAGCAGATCTTCGACATCATCGAGCAGCTGCGTAAAGAGGGCATGACCATCTTCCTCGTCGAGCAGAACGCCAACCAGGCGCTGAAGCTCGCCGATCGCGGCTACGTGCTGGAGAACGGCCGCGTGGTGCTGGAAGATACCGGCGATGCGCTGCTGGCGAACGAAGCGGTGCGGAGCGCGTATCTGGGCGGCTGACCTGGCTGTGGTCAGACGGGGCGGTGGCGCTCCACCCTCTCCGGCCGCGGTGCACCCTCCCCCGGCTTCCCCCTGCACAAAAGGCATCAGCGCACCGCCTTTTATCCCCCTCTCCCCGCCCCCCCCTCCCCCACCCCGCTGTCACTTATCTGTAAACAAACAGTTATTTTTCTGTCATTCGAGCATGTCATGTTACCTCGCGAGCATAAAACGCGTGATATCGCGCATCCGGCACAATAAGAGAAGAAGACCCCAATGACATCGCTTTTACGCTTCATCCCCGCTTGTGGGTCTGGCACTGGGTCTGGCTTTTGCGACGAACGCAATGGCTGTGACCGACCATTCCGTTCTGGCATTCCATGGAAGGGGAGTTGGGTAAAGAAGTTGACTCCCTGGCGCAGCGTTTCAACGACACCCACCCGGATTACAAAATTGTGCCGGTGTACAAAGGCAACTACGAGCAGAGCCTGAGCGCGGGCATCGCCGCCTTCCGTACCGGCAACGCGCCTGCCATGCTGCAGGTTTATGAAGTGGGCACCGCCACCATGATGGCCTCCAAAGCCATCAAGCCGGTGTACGAAGTGTTCAAAGAGGCCGGCATCAACTTCGATGAATCCCAGTTCGTGCCGACCGTAGCCGGTTACTACACCGACAACAAAACCGGCCATCTGCTGTCTCAGCCGTTTAACAGCTCCACGCCGGTGCTGTACTACAACAAAGACGCCTTCAAAAAAGCCGGTCTTAGACCCGGAGCAGCCGCCGAAAACCTGGCAGGAGCTGGCGGAGGATACCGCCAAGCTGCGTAAAGCCGGCGGGGATGAAGTGCGGCTACGCCAGCGGCTGGCAGGGCTGGATCCAGATTGAAAACTTCAGCGCCTGGCACGGCCTGCCGGTGGCGACCAAAAACAACGGCTTCGACGGCACCGATGCGGTGCTGGAGTTCAACAAGCCGGAGCAGGTGAAGCACATCGCGCTGCTGGAAGAGATGAACAAGAAGGGCGACTTCAGCTACTTCGGGCGTAAAGACGAATCCACCGAGAAGTTCTACAACGGCGACTGCGCCATTACCACCGCCTCGTCCGGCTCGCTGGCGGATATCCGGCACTACGCCAAATTCAACTACGGCGTGGGCATGATGCCGTACGACGCTGACGTGAAGAAGGGCGCGCCGCAGAACGCCATCATCGGCGGGGCGAGCCTGTGGGTGATGCAGGGCAAAGATGCAAGCGCACCTACAAAGGCGTGGCCGAGTTCCTGGACTTCCTGGCGAAGCCGGAAATCGCCGCCGAATGGCACCAGAAGACCGGCTACCTGCCGATCACCACAGCCGCGTACGACCTGACCCGCGAGCAGGGCTTCTACGGCAAGAACCCGGGCGCGGACATCGCGACGCGTCAGATGCTGAACAAGCCGCCGTTGCCGTTCACCAAAGGCCTGCGCCTGGGCAACATGCCGCAGATCCGCACCATCGTGGATGAAGAGCTGGAAAGCGTGTGGACCGGCAAGAAAACGCCACAGCAGGCGCTGGATTCCGCAGTAGAGCGCGGGAACCAGCTGCTGCGCCGCTTTGAGCAGTCAAGTCGAAACGTAATTCCGTAATGGCGGGATGGACGGGTAAGTCCGTCCCGCTGTCTCTTTCTGACGAGCCTGCTATGTCCTCATCATCCCGTCCGGTGTTCCGCTCCCGCTGGCTGCCGTACCTGCTGGTCGCGCCGCAGCTGGTCATCACCGTTATCTTCTTTATCTGGCCTGCGGGCGAAGCGCTGTGGTACTCGGTACAAAGCGTCGATCCGTTCGGCCTCTCCAGCCAGTTTGTCGGGCTGGACAACTTCCGCCGCCTGTTCCATGACAGCTACTACCTGGACTCCTTCTGGACGACGATGAAGTTCAGCGCGCTGGTCACCGTCAGCGGCCTGGTGCCTCGCTGTTTTTCGCCGCGCTGGTGGACTACGTGGTGCGCGGCAGCCGCAGCCGTATCTATCAGACGCTGATGCTGCTGCCCTACGCGGTGGCGCCGGCCGTCGCGGCCGTGCTGTGGATCTTCCTGTTTAACCCCGGGCGCGGGCTGATCACCCATTTCCTGGACGAGCTCGGCTACGACTGGAACCACGCGCAGAACAGCGGTCAGGCGATGTTCCTGGTGGTGTTTGCCTCGGTGTGGAAGCAGATCAGCTACAACTTCCTGTTCTTCTTTGCCGCGCTGCAGTCCATTCCGCGCTCGCTGGTGGAGGCCGCGGCGATTGACGGCGCCGGGCCGGTGCGTCGCTTCTTCAAACTGTCGCTGCCGCTGATCGCGCCGGTGAGCTTCTTCCTGCTGGTGGTTAACCTGGTGTACGCCTTCTTCGACACCTTCCCGGTGATCGATGCGGCCACCGCCGGCGGCCCGGTGCAGGCGACCACGACGCTGATCTACAAGATCTACCGCGAAGGCTTCGCCGGGCTGGATCTCTCCGCCTCCGCCGCGCAGTCGGTGGTGCTGATGTTGCTCGTCATCGTCCTCACGGTGGTGCAGTTCCGCTATGTCGAACGTAAGGTGCGCTACCAATGATTGAGAACCGTCGCGGGCTGGAGATTTTCAGCCATACGATGCTGATTCTGGGGACGTGCTGGTCATCCTGTTCCCGCTGTACGTGGCCTTTGTCGCCGCCACGCTGGACAACAAAGCGGTGTTTCGAGGTGCCGATGACGCTGATCCCAGGCACGCATCTGTTCGAGAACATGAAGACCATCTGGACCCAGGGCGTGGGCGTCAACAGCGCGCCGTTCTGGCTGATGATGCTCAACAGCTTCATCATGGCGCTGGGCATCACGGTCGGCAAAATCACGGTGTCGATGCTGTCGGCCTTCGCCATCGTCTGGTTCCGCTTTCCGCTGCGCAACCTGTTCTTCTGGATGATTTTCATCACCCTGATGCTGCCGGTGGAGGTGCGTATCTTCCCGACGGTGGAGGTGATCGCCAACCTGAAGATGCTCGACAGCTACGCGGGCTGACCCTGCCGCTGATGGCCTCGGCGACCGCCACCTTCCTGTTCCGCCAGTTCTTTATGACCCTGCCGGATGAGCTGATTGAAGCGGCGCGCATCGACGGCGCCGGGCCGATGCGCTTCTTCCGCGACATCGTGCTGCCGCTGTCGAAAACCAACCTGGCGGCGCTGTTCGTGATCACCTTTATCTACGGCTGGAACCAGTACCTGTGGCCGCTGCTGATTATCAACGACGTCAACCTCGGCACCGCCGTGGCGGGCATCAAAGGCATGATCGCCACCGGCGAAGGCACCACCCACTGGAACCAGGTGATGGCGGCGATGCTGCTGACCCTGATCCCACCGGTAGTCATTGTTTTAGCCATGCAGCGCGCGTTTGTGCGCGGCCTGGTCGATAGCGAGAAATAAGATGGCAGGTTTAAAACTTCAGGCAGTAACCAAAAGCTGGGACGGCAAAACCCAGGTGATTCAGCCGCTGACGCTCGACGTGGCGGACGGCGAATTTATCGTGATGGTCGGCCCGTCCGGCTGCGGGAAATCCACGCTGCTGCGCATGGTGGCGGGGCTGGAGCGCGTCACCTCCGGCGATATCTGGATTGACCGCCGGCGCGTCACCGAGATGGAGCCGAAAGATCGCGGCATCGCGATGGTGTTCCAGAACTACGCGCTCTATCCGCACATGAGCGTGGAAGAGAACATGGCCTACGGGCTGAAAATCCGCGGCATGGGCAAGGACCATATCGCCGAGCGGGTGAAGGAGGCGGCGCGCATTCTGGAGCTGGACGGCCTGCTGAAGCGCCGCCCGCGCGAGCTCTCCGGCGGCCAGCGCCAGCGCGTGGCGATGGGGCGCGCCATCGTGCGCGATCCGGCGGTGTTCCTGTTCGACGAGCCGCTGTCGAACCTCGACGCCAAGCTGCGCGTGCAGATGCGTCTGGAGCTGCAGCAGCTGCACCGTCGCCTGAAAACCACCAGCCTGTACGTCACGCACGATCAGGTCGAGGCCATGACGCTGGCGCAGCGCGTGATGGTGATGAACAAAGGCGTGGCCGAGCAGATCGGCACCCCGGTGGAGGTGTATGAGAAACCGGCCAGCCGCTTTGTGGCGAGCTTTATCGGCAGCCCGGCGATGAACCTGCTGGAAGGGCGCATCAGCAGCGCGGGCACGCACTTTGAGCTGGAAAGCGGGATGGCATTGCCGATCAACTGGTACTATCGTGGCTACGCCGGGCGTAAGATGACGCTCGGTATCCGCCCGGAGCATATTCGGCTTAACCACTCAGGCGGACGGCGGCGTGCCGCTGGTGATGGACACGCTGGAGATGTTGGGTGCAGATAACCTGGCGCACGGGCGCTGGGGCGAGCAAAAAATGGTGGTGCGGCTGGCGCATCAGGAGCGCCCTAAAGCAGGCAGCACGCTGTGGCTGCACCTGCCGGAAAATCCATCTGCACCTGTTTGACGGTGAAACAGGACAACGAGTATGAGCAACTGGCCTTATCCCCACATCGTCGCCCACCGCGGCGGCGGTAAGCTGGCGCCGGAGAACACCCTGGCGGCGATCGACGTCGGCGCGCGCTACGGCCACACGATGATCGAGTTCGACGCCAAGCTGTCGAAGGACGGCGAGATTTTCCTGCTGCATGACGACAACCTCGAACGCACCAGCAACGGCTGGGGCGTGGCGGGCGAGCTGCCGTGGCAGCGATCTGCTGAAGGTGGACGCCGGCAGCTGGTACAGCGGCGAATTCAAAGGCGAACCGCTGCCGCTGCTGGCGGAGGTGGCCGAGCGCTGCCGCCAGCACGGCATGATGGCCAATATCGAAATCAAACCGACCACCGGCACCGGGCCGCTGACCGGCAAAGTGATGTGGCGCTGGCCGCGCGCGCGCTGTGGGAGGGACAAGACCGCACCGCTGCTCTCCTCGTTTGAAATCGACAGCGATGCGCTGGAAGCGGCGCAGGCAGGCCGCGCCGGAGCTGCCGCGCGGCCTGCTGCTGGACGAGTGGCGCGAGGACTGGCGCGAGCTGACGACGCGCTTAGCGTGCGTCTCTATCCATCTCAATCACAAGCTGCTGGATGAGGCGCGGGTGAAGATGCTGAAAGACGCGGGTCTGCGTATTCTGGTTTACACCGTCAACAAACCCCAGCGTGCGGCCGAGCTGCTGCGCTGGGGCGTGGACAGCATCTGTACCGATGCGATTGACCTGATCGGCCCGGACTTTAGTTCTGCGGATTAAGCATACTGCCATTCGACTGCGCTTTGCAGCCATGTGCTGTTCTGCTGGCCCGGCTGCGACTGACATCACGCCGCTTTCGCCGTCGCAGCGCTACTCGCGCCGCCTCCCTGCTGCTTACGCTGTTTCATTGGCGTCATCTGATTTTGCAGGCTTTGCTGCTGCATCTGGGTCTGACGCAACTGCCTGCTTAGCCCCCCTGTTGCTGCTGCTGGACCTGCATGCGCGTCTGCATCCGCTGCTGGCTGGGGATCACATAACCCGGCTGGTTCGGGTTGTTCATGGTGTTGAGTGGCTGTTCGCCATGCCGCTAAGCGGCATCAGTGCCGCGATAACAATCAGCCATTTTTTCATGGTGTTCCTCCATCAGTGCGGCCTGCTGTGTGAGGTTGCTCGCCACCCGGCAGCAACCGCCGCAACCATAAGTTTATGCGATATCACAAACCCCAAAACCAGGAGTGCACCTAATTTGGCTTAACTGCTGGGAATCATTTTTTAGGAGTATCCTTGCAAACACTTGCAGCAATCAATAACAAATGTAACCCCCAACTGGAAGGATGGTGGCGGGATGAGGATACATAACGGTGTGCGCCAGTTCGGCTGTTGCCGCGCTGTTAATGGCAGGGGGTACATTTACCGTGGTGCAGGGGGCGCAGGCGGCGCCAGCCAGCGGCAGCCGCCGGTCTCTTACGGCGTGGAGAGCCGATGTCTTTCACCCGGTGGAAGCGCAGCACGGCATGGTGGCGTCCGTGGATGCGCTGGCAACCCGCGTGGGCGTCGATATTCTCAAGCAGGGCGGTAACGCGGTAGATGCGGCGGTCGCGGTGGGCTATGCGCTGGCGGTCACGCACCCGCAGGCGGGGAACCTGGGCGGCGGCGGCTTTATGATGCTGCGCACCAAAGACGGCAAAACCACCGCCATCGATTTCCGCGAGATGGCGCCTGCGCAGGCCTCGCGCGATATGTTCCTCGATGACCAGGGCAACCCGGACAGTAAAAAATCCCTGACCTCGCATCTGGCCTCCGGCACGCCGGGCACCGTTGCGGGTTTCTCGCTGGCGCTGGAAAAGTACGGCACGCTGCCGCTGAACAAGGTGGTGCAGCCGGCCATCAAACTGGCGCGCGACGGCTTTGTGGTGAACGATGCGCTGGCGGACGATCTCAAAACCTACGGCAGCGAAGTGATTCCGAATCATGAAAACAGCAAGGCCATCTTCTGGAAAGACGGTGAGCCGCTGAAGAAGGGCGATAAGCTGGTGCAGAAGAACCTCGCTAAAAGCCTGGAGCTGATTGCGGAGCACGGTCCGGACGCCTTCTACAAAGGGGCGATTGCCGACCAGATTGCAGAAGAGATGCAGAAGAACGGCGGGCTCATCACCAAAGCGGATCTGGCGGACTACAAGGCGGTGGAGCGCGAGCCGATTAGCGGCACCTACCGCGGCTACGAGGTCTTCTCCATGCCGCCGCCGTCTTCCGGCGGGATTCACATCGTGCAGATCCTCAATATTCTGGAAAACTTCGATATGGCGAAATTCGGCTTCGGCAGCGCGGATGCCATGCAGGTGATGGCCGAAGCGGAAAAATACGCCTACGCCGACCGCTCCGAATATCTCGGCGATCCGGACTTCGTGAAGGTGCCGTGGCAGGCGCTGACCAACAAAGCCTATGCCAAATCGATTGCCGATCAGATTGACATCAACAAGGCCCACCCTTCCAGCCGAGATCCGCCCCGGCAAGCTGGCACCGTACGAGAGCAACCAAACCACCCACTTCTCGGTGGTGGATAAAGACGGCAACGCGGTGGCGGTGACCTATACGCTGAACACCTACTTTGGCACCGGGATTGTGGCCGGTAACAGCGGCATTCTGATGAACAACGAGATGGATGACTTCTCCGCCAAGCCGGGCGTGCCAAACGTCTATGGGCTGGTCGGCGGCGATGCGAACGCGGTTGGGCCGGACAAACGCCCGCTGTCGTCGATGTCGCCAACCATTGTGGTGAAAGACGGCAAAACCTGGCTGGTGACCGGCAGCCCGGGCGGCAGCCGGATTATCACCACCGTGCTGCAAATGGTGGTGAACAGCATCGATTTCGGGATGAACGTCGCGGAAGCCACCAACGCGCCGCGCTTCCACCATCAGTGGCTGCCGGATGAGCTGCGCGTCGAGAAGGGCTTTAGCCCGGATACGCTGCAAACTGCTGGAAGCAAAAGGTCAGCATGTGAAAGTGCTGCCGGCGATGGGCAGCACCCAGAGCATTATGGTGGGGCCGGACGGAGCGCTATTTGGCGCGTCGGACCCGCGCTCGGTGGATGATTTGACGGCGGGGTATTAACGTCGCGCAATAAATTGCGCCGCTACCTCACCGTGCACCGGCCGGTAGCGGCGCGATTCATCGCGCATTCCCTTTCAGACGCGCCATGTAGTGCGTATCGATCATCTGGCCGTCGCGGACCGCGAAACCTCTGGCGGTACCTTCAATCTCAAAACCAAACTGCTGATACAAACCCATGGCCTGGTGGTTATCCGCAAACACTGTCAGTTCAATCCGCGTGACCCGCAGCCAGTTGTCGCACAGATCCACCATCGCCGCCATCAGCGCTTTACCCACGCCGCGCCGATGGAATGCCGGATCAACGCCCATGCCGATAGTGGCGCAGTGACGGCGGCGTGCCACCGCCATAACTTCCAGCGTCAGCTGACCGACAACCTGCCCGTCAATACAGGCCACCAGCATGGTGACATGGGGACGGGGATTCGCGAGCCGCTCCTGCCAGAGTGACGGTGACTGATACGGCAGATGCAGCGTGCCCGCCTGAGTTTCCGGCTGGCTATAGATACGCGTCAGAACGGCGGCATCTTCGGGCGTTGCGTGACGAACAGTAACCTGACTCATAAAGCAGCTCCTTGCAATCAGTGAATGAAATCCCCTTTAACATCAGGGAATTCGCGCGCAACGTCAACGGTAAAAAAATCGGGAAAGGGCTTTACAGACGCGAATGATAATGATTATTATTGTCAACGCGAATCCGGCTGCGTCTCCTGACAAACCGGGTAAGCACGACATTGCTCACATTGCTTCCAGTGTTTCTTAGCCAGCTCGGGTGCTGGCTTTTTTTTGCCTGCGCCTCAGGCGAACGCCGTCCTCGACACTTTATCCCTCTTCTCCTTCCGTGGCCGCAACGGCATAACATGACAAAAAAATGATAAACTCAGCGTATCTCTGACCTCAGGCGCACACGATGAAGAAGAAAAGACCGGTATTACAGGATGTTGCCGATCGCGTCGGCATCACAAAAATGACCGTCAGCCGCTATTTGCGGAACCCCGATCAGGTCTCTGCGGCGCTGCGCGATAAAATCGCCGTGGCGCTGGATGAACTCGGCTATATCCCCAACCGTGCGCCCGACATGCTCTCTAACGCCACCAGCCGCGCGATTGGCGTGCTGCTGCCCTCGCTCACCAACCAGGTGTTTGCCGACGTGCTGCGCGGCATTGAAACCGTGACCGATGAAGCGGGCTATCAGACGCTGGTGGCGCACTTCGGCTATAACCCGCACAAAGAGGAGCTGCAGCTGCGTTCGCTGCTGGGCTGGAACATTGATGGCGTGATCCTCACTGAACGTTCCCACACGCCGGGCACGCTGCGCATGCTGGAAGTGGCGGGCATTCCGGTGATCGAAATGATGGATTGCGTCACGCCGTGTCTTGATATGGCCGTGGGCTTCGATAACGTCGAGGCGGCGCGGCAGATGACGCATGCTATCCTCAGGAAAGGCCATCGTCACACCGTCTATCTGGGCGCGCGCCTTGATGAGCGTACGCTGCAAAAGCAGCAGGGCTACGAACAGGCGATGCGCGAAGCCGGGCTGACACCACACAGCGTCATGATGGAAGATGCTTCCTCCTTCAGCGCCGGTGCCCAGTTGCTGCGCGAGGCGCAGAAGCGCTATCCGCACACTGACAGCCTGTTCTGTACCAATGATGACCTGGCGGTAGGCGCGATGTTTGAGTGCCAGCGCCAGGGGTTGCGCGTGCCGGAGCAGATGGCCATCGCCGGTTTTCACGGCCACGACATCACGCAGGTGGTCAATCCGCGGCTGGCTACGGTGCTGACGCCACGCGAACGCATGGGGCGTGAATCAGCCGCCATGCTGCTGGCGCGGATTGGCGGCGATCGCAGCGTGACCGCGCCGCTGGATGTCGGTTTTGAGATTGCCGAAGGTGGCAGCATCTGATTTTGGCGATTTTTTGAGTCAGTTCACACTTTCGTGCTTTTCCGCCTGACAAGGGTTGCCAGCGTCTGAGCGCGCTCGGACAATGGCAATCAAAATTGTTATCGGTAACATTGGCAGCTTAACCTGCCGGAGCGCAAAACCATGACCACGCCATCTCCATCGCACCACGTCTTTATCCTGATGGGTGTTTCCGGCAGCGGAAAGTCTGCCGTCGCCAATCAGGTGTCTCATCAGCTCAGCACCGCGTTTCTGGATGGTGATTTCCTGCATCCGCGCAGCAACATCACCAAAATGGCGGAAGGCCATCCGCTGAACGACGACGATCGCCAGCCGTGGCTGCAGGCGCTGAATGATGCGGCGTTCGCAATGCAGCGCACCCAGGCGATCTCGATTATCGTCTGTTCGGCACTGAAAAAGTCCTATCGCGACATCCTGCGTCAGGGCAATCACAACCTGAAATTCATCTATCTGAAGGGCGATTTTGCCACCATTGAGTCTCGTCTCAAGGCGCGCAAAGGCCACTTCTTCAAACCGCAGATGCTGGTGACACAGTTTGAAACCCTGCAGGAACCGGGTGCCGACGAGCCGGATGTGCTGGTTGTCGATATCAATCACTCACTGGATGAGGTAGTTGCGGCCACGGTTGCGACCATCGAGGGCGCAATCAACAAGGGCTAGTCATGAGTACCGCAACGCTGGTGTTAACCGCAGCAGGCTCTGTCCTGCTGCTGCTGTTTTTGGTGATGAAAGCGCGTATGCACGCCTTTGTCGCTCTGATGTTAGTGTCGATGGGTGCCGGTCTGTTCTCCGGTATGCCGCTGGATAAAATTGCTGAGACCATGCAAAAGGGCATGGGCGGCACGCTCGGCTTTCTCGCCATTGTGGTGGCGCTGGGCGCCATGTTCGGCAAAATTCTGCATGAAACCGGTGCGGTCGATCAGATCGCCATTCGCATGCTGAAAACCTTTGGCGAGCGGCGCGCGCACTATGCGATGGGCATTGCCGGGCTGATCTGTGCGCTGCCGCTGTTCTTTGAAGTGGCCGTAGTGTTGTTGATCAGCATCGCCTTCGCTGTGGCACGCCGCACCCACGATAATCTGGTCAAACTGGTGATCCCGCTGTTTGCCGGCGTCGCCGCCGCGGCGGCCTTTTTGCTGCCCGGACCGGCACCGATGCTGCTGGCGGCGCAGATGCACGCTGACTTTGGCTGGATGATCCTGCTGGGGCTGTGCGCGGCGATTCCCGGCATGCTGATTGCCGGTCCGCTGTTTGGCAACCTGATTGCGCGCCATGTGACGTTCAGCGCGCCGCCGGAAGATCATCAGCCGGACGTCAGCGAGGGCCAGCTGCCGTCGTTTGGCTTTAGCCTGTCGCTGATTCTGTTCCCGCTGCTGCTGGTCGGGCTGAAAACCATCGGCGCGCGCTTTACCACACCGGATTCACGTCTGTATGCGTGGCTGGAGTTTATCGGCCATCCGTTTACCGCCATCCTGCTGGCGCTGCTGGTAGCGATTTACGGCCTGGCTTACCGTCAGGGCATGGATAAAGAGAAGGTGATGCAGGTATGCGGCAGCGCGCTGCAACCGGCGGGGATTATCCTGCTGGTGATCGGTGCAGGCGGCGTGTTCAAACAGGTGCTGGTGGATTCCGGCGTTGGCCCGGTGCTGGGCCACGCGCTGACCGGGTGCCGGCATGCCGATTGCGCTGGCCTGTTTTATTCTCTCCGGCGCGATTCGGGTGATTCAGGGCTCGGCCACGGTGGCCTGTTTAACCACCGTCGGGCTGGTGATGCCGGTGATTGAACCGTTGCATTACAGCGGTGCGCAGCTGGCGGCGCTGTCGATCTGCATCGGTGGCGGCTCGATTATTATCAGCCACGTCAACGATGCCGGTTTCTGGCTGTTTGGCCGCTTCACCGGTGCCACCGAAGGCGAGACGCTGAAGACCTGGACGCTGATGGAGACGATTCTCGGCACCACCGGCGCCATCGTCGGGATGATCGCGTTTAGTTTGTTGTCGTAATGGCAATGCGCAATAAATTGCGCCGTTACAGATTAATGCACAGCCTGTAGCGGCGCGATTTATCGCGCGTTGTAAAAATGATCAATCCACCTCGCGCTCATCGTCCGGCTGATCCAACACGTTGTAAGCCACCGCGCAAAACAGCGAGTTCAGGCGCTTCATGTCCCCCAACAACCCCAAATGCAGCGAACTGGTCTCGATGCTCTGCACGTTTTGCTGGTGCAGGCGATCGACGTGCGCGTGCGCGTAGCGGCGATCCAGAATGCGGAAGCGGTGCTTGGCACGGCGCAGGCGCTTGGCGCTGGTAACGTCGCCGGACAGGAACACCGACAGCCCCAGACGCAGGTTGCCGATCAGCCGCTCGTGCAGCCCATCCAGCTCCGCCAGCCCTTCCGTCGAGAAGGCCCGGCGCGCGGCGTGCGACTTGGCGCCCACGTCGCCGGCCATGCGTTCGATGATGTCGCCCGCCTGTTCCAGGTTGAGCGCCATTTCGATGATCTCCGCCCAGCGGCGCGAATCTTCCTCGCCCAGATCCTCCTTCTGGATCTGCGCCAGATACAGCTTGATGGCGGTGTACAGCACGTCGACGTCGTCATCCAGACGCCGCACCTCTCTCTCCTCGCGCAGTTCGCCCATCACCACCTTGTTGAAGCTCTCCAGGATCATCATGTGTTCCACCACATCGCCCATGCGCAGCGTTTCGCGCGCCGCGTTGGCCAGCGCCAGCGTCGGCGTGTCCAGCGCGCTGGCGTCCAGATGGCGCGGCCGCATGCGCGGATCGTCGGCCGCCACGTCGACGATCAGCCGCTCGCACAGCGTGGCCATCGGCCCGGCCAGCGGGATCATCACCAGGCAGCGGATCAGGTTGTAGAACACGTGGAAATAGATCACCAGCTCTTCGCTGCCGCCAGGCAACTGAGCCATCACATCCGCCAGATAGGCGACGAACGGCAGCACCAGCACGCACCCCACCAGCTTGAACAGCAGGCTGCCGAGCGCCACCCGCCGTCCGGCGGCGTTCTGGCCGCTGGCGTTGATCATCGCCAGCAGGCCGCTGCCGAGGTTGGCGCCGATCACCAGGCAGAGCGCCACCTTCAGCGAAATCACGCCGGACGCGGTCAGGGTGGCGGTCAGCAGCACCGCCGCCAGGCTGGAATAGCTGACGATGGCGAACAGCGCGCCAGTCAGGGCGTCCAGCATGATGTCGCCGGTCAGCGAGGAGAACAGCACCTTGACGCCGGCGGCCTGGGTGATCGGCGTGGCGGCGGCCACGATCAGCTCCAGCGCCAGCACGATCAGCCCAAGGCCGATCAGGACGCGCCCGATCTGGCCGATCCGCATCTGTTTGCGGCTGAGGAACAAGAAGACGCCGACCAGGATCAGCAGCGGCGACAGCCAGGAGAGATCGAAGGTCAGCACGCGCGCCATCAGCGCGGTGCCGACGTCGGCGCCGAGCATGATCACCAGCGCAGGCGCCAGCCCCACCAGCCCCTGCGCGACGAAAGAGGTGACCAGCAGCGCCGTGGCGTTGCTGCTTTGCACCAGCGCGGTCACGCCAATGCCGGAAACGAACGCCAGCGGCTTTTTCTCAACGCTGTCGCTCAACACGCGCCGCAGATTGGCGCCGTAAACCCGCATGATCCCGGTGCGCACGATGTGGGTGCCCCACACCAACAGCGCCACGGCGGAAAGCAGGTGAAGAAGGGTCAGCACGGAAGATACGCTCCTATGAACGCCAGGCAGAAAAAAACCAAACCAAAAAAGGGGGGGGAAGGAAGGAACGGTTCTGTTCGCCTTAGCCGCAGCCGGTAGGCCAAAAGATGACGGGTACAGCGGCGGTCCTGCCCGATGCCGTGGCGATAGGCGGCAGCACAGCCGATAAATACCTGCGTCGCGCTGCCTTGCCAATTTTTCGTTTAATTTAAGCGACCTGGCGCAACGTACGACAGTCAGTCCAACTGTAGCCCAATCTGCGTGCCGTCGGGCCGCAGGTCGGCCACGCTGCGGTTGAGCACATCCACCGACAACTCGACCTGATTCGCCAGCACGCGATAGCGGATCACGTTCCCGAGCAGGCTATGGCTGAGAATCATCCCCGCCCGATGCCCTCGCCCTGCGGCGCGCAACAGGCGGATGGATTCCGGGCGGATCGCCACCTGTTGCGCGCAGGGCTGGCCGAGCAGGCGGCTGGCCTGTTCGGCGTCGAGCAGGTTGTAGTTGCCGATGAAGCCGGCGGCGAAGGCGTCCTCCGGCGCGGTGTAGAGGGTCTCCGCGTCGCCGCTCTGGACGATGCGCCCGGCGTTCATCAGCACGATGCGGTCGGACAGGGTCAGCGCTTCTTCCTGATCGTGGGTGACGAACACCGTGGTCAGCTTCAGCTCCTGCTGGATGCGGCGGATCTGCTCGCGCAGGTGCTTGCGGATGCGCGCGTCCAGCGCCGACAGCGGCTCGTCGAGCAGCAGCAGGCGCGGGCGGGTGACCAGCGAGCGGGCCAGCGCCACGCGCTGGCACTGGCCGCCCGAGAGCTGGTGCGGATAGCGTGCGGCGTACTCGCCCAGTTCCACCAGCGCCAGCACCTCCGCCACGCGCTGGGCTGAATCCGTCGCCGGCGGCCAGCTTCTGCATCTTCAAGCCAAAGGCGACGTTCTGCTCCACGGTCATGTTGGGGAACAGCGCGTAGCTCTGGAACACCATGGCGATGCCGCGCTTCTGCGGCGGCAGCGGCACCACATCCTCGCCGTCCAGCAGGATGCGCCCGCTGTCGACCGCGGTCAGGCCGGCGATGCAGCGCAGCAGGGTGGACTTGCCGCAGCCGCTGGGGCCGAGCAGGGTGACGAACTCGCCGCGGCTCGGCGGCGAAGTCGATGTCCTGGAATACCGTGGTGCTGCCATAGCTCTTGTTCAGTTGGGTGGACGCTGAGGTAACTCATGGTCAGGCCTTGTCCTTGATTCAGCGGCAGGTTGGCCGCCCAGGTGAGCAGCAGGACGAACAGCGAAATAGGAGATCACCAGCGCGCTGGTGTAGTGGCCGCTGCTGTTGCGCATGTTGTTGAGGAACACCTGCAGGGTTTCGTAGCGGGTGCCCACCAGCAGGTTGGCGAAGACGAACTCGCCGATGAGGAAGGAGAACGACAGCAGCAGGGCCACCATCAGGCCCTTGCGCAGGTTCGGCAGCACCACCAGCAGCGCCGCCTGCCAGGTGCTGGCGCCGAGCAGGTGGGCGGCGTCCATCAGGTCGCGCAGGTTGATCGCCTGCAGGTTGTTGGTGATGGCCCGGTACATGAACGGCAGGGCGATGGTGAAGTAGCAGCCGATCAGAATCCACGGCGTGCCGATCAGCGGCAGCGGGCCCGCGGCATAGAGCTGCAGCAGGCCCACCGACGAGACCACCGGCGGCACCGCGAAGGGCAGCAGGATCAGCACGTTCATCACCGCGTCCAGGCGCGGGAAGTAGTAGTGGATGACGAACATCAGCGGCAGGATCAGCACCACGCCAGAACAGCAGGGCGCCGAAGCAGACCAGCAGCGAGTGGCCGAAGGCGACGAGGAAGCGCGGGTCGCTCCACAGGCGTCAGGAACCACTTCAGGGTCAGGCCCGTCCGGCAGCACGGTGGCGCTCCACCACTGGAGGTGGCCACGAGGAATAGAGCAGGGTCGCCGCCAGCGGCAGGACCAGGATCAGGAACAGCGCGCAGACCACCAGGCGATGGTAGAGCGCCGCGAGACATGTCAGGACTCCATCCGTACGCGGGCATGAGGTAGCTCCTGCGCAGCAGCCATTGGTGGACCAGGGTGATCAGCGTCATCAGGCCGACCAGCACCATCGCCAGCGCGCTGGCCATGTTCGGGTCGAGGGAGACGTCGCCCGCGACCAGCGCGGCGATGCGGATCGGGATCACGTTGAAGTTGCCGGTGGTCAGCGAGTAGACCGTGGCGTAGGCGCCCAGCGCGTTGGCCAGCAGGATGACGAAGGTGCCCAGCAGCGCCGGGGTCAGCACCGGGAGGCCGATGTGCCGCCAGTAGCGCCAGCGGCTGGCGCCGAGCAGCGCGGCGGACTCGCGCCAGTCCTCGCGCAGGGCGTCGAAGGCCGGGTAGAGCAGCATCACCCCCAGGGGGATCTGGAAGTAGGTGTAGAGGATGATCAGGCCGGTCTTCGAATAGAGGTTGAAGTCCTCCATCCAGCCGTACTGGCGCAGCAGCAGGGTCAGGCGCCGTTGAAGCCGAGCAGGATGATGAAGGCGAAGGCCAGCGGCACCCCGGCGAAGTTGCTGGTCATGTTGGAGAAGGCCATCACGAAGTCGCGCAGGCGCCTGTCGACCTGGCGCAGCGAGTAGCTGCCGAGCATCGCGATGAGCAGGCCGATCAGGCTCGACCACAGCGAGATCTCCAGCCTGTAGCGGATCGCCTGGAGGTAGAAGGGCGAGCCGAAGATCTCGCTGAAATTGCCCAGGCCCCAGCCGTCGCCGGTGCGCAAGCTGTTGATGGCACATCCACAGCAGCGGCGCGAGCTGGAAGGCGATGAAGAACAGCGCGAACGGCAGCAGGAACAGCGAGCGCCAGGCGTTTTGCCGAGAGTGGTGTTCGATCAGCGCGGCCTCCGCCAGCAGCTCCCGGCAGACGGGTTTGTCGTGGGCGGCGCCGAGGATTTCGCAGAGCGTGCCGCAGAGGTCGGTCTGCAGCGGTTGCGCCAGGTCGCCGAGGCTGAATGCCTCGGCCGAAGACGAACAGCGGCACCTCGCGCTCCTCCGGGAGGATGCCGCCGTGGCTGCGGTCGTCGTTCATGCCGTGGTCGGCGGTGACCATCACCTGGTAGCCGGCGGCCAGCCACTGGTGCAGGTATTCCGACAGGATAGCCGTCGGCGCGGCGTGCCGCGTTGCGGTACTGCGGCGAAGACGAGGCCGTGCCTGTGCCCGGCGTCGTCGATGTTCATCGGGTGGACCAGCAGGAAGTTCGGTGCGTGCCGGCGGCGCAGGCTTTCGGCGTCGGCGAACAGGTGCGAGTCGGGGTAGTGGTCGCTCCAGTAGAAGTGCCCGTGCTGGATCGGCAGTGAGCGTCGTCGGTGTGGCGGTCGCGCGCCGGGTCGAACGGCGTGCGGTTGTACAGTTCGCTGACCCAGTGATAGGCCGCTGCGGCGGTCGTCAGGCCGGCGGCGCGGGCGTAGTGGAACAGGCTCTGGTCCTGGCTCAGGCGGACCACGTCGTTGTGCAGGATGCCGCTGTCGATTGGCGGCACGCCGGTGAGGATGCATTCATAGAGCGGCCGGGACAGCGAAGGCAGCTCGCAGGTTCGACAGGCGGGTAACAGCTGGCCGCGGCCCCGCCGCATTCGGCATGGTCAGATGGCCCATGGCGTCGGTGCGCCACGCTGGTTGGTGGAGGCCGTCGAGGAGGACCAGGATCGTTTTCATGGTGCGCTGAAGCGCCCCGGGGGACCGGCGCATGGCGCATTGCCGGACGGTATCCGGCGATACACGCGGCCGCCCCGGCATGTGCGACCGGCCGCTCTGGGCGTCACTGCTTCATGTTGATGATGACGTTCTCCTGCCACAGCCGCGGCAGGCGCTTGGAGGTCTCTTCCCAGGCCTTGGGATCCTTGATCGGCTGGGCCTTGGCGTACTGCTCGTTGGGCAGCAGTTTGGCCTGCACGTCGGCCGGCAGGGTCAGGTGCTCGGCGCGGATCGGGCGGGCGTTGCCCTTGGCCAGGTTGATCTGGCCGGCGTCGCTGAAGATGTACTCGCGGGCCAGCTTGGCGGCGTTCGGGTGCTTGGCGTACTTGTTGATGATGGTGGTGTAGCCGGAGGTCACCGAGCCGTCCGAGGGGATCAGCACCTCGAAGCGCGTCGGGTCGATCTGGTCGCGGTAGCTCAGGCCGTTGAAGTCCCAGACGATGCCGACTTCCACCTCGCCCTTTTCCAGGGTGGCGATCACCGGGTTGGTCAGCGACAGGCGGCCCTGTTTGGCGAGCTTGCCGAAGAACTCCAGGCCCGGCTTGATGTTCTTCTCGTCGCCGCCCATTGGCGATAGCTGGCGGCCAGCACGCCGTTGGCCGCCTGGGCGGCAGCGCTGACGTCGCCGATGGTGACCTTGTACTTGCCCTTCAGCAGGTCGGCCCAGCTGTGCGGGACGTCCTTCACCAGCTGCTTGTTGATGATGAAGGCGATGGTGCCGGTGTAGGCCAGCGCCCAGTGGCCGTCCTTGTCCTTGGCCCAGGCCGGGACCTGATCCCAGGTGCTGGGCTTGTAGGGCTGGCTGACGCCCTGCGCACGGCGATGGGGCCGAAGGCGGCGCCGACGTCGCCGATGTCGGCGCTGGCGTTGTCCTTCTCGGCCTTGAACTTGGCCAGCTCCTGGGCCGAACTCATGTCGGTATCCATGTGCTTCAGGCCGTACTTGCTCTCCAGGTCCTTCCAGGTGTCCTTCCAGTTCGCCCAGCTGTCGGGCATGCCGACGCTGTTGACCTGGCCTTCCTTGCGCGCGGCGGCTTTTTCCAGCGCGGCAACATCGTTATCGGCGGCATGCGCGGCGGGCAGCGCAAGCAGAACGGCACTGGCTACTACAGAAGAGATAAACGCTTTCATCTCGATTGCTCCGGGTGTAAGTTGTGGGTCGTCGTGGTCTAGTCCAGCAAGAACCGAGCCAATGTAGCCCGGATAGATGAAGGTTTTATGACCGGGGTGTTGAAATGGGATGTGGCGCGTCGTTCCACATGCGGTTACAGCGCGCTAAAGCGTGGGATGTGCCTTGTCACATTGTAGTCATCGAACTGTCATAGTGCAGATTTGCCCCAAAATGAGGCTAAAAAAATGTCGTCGAAAACCGCAGATGTGATCGCCGCCGCACTATGCGAACGGATTGAAAACGGAGAGTTTGTCACCAGACGATTACCGGCCGAGCGCGCGTTGAGCGAACAATATTCCACCACGCGCATCACGCTGCGTGAAGCGCTTGGCCTGCTGGAAGCGCAGGGCGTCATCTACCGCGAACTACGGCGCGGCTGGTTTATTGCGCCGCCGCGCCTCATCTATAACCCGGCACATCACAGCCACTTTCACGCCATGGCGCTGCAGCAGGGGCGCATTGCCAGCACTGAGGTGATGGAGGCGCGCGAGGTGCCGGCGCAGCTGGCAATTGCGCGCCATCTGCAACTGCTGGAAGGCGATCAGGTGTACCGCATTCGCCGCCTGCGCCGCATAGATGGCCGCGCAGTGCTGTACGTCGAGCATTACCTCAATCCGGCCTTCTTTCCCGGTCTGCTGCGTGAAGATCTCACCCGCTCGCTGACCGATCTGTATGACCAGCGCTACGGCATTCACTACGGCGGTGCGCGATTTACTATTGTACCCGGCCCGCTACCGGCACGGGCGGCGCCAGCACTCAATGTGGCGAGCGGTACGCCCGGCCTGCTGATTACGCGTATCAACCGTGACCAGCATAAGCGGGTGATTGACTGCGACTGCGAGTACTGGCGTTATGACGCGCTGTGCGTTGATGTTGAGGTGTGATGTATTGTGATTTAGATCACATTACAGCATGATAGCGCCAGAAGAATCTCGTCATCTGAGGCGCAAAATAATGACAACAAAACCAGCGGCGGGGCAGCTTATTGCTTCGGTATTACAGTGGGTACTGAACATTGGCCTGGTGATTCTGGCCGTTATTCTGGTGGTGTTTCTTGGTAAAGAGACCATTCACCTGGCGAATGTGCTGTTCAGCACCGGTGAGCAGGCGTCCTCGTATCTGCTGATCGAAGGCATTGTGATCTACTTTCTCTATTTCGAGTTTATCGCGCTGATTGTGAAGTATTTTCAGTCCGGCTTTCACTTTCCGCTGCGCTACTTCGTCTATATCGGTATCACGGCGATTATTCGTCTGATCATTGTCGACCATAAAAATCCTTTCGATACGTTGTGCTACTCGGCGGCCATTTTGATTCTGGTGGTGACGCTGTGGCTGGCCAACAGTAACCGCCTGAAACGCGAGTAATTCCTCCCGCGACGCCAGCGTGGCACAAGCAGATGTGTCACGCTGAGCGCGGTGCGCTACACTAGGGCAACTTTTTTACCGGAGATGTCCTGATGTCGCATGACGCGCTGCGCCAGTTACGCGCACTGCACTGGCTGCCAGCCTCTTCCCCGTTACTTTCACCGCCGCTGCTTGACTGGCTGCTGGAAGAAGACTCAATGACGCGCCGCTTTGAGCAGCACTGCCAGCAGGTTACCGTACAACTGCTGCGGGAAGCGTTCATTACCGCCGATGAGATGCCGCAGGAAGCGGCGTTTCTGCCTGCCCGACAGCCCGCGCTTCTGGCTGCGCGAAATCGTGCTGCTGCGGTGACAATGAACCCTGGCTGATTGGCCGTACCGTGGTGCCGGAGAGCACGCTGAACGGCCCGGAACAGATGCTGCAAAATCTCGGCACGCGACCGCTGGGACGCTATCTGTTTTCCTCCTCGACGCTGAGCCGCGATTTTATCGATCCGGGCCAGATTGATGACCTGTGGGGACGCCGCTCGCGGCTGCGCCTGTCCGGAAAACCGCTGCTGTTAACTGAACTGTTTTTACCGGCGTCGCCGCTGTACCGCGCGCTGAAGCAAGGATAACGCCCCGTGCAAAAGACTTTAACGATGAGCAAATGGCAGGCCTATAGTCGCCTGATGCGTATTGATAAACCGATTGGCACGCTGCTGCTGCTGTGGCCGACGCTGTGGGCGCTGTGGCTAGCCGGGATAGGCGTGCCGCCGCTGTCGATTCTGCTGGTGTTCGTGCTCGGCGTGTTCGCTGATGCGCGCCGCGGGCTGCGTGGTGAATGACTACGCCGATCGCGCGGTGGACGGCTACGTGAAACGCACCGCCGGGCGGCCGATGCCGAGCGGTCGGGTGAGCGCGAAAGAGGCCAAGGTGCTGTTTGCGGTGCTGGTGCTGATCTCGTTCTGCCTGGTGTTGACGCTCAATGCGATGACCATCTGGCTGTCGCTGGCGGCGCTGGCGCTGGCCTGGGTTTATCCGTTTATGAAGCGCTAGACCCACCTGCCGCAGGTGGTGCTGGGCGCCGCGTTTGGCTGGGGGATTCCGATGGGGTATGCGGCGGTTAGCGAATCCCTACCGCTCAGCTGCTGGCTGCTGTTGCTGGCCAACATTTGCTGGACGGTGGCCTACGACACGCAGTACGCGATGGTTGATCGCGACGATGACCTGAAGATTGGCATCAAATCCACCGCTATTCTGTTTGGGCGTTATGACAAGCTGATTATCGGGCTGTTGCAGCTGGCCGCGCTGGGGCTGATGGCGCTGGTGGGCATTTTACTGGCGCAGCTGGGCGGGGCGTTTTACTGGTCGCTGCTGCTGGCGGGCGCGCTGTTTGTTCATCAGCAGAAACTGATTGCCGGGCGCGAACGCGAAGCCTGCTTCAAGGCCTTCCTGAACAACAACTACGTCGGCCTGGTGCTGTTTATCGGCATCGCTGCTTAATACCCAGCCGTTTGTTGCGCTGTTCTGATGATGGGGTGATTAACCCCGGCGGCGCGCCGGTCGCCGTAGTGGGAAGCGCGTTCTTTTCACGCCTGAATTCTGACAACAAAAACCGCGGCGCAATCTGGCGTGTGACAGATGAGCCGCGGTTTTCAGTCGCCCATTAGTCGTGCGCTACGGCACTCTCAATGGTCAGACGGACATCGCTGGTGACCAGTTCGGCCAGCATCTGCCACATCATATTGGTACGTTCAGCATCCGCATCACCGGTATCGCTGATATAGCCTTCATCACGCAGCGTCAGCACCAGGGTGGTGAAGACCGCTTTGTCGAAGAATTCCGGCGCGTTGATGCCGTGCAGCACGGACAGACGCTGCGCCAGCGTGCGGCTCTCTTTCTCCAGCGTGCCGCGGTTGATGGACGGGTTGGCGCTGAGCATGGCAGAAGGTGATGGCGTAGCGCTGCAGCGTTTCGCGCACCCCGGCCGCCAGCAGCTGCAGCGTGCGGGAGCGTGACGGATTGATGTGCAGCTCGCCTTCCTGTACGGTGATCAGCCCCTGCCGCGCCATTTCGGCGCAGAGCGCATTCAGCAGGGCTGGCAGTTCGGCACTGTCCCAGCGCAGGAACAGCTCCGGCTTTCAGCATCGGATAGATCAGGTCTCAGATGGCGCAGCAGCTCCTGCCGCGCGATATCCGGCGATGCTGGGTCACGATAGCGGCCATCAGCGACGGCAGCATCAGCATATGGTGGATGTTGTTGCGGTAGTAGGTCATCAGCACCGCCTGCTCGCGCGGCAGAATGATGATGTCGCCGATGGTGTCCTTCTCCACCTCGAACTTGTTCATGTGCAACGCGTGATCGAGAAGCGCGTCACTGGCGCTGCAGATCCGGCACGGTTGAATCAACCGAGTACGGCACGTTGCGCATCAGCTGCAGGTAGCACTCCAGCTGTTCCGTGAGCTGTTCACGGGTCAGCGAACGCTGGCGCGAAGCCAGCAGCGCCGTGACAGCACAGGTTCATGGCGTTGGCCGCACCGGCGTTGTTGATGCGCACCATCAGATCGTGGCCGCGATGTCGTTGACCGTCGGCGTCAGCCAGGCCGGACGCTGAGCTTCGATAGGATCGATGGACTCGCGCCACTCCGGAACGTGATGGTTCAGGTAGGTCATCAGCGGCAGCGGCTCACCGAAGTTCACATAGCCCTGACCGAGATTGCGCAGCTTGCTCAGGCCGCGCAGCATCTGCGGCAGGCTCTCTTTCTCTTTGGTGGCACCGCGCAGCTCTTTGGCGTAGGTGCCCACTTCCATCACGTGCTCGTAACCGATGTAGATCGGCACCAGCGTGATCGGACGGGTGCCGCCGCGCAGCATCGCCTGGATGGTCATCGACAGCGTGCCGGTCTTCGGATCGAGCAGACGCCCGGTACGGGAACGACCGCCCTCCACGAAGTACTCCACCGAATAGCCGCGGCTGAACAGCTCGCCCAGATACTCGCGGAACACGGTGGAGTAGAGCTTGTTGCCCTTGAAGGTACGACGAATAAAGAAGGCGCCCAGGCGGCGGAAAATCGGGCCGGCTGGCCAGAAGTTCAGGTTGATACCGGCGGCAATGTGCGGCGGCACCAGGCCCTGATGATAGAGCACGTAGGACAGCAGCAGGTAGTCCATGTGGCTGCGGTGGCAGGGCACATAGACAATCTCGTGGCCATCCTGCGCCAGCTGGCGCACGCGCTCGGCGTTGTGCACGTTGATGCCCTGATAGAGCCGGTTCCAGGTCCAGCCCAGCATACGGTCGGACAGGCGGATCATTTCGTAAGAGAAGTCCGCGGCAATCTCTTCCATCAGCGCGATGGCGTTCTGCTGGGCTTTTTCATGCGAAATCTTCTTGCTGCGCGCTTCGTCTTCAACCGCGCGGGCAATCGCTTTGGAGGCCAACAGCTTGTTGAACAGATCCTGACGCGCCGGCAGGCGCGGGCCTACGGCAGCCAGGCGCTGACGGGCGAAGTGCATACGCGCCACGCGCGCCAGTTTCTGCGCGATGGATCTTATCGGTGCCGTGCTCGGTCGCCATGCGACGCAGCGAAACGGAGGGGGAGAAACGCACAAAGCTGTCGCGGCCCAGCCAGGAGACCGCGAAGAACTTCTGGATGCCGTTCAGCATGCGCAGCGGCGGATTCTCTTCACCTTTTTCGCGGCCCGGACGACGGCCAAACATCACCGAAACCGGCACCATCTGCACATCCAGATCCGGATTGCTGCGGTGCAGATCGAGATAGTCATGGAACAGCTTGATGGACTCTTCTTTTGGCGTGTAATAGGGGAACACGCGCGGCCCACCGTGAATGAACACGTAGCGCGGCAGCAGGGTGCCGTCAATTTCCAGCGGTTCAAGCGGATCAGGTAAGTCATGCGCCAGACACTGGGCGCGAAGCGTCAGCAAGTCTGCCTTCGAGTTATAAGGCAAAACGTACATAATGGGACGTGACGTATCGAGACCCAGTTCCGAGATCGGATCTGAAGGGATGACCTTACTTTTTACCAACAATTTAAGTGGTAAATTCAATATTTTATAATAAATTTTACGCCAACCTGACATAAACAACGTGAAGCCTCTTGTTAGCAATGCAATTGCGGCGCAAGCATACCAGAAAGCGCGGCGAAGATCTGTGGCTGTGCGAAAACCCCGTCAGCGCCGGCGTTCCAGACTTTATTGACGCTCTAAAAACAGTTAAAGGTTCTTTTAATGGCCAATAATACCACTGGGTTAACGACACGTATCATCAAAGCCGCCGGCTATTCATGGAAAGGGTTCCGTGCCGCATGGGTCAGCGAAGCCGCCTTTCGCCAGGAGGGCGTCGCCGCTATCATCGCGGTGATCATCGCCTGCTGGCTGGATGTTGATGCGATTACGCGCGTATTGCTGATCGGCTCGGTGGTGCTGGTGATGATCGTGGAGATCCTTAATAGCGCTATTGAGGCCGTGGTGGATCGCATCGGCAGCGCACATCACGAACTGTCCGGCCGGGCCAAGGACATGGGCTCGGCGGCGGTGTTGCTGGCGATCGTGCTGGCGCTGTTTGTCCCTGGGTCACGCTGCTTTGGTCACATTTCCGATGAGCCTCGAGGAATAATTAAGTCCCTGGTTTTTTGTGCAGTTTCTGGTTCCAAAATCGCCTTTGCCTGTATATACTCACAGCATAACTGTATAAACAACCAGGGGGCGGAATGAAAGCGTTAACGACCAGGCAGCAAGAGGTCTATGATCTCATTCGCGATCATATCGCCCAGACGGGTATGCCACCAACGCGTGCGGAAATCGCGCAGCGTCTGGGGTTCCGCTCGCCTAACGCTGCCGAAGAACACCTGAAAGCGCTGGCGCGTAAAGGCGTGATTGAAATCGTCTCCGGCGCCTCGCGCGGTATCCGCCTGCTGGTGGAAGAAGAGGAAGGGCATTCCGCTGATCGGCCGCGTTGCTGCCGGCGAGCCGCTGCTGGCGCAGCAGCATATCGAAGGGCACTACCAGGTCGATCCCGCCCTGTTCAAACCGAGCGCCGATTTCCTGCTGCGCGTCAGCGGCATGTCGATGAAAGACATCGGCATTCTGGACGGCGATCTGCTTGCGGTGCATAAAACGCAGGACGTGCGCAACGGCCAGGTGGTGGTGGCGCGCATTGATGATGAAGTGACGGTCAAACGTCTGAAAAAACAGGGCAACATCGTCCAGCTGCTGCCGGAAAACAACGAGTTTCCACCCGATTGTGGTCGATCTCCGCGAACAGAACTTCTCTATTGAAGGGCTGGCGGTAGGCGTCATCCGCAACGGTGAATGGCTCTAAACCCGTTGCTCTCCCCGCTGCGGCGGCGCACGCGCGCTGGCCGCAGTCTGCTTTAATCATACTTTTGTTCCCGGCCCGTAAGGCGCTCGCTCAGGCCGACTACCGTAACCCTCGGGATGGGGCTGATGCAGCTATTTTCCTCTTCTCCGCACCGATAAAGCACTGTGGCGTCTGGCTCTGCCGATGATTTTCTCCAATATCACCGTGCCGCTGCTGGGGCTGGTCGATACCGCCGTGATCGGCCATCTTGATAGCCCGATCTACCTTGGCGGCGTGGCGATTGGCGCGACGGCAACCAGCTTCCTGTTTATGCTGCTGCTGTTTCTGCGCATGAGCACCACCGGTCTTACGGCACAGGCGTTCGGGGCCGGCGAAAAATCCGCTGCGTCTGGCGCGCGCGCTGGTGCAGCCGCTGCTGATCGCTCTGGCCGCCGGGTTGCTGCTGGCGCTGCTGCGTTCTCCTGCCAGTAGCCTGGCGGCAACGCTGATGGGCGGCAGCGCGGAAGTCCAGCAGCAGGCGCAGATCGTTTCCTTGAAATCCGCTGGCTGAGCGCGCCGGCGTCGCTGGCTAACCTGGTGCTGCTGGGCTGGCTGCTGGGCGTGCAGTATGCCCGTGCGCCGGTGATTCTGCTGGTGGTCGGCAACCTGCTCAACATCGTGCTGGATCTGCTGGCTGGTGATGGACCTGCACTGGGGCGTTGCCGGTGCTGCCGCCGCCACGGCGCTGGCCGAATACGTGACGCTGGCAGTGGGATTATGGATGGTGGCGCGCGTGCTGACCCTGCGCGGTATCGATTTCAAACTGCTGAAAAACAGGCCATGGCGCGGCGATATCGCGTAAGCTGCTGGTTATTGGCGCCTTAACCGCGACATCATGCTGCGCTCGCTGCTGCTGCAGCTCTGCTTCGGCTCGCTGACCGTTTTCGGCGCTCGACTGGGGCCAGACGTGGTCGCGGTCAACGCGGTATTGATGAAGTTGCTGACGTTTACCGCCTATGCGCTGGACGGCTTTGCTTATGCGGTGGAAGCCCGCTCGGGCGAAGCGGTAGGGTGCAAAAGACGCAAGCCGGCTGCTGCTGGAGGTCTGGCGGGCAGCCTGCCGTCAGTCGGGGCTGGTGGCGCTGGCGTTTGCGCTGGTTTATGCCCTCAGCTTGGCCAGCAGATCGTTGCGTTGCTTACCTCTCTGCCACCGCTGCGTGAGCTGGCCGATCACTATCTCATCTGGCAGGTCATCTTACCGCTGGTCGGCGTCTGGTGTTATCTGCTGGACGGCATGTTTATTGGTGCGACGCGCGGGGCCGAAATGCGCAACAGCATGGCCGTGGCGGCGGCCGGGTTTGGCCTGACGCTGCTGACGCTGCCGCTGGCTGGGGAATCACGGTTTGTGGCTGGCGCTCACGGTGTTTCTGGCGCTGCGCGGCCTGACGCTGGGGTGGATGTGGCACCGCCACTGGCAGCGTGACAGCTGGTTCAGCCAGCCATAAGCGCAGCGCAGGCACCAGAATAATCTGTAATTCCGTGCACAATCCGAAGCGGCTACTATAATTATCTCAAACGGCGCAGATAAGTAGCGCGTTATATGGTTATTTCCGGCATTACATGAGAAATACACCATCTCACTCAGGAAGACGTGGAGGATTGTTATGAACAAAGACGAAGCGAGCGGAAACTGGAAGCAGTTTAAAGGGAAGTTTAAAGAGAAATGGGGCAAGTTAACCGATGACGATTTGACCGTGATCGAAGGGAAACGCGATCAGTTGGTAGGTAAAATCCAGGAACGTTACGGTTACGCCAAAGATGAAGCTGAACGTGAATTGAAAGACTGGGAAAGTCAAAACAAAGATTACCGCTGGTAAGTCTCCCGCTTTAAGGATGATGCTCCTACCCGCTGATCGTTACGATCGGCCTGGCACACGGAGGTGCCAGTTACCCTTTACGCACCTTCTTCTTACTTTCCACTTCATGATCGTGATGACAGCTACCCGGCTGCGTGCAGGCCGCCACTTCGGCGCAGTTTTCACACAGGCCGTGCGCCTCAATAACGCTATGACGTAAGGTAAAACCTGCCTGATCGGCCAACCCGGCAATGATCTTTTCCACGCCGTGCGCGTGCTTCTCACTGACGGCGGCACAGTTGTCGCACACCAGCATCACCGATGTGTGCGCCGGCTCGTCGAAATGGTGGCACACCACATAACTGTTATTTGACTCCACCCGATGAATAAATCCCTGCTCCAGCAGGAAATCCAGCGCGCGATAAATAGTCGGTGGTTTCGCCTGGGGTTCACTGATGCGCAACTGGTCCAGCAAATCGTAAGCGCTAATGGAACCGTTCTGCTCCGCCATCAGGCGCAGCACTTCTGCGCGCTGCGTAGTGAGGCGCACGCCACGGTCAAGGCACAAAGATTCAGCCTGCGTGAGCAGTTGTTCGGGCGTGAGGTTTGGCATAAGCATTCTCCAGGTGATGGGTGATGTTATTTTATCACACAAACTTTTACGCTGCTGCCATTGCTTTTTTGCCTTATATCATCCAGGAAATGTCTGGCTTTCAGCCACTTATCTGCCGCGTTGTGTCCTGATACCTCCTTCTGTTAAGCCATGCTTTTCCTTCCTGAGTTTTTTCCCACAGGTTAACCCATCTTTTTGCTTTGCAACTCACTGACTTAGTGTCTATGGTTCAAAAGGTTTTAAGTAATTTCTGGCATCAATTTAGCTGACGTTCATATTTCTGCATAAAACAACAGCAGAATGGTGCGGGCGTGACCAATTCTGCGAATAGCAATGCTAATTCCTTTCAATTCACAGCAATAAAGCGTTAGCCAGCGTTCAGAATAGGGCTAATAAACTATTCCGTCGTAGAGACAGTCCACGACAAGTAAAAGGTGATGGCAGACTCATGGTGAAGACATTATTCAGACGCAAGAAAATTGCTTATGTTGTTGGTTTTAATGCGGTATTTGTTACCACATCAGCATTTGCTGCTGGCACCTGGTACGATGCGCGTAACGATGCCATGGGGGGAACCGGTGTCGCTTCCTCAACCTGGAGCTCGGCAGTGCTGGCTAACCCGGCATTGATGACCAAAGCGCAGCCTGAAGATAACGTCAGCATCATTTTTCCTTCAGCCGGTGTGCAGATTACTGACAAAGACAAATTAGTGGATCGCGTAGACGAAATTACTGATACGGTGGACCGCTATCGTGACGTGATCAACAACATCACGCTGCCGGAGATCATCAATGGCGCGCCTCAGGTCAGAGCCGCGGCAGGTGATATGGCCAATCAGCTGCGCGATCTGCGCGGTGATAAAGCGAATGGCACCGCAGGCGTGGCGTTAGCCGTCAGCATTCCCAACGAGACCCTTCCTTTCGCCTTCATCACCAAAGCCTACGGCACGGCGCACATCCGCGCTAACGTAGTACAGAGCGATATTGATTATCTGGATCAGGTCGCAAATGGCCGCATTCCTTTGCCGGGCGACCAAAATAATCTGCGATCCAGCGCCAACGGCCTGGCTGCGCTGATCACCGATTACGGTGTCGCAATGGCACATGAGTTCACCATCGCCGGTCACCCGGTCTCCGTTGGCGTCACGCCAAAGCTGCAGAAAACCTGGCTGTATAACTACACCGCCAGCGTTTATAACTACGACAAGAATGATATTAACGACAGCCGCTATCGCAGCACCGATACGGGCTTCAACGTCGATGCCGGTATCGCTACCGACTTCGCGGAGAACTGGACCTTCGGCGTGACCGGGCAGAACCTGATGTCGCGCGATATCGACACCAAAGAAATCCGTATCCGCAACGGCCGTACGGGAGAAGTGGTTAACGGCTATCGCGATACGTATCAGATTCGCCCACTGGTAACCACCGGCCTGGCGTGGAATCGCGGACCCTTTACCCTGACCGCCGATGGTGATCTGACGGAAACCAAAGGTTTTAAATCGCAGGAGAGCAGTCAGTACGCTGGCGTGGGTGGTGAATATCGCGTGCTGGACTGGCTGGCGGTGCGTGCCGGCTATCGCGCGGATATGAAGTCGAATGACACCGATGTGTTTACGGCCGGTCTCGGCGTGTCGCCGTTCAACAATGCGGTGCATCTGGACCTGGCCGGTTCGGTCGGCAAAGACAATACCTGGGGCGCCATGGTACAGCTCGGGTTTAACTTCTGACCACACGATGACGGGCGGCTGTGTCGCCCGTCACAGCTGTGATATCATTGCGCAGCTTTCTCACCAGATGCTTAAAACTTCGGCATTTACTGCGTTTCATGACCGATACATTCTCTTCGCAACGTTTCTCCATCGCGCCGATGCTCGACTGGACGGACCGACACTGCCGCTATTTCCACCGCCAGCTGTCCCGCGATACGCTGCTGTACACCGAAATGGTGACCACGGGCGCAATCATCCACGGCAAGGGCGACTATCTGGCCTATAGCGAAGAAGAGCATCCGGTGGCCCTGCAGCTGGGCGGCAGCGATCCGGCCGCGCTGGCGCACTGTGCGAAGCTGGCGGAAGCGCGCGGCTACGACGAGATCAACCTGAACGTCGGCTGTCCGTCCGATCGCGTGCAAAACGGCATGTTTGGCGCCTGCCTGATGGGGGAGGCGCCGCTGGTCGCGGACTGTATCAAGGCGATGCGCGATGTGGTCTCCATTCCGGTGACGGTGAAAACCCGCATCGGGATTGACGACCAGGACAGCTACGACTTCCTGTGCGATTTTATCAATACCGTCGCCGGGCAGGGCGAGTGCGAGATGTTCATCATCCATGCGCGAAAAGCCTGGCTCTCCGGCCTCAGCCCGAAAGAGAACCGTGAAATCCCGCCGCTGGACTATCCGCGCGTTTATCAGCTGAAGCGGGATTTCCCGCCGCTGACCATGGCCATCAACGGCGGCATCAAGACGCTGGAAGAGGCCAAAGCGCATCTGCAGCATCTGGATGGCGTGATGGTGGGGCGCGAGGCGTATCAGAATCCGGGCATTCTGGCGCCGGTCGATCGCGAACTGTTTGGCCGCGAGACACCGGTGCGACACCGATCCGGTTGCCGTCGTGCGTGCGATGTATCCTTACATTGAGCGCGAGCTGAGCAACGGCACGTATCTCGGCCACATCACCCGCCATATGCTTGGTCTGTTCCAGGGCATTCCGGGCGCGCGCCAGTGGCGTCGCCACCTGAGCGAAAATGCCCACAAAGCGGGCGCCGATATCCGGGTGCTGGAAGCGGCGCTGGCGCTGGTGGCCGACCGCATCGTGCAGGAAGCCTGATCCCGCGAGCCGGCCTGGTCAGGCTGACAGGACGGTTTAAGCCGCACGGTTTCATCATGCGGTTTTTAATTCACCACCAGTTAGTCAATTTCACCAAATCAACGTCCCCTCTGTCCTGCATCAAAGCGATAATTCAATGGCTTAGCGATCGTTACGACCTGGCACGTTTCTTGTAATGCCTTCTGCATTACTCGGGAACTGCGGGAGAGCACCATCTGCTGGAACTACTTTTTGTGATTGGCTTTTTTGTCATGCTGTTAGCAGACAGGCGTTTCGCTGCTCGGCATTCTGGCGGCGCTCGTGGTGGCGACGGTGGTCATGTTTATTGGCGGATTGTTTGCGCTGACGATCAAACTGCTGCCGTGGCTGCTGCTGGCGGTGGTCGCCGTGTGGCTGTATCGCGCATTTACCACGCCGCAGGGAGAGGTGAAACTTAACCGGCTGAAAAGGAAAATCAGCAACTTAGAGAAGAGAAGCTGGCGCTAAATGCGGTTACGATCACAGAGTTGGTGATTGCTTAGTACGAATTCGCAATTAAACATAATATTTACTTATGGAATCTGTCAGGATAGGTAAAGAAATTCAGACGAATTCATCGCCGCTGTACCCTACACACAGCCGAACTATAAAAAGAAAGGGCTTCCCTCGGGAAGCCCTTCATCATTTCTGGCTTATCAGGGAATCAACAGGCTGGACCCCTGCGTTGCCCGGCTCTCCAGCACCTCATGCGCACGCTGCGCATCGGTCAGCGCGAATTTCTGCGGCTCCGGCACATCCACCTTAATGACGCCGCTGGCGATCAGCGAGAACAGCTCGTTGCTGGCTTCCTCAAGCTCTTCCCGGTTGGTGATGTAGCCCTGCAGGGAAGGGCGGGTGACGTACAGCGAGCCTTTCTGGTTCAGAATGCCGAGGTTAACGCCGGTCACCGGGCCGGAGGCGTTGCCGAAGCTCACCATCAGGCCGCGGCGCTGCAGGCAGTCGAGGGAGGCTTCCCAGGTGTCTTTCCCCACCGAGTCATACACCACGCCGACCTTTTCGCCGTTGGTCAGTTCTGACCCGCTGGGCGATATCCTCTTCGCGATAGTTGATGACCTGGCCCAGGCGCCCGCCTGCTGTGCGCGCTGCGCTTTCTGCGCAGAGCCGACGGTGCCGATCAGCTTCGCGCCCAGCGCTTTCGCCCACTGGCAGGCGATCAGCCCGACGCCGCCCGCCGCGGCATGAAACAGGAACTGCTCATCGGGTTTAATTTCATAGGTTTTACGCAGCAGGTAGTGCACCGTCAGCCCTTTCAGGAAGGAGGCCGCCGCCTGCTCAAAGGAGATGGCGTTAGGCAGCAGGGCGGCTTTATCCGCCGGGACGTTGTGGACGGAGCTGTAAGCGCCCAGCGCAGACTGCGCATACACCACGCGGTCGCCCTCTTTAATATGCTTAACCGCGCTGCCCACTTTGATGACGACGCCGGCCGCCTCGGTGCCCAGGCCGCTTGGCAGCGACGGAGGCGGGTACAGCCCGCTGCGAACATAGGTGTCGATGTAGTTTATGCCGATGGCTTTGTTCTCAACCTGCACTTCGTGGGCGGCGGGATCGGCTAGTGTGAAATCGACCCATTGCAATACTTCCGGGCCGCCGTGCTGGTTGAACTGAATTCGCTTTGCCATTCTGACTCCTGTGATTGTTCATCCTTCGGTTATGACGCAAAAATCACGTATACTTTCGCCGACAAGACCTTTCACGATCGGATAACTCCATTCACTATGGCAGGAAACAAACCCTTCAACAAACAGACTGAACCTCGCGAGCGTGATTTCCAGGTCGCAGGGTTAAAAGTGCCGCCGCACTCGCTTGAAGCGGAGCAGTCGGTGTTGGGCGGTTTAATGCTGGATAACGAACGCTGGGACGACGTCGCCGAGCGCGTGGTGGCGGAAGACTTCTTCACCCGTCCGCACCGCATGATCTTTACCGAAATGCAGCGCCTGCAGGAAGCCGGGCAGCCTGATCGACCTGATCACCCTGGCGGAATCGCTGGAACCGCGTCGGGGAGCTGGACATGGCGCGGCGGCTTTGCCTATCTGGCCGAGCTGTCAAAAAACACGCCAAGTGCGGCAAACATCAGCGCTTATGCCGACATCGTGCGTGAACGTGCCGTGGTGCGCGAGATGATCTCGGTGGCCAATGAGATCGCCGACGCCGGTTTCGATCCGCAGGGGCGCACCAGCGAAGACCTGCTCGATCTGGCGGAATCCCGCGTCTTCAAAATCGCCGAAAGCCGCGCCAACAAAGACGAAGGCCCGAAAAACATCGCCGATGTCCTCGAAGCCACCGTATCGCGTATCGAAGCAGCTGTTCTCAGCAGCCGCACGATGGCGTGACCGGGGTGAATACCGGCTATGAGGATCTCAACAAGAAAACCGCCGGTCTGCAGCCGTCGGATCTGATCATCGTCGCGGCGCGTCCGTCGATGGGTAAAACCACCTTTGCCATGAACCTCGTGCGAAAACGCGGCGATGTTGCAGGATAAACCGGTGCTGATCTTCAGTCTTGAGATGCCCTGCGAACAGATCATGATGCGTTTTCTGGCGTCGCTGTCGCGCGTGGATCAGACGCGCATCCGTACCGGCCAGCTCGACGATGAGGACTGGGCGCGCATCTCCGGCACCATGGGCATCCTGCTGGAAAAGACGTAACATCTACATCGATGACTCCTCCGGCCTGACGCCGACGGAAGTGCGTTCCCGCGCGCGCCGCATCTCCCGTGAACACGGCGGCATCGGCCTGATCATGATCGACTACCTTCAGCTGATGCGCGTCCCGGCGCTCTCCGACAACCGTACGCTGGAGATCGCCGAGATTTCCCGCTCGCTCAAGGCGCTGGCCAAAGAGCTGCAGGTGCCGGTGGTGGCGCTGTCGCAGCTTAACCGCTCCCTGGAACAGCGCGCCGATAAGCGCCCGGTCAACTCCGACCTGCGTGAATCCGGCTCCATCGAGCAGGATGCCGACCTAATCATGTTCATCTATCGTGATGAGGTTTATCACGAGAACAGCGATCTGAAAGGGATCGCCGAAATTATTATCGGTAAACAGCGTAACGGCCCGATCGGGACGGTACGTCTGACCTTTAACGGCCAGTGGTCGCGTTTCGACAACTATGCCGGGCCTCAATACGATGATGAATAATCGCGCTTCCGCAGTTGCATGCACGATTTGTGCATGCATTTCACGTCATCAGAAAATAGTGTTGGACAACCTCGTCAATTATCAGGTTATCTGTAGCAAAGCGAATCCTATAACGCTGTGGACACAGAATGACTCAGGTAGACGATTACGACCTTAAGATACTGACACTACTACAATCTAACGGCCGCCTTACCAACCAGGAACTCAGTGATTTAGTCGGACTTTCGGCGTCGCAATGTTCACGCCGGCGCATTAATCTCGAACAGGCAAATCTTATTCTCGGCTATCACGCGCGGCTCTCGCCGGACGCGGTAGGGTTGGGCATGGTCGGCTTGATCGAGGTGCGACTGAAAAATCACACGCCCGATTACGAAGAGAGTTTTCACCGCATGGTGGAGCAGGAAGCGGCGATTGTCGACGCATTCAAAACCACCGGTGACGCCGACTATCTGTTAAAAGTCGCGGTGGCCGATTTAGCGGCGCTGAGCGCGCTGATCAGTCAGCTCGTCGCTGGTCATCAAAGCGTGGCGCACGTGAAAACCTCGGTGGTACTCAACCGTTTAAAAGAGAACGGCTTGATGATGATTCCCGAGCACAAAGTGCGCCAAAAGAGTGCATGATGTGCCAGTGTGGTGCAGATTTGTGCCATTTTTCGCGTAATACGCGCACCAGAAACCTAATTTGTGCATGAATCGATTATTGTACGGCAGATTGATGCACATAAACCTGCAATAAAGCGCCTTAGTTATCAATTGGATAATCGCTGGCACCCATCGGCGGCGACAGGAAGCCGCCGATGTGGTGCGTTTTTTGCAAATGAACGCCATCATTTGCAAAGAGATCGCGCCATGGATAACGCTGTACAACCTTCCCGCATTCCCCACACCCGTACAGAAGATGCGCTGGCTATCGTGCTTGGCACGCTGATGGTGTCGTTTGGCGTCATTATGCTGAAACAGGCGGGCGCGCTGACCGGCGGTACGGCGGGCGTGGCTTTTCTCATCAGCTACCTGTCGCCGCTCTCGTTCGGCAGCGCCTTCTTTGTGATTAACCTGCCGTTTTACTGGTTGGCCATTCGTCGCATGGGCTGGGAATTTACCCTGAAAACCTTCTGTGCGGTGGGGCTGGTATCGCTGTTCACCCATCTGCACCCGCTGTTTATCCATTTTTCTGCGCTAAATCCGTTTTATGCGACATTGTTCGGTAACGTGGTGATGGGGATTGGGTTTATAGTGTTGTTTCGTCACAAAGCCAGCCTCGGTGGTATCAATATTCTGGCGCTCTGGCTGCAGGATCGCTCTGGTCTGCGCGCCGGCAAACTGCAAATGGCGCTGGATACCTGTGTGGTACTGGCCTCGCTTTTTGTGGTATCGCTGCCGATGCTGCTGGCCTCCATCGCCGGCGCGGTGATGCTCAATCTCATCATCGCCATGAATCACCGTCCCGGCCGCTATTTTGTTTGATGACGTCGACCCACACATTTATGAATAATCATGGAGATCTGCACCGTGTTTCAAAACGTTGATGCCTATGCTGGCGATCCGATTCTGTCGCTGATGGAAACCTTCAAACAGGACCCGCGTGACCACAAGGTGAATCTGAGCATCGGCCTCTATTACAACGAAGCCGGCATCATTCCTCAGCTGCAGGCGGTTGCCGCCGCGGAAGAGCGTTTACAGGCGCAGCCACATCAGGCTTCGCTCTATCTGCCAATGGAAGGGCTGGGTCCGTACCGCAACGCCATTGCGCCGCTGCTGTTTGGTAAAGAGCACCCGATGCTGCAGGCGGGGCGCATTGCTTCCATCCAGACGCTGGGCGGCTCCGGCGCGCTGAAAGTGGGCGCAGATTTCCTGAAGCGTTACTTCCCGGACGCCAGCGTATGGGTCAGCGATCCGACATGGGAAAACCATGTGGCGATCTTTAACGGTGCTGGTTTTAACGTTAACACCTACCCGTGGTACGACGACGCTACCAACGGCGTGAAGTTCGATGCCTTCATCGCCAAACTGAAAACGCTGCCGAAGCAATCCATCGTGTTGCTGCATCCGTGCTGCCACAACCCGACCGGTGCGGATCTGACCAACGCGCAGTGGGATCAAACCGTTGAGGTCCTGAAAGCGCAGGAGCTGATTCCGTTCCTTGATATCGCCTACCAGGGCTTTGGTGCCGGTATGGAAGAGGACGCTTACGCGATTCGCGTGATTGCCGCGGCGGGCCTGCCGGCGCTGGTGAGCAACTCCTTCTCGAAAATCTTCTCGCTGTACGGTGAGCGCGTTGGCGGGCTGTCGATTGTCTGCGACAGCGCAGAAGAGTCGGCACGCGTGCTGGGTCAGCTGAAAGCGACCGTGCGTCGCAACTACTCCAGCCCGCCGAACTTCGGTGCTCAGGTGGTTTCCTGCGTGCTGAACGACGAAGCGCTGCTGAACAACTGGCTGGCGGAAGTGGAAGCGATGCGCCTGCGCATCATCGAAATGCGCCAGGTGCTGGTCAATGTGCTGAACAGTAAACTGCCCGGCAGAAACTTTGATTATCTGCTGAAGCAGCGCGGCATGTTCAGCTATACCGGCCTGAGCGCGGCGCAGGTCGATCGCCTGCGCGAAGAGTTCGGCGTGTACCTGATCGCCAGCGGCCGCATGTGTGTCGCCGGTCTCAACAGCCGCAACGTCAATCAGGTGGCTGAGGCGTTTGCTGCCGTAATGTAACCGACGCGATGCCTGTCAGCCCGCGGCTGGCAGGCATTCGTTCAGCCATCCACGCATTGTCTGTTCCCGTTGTACCTTCTGCCGCACCCCGCTTTTCCACGCTTCTCTTTGCCGGCCACGCTGGCTGGCGACCGCATTCCGCATGGCTAAAACACCTTAACCCCGGGTAATCGGGACGGGTCTTGTGTGTTCCTGTTAGTGAGGGCGCTATTTTTTGCCGGCGCGCTTTGGCGCACTGCCAGAGCGCTCGCCAATCACAATAAGGAACCGCCCATGAGCTATTTCCCTTCCGCACTGAAACCCCTCTGCATTGCCATGACGCTGGCGCTCGCACTGCCTGCTGCGGCCGTTGAGCTGACCCGTGACAACGGTGCGCCAGTGGGCGACAACCAGAACTCGCAGACCGCCGGGCCCAACGGTTCGGTGCTGCTGCAGGACGTGCAACTGCTGCAGAAGCTGCAACGTTTCGACCGCGAGCGTATTCCCGAACGCGTGGTGCATGCCCGCGGCACCGGCGCCCATGGCGAGTTCGTCGCCAGTGCCGATATCAGCGATCTGAGCATGGCCAAGGTCTTCCGCAAGGGCGAGAAGACCCCGGTATTCGTGCGCTTCTCCGCGGTGGTGCACGGCAACCACTCCCCGGAAACCCTGCGCGATCCGCGCGGTTTCGCCACCAAGTTCTATACCGCAGACGGCAATTGGGACCTGGTGGGCAACAACTTCCCGACCTTCTTCATCCGCGATGCGATCAAGTTCCCGGACATGGTCCATGCCTTCAAGCCGGACCCGCGCAGTAACCTCGACGACGACTCGCGACGCTTCGATTTCTTCTCCCACGTGCCGGAGGCGACCCGCACCCTGACCCTGCTGTATTCCAACGAGGGCACCCCGGCCAGCTACCGGGAAATGGACGGCAACAGCGTGCATGCCTACAAGCTGGTCAACGCCAGGGGCGAAGTGCACTACGTGAAGTTCCACTGGAAGAGCCTGCAGGGCCAGAAGAACCTCGATCCGAAACAGGTGGCGGAAGTCCAGGGGCGCGACTACAGCCACATGACCAATGACCTGGTGAGCGCGATCCGGAAGGGCGACTTCCCGAAATGGGACCTGTACATCCAGGTGCTCAAGCCCGAGGACCTGGCGAAATTCGACTTCGACCCGCTGGACGCGACCAAGATCTGGCCGGGCATTCCCGAGCGCAAGATCGGCCAGATGGTGCTGAACCGCAACGTCGACAACTTCTTCCAGGAAACCGAACAGGTCGCCATGGCGCCGTCGAACCTGGTGCCGGGCATCGAGCCCTCCGAGGATCGCCTGCTCCAGGGACGGCTGTTCGCCTACGCCGATACCCAGATGTACCGGGTCGGCGCCAACGGCCTGGGCCTGCCGGTCAACCGCCCGCGCAGCGAGGTCAATACCGTCAACCAGGACGGCGCGCTGAACGCCGGACACAGTACCAGCGGGGTGAACTACCAGCCGAGCCGGCTCGATCCGCGCGAGGAGCAGGCCAGCGCCCGCTACGTGCGGACCCCGCTGAGCGGCACCACCCAGCAGGCGAAGATCGCCAAACCGCAGAATTTCCGCCAGGCAGGGGAGCTGTATCGTTCCTTTAACGCGAAAGAGCGGGGCGATCTGATCACCTCGCTCGGTGGCGCGCTGAAAAGCGCCGACGCGCAAAGCCGGCTGGCGATGCTCTCGTTCTTTTATAAGGCCGATAGCGAGTACGGCACGCGTCTGGCGGCGGTAACGCAGGACGATATCACCACGGTAAAAGCGCTGGCTGACAAGCTGAGCGACTGATGTGCCGGCGGCAGAGCAAGCGCTCTGCCGCTTTTTCCCGCTGAAGGGTTTACCTTTCGCCGACATGCTGCACACTTAAGTAAACGGTTTAACCCAGGAATGTGGCATGTGGCAGCAACAAACTCTCACGCTGAGCGCGAAGGCGCGCGGCTTTCATCTGATCACCGACGAGATTGTCGGCCAGCTTAATGGCTTAACGGACCTGCGCATCGGCCAGCTGCATCTGCTGTTGCAGCACACCTCAGCGTCGCTGACGCTCAATGAAAATTGCGATCCTACGGTGCGCAGCGACATGGAGCAGCACTTTCTGCGGCACGTTCCAGAGGATGCGCCCTACCAGCACGACTATGAAGGCGCTGACGACATGCCGGCGCACATCAAATCGTCACTGCTTGGCGTATCGCTGCTGATCCCGGTCAGCCGCGGCAAACTGCTGCTCGGCACCTGGCAGGGGATCTGGCTGGGCGAACATCGGGTACACGGCGGCGCGCGGCGCATCGTCGCCACCTTACAAGGGGAATAAAACATGAACACGTCGGATTTACTGACCTACTGCATGAGCAAACCGGGCGCTTCACAAAGTTATAAAGATGAGTGGGACGCAACCCAGGTGAAGAGCGATGGCGTGCTGTTTGCCATGGTGCATGACGTTGAAGGGCGACCGGCGTTGTCGCTGAAGACCTCGCCCGCGCTGGCGGAGTTATTGCGCGATGAACACCACGATGTGTTTCCCAGTGAACATCTCAATAAGTCGCACTGGAGCACGCTGTGGCTGGATGGATCGCTGAAGGATTCGCAGATTTACTATCTGGTTGATGCGTCATGGCAACAGGCTGACGCCACGCGCGCGGCGGGCGTCAGCCATGATGATGAGACGCGCTGATTAAGCCGCAGACTCTTCACGCAGGGTGTTGATGTCGATCACGAAGCGGTACTTCACGTCGCTCTTGAGCATGCGCTCGTAGGCGTCGTTGATGTCCTGCTGCATGGCGATCATCTCGATATCCGACGTGATGCCGTGCTCGCCGCAGAAATCGAGCATTTCCTGGGTTTCGGCGATGCCGCCGATCAGCGAGCCGGCAAGGCGGCGGCGCTTGAGGATCAGGTTGAACACCTGCGGCGACGGGTGATCGTGCTCCGGCGCGCCCACCAGCGTCATGGTGCCGTCGCGCTTGAGCAGGTCGAGGAACGGGTTGAGGTCGTGCTGCGCGGCGACCGTGTTCACGATCAGGTCGAAGCTGTTGAGGTGCGCGTTCATCTGCGCTTCGTCCTTCGAGATCACCACTTCGTGCGCGCCGAGGCGCTTGCCGTCCTCGATCTTCGAGGGCGAGGTGGTGAACAGCACCACGTGCGCGCCCATCGCATGGGCGAGCTTCACGCCCATGTGGCCGAGGCCGCCCAGACCGACGATGCCGACCTTCTTGCCGGGGCCGGCGCCCCACCTGGCGCAGCGGCGAGTAGGTGGTGATGCCCGCGCACAGCAGCGGCGCGGCGGCGGCCGGGTCGAGGTTGTCCGGCACGCGCAGCACGAAGGCTTCGTCGACCACCAGCTGCGTGGAGTAGCCGCCGTAGGTGATGTCGCCCGTCACGCGGTCCTGGCCGTTGTAGGTGCCGACGAAGCCGTTCTCGCAGTACTGCTCGAGGCCTTCCGCGCAGCTCGGGCAGGTGCGGCAGGAGTCGACCAGACAGCCGACGCCGACCAGCTCGCCGATCTTGAAGCGCGTCACCTGCGGGCCAACCGCGGTGACGCGGCCCACGATTTCGTGGCCCGGCACCACCGGGAAGACCGTGTTGCGCCATTCGTTGCGCGCCTGGTGCAGATCGGAGTGGCAGACGCCGCAGTACAGCACGTCGATCTGGACGTCGAGTTCGCGCAGGTCGCGCGGCTGGAATTCGAACGGGGCGAGTTTGGCTTTCGCGTCCTGTGCGGCATAGGCATGCGTAATATTCATGGTGTCTCCAGTCAGATGTGTCGTGAGTATTTTTTGCGAGGGGTCCGTTCAGTGATGACACTGAAGGACAGAGGCGCGTCAGCGGCGCCAAAAGGAACGCAGTAAGAATAGTCAGCGGGACGCGATGCGTATATGCCTGAAGTTGTCTGTTTCTTGCCTGTTTCTGCATTTGCTAAGGCATTCAGACAATGGCACCGGCTGGCGAGTAACCGGAGCGGTGAGCCGTGGCGAGATCAGAAAAAACGCGCCGCAACAGCGGGTGCGGCGCGTTAAACCTACTTTTTCAGCATCGGTTTAAGGAAGCGCGCGGTGTGCGAGGCTTCGCACTCTGCAACGGTTTCCGGCGTACCGGCGACGAGGATTTCACCGCCGCCGCTGCCGCCTTCCGGGCCGAGATCGACAATCCAGTCGGCGGTTTTGATCACGTCCAGGTTGTGCTCGATGACCACGATGGTGTTGCCCTGATCGCGCAGCTGATGCAGCACGTCCAGCAGCTGCTGGATGTCGGCAAAGTGCAGGCCGGTGGTCGGTTCGTCGAGGATGTACAGCGTCTGGCCGGTGCCGCGTTTCGACAGCTCGCGCGCCAGCTTCACGCGCTGCGCCTCACCGCCGGAGAGCGTGGTGGCCGACTGGCCCAGACGAATGTAGGTCAGGCCGACGTCCATCAGCGTCTGCAGCTTGCGCGCCAGCGCCGGCACGGCGTCAAAGAACTCGCGCGCCTCTTCGATGGTCATCTCCAGCACTTCGTGGATGGTCTTGCCCTTGTACTTAATCTCCAGCGTTTCGCGGTTATAGCGCTTGCCTTTGCACTGGTCGCACGGCACGTAGATATCCGGCAGGAAGTGCATCTCCACCTTGATCACGCCGTCGCCCTGGCAGGCTTCGCAGCGGCCGCCGCGCACGTTGAAGCTGAAACGGCCCGGCGTGTAGCCGCGCGAACGCGCTTCCGGCACGCCGGCGAACAGTTCGCGCACCGGCGTGAAAAGGCCGGTGTAGGTGGCCGGGTTGGAGCGCGGCGTACGGCCGATCGGGCTCTGGTCGATGTCGATCACCTTGTCGAAATGCTCCAGCCCCTGGATGTCGCGGTACGGCGCCGGTTCCGCGCTGGTCGCGCCGTTGAGCTGGCGCTGCGCAATCGGGAACAGCGTATCGTTGATCAGCGTCGATTTGCCGGAGCCGGACACGCCGGTGATGCAGGTAAACAGGCCGACCGGCAGCGTCAGGGTGACGTCCTTCAGGTTGTTGCCGCGCGCGCCGGTCAGCTTCAGCACTTTGGCCGGATCGGCTTTCACGCGCTGTGCCGGAACGGCGATCTTGCGCTTGCCGCTGAGGTACTGGCCGGTCAGCGAGTCCGGCTGCACCGCCATGATGTCGTTCAGCGGCGCCTTCCGCCACCACCTGGCCGCCGTGCACGCCGGCGCCCGGGCCGATGTCGATCACGTGGTCGGCGGCGCGGATCGCGTCTTCGTCGTGCTCGACCACGATCACCGTGTTGCCGAGGTTGCGCAGGTGGATCAGCGTCGCCGAGCAGGCGTTCGTTGTCGCGCTGGTGCAGGCCGATGGACGGCTCGTCCAGCACGTACATCACGCCCACCAGGCCGGCGCCAATCTGGCTGGCCAGACGGATACGCTGGGCTTCGCCGCCGGAGAGGGTTTCGGCGCCGAGCGGGACAGCGTCAGGTAGTTCAGGCCGACGTTGACCAGGAACTTCAGGCGATCGCCAATCTCTTTCAGCACTTTTTCGGCGATTTTGGCGCGCTGGCCGGTGAGCTTCAGGTTGTGGAAGAAGTCCATCGCGTGGCCGATGCTCATGTCGGAGATGGTCGGCAGCGCGGTGTCTTCCACGAACACGTGGCGCGCTTCGCGGCGCAGGCGCGTGCCTTCGCAGGTGGCGCAGGGGCGGTTGCTGATGAACTTCGCCAGCTCTTCGCGCACCGCGCTGGATTCGGTCTCTTTGTAGCGGCGCTCCATGTTGTGCAGCACGCCTTCGAACGGATGGCGGCGCACGGTGGTGTCACCGCGATCGTTGATGTATTTGAATTCGATCGACTCTTTGCCGGAGCCGCTCAGCACCGCCTTCTGCACGTTGGCGCTCAGGGTGTTGAACGGCGCCTCGACGTCGAACTCATAATGCTCCGCCAGCGAGCGCAGCATCTGGAAGTAATAGAAGTTGCGGCGATCCCAGCCGCGGATCGCGCCGCCGGCCAGCGACAGCTCGGGGTTTTGCACCACGCGATCCGGATCGAAGAACTGCTGCACGCCCAGGCCGTCGCAGGTCGGGCAGGCGCCGGCCGGGTTGTTGAATGAAAACAGGCGCGGTTCCAGCTCGCGCATGCTGTAGCCGCAGATCGGGCAGGCGAAGTTGGCGGAAAACAGCAGCTCGTCCGCTTTCTCGTCGTCCATGTCCGCCACCACCGCAGTGCCGCCGGACAACTCCAGCGCGGTTTCGAACGATTCGGCCAGGCGCTGCGCCATGTCGTCGCGCACCTTGAAGCGATCGACCACCACTTCGATGGTGTGTTTCTTCTGCAGCTCCAGCTTCGGCGGATCGGACAGATCGCACACTTCGCCGTCGATACGGGCGCGGATGTAGCCCTGCGCTTGCCAGGTTTTCCAGCGTTTTGGTGTGCTCGCCCTTGCGCTCTTTGATCACCGGCGCCAGCAGCATCAGGCGCTTGCCTTCTTCCTGCGGACAGGACGTTATCGACCATCTGGCTGACGGTTTGCGCCGCCAGCGGGACGTCGTGGTCCGGGCAGCGCGGCTCACCCACGCGGGCATACAGCAGACGCAGGTAGTCGTGGATCTCGGTGATGGTGCCGACCGTGGAGCGCGGGTTGTGCGAGGTGGATTTCTGCTCGATGGAGATCGCCGGCGACAGCCCTTCGATGTGGTCGACGTCCGGTTTTTCCATCAGCGACAGGAACTGACGCGCATAGGCGGAGAGCGATTCAACGTAGCGGCGCTGTCCTTCGGCATACAGCGTGTCGAAAGCCAGCGAGGACTTGCCGGAACCCGACAGCCCGGTGACGACAATCAGTTTGTCGCGCGGGATGATCAGGTTGATGTTCTTGAGATTGTGGGTGCGGGCGCCCCGAACTTCGATCTTATCCATTCACCTTTCCCGGTTGGAACACGGATTGCCTGGTTTGTTTGAAGGACAAACGGCTGTCAGAAACGGCTAATTATGACACAATTTGACCTGTTTGAATATACAGTATTGGAATGCATGAATGCTGAATCGCTGTGTAACACAAGAGTCGAGGAAAAAATCTCTGGAATCCAATCGCACTTATACGAAACGTGGCGAAATGCACATCAAATTGTGACATGGGGTACACTCGCGCGTTTACACTATTAAGAAACGTATTCAGGAGACACGAACATGGCCAGCAGAGGCGTAAACAAGGTGATTCTCGTCGGTAATCTGGGCCAGGACCCGGAAGTACGCTACATGCCGAGTGGTGGCGCAGTTGCCAACATTACGCTGGCTACTTCCGAATCCTGGCGTGACAAAGCGACCGGTGAAATGAAAGAGCAGACCGAATGGCACCGCGTTGTGCTGTTCGGCAAACTGGCCGAAGTGGCCGGTGAGTATCTGCGTAAAGGTTCTCAGGTCTATATCGAAGGCCAGCTGCGCACCCGCAAATGGACCGATCAGTCCGGTCAGGAGAAGTACACCACGGAAGTGGTGGTTAACGTGGGCGGCACCATGCAGATGCTGGGTGGCCGTCAGGGCGGTGGCGCACCAGCAGGTGGCGGCCAGGGCGGCGGCAGCAGGGGCGGTTGGGGTCAGCCTCAGCAGCCGCAGGGCGGCAACCAGTTCAGCGGCGGCGCGCAGTCTCGTCCGCAGCAGCAGTCTTCCGCTCCGGCGACCGTCTAACGAACCGCCAATGGATTTCGACGACGATATCCCGTTCTGATTGGCGTACCGATCCACGCATTATCCAGCCCTCGCTTCTGCGAGGGTTTTTTTATGTCCTGATAAGCCGGCGATCAAACATAAACGGTAACGCTTTCACACCCGGCAGATAGTCACTAAATGCAGGATGGAGAGGGTTCAGGATGGCGTTGTTTTCCATCGGGATAATCGTGGAAGGTAGCATCAGCGCGGCACCTTCAGCGGATTGCAGCCAGCCGGTGCCGAGATCCATTGTCGACAGTGGCGCTGGATCATGACGCCAGTCCGGCGGCAAAAATGCTTCAGCAAGATAGGCAACTTCTGCATCCGGGATGTCGATACTGAGTAAGGTGTACTCATCCAGCACCGACTCTCTTCCGATATGGACCAGCACTTCCAGTGCTGCGAGTGACACCGACGTGGCAACATAAACGGTGGGATAGCCTTTATGATTCCAGCGTCCACCATACTGTTTTGCCCCATAACCGGACCAGGCTTCAGCCGCATACTGGCTCTTCGTCAGCCGATAAAAAATCACGAGAAAACACCGTGCTCCAGACGGCCGATCAGATCGAGCACATCCAGCGCACCGCTCTCCGTCGTCAGTAAGGTGATGGGCGCAACATTGCCTAACCCTTTCACCGGCCGGCTCAGCCACTGGGTGGCCTCTTCTTTATTACCAGCAAAAAGCTGAACGGCGGCATCCATCACGCGGACGAAGCGGGCGACACGTTCACTCTCGTCGGGTGACAGACTTTTACCCGTGCTTTTACGACGGGCAATGTTGCGTTCATTAATCCCTGTGACCTTCATGATTTCGGCGCGCGTCATGGCCGACCAGTGACGGATATCATCAATGACGGCCACCGGCAAACCGGCTTCCAGCATACGCGTTAACTCAATACCACGTGGAGGCAGGCCTGCAACCCGCCACAGCGTGTTGTCATTGGCTCCAGGCTGAGGAATATAAGCTCGCATGTGAGAAACTCCATACAGACAAGTGTCATGCTCTATTATTGACACTTGTCAGATTATTTCAATAGCGCAACCCTTAATGCGCGCGCCACTCCCGCAGTAATTCTTCCGTGGTTTTAACCCGCACCGGATTGCCCGGCATGATCAAATCCGCCCACACTTCGTTGTGCTGATTAATAAGCTGCTGCGCCGACACATGTGTGCGATCGGCGGTGGTGTGGGCATCGGCCGCCACGGTGACGTGATAGCCAAGGCTGGCCCCGACTTTGATGGTGGTATCGACGCAATAATCGGTGGCGCAGCCGCAAATGACAAAGCTTTCAATCTGATGCTGTTCAAGCTGCGCCGCGAGCCCGGTTTGCCAGAAGCTGTCGCAGGCGGTTTTGGTGATGTAAAGCGCGCCGGCGGGTTGTTCCAGTTCGGCGACTATTTGCCAGTCTGCGGAGTCAGCGGCTAAATCCGGCCCGCTATGCTGAATAAAAATGACCTGATCGGCGGCGGCCATCAGCTGATTAATGCGCGCGCAGCGTCCGGCGCGGTCGTAACGCGGCGTTGCCAGCACGCCATTTTGCATATCCACTACCATTACCACCCGTTGTGCCATTGTCGCCTCCTTTATAGGTCAGGCCCCAGTGTCGCGCTGAAGGGCCAGGCGCGTAAAGCGATTGGGCTTTGCTTTTTTTGTGCGCGCCGCGCATGCTTACTGCCTGATAGCGTATGGAGGTGTGTGGTGACGGTGGTTCCCGAAGTCTTTCCCTGTGAGCAGGATCGTGCGCAGTTTCAGCACTTTGCTGAGCTGCCGGGCATTGAGCTTTATCAGGCGCACATCTCCCGCTACGCTTTTGAGCCCCATACCCACGAAGCCTTCGGGATTGGCACCATTGAATCCGGCGCGCAGCGCTTTCGTTACCGCGGCACCAATTATGTCGCGCCGGTGCATTCGCTGGTGATGATGAATCCCGATGAACTGCACACCGGTGAATCGGCCTGCGCTGAAGGCTGGCGTTATCGCATGATCTATATCGATCCGGCGGAGATGGATCGGCTGACCGGCGATCGCAACTGGTGGTTTAGCGATGCGCTGCGCACCGATGCGCGTCTGGCACAACCTTTCTCTCACGCGCTGGCACAGATGTGGCAGGCGCAAAGTGCGCTGGAGCGGCAGGGCGCGCTGCTGGATCTGCTGGAGTGGCTGCGTCCGCTGGCGCAGCAGGGCGTCGCGCGGCCGCGCGAAGGCGCCCACCGCTTTGATGTGGTAAAAGCCTGGCTGCGCGATAACCTGGCAGAGCCGGTGCGGCTGGAGGAGCTGGCGGCGCTGGTATCGCTGTCGCCGTGGCATTTTCTGCGCAGTTTCAAACAACACTTTCACGTCACTCCCCATCAAATGCTGATGGCCTTCCGCCTGTTCGAGGCCAAGCAGCGGCTGGCGCAGGGCGAGAGCGCCGCGAGCGTGGCGGCGGCGGTTGGCCTCACCGACCAGGCGCATCTGACGCGGGCGTTTGCCCATCGTTACGGCATCACGCCGGGACGCTATCAAAAGCAGGTGTTCAGCGGACGTTAACCGCAATCTGCTACAAGCCTTTCACCTTTTCCTGCGCCACACTGTGGCGCATTAAAGATAAAGGAAAGGTGTATGTTTGCAGGAATAGTGTTTGCCCTCGCGGCAGGGCTGATGTGGGGCATGATTTTTGTCGGGCCGCTGCTGATACCCGATTATCCGGGCACGTTGCAATCAGCGGGTCGCTATGTTGCCTTTGGTCTGGTGGTGCTGCCGCTGGCGTGGCTCAGCCGGCGCCGGCTAAAACAGCTGACGCGTCCGGACTGGACGGAGGCGGTGAAGCTGTCGCTGGTGGGCAATCTGCTCTATTATGCCTGCCTCGCCAGCGCGATTCAGCGCACCGGCGCACCGGTCTCCACCATGATCATCGGCACGCTGCCGGTGGTGATCACCGTCACCGCTAACCTCTGTTACGGCCATCTCGAAGGACGTCTGCCATGGCGCCGGCTGATGCCCGCGCTGGTCATCATTGCTGCCGGTCTGGGCTGCGTCAACGCGGCGGAACTGCACGGGCAGGGGCCGGCATTTGATCTCTGGGGCTACCTGAGTGGCCTGCTGCTGGCGGTGCTGGCAGTGGTGTGCTGGACCTGGTATCCGCTGCGCAATGCGCGCGGCTGCGCGAACATCCTCAGCACAAACCGTCGAGCTGGGCCACCGCGCAGGGGCTGGTGACATTGCCGCTGGCGCTGGTGTTTTATGGGCTGGTGAGCCTGCAGATTTACTGGCAGCAGCCCGATTTCGCTTTGCCGTTCGGCCCGCAGCCGGCGCGCTTTATCTGGCTGATGCTGGCGATTGGTTTGTTCTGCTCATGGCTGGCGGCGCTGTGCTGGAATGCCGCCAGTCAGCGTTTGCCAACGGTAGTGATGGGGCCGCTCATCGTATTCGAAACGCTCTCTGGCCTGCTGTGGACCTTTATTTACCGCCAGAGCTGGCCACCGTTGCTCACCAGCATCGGTATCGGCTGTCTGATCGTTGGCGTGATCTATGCCATGCGCATTAAACCGCAGCGGCTGACCGCACTTCCTTAACCCTGCCCTGCTGCTGAGTCATCCACTCAGCAGCGCTTTCCTCTGATATTTTAGGAATTTGACCAGCCGATAATCCCGCCTCAGTGACCTGATACTGGCCGCCACGCGCACGCTATATAACCGAGCAGCGCTACGGCTGCCCGGTTTTCATTCTCTTCCGCTATAAAACTCCCTGCCGTCAGCACGGTAAAAGGTCGACTTTAGCTGCCTTTTAGCATTCCGGTGGGATAAAAAAAGCGCATATCGGGCAACAATTCGCCGGTTTAGCGCGTAAAAAACGCTTCGCCAGTCGGATTTTTACCCGACTGTGGCACTGAAATTCAAGCGTGAGAAGCCACCTTAGCCTTAAGCGTGACCGGCATTGTTAAGAATGATTCCCAACAGCTGCCAGAAAAAAAGATTAAAGATGACGATGGATTTAAGCGCAGTATTTACCGTGGATAACCGTTTTTCGGCTTTATAGTTTAACCATCATAACGTTTTTGAACCGGAGTATTCCTGGTGTGGTTTAAGAGTTAGCCGACTAGCGCTGATCGCCAAAGCGATCATAAACGCAGCGGCCAGATCCAGTTTAAAACTGAGCCAATGTGTGAGCGGTTACACCGTGTTGTTCATTAACGCTTAACAGAATTGTCTGTGATCAGGTCTGATTATTAGTAATCGTGAAGTAATAGACTAAGCACCAATCTCACCAAAATGAGATTGGGCTAAGTCTAAATGGCTTGAAACGCGAGGCTTTTGCTGGTGTGAATCAATTTTACCGCAAAAAAGGAAGTGATTCCGTGATGGCATTCATCAGGAAAAAGTGGTTCGAATTGTTATGTAGCGAATGCCGAATTTAATGATCTTCATCTCTTCTGGTAAGAACAAATCTCAGCATTAAGTCATATAACATCGGCCTCAATGGTATTAGCGATTATCGGAACCGGAAGGGTAATGATAAACGCTACGGCTAATATCCAGTAAACGACAGCTGCGACGGGTACCGATGTCGAAAGTGGTTTGCAGGAAGTTGACCGCCTGACGCTTTTCATTCGTAGTGAAGAAGTTTTTCAGCACGCTTTGCAGCATCTCCTTGTCGGAGCTCAGGGTCTGCAGTTCGCGCGTAAGGTTCTGCAGTTTATCCTCCAACTCCTTGATTTTTCTACCCTCCTCTGAAGAAAGTCCGGAGAACTTCTTCTTCCAGCTATAGAAGGTGGCCTCGGAAATGCCCAGCTCCTCACAAATCTCCCTGACTTTCACTCCCGTTTCAGAAGCTTTAATGGCATTTGTGATTTGCTCTTCGCTATATCGTGACTTTCTCATAAATGCTCTTACCTTTCTTATCAATTAGTGGATGAGAATTACTGTATTAATATCTGGTACTGCAAAAACGGTATTAATGCAGTATTAAAGTGCGCGATTAGAATTGCGAGGGTTAAATTAAGTTATTTAGAATAAATATCATCATGGGATAAATCTTATTTTATTCTGAATGCCATTGAACGCCTTCCTGGTGCTGGGTTTTTGATATAGATTCATTCCATCCCAAATGCAGAAAAATACGACAATCATTGGAAATTCGGCATAGCCTGCTTGCAAAAAACTCAGGATATGCCTGTGAACTTTTGTCCTGAATTCGGGTTGAAATCGTTTACATCCATCGGGCTTCGCACCAGGTTTAATCGGAATTTTCCTGAATTTAATCGCTAAACTCTGACGCGAGTCTCATTTTTCGGACCAGCCTGGTTTGAAGTTATTAAATTGTGTCAGGCCCACTGAGCGCTTGTTAATTCATTTCAAGGACGTTGTACCGAAAAGCAGTTGCTGTACGTAATACTAAGGACCAGTCAATGAAATTGAGCGTAATGTCTAATGCCGCCTGGATGATGTCTGAGAAGATCGTCTCGGTATTCGGCGTCATATTTGTGACCTCCTACGTGGCAAAATCCTTTGGCCCAACGGTGTTTGGTCAAATGGCGTTTTCGACCTCGCTGTTCTCCATGGTGCAAACCGTGGCGATTTTTGGTACCGAAACCATCCTGTTCAAGCGCATCAGCAAAAGTGCGCCGAAAGGCCTGCGGTTGATGGCCGTGGCGCGGACCATGCGCCTGGTGCTGCTGTTGCTGACATCAATCCCGGTGTTGATTTGGGTCTGGTACAACATGCAGGAAAACTTCCTTGCGTTTGCACTGGCCTCGTTTATCTCTTCGGTGTTTGTCACCCAGGACACGTTCAGCGTGTATAACAATGCGCGGCTGGCGTCGCGGCTCAATACCATTGCTAACTCGGCCGGCTTGCTGCTGGGCTTTGCCATGAGCTTCACTATCGCCTGGCTGCACCTCAATCCACTGTGGCTCACCGCCTCGATTGTGGCCGTCACGCTGGTGCCGTACGCCATCAAGCGCGTCAATTTCTATCGCGAACATCAGGATCTGGCACCGCCGCAGGACAAGCGCACCACCTACCTGCGCTACCTGATGTATGCCGGCCTGCCGCTGGCCATCTCCAGCATCTTTATCTCGGTGCAGGTGAAAGCCGCACAGATGTTCCTCGCGGGCATCGCCTCAGCGCGCGACCTTGGCCTGTTCGCCGCTGCGAATACCATTTCGGCTTCCTGGATTTTTATCCCGGTTGCCATCATCACTTCCTGCTTCTCGGAGATTTTCCGCGAGCGTGGAGCAGCCGCGATCAAGCTCACCGCGCGGCTGAACGGCTATGTCATGGGAGTTTCATTGCTGTTATTAGCGGTGATCGCCTTATACGGCGAAAAAATCATCATCGCTTTATATGGTCACGAGTACACACAGTCTGGAAGTCTCATTACGTTACTGTCGTTAGCAACCTGCTTTTCGGCAATGGGGACCGTCGCTTATCGCTACATGGTGAAAGAGGGCGGGTTTAACTATCTGTTGAAGAAGATCATTTGTCTGATGGTCATCAGCCTGCCGCTGTCGTGGTGGCTGATCCAGGGCTACGGCATCATGGGTGCCGCCTGGAGCGTCTTCATCACGGAGTTACTGTCCCTGACTGTAATGAATTACTTCTTCAAAAACGGCGTCATCCAAAAAATTCAGGTTTCCTCACTCAACTACAAAACCTACAAATGAGGTCAGATATGATCAGGTTGAAAGACGAACTCAGAAGAAGCGTACAGTATTTCATCAAAAAGATGCCCTGGGCGTACCAGGATCGCATTTACTACTTTCACAAATTCCGTAAGCTGCCGAACCTGCGTCAGCCGAAGGTGTTCAATGAGAAAGTGCTGTATCGCAAATTCGTCTACGGCGACTACCAGTGCTATGGCCGCCTGTCGGACAAGTTTTCGGTGCGTGAGTACATTGCCGAAAAGGTGGGCAGTGAGTATCTGATTCCGCTGGTTTATGAGACCAGCGATCCGCACTCACTGCATACGCTGCCGAGCTGGAAGAACACGGTTATCAAGCCGAATCACGGCTCCAACATGGTCGAGATCCTGCTGGAAGAACCGGATGCGCTGAAAAAACAGCAAATTATCAGCGACTGCCAGCGCTGGCTGAAGACCGATTTCGCCAACGAGGCGCGCGAGATTCACTATCGCTATATTAAGCCGCGCATTCTGGTGGAGAAGTACATCGGCGATGGCAAAACCGCGCCGATCGATTACAAGTTTCACATGTTCAACAAGCGCGACGGCAATTTTGAATATGTGCTGCAGGTGATCTACAACCGCTGTAATCCGCTGCTGTCGATGAACTTTTACGTCAACAATCTTAACGAGGCGTATCACAAAATCCGTGATACCGGGCTGGATGTGTCACCGTTGCTGCCACAGCTGCAGCACGCGCTGGCGCTGAGTAAAACGCTGGCCAGCGACTTCGATTATGTGCGTGTGGACTGGTATATCGATGGCGAACAGATCTACTTCGGTGAGCTGACGTTCACGCCAGGCGCCGGGCTGGTCACCGGGTTGGATCGGGGGCTCAATCAGATGATGGGTGATATGTGGATTCAGGATCGTCGCGATACGCAGAGATCGGACGTCACGGTGCCGGAAGTACCACTTCCAGCCGTATTGAAGAAAATTTGAAATCACACAGCAAAATAAAAAACCCCGCTTAGCGGGGTTTTTTATGCGCCGCGTTTACGGCATTGGCCAGTCGGCTGGTGTCTGGCTCATCACCTGAATAAACGCCTCTTTGGTGATGGACATAAAGTTATGCACGTTTTCCATGCTCAGCGTAATGCCGAGCAGACCGGTAACGAACCAGCATGACATCGCTACGCCCACGCCGCCGCACATCAGCGCCATCACGTGGTGGCTGTTCTGACGCAATTTAATTTTCATGGTGCTGGCGAAGAACATCATTACCGCGCTGAGCAGTTCCCAACGCATGACGATCAGACTGGTAGTTAACGTAGCCATCGGCGAAAAACCTCTTGAAATCAGTAATATCCCTGACATTCATCGGACATCACTGGCGGCAGACAAGGGAGGTCAGGGAAGCCCTTCTGTCGTCTTAATACAGCTTGAATCTGTGACTTGGGTCACATTATATCACTGGATTTGAAAATTTGAACAAAATTTAGACCTGGTATGGCAGGCTAAGAAAGGGCTGGAGGAAGGTGAAGAGAAGGGGAAAGGCGCGCCCGCGCGGGGCGCACTGACTTCAGCGTACCGGGCAGCACTCGCCGGTGGTGCGCTGGGCAAAGCTGTTCATGCCTTCGCTGCAGTCAAAGTTGACCAGACGCGGACGCTGCACCATCGCATGGCGACGCATGCTGTGACGGTAAGCGGTAGGGGTTTGCGAGAACTGACGGCGGAACACGCGCGAAAACGTCTGCTGCGAGTCGTAGCCGTACTGCATCGCAATGTCGAATACCGGACGCTGCGTCTGACGCAAGGCTTCGGCGGCCAGCGTGAGACGGCGTTCACGAATATAACCACCCAGCGTTTGTTTCGTAACTGTACGGAACATACGCTGCAGGTGCCATTTCGAGTAACCCGATTTTGCCGCCACTTCATCAATCGACAATGTTTTATCCAGATTCTGATCGATCCAGTTAGTCAGTGAATGGATGATTTCCTGTTGCATCATAGCCTGTTCCTTCTGCAAGGTTATCGCCTGGTTTGAAATTCGCTGTTTTGCTGGGGTGCGAGTATAATTCCTCAAGTTAACTTGAGGTAAAGGCCCTAAATGAAAAAAGAACGCAATTACCCGAAACCGGTGCTGACGCCGGGCGAAGTGGCGAAACGCAGCGGCGTGGCGGTATCGGCGCTGCACTTTTATGAAAGCAAAGGCTTGATCAGCAGCACGCGCAATGGCGGTAATCAGCGCCGCTACAGCCGTGATGTGCTGCGCCGCGTGGCGATCATCAAAATTGCCCAGCGCATCGGGATTCCGCTGGCGACGGTCAGTGACAGCCTGATGCATGTGCCGGCGAATAAGCGCATGTCGACGCAGGAGTGGGACGCGCTGACGCAGCACTGGCGCGAAGAGCTGGATAAACGCATCGAAACCCTGACGCGTCTGCGCAACGATCTGGACGGCTGCATTGGTTGCGGCTGCCTGTCGATGCGCGACTGTCCACTGCGCAATCCGGGTGACCGTCTGGGGCAGCAGGGCTCCGGAGCGGTCCTGCTCGATCCGCAACAGGACGAGCCGCAGCGTTAATCCGCTATACTAGATGCCAACCCTTAGCAGCAAGGAATCGCGCATGATTACCGTTCACCATCTGGAAAACTCCCGTTCTCATCGGGTGCTGTGGCTGCTGGAAGAGCTGGCGGTGCCGTATCAAATCAAACGCTATCAGCGGGAAAATACCCTGCTGGCGCCAGACGAATTAAAGAAAGTGCATCCGCTGGGGAAATCGCCGGTGATTACCGATGGCAATCGGGTGATCGCCGAATCGGGCGCCATCCTCGAATATCTGCAGCTGAAGTACGACAGTGAGCATCTGCTGGCGCTGCATGAGGAAGAGGAGCAAATTCAGGCGCGCTACTGGCTGCACTATGCTGAAGGTTCGCTGATGCCGCTGCTGGTGATGAAGCTGGTGTTTGCGCAACTGGGCAAAAAGCCGGTGCCATGGCTGCTGCGCCCGGCTGGCGTGGCGCTGAGTAAAGGCATTCAGAAAGCGTGGCTGAACAAGCAGCTGGCGCTCCACGGGCGCGTGATTGAGCAGCATCTGAGCCAGCAGCGCTTTTTTGCCGGTTCACGCTTCAGCATTGCCGATGTGCAGATGAGTTTTCCGCTGCTGGCGTTGCAGATGCGCGGCGCGCTGGGTGAGATGCCCGCCACGGCGCGCTGGCTGGAGAATATGCAGCAGCGGGCCGCGTGGCAGCGCGCGCTGGAGCAGGGCGGCCCGATTCAGTTCAATAACGGTTGAGGCGCAGCGGTAACGCGACGATACAGGATGCCGCGACGCGCTGTCGCGGCACCGCAGCAAACCACCTGAAATGCCAGCATTTTTCCTCCATGATTTCCTGCTTCCGCTAGCGTAACGCCAGCCATAATGGCGCCTGAGCTGCGCATTATCCTGCCTGCCAGGTGATTAGCAGTTGAAAACGCCACCCCAAACGCCAGATAATCGTTTGCCTTTTTTCCGCGTCACCCCTTTTTGACCTGGAATACGCGGCCACGTAATCGTTTGCCTGCTTTTCTCTCTGAGACATCTTCACCAGGATGATGCGCAAACGCGAGCCGCGCGGTGACCTATATCTTAAAAAACACAGAGGAATAACTATGTCTGGCGAATCACGCCCGGCCAGGGGAAAACTTGACGCCATGTTTAAAATTTCGGCCCGCGGCAGCACCGTGCGCCAGGAAGTGGTGGCCGGTTTGACCACGTTTCTGGCGATGGTGTATTCCGTCATCGTGGTGCCGGGCATGCTGGGCAAAGCGGGCTTCCCGCCGGCGGCGGTCTTTGTCGCCACCTGCCTGGTGGCCGGCGTGGGCTCGATCGTGATGGGGCTGTGGGCGAACCTGCCGCTGGCGATTGGTTGCGCCATCTCCCTGACCGCGTTTACCGCGTTCAGCCTGGTGCTGGGCCAGCACATCAGCGTACCGGTGGCGCTGGGCGCCGTGTTCCTGATGGGCGTGCTGTTTACCGTTATTTCCGCGACCGGCATCCGTAGCCTGGATCCTGCGCAACCTGCCGCATGGGCGTGGCGCACGGCACCGGCATCGGTATCGGCCTGTTCCTGCTGCTGATCGCCGCCAACGGCGTCGGTCTGGTGATCAAGAACCCGCTGGACGGTCTGCCGGTGGCGCTCGGCCACTTCGCCAGCTTCCCGGTGATCATGTCGCTGATCGGCCTGGCGGTGATTATCGGTCTGGAAAAACTGAAAGTGCCGGGCGGCATCCTGCTGACCATCATCGGCGTTTCCATTGTTGGCCTGATTTTCGATCCGGCGGTCCATTTCTCCGGCATTTTCGCCATGCCGTCCCTGAGCGATGACAAAGGCAACTCGCTGATTGGCAGCCTGGATATCGTGGGCGCGCTGAACCCGGTGGTGCTGCCGAGCGTGCTGGCGCTGGTGATGACCGCGGTGTTTGACGCCACCGGCACCATTCGTGCGGTGGCCGGGCAGGCGAACCTGCTGGATAAAGACGGCCAGATTATCGATGGCGGCAAAGCGCTGACCACCGACTCCCTGAGCAGCGTCTTCTCCGGCCTGGTGGGCGCCGCGCCCGCGGCGGTGTACATCGAATCCGCAGCGGGTACGGCGGCAGGCGGTAAAACCGGCCTGACGGCGATCACCGTGGGCGTGCTGTTCCTGCTGATCCTGTTCCTCTCTCCGCTCTCCTATCTGGTTCCGGCGTATGCCACCGCGCCAGCGCTGATGTACGTTGGCCTGCTGATGCTGAGCAACGTGGCGAAAATCGACTTTGCGGATTTCGTGGACGCGATGTCCGGCCTGATTACCGCGGTCTTCATCGTGCTGACCTGTAACATCGTGACCGGCATCATGATCGGCTTCGCCTCGCTGGTGATTGGCCGTCTGTTCTCCGGCGAGTGGCGCAAGCTGAACGTTGGCACCGTGGTGATTGCCGTTGCGCTGGTGGCGTTCTACGCGGGCGGCTGGGCAATCTAAATTGTCCTTTGATGCGAAAACGGGTGGCTCAGGCCGCCCGCATTATTCTCTTTATCGCACACGCCGCACATCGGGTAGCCCCGCCGGGCGGCGTTTTGCGTTACTCTGGGAAGATAGAATCAGGACGCAAAAAGCATGCGGCCTTCCGGAGGTACATAAGAAAACAGCAAAGCAACACAGGGAACGCATGGAAATCTTCTTCACAATACTCATCATGACCCTTGTGGTCTCGCTATCCGGGGTGGTTACACGCGTACTGCCCTTTCAGGTCCCCCTGCCATTAATGCAAATTGCCATCGGCGCGCTGCTGGCCTGGCCGACGTTTGGCCTGCACGTCGAATTTGACCCCGAACTGTTCCTCGTGCTGTTCATTCCGCCGCTGCTGTTTGCCGATGGCTGGAAAACGCCCACGCGCGAATTCCTGGAGCACGGGCGAGAAATCTTCGGCCTGGCGCTGGCGCTGGTGGTGGTCACCGTGGTCGGGATCGGCTTTCTGATCTACTGGCTGGTGCCGGGCATTCCGCTGATGCCGGCTTTCGCGCTGGCCGCCGTGCTGTCGCCAACCGATGCCGTGGCGCTGTCCGGCATTGTCGGTGAAGGGCGCATTCCGAAAAAAATCATGGGGATTTTACAGGGCGAGGCGCTGATGAACGACGCCTCCGGCCTGGTGGCCCTGAAGTTTGCCGTCGCCGTGGCGATGGGCACGATGGTGTTTACCGTGGGCGGCGCAACCGCTCGAATTCCTCAAAGTGGCGATTGGCGGCCTGCTGGCCGGCGTCGTGGTGAGCTGGCTGTACGGCCGCTCGCTGCGCTTCCTCAGCCGCTGGGGCGGCGATGAACCGGCTACGCAGATCGTACTGCTGTTCCTGCTGCCGTTCGCCTCTTATCTGATTGCCGAACATATCGGCGTGTCCGGCATTCTGGCGGCGGTGGCGGCGGGGATGACCATCACCCGCTCCGGCGTGATGCGCCACGCGCCGCTGGCCATGCGCCTGCGCGCCAACAGCACCTGGGCGATGCTGGAGTTTGTCTTTAACGGCATGGTGTTCCTGCTGCTGGGCCTGCAGCTGCCGGGCATTCTGGAATCCTCGCTGGTGGCGGCGGAAGCCGATCCGAACGTCGAGGTCTGGATGCTGTTTACCGACATCGTGCTGATCTACGCGGCGCTGATGCTGGTGCGTTTCGGCTGGCTGTGGACGATGAAAAACTTCAGCGTCCGCTTCCTGAAGAAAAAGCCGATGGAGTTTGGCTTCGTGGACAACGCGTGAGCTGCTGATCGCCTCTTTTGCGGGCGTACGCGGGGCGATCACCCTGGCCGGTGTGCTCTCCATTCCGCTGCTGCTGCCGACGGGCGACGTCTTCCCGGCGCGCTACGAGCTGGTGTTCCTGGCGGCGGGCGTGATTCTGTTCTCGCTGTTTGTCGGCGTGATTATGCTGCCGATTCTGCTGCGCGGCATGTAGATGCCATTCGACCAAGTGCGGCACCAAGCCGCGAAAGGCAGAGCGCATTGCGCGTGCGGCGACCGCCGAAGTGGCGATTGTCGCCATCCAGAAAATGGAAGAGCGTCTGGCCGCGGATGCCGAAGAGAACATCGATAATCAGCTGCTGACGGAAGTCAGTTCCCGCGTGATTGGTAATCTGCGCCGCCGCGCGGACGGGCGTAACGATGTGGAAAGCTCGCTGCAGGAGGAGAACCTGGAGCGCCGGTTCCGTCTGGCGGCGCTGCGCTCCGAGCGTGCCGAGCTGTACCACCTGCGCGCCACGCGGCAGATCAGCAACGAGACGCTGCAAAAGCTGCTGCACGATCTCGACCTGCTGGAAGCGCTGCTGATAGAGAATCAGGAATAGCCGCCGCGTTTTGCTGCTCTCCGATCCCGCGGCCGCCTGACAGACAGGGCGGCCGCTTTGCTACAGCGATAGCCGTGGCGCGTTATCCGGCCAGTATTCGCGACATTGCAGGCAACCTCCACGCCTGCGCGCTGTGCGACAAATAGACCCCTTCACGCCAGATCATCCCCAGATTGCCAGTGCAGATCGCTCTCCAGCGGGATCCAGCGCAGCGTGTTTTTATCCAGACGCTCGCAAATCGGCTGCGGCAGAATGGCAATCCCCACGCCCGCCTGCACCATCGCTGCCAGGAAATCCCACTGTCCGCTGCGCACCGCAATGCGCGGCTTGACGTTATGCTGGTTAAACAGCGTCATCAGCTGGCGGCTGAGGGCAAAGTCTTCGTTGTAGATCAGCAGAGGGTGCTCCCGAGCCAGTTCGGCCAGCGTCAGGCTGGTGCGGCCCCTTGAGCCAGTCGCCGGAGCGGGGCACCAGCACGCACAGCGGGTGGCTAAAGAGCGGAAGCGTCGCCAGGCCGCTCTCTTCCTCAACGGGGAGGGCGGTCATTGCCACATCGAGCTCGCCGTTAGTGACCGCCTGCTGGACGGTTAACCCACCAAACTCCGAAATCTTCAGCTCTACGCCGGGATAACGCTGGCGAAACAGGCTAATCGGTCCGGCCATCATCATGCCGACCATCGGGGGAATGCCGAGGCGAAGCACCCCTTTGGTCAGATGATTAATATCGTCCAGCTCTGCTTCCAGCTGGCGGAACTCCGCCAGAATCGCCAGCCCGCGTTCGAACACCACGCGTCCGGTGTCGGTCAGCAGCAGCTTGCGCCCGTCGCGGATCAGCAGGGTACAGTTCAGTTCATCTTCGAGGTTTTTCAGCATCTTGCTGATGGTGGGCTGGGTAACAAACAACTTCTCCGCTGCGCGGGTAAAACTTTGCTGACGAACCACTTCGACAAAATAGCGCAGCGTTCTTATGTCCATGATTATTCCTCGAAACTATACCTTTGATGATTTTAATTCATTTCAGTCCACACCGTGCGCTCACTATACTGGCGCCTCGTCTCATTTTTGAGGAAAACCCCCATGGCCGTGGCGTTAAGCCGTGTTACGCCTGCCGTTGTACAACGACTCCAGGTCCCGGTTCAGGTACTGCTCTACGCGGGACTGTTTGTTTTCGCCGAATATCTTGTCGGCTGGCTCCACCTGCCGTTGCCTGCCAACCTGGTGGGGATGCTGTTGATGCTGACGCTCATCCTCTGTCGCGTGATCCCCCTTAACTGGGTGCGCGCCGGGGCGCGCTGGCTGCTGGCGGAGATGCTGCTGTTCTTTGTCCCTGCCGTGGTGGCGGTGGTGAACTATGCGCAACTGCTGATGGTGGACGGCTGGCGAATCTTTGCGGTGATCGCGCTGAGTACGTTGATGGTGCTGGGGGCGACCGCCTGGGTCGTGGATAAAGTCTACCGGTTTGAAATCAGCAGGCACAAACATGACTAACTTTCAGATCAGCGTCTTGTGCCTGATCGCGACGCTCGGGATCTACTTCGCCAACAAGCGGCTGTATCGCCGGTTTCATGCGCTGCCGCTGATGCCGCTGGTCTTCACGCCGATCCTGCTGGTGCTGATGCTGGTCTTCGGCCACATCTCCTGGCAGAACTACATTGGTGAGTCCCACTGGCTGCTGTGGCTGCTCGGCCCGGCGACCATCGCCTTTGCCGTGCCCGTTTATGACAACCTGGCGATTATCAGGCGCCACTGGATGTCGCTCAGCGCAGGCGTGATCACCGCCACGGTGGTCGCGGTCTGTAGCTCCGTCTGGCTGGCGAGACTGTTTACGCTGCCCGATGAAATTCAGCGCAGCCTGGCCGTGCGCTCGGTGACCACGCCGTTTGCGCTGGCGGCGGCTAAACCCCTCGGCGGACAGCCGGACCTGGTGGCGCTGTTTGTGGTGGTGACGGGCGTCTTTGGGATGGCAGTGGGCGATATGCTCTTTCTGCGGCTTTCTATTCGGGAAGGAATGGCCAAAGGCGCGGGATTTGGCGCGGCGTCGCACGGCGCGGGCACGGCACGTTCCTATGAGCTGGGCCAGCAGGAGGGCGTTGTCGCGAGCCTGGTGATGATGCTGTCGGGCGTGGTGATGGTGCTGGTTGCACCGCTGGTGGCGTGGGTGATGTTTTAAGCTCCCCGGCCAGAATGGCCGGGGAGAAAGGTTTAGTGCGCGCGGCCCTGCTCAACGCCAAGACCGGTTTGTGAACGAATAAACTGGGCGCGGAATTTCTCGCGCTCCAGGTTACCCTCCGGCGAATTGTCGGTGGCCGAGAAGACCCAGATACCGATAAACGCCACGGCAATGGAGAACAGCGCCGGGTATTCATACGGGAAGATGGCGCTGGCGTGACCGAGGATCTGCACCCAGATTGTCGGGCCCAGAATCATCAGGATCACCGCCGTCAGCAGCCCCAGCCAGCCGCCAATCATCGCGCCACGGGTGGTCAGTTTCGACCAGTACATGGAGAGCAGGATGATCGGGAAGTTACAGCTGGCCGCAATCGAGAAGGCTAGCCCCACCATAAAGGCGATGTTTTGCTTCTCGAACAGAATGCCCAACAGAATCGCCACGACGCCCAGCACCAGCACGGTAATTTTCGAGACCTTCAGTTCATCGCGCTCGCTTGCGCCTTTGCGGAAGACGTTGGCGTAGAGGTCATGCGAAACCGCCGACGCCCCGGCCAGCGTTAAGCCCGCAACCACCGCAAGAATGGTGGCGAAGGCCACGGCAGAGATAAAGCCGAGGAACAGGTTGCCGCCCACCGCGTCGGCCAGATGCACCGCCGCCATGTTGTTACCGCCAATCAGCGCGCCCGCCGCGTCTTTAAACGCCGGGTTCGCCCCCACCAGCATGATCGCGCCAAAGCCGATGATAAAGGTCAGGATATAGAAGTAGCCCATGAAGCCGGTGGCGTAGAAGACGCTCTTGCGCGCTTCACGCGCATCGCTCACGGTGAAGAAGCGCATCAGAATGTGCGGTAAACCTGCGGTACCAAACATCAGGCCCAGACCGAGCGACAGGGCAGAAATCGGGTCTTTCACCAGCCCGCCCGGGCTCATAATGGCTTCCCCTTTCGGGTGGACCGCCATGGCTTCGGTAAACAGGTTATTGAAGCTGAACCCAACGTGCTTCATCACCATAAAGGCCATAAAGCTGGCGCCGAACAGCAGCAATACCGCTTTGATGATTTGCACCCAGGTGGTCGCCAGCATGCCGCCGAACAGGACGTACATCACCATCAGCACGCCCACCAGCACCACCGCGATGTGGTAGTTCAGGCCGAACAGCAGCTCGATCAGCTTACCGGCGCCCACCATCTGCGCAATCAGATACAGCGCCACCACCACCAGCGAGCCGCAGGCGGAGAGGGTGCGGATCGGCCCCTGCTTCAGGCGATAGGAGGCCACGTCGGCGAAGGTATAGCGGCCCAGGTTGCGCAGGCGTTCGGCAATCAGGAACAGAATGATCGGCCAGCCGACGAGGAAGCCGAGGGAGTAAATCAGGCCGTCATAGCCGGAGGTGTAGACCAGCGCGGAGATGCCAAGGAAGGAGGCGGCGGACATAAAGTCACCCGCAATCGCCAGCCCGTTCTGGAAGCCGGTAATGTTGCCGCCTGCGGTGTAGTAATCGTTACGTGAGCGCACGCGTTTCGACGCCCAGTACGTAATGTACAGCGTCAGCACCACGAAAATCAGGAACATGATAATCGCCTGCCAGTTGGTTGGCTGGCGCTGGACCTCGCCGGTAATGGCATCCGCCGCGTTGGCAGCAAAGGGAAGTGTGGCGGCAAGCGCCGTCAGGACTCGCTTCATGATGCTTTTACCTCGCGCAGGACTTCTCTGTTAAGACGATCGAATTCACCGTTCGCGCGCCAGACGTAGACGCCGGTCAGCACAAATGAAATCACAATCACGCCAATGCCAATGGGGATGCCGCGCGTCACGCTGGTCCCCTCGTGCAGCGGGGTGCCCAGCCAGTGCGGCGCAAAGGCGATCAGCAGAATAAAGCCGACGTAGATAATCAGCATGATGATGGAAAGGGAGAAGGCAAACCGTTGCCGCTTATCGACGAGCTCCCTGTAGTGCGCACTATTCTCTATCTGCTGACAAAGTAACCGTTGGTTCAGGGTTCGTTCATCACAGAGTCTCCAAAGGTAAGGTAGACAGTACTCCGGCAGTGATTTACTGGCTGAATATTCTAGTTATAAAGGTTGTGCGATGGTGAAAAGCATACGGCGTAAGGATGGAAGGGCGGAGAGCTGCCTGCCGGGGACAGGCCGACACCTCTCCCCCGGGTAAATGCCGGATTACGATGGCATTGCGATGGCCTGCTTCTCTTCGAGCAGTTTTTCCACCACGCCAGGATCGGCGAGCGTTGAGGTATCACCGAGGTTGCTGGTGTCGCCCGCGGCGATTTTGCGCAGGATACGGCGCATGATTTTGCCGGAGCGGGTTTTCGGCAGCGAGTCGGTCCAGTGCAGCACGTCCGGCGTGGCCAGCGGGCCAATCTCTTTACGCACCCAGTTGCGCACTTCGGTGTAGAGCTCTGGCGACGGCTCTTCGCCGTGGTTCAGCGTGACATAGGCGTAAATCGCCTGGCCTTTGATGTTGTGCGGAATACCGACCACGGCCGCTTCGGCAATCTTCGGATGCGACACCAGCGCCGATTCAATCTCCGCGGTGCCCAGACGGTGGCCGGAGACGTTCAGCACGTCGTCCACGCGGCCGGTGATCCAGTAATAGCCGTCTTCGTCACGGCGCGCGCCGTCGCCGCTGAAGTAGCTGTTTTTAAAGGTCGAGAAGTAGGTCTGCTCGAAGCGATCGTGATCGCCGAACAGGGTACGCGCCTGGCCCGGCCAGGAGTCGGCGATCACCAGGTTGCCTTCGGTGGCGCCTTCCAGCGGGTTGCCTTCGTTATCCACCAGCGCCGGCTGCACGCCGAAGAACGGACGGGTGGCCGAGCCGGCCTTCAGCTCGGTGGCGCCCGGCAGCGGGGTGATCATGAAGCCGCCGGTTTCGGTCTGCCACCAGGTGTCCACGATCGGGCATCGGCTCGTCGCCGATCTTCTTGCAGTACCACTCCCAGGCTTCCGGGTTGATCGGCTCGCCCACCGAACCGAGGATGCGCAGGCTGAAGCGCTGAGGTGCCTTCGATGGCTTTATCGCCTTCGGCCATCAGTGCGCGGATCGCCGTCGGCGCGGTGTAGAGAATATTGACCTGGTGCTTGTCGACCACCTGGCACATGCGCGCCGGGGTCGGCCAGTTCGGCACGCCTTCAAACATCAGCGTGGTGGCGCCGCAGGCCAGCGGGCCGTAGAGCAGATAGCTGTGGCCGGTGACCCAGCCCACGTCGGCGGTACACCAGTAGATGTCGCCCGCATGGTAGTCGAAGACGTATTTGAAGGTGGTGGCCGCGTAGACCAGATAGCCGCCGGTGGTGTGCAGCACGCCTTTCGGCTTGCCGGTGGAGCCGGAGGTGTAGAGGATGAACAGCGGATCTTCGGCGTTCATCTCTTCCGGCTGATGCTGGTCGCTGGCTTTTTCAATCAGGTCGCTCCACCACAGGTCGCGGCCCTCGTGCCAGTCGATTTTGCCGCCGGTACGCTTAAGGACGATGACGTTGCTGACCGTGTTGACGTTCGGGTTTTTCAGCGCTTCGTCGACGTTTTTCTTCAGCGGGATACCGCGTCCGGCGCGCACGCCTTCGTCGGCGGTGATCACCAGTTTTGAACTGGAATCGACAATGCGTCCGGCAACCGCCTCCGGCGAGAAGCCGCCAAAAATCACCGAGTGGATGGCGCCGATACGCGCGCAGGCCAGCATGGCCACCGCCGCTTCCGGCACCATCGGCATATAGATAGCGACCACGTCGCCTTTTTTAATGCCTTTATCCAGCAGGACGTTGGCGAAGCGGCACACGTCGCGGTGCAGTTCTTTGTAAGTAATGTGTTTGCTCTGCGAGGCGTCATCGCCTTCCCAGATAATCGCCGTCTCGTTCCCGCGCGCGGCAAGGTGACGGTCAAGGCAGTTGGCCGCCAGGTTCAGCGTGCCATCTTCATACCATTTAATGGAGACATTGCCGGGCGCAAAGGAGGTGTTTTTCACCTTCTGATAAGGTTTGATCCAGTCCAGGATATGGCCCTGCTCACCCCAGAAGGTGTCCGGGGCGGTGATAGATTGCTGATATTTCTCGTGGTACTGCTCCGGGTTGATCAGGCAACGGTCCGCAATGTTTGCGGGAATGTCATGTTTGTGTATTTGGCTCATGGCTTTTTTTCTCCTTGTAAGATGTTAATAATATGTCGCAAAAACGTTAATTGTAGGGGCTTTACAAGCTTTGTTTATTATTTGGGCTACAGATCACGCATTGTTTGAAAGGTTGAAAAATGAGCGAATGAAATCTGTTGACAGGAAATGAAAAATCACTGGCTGACGATGAATAAAATTTATGAACCAGCGGTTAGAATAAACGCAAAAGACGGCACGTTTTTTCAGCAATCCTGAATAGCTATGCGGAAAATTATCGAATTAACACTTTTCATAACAGCGAGTTATGACAGGCGCATGTCAGCAGCATTTTATGCTGCCTGGCTGTGCAGGATTTAAACTACCGTCACAGCGGTCGCATTTACGTAGTGAAAATGCGTACTTATTTCGGCTGTTCAACAGGTATCGAAATGAGGCTGCATCATCGCGCGCGCGCATAATGCCGCGCAGCGGTAACCAACGCAACCCAATTATAACCCTCAACTCTATCGGGCTTATGCTCACTACCCTTTCAGTAATGTCTTCATGCACCTTCTGCAGCTGAGTGAATAAGGCGCTTCATTGAGGAAGTCAGTTTCTATGAAAAACGTTAAAGTCAGCCTGGCCTGGCAGATCTTAATTGCCCTTGTGCTGGGCATCTTGCTGGGCAGTTACCTCCACTATCACAGCGACAGCCGCGAATGGCTGATTGCGAACCTGCTTTCACCGGCAGGCGATATCTTTATTCATCTGATCAAGATGATTGTGGTGCCGATTGTGATCTCCACGCTGGTGGTCGGCATTGCCGGCGTCGGCGATGCGAAGAAGCTAGGCCGCATTGGCGCGAAAACCATCATCTATTTCGAAGTGATCACCACGGTTGCCATCGTGCTCGGTATCACGCTGGCGAACGTGTTCCAGCCCGGCACCGGGATCGATATGTCGCAGCTGGCTACGGTGGATATTTCGAAATACCAAAGTACGACCGCGGACGTGCAGAGCCATGCGCATGGCCTGATGGGCACTATCCTGTCGCTGGTGCCGACCAACATCGTCGCGTCGATGGCGAAGGGCGAGATGCTGCCGATCATCTTCTTCTCGGTGCTGTTTGGCCTGGGGCTGTCCTCGCTGCCCGCGACGCACCGCGAGCCGCTGGTGACCGTGTTCCGCTCTATCTCCGAGACCATGTTTAAAGTCACCCACATGGTGATGCGCTACGCGCCGGTCGGGGTGTTCGCGCTGATCGCCGTCACCGTGGCCAACTTCGGTTTTGCCTCGCTGCTGGCCGCTGGCCAAGCTGGTGATCCTGGTGTACTTCGCCATCCTGTTCTTCGCGCTGGTGGTGCTGGGCATCGTGGCGCGCCTGTGCGGGCTGAGCATCTGGATCCTGATCCGCATCCTGAAAGATGAGCTGATTCTGGCCTACTCCACCGCCAGCTCTGAGACCGTGCTGCCGCGCATCATCGAGAAGATGGAAGCCTACGGCGCGCCGAAGGCGATCACCAGCTTCGTGGTGCCGACCGGCTACTCCTTCAACCTGGATGGCTCGACGCTGTACCAGAGCATCGCCGCGATCTTTATCGCCCAGCTGTACGGCATCGACCTGTCGCTCGGGCCAGGAGATCATGCTGGTGCTGACGCTGATGGTGACCTCCAAAGGTATCGCAGGCGTGCCGGGCGTCTCGTTCGTGGTGCTGCTGGCGACGCTGGGCAGCGTCGGTATTCCGCTGGAAGGCCTGGCCTTTATCGCCGGCGTGGACCGTATCCTGGACATGGCGCGCACCGCGCTGAACGTGGTGGGCAATGCCCTGGCGGTGCTGGTTATCGCCCGCTGGGAACACCAGTTCGATACCAAACAGGCCGCCGCCTACGAGTTGCAGCTGCGCACGCAAAGCGCCAGCTAAACGACACGCTCTCTGACTGAACCCGCCTTCTGGCGGGTTTTTTTATTTTTTGCAGACAAGTCCTGTCGTGGTGAGCTACTGAAGAAAGTTTAAATTTATACCCACCATAACTACTGAAATTGAACTGGTGGTTATGGTGGGTATATAATATTCACGATGACATCAGGAGGTTGTGTTGAGCAGCAGGGAGCTGATTAGGATGTTGCTTGAACGAGGGTGGATTCTGGATCGTGTTAAAGGAAGCCATCATGTGTTTGTCCGTGCAGATAAGCCATATCACATCTCGCTTCCTCATCCTGAAAAAGACCTGGCAACCGGAACATTACGTAAGCTATTGAAAATGATGGACTGATATACGGGGGCTTTGCCCCCGATTTGGAACAATTAGCAATGTCAGGTGCAGCAGGCATTGCAATGCTTTTCATGTCCGCAGTAGATAATCAAGAAGGCAATTTACATAAGGACTCACCATGAGATTCCCCGTTTATTTGCACAAAACAGAAAACGGCAGCTGGTCAGGTTTCGTACCTGACGTGCAGGGATGTTTTTTTGCGGGCAACACCGTTGACGAGGCGTTAAGCGATGCATTTGGTGCAATCGATGCGCATGTGGAATCGTTAGCGGACGCAGGCAAGGCCATTCCAAAAGCAGCCAGCGTTGAAACCCATATTAATGATGAAGAGTGCCAGGGAGGTTACTGGGCTTTCGTTGAGATTGATCTCAGTCGTTACGAAGGTAAAGCGGTGAAGCTGAACATCACCCTGCCGCAAAACTTACTGACCAAAATCGATAGCCACGTAGAAGCACACCGCGAATACGGCTCCCGTAGCGGCTTTCTCGCCGCGCTGGCACGCAGAGAGCTGGCAAACATCTAGCGCTTCTCCTTAATCCAACCCGCCTTCTGGCGGGTTTTTTTATGCCCGCTGCCGCAAAAGGCAAAAAAATTGACCTGATCAGGAGGAATTAACAATTCTGTATGGTATATATTTTCAAGAATAAATTATTCCTGAAGGGAGCGAGACATGAACATTGATCTATCCAGACTGACCACCGAAGGCCGCAATACCGCCAGTGAAAACATCGACATGCTCGATACCGAAGCGATGCTGCGCGTGATCAATAACGAAGACCAGAAAGTGGCGCTGGCGGTGGAAAAAGTGATCCCGGCTATCGCGCAGGCGGTGGATGTGATTGTCGCCGCGTTTAAACAGGGCGGTCGTTTAATCTATTGCGGCGCGGGCACTTCCGGGCGTCTTGGCATCCTCGATGCCAGCGAATGTCCCCCGACGTACGGAACGCCGCGCGAGCAGGTTGTCGGCCTGATTGCTGGCGGTCATCGTGCCATTTTGCAGGCAGTGGAAAACGCCGAAGACAGCCTGACGCTGGGCGTTGACGACCTGAAATCGCTCAATTTCACCGCGTGCGATGTGCTGGTCGGCATCGCCGCCAGCGGACGCACACCGTATGTGATTGCCGCTATGAAATACGCACAAAGCCTGAAAGCGACGACCGTGGCGCTCACCTGTAACGAAAACAGCGAAATGGCGCGCATCGCCGATATTGCGATTGTGCCGGTGGTTGGCCCGGAAGTGGTGACCGGCTCCTCGCGCATGAAAGCGGGCACCGCGCAAAAACTGGTGCTCAATATGCTGACCACCGGCGCAATGATCCGCAGCGGCAAAGTCTATGGCAATTTGATGGTGGATGTGGAAGCCACCAACCTGAAGCTGGTGCAGCGTCAGATAAACATTGTGATGGAAGCCACCGGCTGCACCCGCGACATCGCCGAACAGGCGCTGCAGGCCTGCGGCGGGCGCTGCAAAACCGCCATTGTGATGGTGCTGGGCCAGCTCAGCGCTGAACAGGCCACGCATTTGTTAGCCGATAACGGCGGCTTTATTCGCCAGGCGCTGGTTGATGCGGGGATCAAGTAATGGCCAAAATCAGTGAACATCTGATCGCGACAATTATCGAAAAGGTCGGTGGTAAGGAGAATATCAATACCTGCGGCAACTGTATGACGCGCCTGCGCCTGACGCTCCGCGACGATTCACGGGTGGAGACGGAGAGCCTGAAAGCCCTGCCCGGCGTACTGGGCGTGGTGAACAGCGACGATCAGTTGCAGATCATCGTTGGCCCTGGCAAAGCGCAAACCGCAGCGGAAATGCTGAATGCAATGATCGGCGGCCACGCCGCGCCCGTAGAAGCCGCGTCGCTGAAGAGCATTGCCAGCGACACCAAACAGCAAATGAAAGCGAAGCAGACCAGCGGCGTGCATCAGTTTCTGGCGAAGTTCGCCACCATCTTTACACCGCTGATTCCCGGTTTTATCGCCGCCGGGATGCTGCTGGGCTTTGCCACCTTAATTGAGCAAAGCCTGCTGCTCAACGCGGCAGAAAAGAACACAGCAGTGGCGCACCTCGTCGGCTATATGAAAGTTTTTGGTAAAGGCCTGTTCACCTTCCTGCCGATTCTGATTGGCTACAACGCGCAAAAAGCCTTTGGCGGCAGCGGCGTTAACGGCGCCATTATCGCCGCGCTGTTCGTGCTGGGTTATGACCCGAAAGCCACGGTCGGTTATTTCTCCGGTATCGATAACTTCTTCGGCATGGGAATTGATCCGCGCGGCAACATTATCGGCGTACTGCTCGCCGCGATCCTTGGCGCGTGGATCGAACGCCAGATCCGCAAAGTGGTGCCGGATAACCTCGACATGATCCTCACTTCGCTGCTGACGCTGCTTATCACCGGCGCACTGGCGTTTGTGGTGATTATGCCGATTGGCGGCGAGCTGTTTAAAGGCATGTCGTGGCTGTTCCTGCACCTCAACGGCAACCCGTTTGGCTGCGCGGTGCTGGCGGGCCTGTTCCTTATCGCCGTGGTGTTTGGCGTTCATCAGGGGTTTATCCCGGTTTACTTCGCGCTGATGGATGCGCAGGGCTTTAACTCGCTGTTCCCCATTCTGGCGATGGCAGGTGGCGGTCAGGTGGGCGCGGCGCTGGCGCTCTATTTCCGCTCGGCGCCGCATTCGGTGCTGCGTAACCAGGTGCGCGGGGCGATCATTCCCGGTCTGCTGGGCGTTGGCGAGCCGCTGATTTACGCGGTGACCTTACCGCGCGTGAAGCCTTTCGTCACCGCCTGTATCGGCGGCGCGTGCGGGGGATTTTTTATTGGCACCGTCGCGTGGCTGGGTTTGCCGGTCGGCCTGAATACGGTGTTTGGTCCTTCCGGGCTGGTGGCGCTCCCGTTGATGACCTCCGGCCAGGGCATTTACGCCGGGATGGCGGTCTATCTGGTGGGGCTGATCGTGGCGTGGATCGGCGGCTTCGTCTTTACCTGGTGGGGCGGCACCAAAAACGTCGATTTAAGCTAGAAAAGCCCGCACCAGCAGACCGTCAAGAGGTCCGATGTCATTAAATGGATGATTTTGCTGCAATTGGGGGCTGGCTCACAATTGCAGCATTTCGTTAGCGCTGCTTATTATTGAGCGTGAGAATTATCACCCGTCCAGACTTTACTGGAGTGGCTGAAGATAAATCACATAATATTAATGCGTTATCCCTATAAGCCTTATTTAAAGCAGGGTTATAGCCTTTCATTTTCTGCGAAATTCTTATTTCATTCCGATAAATATCTCCGGGCTCGCTTTTGATCTGTGCAGCCATAAAGTCTATATAAGCAACAGCTTTCTCCTGATTTTCACGCATCAGCGGCACCCTCTGTGCCCATAATTAACCACTTGATTCGTTTTGTGAAAATAGAGTTCGCCCATCTGCCCCTTTATTCTTTTTTTCGCTGTGCTTTCACAGCGTCGCTGATTGCTTGTTACTGGAGGTTGTATGAGATTCACCCGGAATCCCATTGCGTTAGGGATCGTCGCTGCGCAGGCGGTGTTTTATTTCCCCGTCGTGGGGGAAGCGGCAACACTGGGCGCGTATAATCCGCGCGATAACGACCAGCAGAGCGGCGCGCTGATCGTTAACGGCGGCAGCGCAACCTTAACCGGTAATCAGGCGTTTGAGCCGGGCATTGACGGGGCGGTCAACACCACGCTCGGCCAGGTGACCATCGCGGCGGGCACACAATACCTTAATCAGGCACGTCTCGATCCCGGTCCGCAAAACCTCGCCATCACCGTGCCGGATCCCACTACCGGCGGCAACACCACCTTTCAGGTGTTTGATTCCGCCAGCCTGGTGGCGCAGGCACCGGTTACCGCCAGCACGGTGGTGCCGGATCTGCAAAACGTGAATGACAATCAGTATATCGACGCGCGTATCGCCGACGTCAGTGGCAGCGGCAGTTCGCTGGATGTCAGCATTGGTCAGGCTAACGCCAATAGCAGTGCCAGCACCAACGCCTGGACCATTGCGGCCAAAAACACCACGCTGTTTCAGGTCAGTAACGGTGGCACCCTCAACTGGAACAACAACAACCGCATCACCTTCAACGGTTCTGCGGCCAACGTCTCCGGCGGCCAGGTGACCGACAGCCTGGCGGTACAAAACCTTGCGACCTATAACGGCAGCTTTAGCGTGCAGACGCTGGATGGCAAAACCACCGCCTTCAACGTCACCAATGCCAGCCAGCTGCAAAGCTACAATAACTGGCTGGTGAGCCAGCTGCAGGCCGGCAATCTCGCGCCGGCCAGCTACCTCAGCGCGTTCAATCAGGCGGTCACTATCACCAACGGCGATATTGTCTATAACGTCAGCGCCACTGCGCCGGATGAAGTGACGCAGCCGATAGGTAGCCGCGTGGTGATCAATGCCGAAGGCGCCGGTTCGCAGGTCACTATCGCCGCCGGTAAAACGCTGGAAGTGGTAGGGGCCAGCGATGGCGCGGTACGCGTGGCCAATGGGGCCAATGCTACCATCGACGGGAAACTGGCGAGCCGCGGCACCGCGCTGGCGCTGGATGGCGCGACGGCTACCAACAGCAGCAGCGGCGTCATCAACGGCGGCTTCCTCAACCGTATTGATGGCACCGGCGTCGGCGCGGCCAGCAACAACGCCACGGCGGTAACGGTGCAAAACGGCGGTGATTTCACCAACAATGGCGTGCTTAACCTCGGTACCACCGGCAGCAATCTGACCAACGGCGTGGCGGGCATCCGCCTTGATGCCAATGCGCAGGCCGCTAACAGCGGCAATATCAACGTGGGCGTCAACGGTTCCAGCGCGCGTGGCACCACTTCCGGCGTGCTGCTCACCAGCGACAGCAGCCGATTTACCAACACCAGCGGCGGCACGATTTACCTCGGGCGAGGCGCGCAGAACAGCCTGAGCGACAACGTGGCGGAGACAGCCCTGAACCAGAGCGGGCTGACCAGCGGCATTGCGCTGCTGGCCAACGGCAGCGCCACCAACGACGGGGCGATTGTGATTGGCTCGCGCGTACAGAACGCCGCCGGGATGTCGGTCAGCGGTGCCAGCAATGCCACGCTGATCAACAGCGGCACCATCGACGTCAACGGCAGCGCTGCGCGCGTGCCGCGCGAGAATGTCGGCATGCTGGTCACTAACAGCAACGGTACGCTGGAGAATCGCGGCACCATCAACCTCAACGGCGTTAACGGCACCGGCCTGAAAGTGCTGGCCACCAGTGGTAACAGCGCCGCCGCCAGCTCCACCGGGACCATCAACGTGGCGGGCGGAGCCGATCCGGCCAGCGGCACGCGCAACTTTGGCGTGTGGGTGGAAGGTCAGGGCAGCGGCACTGCCGCAGCGAACGTGGACGGGCCGATTAACCTCACCGGCAACGGCGCGATTGGCGTGCACGCGCGCGGCAACGCCACGGTTAACGTCACGCAGAATGCCATTCCCCGCTTCAGCACCGGCAGCAATCAAATCGGTTTTTTTGCCTATGGCCCGAATGCGCTGATCAACGTAGACGATAACAACGCGTTTGACGTCACCACCACTAACTCGACGCTTTTCCGCATCGAACAGGGCGCGACGTTTGACGGGACTAATACCACGCTGACCGCCTCCGGCGCGGGTGCGGTGGCGGTGAACGGCACCGGCGGTGGCGGAACATTGGTGAAGACCAACAACGCCACGATTAACGTCAGCGGCACCGGCGCCACCGGCGTCAATATCGAGGGCGGTGCGCAGGGCAACATTGACGCGGCGACCACCATTACCCTCAGTGGCAGCAACGCCACGGGCGCGATTGCCGACGGGCAGAAACATACGCTGACCGGTGCCAACAGCCGTGCGCCGGTCGCCAGCACGCGGCTGACCTCCGCCGCAGAACTCAATTCGGCGCAAAACGGCATCACCGGCTATCTGGCGCGCAACCGCGCGCAGCTCAGCAACAGCGGCAACATCAACTTCAGCGGGGCCAATACCACCGGCCTGCGCGTGGAGAGCGGGGCGACCGGCAGCAACAGCGGCAATATCAGCATCAGCGACGGCGGCACCGGTATCGCGGTGAACAGCGCGGGCAGCACCTTCGCCACCACCGCCAGCAACAGCGGCAACATCGACGTCAATGGCGGCAGCACCACCCGCCGTACGCGCGGCGTCAGCGCCAGCGGTAGCCAGGCCGTGGCGAACCTCAACGGCGGTACGCTCACGCTCAACGGCAGTGGCGCCATCGGCGCCGAAGCGCTGGACGGTGCACTGGTGAATATCGCCGCCGGATCGACGCCGATCTTTAACAATAGCGACCAGATCGCCTATCACGCTGCGGGTAACGGTTCGCGCATCCGCGCCGCCACCAGCGCGCTGGATGTCAGCACGCGTGGTTCCACCGGCTACCGCCTTGACGAAGGCGCGGCACTGAGCTTCAGCACGCCGAACAGCCTGAGCGCCAGCGCCGCCAGCAGCACCGGCGTGATTGTTTCCGGCAGCAGCAGTAACCTCAACAGCGCCAACCTCAATCTGACCGCCAGCGGCGAGGAGAGCACCGCCGTGCGCGTCGAGGGCGGCGCAGCGGCGACGCTTGACGGCAGCAGCACCATCACGCTCAGCGGCAACAACGCGGTGGGCGTGCTGGTGAATACGCTGCGCAGCGATCTCAGCAATGCGCTGGACGGCAGCGCTGCCGCCACCCGCGTCACCAGCAACGCCCGCATCAGCGGCGCTGGCAACGGTGCCGTGGGTTTCGACCTGACCAACGGCGCGGCACTGGAGAACAATGGCGCACTGACGCTGACCGGCAGCAACAGCGTCGGCATGCGATCGCGCGCCGGCAGCACGCTGACCAACAATGGCGTGGTTAACGTCAGCAGCGGCACCGGGTTAGACGTCGGCGGCAGCGGCACCACGCTGGCGCAGGGCGGCAGCATCAATGTTGATAATGGCGTGGCCGGCGTGCGCATCAGCGACGGCGCGCAGCTGGCATTGACCGGCAGCGATACGCTGATCACCACGCGGGGCACGGCGCATGGCATTTTGCTCGACAGCGGCGCGGCGGCGCTCAGCGCGCGCGACGCCACCATTAACGTACTGGGCAGCGGCAACGGCATCGAAAACCGCGCGGAGCTGGACAACGTGAGCCTGAGCAACCTGACGCTTAACGTTGGCGATGGCAACGGCATCCGCACTGCCGTCGCGTTCGATCCCGCCTCCACCGTGACCACCAATGTATCCGGCAGCGGTAACGGCCTGACTGTCGCCAACGCCGATGGATCGACCACCGGCGGCGATCTGACGCTGGGTTCGGGTTACGTTTTCAATGTCACCGGCGCCGGCGGCACCGGGATTCGCGCCAACACCACAGGAAATATCGTCACCGCCGCCAGCGTTAATATCACTAATGCGGCAGGCGGTTCGGCGCTGGTCTCCAGCACCGCCGGCACCATCGTCAACCGCGGCACACTCCGCTCCAGCAGCCTGACGGCACCGGTGGTCGATCTGCGCGGCGGCAAAACGGTATTCGAGAACCTTGGCACAATCGTAACCGCCACGGCGCAAAGCGTGGCGGTGGCGGGCAGTAACGCCGACGATGTGATTTTGCTGACGCAGGGTGACGTGCTGGGCGACATTAATCCTGGTGGCGGCAGCGATACGTTCCGCTGGACCGGCGGCACGCTCAACGGCAGCCTGACCATGGGCGCAGACAACAACAATATTGCAGACGTCAGCGGCGTCGATCTCAGCACTACTTACCATCTCACCAGCGGCAACGGCACCGGTAACAGCCTGACCTTTGACCAGATTACGGCGCGCGGCGGCAGCTTCAGCGCGGATGACCTGAGCAAAGGCGTTAACCTCGGCAGCGGCTGGAGCATCATTAACTTCGCGGATAGCCGCTGGACGCTGACCGACAATCTGCAGCTGGCGCACAGCACCATCAACATTGATGGGCGCTCGACGCTGTATGCCGGTGACAACGTGCATCCCACGCTGGCGGGCGGCACAGCGGATTCGCTGCAGGTGAATAACAGCGGCACGCTGGATCTCACCAATGGCCGCGGTTCGCCAGGCAATACGCTGGACATCAACGGCTCGCTGGCGTCGATGGGCGGTCAGGCGAATCTGGTGACGCGCCTGAATGAGGGCGGCGCGCTGAGCAACCAGTTCACCGACCACATCAACGTCAGCGGTAACGCCAGCGGCACCACGCTGCTCAACGTCAGGCTTGATGCGGCAAGCAGCGCGGCGCTCACCGATCGCAACCGCAACGGCGGCATTGAGGGCAACGAAGGCATTTCGCTGGCGCAGGTGGGCGGCAACGCTGGCCAGAACAGCTTTGCGCTCAGGGATGGCTATCTCGGTGCCGGACCGTGGCAGTACCGGCTGTACAGCTTCGCGCCGGGCAGCAGCGATCCGGCGCAGCGCCTGCTGAGCGGCAGCGGCAACAATTACTGGGACTACCGGCTGGCAAACAACTACGTGTGCGAGGACAGCGACAGCTGCCAGCCGGCGCTGGTGACCAGCGGATTTGGTACGCCACAGCGCTACGATGCGCGTCCGGCGGTGGTGCCGCAGGTGCCCTCGTACATTTCGGCACCGGTTGGCCTCGCCTATTACACCGCCGCGATTATTGATGACCTGCACAAGCGTCTCGGCGAACTGCGTCACGAGCAGACGCGCCCGGCGGGTAACGGCGGTGAGATGTTCCTGCGCTACATCGGCTCAAACCTGAAATACAAAAGCGACCGCAGCTTTAGCGATTACGGCTACGGGTTTGATCTCGATTACAGCGCGGTGCAGCTTGGCGGCAACCTGCTGCGTCTCGACGGTGAGCAGGACAGTCTGCGCGGCGGCGTGGCCTACACGCGCGGCAATACGCGCATTCGTCCGCAGGCGGCAGACGGTTACAGCAGCACCAGCTTCGATAGCGACAGCCTGGCGCTGTACGGCACCTGGCAGCGCCAGAGCGGCTTTTACCTTGACGGCGTGCTGTCGTTTGACTGGCATCGTGGTGAAACCGACATTGCGCGCCAGCAGCGCGAGGCAAAGCTGAAGGGCCACGGCTGGACCGCCTCGCTGGAGAGCGGTTATCCGTTTGAACTCGGCGAGGGCTACAAGCTGGAGCCGCAGGCGCAGCTGATGTACCTGAAACTGAACATGAATGATTTCACGGACGAGGACAATAACCAGGTGCGCTATGGCGATTATCACCAGACGATTGGCCGTCTCGGCGCGCGTCTCGACCGCAGCTGGACCGATGACAGCAACCGCCAGTACACGCCTTATCTGCGCGCGAATTATTACAAAGGCTGGGGCGGTACGGCGCAGGCGTCGGTGTCGGCAGCCGATAACCCGGCGCTCGGCGCCAGCTTCAGCAGCGGTAATTTTGGCCAGATGTGGGAAGTGGGTGCCGGCGGCACGGTGACGCTGCAGCAGGATGTGTCGCTGTACGCAGAAGCGGATTACCGCAAGGAGATCGACGGCAACGGCGCCAGAGGCTGGCGTTACAACCTCGGCGTGCGCTGGCAGTTCTGACAGTACGTGCACATGACGCGGTCGCCGTGAACGGTGTAATGCCGACCGGTCAGGGCAGCCGCAAATCGCACAAAATTTGTAGCGGCGCGATTTATCGCGCAATAAATTGCGCCGCTACCAAATGTGCAACGATTGTCGAACAGTTTGAGGTTCAACTGACAAACTTATCATACTCAGCCAAAGCTCGATCTCATTTACCCTAAATGATTTTTTATCGATCCCGCCCGCGGCCAGAACTGTGAAGCGCCGCGCACTCCGGCTTTATTAAGAACAAAAATTAAATAGCCGCGCTAAAGCCAGGCCATTGTGCTGCCGAAAAGGTAAAAAAGTATTATCGATTTCTCTTCAGCCTGCGTTTTGCAAGGACTCACACATGCGTAATAACCAGCCCATCACCCAGCGTGAATTCGTCTTCGACGATCGCGCCACGCTGATGTCGACCACCGATCTTCAACAGCCACATCACCTACGCCAACGACGCCTTTATTGAGGTCAGCGGATTCAGCCCGGAAGAGGTCAACGGCCAGCCGCACAACATGGTGCGTCATCCGGATATGCCGCCGGAAGCGTTCGCCGATATGTGGAGCACGCTGAAGCAGGGCGAACCCTGGACCGCGCTGGTCAAGAACCGGCGCAAGAATGGCGATCACTACTGGGTGCGCGCCAATGCTATTCCGGTGGTGCGCGAGGGCAAGCTGCAGGGCTATATGTCGGTACGCACCAAACCGTCGGCGGAGGAGGTCCGTCAGTGCGAGGCGCTGTACCGTGATTTTCGTGAAGGGCGTGCCAAAGGGCGTCGCTTCCATAAAGGGCTGATTGTCGGCAGCGGCTGGCGGCGACTGACCTCAGTGCTGAAAACGCTGCCGCTGCGCTGGCGCATCCGCAGTACGCTGATCGCGCTGCTGCCGTTGTCGGTGCTGAGCGTCTGGCTGCTGGGCATGGCACCGCTGGCGATCGGCTGCTTCAGCGGCGGCATGGCCGGGCTGCTGCTGCTGGCCAGCCTGTGGCTGGAGCAGCAGATCTCGCGCCCGATGGAGCGCATGTGCCGCCAGGCGCTGAGCGTGGCGACCGGCGCCAGCCACAAAGTCGAGCACATCGATCGGGTGGATGAGATCGGCATGACGCAGCGCGCTATCGGCCAGCTGGGTCTGATGTTCCGCTGGCTGGTGGATGACGTCAGCGGCCAGGCGATCAATGTCCTGAGTGCCAGCGACGCCATCGCGCGCAGCAATGATGAACTGAGCCGTCGCACCGAGCAGGCGGCGGCGAACGTGCAGCAAACGGCGGCGACCATGAACGAAATGACCGCCACGGTCAAAAGCAACACGGAAACCGCCAGCGAAGTGAATACGCTGTCGGCCAGCACCAGCGCAGCGGCGATCAAAGGCGGTGAAGTGATGCAGGAGATGGTCGGCATGATGGCGGAAATTGCCGACAGCTCGAAGCGTATCGCCAACATCACCAGCGTGATCGACGGCATCGCTTTCCAGACCAATATTCTGGCGCTGAACGCGGCGGTGGAAGCGGCACGTGCCGGTGAGCAGGGTAAAGGCTTTGCGGTGGTAGCGGGCGAGGTGCGCAATCTGGCACAGCGCAGCGCCAAAGCCGCCAGCGAGATCAAAAACCTGGTGGAAACCAGCGCCGGCCGTGTGCAGTCGGGCAGCGATCACGCCGATGCGGCCGGCCACACGATGCAGGCGATTGTCGATCAGGTGCAGAATGTCACCGCCCTGATCGCGCAAATCAGCGCGGCGACGGCCGAACAGTCCATCGCGCTGAGCGAAGTCAGTAGCGCGGTGGAGGATCTCGACGACATCACCCATCAGAACGCGGCGCGCGTGGCGGAAGGCGCAGAAGCCTCCGGCCGAATGGCGCATCAGGCCAACCGGCTGGTTGAAGCGATCAGCGTGTTTCGCTAAGTTTCACGACGCTTCACGTCCGGCGCGCAGTGCGCCGGGCGGTGTGCCGACAATGCGTTTGAAGGCGCGACTGAAGGCGGCCAGTGAACCGTAACCGAGGTGGAACGCCACGCTCTCCACCGCTTCGCCATCGTTAACTATGCGCTCCACTGCCAGACGCATGCGCAGTTCGGTGAGGTAGCGCAGCGGCGTCATGCCGGTGGCGTTTTGAAAGCGCGCGGCAAACACCGAGCGTGAGCTGCCGGATTCGCGCGCCAGCCGCTCCACCGTCCAGTTTTCGCCGGGCGCGCGGTGCATGGCCGCCATCGCCAGGCTGAGGCGCGGATCGCGCAGGGCCTGCACCAGCCCGCTGCCCTGACCACAGCCATTCTCCACCCAGCCCCGCACAATTTGCGCCGCCACCACATCGGCTAGCCGCGACAAAATGCCGGCAAAGCCCGCTTTGCGCTGACGCGTTTCACGCTCCATGGCATCCAGAATCGGCTGGATTTCCGGGTATTGCGCCAGCAGCGTGCTGACCAGCATCACGTCCGGCATGGTGTGCACCAGCGGCTGCATGCCGCCCAGCTCAAACGCCATGCAGGCGCTGAATAAAATCACATCGCTGTCGTCCGGGCAGGCATCCGCGTCCGGCGCATCGTTGATGGCGCACACGCTGTCGCAGATGGGTTTGCTGTTAAACGTGGCGATTGGCACGCACACCGCATCTTCACCGGAGATCAGCGCGTGCGGCTTACCGTGCGGAATCAGCAGCGCATCGCCCGCCTGCAGCGGATAGACGGTGCCGGAAGCGGAGCGAATCAGCAGCGAGCCGCGGCCAACAAAGTGCAGCTGTGCCTTGCCCGGCGCATCATCATATTGCAGGCCAAACGGCGCATGCAGCGCGATGCGCTGATATTTGACGCCGTACAGGCGCATGCCCATCAGCAGTTCGCTGGTCAAATCTTCATAGCGGCTCATACAATCCAGACGAATTATCAAAAAACAAAGTTTCTGTATCATAGATCGTCTTGCGTCATCTCTCTATGCTTACAGCCTGATATTTTGTGATGGGGATCGCAGATGAGTCTGGATACTGAAGTAGTGGAAACAAGCATTGCGGTAGAGAAACCCGCATGGGGCGCGGTGTTCGCCATGGCGTTTGGCGTCTTCGGCCTGATCACCGCAGAATTTCTGCCGGTGAGCTTGCTGACACCGATTGCCGACTCGCTGCGCGTCAGCGAAGGGCAGGCGGGCCAGACGGTCACAGTTACCGCGCTGGTGGCGCTGCTGACCAGCCTGGTGATTGGTAACGTCACGCGCCGCCTCGACCGCCGCCTGGTGATGCTGGCGTTCACGTTGCTGCTCATCGCCTCGGCGCTGCTGGTGGCGTTTGCCGAAAATCTGCCGATGATTTTACTGGCGCGCGTGTTGCTAGGTATGGCGATTGGCGGCTTCTGGACGCTGTCGACCGCCATTACCATGCGGCTGGTGCCCGCCGATAAGGTGCCGCGCGCGCTGTCGATTGTGTTCAGCGGTATTTCGCTGGCCACCATTATTGCCGCGCCGCTGGGCAGCTATCTTGGCGGGTTGATTGGCTGGCGTAACATCTTCCTGCTGACCGGTGTTTTGGGCGTGCTGGCGCTGTTCTGGCAGTTCTTCACCCTGCCGTCGATGCCGCCGGAGAACAAAACGCGCAGCGGCGGCGTGCTGGATCTGCTTCGTCAGAGCGTGATGCGCTGGGGCATGCTGGCGGTGATCATGATGTTTACCGGCCATTTCGCCTTCTTTACCTATCTGCGCCCGTTCCTGGAAACCAGCGCGCAGCTGAATGTGAATCAACTGTCGCTGGTGCTGCTGGCGTTCGGCGTGGCGAACTTCTTCGGCACCTCGCTGGCCGCGTGGCTGGTGACGCGCAGCGTGTCGCTGACGCTGACCGGCATGGCGCTGGTGATGAGCGTGACGGCGGTGCTGCTGGTGAGCTTTGGCCACGTCTCCTGGCTGGTGGCGAGCGGCGTCGCGCTGTGGGGGCTGGCGTTTGGTTCAATGCCGACTGGCTGGTCAACCTGGCTGTCGCGCGCGGTGCCGGACGACGCCGAATCGGGCGGCGGTCTGCTGGTGGCCACTATTCAGCTGGCGATTACCGCCGGTGCGGCAGCCGGTGGCTGGATGTTCGATCTGCAGGGCGCGGGCGGCGTATTCCTTGCCAGCGGCGTGCTGATGCTGCTGGCCGCCATCACCATCTTTACCCGCGTGCGGCATCACGGTTAAATCCGTTTACCGCCATCAGGCGCGCCGCGACTCGCTTCAGGGTGTGTCGCGGTGCCGCTTTTGCCGCCCATGTCTGGTCTCACCAATCACAGCAATAAATCCTGCCTTTTATTCAAATCGTGGTTTTTTAACCCTTTGCGCACAGGTTGCGCTAAACGTGCTTTTTATAGTCAAAATATTCGAATGACTTAGGCAAATCTCTGCGCTTTTTTTTGATCGGTTGCCGGCCTACTATATCTCTCATCAAGGCGATGTCGCCTTATTTAATCAAACATCATTAAGGAAATGACCATGAAAACCATCAAAACTTTTGCTGCTGTTATTGCTCTCTCTGTTCTGCCATTTGCCAGCTTCGCGCAAAGCGTGACCGCTACCGCCTCTACGCTTGACGGTGCTGAAGCGCAAATCGCTGCTAAAGCGCAGGAACTTGGTGCTTCCTACAAAGTGACTGAAGCCAACTTCAACAACGGCGTTCACATGACTGCAGAACTGACCCAATAAGTTCGTCTTACCCTCTGTGCTGACAGGGTGCCTTCGGGCGCCCTGGCGGCGTTGCTAACGCCATAAAATCCTGTCCCTTTTCCGCATAAATGATTATTATTCGCAAAAACTAACATCCTTATCGGCTCGCCTCGGGCTGAATTTCCTATTGGTTGCAATGTCGGGCTTTCATTTCACTGCCGCACGGCGGTGGTTTTGCTATGGAGAAGTTATGAAAGCGAATAAAACAATGCAGTGGGCGCTGCGTCCGCTACTGGTGGCCACGGCGCTGCTGTCCTGCAGCGCGCTGCAGGCGGCGGAAACGCAGCCGCTCAATCAGCCGATCGCCAAAGGTGCCTACGAACTGGCCTTCAGTAACAGCGACAACGCGCTGTTCCTCGCCACGGCGCAAAACGCCGGCAATCCGCAGGGTGGTACTGTGTACCGTCTCGATCCGCAGAATCTGGCGGTGAAACAAACCATCAGTACTGAGCTGAAGACCTTTGGTGCCGCCATCAATCAGCACACCAACGTGCTTTACTTTGGCAACACGGTCAACGGTGCGCTGACGGCAGTGGAAGCCAGCAGCGGTAAGGTGATTAACACACTGGTGCTGGATGGCCGCAAGCGCGGTGACACGGTTCGTCCGCTGCAGCCGCGTGAACTGGTCGCGGATGCGCTAACCAATCGCGTGTACATCACCGGTCTCGGCGCGCAAAGCGTGGTGTGGGTGGTGGATGGCAAAACGCTGCAGCTCATCAGCACTATCCCGAATACCGGCAAAATGGGCACCGGGCTGGCACTGGATGCCGCCGCACAGAAGCTATATGTCACCAATGCCGATGGCGAGCTGGTCACCATCAATACCCGCCTGAACGCGATTGAAAAGCGCCAGAAAATTGACGGTGATAAAGAGCACTTTTTCCTGAATATTGCGCTGGATAGCAAAGGCCACCGCGCTTTCCTCAGCGATGCGAAGCAGCCGCAGGTGCTGGTACTGGATACCCGGACACAGCAGGTGATTCAGCGTATTGAGGTACCGGAATCGCTGGCGGTGCTGTTCAATGCTGACCGTGACGAGCTGTATGTCACGCACCGTAAAGCCGGTGAGATCAGCATCATTGATGCCAGCAGCTATAAAGTGAAACGCACGGTGAAAGCGCCGGGCCTGCCGAACAGCCTGGCGCTCTCCGCCGATGGCAACACGCTATTCGTCAGCATCAAGCAGCCGGGCTCACGCAAGGAACCGCCAAAAAACCCGGACAGCGTGTTACGCATCGCGCTGTAGGGCGTAATTATCCGAAACTCAGGGGCGACGTGTGTCGCCCTTTGCATTTCCGGCCTTGATCCCCCCTTTCCCGCCCGGCTTACGCTACCTTTAGGACGACAACACCTAAGGGGAGAGTGCAATGAGCCAGTTTTTTATGCATGAAAAAAACGATCTGGTGAACGAAGCGATCGAAGGCGTGTTACTCAGCACACCGTGGCACAACCTGACCCGTCTCGATCTGGGCGATGAGATTCGCGTGGTGGTGCGTTCGGACTGGGATAAAAGCAAAGTCGCACTGATTTCCGGCGGTGGCTCCGGCCACGAACCGGCGCACGCGGGCTTTGTCGGTAAAGGGATGCTGACCGCGGCGGTGTGCGGCGATATCTTCGCCTCGCCGAGCGTTGATGCGGTGCTGAACGCCATCGTTAACGTCACCGGTGAGGCGGGCTGTCTGCTGATTGTGAAGAACTACACCGGTGACCGGCTCAACTTTGGCCTCGCCGCGGAGAAGGCGAAAAATCTCGGTTACAAGGTGGAGCTGGTGATGGTGCAGGACGATATCGCACTGCCGGAGAACCCGCAGCCACGCGGCATTGCCGGCACCGTGCTGGTGCACAAAATCGCCGGCTTCGCTGCGGAGCACGGCCAATCGCTTGACGAGGTAAAAGCGCTGGCGCAGCGCACCATCGACGCCACGTCCTCTATCGGCCTGGCGTTTGCCACCTGTCACATTCCGGGTGAAAAGCGCGACGATCGCGTGGCAGCCGGTCATAGCGAGCTGGGGATGGGCATTCACGGTGAGCCGGGCGTGATCACGCTGGATACGCAAAACAGCCGCAAAATTACCAGCATCATGACCGATCAGCTGGCGCAGGCGCTGCCCGACGGCAAACAGGCGCTGTTGATGATCAACAATCTCGGCGGCTTTTCCCAGCTGGAGCTGGCGCTGCTCACGCGCGAGGTACTGCAGTCGCCGCTGGCGGCACGCATCACCCATTTAATTGGCCCGGCAACGCTGGTCAGCGCGCTGGATATGAAAGGGTTTTCGCTGACGCTGCTGGCGCTGGAAGAGGCGTTTTTCGAGGCGCTGCATGCGCCGGTGCAGGTGCTGGGCTGGACGCCAATGTACGACTTTGCGCCCATCAGCCTGCAGCGCGCTGAACGCATCGGCAGCGTGCTGGATTTCGATCCTTCCGATAACGCTGAAGTGGCGCAGGTGGTTGAGCGCGTGACGCAGACGCTGATCGATCTGGAGAGCGAGCTGAATGCGCTGGATGCCAAAGTCGGCGATGGCGATACCGGCTCGACCTTTGCCGCCGGCGCGAAGAAAATCCAGCGCGGCCTGCGTGAACAGCAGTTGCCGCTGGATGAGCTGCCTACGCTGCTGGCGCTGGTAGGCGAACAGCTGGCGACGGTGATGGGCGGATCAAGCGGCGTGCTGATGTCGATTCTGTTTACTTCGGCCGGACAGCAGCTGGAGGAGGGCAGCACGCTGCCGCAGGCGCTGATGCACGGGCTGGAACGGATGAAGCACTACGGCGGCGCGCAGCCGGGACATCGCACCCTGGTGGATGCGCTGCAGCCGGCACTGGAGGCGTTAGCGGCCGGAGAGTCGCTGGCTGCGGCGGCGGCCGCTGCGCAACAGGGTGCCGACGCGACGGCGCAGATGCAGAGTGCGAAGGCAGGTCGTTCGGCTTATCTCAATCAGCAGAGTCTGGATGGCGTGAAGGATCCGGGCGCGTACGCTATCGAGAAGGTGTTTGCGGTGCTGGCGGGCTGAGAATGGGACGGGTGGGTGCGGGGTTCGCCCTCACCCTAACCCTCTCCCGCGGGCGGGAGAGGGGACTGTCCGGAGCGATGTCGGAGTATAGCGCGCGCTCCTGCCGCCCAGCTTTTTCCGCTTACTCCGAGGCTTCGCGCAGCATCTCGTCGTGCGGAATATCCTGCAGAATTTGCTCGAAGCTGCGCAGACGTTTGTAGATCGACATCAGCGTAATCAGCGTGGACCACGAGGTGATCAGATACTGGAATGAGGAGCGCACCTGGTCGAACACGTTGGTGATCTGGTTAAGCAGCCCCAGCGTGATGGTGCCCGCAACAATCGAGGGGAACAGCACGAACAGCCCGAACACATTGTCCACCTGCAGATAGAGAATGCGCGTGATGTTGAAATAGAGATAGTGGAAATAGAGGCGGAAATAGTTGTGACGCACGCGGCTGAACAGCTCCTGCACCGTAGGCGGCGCGGCGCGCTGCGGATCGTCCTCGCCGTACACCAGTTCTTTACGGTACGCGGCTTCCACCCGCTGATTGCGGAACTCCAGCCCCGGCAGTTTAATCCCCACCAGCGCCAGCAGCGCGGTACCAAACAGCGACCACAGCAGCGCGGCGATCACCAGCGCATAAGGGATATTGCCGAGGATCGGCACTTCTTTCACATGATGCGATAGCGTCACCAGTACCGGCAGAAACGCCACCAGCGTCATGATGGCCTGGATAAAGCTGATGCCCCAGTCCTGCAGCGTACTGGCGAAGCGCATGGTGTCTTCCTGCACACGCTGTGCGGCACCTTCTACCAGACGCAGGCGCTGCCAGTTATGCATGTAGTAGTTGTTCATCGCGGTACGCCAGCGGAACACCCAGTGGCTGACGAAAAACGAGTTCATCACGCCGATCACTACCGCGATCAGCGCAATGCCGAGAAACGCCAGCACCTGCACATAGAACTGATTGATGCTCACCGAGCCGGCTTTGGTCAGCGCCTGCTGAATCATGTCGTAAAACGGACCATACCAGGCGTTAACGCCGACGCCTACCTGCACGCCAAACCAGGTGACAAAGATAATCAGTAACGATCCCCATACCGACCAGCGCTGCCACGGATGGTTGTCGATGATGCGCCACACCAGCGCAAAGGCACCGCCCATGATCCAGTAATAGGCATAAAACCACAGCTGGCTGGCGTGGATAAAGCGGCTGGCGTTGGTCGGCAGCGGCTGCTGCATCGCCGCCTGCAAAGCGGGAAAGCGCGCCGGAAAATCATTGAAAAAGCCAAACCAGGCAAAAATGGCAATCAGGCTCCAAATCGCGGCCGAGCTGAAAAACAGCGCCGGCCGCGGAAAATAGGACTTAAACATAGGCACTCCGCTGTTGTGTGTACTCTTTATACCGCTTCCGGCATTTATCTGTCTGTTGTCGGTTGTATCCGACGATGACAGCATCGCCGCATTTATGTAAAGCGGCAGAGTTAGTTGTTAAGTTTTTTGTGCTCATTTGTTTCGGGAAACTAAATTATTAACGGCGATGGTGTTACACTACGCCAACTGTTACCGGTAACAGTCTTGCTGTATCCCTTAAAACGCCAATAAAAATCATTACAACGCAACTACTTAACTTTCATGCCGCATTATATGCGGTAATGAGGCAATGTCATGTCAGAAGAAAAAAAGGGTCACACTCGCCGGGATTTCCTGCTGAGAACCATCACCCTGGCGCCGGCAATGGCGGTAGGCAGTACGGCGATGGGCGCACTGGTCGCGCCAATGGCCGCCGGTGCGGCAGCGTCTACAGCCGCTGCGCCGCAGCAGGCGCGCGAATATCAACCGGTGTGGTTTACCGCCGAAGAGTTTGCCTTCATCAAGGCCGCCGTGGCGCGCCTGATCCCCGACGACGAACGCGGCCCTGGCGCGCTGGAAGCCGGCGTGCCGGAGTTCATCGATCGCCAGATGGATACGCCCTACGCGCACCGGCGCACCTGGTACATGCAGGGGCCGTTCAACCCCGATGTGCCGAAGGAGCTCGGCTATCAGCTGAAGCTGGTGCCGCGCGACATCTACCGGCTCGGCATCGCCGCCGCCGACGGCTGGAGCAAACAGCACCGCACGGCAAGCCCTTCGCCGAGCTGACGCGGCCACGCCGCAGGACGCCCTGCTGCAGCGCCTTCGAGGCCGGCCAAGCGCGCAATTCCCGCGAGGCTGCCGGCCAAGGTGTTCTTCGGCCAGTTGCTGCAGAACACCCGCGAAGGCTATTTCTGCGATCCGATGCACGGCGGCAATCGCGGCATGGTGGGCTGGAAGCTGATCGGCTTCCCCGGCGCGCGCGCCGACTTCATGGATTGGGTCGAGCGCGGCGAACGTTATCCCTTCCCGCCGGTCGATATTCGCGGCGAGAGGGCGTAACCAATGGCGAGCGCACTTAAAAAACCGCATGTGGATGCGGTGATCGTCGGCTTCGGCTGGACCGGCGCGATCCTGGCCAAGGAGCTGACCGAGGCCGGCCTCAACGTGGTGGCGCTGGAGCGCGGCCAGAACCGCGATACCTATCCGGACGGCGCCTATCCGAACACCCGATCGACGAGCTGACCTACAACATCCGCCAGAAGCTGTTCCAGGATCTGTCGAAGAGCACCGTGACCATCCGCCACGGGCAGCAACGACACCGCGGTGCCCTACCGCCAGCTCGCGGCCTTCCTGCCCGGCGACGGCGTCGGCGGCGCCGGCCTGCACTGGTCGGGCGTGCATTTCCGCATCATGCCCGAGGAACTGCGCCTGCGCAGCCACTACGAGGAGCGCTACGGCAAGAAGTTCATCCCCGAAGGCATGACCATCCAGGACTACGGCGTCAGCTACGACGAGCTGGAGCCGCACTTCGATTTCGCCGAGAAGGTGTTCGGCACCTCCGGCACCGCGCATACGGTCAAGGGCCAGGTGGTCGGCAAGGGCAACCCGTTCGCCGCCGGACCGCTCCAGCGACTTCCCGCTGCCCGCGCAGAAGCGCACCTGGTCGGCCCAGCTGTTTGCTCAGGCGGCGGAGTCGGTGGGCTAGCACCCCTACGACCTGCCGTCGGCCAACACCTCGGGGCCCTACACCAACCCCTACGGCGTGCAGATGGGGCCGTGCAACTTCTGCGGCTTCTGCAGCGGCTACGCCTGCTACATGTATTCCAAGGCCTCGCCGAACCTGAACATCCTGCCGGCGCTGCGCCAGGAGCCGAAGTTCGAGCTGCGCGCCAACTGCCACGTGCTGAAGGTCAACCTCGACAGCGACGGCAGGAAGCGCGCCACCGGCGTGACCTACGTCGACGCCCAGGGCCGCGAGATCGTGCAGCCGGCGGATCTGGTGATCATCGGCGCGTTCCAGTTCCACAACGTGCACCTGCTGCTGCTGTCCGGCATCGGCAAGCCCTACGACCCGGTCACCGGCGAGGGCGTGGTGGGGCGCAACTTCGCCTACCAGAACATGGCCACCATCAAGGCGTTCTTCGACAAGGACACGCAACACCAACCCGTTCGTCGGCGCCGGCGGCAACGGCGTGGCGGTGGACGACTTCAACGCCGACAACTTCGACCACGGCCCGCTCGGCTTCGTCGGCGGCTCGCCGATGTGGGTCAACCAGGCCGGCTCCAAGCCGATCGGCGGCCTCGCCGACGCCGCCCGGCACGCCGACCTGGGGCAGCGAGTGGAAAGAGGCGGTCGCGGATGCCTACACCCACACCGTGTCGATGGACGCCCACGGCGCGCACCATGTCCTACCGCGACAACTACCTCGACCTCGATCCGACCTACAAGGACGCCTACGGCCAGCCGCTGCTGCGCATGACCTTCGACTGGAAGGACAACGACATCAGGATGGCGCAGTACGTGACCGGCCAGATGCGCAAGATCGCCGAAGCGATGAACCCGAAGGCGATCATCGGCGAGCGCAAGAACTTCGGCGACCACTTCGATACCACCGGTGTACCAGACCACCCACCTGATCGGCGGCGCGATCATGGGCGCCGATCCGAAGACCAGCGTGCTGAACCGCTACCTGCAGAGCTGGGACGTGCACAACGTGTTCGTCATGGGCGCCTCGGCCTTCCCGCAGGGCACTGGGCTACAACCCCACCGGGCTGGTGGCGGCGCTGGCCTACTGGTCGGCCAAGGCGATCCGCGAGCAGTACCTGAAGAACCCCGGCCCGCTGGTGCAGGCATAAGGAACATGGCGATGATCAAAAGTTTAACAGCCCTGTTGCTGGGCACCCTGTCCGTCCTCGCCTGCGGCATGGCGGAGGACACCGCACGCCGGACGCGGCCCTGGTGCAGCGCAGGTGAATACCTGGCGCGCGCCGGCGACTGCGTGGCCTGCCACAGCACCGCCAAGGGACGGCAAGCCGTTCGCCGGCGGCCTGCCGATGGAGACGCCGATCGGCGCGATCTACTCGACCAACATCACGCCGGACCAAGGCAAGACCGGCATCGGCGACTACAGCTTCGAGGACTTCGACAACGCGGTGCGCCACGGCGTGGCCAAGAACGGCGACACGCTCTATCCGGCGATGCCGTACCCGTCCTACGCGCGGGTCAGCGAGGAGGACATGCAGGCGCTGTACGCCTACTTCATGCACGGCGTGGAGCCGGTGGAGCAGGCCAACAAGGCCAGCGACATCCCGTGGCCGCTGTCGATGCGCTGGCCGCTGGCGATCTGGCGCTGGACCTTCGCTCCCGAGGTGAAGGACTTCCAGGCCGCCGCCGGGCAGGACCCGGTGCTGGCGCGCGGCGCCTACCTGGTGGAAGGCCTTGGCCACTGTGGCGCCTGCCATACCCCGCGCAGCATCACCATGCAGGAGAAGGCGCTGAGCAACGGCGAGCGAGGCGAGGACTACCTGGCCGGCAGCAGCGCGCCGATGGACGGCTGGATCGCCAAGAGCCTGCGCGGCGACCACCGGACCGGACTGGGCAGCTGGAGCGAAGCCGACCTGGTCAGCTTCCTGCGTACCGGCCGCAGCGAGCGCAGCGCGGTGTTCGGCGGCATGACCGACGTGGTGGAGCACAGCATGCAGTACCTGAGCGACGCCGACCTCACCGCCATCGCCCGCTACCTGAAATCGCTGCCGCCGCGCGAAAGACCCCGCCAACACCAGGCGCCGTGTTCCGTGACGAAGACGCGTGGCCCAGGCACTGTGGCACGGCGACGACAGCAAGCCCGGCGCGGCGCTCTATGTCGACAACTGCGCGGCCTGCCACCGCACCGACGGCAAGGGCTATGAGCGCGTCTTCCCGGCCCTGGCCGGCAACCCGGTGGTGACCGGCAGAGGACCCGACCTCGCTGATTCACATCGTGCTGAAGGGCGGCACCCTGCCGGCCACCCACCAGGCACCGTCGAGATCACCATGCCGCCGTTCGGCTGGCGGATGAACGACAGCAGGTGATCGCGGACGTGGTGAACTTCATCCGCACCAGCTGGGGCAACGGCGTGCAGACCAAAGTCACGGCGAAACAGGTGGCGAAACTGCGCCAGGATGACAGCGTGCAGCCAAAACAGGGCAGCGCGGATATCCGGGTGCTGGAAAAGCAGTAAGTCTGTCTTAAGCATTTCCTTCAGGTCATGACGCGGTTCATGGCCTGAAGAGTGAGAAAAATCCCACTTAAATTCATTACCTTAGATTTTCCTTTCAGACGTTTCTTGTAAGAGATTCCTTCCCCTGCGTTTAAAAATCCCTGCCGCTTATTAAGCGTTACTTTAACGATATTAACTCTGGCGAAAAGGATGACCATATGTCTGTAGGCTATTACGACCCGACCAAACCGGGGCAAGAGAACTACGTCAATTCACCTTATCAGTACTGGAAAGGGGTGATTGAGGATAAGAGCGTCAGCTATATCGAATTTGCCATTAACGGCCAGCTGTTTACTACGCAGGTAAACGCGGACGGCAGCTGGGAGTATCAGCTGCCGCTGCGGCTGGAAGAGGGGAGCCACAATCTCACCATCCGCTTTTTCGACCGGGCCGGCAACGCCGGGATTCCGTTCCAGACGCGGCTGGAAGTCGATCTCAGCCCGCCCGATATGCCGGCGATTATGCGCGTACTGGATGATTTTGGACCGGTGCAGGGCCCGGTTGGCAACAAAGGCTTTACCGATGATAAAACGCCAGCCATTTCCGGTTATGCCGAGCCGGACAGCATTGTCCGCCTGTACAGCAACGGCGTGCTGACTGGCAGCGTGCAGGCGGCGAAAAATGGTCAGTGGACCATTACGCCGGAACTGAGTGACGGTGAACAGCGCCTGTCCGTTACCGCCACCGACAAATTTGGTCAGGTGAGTGTCGATTCCCCGGTCTATACGCTGTTCGTCAACTCGCCGCGCATCGACAAGCCGCAGCTGCTGGAAGTGTCTGATAATGAAGGGGTGAACACCGGTGTGATCAAAGCCGGTAGCGCAAGCGACGATCGCAGCCCGCGCCTGAGCGGCAACGCGCCGCTGGATGCCGAAAACGTCATCATCTACGTCAACGGGGTACGCGTCGGCGTGGCACCGGTGATTGACGGGCAATGGCGCTGGGAGAGTAACGTTGATCTGCTGGGCTACGGTGAAAACACCATTACCACCCGTGCGCAAAATAACCGTGGTGAGTTGAGCCATGCGAGCGAGCCGTTTACCTATACGGTGGTGCCCACCGCGCCGGTGAAGATTGAGTATGCGCTTGATAATTTTGGCCCGGCACAGGGCAAACTGGAAAACGGCGCGATGACCGATGACTTCACCCCCACGCTCAAAGGCACGGCGGAAGCCAACAGTATCGTCTATGTGTATGCCACGCGCGAAAACGGCAGCTGGTGGCTGAAAGGCAGCACCCAGGCGGATGCCTTTGGCCACTGGCAGGTGGAAATCGCCCGACTGGATGGCGGTGCCGGCCCGTATCACTTCCAGGCCAGTAACAGCCCGACGCGCGATCCCGCTGCGCCGCTGTTCGACCTGTATGTGTCAGACAACGGCACCCGCCTGAAGCCCATCATCAACGTGGCGCACGATAATGTCGGGCCCGAGCAGGGCAAATTAATCAACGGCGCCACCACCGATGACATGGCGCCGACGCTGCAGGGCAAAGCTGAAGCCAACAGCATGGTGTATATCCATGCGCGGCATATTGATGGCCACTGGGTGGTGTTAGGCAGTGTTAAGGCCGATGCCTGGGGCAACTGGATAACGGAAGTGCGCGCGCTGCGCGGGGGATACGGCACTTATGAGTTTCAGGCTGCCAAAACCCCCGATCGCGACACCAGCGCCGAGGTGTTCAGTCTCAACATGGTGCCGGAAAAACCCGGCATCGTTTCTGCCTGGGATAATTTTGGCGCGCAGACCGGCGTGCTGCATCAGGGCGATGTCACTGATGACCTGACGCCAACGCTGAAAGGCCATGCTGCAGCAAACAGCGTGGTTTATATCTATGCCCGCCACGTGAACGGGGTGTGGGTGACGCTCGGCAGCGCCGTTGCGGATGCTCATGGTCACTGGCAAAGCGAAGTGCGTGCGTTACGCGGCGGCTTTGGCAAATACGAGTTCCAGGTCTCAGACAGCCCGGTGCGTGACGCCGCCGCCGACGTTTTCGACCTGACGATTATCTCCGGCAAGACGGAGATTATTTCTGCGTGGGATGATAGTGGACCAAAGCAGGGCCAGCTGAAAAGCGGTGATATCACCGATGATATGACGCCAACCCTGAAAGGCACGTCCGCACCCAATAAGGTGGTTTATATCTTCGGCTGCCATATTGAGGGCCACTGGGTATTAATGGACTCGGTCACAGCGGATGCTACGGGTAACTGGAGCTATCAGTCTTACGATCGCTCGCCGTGGAAAGGACTGACGCAATTTCAGGTCAGTGATAGCGCCATTCGTGATGTGAATGCGCCAACCTTTCTGCTGGAGATCAATGTCGATCCGCCGAAGGTCGATCACAAGGGGCTAGTGTGGAATTTCAACGACGGCACCCAGCAGGGCTGGATCGCCAGCGGTCTGTATCATAAAAATGACAACATCGCGGTTAAGCGCTGGAGCGCAGGCAATTCCTCTTATGAGTTGGGTTCCATGACCAACGGTTCAAACACCAACGGCTTCAAAGGAGAAGTGGTTTATCGCTATATTCAGGTCGAAGCGGGTAAAACCTACCAGTTCGATTTTGATGGCTACCGTATTCCTGGCGGTAGCCTGAAACCGAAAATCGGTCTGGACGTTAATGGACAGAAAGTGATTCCCAACATGGGCCTGGATGCTGCCTGGAATCATTTCAGCGGACTGTATACCGCCAGCAAAACAGAAGTGGTTCGCGTGGCGGTAACCAATGAGGTTAATAACGGTAACGGCAACGATTTCGCTATCGATAACATCGGGGTTAAAGAAATCAGCCGGGTTCATGGACAACCTGATCTGGTGAAAGATGCTAACGGTCATCCGCGCTATATCGATTTTAAAACCGGGGTCAGTTATACCATCGACGACAGTCTGAAAATGACGCTGATTAAAGGACCGAATATCGGCGGCGAGCAAAAAACGCTGAAGCATGGCGAAATCATTGTTGGCCGTGGCGGCCAGATGAAGCTGGATTTCGACGGCGTGGCGGAGAAAGTGGTGCTGAAATCGGATTATGTGCACAGCAAAGGCAATTACATCGATTTCTATGACACGCAAGGTAAATTGCTGCACAGCTATGAGCTGAAGGCGCATCCTGGCACCCTGCGAAGCGACATTGTCGAGTACCACGCCCCGGCCGGTAAGCTGATCGGTTCAGCCGTGGTGCGCGTCAATCCGGCTGAAGTGGATTCGGTGAACAATCCGGGCGGCGTGCGCATCAGTGACGTTGAATGGGGCATGCATGATGATCATGTCGGTATCACCGCCTTTGATGTTCCTGCCGTCATCACCCTGGGCGATGAATTCGCCGTTTCCCTGAGCGATGTGCTGGCGCAGGGCAAGCAGGGCAGCACCATCGATATGACGGGTCACGGCAAAAACGTCCTGAGCGTAGCGGTTGACGATATCCTGCAGGTTGGAAGTCAGGATCTGTTCGTGAAAGACGGCAAAACCCAGCTGCTGTTCAAAGGCGATGCGCAGGACGTGGTAAAACTGGATGACATCCTCGGCGACGGCGGTGACGTGGGCGATTGGGTGAAACAGCAGGGCAGCACCACGGTGGCTGGCGTGAAGTATCAGGTTTACAGCCACAGCGGCGTCGATGCCGACGTGCTGATCCAGGAAGGGGTGAAAACCGAACTGGTGTAAATCTGGCGGGGGCGGAAACGCCCCCAAAAGTTTGCACCAGGACGTAGCGGCGCAATTTATCGCGCGATGAATCGTGCCGCTCCAAAGGGTGCGCATTGCCGGGCTGAACCGGCCGCCGCCCACCCTGCGCCCATCCGGTTTAAATGTTCTCCAGATCCAGTCCCCGCGTCTTCGGCCCGTAAATCCCGACCGACAGCATCACCATCAGCATGCTCAGCACGATAAACACGATCACCCCCTGACTGCCGGCATACTGCAGAATCAGGCCAATCAGAATACTGCTGAAAGCGGTCGACAGCCGACTGAATGAATAGCAGAAGCCAACGGCGCGCGCACGAATGTGCGTCGGGAAGATCTCAGTCTGATAAGCGTGATAGCTGAAGGTGAGCCAGGCGTTGCTGTAGGTGATCAGGAAACCGCACACCACCATCAGCAGCGGGTTGCTGGTCAGCGCGAACAGCGTGCCGAACACCACCGTCATCAGCGATGAAAAAACGATCTGCCATTTGTTTTCCAGCCGGTCGGCGTAGCGGCTGCAGATCAGCGAGCCGAGCGGATAGGCCAGCGTGATGAAAAAGGCGTACAGCAGGCTGTGGGTGACGGTGGCCCCCTTGCCGGACAGCAGCGCCGGCAGCCAGTTACCGAAGCCGAAGAAGCCAATCGCCTGGAAGAAGTTCATCACCACCAGCATCAGCGTACGCTGGCGATAAGCCGGTGCCCAGATCTCGCTAAAACGCCCTTTTTTCGGCAGCTGTGCCGCCGCATCGCGCTGAGAGAAATCGTCTCCCGGCGCAATGCCGCAGCGTTTTTCCATCTCGCTCAGCACCCGGTGCGCGTCCTGATGCCGCCCCTGCTGTGCCAGCCAGCGCGCCGACTCCGGCAGGTTTTTCCGGATAAACCAGATCACCAGCGAGCACAGCGCACCGGCGATCACGACCCAGCGCCAGCCTTCGAGGCCGAGCAGGGTTTGCGGTACCAGCCACCATGACATCAGCGCTACCGTCGGCACCGACAGGAACTGAATGAAAAAAGAGAAGGCAAATGCGCGGCTGCGCAGATGGGCCGGCACCCACTCCGACAGATAGGTATCGATGGTCACCAGCTCGACGCCCAGACCGATTCCGACCAGAAAGCGGCACAGAATAATCATCTCTGCGCTGTGCTGGAACGCCATCAGCAGTGAGAACGCACCGTACCACGCCAGCGCGCACATAAAAGTCAGGCGACGGCCGAAGCGGTCGGCATAGGGCGTCAGCAGGCTGGCACCGACAAACAGGCCGAGAAAGGTCGCCGAGGCGAACGCCGCCTGATCGGCGATACCAAACACGCCCGCGGCGCCGGTGTGGAACACGCCTGCGGCGACCAGCCCGGCGCTGATGTAGCCGGTTTCAAACAGATCGTACAGCTCGAAGAAGCCGCCGAGCGCCAGCAGCGTAATAAAGCGCCACAGCCCGGCGGAAGAGGGCAGGGCGTCGATGCGCCCGGCCAGCGTCTGGCGTTCGGTCGCGATGCGATCGGTCGCCACCCCTGTCGAATAGGTGGTTGTCATTATGATTGTTACCTCGGTGTTTGCAGGATCCGCCCGGTGGTGGTTTGTCAGAAATCATTAACCGTTAGCAAGCGAAGAAATAGCAGAATAATCAATTCGTCCGGGGTTGCCGAGAGGCGCAGCGGTGACATTTTGGCAACGTGCGTTGCAGTTCACAGAAAGCGGTACGCCGTCCATGGCGCCAGGTCAGGGCAGATGCGGATAAACGCCCGGACCGATGGGCAGGCCCAGCAGATACCACACCAGCAGCAGCGCGATCCACGTCACAAAGAACACCAGCGGATACGGGAAGATCAGCACGTAGTAGGTGCCGAGCTGCGCGTCTTTTTGATAGCGCTGCAGGAAACCGAGGAACAGCGGCAGAAACGGCGACATCGGCGCCAGCGGCAGCACGGCGGAATCGGCGATGCGGAAAATCATCTGGGCAAACGCCGGATGAAAGCCGAGCAGCATAAACATCGGCACAAACACCGGCGCGAGGATCGACCAGATCGCCGAGCCGCTGGCGATAAACATGCACAGAAATGCCGAGAGGAACATCAGGCCGAGAAAGGCCGGCGCACCGCTGATGCCGGCGCTCTCCAGCATATCGGTCAGGCCGATGGCCATAAACTTGCCCATGTTGCTCCAGTTGAAGAACGCCACGAACTGCGACAGCGGAAACACCATGACGATAAAGCCGGCCATGCTCTTCATCGGATCCACCAGCAGTCGGGGGATGTCGTCAGCGCGGCGAATCTGCTGTGTCACCGCGCCATAGGCAATCGCCACCACAAAGAAGAACAGGATGATGATCGGCACGATGCCCTGAATAAACGGCGAAGGGATGATGCCGCCGGTTTTCGGGTTGCGCAGCGGCGCATGCTCCGGCACCACCAGCAGCGCCATCACGCCGATAAACACCAGCGCGGCGAGACCGGCCGCCTTCAGGCCGCGATTCTCCTGCGCCGTCAGTGGTGGCAGGCGATCGTGGTGGCCGCTGTTCCAGACGGGCAGGCGCGGCTCGACAAATTTATCGGTCAGCAGCGCGCCGGCCACGGTCAGTACGATGACCGAGCTGGCCATGAAGAACCAGTTATCGATCACGCTGACGTGGACCGTGTCGCTGACCGCTTTGGCGGCCTCTGTACTGATGCCGGAGAGCAGTACGTCGGTGGTGACGATCAGCAGATTCGCGGTAAAACCCGACGCGACGCCGGCAATCGCCGCCAGCAGGCCCGCCACCGGATGACGCCCGACGGCAAGGAAGATCAGCGCGCCGAGCGGCGGCATCACCACCAGTGCGGCATCGGAAGAGATATGGCTGAAGAACGCGATAAACAGCACCATATAGCTGGCGTAGCGACGGCTGACACGCGACGCCATCTTCACCATCAGCGACTGCAGCAGCCCGACTTTTTCCGCCAGCCCGGCCCCGATCACCAGCGCCAGAATGGAGCCCAGTGGGGTGAAACCGCTGAAGTTTTTGATGATGTTGGGCAGGATCCACTGAATGCCCGCCACGCTGAGCAGGTTATTGACCCGCACCAGTTCGCCATTGGCCGGATTTTTAACGGCCACATCAAGGCTGCTGAGAAGCGCGGTGGCGATCATCAGCACCACGATCAGGTAGACAAACAGTAAGAACGGGTTCGGCACTTTGTTGCCGACCCGCTCAATCCAGCTGAACAGCTTGCCGGGGCTGCGATTTTCAGTCATCACTTCCATCGGTAGATCCTCGTCATGTTGTATTTGCATGCCCGGAAGGGCTGTTATTTTTTATTTTTTTATTTACTGCTTCCGCATGTGTTGCGGAGTGACCTTTCACACCAGCCTGTAGCGGCGCAATTTATTGCGCGTCTTGTTAAACCCGCGCGATAAATCGCGCCGCTACGGGCCAGTGCGCTTCGCTTTATAATGTCGATGGCTGCACGCCGGCCGGAATCGGGCACACGTACGGCTGCTCGCGGCGCACGCGGTCAAACTCTTCACGACAGCGCGCCAGCGCGCCATCATCGTGCAACAGCGTCAGCGCGGTGGCGGCCAGCACTTTGGCGGCAAGGCACATCCCTTTGTGGGCAATCGGCGTGCGGCCCTGTGCCACCAGCTGCCAGGTGTGCAGCGGCGTGCCGAAGGCAAAGCAGGGGGCAAAACACTGCGCCGTCGGCGTTACCCAGCTCACATCCCCAACGTCGGTTGAGCCGTACAGCAGCTCGCGCGTGACCGCATACGGCGCTACCTCATCCATCAGTACTTTATCCCCCAGCGCCTCAGCCCAGGCGATGCCCGCTTCGCCGCCGGTGCGCGCCGCATTCAGTCGCGCGTTACGCAGATCGTCTTTGCTCAGCGTGGCGCGGATCGCTGCCGCAAATGCCTGTTCCTGCGCGCTGTAGTGCGGCAGACCGAAATGGTGCAAATTACGTTCCATCACCGCTTCCAGCGCGCGGTTGGGCACATAGTTGGAGCAGGCTTTATCAAAACGTACCGTCATCTGCGTATCGGTCATCAGCGCTGCGCCTTTGGCGATGTTGATCACGCGCTGGTAGATATCCTGGGCCTGGTCGAGCTGCGGCGCGCGAATCAGGTACAGCACTTCGGCATCGGCCTGCACCACGTTGGGCGATACGCCGCCGGTTTGGGTGACCGCATAGTGCAGGCGCGCCTCCTGCACGATGTGCTCGCGCAGAAAATTCGCGCCGGTGTTCATCAGCGTCACCGCGTCCAGCGCGCTGCGCCCGAGATGCGGCGAGTTAGCGGCATGCGCTGCCACGCCTTTGAAGTGAAACGCCGCCTGAATATTGGCGAGGGTGCTGAGGTTGAACATGCCGCTGAAGCCTTCCGGGTGCCAGGTCACGGCAGCATCGACATCATCAAACAGCCCCTCGCGCACCATAAAGGTTTTACCCGAGCCGCCCTCCTCGCCAGGGCAGCCGTAAAAGCGCAGCGTGCCGCGTCCGCCCTGTTCTGCCCACCAGGCTTTGATGGCGAAAGCGGCGGCCAGGCCGGCGGTACCGAGCAGGTTGTGGCCGCAGCCGTGACCGTTGCCGTTTTCCACCAGCGGGCTCGGCGTGGCGCAGCCCGCCTGCTGGCTCAGACCGGCCAACGCATCAAACTCGCCGAGGATGGCGATCACCGGCTGGCCGTGGCCGATTGAGGCGATAAACGCAGTGTCGAGACCGCCAACGCCGCGCTCGACCTCAAACCCCTCCTGCGCCAGCGCATCGGCCAGCAGCGCAGACGATTGCGTCTCTTCGAAACGGGTTTCCGGTACGTCCCAGATGGCATCGCTGAGGGCACTGAAGCGCGCCTGATGCTGGTCGATGTAGCGATCAATAAAGTCGTGTGCGCTCATCGGGCACCGCCGAACTGCGTCTGATTAAGCGCCAGCGTAGCCAGCATCTGCACGGCGGTGGCCATCACCGCTTCATCAAAGTCGAACCGCGCATTGTGATGGCCCGCCGCCAGCTCGCAGCCGAAGATGACGTAAGACGCCTGGCCGCCGCGCTGCTGCACGCGCTCCATCATGTAGGTAGCATCTTCGGAACCGGCCGCCTGCTGTTTGCTGTCTATCACCGAACTGAACAGGCCGGTCGCCTCGGCCTGCTGATGGATAAAACTGACCCACGCCGGGCTCGGCGTGCAGCTGCGTGCACCGCCCATCAGCGTGACCTCGTGCTCAACGCCGTACATCGCCGCGGCACCGGCAATCACGCGCAGCGCCTGCTGATAAATATCGTCGTTGACCTGATTACTCGCGCCGCGCGTTTCCACCTTCATTAGCGCAACATCCGGCACTACGTTGCGTCCGCTGCCGGCCTGTAAGACACCAACGTTAACGCGCGCCACGCCGCCGCTGTGCTGCGGCAGAGTGTGCAGCGCCAGCGTGGCCTGCGCCGCCGCCAGCAACGCGTTGCGTCCCTCTTCCGGTTTGCCTCCGGCATGCGCGCCGACCCCGGTAAAACGCACGTCCAGTTTGGTCGTGGCGAGAAAGCTGTCGCTGCCGCAGACGATCTCGCCCGGCGGCACGCCGGTGCCGAGGTGAATGGCGGTGAACAGATCGACATCATCAAGCACGCCCGCGGCCACCATGGCTTTGGCACCGCGTACGCCTTCTTCGGCTGGCTGAAAAATAAGTTTTATTCGACCGCTCAGCTGGTGCTTCATCGCCATCAGCACGCCCGCCAGCGCCAGGCCAATGGTGGTGTGACCATCGTGGCCGCAGGCGTGCATCATGCCGGGATTGCACGAGGCGAAGCCTTCGCGCGTCGGCAGGTGATCGGCGGCGGCGCTCTCCGTCTGGTCGAGCGCGTCCATATCAACACGAAAGCCCATCACCGGACCGGGACGTCCGGTGTCCAGCGTTGCCACCACGCCGCAGAAACCGCCGGAGAAGTGGGGCAGCCATTGTGGCAGCGCGCCCTGCTGCAGCGCACGCGCTTCCTGCTGCGCCAGCACTTCAGCAGATGGCAGACCCATGCGCGCATCGGCATCAATCACCTCACGGCCCAGCTGCAGCTGATAACCAAGACGATGCAGCTCTTCCGCCACCAGCGTGGCGGTGCGGAACTCCAGCCAGCCGGATTCAGCATACTGGTGCAGGTCGCGGCGCCATGTCTGCATCTGCGGTATCCGCGCGTTGACGAGGTCGGAAAGGGTGTTCATCGGCTGTTCCTTAGTGTTGGTTTTTTATGCATTCAACCGAATCTACACAATGGTATTAGAGCACATAAGATGCGAATATCTTGTGACCGATAGACAACGGTTATCACCTGATCATGGCGGCCAATCTCAAACTTCATCAGCTGCGCGCCTTTGTTGACGTGGCGCGCCAGGGCAGTATCCGCGCCGCCAGCCGGCTGTCGGGCCTGTCACAGCCGGCGTTAACCAAAGCGATTCAGGAACTGGAGCTGGCGCTGGGCGCGCGCCTGTTCGAGCGTCGTCAGCAGGGCGTGATGCTGACCGATGTCGGTGAAACCTTTTTTCGTCATGCCTGTCTGGTGCTGGAGGAACTGCGTGTGGCGCAGGAGGATATCCAGCAGCGGCTCGGTCTGGCCGGTGGCAAGGTCAATATTGGGGTGGGCGGCAGCATTGCGCGTACCGTGATGCCGCAGGTGATAACCCAGTTTCATCGTGAGTATCCACTGGTGAAAGTGCGTATCGTTGAGGGTCAGCTGGTGTCGATGGTGCATGAACTGCGTCAGGGCGCGCTGGATTTCACCATCAATACCTACGACCGGCATCACTTCGATCAGGAGCTGATTTTCGAGCGGCTGATGCAGCGCGAGTATCAGGTGGTGATGCGTAAAGGGCATCCGATGGCGCATGCGCGCTCGCTGGCCGAGTTGCAACACTGCGACTGGACCATGCCGACGCCGCAGGGCAGTTATTACCGACTGCTGCATGACCTGTTCGGTGAGCGCGGCATGGCACCCAAAATCGCGGTGACCTGCGAGACCTTTATGGCCTGCACCAGCCTGGTGGCGAAGAGTGATTTTGTCAGCATCATTTCGCGCGACGTGATTGAAGACCCTACGCACGGCGGGCAGCTGATCGCGCTGGATCTCGACGATCCGCTGCCGAAGGCCACCTTCTATCTGATTCAGCGTAAAGACACTGCGCTGACGCCGATGAGCGCTTACATGGCGCAGCTGTTCCGCCGCTACTGCCAGCCGTGACGGGTGAAAAACTGCATCGTCTACACTTTAGGTGTACGACACGCGTTAACGCACTCTCAACGGAGGTTACGATGCAGGTGAGTCCTTATTTATTTCTCTACGGCCGCTGTGAAGAAGCCATTGCCTTCTATCTGGAGGCCACCGGCGGCGAAATTCTGCAAAAAATGACGTTTGGCGATATGCCGGAGCAGGGCGAGCAGGTGGGCGATCGGTCGGCGCCGCCGCTGCCGCCGGAAAAGATTATGCATGCGCATCTGCGCATTGGTCAGGGCGAGCTGATGCTGAGTGATGGCAATACCGCCCAGCCACCGGCGTCCGAACATGCCGGTTATGCGGTGAGCCTGGCCACGCCAGATGAAGCGGAGGGTAAAGCCTGGTTTGATAAGCTCTCTGCGGGCGGCAAAGTGACCACTGAATGGCAAAAAACTTTCTGGTCGAACGGCTTCGGGATGTTTATCGATAAGTTTGGCATCCCATGGCGCATCAACGTGGTGAAGCCACAGGCGTAACAGACTGGCGTGGCCGCGATGGTGAGCGGCCACGCCGGAAGCGGTTTAGAAGTTGTAACCCACCACCAGGTAGTAACCCCAGCCGGTCGATTTCACTTCAAATGGACCGTTGCCAAAGTTCAGCTCCTGGCCATCGGCCCACTGGCCGCCGTTGTGGAAGTAACGCGCCACGGTAGAGACATGCCAGTGATCGTAGTTCAGCGACAGAATGTGGCTGGAGGCAATTGAGTTGCTGGTGCGCGAGCGGTCAGACTTGTCACGCAGATCGGAGCCCCAGTCAAAGTTGGTGAAGCCGATATAGCTCAGCTTGCCGCCCCACAGGTCGGTAATCGGTACAAAGTATTTCACCTTGAAGCGATAACCATCCCAGCTATTTTCGTTCGCCGCGCCGTAGTTTTCCCACTGGTATTTCGCGTACACGTTCAGTGACAGGCCGATATCGCTATGGGTATCGATGTCAGTACCCAGACCCATGTACCAGGTGTTCTGACGGCTGTCGCTGTTGCGACCCATGTCGTAGATGTAGTTGTTTGCGAAGTACCACTCTTTGAACGGTCCGAATGCCAGGCTGGTGCCGGTCAGCTTATCGATGGAGAAGCGTGGCTCAATTTCCATGAACATCGGCGAACCATGGTCAAAAATACCGTTGGCATTGCTGTTACCCACGCCAAAGAAGTTGGTCAGGTCAAGGTAGCCGTAGAAATCAAACCAGTCCTTTTTAGTAAAGGCTTCGTATTCGAGATACACATCATTGTTGAACTGAGGTCCGAAGCGGGTGTGATAACTGCCTACCACGTTCACGCTCTGATGCCACCAGTCAGAAAGGTACTGCGGATCGCTTTCCGCCGCCTGTGCGGCGCCGGTCCAGCTACTGGCCAGTAAGGCCCCTGCTATCAACGTTTTAAATTTCATTATTTTTTAACCACTTGCTCGTGATCGCCGCGCAAATGCTGCGATCGGGTGAAATCGATCCCAGGGGATGGGCAGTGTGCTGTTGTCGCCGGTCTGACGCGCCGGATTTTCAGGCCCGCGTAATGTGCCTGTAACAGAGCGATAGAAAATAGATTTTGATCACGTTTGTCAAAAAGTGTTGCATTTCGATTCAGTAAATATGTGAACTTGATCACATAAAGGCCGTGTAACGAACGGAACCCCGCAACCGTTTACGTTGTCGGGATTATGCGGAACCTTGTCTGAACCCGAAGAGAGAGGTGTAAATGCCTTTAGTTGGACTGACAGTGATTGCCAGAGAGGGTTTAGCGCCAGCTTTTACCGCACTCTGTCGGCTCGACCTGAAATAATTTCCGCGCTCAGCGATGCCTGTCCGCGTTGTAATAAAGGATTCAGCTATTTAAACTCTGATGGCTGCGCGCATTGATTTAAATTTTCAGCTAACGCTTCCATATAGCCCGCTCCAAAGGCGGACTTTGATGGGTATGAAAGGGTGAAGAGCTGTTGACCGATAAGCGGATCATTTTTCCCGTTATTGACATCACCTGCTTTATGAGGCACTAAGTCACAGCGTATCGGTCAGTCAACCAAAAGGACAAGGATGAAGCGAGATAAAACTAAGCCGCAAGATGCGGGTAAACTGCTGCGTAAGACGAAACGGCTGAGGCTCTGGAGTATTATTGGCGGCGCTGCCGTGGGGATGCAGACCCTACTGAATGTGTTCACCCGTCCGGAAGAACCCGCAGCGCTTCTTTTTCACGTGATTCTGGCTGTTGGCTGTATTGGATATGGTCTGTCACTGACACCCCGTATACGTAGCCTTTCTCAGACTGAATAGGCTACAAAATGAACAATATCGAATTTGAAGAGAAGCTGGCCAGAAACGGCTTCACCGGCAAAGATATTGCCGCGATACGACAATACCTGGGGGAGGATGGCGCAACGTATCCGTCATTGCTTGGAGAGTTAAGGGGGCGATTTATCGTTTCTTGTGTCCTGCTTGCTATTTTGACTTCCGTATGGATATTTTATATTTTCACTGGGGATAAAGCAGAGATTTTGTCATATTCTTTTACGATGCTGGTCGTCATCCCTATAATTTATTTTATGACACCCATGAAGCTGGGTTTCAAAGCATTCATGTTTAAAAAGAAACTTTAATTTTCTTTCATGTCATTGTGAATGGATTTTATAGACATTGTGTCATGATATATTCAATGTCAGGAAAAAAAGACGCATGTTTTTATATCTCTGACATGGTTGGGGCAGGGAATGGAAAACGGCATGTCTGAGGCTCAATAATGAGTCTTGCCATGCTATATGCATAGAGCTCTAACCTTTGATGTTTATAGCCCTGTTAACCCTGCGGCTGCGCCCGCTCAAACCTTACGGTAGTGTCACTCTTACCTGTAATCCACAGATTTCACCCTGCGGGTTAAGGCAATTCGACAGTGCCACCTGCATCTGATGCTTCTGCGCCACGCTGCGCACGATCGATAATCCTAAGCCGCTACCCTGCGCCTGGACATCCGGCGAGCGGGTAAAGCGATCGAAGGCGCGCTCGATAAACGACTCCGGCATGCCGGGGCCGTTATCGACAATATCCACTACCGTATGATGACCGACGCGATGCAGTAGCACATCCACCAGGCTGCCTTCCGGCGTGTGCAGCATGGCGTTGCCGATCAGGTTATCAAACAGGCTGCGCAGATCGGAGCGGCTGGCGTGCAGACGATAGTGCGCGGTGCCGTTGAAGCCGATATCAATGCCGCGCTTGTCCGCCACAACCATCAGCTGCTCAATGCTCTCCTTCAGCAGGTCATCAAGCTCAATGGTCTCGACGCTGGCGACCACGGACTGATCCTCCTGGCGTGAAATATTCAGCAACTGCGTCACCAGATGGCGCGTGCGCGTGACGCCCGCTTCCAGCTGATCAAACTGGCGGCTGGCTTCGCCCGGCAGGATGTGTTGACGCAGGTTCTCCAGCTGTAACGTGACGGCGGTGACCGGCGTGCGCAGTTCATGTGCGGCATCCTCAAGGAACTGGCGCTGTGACGACCAGGCCGCGCGTAGTTTATCCAGCAGTGAATTGTAAGCCTCGACCAGCGGCAGCACTTCGTCCGGCAGACCGTCCGGCGACACGCTGTGCGGATGCAGGGTTTCCTGCGCCGCAATCTGGCGCGAGGCCACGCGCAGATCGCGCGTAATGGCACGCACCACCAGCCAGATCACCAGCAGCGACAGCGGCATCATCAGGATGAGCGGAATGATGGCGGAGAGTACGCGTTTCACCATCAGGCTCTTCATGTAGCCGACGTTGTGCAGCACCTGAATATTGCCGATCTCGCTGCCCAGCTCGCCGGGTCGGGTGTAAACGCGCCACTGACAGTCATCGCCGCAGTCGCCAACTTTTAAATCTGACCAGCCTTTTTTGCTCTGCAGGGGCGCGTGCAGCGCCGGCCAGGAACTGGCGCGCAGGTGATTATTGGTGTCCCAGAGCTGAACGATATAGGTACTTTTCAGCTTCTCCTGCTGCATTACCATCGGCATCAGTGCCGGCATGCGCTGGCTGCTTGACCAGGCATCGGCAATTTTGGCGAGCTGGTCGTCCTTCATGGTGCCCATCATGTCGCCATAGCAGTGGTAGAAATACCAGGTGACACCGCCGATCATCGCCAGATGCAGCAGCACCAGCGTGGCCAGCAGTTTGTTGCGCAGCGACCGCATAAACGTAAAGGATCTCATATTGCCGGCACCCGCCAGCCCAGACCGCGCACGTTGCGAATCACTTCATTATCGAGTTTGCGCCGCATGCCGTGAATCAGCACGTCCACGGCGTTGCTGGTGACCTCTTCGCCCCAGCCGTAGATGCGGTTTTCTAACTGCTCACGCGACAGGATCGCGCCCGGGCGTTCCAGCAGCGCATAGAGCAGGGCGTATTCACGCGCGGTTAGCTGCTCGCGCTGGCCTTTGTACAGCACTTCACGCGTCATCATATCGAGCTGCACGTCGCCGTTGCCCAGCAGGGAGTCCGCCGCACCGTGGCGGCGTCGGGTGATGGCTCGCATACGCGCCAGAACCTCTTGCAGATCAAAGGGTTTGAGTAAGTAGTCATCGGCACCACTGTCCAGCCCCTGGATGCGCTGCTGCACGGTATCACGCGCGGTCAGCACCAGCACCGGCGTCATGTCACCGCGCGTGCGCGCACGGCGCAGCACATTGATGCCATCTTCACGCGGTAAACCGAGATCGAGCAGGACGCAGGTGTAACCGCCTTCCTGCCAGGCGTTGCTGGCAAATACGCCGTCACGCACCCAGTCCACCGACCAGCCGGCGGCCTCCAGCGCCTGCTGCAGGTTGGCGCCGATCATTTCATCATCTTCTACCAGCAGCACACGCATGATGCCCTCCTGAATAACTTGTCGCAGTGTAGCGCCCGATAATTAGCGCAGAATTAACCTGGCGCGCTGTTTCGTCGGGAAAGCCGTTTTTTTGCTTGCTAATTCTGCGCTAATTTTCTGCTAATTAAGGGATAAATTTAACGCGCTACAGTGACGTCACTGGACATTTTACCGACGCCGGAGGAAGTCATGAATCAGCGCGAATTTATCCGTAGTTTGCTGGAGTGGATTGAAAAAAACTTAGGGCACGATCTGCATCTGGATGAAGTAGCACGCCGCTCGGGGTATTCCCGCTGGCATCTGCAACGTCTGTTCCGTCAGCACACCGGTTTTTCACTGGCAGAATACATTCGCCAGCGCCGGCTGACTGAGTCAGCGCTCACGCTGATCAACAGTGATGAGGCGATTCTGCAGGTGGCGATGAGCTACGGCTTTGATACCCAGCAGGCTTACACCCGCACCTTTAAAAATTATTTCCGCGTCACGCCAGGCCAGCTGCGGCGTCAGCGTCGCGTCGAGCCGGACCGCCTGCTGTTTCCGTTAGCGGTGGCGGTGTGACATCCCTCGCCCGATTTCCCGTGGCCGCTGCGTAACGGGAAATCGGGTGCGCATTCGCGTTTTTGCTTTTAAGCTGCGGTTCTCACTCTTTCGAATCAGCCAGAGAACATGGACAACAGCGATAATCTCACCGCCATGATGCTGTTTGCACGCGTCGTTGAGCGGCAAAGCTTCAGCGAAGCGGCCCGTACGCTGGGGGTATCAAAATCGCACGTCAGCCGCGAAATTGCCCGGCTGGAGGTGCGGCTGGGTATCAAACTGCTGCAGCGCACCACGCGCAAAGTGGCGCTGACCGAGCTGGGCCAGGCTTACTATCCGTTCTGCACCCGCATGCTGGAAGAGATGCATCGCGCCGACGCGTTTGTGCAGCAGGTGCATCAGCAGCCTGCCGGCAACGTGCGGTTGCAGGCGCCGATCACCTTCGGCTGCCAGTGCGTGGTGCCGACGCTGAATACCTTTATCCGCCGTCACATTCACATCAATGTCGATCTCGAACTGACCACCAGCGACGATCCGCAGCCCAGTGCGGACGTGGCGATTGTGATCCGCGCGCGTGCGCCGGAGGTGGCGAACTACCGCGAGCTGAGCAGCATTGACTGGGGACTGTATGCGTCGCCAGCGTATCTGGCCGCGCATCCGGCTATCGATCATCCCGAACGTCTGATGCGCCACGATCTGCTGCTGTTTCACGGCCCGGCACACACGGCGGCGTTGCCGTTTCGCCGTGATAAGCAGCGCCTGGCGCTGGATGTGCACAGCCGCTTTCGCGCGAATAACAGCATGGCGCTGCTCAATGCGGCCCTGGCCGGAACCGGCGTGGCGTATCTGCCCGCCTACATGACGCAGGAGGCGCTGGCGCGCGGCGAGATTCAGCAGGTGCTGCCGGAATGGCAGATGGATCGCCTGCACAGTTACCTGCTGCTGAAAGAGCAGCCGCAGCCCTCGTCACCGATCACCTTGCTCTGCGACGCGCTGATCACTGCGCTGGGTGCATCGTGATTGTTGTTTTCTGGCAACAATAGCGCGCTGGCTGGCAAATATCCGCTTCTCCCTGTTTTCTGTGTGCTACCGCTGATAGCCTGCTAAAAAAGCCAAAAACAGGGATATCACTATGTCGCACTCTTCTATCGCGTTAGCGCCTGAGCAGCAACACTGGCGGCGCAATTTGTGGGTTTGCGTGCTGGGCTCGTTCAGCACTATCGTCGCCATGACCCTGCTGCTGCCCTTTCTGCCTCTCTATGTGCAGCAGCTGGGCGTGCAGGAACCGGCCGCGATTGCGCGCTGGTCAGGCGCCGCCTACGGTGCCACCTTTCTTAGCGCGGCGCTGACGGCACCGCTGTGGGGCAAACTGGCGGATCGCTATGGCCGCAAGTTGATGCTGATCCGCGCCAGCCTTGGAATGGCCTTCGCCATGTCGCTGATTGGTATGGCCACCGCGCCGTGGCAGCTGGTGGCGCTGCGCCTGCTGGCTGGCCTGCTCGGCGGCTATGCGTCGGGTTCCACCATTCTGGTGGCGGCGCAAACGCCGAAAGCGCAGACCGGCTGGGCGCTGGGCGTGCTGTCCTCCGGCATCATGGCCGGTAATGTGGTCGGCCCGCTGCTGGGCGGCGTGCTGCCACCGCTGATCGGTATCCGCCACACTTTCTGGCTCACCGGCGCGGTGATTTTTCTCGCGTTTCTTGCCACCACTTTTCTGCTGAAAGAAGCGCCACGTGCGGCGAAGAAAGCCGCAGTCGGGGAGGGTGATGAGCCGGATTCGTCGATTAACCAGCCAGTGGTGCGGCTGATGTGGCTGTCGGGCATGCTGCTGATTTTTGCCAATATGTCGATTGAGCCGATTATCACGCTGTATATCGCGCAGTTTGTTCACGGCGATCACGCGGTGACGGTAACGGCCGGGCTGGTGATGGCGGCCGCCGCGCTGGGCAGCATTCTCTCCGCGCCGCGCCTTGGCCGGCTGGCCGACCGCATCGGACATGCGCGCGTGCTGATTTATGGCCTGCTGTTCTGCGCGCTGCTGCTGATTCCGCAGGCATTTATTAGCGCGGCGTGGCAGCTGGTGCTGCTGCGTTTCCTGATGGGGATGGCGCTGGGCGGCCTGATGCCCTGCGTGACGGCGTTGATTCGTCATAATGTGCCGCAGCGGCAGGTCGGGAAAATGCTGGGCTATGCGACCTCAGCTCAGTATGTCGGCCAGGTGAGTGGCCCGCTGTTCGGTGGCTTTATCGGCGGCGCGTTTGGTATGCGACCGGTGTTTCTCGCCACCTGCGTGATTATGGCGCTGTGCGCGCTATTGAATGTGCGGGTGCTGCGTAAAGCTTAACCGCAGGATCGAGCGTAATGCCGACCGGCATGTAAAAAAAAGCGGGCATTGCCCGCTTTTTTACTTCAGTGCGAAAAATTACTTCGCATCGGGCAGCGCGTAGGCGATCACGTAGTCGCCCAGCTTGGTGCCGAACGAACCGTGGCCGCCCGCGGCGATCACCACGTACTGCTTGCCGTTGACCTCATAGGTCATCGGCGTCGCCTGGCCGCCGGCCGGCAGGCGCGCTTCCCACAGTTTCTCACCGTTGGTCACGCTGAAGGCGCGCAGGTAGTTGTCTGCGGTGGCGCCGATGAAGAACACGTTACCGGCGGTGGTCACCGGGCCGCCCAGCATCGGCATGCCCATTTTGAACGGCAGCGGGAGCGGGGAGCTGTCGCGCACGGTGCCGATGCGTTTCTTCCACACGATGTCGTTGGTCTTCAGGTCGACCGCGGAAATGTAACCCCAGGCCGGCTGTTTGCACGGCAGGCCGAACGGCGACAGGAACGGGTTCAGCGTCGACGCCGAACGGCACGCCATACTGCGGCTGGATGCCGGTTTCGGTACCGCTGCCGCCCTTGTCGCCTTCCGGCGGCTCAATCGGGTTGCCTGGGCCGCGTGGGATCAGTTTGGACACGAACGGCAGCGCGATTGGGTTGGCGATGGCGATCTGGCGATCGGTATCGACGGCGATGCCGCCCCACTCGAACATGCCGAGGTTGCCCGGGAACACCAGCGTGCCCTGCTCGGAAGGCGGCGTGAAGGTGCCTTCATAACGCAGGCGGTGGAACATCACGCGGCAGACCAGCTGGTCATACATCGTCGCGCCCCACATGTCTGCACCGGTCAGGTTCTTCTTCGGACGGAAGGTCAGCTCGGAGAACGGCTGGGTCGGTGACAGGCGATCGCCTTTGGCCGGGCCCTGCGGTACCGGCTTCTCCGGCGCCGGCACCACCGGCTCGCCGGTGCTGCGGTCCAGCACGAAGATGTTGCCGGTTTTGGCCGGCGCATAGATCACCGGCACTTTTTTGCCGCTCTTGTCGGTAATGTCCGCCAGGGTCGGCTGCGACGGCACGTCCATGTCCCACAGGTCGTGGTGGACGGTCTGATAGAACCAGGCCAGCTTGCCGGTGGAGGCGTTCAGCGCCAGCAGGCCGCTGGCGTAGCGCTCCTGCTCCGGCGTGCGGTTGCCGCCCCAGATGTCCGGGGTGGCCACGCCCATCGGCAGATAGACGATATCCAGCTTGGCGTCATAAGCGGCCGGCGCCCAGGAGTTCGGCGAGTTCGGCACGAAGTGATGCTCGTCCGCCGGGATGGCGTTCGGATCTTTCGCGCCCGGATCGAAGGCCCACAGCAGCTTGCCGGTGTTGACGTCGAAGCCGCGGATCACGCCGGAAGGCTCGCGGGTGGAGTAGTTGTCGGTCACGGCGCCGGCGACGACGATCACTTTATCGGTGATCACCGGCGGCGAAGTCGGCTCGTAGTGGCCCGGCGTCGCATACGGCATGTTGCTCTGCAGGTTCAGTTCGCCGTTGTTGGCGAAGTCCGGGCACGGTTTGCCGGTTTCGGCGTCCAGCGCGAACAGGCGGCCGTCGTTGACCGGCAGAATGATGCGGCGTGCGCACATCGCCGGTGCGGCGTTGCCGGCAGCGTCTGCGGCGGCAGCGGTTTCGTGGTAAGACACGCCACGGCAGGTGATGTGCTGGAAGGTCGGGTTGTACTTCAGCTGCGGATCAAACTTCCATTTTTCTTTACCGGTGGCGGCATCCAGCGCAAACAGCTTCTGGTGCGGCGTACACATGTAAAGAGTATCGCGGATCTTGATCGGCGTGACTTCGTTGGTGATTTCACCCGGATCGTTGGCGGTCTTCAGATCGCCGGTCTGGAAACGCCAAACCTCTTGCAGCTGGCCAACGTTCTTGTCGTTGATCTGGCTCAGCGGCGAGTAACGGGTGCCTTCCTGGGTGCGGCCATAGGCCGGCCAGTCAGCATCGTTGATGTTACTCAGCGGCTGGGCCTGCGGGACGTTAGCGGCTTCCGGCAGGTTGCCATTCAGCTCCTGCGGATCGTGGAATACTGCCCACGCCAGCACCAGTACGCTGGCTACCAGCGCAACGGCCATCGCACCCAGCGCACCTTTACCCGCATGATTCAGGCCGCGATACACAAACGGCAGAATCAGCCAGATACCGAAGATCACCAGCACGTCGGTACGTGGTGCCAGCGCCCAGAAGTCGAAGCCGACTTCCCATACGCCCCACACCAGTGTTGCCAGCAGCAACAGGGCATACAGCAGCAGTGCGGAACCGCTACGGCGCCACAGCAGAACAGCGGTGATCAGCATAATCACACCGCCAATAACGTAGTACCAGGAACCTCCAATGGCGGCTAACCAAACGCCGCCAATCAGCATAAATGCGCCCGTCAGCAGTGCAAACAGCACCGTCAGGAAGCGAATTACGCCAAAAGATGAGGAAGCTTTCCCCATAATATTGACCTCTTTCTTTGCCATAAAATCAAAGGAAACAACCGATTAGGCTGTATCCCGACATAGAGTACGAAGTGACTTAAGGTGTTCTGTCAGTGCTTTTCCGTTAAGCAGGATGATCCCTTTGCGTTAAATTTTATCTTAAAAACGTTAACAGGTTTGATTTTTTTAGCGCTTTGCTCTTTTTATCAGGCAGTGACACGACATTTTATGAGGATATTGCACCATCCTGTCCGGCGTAATCGGGTGATAACGCCGACGCGCAGAATTTTGTGTAAACGTTTACCCCGGGAAGAGCGGATGACAGCTCCGCTGCGTTTGCCAGCCGCTTAGCTGTAAATGCAGGTAATCTTCGGCCGGTAATTGAAGCTGAGGCGTACGTAATATTACCTCTGCTTGTGTTTCCCGCAGCGAAGCGAGCAGAAAAGGAAAGCTGAACTTGAGATAATTTTCGCGGAAGAAGTCATCGCTCAGAACAATACCGCTGAAGGGAAAATCGGTGATATTTTTCCACTCGGTTCCCGGCGGCGCGAGATCGTAAAGCCAGAAGGAAAAACGAGACGCCACAGCGCGTAAGGCGGATCCTGCCTGACATAAAGTGGCATAGTTGATCGCCAGTCTTACATTCTCATGTTGCAGGCTGGAATAATTATCCGCGTCATGCAAAAAGGACATCACACTATTTCCCGCCAGTGGAATAATTATTAATCCCGCAGCATCCGCTGACTGATAATGTTGAGTAATTATCTCACCTTCATGAAGTAATGCATCACGTTCCGGCACGCAATGCATTAAGGACGCTGAATAACACGCGCCGATAGGTGTGCCGTCGAAGCGACAGACACGCTCAGTGACATAAGGATGGTATGAATTGTTTTCCATTTATCTCTATGAATAAATTAATGAACGATAGCGTCTTAATTATTATAAGGACGGGAAGACTGCTGTGATTATCACAGGGGGCAATATAGATCGATTCGCCGGCAAAGATCACCTTTTTTAGCTGTTTCTGATAAAGAGATAAAAAGGATTGGCCAGGCATTAATTAACGCTTTACTGAATTATCTGGAATGATTCGGCTATTTTCAAAGTAAAACAATCAGTCTGCTAATATTCAGAACGCCATGTTTAACTGTCAATCCGGATAAACACCTGTTTTTACAGCGCACATCCAGCCATTGCCTGCCCCGGTCAGTTATCGCACTCTATGGCGTGAAAAACATAAGGAAAGCCGATGGTGGCTTTTCACCAGGCCAGTGCCATGACGCCGGCCGGTTCTGCTTCAGGATGGGATAAAACTATGGGTTCACCGGTCACCGCAGCGGAAGATTCGCTGCTGCGACACAGGTCGTTCGTCGCCTTCTGGCTGGCGCGTACCTGTTCATCGTTTGGTTTTCAGATGTTCTCCGTGGCCGTCAGCTGGCAAATCTATGCGCTTACCCACAGTGCTATGGCGCTGGGCATGATCGGTCTGATGCAATTTTTACCTTCGGTATTGCTGGCGCTGCCGGCGGGTCACCTTGCGGATCAGTATGACCGTCGCCGCATCGTGCTGCTGGGGCAGCTGATTGAGTGGCTGGCGCTGCTCGGGCTGGTGGCGCTGACGCTGCTGCACTGGGCGGGCCGGATTGAAATCTGGGGACTGGTATTCCTGATTTCGCTGGCTAAAGCGCTGGAGTGGCCGGCAATCACCTCAATGCTGCCAGCGTTGGTACCGCCGCCCATTCTCGCGCGCGCCATGGCGGCCAGCTCGGTGGGCGGACAGGCGGCGGTGATTGTCGGTCCGACGCTGGGCGGCTTACTGTACGTGGCCGGGCCGGAGGTGGTGTACGGTGTTTCGGCGCTGTTCTATCTGTTGTCGATTGTGCTGGTCAGCCGATTGCGCTACGAACGACCGCCGCAGGCACGTATTCCGGCCAGCCTCAGCACCATGTTTGCCGGTGTCCGCTTCATCCGCGAGCGCAAAGATGTGCTTGGGGTGATCTCGCTCGATCTGTTTGCCGTGCTGCTGGGCGGCGCCACGGCGCTGCTGCCGATCTTCGCCCAGGATATTCTGCATACCGGTCCGTGGGGGCTGGGCATGCTGCGCGGTGCCCCGTCGGTCGGGGCGCTGCTGGTTGGGGTGTGGCTCAGCCGTCACAAGCTGGAAAAGCACGTGGGCATGATCATGTTTGGCTCGGTAGCCGGTTTTGGTCTGGCTACGCTGGTATTTGCGCTGTCGACGCAGCTGTGGCTCTCGCTGCTGGCGCTGGCGGCACTCGGCGGCTTCGATATGGTGAGCATGGTGATTCGCGGCGCGCTGGTGCAGCTGGACACGCCGGATGAGATGCGCGGGCGCGTCAACGCGGTCAACGCCATTTTCATCAATACCTCTAACCAGCTGGGTGAGTTCGAATCCGGCCTGTTGGCCGCATGGTTCGGTGCGGTGCCCGCAGCGGCGATTGGCGGTGTCGGCACCCTGGTGGTCGTGGCGCTGTGGATGGCGCTGTTCCCTCATCTGCGCAAACGGCAGAAACTGGAAAACGACAGTCTCGCCTGACGTTCGCGGCTGCCTGGCACGGTGGCCCGGCGCGGTGGCCCGGCGCGGTGGCCGTGGCCAGGTACGCCGTCTGCCTCGCTGTCTCACACAGCCAGGTTTGATTATTATTAATCACATTTGACTGTTTGTGAGCATGATCAAACTAATTAAGCGCCAGTTAATCTATAAATTGCCCTGCCTGTGCGTAAATTTATTCATTTTTGAGTGAAGTAAATCATTTTGCACGGTGCGGGGTAGCCAGCGCAGCGACGCAACAACAATAATCATGGCCGCCTCATTAACGGTGCGTGTGAAGCCCGGCACGCACCACGACCCTACGTTATCAATGAGGCGAACATGAAACAGTTCTCTGCAGAAGGGATGGTGATTATTGTCGGCATTGTTATTGCCTACATCCTGTTCACCACCTGGCTGACCTTCCGGTTCCGCAGTAAAAACACCGGCGATTTTATGGAAGGCTCGCGCGCGATGCCGGCCTTTATTGTCGGGATCCTGCTGATGTCTGAATACATCGGCGCAAAATCCACCATCGGCACCGCCCAGGCGGCGTTTGAAGATGGCTTTGCCGCGTCCTGGTCGGTGATCGGGGCCGCGATTGGCTTCCCGCTCTTTGGCCTTTTGCTGGTAAAACGCATCTACAACACCGGCAAAATCACCATCTCCGGCGCGATTGCCGAAAAATACGGCAACAGCACCAAAAACATTATCTCCATCATCATGATCTACGCCCTGCTGCTGGTTAACGTGGGGAACTACGTCAGCGGCGCGGCGGCGATTTCCACGGTACTGAAAGTCAATCTGCCCGTGGCGGCCTTTATCACGGCCATCGTCAGTACCTTCTACTTCGCCTTTGGCGGCATGAAAGGTGTGGCCTGGGTGACGCTACTGCACAGCGCGCTGAAATATTTCGGTATTCTGGCTATCATGGGCTTTGCGCTGTCCAAAACCGGCGGCTTCACGCCAATGATCGAAAACATGCCGGACTTCTACTGGACCTGGGACGGTAACATCGGTGCGCCAGCACCATTTTCGCCTGGCTCATCGGCACCATCGGCTCCATCTTCTGCACCCAGTTTGTGATTCAGGCAATCTCCTCCACCAAAGACGTGAAATCGGCGAAACGCTCCACCTGGGTCGCCTTCTTCTTCTGCCTGCCGATTGCGCTGGCCATTGCGGTGATTGGCGTGGCGGCAAAATACCTGCACCCGGAAATTAACAGCCTGTATGCGATGCCGATTTTCCTGCAGGACATGAACCCGTGGCTGGCCGGCCTGGTCACCACCTCTCTGGTGGCGTCCATTTTTGTCAGCGTCAGTACCGTGGCGCTGGCTATCGCCTCCCTGGTGGTAAAAGACTTTTACGTGCCGATGCCGCAACCCGACGCCCGAACAGGAATTTAAGGCCACCCGCTGGATCTCCCTGCTGATTGGTTTCCTGCCGCTGATTTTCGTGCTGCTGGTACCTGAAGTGCTGAAGCTCTCGTTCTTTACCCGCGCCATTCGCCTGTCGATTTCCGTGGTGGCCGTCATTGCTTTCTACGCGCCGTTCTTTAACAGCACCCGCGGCGCGAACGCCGGCCTGATTGGCGCCTGCGTCGTGACCTCGGTCTGGTATCTGCTGGGCGATCCGTTCGGCATCAACAATATGTACATCGCCCTGCTGACCCCGGCGGTGATCATGGTGATGGACCGCCTGATCCCCAACAAAGCACAGCAAAAAGCCGGTTCTCATGCGTCGCAACCTGTTCAAAATAATGGAGTCTGATATGTCCGCTAACCATAACCGTCGACGTACGGGATGTTTCAAGCCTGCAACCGCAGGATGCGCAGCAGCTCACCGCCATGCTGCCCTCCTCTTGCCCGCAAAACCACGCGGCGAATCTGCTGCCGCTGCCGGACGGCTCGCTGCTGTGCGTCTGGTTTGGCGGCACGCAGGAAGGCATCGCGGATATCTCCGTGTGGGGATCGCGCCTGGCGCCGGGCAGCGCAGCAGCTGGAGCGATGCGGTGCAACACTGTCGGACGATCCGACGCGCTCCGAACAGAACCCGGTTCTGTTCCTCGCCCCGGACAACGTGCTGTGGCTGCTGTGGACCGCGCAGATCTCCGGTAATCAGGACACGGCTATTGTGCGCTATCGCCAGTCCCGCGATCTGGGGAAAACCTGGGGGGAGATCGCTACGCTGCTCGATAAACCGGGCACGTTTATCCGCCAGCCGATTGTGGTGCTGGAGAACGGCAACTGGCTGCTGCCGGTGTTCTATTGCCGCACCCAGCCGGGTGAGAAATGGGTCGGCAACGACGATATCAGCGCGGTAAAAATCTCCGGGGACGGGGGCAAAGCGTGGCGCGATGTCGAGGTACCGGAGAGCCTCGGCTGCGTGCATATGAATATTACCCGCCCGCTGCACGACGGCACACTGGTGGCCCTGTTCCGCAGCCGCTGGGCAGACAATATCTATTACAGCCAGTCAACCGGATGACGGCGGCGAAAGCTGGTCCGTGCCGGAGCCTACCGAGCTGCCGAATAACAACTCATCTATTCAGGTGACCACGCTTGCACGACGGCGAACTGGCGCTGGTGTTTAACCCCATGAGCGCCGCCGGGGCCAGGGAACGTCGCGCCTCGTTATACGATGAAATTGACGACGATGATGACGCGGCGGGGCCAAGGCGGCGCAAAGAACCGGTGGTTAACCAGGGTCGGACGCAGCGCCTTCTGGGGCGCACCGCGCGCGCCGATGACGGTGGCTATTTCGCCTGGATGGCGGAAAAAGCTGGCCGTGGCAGCGTAATCTGGATGAAGGGGATGGTTACTGCATGACCAACAACTCTCAGGAAAAACTGAACCGCGAGTTCTCCTATCCCAGCATCAAACAGGGCGCTGACGGCGCTCTGCACATCGCGTACACCTACTTCCGCCAGGCCATCAAATATGTGCGGGTGGAGGAGAGCTGGGTGAGGGACAAAGCATGAGCCGCCATGCGCTGGTCACCGGTGTCAGTTCCGGCATTGGTGCGGCGATTGCCGATGAGCTGCTGACGCAGGGCTGGCAGGTCACCGGTTTTAGCCGTACGCCGGTAGAGAAAGATCATCCGGCGTTTACCTCCGTCAGCGTCGACCTGTTTGACGCCGGTCAGCTGAAACGGGCTTTGGCCGGGCTGGCGAAAGTGGATGCACTGGTGCACGCGGCAGGCATGATGCTGGCCGCGCCGCTGGGTGAGCTGGAGGAAGAGCAGGGGGCGCGGCTGTGGTATCTGCACGTGCAGGTGGCGCAAATCATGGCCAACACCTTGCTGCCGCAGATGGGCCACGGCGATCGTATCCTGCTGCTCGGCAGCCGCACGTCACGCGGCGCGGCGAATCGCAGCCAGTATGTCAGCACCAAGGCGGCGATGGTGGGCATGGCGCGCAGCTGGGCCGCCGAACTGGCTCCGCAGGGCATTACGGTCAATGTGATCGCTCCCGGTGCCACCGCCACGCCGATGCTGCTGCAGCCGGACCGCGCCAGCTCGCCGCCGAGACTGCCGCCTATCGGACGCTATATCCATCCCGAAGAGGTGGCCGCGCTGGCTGGCTTTGTGCTGTCGCCGGCTGCCGCTGCCATTACCGGACAGGAGCTGGTAATTTGCGGCGGCGCGTCGCTGTAGCTTTATTCTCCAGCGTGCTTCTCTCATCGTAAATAACAGGATGGGAGAGGCTGCTTTTGTCTCGTCTGCGAAAACTCCTGGCTTACCGTGCTACGCTTTCTTTGGGTTTACCAAAGTGGTAATCTTTTACCGTTTTATGCTAAATCCAATTTTATTGTCTACATATTAAGTGGTTACGGAGTGTAGCGCTCCGCAGCAGAGAAGCGCGCAATGAATCATGATGTTCTTCAGGAAATAAACGCCGAACCACTTTTTCCGGTACAGAGCGATCAACATATTGTTTTTGGCGTTGACGGAAAGTTTAAAGCGCATGCGCTAATCACGATTCTGTCCATTATGAAACACGCCGGAGACCGCGTGTATCATTTCCATCTGATCTCGTCAGAACTGACACCGGCCGATAACCCCCGGCTCGCCAGGCTGTTTCAGGGATCGCGCCACGGCGTGACGCTGCATCATCTGCCGGACCAGCTGTTTGCCACGCTGCCGGTCACCGAACTTTTTACCCGTGCAACCTACTACCGCTTTCTGGCACCGCTGATTTTGCCGCAGGCGGAAAAACTGCTCTATCTTGATGCCGATATGGTGTGCATTAATCCGCTCAATGAACTGTGGCAGATCCCGACCGGCCCTGAGGCGGTTGCGCTGGTGGTCGGTGAAATTGCCTCGCTGCAGCCGGTGCTGGCGAAGAATGCCGGCTTGCGCGGCGAGCGCTATTTTAACGCCGGCATGATGCTGATTGATGTAGCGCAATGGCGGGCTGAAAATATCAGCGAACGCGCGTTTACTTTACTGTCCGAACACGGGCGAAACTTCCAGTATCTCGACCAGGATGCGTTGAATATTTTACTGGAAGATAAAGTGACCTTTGTTTCTCCTCGCTTCAATACCCTGACCATGCTGGCCCATGACGATCGTGGCTATACACTCGACGTGCCGGCGGAAACCTGCCTGATTCATTATGCCGGTGCGGATAAGCCCTGGCAGGTATGGAATCAACAGTTTGTGGTTCACCACTATCGCGATATTTATCAGGATTCACCGCTGTCCACCATGGCGTTTGACCAGCCAGCCAATGCGCAGCAGGCAAAAAGAATGTATAAGTCGCTTTTTCGTCAAAAAAGATGGTGGCAGGCCATGCTGTGGCGCCTGAAACATATCAAGATGAGGTATTGTTAAGTGCAAGCTCACGCTTTTCGCCAGCTGATGACGGGAAAAAATATTTACCAGCTCTGTTTTGTGCTGCTGAGTATCGCGCTGGCGTCGTCACTGGTGGTTGAAGCCTTACCGCGCAAAATATTCTATTTTTCCAGTTATCTGGTGGCTCTGTATTTAGTAATTCTGGCGGTGAAAAAACAGTGGCTAACAGATAAAACGGCCATAACGGTAGCGCTTCCGCTGCTGTTCATTGGGCTGGTCAGGCTCATCTGGGCAAAGATGTTTTCCCATGCTGAATTCAGTGATGTGGTGAACAACTACTTCCAGGGCGGTAAGCTATTTATTATCGCGGCTTTTCTCAGCTATTTTCTCGTCGCCTGGCGCCACTACCTTAGCCGTCCACTCCTGATAACCTGCAGCGCCATCTTATTTGTCGGGCTGCTGGTGACGTTAGGTTTCGCTATCAGTGAACACGCAAAAACGCTGACCCGCATCAGATTGCTGACCGACTCCGCCGGTACCGTCTCTTATCTGATTACCGCGCTGGCGCTCTGTACTTTGTATACCGGCCACCGGGTAATCACCCATCGCGGCGGACAAATGGTCTTATTCAGCGCGGTTTTTGTCGTGAATATGATGCTGATGATTCTGACCGAGTCACGCGCCGGCGTATTAACCCTGCCACTCATTTATCTGGCCTGGTTTTATTTTACCCATCGCTGGGCGGGTAAAATTTCGCTGGTGGTGTTAGCGCTGTTTATTATCGTGGGCGCTTTATTTATGCCGGGCAGCGTCTGGCAGCGCTTAGACAGCATCCACAATGAAGTTGATACTTATCAGACCAACAATAACACCTCGATTGGCGCCCGTTTCTCTATCTGGAAAGGCGGCTGGCACAGCGTTTCGTGGTCGCTGCTGGGGCAAAGTCCGGATCAGCGCACGGCAAAAGCGCGGGAATACATCACGCAGCATGAGCGCCACAATCCCGAAGCGTATAAAAACGTCATGTATCACCTGCACGATGATTTCCTTGAAACGCTTTCGCTGCAGGGGATCGCTGGCGCACTTTCCCTGCTGATTTTTTACCTCGTGCTGCTGATAGTAGCCGCACGCCGCGGCGTCGCCGGATTAACGCTGCTGCCGCTGTCAATTATCATCTTTGGGCTGACCGACACGGTGTTAATTCAGAGTGGTTCGGTGCTAATCCTGGTGATGGCGATTATCATCAGCTATGCCATGATTCATCCGCCTGAGAAAGCATCGTCCTGATAAACCGGCGCTGGCATAGCGCCCGGTAGTTACAGCGGTTTGTTTAACTTCAGAGCCAGATATTTCTTTTTAAAGCTGGTTCTGATTTTACTATCGAAAAGAAAATACAGCGGCCTGATTTTAGTGATCGCCTCAATAACCTGCTTTCTGTCGTCAGGATTATCCAGGGCTTGCCGATGTTTATGTGCAATATTAATCCAGTGGCAGGATAGCAGATTGCGATAGCGCTCCGGCAACACCTCATCCATATGCTGCGTTGCGCTCACTAAGAGTGAAATTTTGTGTTTATCCAGCTGGCTGGATAAGCTGTTGCCGCGTTTAAAATAGAGATAAGGGCTCTGGCGACTATAAGCGATTGCATCACTGCTGACCAGGATTTCCGGGAAAAGCCAGGCGTCCTCGTAGCAGACATAATCCGGGAAGGGATGTGCCAGCAGTATGGTGCGCTTAATAAACTGACCGATAAAGTGCGCCTGCAAATCGCGATGGATCAGGAATTTTTCAATGGCCTGATGCCGTGACAGTGTTTCCGCCTGCAGGCCCTGCCACGTGATGTGCTGAGGCCGGGATTCATATACCTCATTAAGCGCCGTGAACAGTGCGTCCGGACGATGGCTTTTCAGGTAGCGGACAATATCGGCGAGGGCGTCGGCCAGCAACTGATCGTCGCCATCCAGCATCGTAATATATTCACCGCTGCACTGCTGAACGCCAAAATTACGCACCCGGCCAATGTTGCGGTAATCAATATTAAATACTTTCGCCTGCGGATGCCGCCGGGAAAAATCATCGAGTAACGCTGCTGTGTTGTCGACGGATGCGTCATTGATAAGAATAAATTCAATATACTGCTCAACACCATGACAGGCCTTTTCTAAACTCGCCAGCGTGTCAGGCAGAAATTTTTCACTGTTATGGGCCGTTAGCAACACACTGATTAAATAGTCAGGAACCATCATTTTTTAAGTCAACATCTGAGGCAGGAAGGCCGTCAAGCATACTACAAGTGGCAATTTGAGGGGAGGGCATTCACGCAGCGCAGCCCTGCGCCTCCTGCCGCCGATCAGGCACATTTACGACTGATACAATAATGCGTATGATTCTCATTCCTTTTTATGCTTCCTGCTCGCGCAGGTAACCCATCGGTCCTTACCGGAGACAGCAATGACTTCATCATTACGCCCGCGCGCCACCGCGCTGGCTCTGGCGCTGCTGGCAGCCATGAGCCTGAGCGCCTGTCAGGCGCCGGCTAAAAAATCAGTAGCGCCTGCCGCCGCGGCTAAGCCAGCGGCAGCGGAGAAGGTACAGCAGCGTGAACTGGGCGACGGCCTGTATGAAATGGCCTATGTGCCGGGCGATCCGGCTGCGCTGTATGTGGCCAGCGCGCAGGCGTTTAAAACCGTCAACGGTGGCGTGCTGTATCGTCTGGATGCCCGCACGCTGGCGACGCTGGGCGAAACCCATACCGATCTGAAAAACTTTGGCATGACGGCTTCACCGGACGGCAGCGTGCTGTACATTACCAACACACTGGACGGTGGCGTGACGAAAGTGGACGCCAGAAGCGGTAAAGTGCTGCAGCGTCTGCTGTTTGGCCTGAAAAACGACAAAGGCAATCCGGTTGGCGCGCGTGAAATCCTGCTGCATGACGGCCTGCTGTACATCGGTGCGATTGAGAATCCGGCGATGATTTGGGTGGTCGATGCGAATACGCTGCGGCTGAAAACCACCATCAAAAACGCTGGCAAGTGGGTGACCGGATTGCTCTATTCAGCGTCAACTGACCGTATTTACGCGGCGAACGGCAGTGGCGAAGTGCTGGTGATCAATCCGCGCAGTCACAAAATTGAGCAGCGCTGGACGCCTGGCGATGGCAAAGAGTATCTGCTGTTAAATCTGGCCGAAGATGCCGCCAATGGCCGCCTGTACGTCACTGACAATTCTAAGGGCAAAACCACGCTGGTGTTCGATGAGCGCAGCGGTAGGGTGATCAAACGCCTGGATGTCGGCGATTCGCTTGGCATCAAATTCAATGCGAAGCGCAACGAGATTTACATCAGCCAGCGACTCGGCGGCAAAGTGCTGCAGTTGGACGCGACGACCTACGCAGTGAAAAATAGCTGGACGCTGCCGACCCATCCTAACAGCCTGCTGGTGTCGCCAGATGGTCAGACGCTGTATGTGACGGTGAAGCAGGGACTTAATAAAGATCGCTCGCCGCAAGGGCCGGATAGTGTGGTGCGGATTACGCTGGATTAACTGCGCTGGATTTAATCGCGGCGCGAGGGATCGCGCCGCGGATAACCCTTGCTTAGCAACGGGTTACGTCATCCATTACGCCACGCCGTTCACCAGCAGTACGCGGTAGTTGGCGCCTTTCAGGCGATGCGCTTTGGCTTCCTGGTAGGCCGGGCTGAAGTACCAGGCTTTGGCGGCCTCGGCATCTTCAAACTGCAGCACCACTACGCCTTCAGCATCGCGCCCTTCCAGTACCTCCAGATCGCCGTAAAACGCCAGTGGCGTGATGTGGTGATCGCCACGCGCCGCGCCGGCTTTCTGCGAATAGGTGGCCAGCTCGTCTTTGTCCAGCGTTTCGTCTTTAATCATAACGACATATGCGGCCATTATTGTTCGCCTCGCGCCTGACGCTTGTCTTCAGTATTGGTCTCAAAATCGCTCGCATTGTGCCGTTCCAGCAGCTGATCCTGCGGCTCGGCGCCAAATGCCCGATTCACTTTACGCCCGCGGATCACCGCCGGACGGTCGGCAATCTCTTTTGCCCAGCGCACCACATTTTTGTACGACTGCACATCGAGGAATTCGCCGCCACCGTACTGGTTGTTCAGCACCAGATTGCCGTACCACGGCCAGGTCGCAATATCGGCAATGGTATATTCTTCGCCGGCGAGGAAACGGTGGTCCGCCAGCTGGCGATCCAGCACATCAAGCTGACGTTTGGCTTCCAGCGTGAAACGGTTAATGGCGTATTCAATTTTTTCTGGCGCGTAGTGATAGAAGTGGCCGAAACCGCCGCCAAGGTAGGGCGCGGATCCCTGCAGCCAGAACAGCCAGTTCAGGGTTTCCGTGCGGCCCGCCACGTCAGAGGGAATAAAGTGGCCGAATTTATCCGCCAGATAGAGCAGGATATTGCCGGATTCAAACACGCGCAGTGGCGGCGTGATCGAGTGGTCGCGCAGCGCCGGAATTTTTGAGTTGGGGTTAACCTCAACGAAGCCGCTGGAGAACTGATCGCCGTCGCCGATGCGGATCAGCCAGGCGTCATACTCCGCTTCCTGCACGCCGAGCGCCAGCAGCTCTTCCAGCAGAATGGTCACTTTCTGGCCGTTTGGCGTCCCCAGCGAATAGAGCTGCAGCGGATGCTTACCGACCGGCAGCGTTTGCTCATGCGTCGGCCCGGCGGTTGGACGGTTAGTCTTCGCCCCGTTACCTTTGGCTTCCGGGTCCCAGGTCCAGACTTTCGCGGGCTGATACTGATTTTCCGACATAATGCGTTCGCCTTGTTGTGAGAAGATTTTTGCTGCTACTGAGTGTAGCAGCACGCTATCACGCCGATTTAACCGCGCTGGCGATAAAAGACAAAGTCGAATCAGGCAAAATTCTCTTGCGTAAACAGCATAAAGTCGACTTTGCCGGGATGATAGGTCTCTGGTTGCTCACCCTCTTCCAGATGTCGCAGCAGCAGCGTCAGCGCCAGTTGTGCGTGACGCAGGGTGTTTTGATCGAGCGTCAGCGTCAGCACGCGTTTGGCCAGCAGCTCACGGGTGGTTTGGTAAAGTTCGTGCGTCACATACACCACCTTGCCGCACAGCCGGTGGCGCGCCAGCGCTTCGTGAATCTGGGTATTGCCCATGCCGGTATTGTATAAGCCGACAATCTGCTGCGATGCGGCCAGCGTTTTCTCCAGCAGCCGGCTGATGCGCTCGCGCTCGTCCTGGCCTGCGATGATCTCCCGCAGCCGCAGATGCGGGAAGCGCTCCGCCAGCACCGCCTGAAATCCTTCGATGCGCAGACGGTGCGCGGCGTAATCGGCGCGACCGCTAACCAGCACCACGTCACCCGCCACGGGCAGCATGCTGCCGAGCATCAGCGCGGCAGTGCGTCCGGCCTTCAGCTGATCAACACCGACATGACACAGGCGCGGCGCTTCAGGCAGATCGGCCACCAGCGTGATGACCGGTACGCCACGCGCTTTACAGGCCTCAAGCGCCGCGTAAATCAGCGGATTTTCATGGGCGAAAACAATCAGCCCGTCCATCTTTTTGCTGCTGGCTTCGATATGCGCCGCCAGCTTTTCGGGCGCATGCTCCGGAATCAGCGTGCGGTGCAGCCGCAGGCGACGATAGCCGAGCTCATCTGCCAGCCGGGCAAAATCCTGCGCCAGCTGTTGAAAGAAGAAGGAACCGTTACCGCTCAGCAGCACTTCGATCTGCCACGCGTGGCGGTGTTCCTCCGGCAGGATGCGTTTCAAACCCGCTTCGCGCGCCGCCAGTAAAATCTTTTTCGTCATCGCGGGCGACACGCCGCCCCGGTCGTTCAGCACCCGATCCACCGTGGCGACGCCCACGCCCACCCGCTTAGCCAGTTCGGCCAGCGTCATTGTTTTCATCTGAGTGAATTCCATCAAAAACCGCGTTCAGACAGCCTGCCAGAAAGCGATATTTTGACAAGACCGACGATGCCGAAGTGTGAGCAACAGGAGCGTTATCATGCGCAGTGCGCAACGTTTTGCCTTGATTGGCTGTGGATTTATTGGCCAGGTGCATGCCGCAAACCTGGCGCGCCATCCCGGCGTTGAGCTGGCGCTGGTGTGCGATATCGACGCCGCGCGCGCCGCCGCGCTGGCAGAGCAGTTTGGGGCGCGGGCCGCCAGCGTGCCGCAGGCGCTGAGCAGTAAGGCCATTGATGCGGTGCTGATTGCCAGTGCGACGCCGACCCACGCTCCGCTACTGGAGCAGGCGGTGCTGGCGGGCAAAGCGGTGTACTGTGAAAAACCGATCGATTTGTCGCTGTCGCGCGCCCGGGAAGTGGTAGCCAGCATTTCCCCGCTGCAGGTGCCGGTGACGGTAGGGTTCAATCGGCGTTTTGATCGCAGCCATGCACAACTGAAAGCCCAGCTGCAGCAGGGCGTGATTGGACGCAGCGAGCTCATCCAGATGGTGTGCCGCGCCTCTGAACTGCCGCCGCTGAGCTATCTGCAGGCGTCCGGTGGACAGATGCGCGACCAGGCCATCCACTTTTTCGATCTGCTGCGCTGGTTAACTGAGGATGAAGTGGTCACCGTGGGCGCGCTCGGTGCCGCGCTGGCGATGCCGGCGATCCGCGACATTGACGTCGATACCTCGGTGCTGATTATGCGCCTGCAGCAGGGCGCGCTGGCGCAGCTCGATAATGCCCGTCGTACCGCTTACGGTTATGACGAGCGCATCAGCGTGATGGGCAGCCTGGGCATGCTGGCGTCGGAAAGCCAGGCGGTGCGCGGAGCGACCCTGTATCAGGGGCAGCACATCCGCCAGCCGGGACTGTATGCGGACTGGTTCAGCCGGGTACAGGAGACCTATTACAGCCATCTCGATGCGTTTGTGCGCCATCTGGGCGGCGAGAACGTGGCCGGTCTGCCGGGGCTGATTGATGGGTTGCGCGCGCAGGCCATCGCGGAAGCGGCGCAGCTGTCGCTGACGCGCGGCGAGTTTGTGGAGGTGGAGTGGGTGACGGTTTAATGGGGAATGGGCGATGGCGTTTTCCCTCACCCCAACCCTCTCCCGCAGGCGGGAGAGGGGGCTGATTGTGCATGCAACTTACAGATTCAGCAGCTCGCGCTCAATCAGCTCGCGGGTTTCCACCGCCTGATACTTCATCTTCTCCGGATAGCCAAACAGCGCGGCGGAGATAATCGACTCGCCGCCCACTTTATAGTGGCGGTTAGCGAAATCCATCTCGCGCAGCGCTTCGAACAGCGCGTCGAAATTCACCTCACCTTCGCCAACGGCCACGTGCTGGTGGATAGTGGCATCGACGCCCGGCGGGTTAACGATGTAGCGACAGTGTTTGGTGTGGTTCATGGTATCGGCAATCAGCATGTGCGACAGATCGTCACCAGCGTAATGCAGCATACTCTTCACGTCGCCTTTGCCCTTGTCATAGTAGAAGGTATGCGGTGCGCTGTAGATGTATTTGACGTTGTCACTGCGGAACGACTTAACGATATCGGCCGTTTCATTGCTCTCTTCGCAGAAATCCCACGGATGCGCCTGAATTTCCACGCGAATCCCCTCTCGCTCGAAAATCGGCAGCAGCTCGTCCATTGAGCGATAGAACATCTCTTCGCAAATTTCGGGCTCGTTCGGGTTACCGGAGAGCTCGGTATTGATCACCTGCACGCCCATCTCCACGGCAATCTCAATCATTCGCTTCCAGTTTTTCACCGCCGCCTGGCGCCGCAGCTCATCCGGTCCCGACCAGCGATAGACGGTAATAAACGAGGAGATTTCCAGTCCGGTAGCGTTGAGCGCATTTTTGTACTCGCGCATGATCTCCCGGCTGGCTTTCGGGTGTTTATAGAACGGATTGATCTGCGGATGCGGCGACTGTTCAATGTATTTATAACCCCACTCCGCGACCTGATGCACCATACGCGTGATGCCGAGATCGCGGATAACATCCACATCAAAAGCGATTTTCATTGTTGTTCTCCTGCGCGTTACGTTACCCACCACCGCAATCGGCGGCTGGTGTCGCGTCAACTATAAAAACAGCCCGGCACCGGCTCTAATGCTTTGCTGATGCATTTCCATCAGTGCCGGCGACACGCTGCGGCGATCGTTTGCCAAATAATTATTCTATTTATGTGAAAAATGAAACGAATGATGGTGTTTGTGCGACAGCGATCAAAAGAATGAGAGGATTTACTCATTTATTGAGAGATGACGAGCGGCTTATATGGCGTGAAAGCATAACCTCAGGCATTATTTTTGATAGTTTATTATCATTAAAGGGCTTAACGATGAGCAAAATTACCATGAGCGCGATTGCCGCCGCTGCCGGGGTGGGGATCGCCACCGTGGATCGGGTGCTCAATCGCCGTGCGCCGGTGCGGGCGCAGACCGAACAGAAAGTACTGGCAGCGGCGCAACGGCTGGGTTACCGCAGCAGCCACGCCCCGTTCAGTGCACAGAGCGACGGCGTGACGCTGCGCATGGGGTTTATCCTGCTGTCGGCTTCGTACTCTTTTTATCAAACGCTAACCGATGCGCTGCGCCAGCAGACGCAGCCATTTCATCCGGCCGGCAGCGAGCCGCTGTTTGTCTGGCACGAGATTGATGAGGTGGCAGCGGTGGTGGATTCGCTCTACCGGCTGGCTGAGCAGGTGGAGGCTATCGGCGTGGTGGCGCTGGATCATCCGCTAATCCGCCACGCGATAGCGCACGTTTCGCGTCAGGGCGTGCGCGTCTACGCGCTGTTTTCTGACTTCTCGCCCTGTGGGCATGCAGGCTATTTCGGCCTGGATAATCAGAAAGCCGGGCGTAGCGCGGGCTGGATCGCCAGCCATCTGCTGCATCAGCCGGGTCCGGCGGGCGTGCTGCTGGGGGATCACCGCTTTATCTGTCAGGAGAATTGCGAGAGTGGTTTTCGCTCGTATCTGCGCGAGCAGGACAGTGCGCGGCGCGTGCTGGAACCGCTCAAAACCCACGAATCGATTGCCGGTGGTTATCAGGCGACTCGCCAGCTGCTGGAGCAGCATGCCGATCTGGCGCTGATCTACGCGCCGTGTGGCGGTATAGAAGGGGTCGTTCAGGCGCTGCGTGAGCAGCCGCAGCGTAAGGTGGCGCTGATTTGTCACGGCCCGGTCAATGACGGCGACCTGGCGCTGATAGATGGCACCATCACGGTGATGCTGCGCCATCAGATCGCTGACATGGCACGACAGCTGGCACAAACCGTACTGCAACGTCACGCTGAGCGCAGCGACCATTTTTCTCAGGTCACCCTGCCGTTTGAGATCGTCATGCGGGAAAATGTCTGAGGCGTTGCGCCGTCACCCTTTGTTATCGCTCACCGGGCGACAGCCGCGCCAGCGCGCATGACGACAGCATTTGATAAAATATTATCAAAAATTTGATAATTAAATTTATGATTGCTATCAAAGAATGAAAGTTCCATGATTGAGGTTGGTGAAATATCTATTTGATACTGATGCCAGCCCTCATCATAAGGAACCATCATGACCCTACACATTGCCAATGCGCCCTGCAGCTGGGGCGTAGACGATCCTGACAATCCTTTCCTGCCACCATGGCAAACGGTGCTGCGCGAGGCGGCCCAGGCCGGTTACCGCAGCATTGAACTCGGGCCGTGGCGCTATCTGCCGACCGATGCCGCCGAACTGCGCCAGCAGCTGGAAGCGCATCAGCTGTCGCTGGTGGCCGGCACCATTTTTGATGATTTGGTCAGCGAGGCGAATTTCCCGGCGATGGTTGAGCTGACGCACAACATCTGCCGCAACCTGTCGCAGGTGCCGTGCGCGGCACGCACGCACGGTGATAACCGACCCGCGCCCTATCTGGTGATTATCGATTTCGGCAACCCGCAGCGGGCGCAATTTGCTGGTCAGACAGAGAAAGCGCCACGCCTGGCACCTGCGGACTGGCAGCGCATGATGCAGCACATCACTCAGCTCAGTCACATCGCCTGGCACGACTACGGCGTGCGACCAGTGATTCATCCTCATGCCGGTGGCTGCATTGAGTTTGCTGATGAACTGGAACAGCTGGTGCAGGACATCCCGCATGAGGTCGCCGGACTGTGTCTCGATACCGGCCATCTTTTTTATTCCGGCATGGATCCGCAGACCTGGCTGCAACGCTACTGGTCGCGCATCGACTATCTGCATTTCAAAGACATCAATGCGGCCGTCTGGCGCGATGTGATTACGCGCGGCGTCGACTTTTTCACTGCCTGTGCCGAGGGCGTGATGTGCCCGCTTGGCCAGGGCGCGATTGATTACCCGGCGCTGCGGGCGTTTCTCGCTGAACGTCACTATCAGGGCTGGATCACCATTGAGCAGGAGCGCGATCCGCGCAACGCCGCCACCAGTCTGCAGGACGTCACGGCCAGCCTGCATTACCTGCATTCCATCGGATTCTGAGGAGAACAGCATGATTAACGGGAGCAAAGTACTGGAGCGCGCGCTGCGCTGGGGCATGGTGGGCGGCGGCGGCACCAGCCAGATCGGTTACATCCACCGTTCCGCTGCTTTACGCGACGGCAACTTCACCTTAGTGGCGGGTGCGTTTGATATTGATGCGGAGCGCGGACAAGCGTTTGGTCGCGCGCTGGGCGTGGCGGCGGAGCGCTGCTATAGCGATTACGAAACCCTGTTTAAAGCAGAAGCCGCGCGTGCTGATGGCATTGAAGCCGTCTCCATCGCCACGCCGAACAATACGCACTTTGCTATCTGCCGCGCCGCGCTCAGCGCCGGGCTGCACGTGGTGTGTGAAAAACCGCTGTGTTTCACCTCCGCTGAAGCTGAGGAACTGCAGCAACTGTGTAAAGCGCAGCAGAAGATCATCGGCGTGACCTACGGTTATGCCGGCCATCAGCTGATTCAGCAGGCGCGCACCATGATTGCTGACGGGCTGCTGGGTGAGATCCGCATTGTGAACATGCAGTTTGCTCATGGCTTTCATCACGAAGCGGTCGAATTACAGAATGCCAGCACCCGCTGGCGCGTCGATCCGCGTTTTGTCGGCCCGAGCTATGTGCTGGGCGATCTGGCCACCCATCCGCTGTTTATCGCTGAAACCCTGTTGCCGCAGTTGCAAATAAAACGTCTGCTGTGCAGCCGCCAGAGCTTTGTGGCCTCGCGTGCGCCGCTGGAAGATAACGCCTTTGTGATGATGGAATACGATAACGGCGCGGTCGGTACGCTGTGGGCGTCAGCGGTGAACTGCGGATCGATGCACGGCCAGAAAATTCGCGTGGTGGGTGCCCGAGCCAGTCTGGAGTGGTGGGATGAACAGCCAAACCAGCTGCGCTATGAAGTGCAGGGCGAGCCGGTGCAGATTCTTGAGCGCGGCATGGGCTATCTGCACGCCAGCGCGCTGGCCGATGACCGTATTGGTGGCGGCCATCCCGAAGGATTATTTGAAGCCTGGTCGAATCTCTATCGCCGTTTTGCGCTGGCGATGGACGCCACCGACCGCGGCGATCACGCCTTCCTGCAGGACTTCTGGTATCCGGACGTACACGCCGGGCTGATGGGGGTACGCTGGGTGGAACAGTGTGTCAAATCGGCGGATGCCGGTGCGGTGTGGGTTGAGTGCTGATTAGCTGACGAAATTTAACCGGAGTGAGAGGCAGCGGGGCGGCATCCGTGCTTTATTGGGAGCCGCTGCGCATGCCTTCTGCAGTTGCTGCGGCGATCTGGTCAATGGCGCGTTGTGCCTGTTCGCACTGATGCAAAATAGTGAAGGCATGATGGTAAAGCATTTTCCCCGCTTCGGTAGGCGTTACGCCGCGTTTGGTGCGGATCAGTAACTGCTGATTCACTTCTCCTTCCAGCGTGGCAAGCTGCTGGCTTAGCGCCGGTTGCGCAATATGCAAACTTTCAGCGGCCTGCGTCAGGCTGCCCGCGTCGACGATTTTGATGAAATATTTAAGGCGACGAAGGTTCACGATTACTCCCTCTGGCGACACGATTCGGTGTATCAATTGCGTCCGGCACGATGAGATGCAGCAGACGCTGAGTTAAGGACAAACGCCACGACGGCAGGCAGGTACTACGATTAACAGTTTTTTAACATCGACACGCGCAACGCGGCGTGACCGGTGGCGCAATTCGCTGGAAAGGTTTGGGCGCAATCGCAAAAGTGTGCGACGCGTCGCGCAAATGGGGCGAAGCAGTCAGGGTTGTAATAGAGCTAATCGATATTGCATGGGATTGCAGTTTTTTCAGGTACTCCGAACAAGCTGAGCACGTCCACAGCGATGCTGGCATCCGGCATGATACAGGTCATCTTTTCAATATAACTTCCGATTTATATCAGGGCGCTATAAACTACAGGTTATATGAGGTGATTTTGAACAGCTGGAAGGTAGAAACCACCGTGCGCTTTGCCACATGGCTGCAGGCGCAGGATGACCTAATGATTAAACTGGCTGACCGCGAGTATCAACAGCGTCTGGAGGAGATGAATCATGCCAAAACTTGAAGACCTGATTGCTCAGCGTTCGCCTGAATCACAGGCGCGCATCAGAAATAAGGCGGCGGAAAAAATCCTCGAGATTCGTCTGCGCCAGCTGCGGGAAGAACTGGCGCTTTCACAGGTACAGCTGGCTGAAAAGATGGGAGTTTCGCAACCTGCTATTGCAGCCATCGAGGCGCGCGGTGACGAACTGAAACTCTCCAGCCTGAAAAAGTACGTTGAGGCGTTAGGCGGAAAATTGAGCGTAACCGTTGAACTGCCAGCCGGTGACGGGCGGATTTTCCAGCTTTAAGAGTTTCTGCCAGGCTGCAGGGTGAGCGATTCTGCCGGCGCAGAAAAGCAAAAAACCAGCCATAAGGCTGGGTTTTCTGAATAGTGGTGCCCGGACGCGGAATCGAACCACGGACACGGGGATTTTCAAAACTCGTGCCGCAGTTCGATGTTCTACTGCCAGATAGTGGGATGGGGTTGTGAGGAGCACTTTACTGGTAGGGAAGTGATGTGGTGATCAGTGCATATTTGTATAGTGGGTGCCCATAGTCCGTTGTTCTGATTGTCTTCGTCTAATGCATTTTCACCGATCACGGTCAAAAATTCTTTTCTCATAGGTTAGTATATTTGTAAACTGGACTCATGAATTCTGATACCTGATAGTGGCTGAAGTAGTGACAACGCACATCCCTTATTCTTTTGATATCAGCGAACATTTTTACGTATATTTGCCGGTTCGCTCGTATGAGTTAACACTGAAAAATCGCTTACTCGATCAGCTTGGCATTTTTTCACACCTCCTGCTTGAAGCATTATATACATTTGAAGTTCGTGCTGTGGATTGGGTGTTGAAACTGACTGGCCTAAACATGCTGCAACTGGTGCCAATCTTGACACGCCTGGAAGGACTAGAGCTTCTTAAAAATGGTAGGTTGACGAAACGTGGGGAAAAACTGGCCCAATGGATGATTCATCTCCACAATCAAACAAGAACTATTTGGCTTGATGGTGATTATAAAAACCAGCGGTTTTTTGGTGACGAAAAACTAGTCACGACCTCAATCGACCCAAATGATGCATTTGTTATAAAACCATGGTTACGTAAGGATAGACAAAGCACCGCTGATTGGCCTTGCAGTAACTGGAACGAAGATCGTGAGCGGCAAAGGAATCGCATTATGAAAGATTCAGCTCCTTACCTTTCTTCACTATTCGAATCATTTTCCTCATGTATGGAAAACGCTGAATTCCATCCTAATGAATGGGAACTGAGTTTAAGACTGAATGATCCTGGTGACTATCCATGTATTGCGATTCAGGTGGCTCCTAACACACTTAGTGTTACCGAACGGGATGGATATTTAGTATATAGCCCGGTGGTTATGCTTACCACAGTGTACTCCCCTCCGGAGACTCTACCAGCTTCTCTCAGAAAACAGGTCGACTCGCTCTGTCAAACTGTAAATTTTAGCGATCATGGATTAATCCCTGACCGATTACTTGACTCACCCGAATCTGACTGGATTTGGTTGCAGGCGGATGACACCAGTTGGAACGATGCAGTGGAATTTCTCTTTCAGAACATAGCTGAGCACAACGAAGCAGTCCCTTCTTTTTATAACCGTACGCACAAACTCGAGCAAAAATGGTTGTCGCTCAGATTGAGTTCGAGGGTTATTGTTTGCAATATGCATATGGTGGGGATACATTTCATCGAGGACATGTTTTGAGAACAGTTGATATTTTCTCAAACGTTGCAGAAAGAGCGTTTAATGATAATAAAGTCCACCATTATGGCACTATTTTACTGACAAAAGGAGTCAAAGGACTGGATCCAACCACGGTATGGGTGGACGCCACTATCAGCGTTATTGAAGCTGCTGGAGCCTACTTTCGCTATAGCGCAGCGAAAGAGGTCACTCAGCAGTTAAGAGCTAGGAATCAGTTTCTTGCTGAGTTTCTTCAAAAAGAATTACAGATTCATGAACGTGAGATGCAATGTCTGAGAGAAGAAAAAAAGAATCGGTTAGCCGCAATAGAACGCATGTTAAAACACAGTAAACGGCAAAAATACCTGAAACGTAAAAAAATGCACCACCAGCTTGATGTGCTTAAAACAATGAATATGTTGATTAATGCTGAACGACAACGGTCAGGTGGTTTTAAGACGTTAATTGATCTCCAGATAAGACTCGATACTTGTATTGATGCCACACTTTATATGTTACTCGATACTCAAGGAGAAGCTAAGTGAAATCCCCTACCCCTAAGTTGCCGAAAAAAACGCCATCGACAAAAAAAACTAGCAAATCCAATGCATCCGGAAGTACGGGTAAAGGTGGATTAAGTGGCGATCAATTATTCTCACTGGCATCAACTTCTGTGGAATCGTTCAAAAGCCTCATTGATTACAAAAAAGAAAAAGAAGTAACAAAACGCACCATTATTGAGGGGCAAAAACAGATCCATCTCGCTGAAAAAGAAGTGGTAAAGGCAGAAATAGAGTTTAACAAGGAAATAGCTAAGCTCACAAATGATGAGCGAGCAAACTTGCGAAATCACGAGCAAGTCATGAAAAAGTTGGATCTTGAAGAGAAGAACATCGATTCCGGTATTGAACGTAAAGACAGACTGATGAAAATGTTCGAAGCCAATGAGATCACGGCAGAAGAATTTGCGATGCTTCTTTCTATCGACATGGAGTAAGGTGTGGGGATCCCATTTGTCATCGTTGCCGGATTAGGAATTACACTTGCGGCCAAGACAGTTAGCTGGATATATGATGCTTTAACTGAAGAAGAGCAAGAAAAGCAAACTTACGAACGAAAGCGTGTGGACGAGATTCGCTCTCGTGCGAAAGCTGCTTTTGATCGTAAAGATGCTGAGACTCTGAAAATAGTCAGGGAGTCGGCCCTGGAGAATGCGAACGCCTTAAGGCGCGTTATCAAGGACCGACGTCTTGCGCTACAGGACGTGCCTGATGACCTTCGAATGCTTGAAGAAATTCTGCTTAAAGAAGCAAGTGATAGAACGTCCAGTCCTTGGCGTAAATCTGCGCTACGTCGGGAGTATGCCCGTATAGAAGATGCTGCGGTTCGGCTCAAAGAATATCAGTGTTATTTAGATCACGAACAAACGCGGATCGATAATTTACTCGCTCTTGAATCATGGGAAGAAATCCTCTCTCTTGATTCGGTAGATCAGAAACTTCCGCTTGAATGGCTTTATCCAGGCAAACTGGTGCTGGTCACTCTAGATGAAGTGAATAAAACATTACCCCGTTTTCGTCACAGTATTGTATTCGCAAGAAAACTGAGTGCCGCACAACGAGCTCTGGCATTGCAGTACGGCGACGAAGTTCCAATACTGATTCAGCATGCAGTGAGTCAGTCAGATGGGAAATTTATCGGATGTGTCGCAAGAGGAGCGCTGTATTATCATAATATTATGCAGGACGAACCTGCCGACTTTGTGATAGAAAGGGTTATCAGGGGCAAACTGGCAATAGGAACGCTCTACCAAGGGTTACTTAATGCAATACTGCCTATTTCCCAGCTCAAATATCCTTCTATTCGTCCTCTTCTTGGACAAAAATTCTCTGTGTATCCCACATTATACAATCTCTGCTTATCACGTAACCCATTTGATGCCAAAAGCTCAAGTATTGAGGTTAGCGAATTTAATTACAGCGAGAGAAATACACACACTTACCAACAAATTTATCTTGTTGCTGAAAGAAATCAGTTTGAAACTGTAACGGATCATCGATTTTTTGAAAGCTCAGAGAACTGGACACTGCTGGATTACAGTAGCGGGACGGGCATTATCACACTTGCTAGAGGCACAGTATGCGTTGAATGTCTCCCTTCGAATGATTTTGAATGGCTGACTGTAACATCAGTTATACAGACAGATTCACTTAAAATTGGCATAGACATGCCATTCCGTTTAACGCTGCTCGAAAGGACGCTGGCGGACCAGGCTCGCATGGGGTGGGTGCCGGGTGTTGAGGAATTAATTCGCTTTTGCACGCAATCGATGCTTGATGCGGGCCGCTCACCGGAAAGGCTTGCGCAAAGCAAGTTCTATCAGCAATGGGAAAAAGTGATTCAGTACCAGCGTAGTAAAGAAGAACTATTCACATTCGACTTTCCATTGCTTGCCGCCCACCGGGATGGTGACGTACTTACACTCATGGCTGACTCCTCTGATCCGGAAAGTATCGAAAGTTTTGCCGTGATTACAGATAAGCTGAAAAACGTCCTCTCAGAGAGCAATAAGCTCAACGCCGATCATCTGGTTTCTCTACTCCAATGGGAATTTGAGCGCAGCGTTTACGTTCCTGTTCTCAAACGCGATCGTCGATCTGGTATCCTCTACAATCCAACCAGTACCAAAATCATGCTCGAAGGTGATTTACAGTTACCCGAAGGTGAGGGGGCTATGTTGCGGTTACAGGTTAAAATTCCATCAGCCGCGTTAAAAAGACAAGATCAGGCACTAGAGGACTTTTTTAATGACAGACTGGTTAATCCGCTGCTCAAAAATATCCTGTTAGCCCCTGAGAATTATATACCTCAGCAGGATAAACTCGCTGCACCGCTTTGCTGGAGCGATCAACTGGATGAGAGCCAGAAGCGTGTCGTTGAGCTGTGTCTCCGGGAAAGAAATATCGCACTTATTCAGGGCCCTCCGGGAGCGGGTAAAACTACTGCTATCGTTGAGATGATGTATCAACTTTTTAAGCAAAACCACAACCGCCGAATTCTGATCGTTTCCCAGCAGAATTCAGCCGTTGATAATGCTCTCGAAAAATTTCTCGCATCTTGTTCGCAGACTTTTGGCTCAGATTTGCATTCTATCCGCATTGGTAATGCAAGTAAGATAGCAGCATCCATTCTCCCTGTGAGTTTCGATACACAATATGATGCTTATTTAAAACATTTGGAATCTCGCGCCACTATGGCTGCTGTTACACTCCCCAAGGAAGAGGTTGCACTGTGCCATAAATGGCGAGCGTCTCTAACTCAGGCCTCGCAAACGCGATCAGAACAGGATGAGTTATTTATTACCCTTCTAGCGAACCGAAATCTGGTTGGTGCAACCTGTGTGGGTCTGGCCACCAACAAAGGGGGAATAGATAGGCTCTCCTTCGATATTGCCATTATTGATGAAGCTGGTAGATCGACCGTTCCGGAGATCCTCATTCCTATAATGCGCTCACAAAAAGTCATCATGGTGGGCGACCATTTCCAGTTACCCCCAAGTATTGCCCCTTTACTGAGGGAAGATGAAGCAACTGAAGAGATGGCATTTTTAAAAGAAAACTTTCTTGAAACCAGTTTCTTTGAGTTGATGTTTAATGCGCTCCCTTCCACGTGCAAAGAAGTCCTCGACAGACAATATAGGATGGCACCGACAATTGGGAATTTAGTTGGGCGGCTATTCTACAGTCCGGATGGAAAAAGGACACTGTACAATGGTCGGTCAGAGGATGCTTTTAGCGACAGGTATTTGCTCAAGGAATCTTTGTATTGGGTTGATGTAAAAGGACGCCAACATACCCCCAAAAACTCAACCAGTTACGAAAATGACGCCGAAGCTATTGCTATCGTTCGTTTCCTGACTGACCTAGCAAATCGGGTTTCAGCGGAGATATCGGTTGCTGTGATCACTCCATATGGAGGCCAGAAGCAGAAGATTCGCGAGTACCTACGAAAGGCAAAGTGGCTGGATGGAAAAATGGGCTCTTTAATGATAGCTGTTGATACTGTTGATGCATTTCAGGGCAGTGAAGCCGATGTTGTTTGTTATTCGACCGTTAGAACACACGGTAATCTGAATTTCATTCTTGATCGCAAGCGTTTAAATGTTGCCTGCTCAAGGGCAAGGCTTCATTTGCTCTTTTTTGGTGATAAGTCCTTTCTACAGAACTGGAAAGCGAAAAAGGGACGAGGCGTAAATCTGTATCAGGAAATCATTCAGTCATCTTCTCCTACTGATGATTTAAAAACACTCTACGCTTTCGATTGAAACTAAGTCATCAATTAATTTGCTCCTCTGAATGATGGGGAGCTCAAAATTAATTGCGCATTATTTTGAAAGCTAAATATCTGGGGCATATTGGCGCAGAAGCATTACTGAGTAGAGTGTACAGAAGCAAGGGTTAACTCACAACTAAGTGAGTCAGCTCTTAATTAAGAAAAACTACAGGAAAAATAATTCTGTAACCTTTTTTGACTATGAGATGATGATATGATCTCTAGTCAGGCAACTAGATTTAGTGTTTCACTATAGGTGCTTTTATATTGCCTATATAATAGTATTGCACTATAAAGCATTAAAAGGAAGGGACCCGTGTATAAAAAAATAGATGTTCGATAATATAAGTAAGTCTTTGGCGATTCTTAGGTGGAATATCTAGCAGCATCAATCAATCAATAAATTATTTTAGCTTGAATATTCATGGTGAATATCTCTTTAAAAATATCATGAATGGTATTGTTGCTGGTGCTGAGTATGTCAATGGGAATACTGACCTGCTCCCCGTTGATTAACACACCGCGATGTTAGTAATGTCTTCATAAGCCACATGAGGACATCCCCATGAAGAAGCGTTTTTCCGACGAACAGATCATCAGTATTCTCCGCGAAGCCGAAGCCGGGGTTTCTGCCCGTGAGCTCTGCCGTAAGCACGCCATTTCCGACGCCACCTTTTACACCTGGCGCAAGAAGTTTGGCGGCATGGAAGTGCCTGAGGTTAAGCGGCTGAAGTCGCTTGAAGAAGAGAACGCCCGCCTCAAGAAGCTGCTTGCCGAAGCCATGCTGGATAAGGAGGCACTTCAGGTGGCTCTGGGGCGAAAGTACTGACGACAGACCAGAAGCGGGAAGCCGTTAAGTTTATGTGTGATGCGACCGGTCTGTCGCAACGTCGTGCCTGCAGGCTTACAGGTTTGTCCCTGTCGACCTGCCGCTATGAGGCTCAGCGTCCGGCGGCTGATGCGCATTTATCAGGGCGCATCACTGAACTGGCACTGGAGCGCAGGCGTTTTGGCTACCGCCGCATCTGGCAGTTGCTGCGTCGGGAGGGCCTTCACGTCAATCACAAGCGGGTATACCGTATTTACCACCTTAATGGACTGAGCGTAAAACGCAGACGACGCCGTAAAGGGCTGGCAACCGAACGGTTTCCGCTTCTGCGCCCGGATGCGCCGAACCTGACATGGTCGATGGATTTCGTTATGGATGCACTGGCCAACGGTCGGCGGATCAAGTGCCTGACCTGTGTGGATGATTTCACGAAGGAGTGTCTGACGATCACCGCTGCTTTCGGTATTTCAGGCGTTCAGGTCACGCGTATTCTGGACAGCATCGCGCTGTTTCGGGGCTATCCGGCGACAATAAGAACCGATCAGGGCCCGGAATTTACCTGCCGCGCGCTCGATCAATGGGCCTTTGAGCATGGTGTGGAACTACGGCTTATCCAGCCAGGTAAGCCAACGCAGAACGGATTTATTGAGAGTTTTAACGGACGCTTTCGCGATGAGTGTCTGAATGAACACTGGTTCAGCGATATTCTTCATGCCCGGAAAACGATTAATGACTGGCGGCAGGATTATAACGAGTGCCGTCCCCATTCATCGCTGAATTACCAGACGCCAGCTGAATTTGCAACGGACTGGCGAAACAGGAAATATGAAGAAAAACCAACCGACATTACTAACTGAAGGTTGTATCTAATCCTGGGGGCAGGTCATATAAATTTGGTCATAGTAACTCTGATTGAACAGTTCCCGAGGATTAGCGACCAGAGTGTCACCATGCTGAGTTGTCGTGACCTTATAGGTTTCAGCAAGGCTCCCAAGAAATTCAATGACCACTGGTTTAAGAATCGTTATCAGTGTAGAAAGGTTCTTCTCTTCAGTTTCTTTCTCTTCTTCTTGTCTGGCAAAGTCCTTCCTGTCACTTAATTGGTGGGAGATGACATTTAAAAAAATCCAATAAATACAACACTAAAAACCATCTGTGCTAATATGGTGAGACGTAATGGAGAGGCGTCTAATTTTGGTGTGATATCACCATATCCTAAAGTTGTGATGGTCACGATGCTAAAATATAATGACTGTGCGAAGCTGATGGGGTGAATGGTCAAAGTCGTTTTTAAACAAAAAAGTATATGAAAGTGAATACGTAATGTTGATAAGGTAAAAAATTATGTATACCAAGGGTGAAAAAGAGGTTAATCCAGACCTTTTACCCCTGTTAGCTTTTTTCTCCACGATGCCGTCATGATTCATATCAGTTTCTTTCCTTCGTTTATTTCGACAGACGGCAGGCCAGATTCACAGGCCTGCCGTAGTTATTGATAGTTTAAACCTGAAAACTCTTACACCTAGGTCAATCATTCCTGGCGAATCAGACAACTACAGGGTCGCCAGCTCGGCGATTTTGGACGCGACAACGGCCATGGTGTCTTCGCCCGTGTCTAAGCCACTACGTGAAGCAAGCAAAGGACTCACATTACGAAGTTCTTCATAGGTTGTGTTATGCACGATGGGCACAAGTTGGTTACCCGCTAAAAGTGCTGATAGCTCCTTGTCCGCAACGCCTTCTTTGGGAAGCCTATTGAGCAACGCCGGCGTTACCAGCACAAGTCCGATCCGCGAGTTTGCCAGTCCCTTATCAATGGCCCGCATCATCGGTACCCCTAGTCCGAGATCTTTCTCACTGAACCAGACTTTTACGCCAGCAGCTTCAAGTAAGTCATGTAATTCCTTTGCCGCGCCTTGTCTGTCATCCCATGCGTGGCATAGAAAGACGTCGCGAAGATCGGGTTGCTGTGCTGCTCGTGTCTCAACGGTTTCACGTATCGGAGTAAGAGAGCGGATCTCGTTTGGTGTGTATAACACTGATGAACCTGTCGGAGACCAGCGAGGTTTACTTCTGCTGAGTCCGGAAGAGTTACTTCCACCGCCTCCTCCATTGCTCATGGCAGGAGAATAGGAAGTGGTGGAATAGGAGCGGTAGCTGCTAAAGCGACTTCCGCATGCTGGGCAGTTTGCTCGTGCGCTTGCTGAGCGGTGCCCTTGTCTTGGCGCTGTGCATCTGGACATGTCTTAATGTTTCCATATGTAATTATAGGATTCATTAAGTTATCTTCATGGTACCCGATTTTCAATCAATCCATCTCTTTTAATTGAATGACTAGGTGTCTGGGTAATATTAATAACTCTTTTTTATCAAGTTGTTATATTTGAAGATATTCTTTTTTTTGCAGGTGATAAGGTGAGAAATGGTCCTGATTACTCAAGTATCAGCCACTTTGCTTAGAGCAAAATGCGCTCAAACCAGTCGCATCGTCAGTTAAAAGGAAATGACTTATTCAGACGAGGGTTGCCGAATCCACTACCCACAATGTGGAGGTCATCGGCAGTCCTGACGTCGTGCTTTACTGAGGGTTTCATTGAGCGGATACATCGCTGTTTCCTAAGGGTTCTGTGATTCAGGGGGCGTACCCTATTGATCTGCTCCCCGTTATCCAACTAAATGCTATTAGCTACTTCCGCTGTTGGCACATTCCAGACCTAAATTGCTGCTCAGCAGGGATGCCGCCATTAACTTCACTTATTGGAGGCTTAGCAGTGGCTGGGAAAGTTGGTTGACGGAGGGCTGATAACCGATTTTATTGAGAACCGTGAGCAAGGCCGGGATCTTTTCCGGGATTGTGAGGGGTTGAGCAAGCTTACCGGCGCGGTAGTGTTTTGCACACATTCGAAGTGAAGCGATGCTGCTTGTCTTCTCCTGACCGGACAAAACCCGGATTCTGCCTTGCTGTGATCAATTCACCAGTAGGTATACCTGGTGAAAACAGTATTTATTGGCAGAGTGAAGACCAGCAGACGCTTGCACAATGACCGGAAGGGCATCGCTAAAGGAAAATGCTCAGGTGGGGTCCAAGGTGTAAAGCAGTGCCTCTTGTGGCCGACACGACCAGAAATCTACCGAAACCTCATAAAGCAAAAACCCAGCCATAAGGCTGGGTTTTCTGAATAGTGGTGCCCGGACGCGGAATCGAACCACGGACACGGGGATTTTCAATCCCCGTGTGTAAGTGTTAATTTTTTCCGCTTTGATTGTTGTGAAATTGCTTATCTCACCTGAATAAACTTCAGGTGTTATAAATGCATTTAAAATCAGATTATTACAAATCACTTGGTGCCAGACCGAAAGTGATTCCAGTTGTTTCAACTAAAGGTGGCGAGGGTAAATCAACCCAGGCCGCAAATCTCGGCGGTTTTCTCGCGGATGCGGGCATCAAAACCCTCATTATCGACGGAGATCACGCTCAGCCAACTGCCAGCAGTATCTACCCCTTAGCATATGAAGCGCCTTGCGGTCTCTATGAGCTGCTCATGCAGACTGCAGACCTCTCACGGCCAGAAAACATAATTTCCCGCACCGAGATCGATAATCTGGACGTCATTGTCTCCAATGATCCCCGCAACCTTTTACCTACTTACATGCTTAATGTTGCTGACGGACGCGTGCGCCTGCGGAATGCGCTGGCGAATCCAGTTTTCAGCCAGTATGACGTCATCCTGATAGATTCACAGGGTTCACGTTCGGTAATGTCGGAACTGATTATTCTTGCCGCTACCGGTGAAATGATCGGCATGGTGAAGCCCGTTCTGCCCGATGTCCGCGAATTCATGCGCGGCACAGTTGCTCTTATGGAAGAGCTCCTTCCTTATCTGGCCTTTGGTATCAAACTCCCGCAGATACGCATGCTGGTTAACTGTATGGATTATACGGTGCTGGCGAAAACCACCGTTGAGCATGCTGAAGCCATCATTTCAGGCGGGGATTACAGTCAGCATTCGGACAAAATAGTTATTGAGATGCTTCAGACCAGAATCTATGACCTGGATATCTATAAACATGGTCATGCAGCAGGGCAGCCAGTTCACAGGCTCGAGAAGAAAACCAGCCGTAAAAGTGATTCGGCCTTTGATTCCATGCACAACCTTGCATGCGAACTTTTCCCCGAATGGAAAGAGAAGTTTGACGAGCTCGCTGCAGAAGGGGAACGTAAAGATGACCTCTAATCGCAGAAATATCCCCGGTCTGTTTTCTCTTGATGCTGAACAGTCTGTCATCGGTGGCCTGATGCTGGATAACGATCGCTGGGATGAAGTGGCAATCCGACTCAGCGCCAATGATTTCTTCCATAAGGTTCATAAAGCCATCTTTCAGGAAATGACGCGTCTGGTGGCGGCCAGTAAGCCCATAGACCTCGTGACGCTGGCTGAAAGTATTGAAAGCCGTGGTAAAGATGCCCTTGACCAGCTCGGTGGCTTTGCCTATCTGGCAGAACTCGCTAAGAATACGCCCAGCGCGGCAAATATCGTTGCGTACTGTGACATCGTGGCTAAATACAGTCAGGGTCGTCAGTTAGCCGCAATTGGTACAGAAATCACTGAATCGGTAAAAAAACCGGGTGCTGATGTTGAAAGGGTAATGGAAATTGCCGAGCAGAAAATCACCCGACTTGCCGAGCGAGCTGAACCTGAACAGGCAGTCACTCTCATTGATGGTATGGAAAAGCTGCTGGTTGAGCTGGAGCGCCGATGCAATCTCCCTGACGGTATTACCGGTACGCCTACAGGTTTTGAAGACTTCGATGCCATGACCAGCGGTCTTCAGGCTGGCGACCTGGTGCTTATAGCGGCACGTCCATCGATGGGTAAAACGGCGTTGCTGATAAGTTTGCTGATTAATTCCTTAATGAAAAAAAAGGAGTCAAACGGGCAGTTTTACAGTCTTGAACAGCCAACAGAACAGATCCTGATGCGCATGGTTGCTTCACTGGGCAACATAGACCTGACCCACCTCAAGAGTGGGTTGATGGATGATGAAGACTGGGCGCGCGTGTCAAACGCTTATGGGCTGTTAACAGGAGACCTCAAAGATCGCCTCATCATTGATGACACCGGTTCACTGACGCCCGCGATGCTTCGTATTCGCGCCAGACGCAACGCACGGCGCTATGGTCATCCATCGATTATCGGACTTGATTACCTGCAGCTGATGCGCTGCCCGGATCAGGAAAACCGCACGCAGGAAATTGCAGAAATATCGCGTTCTCTGAAAGCGCTGGCCAAAGAAATGGACTGCCCTGTTGTCGCGCTGTCACAACTGAACCGACAGCTTGAGAGCCGCGCAGATAAACGTCCGAATAATGGTGATCTTCGCGATTCCGGGGCTCTTGAACAGGACGCTGACGTCATCGTTTTTATCTACCGCGATGAGGTCTATCACGAAAACTCGGATGATAAAGGCGTCGCTGAAATCATCATCAGCAAACAACGCCAGGGGCCTACAGGCACAATTCGCCTGCAATATGAAGGTCGTTTCACCCGATTTTCTGACCTGACGGCCAGCGCAGGGAGGACAGCAGCATGAGTAACGTTCGTAACCTGAACATCGGTGCTGCCATGCTGCAACGGGGTAAATCGCCTTCTCAGATCACTGACCCAATGGATGCCGCTTCGTTGCCGGTCAGCGAAATGGCAATGGTACTGTCACTGGACCAGCTGCGCCCTAATCCAGACAACCCCCGTAAAGGCCGCAATCCGCGTTATGAAGAAATCAAAGCCTCCGTGCGTGCTCGCGGACTGGATTCCATTCCAAAAGTGACCCGCGATCCTCAGGGGGAAGACGTTTACATCTTCAGCGACGGCGGCAACACCCGATATCAGATTCTCTGTGAGTTATGGCAGGAAACCGGCGATGAACGTTTTTATCGCATACACACCATTTTTAAACCGTGGCCCGGGCGGCTGAAATGTCTTGTCGGACATTTGGCTGAAAACGACGTGAGGGGAGATCTGAGCTTCATTGACAAAGCATTTGGGATCCACAATGCGAGAATTATTCAGGAAGAGCAGCTGGGAAGGCCTGTTTCACTTCGTGAGTTGTCTGAACTCCTGAATGAGGAAGGCTATCCTGTTCACGCATCCAGTATCAGCCGGATGGAGGATACACTTAAATATCTTCATCCGCACATGCCTGACCTTCTGGAAAGAGGACTCAGTCGTGGGCAGGCCCTCCCCATCCTCAACCTCAGAATTTTGGCTGAGAAAGTATGGACTAAATATGACGTATCCGATGATTCGACAGATGAATTTGAGCGAGTATTTGGTGAAGCATGCAAGAATTTTAATGATCCTGACAGCTTCTCCTTTGATCACCTGCGCGATGAATTAATAGGTCTCCTGGTTAAAGCTCTGCCCCATCCGAGCCTCAATTATGATCGTTGGCTGATTGAGCTTGACCCCCGTGAACAGAAGCGCCGTGAGCAGTTTGGTGAGCCGCCACCGCTGCCGGCAATGTCGCCACCACAGGAAAGAGCGGCAGGCCGGGAATCCCCGACGTCTATTGTCACTGTTCTGCCTCCGGATACAGACTCCGAAACCCCGGTCACGGGGCTGCGCAGCGGCACCCTGATCACACGCGGTCATCCTGAGCCAGCTCCGGAACTGCCCGCAGGCGCTGAACTGCCTGTAAACGCACTGGTAACCGCCGGCAGTGAACCGCGTCGCGAAGTCCAGGATGACCTTTTTGGCGGCCGGCCGGTCATTACCGGTGAAACGGCTGGTACGGACAGCATTTCTCTTACTGATTTCAGTCAGGGCACACTGTTATCAGCAATTGGTGAGGAAAATGACCCTCTGCCAGCGTCAGTCAGCTCAGTCTCCTTCGCTGCTACCGGCCTTGAGCCCGTCAGCGATATCTGGCACATCCCGGCGCTCCAGGATGATATCGAGCATCTGCAGGATATGGCCTACCGGCTTGTCTTCGAGATTGCTGAGGCGATGGGCTGTGCGGACAACGTGCGGGAGGATAAACACCCTCAGTCATCAGGCTTTGCCGTCTCCGAAACCGGCAGCGAATTAGTCCTCTTCCTGGCGGGTCTATCCGGCTCACTCCCAAACAAACATTTCAATATGTTTATGTTCTGCCTTAATTTCTTCGGTACTCAGTCTCCGGCTGACGTGGCCGTATTCGACGATATTACGGTTGTGAAAACAATGCGTCTTATCCGCATTATCCGCCGTCTGCGTGAGCTGCAGCGACTTGCTGCAAAGGGAGGGGAAAATGTCTGATGATCTGAACGATGAAATGGCGCAAGCCAGTACGGCTCTGTTCACCCAGCGCGGCATAGATGCAATCCGGGCGCAGGTGCACTCTGTAAAACCGTCAAAAGCGTTCTGTGAATGCTGCGGAGCAGACATACCGGTCGCTCGCCAGCAGGCTGTGCCGGGCGTGGAATTCTGTGCTGGCTGTCAGGATGTCAAAGAGAAACAGGACCGTCACCGTGCTACCGGGAGCAGGGGGATGCGCTATGTCGGATAACGCAAAAGTCACAGCCCGTATCCGCCGCCTGATGGCGCTGGGCACGCGCAACAGTAACCCTCATGAAGCCGCCCGTGCGGTTTCACTGGCCCAGCGGCTTATGCAGCGTCATGGTATGACGCCAGACATGCTTTCTCTCAGTGGCATCTCCGAGTCAGTTTGCCTGAGCCTGACCAGTAATGCAGATAAAGTGCCAGCCTGGCTGAGCTCTCTGGCAACAGTGGTCTGCATGGCCACAGGATGTCGCTGCTGGTTTGGCTGGCATGTTCATGTCAGTTCACAGGGAACCAGCAGCGTTCGCCGTTCACTTCACTTTTATGGCTTTAGCGAACGACCCGAGGTGGCGCTCTACATCTATATCGTTCTGCAGCGCCAGCTGCGCGCCGCGTCTGAAACGCACATGGAACAGTATCGTACCCGTCGAATGCTGCTGCGTACGCGCCGTCGTCGTGCAGATCAGTTCAGGGAGGGCTGGGTATCCGGCGTCTGGCAGGTGCTGCGTTCATTTGCGCCCTCTGAGGAGGAAAATACCGTACTTCAGCGCTGGCTGACAAAGCGCCATGCCGGAGACGCACTGGCCGACGTGACTGTTCGTGAGGCGGGAAGCTGCCGCGGTGACAGCGCTGCCCGGATGGCCGGTTTTCTCGCCGGCCGGGATGCCGACCTTCATCATGGCCTCAGTGGTGAACAGGCTCCCCGGCAGATTTCAGCAGGGGGAGGCTCTCATGACTGATGTTTTTTTATGGTGTGCCTGCCTGTCGGGCTGGCTTTTTGATGTTCTGCTCGTCGCCGACCAGGCGATTTCAGGAGGTGGCCTGTGAGCCAGCATAACTTTTCTAATCTCTCTCAGGCTACCACGGCCATTCTTTCCGCACTGCTGATGGACATCAAAAACGGCAATATCCGTCGCTGCGAGTCGCTGGGTATGTCCGTTGAAGAGATCCGTGCGCTAAGTCACCTTAGTCTTGACGAACTGCACTACCTCAGCCAGTCACACGTTTCCGTGCTAGATGTCTCCCTCAATCATGAAAATTTCTGGCTAATGCTGAATCAGGCCCGGAACGAGCAGAAGCGGTTCATGATGATTGACCGTGCACTTGAACTCGGCGGCTCAATGGAGCTTATCGACCGGTACTTTGGCCTGTCACCCTCAGAAGTGAGTGCACGCCGCCGTCTGATGGGCATCGAGTCCCGGCAGGGGCGAACTCAGGCCCTGACAGAGCCTCAGGACGCAGCGCTCTGGATCGAATGGAAAGCATCAGGTCTGACATCTCCTGATTCCCATCAGGCGCTTGAGGCGATGATGCTCGCGGCGGAGCAGCTGGGTCTTTCCCTGACAGCAGTCTGGAGCCGCGTATGTCAGTGGTGCCGGGAGGCGGGTACCACTGCCCGCACTGCGCCCGCACAAATACGTAAGGAGGCGTGATGGAACTGGAAGATTTTTCTCCTCGTCAGCAGGTTTCCCCGGCGGTACGCCGCCGGGCGCAAAAGTTATTCCATGCACTTTGCTGCGGCCAGAAAGTGTTCCGCCGGCTGACCATGAACGGATATCTCAAGATAGATGTAGGACCGTTCTGGCGCATCCTGAGCAAGGACGGTGGCCGGCAGTGGTGGCTGATGGATCATGAGACATACAACCGTGAAATACGCCGGTAACGGATTGCCGCTGATGACCACACTGTGCCGGGTTTATCCCGGCACAGTGCTGTCTCAGGCAGAAGAGGAGAGCATAAAATGACCATTCCCGCCGACAGTATCGTGGCGCATACGCTTGGCAGAATGCAGCAGAATCTTGAGCGGCGCGCTGATAACGGCGATGTAAGCCAGGAACGCAGCGGGCTGCTGTTTATGGGAAACGTGCACGATGCGTTCCCGCGCAGGCTGTTTCTTGATACGCGCCTGTCACCGCTGGATAAAACCGCCTGGGTGATGATCAGGCTTTATGCGCAGCAGAATGAGGGAGCCATCTTTCCGACCTATGACGAGCTACAGGTTCAGTTGGCCTCCGCGCATTCCGAAAAATCCTCACGCGATACGGTGAGCCGCGTTCTGCTGATGCTGCGCCTGACCGGCTGGCTCAGTCTGTGTAAGCGGGTGCGTGATGACCGTGGCCGCGTGAGGGGCAATATCTACGCGCAGCATGATGAGCCTCTGGGTTACCGTGACGCCGAAACCTTTGACCCGGGCTGGCTGACGCTTGTTGAAGAGAGCTGCCAGAATCGTAATAAAGCGGTCCGGATGACCGCGCTGGCCGTGGTGAATGATATCCTGCAGGACCCCGGGATGCGTCATCGTCACAGTCGCCTGGCCCTTATCGAAAATCGCCTGAGCGCGCCGTCCACGCCCCAGCAGATGGTCTGCAATCGCCAGGCTGTGACCCGCAGTCCGGATTCCAGACTCAGTCAGAAAAGCGCAAAAAATCAACCAAATCCACTGAGTCCGGAAAACGGACTCAGTAATTCATTAATGGAGAAAACGCCGAGTCCGGAATCCGGACTCAGCCTGAAATCAATGACTTACACCGGAGTCCGAAATCCGGACTGTAACGTACGTTCTTTCACACAGAGTGTGAATAAAAAAACGTACGTACCGGGTGGAGAGCATTTTTTGCCTGAAGACTTTGTTAACGGGCTGAACAGTGAGGATCGGCAGATGCTCACCACCCAGATGGCCTCACTGCCGGAAGCGCTAGCGAAGGCGTTGGCTGACATGCTGCGCGAACAACTGCGACTTGGCAGGCTAAATAATCCGGTTGGCTGGTTGTTCACGATGCTGCGACGTGCCCGTTGCGGTGAGCTGAATTTGCAGGAAGCCGCAGTACATGGCAGTTCCGGCAGCAATAATTCCAGTACAACCGTCCCGCGTGCTGTACCAGCAGCCAGTCTACCTGTAAAGCCTGCGAGCAGGCCTTCTAAGGAGGATGTCAGGGCGATGATTGAAAGCATACGCCAGAGTGTTAGCAAATAATTAGACGGTTGAAGCTTCAGCTTACCTCCATCCGGTAAGACACTTGCAACTAACACAATCTACCCTGCGGTAATAAACAAGCAGTGTTGCGGGGCGCAACAGTGGCTAAAAAACAAGCAGTGTTGCGGGGCGCAACAGCGGTTAAAAATTAAGCAGTGTTGCGGGGCGCAACAGCGGTTAAAAATTAAGCAGTGTTGCGGGGCGCAACAGCGGCTAAAAAGTAAGCAGTGTTGCGGGGTGCAACAGTGGCTAAAAAACAAGCAGTGTTGCGGGGCGCAACAGCGGTTAAAAAACAAGCAGTGTTGCGAGGCGCAACAGCGGCTAAAAAGTAAGCAGTGTTGCGGGGCGCAACAGTGGCTAAAAAACAAGCAGCATTGCGGGGCGCAATCAAATCAAAATCTAACCCGCCGTTAATTTCTTAACCGTAATTATGAGTTTCACATTGTTGGGAATACATCTGATTCAGGACTATGCCAGCTCTTCTTAACTGAATACAGGTGACGATAACGATGGCAGATAAACAGGTAACAAAAACAGGCTCTCTTCAGTCTGAAATGACAATTGCGCTCCATACCAATTATGCAATTGGTTTGTGGCTGGGGCGCAAACGGGAGAAGCCGGAGGGAGACGCGCCTGCGAAACACGGCATTATCGGAATGCCCCAGTTCTTCGCGCGCGCAACACAAATTAACCAGGATTCGCTGAGTAACAATCCCTGGGCTGATGAAGCTATGTACCGTCTGGAAGAAAAGCTGAAATCTGCATCTGAAACGATGTCCGGGCTTATCAGTAAGCTGGATGAAGATATGAGTGCGCTCCCACAGGGCGTAACATTGACGGAAGTTTCTTCGGCAGAGCCACTGGATATTCATGTTTATACGCGTACTCCGCTGGGCTACCGGTGCGTGTTTCTGCTGGTAGGGTTTGACCAATTTGCCAAAAAGGTGCTTCAGGCATCGCATTATGGACTGATCACGCGAAATGACCGGGACAGTTATCTCAGTGAAGGAGGACGGCTGCTGCGTCAGATTTACGGGACGGTTTTATCTTACCGTAGGGTGGATGCAACACGCCTGGATGCAGCAGAAAACAATGCTGTCTGGCAGAAGGCCTGTCAGGATGCAGGTGAGCCCGATCGTGCCGTTCTGCTCGGCGAAAAGCGCTCAGCCTTTTCACCGCCGGTGAATGAAGCGAGCGTAAATTTGCTGCGCATGCGTTATCAGGCAGTCTGACTCACAGGAGGCTGGCTATGCGCCTTTATATCTGTGAAAAGCCCTCTCAGGGGCGCGACCTGGCAGAGGTAGTCGGTGCCACCCGTCGCGGCGATGGGTTTCTGTCAGGCAGTGGCGTCACCGTCACCTGGGCCGTAGGCCACCTGCTGGAAACCGCCCCGCCGGAGGCCTATGGTCAGCAGTATGGTAAGCCCTGGTCGCTCTCTGCGCTTCCCATCCTGCCGGCCCCCTGGCAGGTCGTTGTTAAGAAGGAGACGCAGGATCAGTTTAAAGTCATTGAGCGGCTGCTGCGTCAGGTTGACGACGTGGTGATTGCCACTGATGCTGATCGTGAGGGTGAAGTCATCGCGCGCGAGCTGCTGGATTACTGCCGCTGGGAAGGCCCGGTGCAGCGGCTCTGGCTCTCCGCTCTGGATGAAATCAGCATCCGCGCAGCACTTAAGGACCTTCGCCCCGGGCACGCCACGCTCGGGATGTATCACGCCGGTCTCGGGCGAGCCCGGGCCGACTGGCTGATAGGCATGAACCTCTCCCGTCTTTATACCCTGCGTGCAGCCGAGGCAGGCTTCGATGGCGTTGTCTCTGTAGGTCGTGTGCAGACGCCGACGCTGGCGCTGGTTGTTCGCCGGGACCGGGAAATCGCCTCTTTCGTGCCCAGGCCTTACTGGCAGGTTAAAGCGATTATTTCGGCCGGCGGCATCACTTTTCCGGCTCAGTGGGTGCCGGCGAAGGTGTATACCGACGAAGAAAAGCGCTGTGTTCACCAGAACATCGCGCAGCAGGTGGCTCAGCTCTGCCGTCAGACGGGGCACGCAGTGGTGACAGAATGTGACACTAAGCGCGAAAAATCCGCCGCGCCGCTGGCTTTTTCGCTGGGCACCCTGCAGCAGGCCTGTGGCAGAATGTGGGATATGTCACCCCAGCAGGTGCTTGATACCGCGCAGAGCCTGTATGAAAAGCACAAGGCAACCACTTACCCCCGCACCGACTGCGGTTACCTGCCTGAATCCATGCGGGAAGAGATTTCCGGTGTGCTCGATGCCATTGACCGTACCGATCCGGAATGTGCACCGGTGCTGGCAGGCCTCGACAGGGAATTTGTCTCGCGTATCTGGAACGACAAAAAAATAACGGCACACCACGGCATTATCCCCACGCGCAATGCGTTTCAGTTGTCCGCGCTGTCGGAGGCGGAACGTAACGTCTATCTGCTCATCCGCCGTAACTACCTGGCGCAGTTCCTGCCCCTACATGAGTCCGATATCACCCGGCTGCAGTTCGATATTGGCGGGCAGCTGTTCCGCAGCACCGGACGAACAGAGGTGATAAAGGGCTGGAAGGTCCTGTTTGAACAAGACCGGGATAATGATGTTGATGAGGACGATGAAGCAGACGCTGCCCTGCCGCCGCTCAGCCGTAGTGACCGCTGCGCGGTGACCGGTGCTGAGGTGGCGCAGCTGATGACCCGTCCGCCGGCACACTATACGTTTGCTACCCTGATTGGCGCCATGATGAATGCGGCCGCTTTTGTTACGGACGTTGCGCTGCGTAAGGTGCTTAAAGACAATGCGGGGCTGGGCACCGAAGCTACCCGGGCAGGTATCGTTGAGCAGCTGCTGAACCGGCGTTTTATTGTGCGTAAAGGCAGCAAAATAATGGCGACCGAACTGGGAACCGACGTGATCGATGCCCTGCCGCCCCAGCTGACCGAGCCGGGCATGACCGCGCTCTGGGAGCAGGCGCTGGATGAAGTTGCCGCCGGCCGTATGTCGCTGGACGACTTTCTGCGGCGCCAGGCTGGCTGGACGCGAAACCTGGTCAGCCAGGGGGCTCAGCAGCAGGTCCGTATCCGGGTTCCACCCACGCCTGCCTGCCCAATATGCGGAGGGAAAACCCGCCTGCGCAAAGGGGACAGGGGGGAGTTCTGGAGCTGCCAGCGCTATTCTGGGTGCAAAGGCGTTATAAACATCAGCGGCAGCAAAAAGAAGCGTTCCCTGAAACCTAAGTCTGCTGAATCAAAGAAGAATTAATCCGTCGTCTCCGATTGCGGGCCGTCAGGGGCTTTGCTATTGTGGCACCGGCTCTGAAGCCGCACCCCGTGACTGCGGGTTTCGTCAGCATCTAATGCATATGCTGACGGAATACAGTCTAACCGGCCCTGTCCACACCTGAACGGGAGCCGGTAAGGCACGAAAACTCCGTGAAACCCGTGCCGGGAACTGAACACGCCAGCGGAGCAACTGCTTTAAGCAGATTAACATCAGGTCGATGGTGCAGACCTCAGAGGGCGGTGCCGCAGGGTGCCGCTTTTTTTATTTTTATGTGCTGATGATTTTTTGCACGCTGCAACGTTGACATCCGCGGCGTCTGAATGAATGATTAAGTGGCTAATCGTTGTCGTTCCGACAACTGCCAATGTTCCGGTGATTTGAGAGGAACGCCTTCGGGTAATCACATGCCAATGCCATCACAACCTGAGAGATGGCGCTTTCGGGCGGTTTAAACCTGTTTAACCTTTGAAAACAGGAACCTGATATACAGGTTAAGGTCCATTTCACCAATTCAGCCAGTCGGCAAATTTTGCTGACATCCCTGCGGGAAACACTTCCCGCAAGGGACAGATGTTTCTCCGCAATCTGTTTAGTTTTTACTCCGGAGAAACCATCATGACTGCAACTACCAATACCCCTGCTTCAAACAGCTCTGCTTCTGCTAATCAGAAAAAAGAGTTTTTCAACCTCAACGTCAGCGGCATCGGATATCTCAATTCGATACGTCGTGTTCAGGGACCCAACGGCGAATTCACCTGCGCCGTTATTAATGCTCTGACCGGCCCTACTGATAATGCGTCCTATACCCGCTTCGATGTTACGGTCGCTGGCGCGGACACCACCAAACTCATTAATCGCTGTCAAAAAGCCGTTGATGAAGAAGAAAAAGTGCTGATTGGCTTCGTGCTAAGCGGACTCAAAGCCGATGTGTTTACCCTTCAGTCGGGTGATCATGCCGGTGAAAGCCGTCCTTCCCTGAAGGCCCGCCTGATCAAGGTGGAGTTCATCAAGAAAGGTCAGGACGTAGTCTATCAGGCACCCAATGCTTCCCAGACGCCAGAATCCGGCTCATCGGCTCAGAAAGAGTACGATCCGAATTCGTTCTAAGCGTTACGGACACACCACCGGAACATTCCGGTGGGCGTGTTTCTCACCCCACATTTCTGAGAGGAAAACATTATGTCCGCACGCGGCGTCAACAAAGTTATTCTGGTCGGTCATCTCGGTCAGGACCCTGAAGTTCGTTACATGCCAGATGGCAAAGCGGTGACAGGCTTAAGCCTGGCCACTTCTGAAACCTGGCGTGATAAACAGACCGGTGAAAACCGGGAAATTACCGAATGGCATCGCGTCGTGCTGTTTGGCAAGCTGGCTGAAGTTGCCGGTGAATACCTTCGTAAGGGGTCACAGGTGTATATCGAAGGTCAGCTACGCACCCGTAAATGGACGGATAACAGCGGCACCGATCGCTTGACTACTGAAGTCGTTGTGGGAATAAACGGAACGATGCAGATGCTGGGCGGAGGCCGTAACAATGGCACCAACACCAGTGGAAACAATGCGCAGTCAGGTCAGCAGAGTGCATGGGGCCAGCCTCAGCAACCTCAGCAGCCTCAGTCAGCGCCACAGAATCCGGCGAATGAGCCACCAATGGATTTTGACGATGACATACCGTTCCTCGGACACGGTTATGGCATATGCCGGAAAGCCATTTACGCCATTTCGTAATGGATTTATATATTTATGACCTAAAGTGCGCCGGTTCAGTCTGGCGCTTTTTTCTTCTATAATGATGTTCATTAATCAGGAATGTCACTGGAGATCTACCATGAACACACGATACGAAGCTGATGTTGTTGCCTGGGCTCAGGAGCAGGCAGCTTTACTGCGTGCCGGTCGGTTCTCTGAGATTGATATTGCTAATATCGCCGAGGAGATAGAGGACGTGGGCAAAAGCGAGAAGCGGGAACTCGCCAGTCGTATGGCCGTTCTGCTGGCGCATCTTCTCAAATGGAAGTTTCAGCCGGGCCGCCGAGGTTCCAGCTGGCAGCGAACCATCAAAGAACAAAGGAAAGCACTGGCATTACACATCAAAGGCACACCCAGCCTGAAAACTGCGCTCTCTGATCGTGACTGGATAGCTGCTGTATGGGCCGATGCTGTATCTTCTGCAACTCAGGAAACGCAACTTGACGTTTTTCCCGAGGACTGTATCTGGGATATGGGACAAATTCTGTCTCAGGAATTTTATCCTGAATGAGTTACCACTATGCCAGACAAGAAAGCGCCTTCGGGCGCTTTTTTTATCCAATGCAACCTGAAAAAGCGGGGAAATCGAGAACTCCTTCGGTCCGTAAAACTTGCTTTTATGGACCGAAGGGGTTGCCCCGGAGGGGATTATTTCTGTAAGGCCTGCACGACAGTTAAGTGACTTTTTGCCAGATTTTTTAGAACTGTTCGAAAAACTTAATTCTTTAATCCGCAGATAGAGTTTCGCATTGTCCGTTTTTCCTTCACCGCGAGAATAGCACTTCTGACTAAGACTATTCCTGAGGTCGATCATGATGGTATTTCCTTCAAACAACACGATTGCGAAAGTCGAAATGATCAACTGTTCACTCTTGCTGCCTGACAAAAATAATCCTTCTACAGATGCAGTGCCCCTAGATCAGGAGTGGATATTGTGAGCAGCCCGAAGTGGTACGAAAAGAAGAGAGCTTTTTGCAGTGTGCTAGGCCTACTCTACTCTGGCACAGCCGACGCCGTGGTCATATACCTGCTTGTTTACATGCTGGCTGCTGGAAGCTCCTACCTGATTCTGATACCCCACGTTGGCTGGCCTACGATTATTGCCATCAACCTTGGAGTTTATACTCTGAACCAAATCATCTCTCGCGTCTCTAAAAATGACGATGTCGGGGTTATGGTTGCGTTGGGGTATCTCTTGGTGACCTTATTTCCGCTTTTTCATCTCTTTTTTTAAGGGTTCTCATAATCAGCGGAGAACATAACAGGATCAATACCAGCATGGTAATCATGAGAATGATATAGAATCCATACAAGGTTATCGGTATAGGCTTGTTCACAGCCACGCTGACAATCCAGGAAAGCGAACCCAGATGTACAGCAGGAATTAAGAACTTATGAAGGCCCGTCACCCATGAAAGGTAGCGAATTATGTTACCCCTTCGACCAGAAGGCATTTTGACTACGGCTTCATCAATGATAAGAGCGTTGAGCAATCTGCGACTTTTCAGGATAAATACATCGCCTTTTTTACTTGTCACTGCCTCACATAATACGACGCCATAAAAATGGTGGCCATGAACAAGGGCTGTGGGTAAATGGTTTTTATTACTGAAAATCTTTAACGCTTCTCCGCGAAATACTAAAACTGGGGGAGTTCTCGATGTCTTTTTTGTTTTGGATGAGCCGACGCGTGAAAGTTTTGGATTTCGGGTTGCGTATACAATCCCATCTCTTGCGACGCGCAATGATTGTTCTGCCTCAATGGTCTCGAGATTCGCTGCGGAAGTGAAATGGTAAACTGCTTGTTCAGAGAGTTTGTTTTTACAGTTATACCAAAGGTAGCTGATGACCACCCATAGAAGGAGAAGGCTACTGAGCAGAGCCAGTATTACACCTGATATTGAAGACATCTCACTGATGTCGTAAGAACTTTCCCAGTATTCCATGCAAATTTTCCATTCCCACACCTGATATAACTATCGGCTGTGGATTTTTTTCCTTCAGTCGACAGTAAGAGTTTCGCATTGCCCGCTTTTTCATCACCGCCAGAATAGCACTCCTGACTAAGACTATTCCTGGGGTGAATCCTGATGGCAGTACCTTCAAGACGCGCGGCAACGGGAGCCGGACTGCTTGCCTGCTCTGTCATGCTGACCAGCTGCAGCAACCCGGCCTCTGACGCAGCGCCATTAATCAATGGCCGTTATCAGCAGCCTGCCCGCTTCGATGACATTTACCGAAATCGTTCCCCTGAAGTGGTGCGGTACGACCGTTACACGCTCGTCAGCACACGCCCAGATGATGCGCAGCGCGATCCGCTTAATCAGATAATCGATATCACTATGCCTGCTCAGCTGGTTAACTCAGTGGGAGAAGGATTTCGTTATCTCCTGCTGGAATCCGGCTATTCACTATGCTCAGCCACTTCTTCAGCATTTTCAGAACTGCTCAGCCGCCCCCTTCCTGCCGTGCAGCGCGATATCGGTCCCGTGAAACTGAGCGAAGCCCTGCAGGTGCTGGCCGGTCCAGCCTGGCGCCTGAAGGTGGATGAAGTGAACCGTGAAATCTGCTTTGAGCTGCGTGACCAGTTTCGTAGTTTTGCTCCCCCCCAGACAGTGCCAATCTCGCGTGCGCCACAGGCTGTAATTGTGAATCGTCCGGTTGTGACGCAGCCTGTTCAGCCCCAGGCTGTCACGGGAAAAGGCAATACCGTCTCACGCAATCCTTTTACCGGTGACACCATCAGCGTCAATGCCCCGGCCACTGCCCCGGAAACGTCGCTCAAACCGCAGAATCTCGCAGTTCCGTCTCCGGTGCTGACGGCGGCGAACGTGTCGGCACCACAGAAAATCCCTTCGGTGGCCCCGGTAAAAAGCAAACCGGTGCCATCCCCTGCTGCGACTCATGAACCTGATCAAAGAACAGCGCTGTCGCAGAAACCAACTGTTGCCGTAGTGCGACCGGCGGCCGCGATACAGACTACAGTGAACGGTACCTCACCGTCGGCACCGGTCCGCCCCGTTACAACGCTGCCGCCAGCGCCTCCCGTCAGCAGCCAGGCCTCATCTTCTTATGCGCCGGGTACGCCAGTTGCTGCGCTTCCCGTCGGGCAGACCTGGCGCGCGGAACCGGGTTCGACCCTGAAAGAGACGCTGACCAGCTGGGCTTCGAAAGCACAGTGCAGTAATGGCGGCAACTGGGTCGTTATCTGGCCCGTGACGCTTGATTACCGCATCGATGCGCCGCTGGTTTTCCACGGCAACTTTGAGTCGGTCATGGTTCAGGTTTTTGACCTCTACCGCAAAGCCGAAAAACCCCTTTTCGCTGAAGCCAATCGTATTCAGTGCCTGATTTCCGTGAGCGATACGCCAGCGGGAGGAGGTCACTGAGATGGGGTTTGCGCTGCCCATACTCGTGTTCTGTCTGGTCATTTCGCTGATGGCGGGTGATGCACAGCGCCATTCTGCTGAACACATCCGGCTTGCAACGCAGCAGACCCTGCCGGATCGGCTTGCCGGCGACATGCTGCGCACCGCGGACGCGGTAAATAACTGGCGCTACGGAAAAACGGTGGCTGATGGTCCGGTATCACTTGCTCAGACAGGTATTGTGCCGCTCCCGGACAATCGCATTAAGACCGTTATCCAGGGGGGCGCCTCTGGATATGGGTGCCTGAAACTGCCGGTGTTTTTGCCGCGCTGCGTGCGAGGTCCATGACCTCGGCGCTGGCCCTGACCGTCAGCGGTGGCCGTCTGCGCATGGCGGATGGCACCGATATGAATCTCTCTCTGCCGTCCGGCGTATCGGAGGGCAGCATTGTTTACCTTAACTAACAACACCAGGGGGCTGCGGATGCCGCGTTTACCTTTCTGCCTGACAGCGCTGGCCGCCGCGTTTGTGCTGTCATCATGTTCGCTGAGTGAAATCAGCAAAATGGATAAGGAGGCCTCAGGTCAGGCTGAAACGGCACAGCGGGTGCTGCAGAGCCGCCAGGCTTTGTCTCAGCCTACCGTTGTCTGGTCTGATAAACCCTGGGTGAACCTGCAGCCGGTTGCACCGGTCGTGTCCACGCCGGATGAAAAAAAACTGCCTTCCTGTCAGATAACGATTAACCGGCCGGAAGGGATTTCACTGCCGGAGCTGGGTCAGCGCATCACCGCGCTATGTGGCATCCGGGTGTCGATCACCCCCGATGCTTATGCAGCGCTCAGCAGTGTCACAACCGGAGGTGTGGTCACCTCCCCGATGAGCGGTCCGTTACCTGCACCCGATGATAACGGTCGTGTGCCGCTTTCACAGATCGGCGCTTCTGCAGGGCAGGCCGCGCCTGTTCAGCAAAGCACCATGGTCGCGCGTGGCCTTAAGTTCCAGGGCGACGTCCGCGATCTCCTTGATATTGAAGCCAGCGGATACGGCCTGTCCTGGCGAAGTGACAGCAGCGGCGTGTATTTCTATCTACAGGATACCCGCACTTTTCAGCTGGTTATCCTGAATACAAAGGTGAACAGCAGCGCCTCGATTAATTCCGGTTCAGGCAATCAGCTGGGCAGCGGCGGCGGGACGACCGGCGGGACGACGGGCGATATCAGCTCTAATCAGAAAACTGATTACGGCATGAACAGCGACCTTTACGATGATATTCGTAAAACGGTTGAGCAGATGCTGACCCCGAAATCCGGGCGATTCTGGCTTTCGGCCGCCACCGGCACGCTGAGCGTGACCGATACGCCTGACGTGCTTAACCGCGTCGGTCGCTATATCGAATATCAGAACAAGGTCCTGAGCCGTCAGGTACAGCTCAATATTCAGATTGTCAGCGTCAGCCAGACACGCAACGAGCAGCTGGGCCTTGACTGGGGGCTGGTTTATAAATCCCTGCATAACTTTGGCGCCAGCCTGACAGGGTCAATGGCTAATGCCTCCACGTCAGCCGCAAGCGCCGGTATCTCTATCCTCGATACGGCCACAGGTAATGCGGCTAAATTCTCCGGATCAAGCCTGCTTATCAAAGCCCTTTCCGAGCAGGGTAATGTCAGCATGGCGCTGAACCAGACTGACCCTACCGCCAACCTGACGCCGGTGGCCTATCAGCTCTCGGGCCAGAAAGGCATCCTGTCCAGTTCCAGCACAACCGCAACGGCAAACGTGGGCGTCACCTCATCAATGACGACGTCGACCATTACCACCGGCCTGTTCATGACCATGCTGCCGTTCATTCAGGAAAACGGTGACGTGCAGCTGCAGTTCGCCTTCAGCTATACCAGCCCGCCGCAGATTGAGAAATTCGTCAGCGCTGACGGCAATACCCGTAACGATCTGCCCACAACGTCAACCGAAGCGCTGGCCCGAAAGGTCAATCTGCGCTCTGGTCAGACGCTGGTGCTGACCGGTTCGGAACAGCAGAACCTTTCTGCAGACAAACAGGGCACCCTTACGCCAAACAACTTCATTCTGGGCGGCGGCCAGACAGGCTCCCGCGGCCGCACGACGCTCGTCATCATGATCACCCCTGTTCTGCTGAGGTAAACCATGTCAGTACTGAAAAAAATGAGCCTCCGGGCCGGCATCCGTTTGACGCATCAGCGGCGGGACTGGATGGCAGGTCTGCACTGGGAGCCGCAGCGTAATGCGTTAAGTACCCGGTTTCGCAGTAAAGCGTCGCCTGATACGCATTATGCCGCTGCCGGAAGAGGAAATGCTTCAATGCGCGGCCTGGTTTCCCCGGGGCGCGTGCGCCGCAGCCAGCACGCGCTGGCCCTGGCATTCCTGCTGGCCGAGGGCGGAAATGCCTGGGGTATTTACCGCCTGAGTCACACCGAGGATTCGTGGGTCTTTTTCGCGGCTATCGGCGGGCAGTTATCCGTCATGGGCGATGTGACCGGCTCCCGCGCCATCATTGAACAGTCGGCGGCAAACTTCCTGCGTTTTAATGATGCTGATTCGCCGCGTTTACGCTGTGCCGCAACGGCAGACGACAACCTGCACGCCGGCACACTGACCGACAGACTCAGCCGGGCGCAGGTAAAACGCTGCCGGCTTCATAAGCGCGTGACCGCCGTGTCGGTCATTATCCCGGCAGCCGCCGTCAGCCTCGCGGTGGCCTGTGGCGTTTACTGGTTCGATGCGGCATCGGAAAAGGCTGAACAGGCCGCTGCAATGGCAGCGTTTCGCGCCCGCATGGCATTGACGAAAGAAAAGCCTGCTGAACCCGCACGTGCACCGCACCCGTGGGCCTCACTGCCTCCAGTTTCAGTGCTGCTAAGCAATTGCTGGCTCACGCGTGAGCCCGTATTCGCATCCGTTGCCGGCTGGCGCTTTACCGACGGGGAATGTGTCCCGGAGGGCCTGCGCCTGCGCTTTGTTGCCACTCCGGGTGCAACGGTCGAGGATTTCTCCCGCCGCGCCCGCGAGCTGCTCGGTCACTCAGCCGTCTTTAATCTTCAGGAAGGCGGTAAAAACGGTGATGTTTTCATTCCCTTTAACCATACCCCCCCGACCGGGTTCACTGACGAAGCACTGCCCGGTGCTGATGCTCAGCTTATGCGCTTTATATCCCATCTGCAGCGCCGCAATCTCGACGTCAGATTTACCGAGGTGAAGCCGCCGCCGGTCGCGCCGGGTGAGGAAAAAATTACTCCTGTACAGGACTGGCGGGAATTTAACTTTTCTGTCAGCTCACGTCTTCAGCCCGAGCGACTGCTGCAGGATTTTGATGCCACGGGGCTTCGCCTCAGCAGCCTTTCGATCACCATGAGCCCGCAGGGGCAGTTCGACTACACCATGAAGGGGAGCATCTATGCGCAGAATTAATCCCGCCCTGCCTGGGCTGCTTCTGTCCGCTTTGCTCTGCGGACCCGCGCCCGCGGCCGCTGCCGGCGATGTGCTGCCGCCGAATGTCACCCTCGGGGAGCTGGAAGCTGCGCAGGCCCGCAATCTGATTCTGGAGCAGAAAGTGCAGACGGCGCGGCTGGAGCAGCAGCTGCGGGAAAGTCAGTCCGGACAGGGTTCCGACCGGAATTATCTGACCACCGCCAGCCAGCCGGCCATGCCGGTTATGGCGCAGCCTGCCCCCTCTCAGCAGACTGCGTCTGCCGGCACGGAGAAGCGCGCCGGCAGCGTTCGACTGCAGGAAATTTACGGGCGGGGTAATCAGTTACGCGCGCGCATTGTCCTGCCTGACGGCGGGGTCACGGAGGTGGTAAAAGGCGATCAAATCCCGGGCACGGCTAAACGCGTCACTGAGGTAACGTCAACGCTTGTGCGCCTCAGCGACAATTCTGAACTCTCCTTCTGAGGCCACGATGACACCTGATAAAGAGATAATGGATTTTGTGTTCGCCGAGCTGCATGCCACCGGTGGCGTAACACTGTTAATCGACGGCAACCGCCGTAAAGAAGCGGCCATACAACGCTGGGTGATGGACGTCACCCGGACGCATCCCACGGCAAAAACCGAGTTTGTGACGCTGAGCGAGCTGAACCGCCGGCGTGAAGTGGCAGAGCAGCGCGGCCTGAGCCTGTCACAGAGCGTCAGCGAAGGCGATCTGGACAAGCTCGACATCAGCGTATCGCAGGATAAGGTCATCAACTATATGAGGCTCGGTCACGAGTTCAATGCCTCTGATATTCATATTGAAATAAGCAGTGATCGCAGGATTTCCATCGTCCAGCTGCGTATTCACGGCGAGCTGGAGGTGGTGGATGAAGTGAAAGATGTGGAGGGGATGACGCTGGCCTCTACCTCATATCTTTCCATGTGCGACGTGCGCGAACAGTCATTTTTTGCCGGTCGCGAGCAGTCAGGGCGCATAGATGCAAAGTTTGCCCGCCGCGCCGGTCTTTATGGCGCGCGATACGAGCATCGTCCAACGCCCGACGGGTTGATAGTTGTCATGCGTCTTATTCCGGACGACGGTGACAACATACCGACGCTGCCGCAGCTGGGTTTTCTGCCGGAGCAGATAAAGCTCATTATGCAGATCCTTCGCCTTCCGGAAGGCATGGTTCTGCTCACCGGCCCAACCGGCTCGGGCAAAAGCGCCACGCTGCGCGTGTTCAGTGACATCTGGCTTGATCTGACTGGCGGTAAAAAGCGCCTGCTGACCCTGGAAAATCCGCCTGAGGGTCGGATTCCGGGTGCCATACAGACGGCCGTCATGCCTGCCGATAACTCGCAGGAGGCCATCAGTCGCGCCTGGACTAACGCCAATGCCTCCGCGCTGCGTCTCGATCCGGATGCCATTCTGAACGGCGAGATGCGTGACCTGCACTCCCTTATCGCCGGCATTTACGCCAGTGAAACCGGCCACGCGCTGTTCTCCACGCTGCACACGCAGAGCCCCATTGGCTCCCTGCGTCGTATGGAGCACTTCGGTATTGACCGCCACCTTCTGGCAGATGCCGCACTCATCACCGGCTTAATAGGCCAGCGTCTCGTGCCGCTGCTGTGCGAACACTGCCGGGTGCCGTGGGAGAAAAAAGCCCCTGAGCTGGACGCTGATACGCTGGAACGTCTTGAACGGTACTGCACTGTTGAGGGCTTCTGCGATACCAGCAAACTCTTTTTCCGCAATCACGAAGGCTGTCCCCACTGTCAGAAAACGGTGCCGCTGACCGGACGCATTATCAGCCGGGGTGTGACCGGGCGCACGGCCATTGCCGAAGTAATACGGACCGATGCCCGCCTGATGCAGCTCTGGCTGTCACACGGCCCGGCCGTTGCCCGTCAGTACTGGGTGAATCAGGGCGGTATTACCCGCCGCATGCACCTGATGAGATACCTGGCTGAGGGGCGTGTTGACCCGCTGGAAGGCGATCTTATCTGTCCGCTGGATGAAGATTCGGTGATGGAGTGCGAGGTACCCGATGGCATCCGCTGATCGCTTCACGCCTGACAGGCATATGTCGATAGCAGAAAACCTGCGCTACCGCCTGGTCAGGGCAACATTCACCGGCCAGTACCGCCAGCCGTTTTACGAGACCCTGCGCTTTCTGCTGGAAAACCGTAAACAACTCAAAGAGGCCCTGACCATGATCGGCGAGGTGCACACCGACTTTGGCAGCCGCTGGCATCCTTACCACGAGCTGGTTCAGGACTGTCTTGAAGGGGTGAACGATAACCGCCCCGGTCGCGCGCTGCAGGACGTGCTGGCCGCCTGGGCACCTTACGAAGAGGCCGCACTTATCAGCGCCGGCATGGAAACCGGCAATATTCCCGGTGCCCTGATGCAGGCGGATAAACTCATTGTGGCCCGTCGTCGCATTCTCGGCCAGGTGGTATTCGCCTCAGTATTCCCGATCGTGCTGGTATTGCTGGGGACGGGGTTGCTGCTGGCCAACAACCTGGCGCTGGTCCCCACCCTGAGCAAAATGTCCGATCCGGCAGGCTGGACTGGCGCACTCGGATTTATGAATGGGGTTGCGCAGTGGAGCAGCCGCTGGGGACTGACTGCTGCCGGCGCGGTCGCGGCACTTGTGACGCTGGCGTTCTGGTCCCTGCCCCGATGGCGGGGGCGACTGCGTCGCTTCGCTGATTACCTTTTGCCCTGGTCGGTTTACAAAGACCTGCAGGGGGCGGTGTTTCTGATGAATATCGGGGCGCTGCTGGGTGCTGGCGTGCAAGAGCTTAAGTCGCTGCAGATCCTTAACGGATTCGCTCCGCCCTGGCTGCAGGAGCGCATCGAGGGCGCAATGGACTGCATGAGCGAGGGCGATTCTCTGGGGCGCGCAATGCGCAACAGCGGTTATGACTTCCCCAGCCGTGAGGCGGTGAACTACCTCTCTCTTCTTGATAAAGGCAACAGCGCAGCATCGCTGATCACCAACTATGCCGATCGCTGGCTGGAGCAGGCGCTGGCGCGCGTTGCCCGCCGCGCGAACGTCACCAAGCTCTTTTCTCTCGTCCTGATTATGAGTTTCTTCTTACTCATACTGCTGATGGTGATGCAGATTCAGGATATGAACACCTTCAGCACACATTAAGGAAACATCATGTCATCAAAGGCATTCCCGCAACATCATCGCCAGCCCGATCGCGGCTGGGGCATTATGGAACATGGCGCCATTGCACTGCTCACCATCGTTGTTATCTGTATCGTGGGTGCATGGATCTGGAGCCTGTGGGGTAAAAAGTCCGTAGGCGTGGAGGTATCCAATCTCCAGTTTATCGTGACCAATGCTCAGCAGCTTAAGCAGACTCAGGGAGGGTACAACTTTACCAGCAGCACCACGATGACCGGGACCCTGATCCAGCAGGGTGGCGCGCCGAAAGCCGGCTGGACCATTCAGGGAACGGCGAGCTCCGGCACGGCGACGATGTGGAACAGCTATGGTGGCCAGGTCGTGATAGCACCGGTGGCGACCAACGGGTTCAACAACGGATTTTCTGTTACGACCCAGAAAGTACCGCAGGCAGACTGCATCTCTATTGCCACCCAGCTTGGTTCCGGCGGTGCATTCAGCGCAATCAGCATTAACAGCACGGATTTCAGCGACGGCATTGTCAGCGCGGAAGCGGCAGGAAAGTCCTGCACGGCTGACAGCGGCATGACCGGGAATAACACGCTCGTCTTTACGCATAACGGCTGATGACATGCTGCGCCTGTCCACGGTTCTGTTCCTGATATTGCTTTGCCCCCGTGCGGGGGCGTTTTGCTTTGACGCAGCGGGAGCGAAGTACCATCTCGATCCGCTCCTGCTTAAAGCCATCGCTACAGGCGAGAGCAGCCTCCGGCCGGCAATAACGAATATTAACCGGGATAAAAAAACCGGGCGGGCGCTCAGCACGGACTATGGGCTGATGCAGATCAATTCCTCACATATTCCGGGGCTGATCGCGCAGGGGGTCATTAGCGGTCCACAGGATTTGCTGACGCGCCCCTGCCTTAATGTACAAATCGGCACCTGGATACTTGCCAGACATTTTCAGGTCTGTGGCTACAGCTGGAACTGTCTCGGCTCGTATAACGCCGGGTTCAGAAAAGACCGCCATGAAACGCGCGAGTCCTATGCCAACCGCATATATGTCATTTACCGCCAGCTTTTATTAAAAGAACGGGGAATTAAATTGTGACGCTGCTGACGCTGAGCATGCCGTGGCCAATGCTTATCATCATTTTTCCGCTTGGCTTGTGCCTGTTCTGTTTTATGACAAACCTGGTACGCCTCAGCTATCTGACCACCGATGATGAAAAAGAATGGCTAGCCATTTTTTTAAATCCCGCCCCCGCCGGCATTACCTGGCTTTTTGCGGCAGCGGCGACCAGCATCGTACTGTCGCCGGCGCCGGCTCTGGAAAGGCTCATGGCGCTGTTGCTCAGCCTTTTTCTCTTCAGGATGACGCTCATCGATGCGCTCACCGGATTTCTGCCCCGTTATATGACGGTGAGCTGCCTGATTGCAGGTCTGGCTGCTGCTCTGTCAGCCCCCGGATTCTGGGGGCATGCATTCTCTGCCGCGACGGCGCTGGGGTTATTCGGGCTCTGGCGCTACGTCACTGGAAAAGTCTCTGCGCGTGAATGCCTGGGGCTTGGGGACGTCTGGCTGGCCGGCGCTGTTGCGGCCTGGCTCGGTGGTTGTGAGGGTCTTTATGCACTGCTCACAGGCGTCTTTTTATTTGTGCTCTGGCAGCTTCTGGTGCGCCGCGTCCAGCAGGGAGGACCTATGGGGCCCTGGCTGTGCGCCGGCGCGATGCTGGTCGCGCTTATCAAACTTTATCATCCACTCATTACATGGTGATGCCTGTGAAATCGACTGAAAAAAACGACAGGGGCTGGGCGATCATCAGCACCGGTGCCGCACTGATTATTCTCTTACTCGTCAGCGTCTGGGGGTATTCGCTTATCAGTGACTGGATGGATAAGCGGACATGGATGAACACCGCTGCGCAGGTTTCCCGTTTCACGCAGGCCGTCAAAAGCTATACGGGACGTTATTACGATACGCTGCTCTCCAGCGCCACGACAACGTCCCCTGTTATCGTGACGCCGGTCATGTTGAAAAACACCGGTTTTCTGGAGCAGGGTTTCAGTGAGAACACTATTGATGGCCAGGTATATCGCGCTGCGCTTGTCCGGAATGCAACTAACACGGACCAGCTGCAGGGGCTGATTTTTACACAGAACGGTTCCGCGCTGCCCTTTCTGGCGCTGCGACAGATATCAATGGATATCACCTCTGGCATGGGGGGCTATATCTGGACATCAGGGATCGCAACCGGCGCGATGAGCAGCTGGAGCATGCCGCTCTCACAATTTGGCGTCAGCACCACGCAGGGCCATATCGCCGTTCTGCTGACCACGGATGAACTGGGTGCCGCGCAGGGTGAAAGCGATCGCCTGTATCGTTTCTCCGTTACCGGTAAGCCAGACCTGAACACGATGCATACCAGCATTGATATGGGAGGAAACAACCTGAATAACGCGGCTACGGTGAACGCGGTAAACGGTGCATTCAGCAGTAACGTCACTGCACGCGGCAACATCACTGCTAACGGAACCGTGACGGGCCAGAACGTCACAGCAGGGTCCGGCGTCTCTGCAGGCGCTAATATCACTGCAGGCAACGCTATTACCGCGAATAATGACATCAGGTCTAATAATGGCTGGATGATCACGCGGGGCTCTAAAGGCTGGCTTAACGAGACATATGGCGGCGGGTTTTATATGTCTGACAATGACTGGGTACGTGCCATTAATAACAAAAACATCTACACCGGCGGCCAGGTTCGTGGAGGAAGCGTTCGGGCTGATGGGCGACTGTCAACAGGAGAGGTTTTACAGCTTGATGGTGTAAACACGGCTGGTACAGGCTGCTCGCCAAACGGGCTGGTAAGCCGCGATGCGTCTGGTGCCATACTTTCCTGTCAATCCGGTGTGTGGAAGGCAAATGCCGGATCGACTTTAAGGGTATGTGCGAACTACTGTGGAGGTAACTGGCCACTTGAAATTGGAAAAGTAAATCATGATGGCGACTGGTCCTCCTGGAATACACTTGGAGAGGGGTGTGGTGGTTCATATTCTAAGAACTGGTTGGTACCTGTTTTTTGCAGCATTAACTGACTGTCAATCCGGTGTGTGGCTGGGAAGTCTTAATACTGGCAGATATAAAGGTATTGGTAATTTCACTTCTCAGTACAATGGCTTTAACTCCAGTGCCTCAACATTGACTGTGTATGCCCTGGGGGGAAACTCAACAGTTAACAAGGATTTGGGAGATGGACAAGGCTGCACTAATACGTGGGCTTTGACTGGGTATGCAGGAGGAGTGGCCGTCGCCTCAGGGGCTGATGGCAATCCTGCCTGGTCAAAATCAGGTACTATTGTCTTTCAGGTACCTGCCAATTCAGGCTATACGATTGTTTCAAATCCTCTGCCGAGCGAGGGATGCTCGCCCGGACATTTCACTGTCTATACATATCAGTGATTATTTATGCGCACATATTGCGTAAGCAGTTACTGTTGTATTTGGGCATGCCGCAGCCCATCCATTACCGGTGGGTTGACTCCATTTTAGGCGTTCATCTGACCCGGAATAGCATCCAGCTCCGCCGCCAACGAGTACCTCATCTGACGTACAATCAACGGCTACTGTTTTTGATGCAACTGCCGATCTGATTTCTGTTGTGGGCAACGATGATGCTTGTTTCCACACACCGGATTGACAGTTATGTAATTCAAACATGTGATATCTTTCCTGATTTTTCAGGGGAGTATGATGGCGGTCAGGAATCGGATAAAAAAAATGGCTCTGGGAAAGGCCCTGGATAAATATTTCAGCAGCGTCTCTGTGCATAAGCGCGGACATCTACAGGAGTTTTATCGAATCAACGTGTTAAAACGGTCTGCTCTGGCCATGAAATTCATGGATGAAATTTCATCTGTAGATATTGCGGATTACCGTGATTCCAGGCTCAGCACAATCAGTCCTCGTACTGGCCGAAATATCAGTGCAAATACTGTCAGGCTGGAACTGGCATTACTTTCCGCACTATTTAACCTTGCACGTATTGAATGGGGAACCTGCTCTCATAATCCAGTTGAACATGTACGCAAACCTGCCGCCTCTCCAGGGCGCACCCGACGTCTGACCTCCACAGAGGAACGTCGTATTAAACATGCTCTTCGTAATAAAAATGAACAACTCCTCGCCATTTTTCAAATCGCGTTAGAAACGGCCATGCGTCAGGGTGAAATACTTTCACTGAGATGGGAGCACGTTGATCTGCATATGGGGGTGGCTCATTTGCCCTTGACAAAAAATGGTACAGCCAGAGATGTTCCTCTTTCCTGGAAGGCCCGGCAGGTCTTGAAAGAGTTCGCTGGGCCGGTTTCTGGACCAGTCTTCAGTTACACATCCAATGGATTCAAAAGCGCCTGGCGTACCCTCCTGTCTGAAACTGGTATAGATGATCTTCACTTTCATGACCTTCGCCACGAGGCGATTAGCCGGCTCTTCGAGCTTGGCACCCTGAATGTCATGGAGGTAGCGGCCATTTCAGGACATAAAAGTATGAACATGCTCAAACGATATACTCACCTGCGCGCTACACAGCTGGTTAACAAGCTTGACGCACGCCGCCGTCAGGCACAAAAACTTGCGACAATTTTCATACCTTATCCTGCAGAGATCGAAGAGGTGGAGGGGCAATACTCTCTGCGTTTCACCGATCTTGAGCATACGATTATTAAAGCTCCAACCCGGGAAGAGGCGGTTCTGTCAGCAGGGGCAAGTCTCCTGCGTATTCAGGCAATCGCAGCGCAAGCAGGCAAAAGACTCCCACCACCGGGGGAGATCAACGTTCGGGACCCTAAACTTGTTTTAATAAACCCTTTTGTGACTAAAGAATCATTTCTTGCTGCCTGAACGTTGCAAAAGCATTTGCAAAAAGTCAGGAGTACCAACTAAAGCAAAAATCTGATGGTGTTTTGTCACCGCATCCCACGAGCTGGCATGCGGCTTTTTCACCCATCTTACCGTTAATTTTCACTGCTGATCTCCGGCTTGCCAACCGTCTTCCAGAAATTTTCACAAACGGCTAATGAGTTAACCATCGTTATTCGTCGCGCATTTTTGCACCTTATGGCCGTTCTGCTGTGCAGCCATAAGGAAACCCTGTATGTCACTCAGTCATGCCTCGCCCGAGGAACTGCTCCCTGACGCTCCTGAACATCAGGCCGGAGCGTCAGAGGCGCAGCCCGCCGCGGCGGATAAGCCCCGAATCCGGCTTCCGTTTAACCACCGAAAAATCATCAAAGGTGGCAGCATCGTTTTGCTTACGGTCAGTCTGGCGGGTTCCCTGATCGCGCTGGTTGTCATGGGGCGTCAGGTATCAGACCTGACGATACGCGTCAACACACTCGATGCGGCCTTTCGCAGCGGCCAGATTGGTCAGCTCGCCTCCAATGTCTCATCGATGGAAGCGCGCCTGAAAACACTTGAGCATCAGACAGCCGCCTTAGCCTCACTCCCCGCGGAACTGCAGTCGGCCGGTGATGAACAGGCCAGCCTGAAAAACGCCGTCAGTCAGCTGCAGGATGCCGGCAGCAGCAACAGCCAGGTGGTTGCTCAGCTGCAGACGCGCTTAAGTTCTCTTGAGCACGATGTTCAGCAGTCATCCTCCGCACTGAAAGAGCTCAACCGGCAGCTGGCGCAGAAAGCAGCTGAGCCTGAGAAGAGCCGGACTGCCACTCAAGCAGCGAAAACCCGCGCGGCGACACCTGCAAAAAAGATTAACCGGTCAGCCAGGCGCACGGTGACGCTGGCTGCACCGTTTGTGCTGACCGGCATTGAACGCCGTGGCGGGCAGACCTTCGCCGTTGTCATTCCGCGCGGTGCTTCACAGATATCCGCCATGCGCCTGCTTTCACCAGGTGATTCCCTGCTTGGATGGACACTCCGGTCAACAGAGGGAAGTCGCACCGCGCTCTTTACGGTTAACGGCAGCCAGCAACGGCTGAATATTGAATGAACGGAGATAGATCAGTGATTAAAAAAAGCTTACCTGCCGTGCTGATTCTGATGTCATTTCTTTCAGATGCGGCAACGGTTCAGACGCCGTCAGCGCAGAGCAGCGTATCCCCGCTGCAGGAGTCCTCCTCGGGCACGCTGAGTTCGCAGCAGCAGGCGCAGCAGTGGGGACTTTCTGACAGCGACTGGAGCCGTTATCAGACGCTCATGCGGGGCGAGCGCGGCATTATGTCTCCCGGTCTCGATCCTCTTACCGCTCTGGGCGTGGAAAGCAGCAACAGCGCTGAGCGTCGTCGTCTGGCTGAGCTCTGGGTCAGGCATGAATATCAGCGAACTGAAAAAGAACTGGCCTTCCAGCGCGAAATCAATGCCGCCTGGCTCCGCCTGTATCCTGAGACGCTGGCCGTAAATATGGGCAGCAATGCTGCCGGGATAGCACACGATACGCAGGGACGGCTTGCACTGTTTGTTAAAGAGAACTGCTCCCGCTGCGATGCGCGTCTTGCCGCTGTGCTTGCAGACGATCGCCCGGTTGATATTTATCTGGTCGGCGGAAACAGCGATGAGGCCATCCGTGCCTGGGCTATCCGGCATAACATTCCGGTGGAAAAGGTTCGCAGTCGTCAGATAACACTTAACCACGACGGCGGCCTGTGGCTGCGTTACGGACAGGGGCAGATGCCTGTGATTCTGCAGCAGGGGGAAAACGGATGGCAGCTCGCCGCGTTCTGATGGTTGTATCTGGTCTGCTGCTGGCATCGGCAGCTCACAGTGCGCCGGCACTCCAGGTCATTCAGGATGCTTACCGGGAAATTGCTGCAGCCGAGCGGGTACCTGCTGAATCGCTGTACTCGCTCGCTATGGCTGAAAGTACGCGCAGTACCGCATGGGGAGCAAAGCCGTGGCCCTGGACCATCAACGTGGCAGGCAGGGGATATCACTATGATACCCGGGAGGAAGCCTTTGCTGCGTTGCTCGGATTTATGCAGCGCTGGCCACTGAAAAATATCGATGTCGGGCTGGCGCAGGTGAATCTGGGATGGAATGGCCATTTCTTTGCCACCTATCGTGATGCTTTTGACCCTTACACCAATCTTCGCGCTGCTGCCCGTATTCTGCGGGCCTGTTATGACGCCCGTCCCGGAAGCTGGCTGCAGGCTGCAGGTTGCTACCATCACCCTGCGGGCGGGCGCCACGCCGCAACCTATATGGCGATAGTGCGCCGCAAGCTCAGCCAGATTGCGCCAGCCGATATGCCCTCCCGCAGTGAGCAGCCTGTCACCCTTGCCCGTTCAACACTTACCTGGATTGAACCTCAATGAAAATTCAAATCCGTAACATCCTGCCGGTGACTCTCATCCCTGTCATGCTGATGGCAACGTTTAGCGCATTTGCAGCGCTCACCGTTATAGGGGATCTTGGCGGTGAAAGTACCGCACCTTTCTTCGACGCAATTAACGCGGCTCCTGCGGGCGATCCGGCCGCAACAGCGCTTCCTCCGCCTCCTGTATCGCTTTCCATTTCCGATATGCTGCCCGTCAGCACACCAGAAATGTCCCCAGGCACCGTGACTGCCAGACCAGTAAACCTGCCGGGGATGCCACCGGTATTTGTGCTGGGTGACGATCCCTCATCCCGTAGCTGGCTACAAAGGAATGCCGCTGAGCTAATGCGTATGCAGGCAACCGGCATGATTATCAACGTCCAGGATGAAAGCAGCCTGAAATCGCTGCGTCAGATAGCCCCGGCGGTTGAAATGGTGCCTGTCAGCGGCGGAGATCTGGCCCGCCGTCTGGCGCTGACACATTATCCGGCGCTGATCACCGCAACAGGAATTTCACAGTGATGCCGGCAACCCTTTTCCCGGAGCTGTTCAGCCAGCATCGCGGGCTGCTTGTCCTGTTAATCACTTTTGCGACTGCACTGGGCCTTCTGATATCAGCGCGCCGTTCTGTCACCCAGCGCCGTCATCGGCGCTATCAGAAACAGGCTGCCCGGGCGCTGCTTCGCCTGTCCCGGCTGCGCGACGAGCCGGCGCGGATAAGCTGGCTTCGCAAGATGAATCCGTATGTGTTTGAAGAGATGTTACTGACAGCGCTGTCACGGCAGGGGCTGCGTATACAGCGCAATGCCCGTTACAGCGGTGATGGGGGGGGCGATGGGACCGTCTGGATCAATGGTCGCCGCTTTCTGATTCAGGCCAAGCGGTACAGTGCAACCATCAGTGCGGCACACGTTTCTGCATTCGGGTTGCTGACAGAGCGCGAATGCTGCTCTGGTCTGTTTATTCATACCGGCCGTACAGGTGAGGTGAGCCGGGATGCCTTACGACATTACAGCGGCATCACCCTCATCAGCGGTCAGCGGCTACTCTGGCTGCTGGCTGGCGATCGGCGCTGGATGGACTACCTGAACACCCAGTCACATTGTCAGGCCCCGCGACAACCCCCCCCAGAAAAAAACGCTTCTTCCACAACTGTTCATGATTAAGAGGGAGATAACAATGTCTGGTTTTATGGCGAGTAACAATGACAACCTGCTGCAAAGCGCGGCAGAGGTTGACCGCAAAATGAATGCTGCAGCAAAGCTTACCGACTCTTCTGGCTGGCAGACCAGCAGGGAGTTTTCATGAGCGATCGTTATGTCATGGAGTCCCTGCTGCGCCCGGCGGTAGAGCTCTATTCCGCTACGGTTGCGGCCAGTGCGACCTGCATATGCCTGACCGCCCCCTGGGCGGTGGCACTCTCGCCTTCCGTAAGCTGGGTTACGGCTGCTGGCTTCGGCGTCATTGCCCTGAAGCGGACCCGTCAGGGCATGAAAATTTTGCGCTACCGGCAGAATATCCGCCGTCTCCCCCGTTACGTGCTGACCAGCGATCAGATCCCGGTCAGCCGGCGCCATCTTTTTCTGGGCAAAGGGTTCCAGTGGTCGGCACGTCATACCCAGCGACTGATGGAGGCGCGTCGTCCTGAATGCGAAATCTACGTGCAGCCCTCCGTGCTCTACCGCATGGCACGCGAAATGGAAAAAAGGATGGAATACAGCCTCCCCTGGCTGTGCCGGCTAACCCGTGCAGATATGGCGCTCAACCCTTTTCGACCATTGCCGCCGGTCGGCGGCAGCCCGATTTATCACGGCGTCGAGCCTGATGAGACGACGGTGACCTACGATCTCGGCGAACGGGTCGGACATATGCTCGTTATAGGCACCACCCGCGTGGGCAAGACCCGTCTGGCGGAGCTGCTCATCATCCAGGATATCCGACGTAAAAACGCCGCCGGCGATCATGAGGTGGTCATCGTATTTGACCCCAAAGGGGACGCTGACCTGCTGCGCCGGATGTACGCGGAGTCGCACCGCGCGGGTCGTCAGGATAATTTCTGGGTCTTTCATCTTGGCTGGCCCGATATCAGCGCACGGTACAACGCCGTCGGACGCTTCAGCCGTATTTCGGAGGTGGCGTCACGCGTGGCCGGACAGCTCTCAGGTGAGGGTAATTCCGCCGCCTTCCGGGAGTTTGCCTGGCGCTTCGTAAATATCATCACGCGCGCGCTGGTCGCCCTCGGTCAGCGACCGGATTACGGCCTCATTCTCCGCTATGTCACTAATATCGGTGAGCTGTATGAAACCTACGTGGATAACCTGCTGAGTGAAAAGGCGCCTCAGTTGCTGAATACCGCAGAAGCTATGATGCAGAGCGGGATCAGCGATAAGGACCTGCCGCGTCATCTTCAGGGCAGGCCTAACGGCGCGAAAATCTGGGTATCGGAGCAGGTACTGGGCAGCCCGGAGGGGAAAAAGCTCTGGGACCCGGTGCTTGATGGTCTGCGCAGCGCAGTCCAGTACGATCGCACCTACTTCGATAAAATTGTGGCCTCCCTGTTGCCGCTGCTGGAGAAACTTACTACCGGTAAAACGGCTGCGCTTCTCGCGCCCGATTACACCGACCTGGACGATCCGCGCCCGATTCTGGACTGGCACAATATCATCAAGTCACGCGGCGTGGTGTATGTCGGCCTCGATGCGCTCTCTGACCCGGTGGTGGCCGCGGCCGTCGGCAACAGCATGTTTGCCGATCTGGTCTCTGAGGGCGGTCACATCTACAAATTCGGTCTTGGCGATGAGGAGGAAGGAAAATCCGCAAAGGTGGCCATCAACCTGCACTGCGATGAGTTCAACGAGCTGATGGGGGATGAATTCATTCCCCTCATCAACAAAGGGGGCGGCGCCGGGTTTCAGGTGACCGCGTACACCCAGACCCTGTCCGATATCGAGGCGCGGATCGGCAGCACGGCTAAAGCGAATCAGGTGGTGGGGAACTTCAACACGCTGGTCATGCTCCGCGTGCGTGAGAAGAACACCGCCATGCTGCTCACCGATCAGCTCCCTGAAGTGGACGTTTACCAGAAAACACTGACTTCTGGCGTCACGGATGTTTCCCATCCCGGGGAAGGAACAGACTTTAACAGCAACGTTAATGACCAGGTGAGTCTTGTTAAAGTCCCGATGATTAGCCCTGCAGATATCATCAATCTGCCAAAGGGGCAAGCCTTTGCGTTACTTGAAGGGGGGCGGTTGTGGAAAGTTCGCATGCCGCTGCCGGCAGATAATGACGATCCACATATGCCTGCAAGTCTTAAGCAACTGGCTGACAATATGGAAAAAAACTACCACACCGGTGAGACATGGTGGACGGGTGGTGACATGCCGTTGGCAGGAGGTCCGGATGTCCCAGCATGATGGTGACAGCAGACAACGAAGCGCCCCTGCGCGCCAGCGGCAGTCAGGACCGATTGGGCTGCTTCTGTGGGATTTTCCTGTGGGCCTTATCGGCGTGCTGCTCGGATCACTGCTCGTCAGCCTGCTGATTGAATATGCCTGTATCGCGCTGTTGTGGCCGGAGGAAGGCGCCGCCCACAGCTACCGGGTGATGGTGGCTGAAAGTCACTGGCTGTCGGAGGGGTATACGCGCAGCCTGCTGATGGCCGCTCCGGTTGAGACGGTCAGCCGCTGGGTGCATGTAGCGTGGCAGTGGCTGTTCGTGGACAGCGGATTCAGCGGCTGGCTGCAGTCATTTAAAGCCCTGAGCGAAAAAGGCAGCGGGCTTATTCCGGCGCTCAATGGGCTGGGTGCTTCACTGGTGAGCTGGCTGGGTGTGTACCTTCAGGCCACAGTCTGGGTCACGCTGATTTTCTTCATCCGGGTAATGATCCTTTTTCTCAGCCTGCCGCTGTTTGCGCTGGTAGTCATCATGGGCGTGGTGGACGGGCTGGTCAGGCGTGACTTGCGGCGATACGGCGCCGGCTATGAATCAAGCTTCGTCTATCACCACGCCAAGCGCTTTATTAAACCCGCTCTGTATGGTCCCTGCATGCTCTACCTGGCATGGCCAACAGCTGTGTGGCCAAATCTGTTGTTACTGCCTTCAGCACTGCTGGTTGGTGGCGTGCTGGCGGTGGTAACGGGGTCATTTAAGAAATACCTCTGAAGATACCGCGCGTTGTACCATTTTCGGGATGCTCCCCGGGGGCCCGCAGCTGGTGCGGGCTTTTTTTCTCATTTCATCGCTTTGCAGTGTGAAGCAGACCACTTGTTAGCAGGTTAGTCCGCAGGCTTCTTCTTCAAGACAAACAAATGCATCTTCATGTTCTGTGTGGTGATGATAGTTTCAGAAACGGGCAGTGAAGCTCGCATCGCTACCAGGCAGATATCGAAGGATATTGAACAGTCTGACTTTCGTAAAAAATCCCAACAGATTAGATTACTCACTAAGAGTAATCTGAAACTGAGTGTGTGTATTAATGCCTCGCTTTTTTCTGACCTAGCGGACAAGCAGATGATGACATTCAATATTGCAAAGGAAAGACCGTTTCACCGTCAGCTTAACTTCAATAATCTCCTCGCTGTGCTGGCAATAGCTGGCATTCCAGCGTTTCAGGGAGAAGGTGCAATTTACACGTCCATGCATATCTTCTACATAGTAACTACCGCTGTGGGATGGTGGGTACTCGTCAGTGTGAAAAGCGAAGCTTCGTACCGGATTGCCAGCCACTTTTCGATGTTAGTCACCACGCTGGGTCTGCGCTTTAACCTTGATACCAGTTTTGTGTGCGTGTACTGGAGAGCATTTACCGCCGCTGTTGTAATTATGGCCGCTGCCATACTTTTTGTGCGAGTGGTTGATTATACGCTGGGAGTATTAGTAGCCATTTCAGGCTTCTTTGCTGGCGTCAGTAGTGCGTATTTCAACACAATTGGTTATCTCAATTTTGTTATAGGTATGTCCTGTGTGGCTTCAGTTGGTTGTATGATGAACATTATAATCATGAGCGCCTATCGCAACGTGTATGGTGCACGTGAAAAATACCGAAAACTCTCAAGAATTGACCCACTTACGGGTCTTCTTAACCGCCGGGCATTCATGGATCGCTTACATGAAGCTGACGTAAACTGCGGAGCGAATCGTCCTTACGTTGCAATTATCGACATTGACCATTTTAAGCAAATCAATGATGCCCACGGTCACGATATCGGTGATAGTGTCCTGGTAACGTTCGCTGAATGCCTTAAGAGACACTGCTCTGAGGATAACGTGGCAAGGCTTGGGGGAGAGGAGTTTGGCCTGCTTCTGTATCAGCACGGTAAACTATCGCCGCTATCGCAACTGGAAAGTTTGCTTAATGAGGTACTAGAAACAGAGGTATCAGGTGTGAAATTTACGTTTAGTGCCGGCATTGCACAGCCCCTCATGGGATGGGACGTTCGGCTCCAGCTCCGGTACGCAGACGCAGCACTTTACCGTGCAAAAAAGCAGGGCAGGAACCAAATTGTGCTCGCGGATGAAGCGATAAATCCGTCATAAATCATAGTTAAGTTCTAAGATAATAACTGGCGTAGAGTGATGATTTCAGTAACCTGCCGTCACTGAAGCGGTTATCTATGGCCGATTACGCCTTACTGAGGGCGTAATCGTTAGCTTATTCGCCGGATCTGGCGGTGATATGAATACCACAGGAGGTGGCCTGCAATGGTATGATTTAGGTCAGAAACTTATAATCGCTCTCTGGTTTTATAAGATCTTCTATTTTGTTCAGTGGTACGTGCTTAAAAAGATACCCCTGGTAAAGAACCTTTGTATCGTTGAAGATATCGAAATGGTCTTCTCGTTCAACTCCCTCAATTATAACTCCCTGCGTAAATGTACCAAGTTTATTCACGAGTGTTTTCATTTCAGGATAGTCGTGATACTTCCAGAAATAGGCCTTATCAATTTTTACCCTCTCATAAAGTCCTGACTGCAGTGATATCACGTTTGATGAACCACTGCCAAAATCATCCAGCCATAATGGATGCATACTGTGCAAAGCTTTCAGCAGAGGATTTCGAAAACCATCAACAATGCCATGAAATGATTCGTAAATTTCCAACCTGATAAAGTGACACGATGAGATTATCCCACTGACCTCCGGTTCCGTAATCAATATTGATGCCATGTCAGCATCAATATTTATTGAGCAAAGAATATTATTCTCTTCGAAAAATATGCGTTTATTTACTATCTGAATTAACTGAGCTGCTAACAACTCTTTTTTTAAGTTTATGGACATCTTAGAAAGATGTAACAGTGGGGACCCTGGTGTGGCAAATCGAGTTAATACCTCTACGGCAAATATTTCTCTATTTTTATTAACGATGGGTTCTGTAATAAATCGCCAGCCAAACTGACTGGCTATGTCATATTGAACCGTCATAATTTACTCCAGAAAACAGAGCATCGATTGATTCAAATGATTGATCACTTTCATCTATCAATCAACCTGAAATGATCGATTATATCAATGTTTGAACCTATCAAAACCCAATTATCGATCGTTAAATCCTTGTTATGATTGGATCTAACTAAATAAACGCAATCGACAGCATCTTTGCCACAGATAAGCTTCAGATGGATATTTTTCTCGCGCAAGATAGCGAATTTACGAGTAAACAATAAAGAAGTGAAGAGTAAAACTGATTCAAGATGGGCTTTTTATTTTAATCTCTCAAATAAGAATTTACTGCTGTAGGCATCGCTGCTTTGCGTCACTCTCCCGACGACCAGATAACCGGGAGAGCCTCATGCGTCACACCAGAAACCTCATTGCCCTGCTAATAGCCACACTTCCCGTCCTGCAGTGTCACGCCTCCGAGAAAGACGAGCTGGCGCTTGTCATGCGTCAGCTGGACCTGGTGCAGGCCGGGCTTGACCGGGCCCGTGTCGCGGCAAACCAGACTCAGGATGCACGCTTTTATTTCGACTATATGCAGGCGACACGCGATATCACCACCATGAAGCAGGGGATTTCCGCCTATCTGGAACCTTCCCGGGCACAACCCGCGTCCCGGCAGTCCGCTGTTACCGGCCAGTATCGTGCTGAGGAACCCGCATGGCGATGAACGGCGCGCAGCTGAACGGGTGGAGCGCCGGCACCGGCAGCAGCCTAACGCCCGGACAACTTAACACCCTCATTCTGGGGTTGCTGGCCGTCGTCATTCTTCTGTTCTGCGCCTGGGCGCTGGTTCAGGCCTATCGCGGGATTGCCTCCAAATCCGTGACGTTTCGTCAGTTCAATGAACTTGCGGTAAGGCTGATCGTGCTTTACCTGGCAACTCTGTTTCTGTTTTTCCACTAAAAGGACATCTCAATGAAATCCACATTACTCAGGCTTTACCACTCTGCATTCGCACGCGCCGCGCTGTTGCTGACGGGTTTTCTCATCAGTGGTCAGGCGCTTGCTGATCTGCCGCCGGTTGAGCAGCCCACGACCGGCGGCGGTGGCGGCACCTATAACACCATGATGGGGTACGCCAAAATGGGCGGGCTGGCGCTCGGGCTGTTGATAAGCGTCGGGGCCTTCCTCGCGGTCGCCCATGCCGTCATTACCTCTTTCCACGACATCCGTAAGGGTAAAGGCTCTTGGACGGAATTCCTGCTTTACGGGGTGGTTGGCATCATTCTCATCCTCGCCGTCATCTATCTGGCCACTAAAGCCTCTGACATTTTGTAAGGAGCCAGCATGGCCGTCATCGACTTCCTTCCTGATCGTCTGAACAATCCGCCCGTGGTGTGGAAAGGCTTCACGTCTGGCGAGTTTCTTCTGGCGGCCATCATTGGCGTCGTCGCCGGCATTCCCCTGGCGGTGCCGCTGGCGCTGGTGCCCTTTATCGGCTGGCTGGCTTTTCCCACCTGCATGCTGCTGATGCCGCTCATTGTCATCTTCCTGGGTGGCGGCTGGATTGCCGGCTATAAACGTGGCAAGCCGGAAAATTACATCTGGCAGCGGCTGGAGGAAATCCGCTGCCGGGCCCGCCTTTCACGTTCACTGGTACTCGACAGCCGGGCGTGGGAGATGAAGCGAACCCGGGCCATGCCGCAGAGAGGTGAGCGATGAGCCGGTTTCGTAACGGTATGACCGCGCGTGATAATCACATCATTTCGCTTCGCATCGCCTGTGTGCTGCTGTTCGCCGGCCTGCTGGTCACGGGGATTGGCTGGATGCGCGCGCCTTCCGAACTCACCATCCATAACCCACCGGACCTGCGATCGGGCAGCACGCGAAAATGGTGGGAGGTTCCGCCGTCCACCGTATACAGCTTTGCGTTCTATATCTTTCAGCAGCTGAACTCATGGCCCAAAAATGGTGAGTTGGATTATCCGGCCAAAATTGCCCAGATGAGCCCTTATCTGACGCCGTCCTGCCAGGACTTTCTGAATAAAGACGAAGAGATGCGTAAAAACAGCGATGAACTCCGGGACCGCGTGCGGGTGGTATATGAAATTCCCCGCCGTGGCTACAGCAGCCGCAGCGTCACCATTCTCGATCAGGACAACTGGATCGCACGGCTGGATTTAGTGGCAGACGAGTATTACCACACTGAGTCGGTCAAGCGCGCGCTGGTCCGGTATCCCCTGAAAGTGGTGCGCTGGGAAGGCGATCCAGAGCGCAATCCCTTTGGGCTGGCGCTGGATTGCTATGCGGCTACGCCTCAGCGGCTTGAAGCTGTCACCCTGCCTGAGCCGGAGAAAAAGTGATGGGAAAACGGATGAAAAAGTATTCACTCATTTTTCTCGTCAGCCTGTGTTTTCCCTGGGTGGCGAACGCCGTTGAGCTGATGAAATGGGAGCGTATCCCGCTGCAGGTCCCCCTGACGGTGGGCCAGGAGCGTATCGTTTTTGTGAATAAAAACGTACGCGTTGGCTTTCCGCCCTCGCTCAACAACAAGCTGCGTATACAGAGCAATAGCGGCGTGGTCTATCTCAATGCCAGCGAAGCGTTTCCGGTGACGCGACTTGAGCTGCAGAACAAAGAGAACGGGGAGATTATCCTGCTGGATGTCTCTGCGGCATCCGGTAAAACCACGCGTGAACCCGTGAAAATTGTTTATGACGGTGAAGTGGCCACCGTATCAGCCAGTGACAGGCAGTCCGTCAGCAGCGACGGGGACAGCACCGGGCGTCAGGCGAAGCAATCGGATGTGGATGCTCCTCAGCAGGATCGTAAGCCCGCAAAACTCAATGCCCCTCTGCCTGTCGTGCTGACCCGCTATGCGGCTCAGAATATGTATGGCCCGCTGCGTACGGTTGAGCCGGTGCCGGGTATCAGTCCGGTTTCACTGAAGCTGCCGTCCGCTGTTACCACACTGATGCCCTCAGAACCCGTCAGCGTTACACCGATGGCAGCATGGAGCCTGCAGGGCAGCAGCGTGGTTGCGCTGCAGGTCCGTAACCGTTCAGCCGGCAAAGTGATTCTCGATCCGCGCGTGCTGGAGGGGCAGTTTATTACGGCCACCTTCCAGCACCGCTGGCTCGGCCGTGCAGGTACGCCTGAGGATACAACGGTTCTTTATCTGGTTACGTCCGGGCGCCCGGAGGGGGCATTAATTGCCGAACCGCCGTCTCAGCAGCCTGCTGACAGCCGTAAGCGGAGAGTAAAATAATGAAAGCACCTGCCTCTAATCTCATCGTTAAAATTGCCGTGCCGGTGGTGCTGGCCGGCGCCATTGTCGTCGGCGTGAAATCCTGCTCAGGGGGCGGAAATCATCCGGCGATGACAGGCAACACAGCCAGTTCTGCGCTGAAAGACCTGTCGCCGGAAGACCTCAAGGCCGCGGGGATCGAGGGTGACACGCCGCAGGACACGCTTCGCACGGTGGTGGGAAATTTCCGCAAAGTTCAGGACCGTCTCGATTCGCTCGCGGACGACAACAAAAAACTCACTGACGAAAATAAAGCCCTGAAAACCACCAACAGCAACGTGGACGCACAGATCAGCCAGGCGGTGAGCAATGCCCGCAATGAGGAAGCGCAGAAACGCCAGCAGCTCAGCGCTCAGGTCACGGATCTCAGCTCACAGGTCAAACGGCTGATGGATCAGCTGCAGAATGGCGATGCCGGCACGGAATCGGGAAAAAGCAGCAGTCCCGGCAGTGATATTCCGATCGGGCTGGGCTACGACAGCGGGCTGAACAGCGGCGCTTCCGGCGTATCGTCTTCTTCTGATGGCCTGCAGTGGGTTGAGCCCAGAGACGGGGTATCCGTTGATGCCAGCGGCCGGCCGGTGACCGACAGCAACAAAAACAACGCGACCGGTTTCTCCTTTGCCACTTCGTTTTCCGAAGCGGGTGAAGCAGGAAAACAGGCGGCAGGAAAAGCAACCGCAATGGTTCAGACTCAGCTTACGGATGCGCAGAAGGCGACCGTTCCGGTATTTACGCTTCCGGAAAACTCCACGCTTGTAGGCAGTCAGGCGATGACCGCCTTACTGGGGCGTATTCCCATCGATGGTAAAGTCACTGATCCCTATCCTTTCAAGGTCATGATCGGCAGGGATAACCTGACGGCGAACGGCATCGAGCTTCCCGATGTTCAGGGGGCAATCGTGTCCGGTACCGCGACGGGGGACTGGACCCTGTCGTGCGTGCGCGGGTCAATTACCAGCATCACGTTTGTTTTTACCGACGGCACCGTCAGGACGCTGCCCTCTCCCGATGGCCAGAACAGTGGCGGCAATCAGAACAGCGGCAACGCGAACGGTAATAACAGCAGCATTGGCTGGCTGTCAGACGACAACGGCATTCCCTGCATTTCAGGCACGCGTAAAAGCAACGCCTCAACCTACCTGCCGACCATCACCACACTTGCGGCCGCCGGTGCGGCGGGTGATGCCGTGGCGGAAAATCAGAATACCGGCCAGACCAACGCCTACGGAGGCGTGACTTCAACTCTCACGGGTGATGCCGGTCAGGCCGTGCTTGGCAAAGCGCTCTCCGGCGGCATGCGGGAAACGATCGACTGGGTGAAAGCCCGCTACGGACAGACATTTGACGCCATTTATGTACCGCCGGGTCAGAAGGTGGCGCTGCATATCACGCGACAGCTGACCATCGATTACGAAGAAAAAGGCCGCAAGGTTAAATATGACTTCAGCCTGGCCGGCAATGGCACAGGCATGGACTGACGGGGATTTCAATGCAAAACACCAACCTTGAGTATCGGGTGGGGTATACCCCACTCAGTGGACGCCTGTATGCCGGTTATGTCCGGAAAGATAATGGAAAGTGGGAGGGGTCACCCCATGAGGTGACCGACTGGGCCATGTTTGCGGTTGGCCAGAAACTGGCCCGGGAAGAGACCGATATGCTGTTTCCCCTGCCTGACGGTCGGGTAATGCGTGTGTCTGCAGTCATTACAGACGCTGAAACAATGGAGGACGCGAATGCACAGCGCTAAACCCCGCCTGGTGTTGCCTCTGACACTGATGCTTTCGTTATCACTGGCCGGCTGCAGCACGTCCAAAGACGAGATGCTGCCGCCCGGAGACAGCAGCATGCTTGAGCTCTGGAATGATGGCGCCTCTGCGACACATGCAACCGGCGAAAGCCGCACGACACTGCGCCGCCCGGTTACGGACAGCGAACGCGTGATTTCTCAACAGACGCGCGAAAGCTACAGCCGCACGCAGGAAAATGAAATACAGCAGACGTTTCCGCGCCTGCCTAATCCCGACATGGTCATGTACGTGTTCCCGCACCTGGCCGACGGCAATACGCCGGTGCCCGGCTACAGCACCGTTTTCCCGTTTTACAGCCAGGTGCAGTATGCGCTGCCTGGTGAGCGCACGGAGGATCTGTAATGGCTTTTTCTCTTTTTCGCCGTCGGGCCGACGCGCAGGCGCCGCATCAGTTTGGAGATGGCCCGTTTTCCATTAACGGGTATGAACCGCTGACGCGAGAGAGGCGGCTTACCCGCCGTGATGAAGCTAAGCTGTATGATACTGCGCCTTCCATTATCGACCACATCCCGTGGGGCGAGTATCTACCTGAACACAAGTGCATTCTGCTTGATGATGGCGTGTCGGTCGGCGCCGTTTACGAAGTGATCCCGGTTGGGACCGAGGGACGACCTGACACACGGCTCGATGAAATTCGTGACGTGGTGGAAAACGCCCTGCAGGACAGCCTCCCGGAGCTGGATGCTCACCAGTGGGTGGTGCAGTTTTACTGCCAGGACGAGTCAGATCTGACCGTCTACATGGACGGAATCAGGGGGTATGTGAAGCCCAATGCTCAGGGAACGGCTTTTACGGAAGCCTGGCTGACAGAGCAGGAGCGGCATCTGCAGAACGTGGCCAGCGAAAAGGGCCTGTTTCTGGATGAGGCTGTCACCGGTGCGCCCTGGCGCGGCCAGATCAGACGTACACGTATGGTGATTTACCGCTGGGTTGAATCACCATATCGCGACCCGATGGCGCCCGAGGTGTTGCTCAAACAGGTTTGCGATCGTCTGACATCGGCAATGAGTGGTGCGGGTATCCAGTGCCGGCGTCAGAACGGAGAGCAGATCCACAGCTGGCTGCTGCGCTGGTTCAATCCCGATCCGAAATGGGTTGATAAAGCGACACTTTATCGTTGTGCAAAACACACTGACGATGCGCCGGGTGATTTACCTCTGCTGAACGATTTCAGTGAAAGCCTGTGGTTTACTCGCCCGCGCAGCGACGGGGATAAAGGTGTATGGTGGTTTGATGATGTGGCGCATAAAGCTGTTCCCGTGGCGCGTCTGCGCAATGCTCCCTCAACAGGTCACCTGACGGGTGAGGTGAAACGCGGTGAACATATTAATGCCATTATGGACCTGCTGCCTGAGGGCACCGTGCTTGCCCTGACGCTGGTCATTCACCCTCAGGATAAGCTGGAGGAAAACTTTGCCCGCCTGAGCCGCGATTCAATGGGTGAAAACGTGGACTCCCTGCGCGCGCGCGAGGATGCCGCCACAGCCCGCACTTACCTGGGTAATAAACATAAACTGTATCGGGCTGCCATTACCCTGCTGATTAAAGCCCGGGATCTTCCATCGCTGGATAAGCGCTATCTTGATCTCAGCAGCAAGCTGCTCAACTACGGACTTGAGCCGGTTAACCCGGAGCATGATATCGGTCCGCTCAGCACCTATATGCGCGCATTACCCATGTGCTTTAATCCGGCACAGGACCGGCATAACTGGTATACGCGCCTGATGTTCGTGCAGCATTTTGCCTGCCTGGCACCGGTCTATGGTCGTGATACCGGCACCGGCAACCCGGGCTTCACCTTCTTTAACCGGGGCGGTGGCCCGCTCTCGGTCGATCCGCTTAACAGAAATGACCGCACGCAGAACGCGCATCTAATGCTGTTTGGGCCAACAGGTGCCGGCAAGTCCGCCACCGCGCTGGTCAAGCTTGCCCAGATGATGGCCATCTATCGCCCCCGTATTTTCCTGATAGAAGCAGGCAACAGCTTCGGCCTGTTTGGTGATTACTGCGCCTCCCTGGGACTGAGCGTACATCGGGTCAGTATAAAGCCCGGTAAAGCTATTTCTCTCGCACCTTTCGGTGACTCACATCTGCTGATGCAGGCAAAACCGGATGAATTGATCATCAGTGAAGACGCTCTTCCGGATATTGATGACGATGAAGATAAGGATGAAGAGCGTGACGTACTCGGTGAAATGGAAATTGCAGCCCGCCTGATGATCACTGGCGGAGAAACTGCAGAAGAATCACGATTAACACGCGCAGACCGTGGCATGATCCGTGAGGCCATCATGATCGCCGCCCGCACGGCTTTTGAGGAAAGCCGGCAGATGTTGCCTGAAGACCTGATGTTTGCGTTGCAGAATATTGCCCGGGACAGCAGCCAGGGAGAAGACGGCCGGGAAAAGCGAACTGCGGCACGTCGTTCCCGTGCGGAAGAAATGTCCGAGGCGCTACGGATGTTCACTGAAGGTTTCGAAGGCGAACTCTTCAACCGTCCAGGCACACCGTGGCCAGAGGCGGATGTCACGATCGTTGACCTGGGTACGCTGGCCCGTGAGGGCTATGAGGCGCAGATGGCCGTTGCGGTCATTTCGCTGCTTAACTCAATCAATAATATCGCTGAGCGAGATCAGTACAGCGACAGAGATATTATTGTGCCCATCGATGAAGGACATATCGTAACGACGAACCCGCTGCTCGGGCCCTACGCGACAAAAATTGCCAAAATGTGGCGTAAGCTCGGCACCTGGCTCTGGATTTTCACTCAGAACCTCGAGGATTTCCCTGATACCGCCAAAAAAATGCTGAACATGGCGGAGTGGTGGATCTGTCTGGTAATGCCTCCGCAGGAGGTCGAGCAGATTGCCCGCTTCAAGACGCTGACAACTGAACAACGGGAAATGCTGCTTTCAGCGACGAAGGTCCCCCGGAAATATACGGAAGGCGTCATTATTTCAGAGAAGGTTCAGGCGCTCTTTCGTGCGGTGCCACCCAGCCTTTACCTGGCGCTGGGGATGACTGAAAAACCAGAGAAAGCCGAAAGACGACAAATCATGAACGAATTAAATTGCAGTGAGCTTGAGGCTGCGTTTCACGTTGCGCGCCGGCTTGATGAAAATCGCGGACTGAGTATCTGACAGGGGAACCCATGAAAAAACTGACTATGGCACCGCCAGTGATCGTAGCGGATAAGGCGCTGATTGCGTCTGTCATTTTTACCGTGCCGCCGCAGGGGACGGCATCAATTGGTCAGTCCGACAGTGTCTCACTGGAAATACTGCAGCGCGAGATCACAAGTCGGCTTGATAAGCCGGTTCTGATATCAGTCTTCCCTCACCGCGTTGGGCGCCGCAGCTGCGTGGCGGTACATCTGACGGATGCCGGCGGGAAAAAACTGGATATTCTAATCACGGTAACCGGTAACACGCTGTGGCCTGGTGAAGCTGAGTTCAAAAGCAGTCTGCGCTGGAATATCTGCGTGCCGGATGCCACCGATATGTTATGGGTGCTGAAGGAGATCGACAGAGTTACAGACGGCGAGGTGTTCAGTTAAATCGGCCCTGCCTGTTTGTCAGGCAGCGGTTTCAGGCTGTCTGACAAACAGGCAGGCTGCGGGTGCGGGCGGCATAGAGCCCGCGTTCATTTTGACTCATTCTGGTTGAGCCTTTTCAAACTTACTTTATTGACTGCGTAATTACACCTGACTTGACTACCCATTTGCATTTTACTTGGCGACCGTTTGCAGATTACCTGACCATCGCCAACTAAAATTGGCGTATGGCTCACATCTTATGGCGAAGCCCGAACTAAACGGCAGCAGTGTGCCAGAAGCGGACGTTGCGAATACTCAGGTACGTTAGCGTCACCACTCTGAAATTACGTTATGACAAGCCATAGCCATTTTTCGTGAGTTCACAGCAGGATTAAAGAAGGTCAGAGCGATCCCCTCTTGTCGTGGGATGCGAAATCACAATAAATTCCACGGGAGACTCCGTGTCGTTTCTGGCTTGATGTTTTGCCCCCGGGGGAATCTCTAATCCTTGCTGGGGCTTAATATTGTGCGTTTCACCCTCTAACTCCATAGATAAAACACCATTGAGGACAAAGAAAAACTGTCTTGAGACGGAGTGCCAGTGTCGCTTTTCAGCAGTACCCGACGGCATTTTTTCATGAATGACCAACATGTCTTGTCGGTTTACCAGATACCAACCATCGCAATCATCGCCCCAGACATAATGCTCTGCATTTTCTTTTGAAATCTTCATACCTCTCCTATTTATGCGACTTTTCCAATAATCTAAAAAAGTTGCATTCTGGTATCGCATTGATTGTAAATATTTTTTTATGAGTTAGTGCATTAGGCCGCTGTGTTGCCTGTTTCGATATACTGGATAGCCATGGATTAATGGGCTCAGGAGTTTATAGACAGGATCGTGAGGTCCGCTCTGTGCCAAAAGCGGACGTTTAGATATTTTTCATTGGGTCAGCAAACGTGTCCTGAGAGGCATGAGACTTGCTGTCTTTAGCTCGCATTGATAAGTCATTTGAGAGGTTATGCCGATTTTCTCCCTGGGGTGAGGGAAGTTCGCTACGGCATAGCCAGTCAGGGTTTTGCAGAGAGACGGCGGGCTGTGGCTGCGTTGCATATGCTTCGGTGAAAGAGAACAATAGCGTAATGAACGGTCTGCATTCAGGTTAAATCAGTGTCCGACAGTCGATGGCAGATGATTTCATAACTGTCTGTAAAATCGACATCCGGCATTCACAGTAACGTCTCATCGTTCATGCCGGAATTCATGAACAGCGTTGTGCGGATTTATTAAGAAGGAACATTATGATGGCGACAGCATTCAGTCATTCAGATGACAGTGATGATATTCAGAAGGCCATAGGGCTGGCCGTTTCACGTCTGCTTTCATCTGGAAAGCCTGTGAACAGAAAAAATATTCTGGCGTAGCTAAGTGAGTCGGAAGAGCACTACGTGGACGGTACAAAAAAATTTATACTGATGCCATCCGCAAAGTGACTCATGAGAGTAAGTAGCGTTTCAGGAACAACCCTTCAGGCAGGCCGCTCGGCCAGTCTGGTGCAGATCTTAAAGCAAACCGGTTAAGCAGACTACTAACCTGAAATAAGGCAAGTACATCACGACTTATCATTTCCCCTGCGCGATAGCGCCTGGACAATCTTTTCCTGAACGTGTTTTGCCCCGTCACGCAGGCCGGCCAGCGTCTCAAACTGGACGCCTATTTCACCAGTCATCGCAGCCGGTACGCCGGCAGCCCGGCTTTCGAGCTCCCGGCCTGCTTCGGTCAGCCGGATAATGACCCTGCGTTCATCATGACCGGTGTCGCGTACCCGGCTGATAAAGCAGGCCTGTTCAAGCCGTTTCAGCAGTTGGCTGAGCGTACCAGACTCCAGCTGTACGCGCCGTCCCACCTCTGACACCGTCACACCATCTTTTTCCCACAGTGCCATCATTACCAGATACTGCGGATAGGTGACCCCGAGTAATTTCAGGTGTGACTGATAAAGCTTTGTCATGGCCAGAGAGGCGGAGTACAGCGCGAAGCAAAGCTGCTGCTCCAGCTTCTGGGATGGGGCGTCTTCAGACCTGTTCACTTTAGGAGTGTTTTTCATACCGGGGTTCCTGATGATTAATAATGGCCGACGGGCGTTCGATGAACGTAAAGGGCGACAGACGTGAGGGTGCCGGATAAACAGATTATCACGGACAGGTTTGAATGCCCCAGACCTCGGCCAGTCCGACCGTGATGGCAAATATATCGGCATCAATTAAGTTGTGTTCAATTTATTTTGTAAAGGCTATGGACTTCCCTCTTTGCCAGCCGATAGACCCTGATAGTGATACAACATCCAGGGAAAAATAATGAAGGTCTCAACACGTCTTGCTACCGGTTTTGGTTTACTTGTTCTGCTTCTGGTTATCTGTACGGGCGTCGCTCTGCACGCGCTTACCGAGGCCGAGCGAGGGATGAATGATGCCGTGAATAACAAGATGAAGCGGTTTTCAATTGTGCTCGATATGCGGGGCGACATTCGTGATATGGCCATCGCCGTACGCAACCTTGCACTTTTAAGCGATCCGAAGGAAATGCAGCCGGAGTGGGAGCGTCTGACAACTCAGCAGCAGAAATACATCAATGAGCGCGAGCAGCTGGTTGACAGCATGAGTCACAGCGTTACTGCTCAGGGCAAAAATGTACTCGACGAAATACTAGCCGCTGAAGGTGATGCTATGAAAGCCCTGATGACGGCGGGCAGGCTGGGTCTGGAAAACCGCCCACAGGAGGCCACGTCTTACCTGCTAAAAACCGCGCGTCCGGCGCAGCGAAAGCTGCTCGATGCCCTTAACCGGCTCACCGACATTCAGAAGGCACAGACGGTAGCGACGGTCACCGAAACCAGTGAGACCGTTTCCCGGACCAGAACGGTGCTTATCGTACTTACTCTGCTGTCAGTACTCACCGCAGTCGCAGGCTGCCTGATTGTGAGCCGCAGCCTGATGCGTCAGCTGGGCGGAGAGCCAGTACAGGCTCAGACACTTGCCGCTGCAATTGCCGCCGGTGACCTCACGGGGCCGGTCACGCTGCGCCGTAATGACACGACCAGCCTGCTGGCCTCTCTTGACATCATGCAGGCAAACCTGCGAGGTCTGGTGACGCAGATTAAAGATTCATCCGCCTCCGTAGCGCTGGCCGCCGACGAAATTTCGCAGGGTAACACTGAGCTGTCTTCACGCACCGAGCAGCAGGCCGCCGCCCTGCAGGAAACGGCTGCCAGTATGGAGCAGCTGACAGCGACGGTAAAAAGCAATGCGGCCGGCGCACAGCAGACTGCAGGTTCAGCACGCGAAACAGCGCAGGTCGCCCGTTCAGGTGAGACAGACGTGAAACGCATGTCTGACACCATGAGTGCAATTTCAGTGAGTGCTGCAAAGGTAAACGACATTACGTCAATAATTGAAGGTATTGCTTTCCAGACTAACATTCTTGCTCTCAACGCCGCGGTAGAAGCCGCCCGGGCCGGCGAGCAGGGCCGCGGCTTTGCAGTGGTAGCTGGCGAGGTCAGAACGCTTGCGCAGCGTAGCGCAAGTGCTGCGCATGATATTAAGCAGCTGATGGCTGAAGCAGTAAGTGTTGTTGACAGCGGAGTGGCTGCGGCAGCAGATGCCGGAAATAGCATCCTGAAAATCGTGGGTATGGTCGGTGAACTGGCCGAATCGATGGACGAGATTTCCCTGGCCTCCTCTGAGCAGATGCAGGGCATTTCGCAGGTGAGCATTGCCGTGAGCCAGATGGACGGCGTGACGCAGAATAACGCAGCGCTGGTTGAAGAGTCGTCTTCCGCCTCGCAGTCGCTTTCAGAGCAGGCCCATGCACTGCGAACCATGGTGGGAGCATTTAAAGTATGAGTCACGACGCAGCCAGCGAACAGGATTCAGTGGAAATGTATAAGACACTTCACGCCCTGAAGGAGGGCGTGGACTTCATGGTAAACCAGCTGATTCGGGGGAGTTACCTGACGACCTCCACCTTTGCCAACAATCTGGTTCATCTGAACAGGGCCTTTGAGCCCGTGCAGGCGTGGATGGCGGTGCCCGGCGTCATGGCCATGCTTCTTCGGGAAGACGTCCTCCTTGCCGCCGACCTGATTGCCACCGGCCGGGCGATTGCAATGATGAATAATTTTCTGGTCTGTGTAACCGGTCAGCAGGCTGACGGGCTGCAGGTGTAAACCGGGACAAAGTTATAAGCAGAACAGTTTGCCAGTCAGCAGACATTTGTATAACAAATCGCACTAATTTACATATCTGAAATAACCTTATCTGCTGTTTTGCCGATATGTATGCTGCAGGTTTACTTTTTTCCCATATTTCACACAGCACCAGTAACTTACAATGGCAGGATATCACATGACGATAACACAGCGATTGCTGCTCACCTTTTCACTTCTCTCTGCTGCGCTGGTCGCGATGGTAATCGTGGCCGTCGTGGTGGCCGGAGGGTTTCAGTCCCGCTTTCAGTACGTGCAGGAAAACACTGTTCCCTCCATTATGGACCTGGGAAAGCTGACAGATGGCAGTAACTCCCTCATCATCTGGCTATACCGGCATCAGAGCGCCACAGAGCCCCGTAAGCAGGCCGAAATCGAGAAAAAGATTGATGAAACTATCGGTAATATCAGATCACTGAATCAGTATTACCTGAATAATGACGTATCAAATGAGCAGGACCGGCAACTGACCGAAGCGGCTTTTTCCACCATCAAACAGATTGAATCCTCGCTTCCGGCCTTTCTTGCCGGCTCACGTGCGCAGAATGATGCAGTTTCGCTGGGCGCCCTTCAGAGCAATGATGGCATTGGAGAAGCGGCACGCCAGCTGATTGCAGGCTACAGGAAACAGCTGCAACTGAACGTGGACATTGGTAAGGCCCTGCGCACAGCAAACGACCGGACTTATCAGGTCACACTCTGGGGCCTGCTGGGAGGATCAGCGCTGGCCATTTCAGTACTGGCTTTCTTTACGCTGAAAACTGTTTTCGCCATCCGGCGCCAGCTTAACGGTATGCGCAGGACTATGGAAACTGCCAGCGAGCGTCTTGACCTGTCACTCAGGGCTGACGAGTCGCGGCGTGATGAAATCGGGCTGACTGCTAAGGCCTTCAACCATCTGATTGAAAACGTCTCCGTCTCGCTGTCGAAAGTGGAGGCCTCTGCACAGTCGGTCAGCTCTGCCTCGGCGCAGATATCGGCCGGTAATGAAGACCTTTCCTCACGGACCGAGGAACAGGCGGCCTCACTGGAGCAGACGGCAGCGAGCATGTCTGAACTCAGCGAAACGGTTCGTCAGACGGCAGAGAATACGGTTCTCGCCAGTCAGCTGGCGAAGAACGCCCGGGATATTTCAGAAGACAGCGCCGGACGGGTGCGCACCCTGCTGGGCACAATGGGAGACATCAGGGGCAGTTCTGCAAAAATCACGGATATTATTGCACTCATTGAAGGGATTGCTTTCCAGACCAATATTCTTGCGCTGAACGCCGCGGTTGAAGCGGCCCGTGCCGGAGAGCAGGGCCGGGGCTTTGCGGTCGTGGCGGGTGAAGTCCGCAATCTTGCGCAGCGGTCGTCATCTTCGGCCCGTGAAATCAAGGAGCTCATTGAGTCATCCATAAGCTATGTGGAGGCCGGAGCGGCCCAGGCTGAGGGCGTGGGTGATAATATCTCACGCATGAATGATGCCGTGCGGCAGGTCACTGACCTGGTGGATGAGATATCTGTTGCCGCCAGTGAACAGTCTCAGGGCATAGAGCAGGTTCATCTGGCCATTAACCAGATGGATGATGTCACCCAGCAGAACGCAGCACTGGTTGAAGAGGCGTCGGCTGCGTCATGTTCGCTGATGGAGCAGGCAGCCTCGCTTAACCAGCTTGTCAGAGCTTTTACCCTGGTTCCGGCATCAAAAACGTCAGGTACTACTCGCACTGACGCAGCCCGTCAGGTACGGACGAAGACTGTTTTGCGTTCTGCTCCAGCCGCTGTGACGGCGGGTGACGATAACTGGCAGAGTTTCTGATGAACGTTTTAAAATAAGATGCCATCAGCACTCATGCGGGTAAGAATGCCGCCGACAATCCTTATATCCCTTGCAGGGATTTACATAAAAACCTGAGACACTGTGTTTCTTTGGCTCCCATAAGGGGGCCATTTTTTTGACCTGCAGCGCAGTCTGTCTTAAAGAGTCTCATTTCTTTTCCATGCTTAAGATGTGCCGTTCTGATACCCGAGCCGGCGCTTGCCGTAAAACTGAACACTCTTTTATTATTCAGCCCGCTAAATATGGCGTTTTTTTCCGGCCTGGCTCAATTTTTATGTTGCAGAAACTCAGCACACCATTGGTGTATCACTGTATGTCTTCATTATCTGCGACTGTTTAAAACCCACAGGATTAGGTCTGATATTCGCTCAGGGCGGGCTCTTTGACTCGTTAGTCAGTCGGGCCTTTTAAACATACAGGGCATTTTACCCGAGCAGTAAAGCGCTGTAGCACCTCCTCTCTCCTGTGCAGAATTTTGTTCATTTGAGAATCCTGCGGTAAGTCAGGCGCCGGGAAAAAAATACCCACACCAGAGGTCGGTAGCGGGCATAAATCGCGGTGGAGATTTGGAAACTCTTAAGCGGTTTCTGAATGTTGTGACAGGAATGTCAGGCGAGCCAGCCAGACATCATTTCAGCCAGCGGTAGGAGCACTTGCTGTCTCACAACATGCTTCAGGTTAGAGGGCGGGGGTTAAATGACAAGCGTAAGCGGTTTAAAAGTTTCAGTTCAGATTCTGTGTAAAGCTCTGCAGTTAGAAACTAATCAGTAAGAGCAATCAAGAATACTGTCTTATTGTTCGGTAGCTGGCGTATCTGCTTTATACCTGGAGCGGACGTTGTTAACCCCAGGTTGAGCATCATAGTCAACTTCTGCTTATCGCTCTTAGCTGCCAGTTAATCTAGCCGGGTTTTGACTGCTTTTTTGTTTGAGATGACCAAGTGAAATGCAAATACGCGGTCAAGTAAAATGCAAACGGGTTGTCAAGTGAATGCAAAAAAAATTGACAAAACAAACGTGTTTTTGTATTTAAATACTTGCCTGGTGTGATCTATATACCCGTCCAATCATTCCTCTCACACCGGGTCAAAGCCTTATCCAAACGGATGAGGCTTTTGTTTTGTCGTTACGGCAGCTCCACTTTTCCTGCATCAATATCCATCACTGAAACGGCTCTGAATCTTATACAGACGCCGTGTTTCGCTTCTGCGACCAGCAGGCGTGAGATTGGCCGCCATATCCAGACATCGCTCTCTGCGGCGGGCTATGACCTCGGGTTCGGCATCTTCCGTAATCTGATCCATCACGGTCAGCCAGCGGCGTGCAGCGCGTCGCCATAAGCCCCTTCTTTCCAGCGATTCTGCAACAGTGTCTTTCACTTCTATATGTCTCCAAAGGCGTAACTGCCACCTCATCAGTGCCATCTATTCTTTCATAATGGTAATCACAGTTGTTTATTTCACCCAGCGCACATTCCCAGAAAATGGACTTCCGTCTATAAACAGGAGCCTGTTGATGCGCTATCCCTTTGAACTCGATCCGCAGATTATTCACCACATCATATACAGTCAGGCCGGTTCTGTCGGCAAGGCCGTCATTGAACTCATCATGAACAGCGTCGACGCCGGTGCCGGCGCGGTGATAATCGATATAACCCCGGAGGGCTTCTCCTGCCGGGATGATGGACGCGGTTTTACCTCATACGATGACGTAAAGCGCTATTTCGGGCGTTTCGGCACGCCACATCAGGAAGGTGATGCAACCTACGGGCGCTTTCGTCTGGGCCGGGGCCAAATCATGGCGCACGCCCGTACACTCTGGCGCTCGCAGCGCTGGCAGATGTCGGTTGATACGCGTGAAATGGGTTATCACTATGACCTGGAAGAAATTGCGGAGGCTGAGCCAGGCTGCCATATCACTGGTGAGTGGTATGAGCCGCTGACCAGTCAGGAGCGTATGTCATGCATTCAGGAAATCCGCGATTTGGTGCGCTATACGCCCGTCACGGTGCACCTCAACGGCACCATCATTACCCGCCAGCCGGCACTGGAGAAGTGGGATGCGGAGGACGATGAGGCCTGGTATCGGCTCCGGGAAGACGGTGCCGTGTCGGTTTACAATCAGGGCGTTCTGGTGCGTCATGATCCGGGTCACATCTGGGGTGTGGGTGGCCTTATCGTCAGTAAAAAACCCATCGCGCTTAACGTCTCGCGTACTGAAATCCTTCGCAAGACCTGCCCTGTCTGGAAAACAATTGCCGCCCGGTTTGGCCAGCTTGCCACCGCCTTCTCTGACAATCAGGGGAAACATCGTAAAACTGAAGCGCGTCGGGAGAAAACCGCCCGCGCTTTGCTTTCCGGAGAAGGCGACCTGCAGAAGCTGATGAACGATGAAGAGGTCATCACGCTCCTGCCCGGCAAACGTCACGTCACGCTTGAGCACTTCATCCGTAAGTGCCGCTATTACCCGGCGGCAACCGACAAAAACTGTTTCACCCTCGCGCGGTATGCTCGCGATGTTCCGCGCGGGGAAATCATTGCCCGGGCTGGTATCGCGCCAGTGTTGCATCCTGTCACGCTGTCCCGCTTCGGCTGTTACGAGCCGGAAGAGTTTATGGAATGTCTGAGCCGCGTACGCGCAAACCTGATGGCGTACCGTGAACAGTTACCCCGGCACCGGCGATGGGGTTCCGGCTGGCAGTCTGAGCTGATACTTATTGATTTCGACACCCTCAGCGCAAACTTTATCGACCGCACGCAGATGGTCAGCGAGAGACAGCTTGATAAGGAAACGCGACGGGCGTGGACAGCGCTGCGCTGGTGCCTTACCCAGTACGCTGCTGTCTGCTCGGGTGGCGAAGCGGGTTATCAGTCACGTTCTTACGGGGGGAAGCGCTTTCAAATTTTGCTGGGTGAGTCCACGTCGGCGGATGCCTGGACGGACGGAGAGACCTACATTGCCTATAACATTGATATCGTCCGCCGGCTAAAATCCGATGCGCTGCAGACTGCCAGTCAGCTGTTCAGCCTGACTGAGCACGAGGTGGCACACCAGGGCGACAGCCTGGACTGTGGCCACGACGAGACTTTTTATCAGCGTTTCCATGATATCAGCACCCTGTGCGCACCCGATCGCCAGCGTTACATGCACGTCTGGCTGATGAAATACACGTCCAGTCTGGAGGCAGAGGGTAAACGCGCAACCGGAACAGCCTGGAAAGAGCGTTATCTGACTGAGCGTGCCAGCACCGGCCGGGAGAAAAAAGGACTCCCCGGCGTTATCAGTGATGCCGGAATTCGTGATGCTGTAAGTGCACAGCCGGACCCAGAAGATATGTCACGGCTTGATTTTCTTAACCAGCAACTGACGGGCACCGGTGCAGCGGCGCCTGTCAGGTCCGACTGGGATAGCGCGGTGGCCGCCGGCATTGAGCAGGCCCGTAAGAATCAGTCAGAACGGTTACGGGAACAGCAGGCTCTGGGGGACTGGTACGCTGCAGAGGATGATGCATCCGACATTCTGAACGATGAGCAAAGGGCAGCTGAAGCTGAAGAGCAGATGTGGCTGGCTTCCCGTAAAACACATTACCTGTCCTTTTTACCCGGCGCTACTGAGGAGGCTTTGAACGACTGGGTGGTTGAGTTCCTTGCCATTGCGACCGATTCAGATGAGGAAGCACGTGCTGCGTGGGCCATGCGTGCCTGGGAAAACAGCGACCTCTGGTTTGCCAGAAATACTCCAGCCAGCATTGAGGCGGAAGACCTCCATGAACAGGACGCTGAACACCCGCCTGAACAAAGCCTTCCTGCAGAGTGGCTTCCATTTATCGTGGAGGGCGAAACCCGATGGAGCATAGAGCGTAACGCAGCTGCAGCAGGTTTTGTCCGTGAAATGGATTATCTGGAGTGGCGCCGCGACAGCACCATCGGGGGGGCATCCTGATCATGCGGAATCACGGTTTTCTCAACCAGCCTGCGCGCTGAGAAATTATCAGCGCCGGGCTCAGAGTTAATTACTGACCGGCCCCGTTATTGAACGCACCCTGAGCAGGTTACTCACTCAGGGAGTGTTCTCCATGAAATTTTCATTTTGCTGCCTCGCAGCACTGTTACTAACCGCCGGCGCCCATGCCGGCACCGTCATTTATACCGACAGCGCCCACCCGGTAACGGGTAACCCCGGGCCTGACGTGACTGTCATTATGCTGGATGCGCCTGACAGGCTGCAGGCGGCTCTCTTCGGCCCGCTGCCGGCAGACCCGGCACAGGCTGAACAGCAGGCGCGGGCTGTCATCAGTTCGCCGGCTTTTAAACAGCGTCAGCAGGACCTTGCCGGAACCTATGCTGGTCTCACGCACGCCTGGTCGCTGGGTCTTGAGAAATACCCCGCGGTGGTGTTTGACGATAAGTGGGTGGTCTACGGTACCACGGACGTCGGCGTGGCCACGCAGCAGCTGAACGCCCGGAAGGAGTCTGCACAGTGAAAATGTCTTTCTCCCGCCAGCGCCGGCTGGCACTCGCCACGTTAATGGCCTGCACCGGCACGATGGCCAGCGTCAATACCGCAAGTCTGCTCTCAAGCGCCGCCAGTCCTGACTGTATCAGCTGGCGCATCAGCGGTATCTGTTACTGGCTGTTCTGCACGCCTTTCGGCTGCTCCGTTAAAACCTCCGTGAAGGTCACCCATTTCATTCCGGAAGCCGTGGTTTCAGCCTACCTGAGCCCTGGAGCCAATCCCTGGACGGAGATGTCGGCCGTCAGCAGCCTGGCTGATGGCGCCGAGAGTGCGCTCCTGGGAGGCGCTGCAGGTGTGGCGACCGGTGGCGGACGGCAGGAAATGAAGGTGCCCGGCGATCGTAAGCAGAACCTGCACTTTTACTACGGCGATGCGTATGGCCATCCAGCTACCAGACTCATCGGCGGAATGGTGCCGGGGTATTCCTGTGACAGTGCCGCCACGCCTTTTATGCCGTACTTCACAAGCAGCCTCGATGCGCTTGCCTGGCGCACCGGTGTACCGGAATCGCTCTACCCGGAGGCGTTAATCCCGGGACAGCGAGAGATTGGCAGCACGGCCAGCGGCAACATGTGGGGGAATGTCTACCCCCGCAGCGGCTTTGTCACTCAGACCGACAGCTACAAGTCGGCGGCCGTTGTGGTGCAGCGCGTGGCCGACATTATCACCCGCCAGGGACAGCTGCATGTCTACAGCCCGCTCACCGGGCAGCGTTCGCCGGGCTACTGGCCACCCGACCCCGTCCAGGAAAATACCGGCACCAAAAATCACAAATGGCAGCGTCTCTCTCCCCAGCTCTCGCAGAGCTGCGCGGTGTTCCCCGACACCGGCGGGCAGTTAGCTGAAAACGGCAACTATGCCTGGGCGCTGTGGCAGCCCTACAGCTGCTGCAAACGACGTGGCCAGACCTTCCTTTACAGCACCGATTTTTCCTGAGGACTAAGCAGATGAAACAGCAGTATTCGCAGCGGCTCTACCGCCCCCTGGCGACATTAGCCTTCTCCGCCTTTCTCTCCCTGCCGGCACTGGCTGTGGACACGTCACTTTCGTCCGGCGGTGCGTCAGTGAGCGGCGCGATTAATGACGGACTTTTTTACTCTATTGGTGGCGGCTCAGTGATCTCACCGCCGCCGAGCCGCAGCAATATGTCCCGGCTGGGGCTGAACGGTGGGTGGAGCAGTGACCTCATGTGCGGCAACTTTGACCTGAAAACGACCGTAGGCAATCAGCTCAACGGTATCACCAGCGGATTCAAGGACCTTATGGGCAACGTGATTCAGGGCGCGACCGGCGCGGTCATGAGCATGCCGGCAATGGCCATTCAGCGTGCTAATCCTGGACTGTATGAAATGCTCACCAACGGGGTGCTGCAGGCAGGGCTCAACTTCGATAAAGCGCAACTCAATTGCCAGAATATGTCCAAAAAGCTTGCTGACTATACCCTGGGCAGCAAGTGGCAGCAGGCTGCTGTATCCGAAGAATATAAGGATATTGTGGCGTCCAGCGGCGGAGACGCCGTCTCCAGCGACCAGCAGCTGCAGAAGGCCACCGGTGAAGAAGGCGTAACCTGGATTGGCGGTCAGAAGCGCGGAGGCAAAGGCCAGCAGGCCATTCAGCCGACCCGTGACCTGGCTAAAGCCGGTTATAACATGATGAACAGCCTGCCGGTGACCAGCAACAGCAGCGTGGGCTCCGCCAGCTGCAACGGCACGGTCTGCCAGCGCTGGAAAACCTCGGATGATGCGGCAGCGGCGGTGGTTAAGGTGCTTGGCGATCGTTCGATCCGGACCTGCAGAGAAACCAGCGAATGCACAAGCGGCGGGGCTGAAAACCAGCCCGGCAGTTCTGTCGCCGGCACGGGATTCTCACCCGTGCTTGAAGATGCTACCAAAGCCAATCTGGAACAGCTGGGTAAACTGGTCGGCGGTGAACTGCAGCCAACGGCCGATAACCTGGCGGCGCTTAAAACCGGCAGCCTTGTTGTAACGCGCGGCGTTATTCAGTCACTGCGCGATGACCCGGATAAGGTCGCGTTGGTTCAGCGCCTGGCCGGCGAGCTGGCGATGGCTGACACAGTGGAAACAGCACTGACCATGCGGCGCATGCTGACCACCGGCGAATCCGAGCCAAACGCCGCTGAGCAACCCGAGGCGCTTGCTGAAGGCGACCGCCGCATTGATGCTCTTGACCGCGAGCTCAGCGCCCTGCGTAACGAGATGGAGTTGCGCAAATCCATCAGCAACAACAGCCTGCTGACCACGCTGGCGCGTCAGGGAGAGCGTAACCAGGATAACCAGCTGCAGCAGAAAGCCGGCAATCAGGATCAGGGCTTCAGCCAGATGAACCAGACGCAGTCTTCCGGAGCAAACTGATATGACACTCTCCTCTGTTCGCGGCCGTGCGGGCCGCATATTACTCATGCTTCTCCCCTTACTGCTGGTAACCGTGGCCATGTTTGCGCTGGCTTCGGTCTTTATGGCGTATGACCCGGACGGCCAGCTGACACGCCTTTGGCTGCATGAGAGCCGGTGGGGGCTGTTTGCCTGGCGACTTGTGATGTATGCCGGCATCGCTGCAGCCTGGGGCCTGAAGATCCGCCCGCAGCTTCTGAAGCGGTGGCCGGAGGCTCGTGCCCGCCTGCCGCGCACCGAGCTGCTCGGGGTGCTGTTTATTCTGGCCACGGAATGCGTGGCCTGGACCGGCACGGCATAAGGGGAAGATCATGACAGCAAACAGTTACCTGGAATATTTTCTGGTCCTCTTTGGCTGGGTGATGAACAATGCCATGTGGACCATTCTCAGCAGCACAGGGCTCTTCGCGCTGCCGCTGGTTTTTAAGGTCATGGGCGTGTGGCTCAAGGTGCGTGAGGAAGGTGCAGACGAAGGGAATAAAGGATTACTGGCGCTCCCGCGCATTGAGCATGCCATTTATGTTTCATTTGTGGTGATGCTTTTTTGCTGCATCCCGCTGCTGCCAGTAGATATCAGCACCATCAAATTCGACAGTTCCCGGGCAAAGCAGTGTGGCATCAGCGTACCCACGCCGCAGAACTCGGGCTACAGCGGTTTAGTCAATGACTTTGACGGTCGTACCGCCCAGGTGCCCATCTGGTGGTATCTGCTGCATATGATGTCTAAGGGCACTACCCAGGCCATGATTGCGTCCATTCCCTGCGGCACGCAACTGCGCCAGATGCGCTTTGACGTGCAGAACACGAAGCTGCGTGACCCGGTATTGCTGCAGGAGGTCCAGGACTTTGCAGATCAGTGTTATTCAAGGGCCTATTTCCGGCTCAAGAACAGCAACAGTCAGCTCAGCGATGCCACCATTAACTCGGTAGGCTGGATTGGCAGCGACTACTTCCTGAACACGTCGGGCTATTACGACTACTACACCGCCACCACCCCGAGGAGCCAGTGGCCCTATAACAGCTCCCGCGACAGCGGCTATCCGGACACCGGTCAGGGCGGCTATCCCACCTGTAAAACGTGGTGGTCCGATGGCTCTTCGGGGCTTCGTACTCGCGTGCTGGCCACCTTTAGTGATTACACACGTAAAGAAGTGCAGAGGCAATTTCCCGGTCAGCAATGGGAAGAGGTCGTGCTGCGGTGGATAGTAAGCCCGCGAAATGCCGGACTTTCGGGAGGCGGTGTTACTTACATGGCCGGTGCAGATGACACCGCCTCCGGTATTGGCGGAAATCTGTCACGGCTGGCATCTACTGTAGGTTTAGGTATGAAGCAGGTAGAAGCACTTCCTGGCTTCGATGCGCTGAAACAGGCGCTTCCGATGATTCAGGCGCTTCTGCAGATGATGATTATCACTGTAATACCGGTGCTGATGATGTTCAGTGCTTACGAGCCCAAAACAGTGGTTACCATATCATTTGCACTGTTTGCATTGCAGTTCATCACCTTCTGGTGGGAGCTGGCAGGATGGCTTGATGACAGATTGATCACTATTTTGTACTCAAGTCTTGCGGCTAATGGGCTTGCTTCAGGTCAACCTATAGCGGATTTCCTTAGTTCACCTCGTGATGGATGGATAATGAATCTTGTGCTGGGAATGATGTACGTAGTTTTTCCGGCATTCTGGGTGGGCATGCTTGGCTGGATAGGGGTAAAAATTGGTGGCATTGCTGAGGGATTCATTAAGGGTGGCGCTCAAGCTCAACAGGCTGGACAAGAAGGGGGGGCGATGGCAGGAGAGGCTGTTAAAGCTGGGGTGAAGAAACTCGTCTAATACTCATTATAACTAGTGCTGAGGCTGGCAGTTTCATCGCTGACAGCCTCTAATCACGATCTATCCTGAAATTGCCTACATACCACCCATAACCTTCAGCACCATCACGAAACCCGTCTTTGGGTTTTTTGGTCTTATTAGTCGAAGCAGGTAGTTTTGAAACAATCAAAGAAGCTGCTGTGCAAGCTGTCTTTACAGAGTCTCTCACGTCGTCCCCAAAACTACGACCACTCTCGTATTTCTCTAACTCTTCATTCCAGTCACTTGCCATAAGATCTTCCTCGTTCACAACACAAAGCAAAGATTGTCATGTCGAATCACATTACTAAAAAACAGCACTACTGGCAAATTTTTGAACAGTAAGACGGCTCGTTTCATCAGGTACCACATTAGGGTTCTATCAAGTTGTCCATCGGATGAATTTTGAATTTATTACAAAACCCACTTCTCACAGAGATGTTATAGTAAGGTGCGAAAAATGAAGTTCATCTTTAAAACATACTGGTGAAAAAATGGTCTCATCCAAAACGCATAGACTTAATTCGCTTTTCAGTGATTCTAAGTTTCAATTAACAAGTGAGCTCTTATCAGCATGCATTGGTTATGGAAGCCATATTGAACCATACGGATTTGTTACTGGGTTTAGTGGTAAAAAAAGAGATGGATATGCAATTCTACTGCGACTAATGTCAAGGGCTTTTGATGTAAATGACGTGCCAATTGATGATGACAGAATATACACCAGGTATACCAGGGAGGTTGATGCATTTATTGCTTCCCTGAGTAAACCACAGTTAAATGAAATCGCCGGTGAGTTGAAACATATTTATCTTCACCTGCAAGGGATTTTAAATGATGCGGGAGTTACTCATATAACATTAAGGCGAGAAATCGGCCCCAAAGAATTGCCTCGACAAAAAATTAATGAAGTAACAGTATCATCTCATTTTTCTGGACGTCTTAATTATAGTGACTTACTCATGCTGTATAAATCTGCAGCTGATTTATTAGGTAAAGAAAAAATACCTGTACTTATGGACGTACTTAACTCTTTTACTGACACCAATAAAAAAGGTGGCTATGGATCTATATCGATTGAGTTAAGCATACCTGCAGAGGATGTCCTGTACTCATACTTAATGTTCCCTTCGGATAAAATGGAAGGAGAAGAGTGGATAATAATGAACAGGTCCTCAACAGGTGTAGTTGAAATACCTGTTTCCAGCATTGTTATTAGCGATGATAAGATCAGAAAATTTTATGAGGAAAGCTATAGGGATTTAACTTTGGATTTTGCACAGCAATTATTCAGCATGGAGTATTCTAGAACATGGGGGAGGTTACCACTGTTCCGTTCCTTCTAACTAGTTTCGAAATGGCGTAGAGTTCTAATAATTTATTGAACCTTTATTCGCCACCTGCTTCAGACTCGTTATCTTATATGATTCACATGAGGCTATGACATTTAACTTGTAAAAGGATCATGCTTCGATCTAACATCTCCCTCGTTGTACCGTTGCGTAAAGCAACATGCCAATGTCCCGGCAATCTGAGAGGGACGCCTTCGGGTGATTGCATGCCAAAACCGTCATGACCTGAGAGACGGTGCCTTAGGGCGGTAACTCCGTTTAACCTTTGAAAACGGAGGTCGCACAACGACGAAGGTCCCTTTCTTTCTATGCCTGTTCAGGGCTTTTTCATCTCCACGGCGTTTTTCGCCAACGTTTACTCTTTCGTTCAGACGCTGAATTCCGGTTGCAAACTTTGCGACGTGGGTATGACCATTTGGAACATTTGGGCATCTTCCACGACTGCATTGAGAGCAGAGGAGCGCGGCGTCACTTGCGTTCGAGTGAAACGAGTACCAAGTGACGCGCGCAGCGCATAACTGGCAGCGCTGACGCACTGCCGTTTAAACAACTTTTTTACCAACTGACCAACACGTACTCAACGGTTTTAAGCGCCTTAAAGACGTGCTTCATTCACGGTTTGTTCACTTATCAATCAAACGTCTCAACCGTAAAAACGGCCAGGGACTTCATTAAAAGAGGAGAAAATCGACACGATATCGATGGCGACACCAGTCAACACACTGGTGTGTGGAAGCAGACTGATTCATTTCAGCCCGGTGCAAACCGCGAACAGGTCAGAGACCTGGGGAGCTTCGCAATAACTCAACATTTCGCCGCCCCGATGCACAGATATCTGTCGAGACGCAGGAAGCGCAACAATAAACCGTGCCGTCGGGGTGAAATTCATCGTCTGTAGCTGTGGTGCAGTCGGTGTCAGTGCTTTTCCGTTCACACAGACGGAAAAGCACTGACACCTGTTTAAGTGGAGGGGGGATTATGGCAAAACTGAATAAAAATCTTAAAACGCTTGCCAGACAGGCGGGGGGAAGTTTTAAAACTGTTTCTGACCGAATGAAAATTGCTGACAGGTTTGCCGAACGTTTATTAAGGCTTAATGTTCAAATCAGAGATATCAGGAACATTAAAACGTCGCATATCGAACTGTATATGAAAAGTCGCCTTTCAGAAGAAATTTCCAGGCGCACTCTTCAAAATGAAATGGCGGCGATCCGCGCTTTACTGCGGGTTGCAGGAAAGACATTCATGGCTAATCCTTCTCATGAAAAACTGAGCAACCAGGCCCTGGGCATTTCGGAAACGAGCCGGGACGGAACGAAGGTTGCCATTCCCGATACTTATTTTCGGCAGGTATTAACGAGTGTAGAGCAAAAGGATGAGGGCATTGCCTGCGCAATGAGGCTATCCCGATTACTCGGTTTAAGAACGGAAGAAACAGTTCAGTCTGCTAAATCATTGCTTACCTGGCAAAAAGCGTTACTGAATGGGGACGAAAAAATACGCATTGTATTCGGTACAAAAGGAGGGCGCCCAAGAGATACCACGGTATTAGATCGTGATGCGACTCTGGCTGCAATCAATGCGTCTCTTAAACATTTGAGTGAAAATAATGGCAAGTTAATCGATAAACCATCATTACACACGGCCATTGAACGCTATCGCAATGTCGTCCGTGAATCAGGATTAACCGGTAAATATGCACCCCATAGTTTACGTTATGCGTACTCTGTTGATGTTATGAATCTCCATATGAAAAAAGGTTTTACTAAAGAAGAGGCACAGGCTCTTGCATCAATGGATCTGGGACATGGCGATGGCAGGGGGCATTATGTGGCGCGTATTTATAACAAGGTTGAGCTTCATGATTAAGCATGGTTTTATTTCTGGTGAGGTTTCGATTATTTCTCGCGTGCTTTTAGGGTTTAAAGTAAACATTTCACGCATTATCGACAGGGGACATTGCGAGGTAGCCTGTTTACAGGAGGCTTATGCCCATTATGGTGACAGGTTCACCCGTACTGATGCCTGTCTGTACTTCACTCAGGGCGCACTGTTTGAAACTTTCAGGATTGTGCTGAGAGAAAAATAATGCGGGAACATCTTTGCGTTGACACTCTTGCCTGAGGTGCGGGAATTGTGTACGCTTATTTTGCTAACGTTGTCTCTGACAACTGCCAATGTTCCGGTGATTTGAGAGGAACGCCTTCGGGTAATCACATGCCAATGCCATCACAACCTGAGAGATGGCGCTTTCGGGCGGTTACAAATCTGTTTAACCTTTGAAAACAGAGACCCCTGTGGTTAAGGTCCTTCTCTACTTCGCTTCACTCTCCTGAACATCTTATTTACTCATCAGCCATTTTTGGCCTGATTCTCACCCTGAGGGATACTTTCCCTTTGGGACGGTTCCCTTTTTTCATAAGGAATCGTACCCATGCATTATACCAAAATGATCAATCCGCTCACGTTACTGAATTGTGATTCCCCCGCTTCTGCAAGAATCATGGTGGATTACGTTAAAACTCAGCTTAACGTACGTCTTGGTTACAAACTCATGGTTGACGCCGATCCTCAGGTTCCTGCTGACGGCCTTCCTGACTACCTGACTTTTCTCAGATATGTTGCACATACCGTTGGTTTTGCAACTGAGCATTGCTTCATAAGACACACCTTTGTCGAAGAGGCCGTGACCGAGCTTATGCTCCTGGGGGTAAATGTTCACAGTCGTCACTGGAATACCGCTTTTCACCAGGGCGTTACCCTGTCTCGCCAGGAAAAAGAACTGGACGACGCTACAGAAGAAGCGCGCAAAATGTTTTATCAGAGCGCCGGTTTTTCTGACATCGCCTGACTGCCTTATTAAACGAACAGTCTTTCACCCTCACGGGACTTCTGTCCCCGTCAGGGACAGATTTCCCCGACGCTTCAGGGAATCCTCAATGAATGATTTAACTCTCATTGCAGATTTTTATCATCGTGCCAGCGAGCGTACCGCTCACAAAGTCGCACTGGCCAAAGCAGAGGGCGAGCTGCTGAGTATCGCAGCGCTTCGTCGTCATGGCCTGAATACCGGGACAGATGACGACGGCTTTCCGTTTTACGTCTGGGAAATGGCTGCGGTCACCAGGGACCTGGCCGAACTGCATGTCCGGAAGCTTATACCTGAATCATGGGAGGCATTCTTTAACGGCCTTTGCCGCATGGCAGAAGGTATTGATAAAGAGGCCTGGACATATTTCTACAAAAGCGCAGTCAAAGACGAAAAATGCTTTCTGTCTATGGAAAATAGCGAAGCATATTTCTGAGGTGATGCACTTAACCCGTATGGGGATTTTCTCCATACGGAGATAAATCCTCTTATTTTTACTGAAGAGGATTTATCTGTGAATACACTGGCATTTAATACGTTATTAATCTTTAAACATAACAGCAGCGAATGGCACCGGATGTGGAGCAGGCTGGCAAAGCACAGGTCCAACCGCGCCCTTCAGGACCCGGCTGTTGCTGATAATGACGGTGAAGTCTGGCAGTACATGGAGACAGTGGAAAAACGCGTTCTGTGGTTTGGAAAACGCTACATCCATCGCTTCCGTCATCGTTATCACCCAGCCTGCGGTTGCGCCATGACAGTTAACATTCCTGCCAGCCGAACCTTTAACCCGGACGATCCGGATAACGCTTTATATCATCACTTCGGTTAGTCATTAACCAGACGCCAGCGTCATTTATGACAAAGGCGTTAACCCATGCGGGGACAACCTCCCTGCATCTGCGGTGATGGTTTTCTCCGCATTCATTAAGGAGAAAACCATGAGCAGTATAATGCTGTTACTTATCACCCGCACATCGCGCGCCCTCAGCTGCCTTGCAGAGGCAATGCGTCAGCAGCAGGCTGAATGGTTCACCAACCGCAGCGGACACAGTAGTTTCCGTGCCGAGGTCGTTCAGTCTGAAGGGGGGTTTACCGCCATCATTTCACGCAGAACAGGCTACAGTTCGCGTGACTGGCAGTATCAGCAACTTGGCAGCGCAGGTAAGTTTGCCTCCGCACGTAAGGCTTTACGGGCGGGCCGGCAGATGGCGCAGCAAATGGCCGGATTGCGTTACCGTTTCGACTGAATCTGTTTTTACTGATTAACACTTCCCGGAGGGACCTTCCCTCCCGGGGGGGTTTCCTCCTTCTTTTATCCGGAGGAAATATGATCCGTTTTACTTCTGCTGAACTTCGTCCGCTTTTCACACAGAACCTGGGTATGCAGCGCCCGCTGATACTTGAAAAGAACCTGGGGATTTATCTTCGTGTACCTGATGACAATCATCCCGGAGAGTGGCTGAAAGCCTGGGCTGCAGGGTGTAATCCGTCGGAGGATGCAGACTGGCCAGAACTTGCTGACTCACTGATACCCGAACGGGAATTCTCCTTTCAGACCTTTATTGCGCAGAGCATGTTTGATGCTGTGCTGAATGACCAACATGATCTGCTCATCAAACCCGTTATCAGTAACCTGAACAATGCGCTGACGCTTCATGTGGAAACGCATCCACCGCTGAAGGTGTATGTACCGGTGAGCGAATATCGTGACCGGACCCGCTGGCTTTACGATCAGTCGCTGCGCCATTTTCATGCCTGTGTAGGTAATGCTGAACGTCTCAGCTGGCGTTCGCAGGCATTACATGTTCTCGACCAGGTCATTCGCCTTGATTCAAAGCGGGCGAAACCCGCCGATCGGGAGATGTTTGACAGTGCGGTCGCGAGCGTACGTGACCGTATTCGTTCGGTTATGGCCGACGGCTCCTTACGTTTTTACTGATTTTTCCACTCACCGGTGGCGCATCGTCCGCCATCGGCCGGGATGCGCCCCGTTTTCAAAGGATGCATCCCATGAAAAAGACAACAGCCCGATCCAAAGCGTCAGCAGTACAGACTACCGACCTGTATCAGCAGGTCACCGATAAAATCATTGTGGCGCTGGAAAATGGCGTGCCGCCCTGGCGGCGCCCGTGGCGTTCGGCTCAGAACGTGCACGGCAGCTGCCTGCCGGTCAATGCCGTAACCGGCCGTGCCTACAGCGGGGTTAACGTTCCCCTGCTCTGGATGGCCGCAGAAGAACACGGTTATACGTCCGATCGCTGGCTGACTTTCCTGCAGGCTAAAACTGCGGGAGGTCACGTCAGGAAGAATGAAACCAGCGCGCTGGCCATTATCTACAAACCGTTTGAGAAACAGGCTAGGGACAGCAGTGATAATCTGCTGTTCCGGGACGGAGAGCCGGTTATGGAGCAACTGACCATGCTAAAGCAACTGCAGCTGTTCAACGTTGAACAGTGTGAGGGCCTGCCTGAATTCGTCAGCGGTGAAGGTGTGGTTTCTGTTCCGGCAGAATCCCCGTCTGAACTCAGCGCGGTACAGCTGAATCAGGTACAGCAGATATTCAGCTCCACGGGAGTCGGGTGCGATCACCGCCGGCAGGACCGCGCTTATTACCGGCCGGGCGCTGACCGCATAGTCATGCCGACGGTATCGCAGTTCCGGACGGAGGCGGACTACTGGTCCACCCTGCTGCATGAACTGGTGCATGCCACCGGGCACGGCAGTCGCCTGAACCGGGAAGGCATTACCTCATCGTCACGGCAGTTTGGTGACCCGGTTTATGCGTTCGAAGAGCTGATAGCGGAAACCGGAAGCGCCTTTCTCTGTGCGGAGCTCGGTATTACCGGCGACGTGCAGCACGAAAGCTATCTTGCCGGCTGGCTCAGAGCACTTCGGGAAGACAAGCGGGCAATTTTCCGTGCCTGCCGGTTCGCCCGTGAAGCCTCGGAATATTTACTTGCGCCCCTGAACCGTAATACGGAACAGGCGGCATAATCTGACCCGGCGGCTGCGGCCGCCATCATCCCCCTGAGGGCATCTTCCTCAGGGAGATGCCCTCTTTTCGTTTCAACCGACAAGAGGAGTTTCACAATGTTTTCATGGTGCCAGAACCGCCTGGAAATCACCGGTAAGTCAGTCTGCCTTGATGTTATGCAGCCCTGGATTGCCGGCACGGAAAAACCGCTTTACCGCCATGCCGTCCGTCAGGCGATAAAACTGTTTCTCGCTGGCTGTGCCGGCATACTTAAGCCTGTCAGGGTCGTGGACTATGCGCCGTATCCGATGCTGACCGCTTCAGGTACGGGGGCGCAGACTTCACCCAACCAGGCATTCCAGCACTTTATCGAGCTGCTGGAGCAGGATGCGTGGCTGGACACGAAGACTCTCTCCCGCATGGAGAAAATCACGCTGCAGTCCGGCATCGATGCGCTGAAATGGGAAGCCATTCCGTTTTCGGCCCGGCAGATAATGGCGCAGCTGATGGCCGTGCATTATGCCGACTGGTTTGGTGTTGCCGGAGCCGGTGGCCAGTTCGATCCGCAGGAGCGCTGGGAATGGCTCAGCATTATGCCGGAGACAACCTGCCCCTGTGACATGCTGATGGTGATGCCGTCACGTCTGGCAACCGAACTCAACGGCGATACGGGTCTGTTTAGGGGGCTCAACACGTCGTCAGAACTTTACATGCAGCTTTTTGGCATGGAGTTCCCGGCAGGCCATCAGGCCAGCTGGAGCCGTGATGATGTGGGTTCGCTCACGCTGCACTTTGCGTCTCCCTGGTATCCGCCGTCAGGTGAGATCATGGGAGAAATGTCACAGTTGTTTGACTGCGAGATCCGGCACTACTGGATTTCACCGGATGCCGGCACGTCAGGTTACAATTGCTTTGACCGGGGCGATCATGTTGACAGCGGTCCGTACCCGGCTGAGGAGCTACGCCAGTCTTCATCGGGTGATGGTGCCCGTATGTACCTGGTTACGCCTGAACCAGCCTTAGTGTCCGCTGTAACCACTGCGCACTACGGCAGTATCCGCGCATAGCGACAATCCAGAACCGGTGATCCGGCTAAGTCGTCCGGCCACAGCGAAACCTGTGGCCATTTTTTTCACCCTGAAGGGAACACCGTTTCCCTTCAGGAAGCGTGTTCCCTTTTCTGAGGAAGCACGCATGAAACAAGGGATTAATCACGAAAAAGCCTTTCTTAAACTCTTTAATCAGACCGCCCGTTATCACCGCCGGCATCAGGTGTTTAAGGATTTCATTAGCTGCAGCGTCATCGCACTGGAAAATCGCCTGCAGTTCTGTGAAAAGCGTGAGCAGAAGTACCTGCGCATCGCGTCCCGTTATGAAAAGCCAGACGTCAGTAATATGGCGCATCTGTTTGCCCATGTGGTGAACGGGCTTGAAGAGGAGCCGGGTGATTTTCTGGGGCGGGTTTTTATGCAGCTCGAGATGGGTGATAAATATCGGGGGCAATTTTTTACCCCGTGGAGCATCGCCCGTATGATGGCTCAGCTTCAGCTTGGAAATATTGAAGAACAGCTGAAGGTTAAGCCGTTTATCACTCTCTGGGAACCAGCGTGCGGTGCCGGTTGCATGGTGCTGGCGTATGCCAGTGTAATGATGGAGGCTGGTTATCCACCACACCGCCATCTGTGGTTTTCAGCAACGGACATCGATCCGCTTGCCGCAGGTATGGCGTACATTCAACTCTCCCTGAGTGGCGTAGCCGGAGAAGTCGTAATCGGAAATGCTCTGAGCGATGAGCGGCGAAGGGTATTACGAACTCCGGTTCATTACTGGGAGCGCTGGCAGGAAAGGTTGCGGAATGTCGCTGAAGGGCAAAAACAACTTTTTCACGAAGCTTAAAACTTAGCAGGCAGACCTGAATACAGGTCTGCTTTCTTCTTTCTTTCGACATACATAAGAAACGTAAGTGCTGTCATGATAAATGGTTACCCTGATGAAACCTTATAAATCTTGTGTCAGAGCAAAATCTAAAAATTACAGAGGGATTAACCCATTAATCAAGAAAACCTATGCTACCTATAAAACATCGAAATTAAAACAATTGCTAAAGCCGTAAAAATGAATATCTTCAAGGTATTAGGGAACTTATCCTTCCAAAAGGTTAATGATAATTGCTCCTCAATCCATCTTTTTTCCATTTCACTAAAAAATTTATAGTGAGCATACCAATTGCTCCCGAAAATTTGTTTCGTGATAGTGCTTTTATCAAACTCTTGCATCAGATTGTCAAGTTGACTAATGAATTTTACAGAATCCGGGGCGTCTTCTGACTTTGCATCATAATATAAGCGTTCAATCTTTCTAAAGATTGAAGTCTGCATATTCCCCGCTTCTTCGTATTTATTTTTATCACTATCTATGTGTGGACGGTTTAAAGCTATGACATCATCCGTGCAAAGACGCTGTATTCCAAAGAAGCCCGCAAGGTCGGCAGTGGTATTGTAAGTATCCCGTATAATCGTGCCATTCACATTTAGAGATCCTCCGGCATAATCACTCTGCCAACAAAGGAGATCGCTATGCGCAAAGCCCGTTTTACTGAGCATCAGATCATTGCCGTAATTAAATCGGTTGAAGCCGGACGAACCGTTAAAGATGTCTGCCGGGAGGCCGGTATCTCTGAAGCCACCTACTACAACTGGAAGTCCAGATACGGCGGCATGGAGGCTTCTGACATTAAAAAGATCAAGGATCTTGAGGACGAGAATCGGCGTCTCAAACAGATGTTTGCCGACCTGAGCCTTGAGAACCGGGCGCTGAAAGACGTTATCGAAAAAAAGCTTTAAAACCAGCCTTTAAGCGTGAGCTGGTCACACATCTGATAACGACATTTGGACTCAGTATCCGTCAGGCCTGCCGGAGTCTGAACCTGAGCAGAACGGTTTACCATTACCGTCCGGATACCACGCGTGACGAACCCGTTATTGTCGCGTTGCAGGCAGTGGCAGAGCGATACCCACGGTATGGTTTTCCAAAACTTTTCCAGGTTCTGCGGCGGCAGGGATACCCGTGGAATCACAAAAGGATCCATCGTATTTATTGTCTGCTGAAGCTGAATTTTCGCCGTAAAGGCAAACAACGGTTGCCGGTGCGTAATCCCTCGCCACTGGCCACACCGGAAGCGCTGAACCAGAGCTGGTCTGTCGATTTTATGCATGATGCTCTGATCTGTGGCCGTCGTTTTCGCACGTTCAATGTCGTTGATGACTTTAACCGTGAGGCATTGTCGATTGAAATCGATCTGAATCTGCCAGCTTTGCGCGTGGTCCGTGTACTCGACAGGATTGCGGCAAATCGCGGCTATCCGGTCATGCTACGCATGGATAATGGTCCGGAATTTATCTCACATGCAATGGCTGAATGGGCAGAGCAACATGCAGTAAAACTGGAATTTATTCAGCCAGGTAAGCCGACGCAGAACGCTTTTATTGAGCGCTTTAACCGAACATACCGTACAGAAATACTCGATTTTTATCTGTTCAGAACGCTGGATGAAGTGCGGGAAATCACGGAAAGGTGGGTGTCAGAATATAACTGTGAACGCCCGCATGAATCACTGAACAATATGACGCCGGAGGAATATCGGCAACACAATCATTTGGCCGGGATCTCAAAAAATGCCTGGAACTAAAACGGGTCTATTTACAGTATTCGAGCAGGACGATGCAAGGTCGAGTATGGGCCGCACATTCCGACATTGTTGAAGCAGGCAGAAGGTGGAGATTTGGATTAACGCGAGAGAGGGTGCGTCTGAGAATCCAACCAATGTTAGATTCTCGCAGGGTGGTGAAAAACAGAAAAATCCAACCAGAAGCAGCTTTTTGTCCGACTAAGAATCAAGGGGTGGAATGGATGAATTCCAACCCTAGAATGCAAATAGCTGAAATATGACTTTTTTTTGCGACCAGCGTGCCCCTCCAGCTTCGCCTGTCGGCAATCCGTCTCTGGTATGACTTTCTGATGTACTTGGCCCCTTGCACGATTAATCCGCCGCCCCAATCCGGAACTCCTGGCAAGGAAGTTTCGGCCAGAAACTGGTTGCCAGCGTCGCAAAGCTGCGGAGGATCCCTGAGGAGGGACAGTGGTAGTCTTTGCTGTTTTATGCGGCCGCCTCCTCGCTTCGTGATCGCCTGATTCTGGCATTAATCTTTTACGGTGCGCTGCGGCGTTCTGAAATTATCTTGCTAAGTATCGGGGACTGCGATTTTGGTCATTGGCTTATTCGCCTCCGATTAAAAACAGGGCACGCCGCTATTCATTCTGGAACAAGAGCTAAACGGTGCGGAAATCGGCGCTGAAGTCCAAAATGTCGAGCATCCTAACGCATACCTTCCGGCAGCTTCATGTGACGCATCTGGCTCCCATGGGAGCGGGTATGTCTGGTGGTTGAGATGTTGAGGGAATTACTGGCGTACTCCGAATCTCTTTTTTGTACAGAGCTCTAATTTTCCAAAATAAACATTAAAATTCAGTCAGTTAGAATAGGAATTTACAACTGACTAATCATCATCGTAATCCCGCGATTACTAAGCAACAGTATAAATGACTGACAATTCTCTTGTAGAAAGCGACTTGAACTTTAAAATAATGAATTTTTATATGAAAAAACCACACATTAACAATCTTTACATATAAATTTTATTTTCACAACGAAAACTAAAACTCTTTAGAAAGTTTATTATTAAATAACTTTTTGGTTTTTTATCTCATAAAGTTTGAACAAAAAAAGATTTATCTACCGCTTTGTTTTGTTGTATATGCACTTTTTACCTCCCCGATCACTGGCACTTCATGTCGATTTTGCATATAAATCAATAATTTAACCTGCATTCTTGCTTTGTCAAGTTAAGTAAATTTACACACACATTCATAACATTTTGCTATGGCATGCAACCTTGCATGCTCGAAAATAAAATGATAGATATTAGAAACATTAAAATTAATTATGGAAAGGTAGATCATGGAACATAGCTCTGCTGCACTTGGAACTACTGAAATTGTAAGCGTTGGAGATGGAATTGACTCTTTGAATGCGGCATGGTCTTTTGGTGGCAATACCCCTTTAAATTTTGACAATCATGTTTCCAAATCCGTCCCAAAATATAATGATGGTCATGATCTTGTTCTGGCGTTAAGTGATTTTTTTATCAATAAGAATTCTGTAGTTTACGAACTGGGCAGCTCAACTGGTGCGCTAACGCGCAAACTAGCTCAACGCCATTGTTCAGATGCCCGTTTTATCGGAATAGATATTGAATCAGCAATGACCGAGCAAGCCTGTTCGGTACATGAAATGAACGGTGGTGGTAAAAATGTAAGTTTTGTGACTGACGATATCTTGAATTTCCCCTATGAGAAAAGTGATTTCATTGTAGCATATTATACCATTCAGTTTATTCCTCCGCGAGTGCGCCAGCAGCTTTTCGACCATATTTATGACTCCCTCAACTGGGGTGGAGCCTTTGTTATGTTTGAAAAGGTTCGCGGTCCTGACGCTCGATTTCAAGACATCATAAGCAGCCTATATGTGGATTATAAATCCTCCCAAGGATACGCCGCGCAGGAAATACTGGCTAAATCACGATCTCTAAAAGGTGTTCTCGAACCTTTTTCCACTGGCGGAAATATAGATATGCTCAACCGAGCTGGTTTCGTCGATGTGATGTCAGTATTTAAACATATCTGTTTTGAAGGATTCTTCTGTATTAAATAACAGGATTGTTATGAACAATGAATTCGTGAGATGTTATTTAGAATTACTGAACATGCCAAGTGATTACTCTGCTCAATCAGTTCACTGTGAATTATGTGACTCAGAAGAATATGAGTTATTATTAAGCCGTATTCAAGGCCCCCAAGATAAAAGAGTTAATTTACCAGTTGTCGGCTGCAAACAGTGTGGGCATATTTTCCAGCTATATCGTTTCGAAGCAAAGTTTTATCAGGATTATTACGACAAGTTTTATCGGCTAAGCCTATTTGGTGATAGTGAACCAGATAAGTTATTTTTCCTCGACCAGGTAAAACGTGGAGATTATCTCTTTAAAAGTTTAAGGCCTTGGTTACCCCAGAATGGCAATCTATTAGACGTAGGTTGCTCAGCAGGAGGCCTGATGATTCCCTTTGCCAAAAGAGGATGGAAAGTAAAAGGGAACGATCCCGACAGTAGTTTCGCTCGTTATGGCAGACAGCTGGGATTGGATATTGAATCGATTAATGCAGAGTCTATGCCTATAGATTGGCCAACAGATTTAATTATCATCAATGGTTCCCTTGAGCATGTTTATGACATAAACCTGGTATTGAGTAAATGTAAAGCTATGTCCAACGAAAACGGATTACTTCTTATTGAAGGCCGCGCGCTGGGTTACGGTATTCAGCAAGGATACCTGACACATAATCATCGCCGCTTTTTAAGTGGTGAGAGCATATCGCATTTGATGTTGAAACATGGCTGGACCCCTTTACTGGTTACCGATGAGCCTTTATGTGGCCCAACCAGGCCTGGTGCCGTATTTGTACTTGCGCGCTTGGCTGAGATTGATAACGCAGCTATAGAAAAGATCAGAGTTCGTGGCAAAGACAGATTAGCACAAGATTTTCGTACATGTTTCGCAAGTTGGGATGCTGTATGAGCAATGCCGAAGTTAAAACACCTGAGTCGATGCTTCGTTACTGTTACCGGGATGAGCTTATTTGTGAATCTCACCGCGACGGAGTCCGCCATATATTCCGGCTTTATGATGCGGCTAACGACATCACCTATGAACTGGGTAAAAATGAGATGGCCCTGGCTCGCCTTTTTAATGGAGTTGATGATCTCATTCAAATCCAGTTGCATGCCCAGACAAAGCTAAATGCTGTAATTAGCATAGAGAAACTTGAAAGATATCAGTCGCGCTTGATTGAATTAGGTATTCTCACAAGTCTTGGTGAGGAAGGTGGGTTAAAACGCGATCCCGCAACCGGTATTACTTATGGACCGCTAAAACGCTACTTACTTATTAATCTGGTTAAGATGAATCCGCAGCCTGCATTAGATAAACTTTATCGATGGGCACCCTGGATTTGCAGCTTATCTGCACATATTTTACTAATGAGTGCTGCTGTTCTAATACTATCATTTCTTGGGTTTCACTGGGCTGAATTCCGGGCCGATGTTTACATCACTTATATACATAGCTGGTCATGGATGGTCTGGCATTATCCCGTGATTTTAAGCTCGATCGCCTTGCATGAACTGGGGCATGCGCTGAGTTGCCGGCACTATCGCGTGCGTGTAACAGATTTTGGTATAGGTATCTATACCCTGTTAGCAACAGGCTGGGTGAGGCCAGAACAGCGTAAATGGTCGAGTTTACTCCCGGGCCAGCGCGCCATAACCATTTTGATGGGGCCTGTTGCCAGCCTTTATTACACAGCCTTAGGCGTAGTCATCTGGTATATCACATCTAAAACCTCGGCGTTTCATCCTTTAGGCGTTGTGATGATAGTGGCTTCAACATTGTCACTAATCCCAACCTTACTGCCCATCTTCAATGGTGATACCTATCTGGCATTAACCGAATATTTTAACCAGCCCCGGCTGAGACAGAGAGCTCTACGCTATTGTCGCCAGTATTTTGCTGGTAAACCTCAAGCACAAGATAAAAATTATCGTCTTTACTGGGTGGTTAGCACCCTGACCGTAATCGGCTGGGTGCTGTCTTGGTGCGGAATCGTAATGTTGGTGTGGCGTTTTTTACCCTGAGGAGTATGTGATGAAACCTGAAGAAAATGAAAGTGAGCAAGGCGCAGTGTCAGTGCATCCTATTGTTGAAGAATCTTCTGGCAATCTATTTGAAGAATTCGATTTGGATGACATTGAAGTTATAGAAAGCAAAGTATTTGCTTAATACGTGCGCTGCCCGGTGGCATTCATCTGGCAGCGCCTTATTTTACAGGATGATAAAACTATGTCCGTAATGGAAAAACCCGCCACAGTAGGTGTGGGCATTCAATACAATCCGGAAATACTAGATTGGTTTCCGTTTGAAACTTTGAAAGTAGATTTACTGGAAGTCCTGCTTGATAATATTATGGCTCCGCTTGATGGCCCACATGTCATTCGTCCTGAGGTCCGTTTAACACTGGAAAAACTTTCCCAAAACTTCACTCTGCTTGCGCATTCTAATTATGGCTGTGATTTTGGTTTTAATCCACTATTAGATACGGCCGCCGTACGGCGTCATGTTCCTCTCGCCAAAATGATAAATAGCCCGTGGGTCGCCAATCATTGTTTTTATGGCGATGATTCCTGGCTGGACATCTGGAGCAGTCCTTTACAGTTTTCACATCGAGAAATGATACGTTGTGCCGATCGTGCGTCTGAGCTTCAGCAACTTTACGGCATGCCGCTGGCGCATGAGAATGCCGCTTATTATTTACCATGTCCTGGTGCAGAGATGCGTGAGGCCGAATTCTTGGCCACACTGGTTGAACGCTCTGGAACCTTCTTACACCTTGATTTACATAATATTTATGCAAACTCGCTGAATCTACCAAACTTTGATCTGCGAGATTATCTCGATACCATTCCGTTGGAAAAGGTAATTTCAGTTCATTTAGCGGGCGGCAGTTGGGCTGAAGGGCTTTATCACGACTGGCACGATGCCCCCGTTCCTGAGCCAGTATGGGAATTATACGAAGAGTTGCTGTCCAGAACTCTCCCATGCGCAATTGTACTGGAGTACCAAGGGCAGGCGCACCATAACTTGACTCGAGTAATGAACTCAGATGATGAACCGATGATTGTTAAAGATGTTAAACGCGCCCAGGCAATCTGGAATCGAACGCTGAATGCACAACAGGAGGCGGTACATGGACGCTAAGATTGTCTGGGATACTTGGCGCAAAATTTTGCGTGACGAAACGCTGCAACATCAGTTAATAACCAAAAAGTGGCAGTCAGCAGATATTGACGGCTTTAGCACTGTAGAGTGCGAGGTCATCGCTGCCTATGCGGATAATATTGACCGCGCAAAATGGTTCATTGAAAATTATCAGTTTCGCTTAGTTAATTCATTCATTAATGCACTTGAAACCGGGGCTCCTCTTACTTTGCGAGCTTTGCTTAACAGAGGTACTAATATTGACACATTATCGCGTGAGTTCCTGCGTGACCATCATTGGCACGATTATGGCCCGCGTGTTTATACCTACTGTCGCGATGCACTCGAATGGTTGATGAACAGCCAGATTTGGCCCGGTGAGCTATTAGATTTAATGGGTCTAGAATACCAAGTTGTAATGCTTTATCTGTCGTTGCAAGCACCCATTCCAGCTCATGACCGGCCTGCTGGCTATTCGTATAGCGGTATGGCGCGGATTTATCAGAGCCAATATCGGCTATCGCAGTGGTTGCGTGATAAGAAATCACTGGGTATTACCATGCCGCAAACCGGAGAAGAAAATCTGCTGATTGTGCTTCCTGATCTTGCCAGTAGACACAAATATTTGCTGGTCCCCCCTCGCTGTGCTGCACTTTATCGACATTTACCTGATTCGGACGAAGTTATGAGTCAGGATGATCAGATGCATTTACAACGACTGTTAGCTGCAAATGCGCTGCACCGTCAGGAGGTCTAATATGTATTGCGCTGATTATTTTTGGCTGCGTTCTGCAGGTTTTTCCGCTCATCACATATTACAGAGTGAATCGTTCACCGGTCAGGAATTAACCCGCGAATTAATCACGCTTTACCAACACAGGGAAAGGTTACTTAAATACTTTGAACAGCAGATTGCTGCGGTAGGGGAAGACCATTGTCGTAAGTTCGCGCGGAAAGTGGCGGCTCTCGTATCGTTCAACCTGAGTGATTTACCTCTTGTATTACGTGATAGTCTTCAGGAATCTGTTGAAGAATGGCAACAGGTTACAAATGCTATCAAGCAAAGAGAACCTGAAGCACAGCAAAAATTCGACACTTTCAGTGAGCATGCTCGACAGCAACTGATTGATTTTCTATTACGTGAAGATGTTGCCGAAGCAATCTTTATTTCGAATCCAGATGCAGCCCAGCGGATTAGCGATCTGATTGCCGATCGCAACGCGCCCCATGACAGCCGTAAGAAACAGAAAATTCGTCTCGGCTGGAGCTACGCCCAGCGTTTTTGCACTAAAAATGATACCTCAAGTTTTTTTGGTCCAATAGCTTGGGGAAGGTTCGATAATCAACAGCAAAACTTGGCCGAGCTAACTGGATGTGAACAACCATGGCTAGCGCAGCGCATTACCTTTTTTGAAAGCTGGGTCATACAGCGCATTATTCAGCAGATTAATCTCCACTACCCGCAACAGCAACATCTTCCTTTGAGAATGAATCCTGGCTGTTATTTACACGGTAGTGTTCTTCACTATCCGCTGAATAAATCACGTGTAGTTTCCGGTACGGTTCTGGAAGTGCTGAGGTTAATTACTCAGGGGATTACACGCGAGTCAGAGCTATGCATCCGGCAAAAGCAAGATAGGCTACCCGTCATTGATCATCTTCTTAATGCAGGGATTTTGCGGCGTGGCTTTCAAATTTCTCCACGTGAACCCAACGCATTGGCCGAACTATTGCAGTCCATGAAGGCCCATGAGTTAGATCCACAGTACATCAGCAAATGGTCTGCCTGCTTCTTACAATTAGAAACGCTGCGGGAACATTACGCTGCAGGTAATTTAACTCAACGCCAAAAGGCATTAGAAGCTATCAGGAATACTTTACAGGAAGCAGATGTCTCACTCACCCGTGACAGCGGAAAAATGTATGTCGGGCGCTATCCACTGTATGAGGACTGTGCGCGGGCAAGTTCTGTGACTTTCAGTCGAAAATTTCAGCATTATCTACACACCGATTTTCAGCCTCTCATGTCTCTGTACCGATGGCTTACCAGAGCTGCAGGTTTTGCTCTGCATGAAGCCTGGCTTGAGATATATCACGCAGAGATTTCATCAGAAAATATGTCGGAACAGGACATGAGTCTGTTGAAATTCCTCAATGTTATTCAGACTCAGCAGCAACAAACCCGACAAAAAGTCATTAAAAAGATACGTGCTATGCTGGCCAACGCCTGGTCCCCAGTTTTAAATTCTGTGGAAGATGACGAGGTTAGCCTCAGTCAGGCTCAAATCAATCAAGTATTAGCTTCTCTTAACGAAATGTGTCCCCAGGTAAATACATTTACCGTATTCGGAGAAGATTTTCACTCTCCGGACTTTATGCTAGCGGCTCAAAGCATACAGGCATTGAATCATGGTGAATTTCTGATTGTGCTGGGGGAAACTCACCCCGGAGTCCACACACTTAGCCAGCCGGTTGCGGCTCCATTTTGCCCCTTCACAAAAGAAATTGAGCAAACCGTAAACAAGTTGTTTGGCCGCCAGCGTTTCATGCTGGCTGACTCTCCAGGCAGCTATCAGCGTTCACATATCGATTGGCCTCTGATACCAAACTATGCCCAGATCATTTTACCAGACGGTGGAGGCTGCGTTTCAACAACACAACGCTACCCTGTTGGCCGCGCACGCGTGTTAATTACGAACGCGAGGCTGACCGTTGAAGACATAGAAGGCCAGTTTCAAGAGGATTTAATTTGCGTTTGCTCTACCGAGCTCCATCATCTGTTGTTTGACCTTGCTGCAGATATCATGCCTCGCTATGACACACGCCGTATCATATTTAATCGTACCGTATACAAACGGCAAACGTGGCAGTTCAATTCAGATGCCTGGCCTAATACAGGCAATGATGAATATAGCGCTTTTATTCTGTGGCAACTCTGGCAAAAAAAACATGAACTCCCACGCTGGGTGTTTATCAAATGTGACAGCGAGCCCAAGCCCTTATTCATTGATTTTGAGAATCCGCTATCGCTGGATGTCTTAGCTACAGCGCTGAAAAGATCGCATCTCATTAGCGTTTCGGAAATGCTGCCTACTCCAGATGATCTATGGATGAACGATAGCCGTGGGTCGGTTTGCTGCGAGGTTCGCACAACTTTCTCTCCTCTTACATCAGAGGAATTCAGTCATGCAGAATGAACAAGTTTCACCGACGGCCGTTCATGAAGCGAAAAAAAGCTTCGCTATGCTGTTTCTAACAATTTTCATTCCTTTCGGACTAGGGCACTTCATGTCCTATCTTTTCCGAACCGTGAATGCTGTGATTTACAGTGACTTGGCCGGTGAGTTGATGCTTCCACCGGATAATTTGGGAATGCTAACTGGTGTCTATTTTCTAACATTTGCCGCTGCACAGATCCCCATGGGAGTATTATTGGATCGCTACGGGCCTCGCTCGGTCCAGAGCCCTATGCTGCTGATTGCTGCTACCGGCTCGGTTATATTTGCTCTCTCTCATAGCCAAACCGGTCTGCTGATTGGGCGTGGGTTTATCGGTTTTGGTGTCGCCGGATCGCTAATGAGTGCAATAAAGGCTTGCAGTATCTGGCTCCCCGTTGAACGTCTGCCTCTGAGCACTGCCTGTCTGTTGTCTGTTGGGGGATTAGGTGCCATGGCCTCAACTACACCCCTACACTTTCTTCTGCAATGGATTAGCTGGCGCGGGGCTTTTTTAGGCTTGGCACTCATGACCGTTATAGTTAGTGCAATAATACATTTCTCAGTTCGAGGAGAGTTTACGCCAAAAAACACACATTTTAACCAAATGTGCAAGGATGTAGGCCGTTTGTACCGGTCATGGACTTTCTGGCGGCTCAGCCTTTATTCGGTCTTTGCAAACGCGACTTATATGGCGGTGCTAGCGTTGTGGATGGGACCCTGGCTACACGATGTCGCAGGCCTCAACGAAACACATATGGCTAACGCTCTGATGGCAGGTACTGTTGCCATGGTGGCAGGCTCACTCTCTTTTGGCTGGTTGACAGACTATTTACGCAGGTATGGCGTTCAGCCAATTATGATTTGCGGCGGTGGCGTGGCTATCTTTGTACTTTTTCAGGTGCTGATGCTTAGTGGATTACCGGTCTCTCCATTTGTTATCACCATGGGATTCAGTTTTTTCGGCACTGCAGCAACGATGAACTATGCAATCGTGGCGCAATCCGTCAAGCCGGAGCTTGCCGGGCGTGTCAGCGCCTCGTTCAATTTGATTGTATTTGTGCTGGCATTTGCCGTTCAGTGGATTATGGGGGCAGTTATCGGGCATTGGGGAGCGATTAACGGCAGCTGGCCATTAGTGGCTTATCAATGGTCTTTGCTATTCCTTATCGCTTTGCAGTTGCCGGGATTGATTCTGTGGTTAACGTTTAAACCGTGGAAGCGGAAGTTGCCGGATTAGTCCAGTCCGCAGGCGGAACTACATCCAGCTCCGCCTGATTAGTGCCTTGATCTATCGCGAGAAATCACCGGTCTCAATTAAATAATCGATAAGAGCAGTGAGCTTTTTTAAATTCTCAAGGGAGATATTATGAAATAGCGCGATGCGAAGCTGGTTTCGACCTAATCCTCGATAGCCATCAATGCCGTAGGCATATTGGTTCTGTTCAAGGAAAGCGAGCAGTTTATTGACTATAACCGACTCAGCAACATCGATAGTGGCAACGGTTGTAGAACGAGCATTTTTATCATCAACGTAGCAGGCTAGATGATCTCGAGAATCAGCCCATTGGTAAATCCAATCGGCTTTTTTCTGCGCCTGCTGCTCTACCGCTGCAAATCCCAACGCGTTCATACGCTTTAATTGTTGTGCGAAAAGCCATAGTGTAACCACCGCTGGCGTGTTATAGGTTTGTGCCTGCGCACTATTACTCAGCGCCAACCGCCAGTCAGCAAATACGGGTAAATAGCGACTGGGATCAGATGCGACCTCAGCCACACGCGCCTGTGCTTTAGGTGACATAACAGCCACAAACAAACCACCCTCGCTGGCAAATACTTTTTGCGGCGAAAAGAAAAAAACGTCCGTTTTGGCAATATCACATGCAATTTGACCTGCTCCACTAGTGGCATCCACTGCCAGTAAACAATTTTCATCCACAGTGGGAAGCTGAGTGTTCATGATACCAGTTGAAGTCTCATTAAGCGTGAGACTCACTAGGTCAGCCCCATCATGCTCAGAGATAACATTGGGTTTACCATTTTCAGCATGGTTCCTGATCGCTTCAATCCACGGAATTCTCTGGGAAGCACTAAACCATTTATTCGAAAACTCACCACATACATAGTGCACCACTCGCTTTTTAACTAGTCCAAGCCCAATCATATCGAATAAAAGTGTAGCCCCTCCGTTACCCAACACGATGGCATAGTCATCAGGAATGCTGAGGTAGAGACGTAGCGCATCCTGAATATCTCGACACAGAGTCTTTACCGGTTCTTTCCGATGACTGGTACCTAATAGATGAGGGCCTTGTGCCTGCAATGCAGCTAAGTCCTCTAGATGAATCAAGGAAGGCCCACAGCCAAAACGTGGATCTGTGGGAATACATGATTCAATTATACGAAAAGGCATTAGAACTCCTTGCTGGATATGGAGGAATGACCTAAAAGAAACTTATGTCTGTGCTGAAACTATCAAATTCTATCGCGGAATTATCGGCTTACATTATCCTGTATTATTCTTACAGGCCACATTTTATGTGTCACTTAGCATTTTATTTCCATCTGGCTAAAGAGTTAGCTTATAAGTTAGCCATACATTAGCGAGCTGCCCCTCGAACGCGCTCGCTAGTTTGTATTGATTTAACCGTTCATTGAATCGCCACATAAATCATAGCCTTAGCCAGAGAGTGATGACTGCGCTGGAAGAGGTCACGCCCCGTGTCGAGCAGTATTCCATTGACGAAATGTTCCTGGATCTGACCGGCATCGATGGCTGCGAGGACTTTGAGCATTTCGGCCGGCGCCTGCGCGCGCACGTGCTGGCCACAACCGGCCTGACCGTCGGGGTGGGGATGGGGCCGACAAAAACCCTGGCAAAATCGGCGCAGTGGGCCAGCAAGGAGTGGCCGCAGTTCCGCGGGGTGCTGGCACTGACGCCGGATAATACGAAGCGTACCGCGACGCTGCTGTAAAACCAGCCCGTAGAGGAGATATGGGGCGTTGGCCGGCGCATCGGCAAACGACTCAATCTGATGGGCATTGAAAACGCCCTGCAGCTCTCACGCGCGCACCCTGCCCTCATCCGGAAAAACTTCAGCGTGGTACTCGAGCGCACCGTTCGCGAGCTCAACGGGGAATCGTGCATTCCCCTCGAGGAGTTTGCGCCGGCGAAACAGCAGATCGTCTGCAGCCGCTCTTTTGGTGAGCGCATTACGACAAAAGTGGCCATGCAGGAAGCACTGTGTCAGTACGCCGCTCGTGCGGCGGAGAAGCTGAGAAATGAGCGCCAGTTCTGCCGGCGCATCAGCGTTTTTATCCGGACCTCGCCGCACGCACAGGGAGAAGTCTTTTACGGCAACAGCGCTGGCGAGAATCTCACCATACCCACGCAGGATACGCGCGACGTGATCGGGGTGGCGATGCGATCGCTCGACCGCATCTGGCTTGACGGGCGGCGCTATATGAAGGCCGGCATAATGCTCGATGACTTCACATCAGACGGTGTCAGTCAGTTGAACCTGTTCGATAAGGATAAGCCGCGGGTGAACAGCGCGCAGCTGATGAAGGTGATGGACGGCATTAACCAGTCCGGGCTGGGGCACATGTGGTTTGCACGTCAGGGTGTCAGCAATGAATGGCAGATGAAGCGGGAATTACTGTCACCTGCCTGGACTACTCGCTGGAGTGATATTCCACAGGCACGAGTTTTATGAGGGGGCCGAAAAACTTAATTTGCGCCGCAGGACCAGCACGGGCCAGTCACTGCGGAAGTCCGTGCGCCAGCGCCACTGTCGGAAGAGGATCTCCAGCTGCATCAGTGCCTTCATCGTCGGTGTAAAAGGGATGCGGTAAGTGCGGTGGTGGACGGTGAGTCCACCTTCAGCGATATAGGCTAGCACCCGATGGGCACGCATGTCGGTCAGAAGGTGCGAGGAGATGATAACGATATGGTGCTTTTCCAGAGCCTGTCTGGTTGACGCCATTACGCTTTGCCAGAACTGATGGACCCGCTCTGGCGTCAGATCTGTGGTGGGCTGCCACGGGGCAAGATGCACCCACGCCCGGCTGCGACGATGGCGGATCAGCGTCATCGCCGGTCTTAACTGCCGCTCGGCCCATGCGAGTGGGCGGAGCAGGAAGGGGAGACAGAACAGCAGCACCCATACCAGATAAAACCCGGTGGATGTGCCCTGGAGGGTGAAACTCAGGCTCATCGTCCCGCACAGGGCCATCCAGATCATAAAAAAAAACAAAACAAAGAATTGCTGCATGCAATGGCTCTCGATACCGGTGTAAACAGGGGCATGCAGGAAACCATTACGGTGTTACCAGAGCACCCTGAAACTCTGAAACCACTTTTTAATATTTTAACAAGCAGGATTTCTGTCAGAGACGGTTCCGTGTTTACAGTTGAAATTGTCCGGAGTGCTTTTAGGTTAGCGTCATATTCAGCAGGCATATTCCGGCGGAGGTGACGGTGATTGGACTTAACTGGTTAACAGGCAGAGGCAGACAGGAAAGCCAGCCCGGAGAGAGACTCTCTAAGGGAGACACGTCATCCCGGCCTGTTGCTGACGGTAGCTGGCACCCTGCTCAGACGGGCAGTGTGCTACTGCAGACAAACCAAAACCGTCGCCTCATCAGGGTGCTGACAGAAAACAGCCCGCTTTCAAAAGAAGCCACTGAAGCCTGGTGGCTCAGGCCACTGGAGGAGATGGCGGCAAGGGTGCAGACCTGCCCGGCAGCCTGGTCCGGCCCGTACTCTGGTCCCGGAGGATTTAATGAACTCAGCCTGAACGTAGCCGCGCGTGCGGTCAGGCTGGTTCGTGGCATGATGCTGCCACCGGGCGCCACGCCTGAAGAACAGGCTGAGCAAACTCCCGGCTGGGTCTGTGCTGCTTACTGGGCAGGGCTGTTCCATCATCTACCCTGGCTGGTGCAGATGGAAGGGGCTCTGAAAAACGGTCTGGTCTGGTATCCCGGTCTTAGTGTGCCTGGAGAGCAATGGCGGGTCAGGCAGACCACCGAACCATCAGGCGAGATGAACTGCGTATTTGTGGCGCTAAGACTATTGCCAGAGGCGGCCCTGCTGTGGCTTCAGCGCTGGCCCGCTCTTTCTGATACGCTACTGCTCTTTCTGTCGGGACGCCGTGCTGAAGCCGGGATATTAACCAGTATTGTTAACGATGCCCTGAGCAGCTGCGGTCTTTCAAATGAGACCGTAATGTCCGGGCAAAAATCTCAGCAGGTTTCTCTGGTTAATATCACATCATTAACAGACCATACCCCCCCGAAATTATATGAAGTAAAACCTAACTCATTGTCCAGTCTCGATAATGCGGAAGGTACTTTAGTGCCAATTAAAACTGGAGCTTCAGACTACAGTTCTGCTCAGGAAAGCGAGTTGTCGCCTGAGAAGATTATCCCACCTGCGCTTTTACTGGAGCTGGAATCCGCACTCACAGCTGAGGAACCGCTGCTTTCTGCAGAAAACGCCATCAGTACGGGAGAAGAAGTGCAGATGCAGGGATCTACGGAGAATCTCCTGTCATTGCTTGATTTAATGGCTGAAGGGAAAACTGCTACGGCAATGGATAATTCTTCTGCGGATAACCGTCCAGCCACGCCAATTACAACTGATGTGTTTCATTCTGATGAAAACAGGAAAGATAAGGGAGAAGAATCCGGTGTGCTCTTTCTTGAATGGATCAGGGACAGCATTGAGGACGGCACGCTGAGCGTAAATCAAAAGGATAGTCTGCTTCACGTTCTGGCGCAGTTTGTTTTTGTGGTCTCACCGGCCTGTTTTTACCGTTACAACACGACTGCAGGAGGCACTGATACGGATAAGGCCAGACTACAAAAAAGTTTTGAGGCACTGAACGTACACCATTCACGAAATGGTAAGGGATTATTCCATTACCATCAATACGATACGCCGGACAAGAGCGGTCGTTTTACAAAAGTGTCAGGCTATATGATTAATGCCGACATTTTATTTAAAAAAGGGAGCTGTCCTTCGGACAGCACATGGCTTTCAGCCAGGAAATGACTGGCTGGGGAGCATTTATAAAACTGAGGTCAAAATGAAAGATTCATGTTCATTTGATGAACTTATTGAAGGATATTTTTTTAGTAAAACTCTTCGAGTTGCAACTGAATGGAGTTACAGAAAAGTATTAAAGACTTTCCTGAACTTTGCTGGAGCAGCCATATCTCCTGCTGATGTTGATGACAGGTTGGTTTTAAACTGGCGCAGACATGTGATTAATGTGGAGGGTCTAACAAAAACCACTTGGAACAATAAGCTCACACACATGAGAGCATTATTCAACTTTGCGATTGAAGAAGGTTATATTTCGGCAACCAAAAATCCCTTTAATGGCAAGATTGCACGGCCAGATGTAAAGCGAAAGAAAACCCTGACTGATATCCAGATTAATAAAATATATCTTTTAATGGAGGCCAGGGAGGCGGATGAACAGTATGGTAAAAACTATAATTACAGGTCGGCATTGAGGCCTGCATGGTTCTGGCTTACTGTGCTGGATGCTTTACGAAGAACAGGGATGAGGCAGAATCAGCTTCTGCATATACGATTATGTGACGTTAATTTTATGCATAACTGGATAAGCCTTCGACCGGAAGGAGCAAAAAACCATCGCGAGCATCTTGTTCCGATCACGCGTTATCTGAGACCAAGATTAGAAATGCTTTATAACCGTTCTCTGGAAAGAGGAGCAAAGATGGAGGATCAGCTTTTCAATTTATCCCGATTTGATGGTCGCAGAAATGAGACAAGTGAAAACATGGATAATCCACCATTGCGTGCATTTTTTCGCCGGCTTTCAAATGAATGTGGTTTCGTTGTGAGTCCTCATCGATTCCGGCACACCATAGCTACAAATCTGATGAGTATGCCTGACCGAAACCTGAAAATGGCTCAGGATCTTCTGGGCCATTCAACGCCTGCAGTCACTCTGCAATACGTTGAGAGCGACATCAACAAGGTCAGGAGCGTTCTCGAACAGCTGGAGGTGGCCTAAGAGTAATCTTAAGTCAAATCTTAACGATATGATTCTAAAAGAGGAAAAAAAGGGAGGCAAACCTTTACAAAAGATTGACAGAAAACATTTCTAAAGGTAAATACGATGCTGAAGTATTTTTTAAGGATGTGAGAAGTCCAGAGGATGCTAGAACATCCTCCGGACTTTAAGTCCCGTGTTCAACAATGGTGCGGTAAGCAAACTACCAACATCATGCTGGGGACCACTGTCATGCCCGTTAAGGATCTCAACCCCTAACGAACAGGCTCTGAAGAGTGGTGCCCGGACTCGGAATCGAACCAAGGACACGGGGATTTTCAATCCCCTGCTCTACCGACTGAGCTATCCGGGCAACGGGGCGCATTAAACCCTAATGGCCCATAGCCGTCAACGGCTTTATGCGTGAAAAAAGCGTAGCAATCGTGACTGATTGCCTGCTTTTCAGGCAGGGTCGAAGCAAAAATCGCCTACGCCAGCGCCACCGTTGGGTTGGCGGCACAGCGCGATGCTCAGCACACCCCCTCTTCCGCCAGCCGTTGCGCGGTAGCGACACGTCCCTGCACGTTGCGCTTTACCAGCAGTTTGCTCAGGCAGCCTTCCTGAATCAATTCCATTTGCTGCGCCACCATGTCGGCATCGTCGGCGTCCATGTCGCGCAGCAGTTCGCGGGTCAGCTCCAGCGAGGTCAGCTTTTGCTGCTCCGCCAACTGATGGATCGGGTGATCCGTTTCCGGGAAGAAGCTGCAGGCGGCGATAAACAGGCAGCCGGGATAGCGGTCTTGCTGCACGTATTCCGCCAGTACGTCATAGCGCGCCAGCAGCTTTTGCTGCGGGCTCAGGTTTTCATCCAGCAGCAGCTGGCGGCGCCAGGTGTCGATCTGTTGGCCGTGGTAGCGCAGGCAGTCGTACAGCAGCGCTTCGCGATCCGGCCAGAACCGTTTGAGATCGCCGGGCTGAACGTCGAGTTTTTCCGCCAGCATCTCTAATGTGGTGGTCGCCAGGCCCTGTTGTTCCAACAGGCCCAGCGCGGTATCAAGGACGTGTTCACGTTGCACTTGTGCTTCCTCCTCTTCGGTATTCGGGCCCGGGCGCGTACGCCCGGGCAGTGTCGTGCAACCTCAGTGTTATTTATCGCATCACTTTCTGCAAATGCGCGTTGAAGGCTTCCGCCTTCATAAAACCGGTGACCCGCTGGGACGTCAGCTCCTGGCCGGCCGGATCGAAGAACAGGATCGTCGGCAACCCCAGCACCTGCAGATGCTTCAGCAGCGCCGCCTGTTCCGCACCGTTGGCGGTGACGTCCGCCTGCAGCAGCACCGCGTTGGCCAGGCTCGCCTGCACCGCCGCATCGCTGAAGGTGTATTTCTCGAACTCTTTACAGGCCACGCACCAGTCGGCATAGAGATCCAGCATCACCGGCTTGCCCCGCGCCTGTTGCAGCGCGAGATCGAGCTGTTCGACGTTGTTGATGCGGGTAAAAGTCAGGTGCGGTTGAGCCGCCTGCTGCGCCTGATCGGCGCCGAAGGCCCAGTCCTGCAGCGGCCGCGCCACCACCAGCGCCGCCGCCAGCAGGAGAATCGGCAGCACACGCGCTGTGCCGCGCGCGCTTGAGACTCAGGCAATGAACGCCCAGGCAAAAAACGCCAGGCCGAGCAGGCTCCACAGGCGCAGTCCCCACATATCGCCCAGCACGCGCTCCAGCAGGAACACCGGCAGCGCCAGAATCACAAAGCCAAAGGCCTCTTTCACGCTACTGCATCCACGGGCCGCTGTTCGGCAGCAGGCGGTTGCCGAACACCGTGACGAGCAGATCAGCGGCAGGCCCATGCCCAGTGCGTACAGGTACAGCGTGCCGCCGCCGAGCCCACAGATTACCGCTCTGGGCGATATACAGCAGGATGGCGCTGAGCGGCGCGGTGGTGCAGGGCGAACAAATCAGCCCGGCCAGGGCGCCCATCAGGAACACGCCGGCCAGCGAGCCGCCCTGCTGGCGGTTGCTCCACAGCGTCAAACGGGTTTGCAGTGCGGCAGAGGGCAGCTGCAGGGTAAACAGGCCGAACATCGACAGCGCCAGCAGCGATAAACAGCACCGACAGGCCGATCAGCACGTAAGGATGCTGCAGCGCCGCCTGGAACCGCAGCCCGGCGGCGGCCACCACCAGCCCCAGCAGGGTGTAGGTCAGCGCCATGCCCTGCACGTAAACCACCGCCAGCGCCAACAGCCGGCCCAGCGCGTAGCAGGCCGCTGTTTGCCGCCCAGAATGATGCCGGAGATCAGCGGATACATCGGCAGCACGCACGGCGTAAAAGCGATGCCGATGCCGATCAGCAGCGCCCACAGCGGCGAAAACGGCAGGCTGGCCGGCGTAGCGGTGAGCGGCCGGTGATGCCGCGATTACCGGCGCGGCGCGTGGATTGCGTGCAGCCATCGCCGTCAGCGGCACCGAGCGTTGGTTTCCGGCGGATAGCAGAAGCCGGCCTCGGCGCAGCCCTGATAGGTCACGCTGAGCGTTGCACCGGCATCCGCCTGGCGCAGGGTGATCGGCAGCTTTACGTCCTGCGGATAGATTTCGCTCTTGCCGTAGAACTCATCTTCATGCGGCTGGCCCGTCAGGGCAGCGTAAACGGCGCCAGCTGCGCGTGTTGCGGCGCTGATGTGGAATCTGCTGGCGATAGAGGTAATAGCCCTCCTTCACCTGCCAGTTGAGCGTAAGCTGGTGCTGCTGTTGCTGAAAATCAAAGACAAAGGCCTGATCGACAGGCACAAAGCGGTTGTTGGTGGTGGGCGAGAACAGGCTGGCCTGCGCCGACAGGCAAAACAGCAGCGCCAGGCACAGGCTTAGCAGGCGGGAAAATCGAGCAGCCATGACGAATTAATCAGCTCCGGTGGCGAAGAAGCCGCGATGATAACACGGCCGCTGCGCCACGAGGTTTTCAGGATGTAACCACGACGCTACAGGATCAGGCTGCCGAACAGGAAGCCAAACGCCACCGAGAAGGTAATGGCCATGGCACGCCCGGAATGAGGAACGGGTGGTTAAACACGAACCTGCCGATGCGGGTTGAGCCGGTATCGTCCATCTCCACCGCCGCCAGCAGCGTTGGGTAGGTGGGCAGCACGAACAGGGCGGAAACCGCGGCAAAGGAGGCGACGGCGGTCAGCGGCGAAACGCCCAGCATCAGCGCCGCCGGCATCAGCGCTTTGGTGGTCGCCGCCTGCGAGTAGAGCAGCGTCGCGGCAAAGAACAGCACCACCGCCAGCAGCCACGGGTAGTTGTGCAGCAGGTCGCCGGCCACCGTCTGAATGTCGCTCAATATGGTGCGCTTTCACAAAGGTATCGCCCAGCCAGGCGACGCCCAGTACGCAGATACAGGCGCTCATGCCGGATTTAAAGGTGCTGGCGTTCAGCACTTCGCTCGGTGTCGATTTTGCAGGTCAGGCTAATCAGCGTGGCGATGGTCAGCATAAACACCACAATCGCTTCGTTACGCGGCAGTACCGGATTAGCTGGATCAGGCCCACGGTTGGGCTGATTGCGGTGGCGTACAGCATCACCGCCACAATACCAATCAGGAACAGCAGCACCGAGCGTTTGGCGTGCGGTTTCAGTTCAAAGACCTGGCTGCCGCGCAGGTTCACTTCACCTTTCGCCAGACGTTCCTGGTACACCGGATCGTCTTTCAGCTCGCAGCCGAGGAAGTTACACACCACGGCGGCGATCATCACGGCAATCAGCGTGACAGGAATACAGATCGCCCAGCAGCGTCAGGTAGCTGACGCCCAGCGGTTCAAGGATACCGGCAAAGAAGACCACCGCGGCGGAAATCGGCGAGGCGGTAATGGCGATCTGGGAGGCGACTACGGCAATCGACAGCGGACGCGACGGGCGAGATACCTTGCTCTTTCGCCACTTCGGTAATCACCGGCAGCGTCGAGAATGCGGTGTGGCCGGTACCGGCGAGGATGGTCATAAACCAGGTGACCAGCGGCGCAAGGAAGGTGATGTATTTCGGGTGGCGACGCAGCATGCGTTCCGCCAGGCTCACCAGATAGTCCATGCCGCCCGCCACCTGCATCGCGGCGATAGCGGCAATAACCGCCATGATGATTTCGATGACGTCAAAGGGAATGGCGCCAGGCGGGATTTGAAAGAACAGGGTCAGGACAAGAACGCCAAGGCCACCCGCAAACCCAATGCCGATACCGCCAAGCCGGGCGCCCAAAAAGATGGCCAACAAGACGATGACCAATTCTGCACCACTAACATAGTGTTCACTCCCTGTTTCTAAGTGCTGCCTAAAGATCGTTAGCCCATTGAATTAGTTAAACTATTTTGGTAACGTCAAAATAAAAAAGGCACGCCGCGAATGTATACAGGCGTGCCCTTCAGACGACTTGATCCGGAACGGTTTACTGTTCACTTTCATCGGTATAGCGTTTGGCTTTATAGGCCGGGTGCATCAGGTTCTGCGCGGAGAAGATATCATCCAGCTCGGCTTCGGTCAGCAGGCCGCGCTCCAGCACCACTTCACGCACGCTCTTGCCGGTTTCGGCGCAAATCTTCCCGACGATGTCGCCGTTGTGGTGGCCGATGAACGGGTTGAGGTAGGTGACGATACCGATGGAGTTGAAGACGTAGCCTTCACAGACCTCTTTATTGGCGGTGATGCCGTTAATGCATTTTTCCAGCAGGTTGTAGCAGGCGTTGGTCAGGATGTGGATCGACTCAAACATCGCCTGGCCAATCACCGGCTCCATCACGTTCAGCTGCAGCTGGCCCGCTTCGGAGGCCATGGTCACGGTGGTGTCGTTGCCGATCACTTTAAAGCACACCTGATTGACCACTTCCGGCACCACCGGGTTCACTTTGGCCGGCATGATGGACGAACCCGCCTGCAGCTCCGGCAGGTTGATTTCGTTCAGGCCGGCGCGCGGGCCGGAGGAGAGCAGGCGCAGGTCGTTACAGATTTTGGACAGTTTCACCGCCAGGCGTTTCAGCGCTGTGTGCACCATCACGTAGGCGCCGCAGTCGGAGGTGGCTTCAATCAGGTCTTCCGCCGGCACCACCGGCAGGTTGCTGACTTCCGCCAGTTTCTGCACCGCCAGCTGCTGATAGCCGTCCGGGGTGTTGAGGCGGGTGCCGATGGCGGTGGCGCCCAGGTTCACTTCCAGCAGCAGCTCGGCGGTGCGCAGCAGGTTGCGGGTCTCTTCGTTCAGCAGCACGTTGAAGGCGTGGAATTCCTGGCCGAGGGTCATCGGCACCGCGTCCTGCAGCTGGGTGCGGCCCATTTTCAGGATGTTTTCGAACTCAACCGCTTTGCGCTGGAAGCCTTCACCCAGCTGGTTGATGGCATCGATCAGTTTCACGATGGAGGCGTACACCGCGATGCGGAACCCGGTAGGGTAGGCGTCGTTGGTGGACTGGCATTTGTTGACGTGATCGTTCGGGTTCAGGTACTGGTATTCGCCTTTCTGGTGGCCCATCAGCTCCAGGCCGATGTTCGCCAGCACTTCGTTGGTGTTCATGTTGACGGAGGTGCCCGCGCCGCCCTGATAGACGTCCACCGGGAACTGATCCATGCATTTGCCGTTGTTCAGCACCTCATCGCAGGCCTGGATGATCGCAGTTGCCGCGATTTTGCGCGGGATGGTTTGCAGCTCTTTGTTGGCCAGCGCCGCGGCTTTTTTCACCATCACCATGCCACGAACAAACTCAGGGATGTCGCTGATTTTGCTGTTGCTGATGTAGAAGTTTTCAATCGCTCTCAGAGTGTGAACACCGTAGTAGGCATCCGCTGGAACTTCACGGGTACCCAACAGGTCTTCTTCGATACGAATGTTGTTTGACATGAGAACCTTCTCTATGTGTTGCTGCCGAATTACTGCCGGGCATCCGGAATGGATGGGCGGCGAATAACGTGCAGGTGAAGCCTAAATTAATATTGTCGTGGAATACTTTCAGTGCCGTGACGATTATATCCAAATCAATCGGTTGCTGCCGACCACGATCATATGCTGGTCACTGCTAAGAAATGCCTGTACACAGATCACTTATTATCGGACGATTATAAGGCTCTGCCAAGCATTTCCGGTAATAATAATATGTGAAATGGGTGCACTTCGCAATTTGTAAGTCAGTGCCAAAAATTTAGCCATAGAACCCGGCATCCCGGTTGAATTTTCCCGGACGCGTGCGCCATCTCATGACGTTATGCCGTCGATCCGCAGACGGCCTTCAATTTTGCTGGCGCCGCACGCCGCGTGGCGGCAGCGCTTTACTCACCGAAGGAGATACCAGGTGCGCTGGTTACCGTTTACGTGATTTTTTTGTTCTGCGCCTACATTGAGATTTCCATTTTTATCCAGGTTGCCCACGTGCTCGGCGTGCTGCTGACCCTGCTGCTGGTGGTGTTCACCTCCGTGCATCGGCATGTCGCTGGTGCGCAATCAGGGCATGAAAAACTTCGTGCTGATGCAGCAAAAGCTGGCGGCCGGTAGGCGAAAGCCCGGCGGCGGAGATGATCAAAAGCGTGTCGCTGATTATTGCGGGCTTGCTGCTGCTGCTGCCGGGGTTCTTTACCGACTTCCTCGGCCTGCTGCTGCTGCTGCCGCCGGTGCAAAAACACCTGACGCTGAAGCTGATGCCGCACCTGCGCGTATGGCGCGGCCGCGGCGGTTCGACAGGAGCGGCGACGCCGACAGCGGCGACACCTTCGACGGCGAATATCAGCGCAAAGACCAGGATCGTCTCGGTCACGATAAAGATCGCTGAATGTAAGCGGGGCGGCGTAAGCCGCCCTTTTTGCTGTCTTTTTCGTCATCTGTTACGCAAACGAAAATGTCTTTCGCAAATTTTTTTGCCCTTGAAAGCCCCTTTTCTGCCCCTATCTCTCTCTCCACGAGGCCGGAACCCTCAAGCCCGGCGTTCAACCCAAAAATGAATGATTGGACTTCTCAAAGGAGAGCTATCAATGAGTATTCGTCCGTTACATGATCGTGTGATCGTCAAACGTAAAGAAGTTGAATCCAAATCTGCTGGCGGCATCGTTCTGACCGGTTCTGCAGCAGGCAAATCAACTCGTGGCGAAATCATCGCTGTCGGTAAGGGCCGCATCCTGGAAAACGGAACCGTGCAGCCGCTGGATGTGAAAGTTGGTGATATCGTGATTTTCAACGATGGCTACGGCGTGAAAGCCGAGAAGATCGACAATGAAGAAGTGTTGATCATGTCCGAAAGCGACATTCTGGCAATTGTTGAAGCGTAATTTACGCACGAAACGAATTTAAGGGAAATAAGAACATGGCAGCTAAAGACGTAAAATTCGGTAATGACGCTCGCGTAAAAATGCTGCGCGGCGTGAACGTTCTGGCAGATGCAGTAAAAGTGACCCTCGGCCCGAAAGGCCGCAACGTGGTGCTGGATAAATCCTTCGGCGCACCGACCATCACCAAAGACGGCGTTTCCGTCGCCACGTGAAATCGAGCTGGAAGACAAGTTCGAGAACATGGGCGCGCAGATGGTGAAAGAAGTTGCCTCCAAAGCCAACGACGCTGCCGGTGACGGCACCACCACCGCGACCGTTCTGGCCCAGGCCATCGTCACCGAAGGCCTGAAAGCCGTTGCTGCCGGCATGAACCCGATGGATCTGAAGCGCGGTATCGACAAAGCTGTCGCCGCCGCCGTTGAAGAACTGAAAGCGCTGTCCGTACCGTGCTCCGACTCCAAAGCCATCGCCCAGGTAGGCACCATCTCCGCCAACTCCGACGAAACCGTCGGTAAACTGATCGCGGAAGCGATGGATAAAGTCGGTAAAGAAGGCGTGATCACCGTTGAAGAAGGCACCGGCCTGGAAGACGAACTGGACGTGGTTGAAGGTATGCAGTTCGACCGCGGCTACCTGTCCCCATACTTCATCAACAAGCCGGAAACCGGCGCTGTTGAGCTGGAAAGCCCGTTCATCCTGCTGGCCGACAAGAAGATCTCCAACATCCGCGAAATGCTGCCGGTGCTGGAAGCCGTTGCCAAAGCCGGCAAACCGCTGCTGATCGTCGCTGAAGACGTCGAAGGCGAAGCGCTGGCGACCCTGGTGGTCAACACCATGCGCGGCATCGTGAAAGTCGCTGCCGTCAAGGCACCGGGCTTCGGCGACCGCCGCAAAGCCATGCTGCAGGACATCGCCATCCTGACCGGCGGTACCGTGATCTCCGAAGAAATCGGTCTGGAGCTGGAAAAAGCCACCCTGGAAGACCTGGGTCAGGCAAAACGCGTTGTGATCAACAAAGAAAACACCACCATCATCGATGGCGTGGGCGAACAGGCCGCAATCGAAGGCCGCGTCCCGCAGATCCGTAAGCAGATCGAAGAAGCGACCTCCGACTACGACCGTGAGAAGCTGCAGGAGCGCGTGGCCAAACTGGCCGGCGGCGTTGCCGTGATCAAAGTTGGCGCTGCCACCGAAGTTGAAATGAAAGAGAAGAAAGCCCGCGTTGAAGACGCCCTGCACGCGACCCGTGCTGCGGTGGAAGAAGGCGTGGTTGCCGGCGGTGGCGTTGCGCTGGTCCGTGTTGCCGCAAAATCGCCGCATCTGGCCTGAAGGGTCAGAACGAAGACCAGAACGTCGGTATCAAAGTTGCGCTGCGCGCAATGGAAGCGCCGCTGCGTCAGATCGTGGCCAACGCCGGTGAAGAGCCGATCTGTGGTGGCCAACAAGGTGAAAGCGGGCGACGGCAACTACGGCTACAACGCTGCAACCGAAGAGTACGGCGACATGATCGAGATGGGTATCCTGGATCCGACCAAAGTGACCCGTTCTGCTCTGCAGTACGCGGCCTCCGTGGCTGGCCTGATGATCACCACCGAAGCCCATGGTGACCGACCTGCCGAAAGGCGACGCACCTGACTTAGGTGCTGCTGGCGGCATGGGCGGCATGGGCGGCATGGGCGGCATGATGTAATCGTGCCCTCTACGTCTGAGAATGTGAAAAACCCCCGGGCAGAAACGCTCGGGGGTTTTTCTTTTGCCGGCGAACATTTAGGTATAAGTAAGGGCGCAATACTGTCGAGCTTTGCGGGTTTAGGGCAATGAATGTTCAGAAAAAATGTGCGCTTTTCTGCTACGCTGCCGCCCGACACTGATGATAATAAACGAGGAATAACATGCGCGTAAAAGTCTGTGCAGGGATTGTAGGGGCAGCATTGCTGCTGGCGGGTTGTAGCACCTCCAACCAACTGAGTGCCGCCGGCGAACGTGTCACCTTTGTGGAAGATAAGCCTGGCAGTGAATGCCAGCTGTTAGGCACGGCAACCGGTGAGCAAAGCAACTGGATGTCAGGCTCAGCATGGCGAAGAAGGTGGCTCAATGCGCGGTGCGGCGAATGCCCTGCGTAACCAGGCTGCGGCAATGGGCGGCAACGTGATTTACGGCGTGAGCAGCCCAACGCAGAGTATGCTGTCCAGCTTTGCCGACCGCCCGCCAGCCAGATGACGGGCCAGGTCTACAAGTGCCCGTAATGGCAGAGCAGCAATAAAAAAGCCGCGAGAGCGGCTTTTTTGTTTTTGAGTACAGTTCCAGCACGGTCGCCATCAATGGCGACACTACGGTGATGGCGCCGACTGTAGGGTGCGCATTCATGCGCACCGGGCAGCTGGCAGGGAACGTCACTCCTGCCGCAGCTGCAAATCCAGCGGCGTCTTGCTCGGCTCTCCGCCAATCTCACGTGCCAGCTTCGGCACCATATAGCCTGAAACCAGCGTTAACAGTTCGCGCATAATCTGCCGGGCTTCTTCATCCGTCACCATGAAATGCGCCGCGCCCTGAACGCGATCCAGCACGTGCAGGTAATAGGGCATCACGCCCGCATCAAACAGGGCATTGCTGAGATCGGCCAGCACGCGGGCGCATCGTCATTCACGCCGCGCAGCAGCACGCTCTGGTTCAGCAGCGTGACGCCGCGCGTTTAAGCCTCTGCATGCGTTCGCGCAGCGCATCGTCAATTTCGTTCGCGTGGTTGATATGGTTCACCAGCAGCACCTGCAGACGCGACTGCTCCAGCCGCGTGACACCAGGCCGTCGGTGATGCGCGCCGGGATCACAATCGGCAAACGGCTGTGAATGCGCAGGCGTTTAAGGTGCGGGATGGCTTCCAGCTGCGCCAATCAGCCAGTCCAGCTCCTGATCTTTCGCCATCAGCGGATCGCCGCCGGAAAAGATAATCTCATCCAGCTCCGGATGGGCGGCAATATAGTCCAGCGCCGCCTGCCAGTTGCGTTTATTGCCCTGATTTTCCGGATAGGGGAAGTGCCGGCGGAAGCAATAACGACAATTTACCGCACAGCCGCCCTTGACCAGCAGCAGGGCGCGGTTGCGATACTTGTGCAGTAAACCCGGCACCACGCTGTTCTGCTCTTCCAGCGGATCGGTGCTGTAACCCGGCGCATCGGTAAACTCCTGACGGCTGAAGTCAGCGCCTGTTGCAACAGCGGATCGTCGGGATTGCCTTTCTCCATCCGCGCCACAAACGCGCGGGGAACGCGCAGGGCGAAAAGGCGCTTTGCCTCGCGGCCTGCAAGCAACTCTGGGTGCTGATCGAGGTCTAAAAGACGCAGCAATTCATCAGGACTGGTGATTACATCGGCAAGTTGCGATAACCAATCTTCTCTGGACGGGGTGATTTAGGGTTACAATATGCGCCATTTTGTGGCTTAGCTACCAGTTAACATATTCAGAGGGCCTTATGGCGACTTACTATAGCAACGATTTTCGTGCTGGTCTTAAAATCATGATGGACGGCGAACCGTACGCGGTTGAAGCCAGCGAATTCGTTAAACCGGGTAAAGGCCAGGCATTTGCACGCGTTAAACTGCGCCGTCTGCTGACCGGTACCCGCGTTGAAAAAACCTTCAAGTCTACTGACTCCGCCGAAGGCGCTGATGTTGTTGATATGAACCTGACCTACTCTGTACAACGACGGTGAGTTCTGGCACTTCATGAACAACTCCACTTTCGAACAGCTGTCAGGTGTGAAAGCCAAGGTACTGGACGACGTGACCAAATGGCTGCTGGACCAGGCTGAGTGCATCGTAACCCTGTGGAACGGTCAGCCGATCGCCGTTCAGCCACCGAACTTCGTCGAAGCGGAAATCGTTGAAACCGATCCAGGTCTGAAAGGTGATACCGCAGGTACCGGCGGTAAACCAGCCACACTGTCTACCGGCGCCGTGGTTAAAGTGCCACTGTTCGTACAGATTGGCGAAGTGATCAAAGTGGATACCCGCTCCGGCGAATACGTGTCCCGCGTGAAGTAATCGTCAAATCAGGCGCATCATCGATGCGCCTTTTTTATTCCCGCGCTCTTCCCCGCACCGCGTCTTTTTTCAGCGGCTTAACCGCCATCATGGCGTATCCGGTCTATGCTTTAAAAGCTGTACTTTTACTGCAACCAACAAGGATATGGCTATGTTAAAGAAAAGTATTGTCGCGATTTTCTCGGTACTGGTGCTTTCCTCGCTGCTTTCAGCCTGTAACACCACGCGTGGCGTAGGCGAAGATGTTGAAGCGGGCGGTCAGGCAATTCAGCGCAGCGCGCAGTAACTAAAACCGGTGCGAAACCTGCTTTCGTACCGGCTTTCTCTTCCTCCTGTTGTCCTCCAGCGCCTGTGATTTCTGAAACTGCCTGCCGCGACGGCGGTGCCGTTGTTTGCCGTCAGCAATACGGGTAGACTTCCTCCCCTTGTCTGTATAAGGAGTCATCACCATGAGCGAAACGGCAAGCTGGCAGCCGAGCGCACCCATTGCCAATTTGTTGAAACGCGCCGCGATCCTGGCGGAAATCCGGCGTTTCTTTGCCGATCGCGGCGTACTGGAAGTGGAGACGCCTGCCATGAGCCAGGCGACGATCACCGACATCCACCTGGTGCCATTCCAGACGCGCTTTGTCGGACCTGGCGCGGCAGACGGGCGCGATCTGTGGCTGATGACCAGCCCGGAATATCACATGAAGCGTCTGCTGGCGGCGGGCAGCGGCCCGATCTATCAGATGGGGCGCAGCTTCCGTAATGAAGAGGCCGGGCGGCACCACAACCCGGAATTCACCATGCTGGAGTGGTACCGTCCGCACTACGACATGTACCGCCTGATGAACGAAGTGGACGATCTGCTGCAGCAGGTGCTGGAGTGTGACAGCGCCGAATCGCTATCGTATCAGCAGGCGTTTATCCGTCATCTGGAAATCGATCCGCTGTCGGCGGACAAGGCGCAGCTGCGCGAAGCGGCGGAAAAGCTGGGTGTGAGCAACGTGGCGGATAGCGAAGACGATCGCGACACGCTGCTGCAGCTGCTGTTTATGCTAGGCGTGGAACCGAAAATTGGTCTCGATAAGCCGTGCTTCGTCTATCACTTCCCGGCCAGTCAGGCGGCGCTGGCGGAGATCAGTACCGAAGATCACCGCGTGGCAGAGCGTTTTGAGGTCTATTACAAAGGCGTGGAGCTCGCCAACGGTTTCCGCGAACTGACCGATAGCCGCGAACAGCGTCAGCGCTTTGAGCAGGATAATCGCCGTCGCGCTGCGCGCGGTTTGCCACAGCATCCGATTGATACTTACCTGCTGGATGCGCTGGCGCACGGCATGCCGGCCTGTTCCGGCGTGGCGCTGGGCGTCGATCGCCTGATTATGCTGGCGCTGAAGGCCGATGCGCTCAGTGAGGTGATCGCTTTCCCGGTCGATCGCAGCTAGTTACGCCGCGGTTCTGCATACCCGGCCGCGGCTCAGCGATGGCGCTGTCCGCGGCCGGGTGCGTTTACGGCGAGGTATTATTGGCCGCTTCCGGAAACTCCTGAATGGTGACCTGCAGCGTCAGTTTCTTATCGTTGCGCATGACCTCAACAGGGATGATAGAGCCCGGGCGAATTTCTGCCACCTGGTCCATCGTCTCCAGCGCGGAAACCGCTGGCGTGCCGTTGACCGACACAATGACGTCATTGACCTGAATCCCCGCGTTGGCCGCCGGACCACCCGGCGCCACCTCGTTCACCACGATGCCCTGAATCTGATCGATACCGCCGCCCTGGGTGTGCATCGGCGCAATTTCGCGCCCGCCGATACCGATATAGCCGCGGATCACGCGTCCGTCGCGGATCAGCTTATCCATAATTTTGGTCGCCAGCTGGAACGGAATGGCAAAGCCGATGCCTTCCGGCGTTTCACCGTCGTTGCTCTTATCGAACGACAGGGTGTTGATGCCCATCAGCTCGCCCAGCGAGTTGACCAGCGCGCCGCCGGAGTTACCGTGGTTGATGGAGGCATCGGTTTGCAGGAAGTTCTGCCGCCCGGAGGGGTTCAGACCGATACGGCCGGTCGCGCTGATGATCCCCTGGGTGATGGTCTGGCCCAGGTTGTAAGGGTTACCAATCGCCAGGACGACGTCGCCAATATGCGGGGTACGTTTACGGTTGATCGGGATGACCGGCAAACCGCCCGTGGCGTTAATTTTCAGCACGGCCAGGTCGGTCAGGCTGTCAGAGCCAACGAGTAACGCCTCAAACACGCGGCCATCCTGCAGGGCGACGATGATCTGGTCGGCATCATTAATCACGTGCTTGTTGGTAATGATGTAGCCGCGCTCGTCCATGATCACGCCGGAGCCGAGGGTACGGGAATCCCGCGATTATTGTGACCGTGCAGAGGCCACGGTTATAGACGTTAACCACGGCAGGTGCGGCACGGCGGACGGCCTGATTATAGGTGGCCGGCGTTTCATCCGTGCTATCGAACTGGGGAGCCGAAAGGTGACGTTGAACTGCCCATCGCAGCGACGGGAGCGCGACAAGCAGCAGGCCAGCGACAATCAAACCGATGACAATAGAACGTAAGAGCTTTAACAAACATGATGTCGTATCGTTCAGGCAAAAGTTGAACGAAGGGCAGCATAACATGAGTTATCCGGACATCACACGCAGCGGTGATGTCCGGGTCGCAAATGCTTAGCGCAACAGCATATAGATGGACTCATTGCCGCGCATGACCTGCAGGGCAATAACCGCCGGTTTACTCTCCAGCACCTTGCGCAGTTCGGCAATGGACTGCACGCGATTGCGGTTGACGCCAATGATCACATCATCTTTATGCAGGCCGGCCTGCGCGGCGGCGCTGCCTTTTTCGACGGTGTCGACTGTGACCGCCTTTATCGTACCGTCTTTGGTATTGTCCATCGCTCAGCGTCGCACCCTGCAGCGCCGGGGCGATCAGCTCCGCGCTGGCAGAGGAGGAGGTGCTCTTATCCAGCGTCACTTCAACGTCAGCGGCTTACCGTCACGGATCAGGCCCAGCTTCACTTTGGCGCCGGGTTCGGTGGTGGCTATCCGCGAGCGCAGCTCGGCAAAGCTGCTCAGCGGCTTGTCGTTGAGGCTGACGATCACATCGCCCGATTTGATGCCCGCTTTTGCCGAGCCGGAGTTAGGCAGCACTTCACTGACAAACGCCCCGCGCTGTACGTTGATGTTGAACGCTTTTGCGATATCCGCGCTCATCTCCATACCTTTAATACCCAGCAGCCCGCGTTTGATTTCACCGAACTGGATGAGCTGCTGCGCCAGCGTTTTGGCCATATTGCTGGGAATCGCAAAACCGATCCCAATGCTGCCGCCGCCCGGCGCCAGAATCGCGGTGTTGATGCCGATCAGCTCGCCGTTAAGGTTGAGCAACGCCCCGCCGGAGTTCCCACGGTTGATTGAGGCATCGGTCTGGATAAAGTTTTCCAGCCCTTCCAGATTCAGGCCGCTGCGGCCCAGCGCGGAGACGATCCCGGAGGTGGCGGTTTGCCCTAAGCCAAACGGGTTGCCTACGGCGACGGCAAAGTCGCCGACGCGCAGCTTGTCGGAATCCGCGATGGCAATCTGGGTCAGGTTGCTCGGGTTTTGCACCTGCAGCAGCGCGATGTCGCTCTGGTCATCGCCGCCAATCAGTTTGGCATCAAATTCGCGGCCATCGTTCAGCTGGACGCTGATTTTATCGGCCTGACTGATGACGTGATTGTTGGTCAGAATATAGCCTTTTGCCGCATCGATAATGACGCCAGACCCCAGGCCTTCAAAAGGCTGGGGCTGCTGGTCGGGAGCCTCCGCCAAAAAAGTTCTTCAGCTCCTCAGGGAATTCGCGTGGCTTTGTGACCGCTGTCGGTGCCCTCAACCTGAACGCTGACGACCGCAGGCAACACTTTTTCCAGCATGGGTGCAAGGCTTGGAAGTGCCTGGCCCTGAACCTGTGACGGCATGGCGGCAAATACAGGAACGGACGCCGAGAGAGATAACCCGACACTTAACGCGATAGCGCTCAACAGCTGGTTTTTTTTCTTCATCGATGTTGACTCTCGTAACCTGGAATAAAGGAAAAACGGCCCCAAAAACACGTTGATGTTATTGAATTTTAAACCGCTGAACAATGAGGTGTTTAACTAAATGATAGCTGGGGTCATGAAGAAAGGACGGGCGCAATCGCTGCGCCCGTAAAATAAATTCAGGTTGTGCGATTAATCGCGTTTTACACCGCCGCGCAGCAGGCCGGACGCGCCATCAGAATAGTCGCGCGGCATCTGAACCGGCGCCTGATCGTTACCGGCCTCAGAGTCTGCCAGACGGTTGCGGAACGGGTTGGTTTCCGCCCGGCATTTCCGGCAGCAGGTTGCTGGAGCTTTTCGCCATATGCTGATACAGCTGGCGATAGTCGGGCGCCATGTTGTCCAGCAGCTCGGCGCTGCGGGCAAAATGGCTGACCAGCTCTTCGCGATACTCTTCCAGCTCGGCTTTGTTCTTTTCCAGTTCGTACTGCAGTGACTGCTGCTGACGCAATTTGCGATTACCGAAACGCATGGCCACAGCACCAATGACGATGCCGACGACTAAACCGATTAGCGCATATTCCCAGGTCATGAACTTCTCCCGTTGTCTTGTTGTTCCGTAGGGTGTTGGCTCGGCTCCTGCCTGTGCCTGATAATGCCACTATAACCGCTATTTCCGTAGAAGTGGAATCCTGACGTATCATCGCGTAGTGTAGAACGGCCTTTTTTTCATCAGTCACGTCTGCTGGTGAGCGTTAATTGAAGGAATAACAATAAGATTATGCAAAACCTGTCCCCTGCATCGCGATATCAACTGGCCCTTAACGAGGGCACTCATCAGCCGGATGACGTTCAACGTGAGGCGGTAAGCCGTCTGGAGATCGCATCTATCAAGGCCTCATGGCCCGACCCGCAGCAGCCGAACAGCCTGGCAGGCGAAAGGCGGCGGCATTTGGGCGGTTATCGAAGCTCGGTGGGAAAAAAGCGCCACAGGCTCACGCGCCGGTGCGCGGTCTATATATGTGGGGCGGGGTCGGTCGCGGCAAAACCTGGCTGATGGACATGTTCTACCAGAGCCTGCCGGGCGAGCGTAAACAGCGTCTGCACTTCCACCGCTTTATGCTGCGGGTGCATGAAGAGCTGACTGCAGCTGCAGGGCAAAAGCGATCCGCTGGAGATTGTGGCCGACCGGTTCAAGGCGGAAACCGATGTGCTCTGCTTCGATGAATTTTTCGTGTCCGACATCACCGATGCCATGCTGCTAGGCGGCCTGATGAAGGCGCTGTTTGCCCGCGGGATTACGCTGGTGGCCACGTCGAATATCCCGCCGGACGAGCTGTACCGCAACGGCCTGCAGCGGGCGCGCTTCCTGCCCGCCATCGACGCCATCAAGCAGCACTGCGACGTGATGAATGTCGATGCCGGTGTCGATTATCGTCTGCGCACCCTGACCCAGGCGCACCTGTGGCTTTCGCCGTTAAATGCAGAGACCACCCGCGAGATGGATCGCAAACTCTGGCTGGCGCTGGCGGGAGCAAAACGCGAGCACGCCCCGGAACTTGAGATTAACCATCGTCCGCTGCCTACGCTCGGCGTTGAAAACCAAACGCTGGCGGTCTCCTTTACGACGCTCTGCGTTGATGCCCGCAGCCAGCACGACTACATTGCGCTTTCGCGTCTGTTCCACACCGTGATGGTGCTGGATGTGCCGGTGATGACGCGGCTGATGGAGAGCGAGGCGCGGCGCTTCATTGCGCTGGTGGACGAGTTTTACGAGCGCCACGTCAAGCTGGTGGTCAGCGCCGAGGTACCTTTATATGAGATCTACCAGGGCGAGCGGCTGAAGTTTGAGTTCCAGCGCTGCCTGTCGCGCCTGCAGGAGATGCAGAGCGAGGAATACCTGAAGCTGGAGCATATGCCAATAAATGCCGCACCTGCCCTGAGCCCCGGGCAAATCCACCCGAAATCACCGCTTCCGCCGGCGAAAATAAAAACCCATTC
>JBCNOY010000001.1:0-666214 GCA_039593615.1 Enterobacterales bacterium | reverse complement strand
GACGAAGTAATGCCACAGATGGTGGCGATGTTTCGCGGTCAGATGGGCGAGCATCTGGGCGATCCGCACTGGGAAAGCTTTCTGGCGCGATTGCTGAACAGTTCCGATGAGTTCGCGCACACCTGGCAGCGCTACGAACTGGGCAAGGTGGAAAACCGCGTAAAACGCTTTTACCGTGCCGAAGTAGGCGAAATGACCCTGCGCCAGAACAACTGGTGGTCGGCGTCACGCAACGGCGACCGCCTGCTGGTGTATGTGCCGGATGATGCCGCCAGCGCAGCGGCGCTGCAGCAACTGATTAATCCCTGAATCACCTGCGCTATCCCCAACCTTATTTATCCTGACTATGCTTATCAGACGATAATAAATTCAGTAGAGCGCATGAAACTACTTTATTTCGTTTCGCTTATTGCTGCAGCCGGTTATTTACTGGCTTTCTTACCTAAACTGCGCACCCGTCGCGAGCCTGTGGCCTATTGGGGGTGCTGGGCTTATTTAGGTCTGAACGCGGTATATTGGGCAGTATTTGCGTTTCGCTATTATTTTCTGCGCTAACCGTGGTAACGTCATGAAGGAGTTATGTTATGTCAGAAAACAATCGCGATCGGATGCCCTATTTACTCTATTTTTCCCGTCAGCGTTTACTGGTGGAAAATATCGATGGCCACATCGTTGATATTGGCGGTGCGGAAAGAGTGGGCGATCGTTATCGCTGGCAGCTGGACGGTAAAGATGCCGGGGGAGAAACGGAGCAGGAAGTGGACGAATTACTGGCCGAGGTGGAAAAACACCTGAGCTTTTTGTTCGTCGATGGCCAGTTTACCAGCCTGCCCGATGTCAGTGCTGATTATGGCGATCGGCTGGATAACGCGCCCTCACGGCAAATTGCACTACCCGAGCTCAACGACCGCGATGAAGATATCGTGCGTTAAGCCACTGAAGCAGGCTGCCGTCAGGCAGCCTGTCAGTACTCAGGCCGCTGGCGTGGTACTGGCCATACCGGGCACCAGAATCACTTTGCGGCAATCCTCTTTACGTTTTTCAAAGATTTCATAGCCGCGCGCGGCCTCTTCCAGCGGCATATGGTGCGTCACAATCTCTTCCGGCGTCAGCAGCCCTTGCTCAATCAGCGACAGCAGACGCGGTAAATAGGCCTGCACATGCGTCTGGCCCATTTTAAACGTCAGTCCTTTATCGAATGCATCGCCAAACAGGAAGCCGTGGATAAAGCCGGCATACACGCCCGGCACGCTGACCACACCGCCACGGCGCACTGCCGCAATACACTGCCGCAGCGCCTTCCCGCTGCTGCCCTCCAGCTTCAGATTACTCATCACCGTTTCCGTCAGGCTGCCCTTGGCTTCAAAACCTACCGCATCGATTACCGCATCAACGCCCCGGTGGCCCTGGGTATGATCAATGATCCAGCCAGCAGGATCGTCGATTTCATCAAAATTGATCGGCGTAACCCCATAGCGCTGGCGGGCAAATTCCAGTCGATAAGCGTTGTGGTCAATCATAAAGATCTCTTCCGCGCCTGCCAGGCGCGCGCAGGCGGCGCTCAGTAACCCGACCGGGCCAGCGCCAAAAATGGCGACGCTGGAGCCTTTATCAAGTCCGGCATTTTGCACTGCCTGCCAGGCGGTGGGCAGGATATCGGAGAGAAACAGCACTTTCTCATCCGGTAGCGCCAGCGGCACTTTAAACGGCCCGACATTGGCTTTTGGCACCCGTACATATTCCGCCTGGCCGCCCGGCACGCCACCGTACAGTTTGCTGTAGCCAAATAACGCTGCAGGCGGGGTAATATTTTTCTTGTTTAAAATAGCACCGCGCCCGCTATTGGTATTTTCACAGGCCGCATACTGATGCAGATGACAAAAGAAACAGTCGCCACAGGCAATAACAAAGGGCACCACAACGCGATCGCCAATTTTCACATTGGTAACCTCACTCCCCGCTTCGACCACTTCACCCATAAATTCGTGACCAAATATATCACCGTGATCGGTACCGGGAATTTTTCCGCGATAAAGATGTAAGTCGGAGCCGCAAATTGCCGTCGCGGTGACGCGTAAAATAATGTCGTCCGGCTGCTCTAAAATCGGGTCAGGAACAGTTTCAACACGCACCCGATGTGGGCCATGATAAGTTAACGCTTTCATAATCGGCTCCTCATAAATAAGCGTAACGAAAGGCTGTCTTTATTTAACCTGAATCGCTTAAGCCTGGTAGTAATAGTCGAATAGGCAAGCGTATCGGTATCGGGTGCAGAGCGGGGTCCGGCGTAGTTGCGCTTTGTGCGATATCTCGCAGAGAGGCATTTCTTACAGTAACGGCTAAAAATAATACTGGATATGCAAACAGTATATTGTATACTTATCCAGCAGTCTGATGGACTGTTCCACGTTTGTAAGAGGTGATACTGATGATGATCTCAACGGAAAGTCTTGCTGCTCTCAACGCAACCCTGCTGATGAGCAGCCGTGAAATTGCCAGAATAACCGGCATCACGCATGGCGAAGTGAAGCGCCTGATTAAAAGCCTGGAAACCGCGCAGCGCCTTTCCCAGCCTGTCACGGTGAATCATTACGAGCATGAAGGTGAGACACGTCAGGAGTTTCAGCTGAATAAACGTGACTCGCTGCTGGCGGTTGCTCGTCTTTCCCCTGGCTTTACCGCCGAACTGCTGGACCGCTGGCAGGAGCGGGAAAAATTCACCCATTTGCCCGATTTCACTAATCCGGCGGAAGCGGCACGTGCCTGGGCAGAACAGTTTGAGCAACGCCGTGCGGCGGAACAGCAACTGGCGCTGACGGCCCCAAAGGCAGAATTCTTTGATCGCTTTGTTGATGTGCATGAGTCGCTGGGCTTTCGCCAGCTGTGCAAAATGCTCAAGGTGAAAGAGCCGGAGTTTCGGCAGTTTCTGCTTGAGCGCAACATTATGTACCGTGACAAAGGTGCGCTGACACCACAGCAGCACCATCTGCAAGCTGGCTATTTTGCGCTGCGCAGCGGAATGGGTGAAAACCAGCATGCTTTTTCGCAGGCAAGGTTTACCGCGAAAGGTGTGAAGTGGGTTGCCAGCCTGTGGGCCGGTCATGTCGCTGCACGGCCGAATGGTGTCGCCGCCTGATATTCAGCCGGTCAGGACGACCGGCTGGATTCGCTTAGCGCTGATGGCGGCGGCGCTGGAGCCGATGGCGAAACTGCCTGACCTCTTCGCGTGACCAGCAGCGAGAGGAGAGCGGCAGGCTGTCATCAACCGCCGCCGGCAGCGGCAATTTTTCCAGCGTGCCACGATTGCACATAGCACGCGCCAGCGTGGTACAGGGGATATCAAGGTAATGCGCCATCTGCGGCAGCGTCATCAGGGTGGTACGCATACTCACCTCCATTTGGCTTATGTTTCGCCTTCCATGGTTGAGCAGCCCGGCAGATGTTTTTTTGATCGCGATCAGCCTACGCCTTAATTCAGGTTAAAAATTAATCAATCCGGCACCCTGTGGTCTGCGCCATCGCTTCGCTCACTGTGCCGCCGGAAAGTTTCGCTGAATCGGTGCAAACGCGCTGGCGGTTTTGCCGATCAGCCGTTGTGGACGGAACTCTTTCAGCAGATCGCTGGGGCTGTCGCCGATCAGTTCTTGCGCCACCAGCCGGCCAATCAGCGGTGACAGCGTGATGCCGCTGTGCGTCACCGCGACATACACGCGCTGATGCGGGGTGACAAAGCCCAGCGCCGGCAAGCCATCTGCCGGACGCGCCCGCTGCCCGACGACAATCTGCTCGATCTGCAACGCACCGGCCGTGGCAAACAGCGCACGGTAGCGCTCACGAAACTGATCGGCGATGGCACTATGAGTCGACGGCGGCGCGCCCGGGTCGGCCAGATGATCGAGATCCAGCGCCTGTAACAGTAACCGCCCGCCTCCGTCCGGGCGCACGTTCAGCTGCGGAGAAATCAGGTTGGTGCCAAGCGATAACGGCTGTGGTGCGGTGCGCGCCAGAAAGCTGCAGGCCACCGCATCAGGCTTGCTGGTGTCAATCAGCGCCAGTTCCAGACCAAGCGTATGCAGCAGCTGATTGGCCCAGCGTCCGGTCGCCAGCACCAGACGATCACCCTGCCACTGCTCACCCTGCTCCAGCTGCACCGTCACGCCTTCCGCACTTTCACTGATGTGCTGAATCGCCTGATGCTGATGCAGTACCGCGCCGTGCGCCTGCGCCTCTGACCACAGCCGTGCCAGATACAGCGCTGGATAGAGCACCGATTCCGTTGGAAAATGCCAGATGCTGCCGTGTACCGCAGACGCGCGCAGTTCAGGAATTTCCTGCTGCAGCTCGGCCAGCGTCCTTTGCCGTGCCGCATAGCCAGCGGCCTGTAATGAGGTGGCACGCTGCTGCAGTTGCTGTTCGGCTTCACCCGCGCCGGCCCACTCCCAGGTGCCACAAGGTTCCAGCCAGCGCACGCCATTGGTCTGCGTCAGCTGCAGCCGGATATGCTCCTCCATCGCCAGCGCATTGAGGCGGTGATAGCTGGCAGGCTGTTTGCCGTTGGAGTTCACCCAGGCAAATGTGGTGCTGCTGGTGCCCGCGCCCATGTGTTGCCGGTCAAAGAGGGTCACCTGCGCGCCCTGCCTTGCCAGCGCCCACGCCACGGCGAGGCCGATCACACCCGCACCGATTACCGCCACTTTTTGCGTCGTCATAGCTGTCTCCTCTGATTGCCCGTCATCATAGCAGTCACCGCAGCGAAAACTGGCCTGAGGGTCATAGGAATTACTTCTCAGATTATTCAATAAATAAAAAAAGCGTGACGGTGCGTTAAAGTCGCTTAGCTCGCTGGCGCACTCCCCTTACCGGGTCTACGGTTAATTGAAAAAGCACAAGAATTTAACTAACCATGGAAAGCCGCTATGACCGCCCATGTCGATACCACAGCAAGCCAGGAAAGCGATCTCCTTCAGTTGCATCACGCATTGCAGGCTCATCTTGAACATTTATTGCCTGCCGGGCAGCAGGCCGATCGCGTTCGGGCCGCCATGCGTGCCGGCACGCTGGCACCGGGCAAACGTATTCGTCCGCTCTTGCTGCTGCTGGCAGCACGCGATATGGGCTGTGACGTGGCGCAGCAGGGTATCCTTGATCTTGCCTGTGCGGTCGAAATGGTGCACGCCGCCTCACTGATCCTTGACGACATTCCGTCAATGGATAACGCCCGGATGCGACGTGGACGCCCGGCAATCCACTGTGAATATGGGGAAAACGTGGCTATCCTGGCGGCGGTCGCGCTACTCAGCCGCGCCTTTGAGGTGATTGCACTCGCGCCGGGTCTGCCGGCAACGCACAAAGCCGAAGCCATTGCCGAGCTCTCCTCTGCCGTGGGCCTGCAGGGACTGGTTCAGGGTCAGTTCCAGGATCTGCATGACGGCGCACACAGCCGCAGTCCGGAAGCCATCACCCTGACCAATGAACTGAAAACCAGCGTCCTGTTTCGCGCCACGCTGCAGATGGCGGCGATTGCGGCCGATGCGTCAGTGCAGGTACGTCAGCGTTTAAGCTATTTTGCGCAGGATTTAGGTCAGGCTTTCCAGTTACTGGACGACCTGGCGGATGGCTCTAAGCACACCGGCAAGGACTGTCATCAGGATCAGGGCAAATCCACGCTGGTGCAGATGCTGGGCCCGGAAGGGGCTGAGCGTCGTCTGCGCGACCATCTAAGCAGCGCCGATGCACACCTTGCCTGCGCCTGCCATCGCGGTGTCGCCACCCGTCAATATATGCACGCCCTGTTTAATCAACAGCTGGCGATGTTCAACTGAAGCCGGTCATACCTATGGGGCATTTTGCCGTTATTGCGCCACCGCTCTACAGCCACTTTCACGCATTGCAGGCGCTGGCGCAAACGCTGCTGGCGCGCGGACATCGCATCACCTTTATCCAGCAAAGTGATGCACGCACCTTGCTGAGCGACGAGCGCATTGCCTTTGTGGCCGTCGGCGAGCGCACGCATCCTGCCGGATCGCTCTCCAGCGAACTCAGGCGGCTGGCCGCACCGGGCGGGCTGTCGCTGTTTCGCGTGATTCACGATCTGGCCAGCACCACCGATATGCTATGCCGCGAACTGCCCGCGGTGCTGCAACGGCTGCAGGTCGATGGCGTGATTGCCGATCAAATGGAAGCGGCGGGTGGTCTGGTGGCAGAGGCGTTACAGCTGCCGTTCGTGTCGGTGGCCTGCGCGCTGCCGGTCAATCGCGAAGCGGCCATTCCGCTGGCGGTGATGCCCTTTCGCTTTGCTCAGGATGAGAAAGCGCTGCAGCGCTATCAGGCCAGCAGTGACATCTACGACCGCATCATGCGTCGTCATGGCGCTGTCATCGCTCGTCATGCGCGCGCCTTCGGCCTGCCCGAACGCCATGGCTTACATCAGTGTCTGTCGCCGCTGGCGCAAATCAGTCAGCTGGTGCCCGCTTTTGATTTTCCACGCCAGCAACTGCCAGCCTGCTATCACAGCGTGGGTCCGCTGCGGACTCCAGTTGCTAGCGGCGCGCTCGCCGCACCCTGGCCAGCGCTGCGCCAGCCGGTGGTGTATGCCTCGCTGGGCACGCTACAGGGGCATCGCTTTCGCCTGTTTCTGCATCTGGCTCAGGCCTGCCGCAATCAGCAGCTGTCGCTGGTGGTGGCACACTGTGGCGGGTTGACCGCCAGCCAGGCACATCAGCTCAGACTGGCCGGTGCTGCGTGGGTGACCGATTTTGTGGATCAGCGGGCGGCGCTGCAGCATGCGCAACTGTTTATCACTCACGCCGGTCTGAACAGTGCGCTGGAAGCACTGGAGTGTGGCACGCCGATGCTGGCGCTGCCGATCGCCTTCGATCAGCCCGGCGTGGCGGCACGTATTGAGTGGCACGGCGTCGGCCGGCGCGCCTCACGTTTCAGCCGGGTCGCGCAGCTGGAGCACCACCTGCAACAGTTGCTGAGTGACGATCGCTATCGTCTGCGCATGTCAGCCATTCAGGCGCAGCTGCAGCGGGCCGGTGGCTGTACGCGCGCGGCTGATATTGTCGAGCAGGCGCTGTGTCAGCAGCAAATCGTGCTGGCGGAGGCCACCTGATGCGCGCACCTTATGATGTCATTCTGGTCGGTGCCGGCCTGGCTAACGGGCTGATTGCGCTGCGTTTACGCCAGCTGCAGCCCGCACTTAAGATTTTGCTACTGGAGAGTCAGGCGCAGCCGGCCGGCAATCATACCTGGTCGTTCCATCGCGAAGACGTCAGCGAAGCGCAGTTTCGCTGGCTCGAGCCGCTGCTTTCGGCGCGCTGGCCCGGTTATCAGGTACGCTTCCCCACCCTGCGTCGCCAGCTGGATGGTGAATATTGCTCGATTGCCTCGGAGGATTTTGCCCGGCACTTACAGCAGGTGCTCGGTGCCGCGCTACGCACCGCAGCGCCGGTCAGCGAGGTCTCACCCACCGGGGTCAGACTGGCGGATGGCGGGATGTTACAGGCGCAGGCGGTGATTGACGGACGCGGGCTGCAGCCGACACCGCATCTGCAGCTCGGCTATCAGGCATTTGTCGGTCAGGAGTGGCAACTGGCCGCGCCGCATGGCCTGCAGCAGCCAATATTGATGGACGCCAGCGTCGATCAGCAGCAGGGTTATCGCTTTGTTTACACCCTGCCGCTCAGTGCCAGCCGTTTACTGATTGAAGATACCCATTACATCAACCATGCCACGCTGGATGCCGCACAGGCGCGCCGGCACATTATGGATTATGCCCACCAGCGCGGCTGGAATCTGCGCCAGCTGCTGCGCGAGGAGCACGGCTCGCTGCCGATCACGCTCAGCGGCGATATCGATCAGTTCTGGCAACAGCAGCACGGACAACCGTGCAGCGGGCTGCGCGCCGGACTGTTTCACGCCACCACCGGTTACTCGCTACCCGCCGCGGTGGCGCTGGCGGAGAAGATTGCCAGCACGCTGCCCGCCGATGCTCACACGCTCAGCCACTGCATCGAATCCTTTGCCCGTCAGCACTGGCGCGAGCAGCGCTTTTTCCGTCTGTTAAATCGCATGCTGTTTCTTGCCGGACGGCCTGAACAGCGCTGGCGCGTAATGCAGCGTTTTTACCGGCTTGACGCCGGATTGATTAGCCGCTTTTACGCCGGGCAACTGCGCCTCAGCGATAAAGCACGCATTCTGTGCGGCAAACCGCCGGTCCCTCTCGGCGAAGCGCTGCGCGCATTGATGATGACCTCTCCGTTACCAGGGAAGAAATAATGAAACGCACCTATGTGATTGGCGCAGGCTTCGGTGGCCTGGCGCTGGCGATTCGTCTGCAAGCGGCCGGCGTGCCGGTCACGCTGCTGGAACAGCGCGATAAGCCTGGCGGGCGCGCCTATGTTTATCAGGATCAGGGTTTTACCTTTGATGCCGGTCCGACGGTGATTACCGATCCTAGCGCTATCGAGGCGCTGTTTACGCTGGCAGGCAAGCAACTCAGTGATTATGTCGACCTGATGCCGGTGACGCCGTTTTATCGCCTGTGCTGGGAAGACGGCAGGCAGCTGGACTACGACAACAATCAGGCGCAGCTGGAGCAGCAGATTGCTACTTTTAACCCGCAGGATGTCGCCGGTTACCGCCAGTTTCTGGCCTATTCACAGGATGTGTTTCGTGAGGGCTATCTGAAACTGGGCACCGTGCCTTTTCTGCATTTCCGCGACATGCTGCGTGCCGGGCCACAGTTAGGTCGGCTGCAGGCCTGGCGCAGTGTCTACAGCATGGTAGCGAAATTTATTCAGGACGATCATCTGCGCCAGGCTTTTTCCTTTCACTCGTTGCTGGTCGGCGGTAATCCTTTTGCAACGTCTTCGATCTATACCTTAATTCACGCACTGGAGCGCGAATGGGGCGTGTGGTTTCCGCGCGGCGGTACCGGTGCGCTGGTTGATGGCATGGCGCGGCTGTTTCGCGATTTGGGCGGTGAACTGCTGCTCAACGCCGAAGTCAGCCAGCTGGAGACCGAGGGTAACCGCATCAGCGGTGTCCAGCTGAAGGATGGGCGCCGTTTTGCCGCCGCCGCCGTTGCGTCAAATGCTGACGTGGTGCATACCTACGATCGCCTGTTGAGCCAGCATCCTGCGGCGCGTAAACGCGCGGCGACGCTGAAGCGCAAGCGGATGAGTAACTCGCTGTTTGTGCTCTATTTTGGTCTTAATCATGCCCATCCGCAGCTGGCGCATCACACGGTGTGCTTTGGTCCGCGCTATCGTGAATTGATCGATGAGATCTTCAATAGCAGCCAGCTGGCGGAAGATTTCTCGCTGTATCTGCACGCGCCCTGCTCCAGCGATCCGTCGCTGGCACCGGCGGGCTGCGGCAGTTTTTACGTGCTGGCACCGGTGCCGCATCTCGGCACCGCCGCAATTGACTGGCAACAGGAAGGACCGCGCTTGCGCGATCGCATTTTTGCTTATCTGGAGGAGCACTATATGCCGGGTCTGCGACAGCAGTTAGTGACACACCGTATGTTTACGCCGTTTGATTTTCGCGACACGCTGCACGCGCATCAGGGCTCAGCGTTTTCGCTCGAACCCATTTTGACGCAAAGCGCCTGGTTCCGGCCGCATAACCGCGATGCCGACATTACTAACCTTTATCTGGTGGGGGCTGGCACGCATCCCGGTGCCGGTGTGCCAGGCGTGATCGGCTCCGCGAAAGCAACCGCCCAGCTGATGGTGGAGGATCTGACCGGATGAACCAACCGCCGCTGATTGAGCAGGTCACGCAAACCATGGCGCAGGGCTCCAAAAGTTTCGCCAGCGCTACCCGGCTGTTTGATCCTCCAACGCGCCGCAGTACGCTGATGCTGTACGCATGGTGTCGTCACTGTGACGATGTGATAGATGGTCAGACGCTGGGCGAAGGCGGCACGCAGCACGCGGTAGCGGATGCACAGGCGCGGATGCGCCACCTGCAAATCGAAACCCGCCGCGCCTACAGCGGTGCCCACATGGATGAACCGGCGTTTCGTGCCTTTCAGGAAGTGGCGCTGACGCATCAGCTTCCCCAGCAGCTGGCGTTTGATCATCTGGAAGGGTTTGCGATGGATGCGCGTGAAGAACGTTACGCGTGTTTCGGGGACACGCTGCGTTACTGCTATCACGTGGCCGGCGTGGTGGGGTTAATGATGGCGCGCGTGATGGGCGTACGTGATGAGCGCGTACTCGATCACGCCTGTGATTTGGGTCTGGCGTTCCAGCTGACTAATATCGCGCGGGATATCGTTGAGGACGCGGAGAACGGCCGTTGCTATCTGCCACAAAGCTGGCTGGATGAGGCTGGACTGAGCGCCGCTCAGCTCGCCGATCCGCAATATCGCGCAGCGCTGGCCCCGCTGGCAGCGCGCCTGGTGCGCGAGGCTGAACCTTACTATCAGTCAGCGCGCAGCGGGCTGCCCGGACTGCCGCTCCGTTCGGCGTGGGCGATCGCCACCGCGCGCGGCGTCTATCGGGAAATTGGCGTGAAGGTGCAGCACGCCGGTGCCCGGGCGTGGGATGCGCGCCAGCGCACCAGTAAAGGCGAAAAGCTGGCGCTGCTGGTGAAAGGGGCCGGCGTCGCGCTTACTTCGCGCCTTGCTCATCCCGAGGCGCGTCCTGCCGGTCTGTGGCAGCGTCCGCGTTGACACGACGCCCATGGCGCTGGCGCAGCGTCGCCTGCAGCTTGTGCAGCGGCGGGGCGTAAAGAAAGCCAAAGGAAACGCAGCCTTCCCGTCCCCGCACCGCATGATGCATGCGGTGCGCCATATACAATCGCTTCAGATAGCCTTTGCGTGGAATATAGCGGAACGGCCAGCGTTGATGGACCAGGCCGTCATGCACCATAAAATAGAGCGCGCCATAGGTCGTCATGCCAGCGCCAATCCACTGCAGCGGCCAGACGCCGTTGACACCCAGCCAAATCAGGCCAATCGACAGCAGCGCAAACACCACGGCATACAGGTCGTTGAGCTCAAATTTGCTCTCATGTGGTTCATGATGCGACAAATGCCAGCCCCATCCCCAGCCATGCATAATGTATTTATGCGACAGCGCCGCGACGATCTCCATCAGTATCACGGTAGCCAGCAGGATAAGCGCATTCCATAACCAGAGCATCATTGGTCCATTTGCGAAGAGTGAGAGTATAAAGGTGGACGTGGATAGCGAAAGGCGCAAGTCCCCGGCAAAAAAACGCACCGGCAGCGTAAATACCAGCCAGGTCACGGACGCGTGCTATCACCGTCAGATAAGCAAAGCGGCAAGAAGGTTATCCTGCATGGCGGCCGGGTGGGTCTGCTTTACATCGATTTAACAGCTGGTTAGTATAGCCAGCGGTTCAGCGGTCAAGGCTGCTGCGTACGCGTTAACGTCAATCAACGCACCATATGCAGAGCCTTTCTGCCTCATTTCTATGGTGCGCAAACATGTCCCATACCGCTTTATCTGCTGATTCTGCCCTGCGTCGTTCCGGGTTTTTCCTGCTGCTGCTGTTACTCACCGCCGCCAACTTACGCACGCCCATCACCGCCACCGGGCCGGTACTGGAAAATATTCGCCTGACATTTGGCCTGAGCGCCAGCGCTGCCGGCGTGATTAACTTTTTACCGCTGCTGATGTTCGCCACGCTGGCACCGCCAGCCGCCTGGTTTGGCAATTGCTTTGGCCTGGAGCGCAGTCTGTGGGGGGCGTTACTGCTGATCGTCCTGGGTTCACTGCTGCGAATCAGCGGCAGCGAAACGGCACTGTGGCTGGGTACGCTGATTCTCAGCAGCGGGATCGCGGCGGCCAACGTCCTGCTGCCGCCGCTGATTAAGCGGGATTACACCGCGCACACCGCGCGTTATATCGGGCTGTATGCCATGACCATGGGCATCACCGCCAGCATCGCTTCCGGCGTGGCCGTGCCGCTGGCCGAACTCAGCAGCGCCGGCTGGCGTCTGTCGCTGGCGGTCTGGCTGATTCCGGCTCTGGTCGCGCTACTGGCGTGGCTGCCGCAGCTGAAAAATCCCGCGACGCGTGAGCAGCGCGCGACAGAGGTCACCGTAACGCGTTCGCCGTGGCGTTCCGCGATCGGCTGGCAGGTGTCGCTGTTCATGGCCAGCCAGTCGCTGCTGTTTTATACCCTGATTGGCTGGTTTACCCCGTTCGCACAGGATAATGGCATCAGTCAGCTTCAGGCAGGCAGCATGTTGTTTGTCTATCAAATTGTGGCGATCGCCTCCAATCTGGCCTGTATGCGGGCGCTGAAGCAGCTGCGCGATCAGCGTCTGATCGGGCTACTGGCCTCGCTGTCGATCTTCATCGCGGTGACCGGCCTGCTGCTGGCACCCGCATGGTCTCTATTGTGGCTGATTCTGGCAGGCCTCGGTGCGGGCGCCTCGCTGCTGATCAGCCTGTCACTGTTTAATTTACGCACCCGGGACCATCGCCAGGCCTCGAAACTCTCCGGCATGGCGCAGTGCGTGGGGTACGGGCTGGCGGCGCTGGGACCGCTGTGCTTCGGCATGCTGCATGATGTCAGCGGCAGCTGGCAGCTCCCGCTGCTGATGCTGTTGGCGGTAAGCGCGCTGCAAATGGCGATGGCGCTGCTGGCCGGACGCGACCGCGCTATCTGACCTCAGACCGTGACGGCGTTAAGCGCCTCCTGCCGTTCCAGTTCGCGCACGCGTGGGATAACTTCACGCCCAAAGAACTCCACCTCTTCATGGAAATGCAGAAACGCCAGCAGCAGTAAATCCACGCCAGCGCGTTTCTGCTCCATGATGCGCTCAGCAATTTGCTGCGGCGTGCCAATCAGATTGGTTTTAAAACCGTCGTTGTATTGCACCAGATCCTCGAAGGAGGATTTGGCCCAGTTGCCCTCGCCTTCCGGCGACGCGCTGCCGGCATTTTTCACCTCATGCTGAAAGCCTTTCACTGCATCCGGATTGGCTTTGGCGATGATCTCCTGCAGCACCGCCTGGGCTTCCTGTTCGCTCTCGCGGGCGATGACAAAACCATTCAGGCCGATTTTAACGGCGTGCTGATTGACGGCGGCTTTGGCGCGGATATCGTCCACCTGCTGGCGTACGCCCTGTGGCGTGTTGCCGTTGGTGAAGTACCAGTCAGACACCCGTGACGCCATGTCCCGCGCGGCGCGCGAGCTGCCGCCCTGAAAAATTTCCGGCAGCGGATCGAGCGGTTTAGGCTTGAGCGCGTAGTCGCGGAAGCGATAAAAATCTCCGGCGAAGCTGAAGCTGCTTTCACGCCAGATGCCGCGCAGGCAGCGAATAAACTCTTCCGAACGCAGATAGCGCTCTTCGTGATCGAGCCAGGGTTCACCAATCGCTTTGAACTCGCCGCGAAACCAGCCGCTGACAATGTTCACCGCGATGCGCGGACCGTACAGATGGCTGATGGTGGCGATCTGCTTTGCCGCCAGCGTCGGGTTCCACGGCCCCGGCAGCAGCGCGGCAATCACTTTGAGTTTTGTGGTGTGGCTCAGCAGATCCTGAGAGAAGGTGACTGATTCGTGCTGATTATCAGCGCCATAGCCGGCGGTGAAGCGAATCTGCGTCAGGGCATAATCGAAGCCAGCGCGTTCAGCGATTTTCGCCAGTTCACGGTTGTACTCCGCGTCCCAGCGCGTGCGCTGCTCGATCTGACTGATAACTAAACCACCTGAAACATTAGGCACCCAGTAAGCAAACTGCAACGGTTTTACCAGTGACATAGGTTTCTCCTGAGACTTCTTATAGCTGGGTTAATGGAAAATCATCTTCATTAATGCTTTTCGCTATAAGAGGCTATGCAGTGAGCGTGCCAGTTCCTGGCAGCGATTAAACGCCTGATTTGCGGGCTAACTGAATGAGAGGACGAGGAATGTCTGTTGCGGATGCAGCAGCCGCTGTCGCCAGGCTGTTGCAATTGCAGCCGCTCCGGCGAAAAGGGCGCTACTCCGCGTGCTGAAAAGCCTGCAGCGCGCTTCGGGTGGCGGCATCGTCAACGGCGGCGCTGAGCAGCGCATCAAGCAGACCAGGAAAGCGCGCGTCCAGATCGTCGCGCCGCAGTGACAGCAGATTCTCGCGGCCAGAGGGTTTTTGCCAGATTACGCCGCTGTCACGCAGTACCCGCCAGTGATGGGTTAAGGTTGATTTGGATACGCCTTGCAGCAGCGAACCGCAGCTGCGCGCCTCCCCCTGTGCCAGCAGCGCGACTACTGCCATGCGCATCGGATTGCCCAGCGCGGCCAGCACATTCTCCAGCCTGATGGCGTCACGCGACGGATGATTTTCCAGCATTGCTTATCTCTGTAAGGGCGTAAGACAGCAAATTATCCGTGAGTCGGCGGGCGATGTATAGCGCAGTACGAGCGGTGCGCCAATCGCGCTGCGCTAATTTACGATGTCACATTGCTGCTCTATGCTTGTCACCATCCTCCACTCTTTCTTCATCACAACATGAATGCAAATCCGATAGCGCATCCCGCTGCTTTGCGGTCTCTCCAGGCGTTGTGCCTGGTCAATTTTTTCATGGCCGATGTGCGGGATGGACTCGGCCCTTTCCTGGGAATCTTTCTTACCGAGCATGGCTGGAGAGCGGATGATATTGGCTGGGCGATGACTGCCGGTGGTTTAGCCGGACTGCTGGCTACGCTGCCGGCGGGTCTGGCAACCGATGCCACGCACCATAAAAAAGGGCTGCTGATTCTGGCCTCACTGCTCATTACGCTGGCCACCCTGATGCTGTGGTGGTTTCCTTACGGCGGAGTGGTGGTTGGCTCGCAGGTGGTTACCGGTCTCGCGGCCGCGCTTATTGCCCCGTTACTGACTGGCGTCACCCTCGGTCTGACCGGCTCTCAGGGGTTCAGCCAGCAGATGGGGAGAAACGAGGCGTTCAATCATGGCGGCAATATGACTGCCGCGCTGTTTGCCGGGTTTGCCGTCTGGCTGTGGGGCACCGATGCGGTTTTTATCCTGATGACCGCGATGGCACTGTGCGCATGTTTTGCCGTGGCCGCCATTCAGCGTAACGCGATCGATGACCGCGCGGCGCGCGGCGGTGCCGAACAGCAGGCCGCAGAGCTTCCTGGTTTCTCTGCCCTGCTGCGCAATCCGGTGCTGCTGATTACCGGCCTGACGCTGCTGCTGTTTCACCTCGGCAACGCCGCGCTGTTGCCGATGCTGGGCATTCGCGCGGCGGCAACGCACAGCGGACAGCTCAGCCCGGGTGTTTATACCGCTGCAACCGTCGTGATTTCGCAATGCGTGATGATTCCCGTGGCGTTATTCGCCGCCCGAAACGCCAGCCGCCTCGGTTTCCCGCTGCTGATAACCCTCGCGCTGGTGGTGCTGCCGGTGCGTGCCGGCATCGCCTCCCTGTTCGATGGCACCTATGCGATGGTACCGGTACAGATTCTTGATGGTCTGGCCGCCGGGCTGCTGGGCGTGGCAGTACCGGGCTACATCGTCAGCGTGCTTGACGGCAGCGGACACACCAATGCCGGCCAGAGTTTCGTCATGCTGATGCAGGGCGTGGGCGCGGCATGCAGCCCGGCACTGACCGGCAGCATCGCCGCCGCCTGGTCTTATCAGGTCGCTTTCGCCGTGCTCGGCAGCATCGCCCTCGCCGCACTGATGCTCTGGAGTCTCAGCCAGCGCATCAGATGGGTTAAAAGCCGGGCGTGAGGTGATATCTTTCCACCCGGCTTGAGTCGCGCTTCGATAAGCCGGGATAATCCCTATTCCGTCCGGGCGCTGGCGCGGTTAGTGAGCTGTGCTTTGGCCAGGGTGCGCGCCAGGATTGAGGAATAGAGCGGTTTGCCACCAAAGAACTGCGCCGCCAGCGTTGCGCCCAGGCAGGTGATGATCATCGGCAGGATCAGTTGATAGTTATTGGTCATCTCCAGCACCAGCACGATGCCGGTAAGCGGCGCGCGCACCGAGGCGGCGAACAGCGCGCCCATCCCGGCGACGGCAAAGGTGGCGGCTTCCAGCTGATAATGCGGGAACCAGTCGGCGCTCAGCTGACCAAAGCAGGTGCCCAGCAGCGTGCCCAGCGTCAGCATGGGCGCAAAAATGCCGCCCGGCGCGCCTGAAGAGAAGCAGCAAATGGTGACCAGCGTACGCAGCGCGAAGAGAGCAAACAGCGCCAGTGCGCCATAGTGTCCGGTAGCGAAATCCGGAATCAGCGTCGTTCCGCCGCTCACCGCCTGCGGCAGCAGTAAACCCAGTACGCCGCACAGTCCGGCCAGCAGGCTACCGAACAGCACCCAGCGCCCGGTACGTCCGAGATGCAGGCGCTGAAACTGGTCCTGTGCGAGAAATATCAGCCGGTTGAACGCCACGCCGCAGCCGCCAAACAGCACACCCAGTACCAGATAGAGCCACAGCGTCTCAGTGGGCGCGTCACGCAGCTGACCGATATTAATGATGGCTTCGTTACCGTTGAGCACGCGAAAGACAATGCTCGACATAATCACGCCGATAAACACCGCTTTAATCGAGATCAGGTTGTAGCGAAACTGCGGGCGCATCTCTTCGATAATGAACAAAATGCCGGCCAGCGGCGCGTTGAACGCCGCCGAAAGCCCCGCCGCGGCACCGGTCGCCAGCAGCGTATGACGCGATTCAGAATCGCGCACGCGAAACAGATCGAGGCACATACCACCGATGTTGCCGCCAATCTGCACCGTGGGTCCTTCGCGTCCCAGCACCATGCCAGAGCCCAGCGCGCCCATGCCGCCGATAAATTTAACCGGCAGCACACGCCACCAGCGCACCGGACGCAGCTCTTCCAGCGCGCCCTCGATTTCCGGAATGCCCGAGCCTCCCGCCTCTGGCGCGAAGCGGCGCACCAGAAAATAGCCGATGCCGCCCAGCAGCGCCGAGATAAAAAACGCGCTCAGCAACGCCATGGCCAGGTTATCCGCCCGCTCCGTCAGCCAGCCGATCCGCAGGTGGAGAATAAAATTGACCGCGCGATCGAAAGCCACCCCGACCAGCCCGGTGAGGATACCGACCAGCGCGGCCAGCAGCAGCAATGCCAGCGGGGTTTTATCGCGTCGCAGCAATTTTTGCAGCAGCATAAAGCGCCCGGCGCGCATCGCGTTGGCAGGCTCGGTGGCATCAGGTAAGGCAGACATCGTCATCCTCAATTACAACGGTTGAGCGCATTGGCAGCGCCGGAAAGAGTTGGGGCTTAGCATAACCAAAATTGCCTGATCGGTAACTCAATCATTCGCAACATAATTTTACCTCAGGCCGCGCAATGTGGCGTAGGCGCCAGGCTGGGTTGCGATCGGGCGCAACAAACCGGGCAGAAAATCCACAACACGGTGCAGGCTTGCTGCAGCGTGCTCACAGAATTTTGCGCGGTGGATTGACGCGCCGACGGCAAATCACCATGATCGCGCCAGGATTAGTCACCCCGGAGCCACAAGGTGTCGGAACTCAGTAATGCATTGCTTGAAGAGATTATCACGGACGTACGCCCCCTCACCCGTCAGGGCAAAGTGGCAGATTATATCCCGGCGCTGGCCGGCGTGGATGCCGATCAACTGGGCATCGCCATTGCCACCGCCGATGGACGCAGCTACCAGGCCGGCGATGCGGGCACGCGCTTTTCAATCCAGTCCATCTCCAAAGTCCTGTCGCTCACCGTCGCGCTGACGCTGTATGAGGACGCCGAGATCTGGCAGCGCGTAGGCAAAGAGCCATCCGGCCAGGCATTCAATTCACTGGTGCAGCTTGAACTGGAACAGGGAAAGCCGCGCAATCCATTCATTAACGCCGGCGCGCTGGTAATGTGCGATTTGCTGGAAAGCCGGCTCACCGCGCCGCGCCAGCGCATGCTGGAGTTTGTGCGTCGTCTGGCACAGCAGCCGGACATTCAGTATGACCGTGTGGTCGCGCGTTCAGAGTATGAGCACTCGGCGCGTAACGCCGCCATTGCCTGGCTGATGAAGTCGTTTGGCAACTTTCATAATGACGTCAGTAAAGTAATGGAAACCTACTTTCACTACTGCTCGCTGGCGATGAGCTGCAGCGAACTGGCGCGCACGTTTCTCTATCTCGCCAATCACGGCCGCACGCTGGATGATGAGTGGGCGGTGATCTCTGCACGCCAGGCGCGGCAGGTGAACGCACTGATGATGACCAGCGGCATGTACGACGGCGCCGGAGAGTTTGCCTGGCGCGTGGGCATGCCGGCTAAATCCGGCGTCGGCGGCGGGATTGTCGCAGTGATTCCCGGTGAGATGAGTATTGCCGTCTGGTCACCGGCGCTGGATCATTCCGGTAACTCGCTGGCCGGCACCGCCATGCTGGAGAAACTCACGGAGCGGCTGGGGCGATCGATATTTTAAGGCCCGGCTCATACTGAGAGTCTTCCCTGTAAATGAAAAGAGTTAAACAACGAGCCGCCCGTTTATATCGGTGCGCATAAATGCGCACCCTACGAAAATCGTGTAATTCCTTGCTGATTGCGATCGATGCCGTTCAATAAAGTTGCAAGTGACCTAATTACAACGGTCCGTATCAATGCGCCGTCATGTGTAAATCGTGCAACTGCCTACAGGCCGCAATAAATGACGTGACGCCTTGTAATAAAGCTGCAAGTGGCCTGTTTATATCGGTGCGGATCAATGCGCACCCTGTGCAAATAGTGCAAATACCTTGTAGGGTCGCCATTAATGGCGACCACAAATTCTGAGCAATGACAGTTCTTGCCATCAGACTTCACTCATCCTTAAGCAATGAGAAATAGTGTTTCTCTAATGTACTCATCAGGTTGCAATTAAGTTAACAAACACACCACGTTAAGTGACCCTTTTCAAAAGGTGCGAATTTTGTCGCTCCCAGCCTCACTTTTATTAACCCTTGTGCGGCAATCGCGTTACACTTCGGCCTCATTTGTTGAAGCACTCAGTATTTGCCATGACGTTTTCCTATCACTTTCGCCAGCGCCTGACCGCCTGCGTCGCCATTGTGGCGGTGCTGCTGCTGTTCGTCGCGCCGATTGTGTCGAAAACGCTGCTGGAGCGGCAAACGCGCATTGTCCCCGTGGCGTCGCATAGTCCATCATCTGCCATGCCAATGCACCATCACGATATGCCGATGGAGATGGCGATGCCGGGCATGATGCATCACAACATGGACGACGGCGAATTTGCCTGCGGCTATTGTGATTTGCTGGTGCATGTTCCGCTGATGATGTGGATGTTTATCCCGTTCATCTGGCTGATGCTGGTGATCTCGCGCGCCCCACCGCTGCCGCCGCTGGTGGCACCCCGGCCGCGCCGCTTCAGCGGTACCCATCGTCCGCGCGCGCCACCGGTTTTTCTTTCCTGCTGAATCTCATTAATCGGTACAACGCCTGCGCTGTGCCCTGACATTCTCTTATCGGAAGGAAGACGGCTTTGTCTGCTGTTCACTCTGCAGCACCGCGCGGCGCGGTGCTTAATCTGCTACGCCGCTTACACTTTTACATTGGCCTGTTTGTCGCGCCGTTCATCTTCGTGGCGGCGCTCAGCGGCACGCTGTATGTGCTGACGCCGCAGCTGGAAAATCTGATCTACGCTGATGCGCTCACCGCGCAGCCGCAGGGCAATGCGCAACCGCTCTCGGCGCAGATCGCCGCGGCACGCGCCTATGCGGGCGAAAATCAGCACATTTATGCGGTTCGACCTGCCCCCGCCGCGCGCGATACCACGCGCGTACAGTTCAGCGATGCCACACTCGGTCCGTCGCAGTCGCGCGCGGTGTTTATCGATCCCTACAGCCTCAAAGTAACCGGCGACATGACGGTGTACGGCACCAGTGGCGTGTTGCCGCTGCGCACCACGCTCGATCTGCTGCACAGCAGCCTGTTACTCGGTGACTTTGGTCGCAACTACAGCGAACTGGCGGCGAGCTGGCTGTGGGTGGCCGCGCTGGGCGGCGTGCTGCTGTGGCTGGGCACGCGACCAAAACGCCGGCTGAAAACCGTGCGAAAGGGGTTTGCCTTCACCCGGCACTGGCACATCACGCTGGGGCTGACGCTGCTGCTCGGGCTGCTGTTCTTCTCCGTTACCGGCCTCACCTGGTCACAATGGGCAGGTAGCAATATCGATAAGATGCGCACCGAGCTTAACTGGCTGACGCCACAGGTGAATACGTCGCTCAGCGGTGATGCGCCCGCCGCGCCGGCGGATCCTCACGCCGATCACCGCAGTATGCCGGACATGGACATGACCAGCATGCCGATGTCGTCGATGGCGAAACCGGCGACGCAGCCAGCGAAGTTACTGCCGGCAAATGCCGCCGACGCTGACTGGGATCGCGTGCTGGCGGCGGCACGTCAGGATGGCATCCGCGCGGCTAAAGTGGAGCTGCGCCAGCCGAAAAGCGAGGGCAAAACCTGGACGGTGAGTGAGATTGATCGCAGCTGGCCCACGCAGGTGGATGCGGTGTCCGTGAATCCGCAAAGCTTCGCGATTGTCGATCACGTCTGGTTTGATCGCTTCCCGCTGGTGGCAAAACTGACGCGCTGGGGTGTCGATGCGCACATGGGCGTGCTGTTTGGCTGGCCTAATCAGCTGTTGCTGGCGCTGTTTGGCCTGGGTTTATGCAGCATGATTGTGCTGGGTTATCGCATGTGGTGGCTGCGCCGCCCGGCGCTGGATCAGGCCAGCCCGGCGCAAACCCTGAGCGCAAGCTGGCTGGCGCTGCCGCACTATGCCAAAGGGGTCTGCCTGATGCTGGCGCTGGCGCTCGGTTATGCCCTGCCGGTGATGGGCGTCAGCCTGCTGGCCTTCGTGCTGGTGGATGTACTGCGCTGGCGCAGACAACAGCGTGCGCCGATGAGCGAAGCGGAAATTCTCGCCGCGCAGCAGTCGCCGCTCGGTATCGTGCGGGCGCGTTTCACGGTGAAACGCAAGGAGATGCGTTACTACCTGCGTGGGCTGTTTATTCTGGCGCTGATTGTCGGTACGGTGATGAGCAATGCGATTATCGGCGGCGTGATCGATCAATACGGCATCCCGTTCAGCCACTGGACGCTGACCATGTATCTGACGCAGGGCTTTATGATCGCGCTTTACACCACGGTGTTCACCGCGCTGATGTCGATTCCGCTGTGGTATTTCTTCCTCGGCGAAAAGGATGATTCGCAGGGATAAGGCGTAAAAACGGCGGATGATCCCCCATCCGCCGTTTTGTCTGACAAATGTCAGCGTGTTATCCGCCTCAGATTCCGACTCAGAAATCGGCCTTCAGCACCACGCGGTAATTCGCTTTACCGGCGCGTACGTGATCCAGCGCTTCATTGATTTTTGACATCGGGAACTCTTCCACCTGCGGTGCCACATCGGCGCGTGACGCCAGACGCATCAGCTTACGCAGCTGGCCCGGTGAACCGGTAGACGAACCCGTTACCGCACGATCGCCCAGAATCAGACTGAACGCTGGCACTTCAAATGGCTTCATCACCGCGCCCACGGTGTGGAACTTACCGTGCGGAGCCAGCGCCTGGAAGTACGGCTGCCAGTCCAGATCGACGGCTACGGTGCTGATAATCAAATCAAATTGCCCGGCCAGCGCGTTCAGCGCCTGAGGATCGCGGCTGTTGACCACACGATCGGCGCCCATGGCTTTGATGGATTCGGTTTTGCTGGCATTCGAACTGAACGCCGTAACTTCAGCACCCATGGCGCGCAGCAGTTTGATCGCCATATGGCCGAGGCCGCCAATACCGATGACGCCGACGCGGCTGGTGGCGGTGACATGGTGCATCAGCAGCGGTTTAAACACGGTAATACCGCCGCACAGCAGCGGACCGGCAGAGGTAATGTCCATGGATTCCGGCAGCGGAATCACCCACTGCCAGTCGGCGCGCAGATGGCTGGCGAAACCGCCTTTGTTCATGATGGTGGGCACTGAACCGTTCTCACAGTTGACCTGCTCGCCGTTGATGCAGGCATCACAGTGCTGGCAGCTTTTCGCGGTCCAGCCGATACCCACGCGCTGACCCACCTTCAATCCTTTGTCCTGCGCCGCATCGCCGAGTGCGCTGATGCGACCAATCACTTCGTGACCGGCAATGACCGGATAAGAGGAAATGCCCCACTCGTTATCAATCATCGACAAATCAGAATGGCACACACCGCAGTAATCGACCTCAACCAGCACTTCTTCCGCCGCCAGCGGACCGGTTTCGTACTCGTACGGTACCAGCGCATCACCGGCGTTGTGTGCGGCATAACTTTTGATTTTCATTACTGTCCTCTGTTTTCAGCGTTGTTAACCCAGGAAGTCTAGCAGAGCGTATTGCATGATTATGATTAAATTTCAGCCAATTAGAGTCTGTTAAGCGCAACGGGGAAAGAAAAGCATTTCGCGTTAAAGCGAATCGTGACTGGGCGGACTGCGGAACGCATGGCGCGCCTCTTCTATCAGCTGGCTGGCGGTGACGGTGGGCGGCAAACGCGTCAGCACTTTGCTGGCCTGCCAGTAACACAGCACCATCTCCTCGTTAGTTTCGTTCTCCGCCATTTCCCTTAAGCGCCTGCGCAGGCTCAGCACGTCCAGCGTTTGCTGTTCATCCACCATCTCAGCGATGGTTTGGTTGATGACCTGATGAATGATTTTCCAGGAAAGATCGGCAAACACGTTAAACCTCGTGACGTAGTAACGGGCTCCAGGCAAATGAGGAAAAGGTGCACGCCCAGCGGCATGCAAAATAATCCAACTGGGATAACTATAGCCGCTTATTTAACCAGCAGACGGCTGGCCGCCTGTATTTGCGGTAGCTCGCGGATCGGTAAATGAATTTTTTCTCTCAGCACGCGTTGCAATGGTACTAAAACCCGGCGCTGGCGCGCGACCGCAGGATTTCGCAACAGATTTTACCTTGCGCTAAAACGGAGAATTCCGATAATCGCTATCTACTCATTTATATAGCGAAAAGGAATCTCCGCGTGAAGACGCTTACCCTACTGTTAATGACTGCCGCCGGCGGATTGAGTTTACCGGCGCAGGCCGCCATGGATATCCGCGTGACGTATGCCGGTTCGATGGGAAAAGTGATGGATCAGGCACTGGGCCCGGCATTTGCACAACAGCATGACGGTAAGTATGAAGGTCAGGGCCAGGGGGCTTACGGCATGGCGCGCCTGCTAGCGAGCAAAAAAATCACCGCTGACGTGTTCGTGTCTGTTACTCCCGGTCCGATGCAGATCCTGAAAACCGCCGGACTGATCGACAACGCAGTACCGGTAGCCAGCACCAGCATGGTGATTGCCTATAACTCAAAAGGGCCGTTTGCGCCGCAGTTTGCCGCAGCCAAAGGCAATGATGGCCGCTGGCTTCAGCTGCTGGCCGCGCCGGGACTGAAATTTGGCCGGACCGATCCGGTAAACGATCCTAAAGGCCAGAACATTATTTTTACCCTGCTACTGGCGCAGAAATATTACCGGCAGCCCGGCATAGCTGACAACATTCTCGGCGGTTACCAGAATCCCGCACAAACCCATCTGGAGGGTGGCTTGCTGACGCGGCTCGAGAGCGGTCAGGTGGATGCGGCAGCAGGCTATGAAAGCGAAGTGATCTCTGCCCATCTGCCTTACATCGCGCTGCCCGATGAAATCAACCTCAGCAATCCGGCGATGGCGACTAAGTGGTACAACACGGTCAGCTTTAGCGTCAAAGACAGCCAGGGTAAAGATAAAGTGCTGCACACCCAGCCACTGGTCTATTACGCGGCGGTGCTCAGGAATGCGCCGCACGGTACGGCCGCTGGCAAAGCCTTTGTAGATTTCATGCTGAGTCCTTCAGGACAGGCGCTGTTTAAACAGCAAGGCTATGCCGCGCCGAAGGGCGATGGGCTTTATACGCGATGAAAATCCGCCATGCTGGCGCGCTGTGGCTGTCGCTACCCGCCCTGCTGCTACTGGCCGTGCCGTTTATCACCCTGACGGGCGTCACACACTGGCAACATCTGCGGCTGGCGTGGGGTGACAGCGCGGCGATTACCACGTCGCTCAGTCTGGGCGCGATCGCGCTGGTGCTGATTTTTCTGACCGGCTTACCGCTGGCCTGGTGGCTGTCGCAGGCGCGGGGAAAAATACGCTGGCTGGTGGAAACGCTGGTGATGATCCCGCTGCTGACGCCGCCGCTGGCGATGGGAATCCTGCTGGTCAGCGCGTACGGTCCGTACAGTTTGCCCGGCCAGCTGCTGAGCAAGCTGGGCTGGACGCTGGTGAACAATCCCGCCGCCTTTATCCTGGCGCAGTGGTATGGCGCGCTGCCCTACTTTGTCACCAGCGCACGCTCGGCGTTTATCGCGGTGCCGCCGGAGATCCTTGAAGCGGGCCGAACGCTGGGTGCCGCGCCGTGGCCACGCTTCTGGCGGCTGGCGCTGCCCCTGGCCGCACCGGGCCTGGCGTCGGCTACGGCACTGGCGTGGGTGCGGGCGATGGGCGAATTCGGCATTGTGATGATTTTCGCCTGGTTTCCCCACGGAATGCCGGCGCAGTTGTACAACAATCTGCAAAACGACGGCGTGGATGCGGTGTATGTGCTGTTGTGGCTGTTACTGCTGTTTACCCTGCCGGTGCCGTTGCTGTGCGCGCTGGCTTCCCGGCGCGCGCTTTCCGGCAACACGGCGCGGCATCATTAGAGGCTGGCGCGCTGCTCACTCTCACGCATCGCCAGCCGGACCGTCTCCAGCAGCGATTCAATCTCCAGCGGCCGGGTGAAAAAGGCAAAGGCGCCCTGAGCAAACAAGCGCCGGCAGGCCTCCAGCGTGTCATGCCCGGTCATGATGATCACCGGCAGCAGCGGATGGCGTGCACCCTGCCGGGCCAGCCAGCTCAGGCCGCTACTCTCTGGCTGTCGCACATCAAGCAGCAGACAGCCGCATACGGCTTGCTGACCGGCGGCGGCGGTTTCGAACGATGCCAGGTCGGCAAAGTCGGCGACCTCGTAGTCCACGGTTCGCAGCAGAAATCCCAGCGACTCACGCACGGATACATCATCATCCACTAACCACACCTTCGCGCCCATTACGTACTCCGCCTGTAGAAAAATGAGGAAAATTTCGGCCCTCTCTGTCGCGCGGTAACGCAACAGCAGCCAGACCTGACGGTAGCTGGTTATCGATGGACGTGAAGTGCGCGACGACGTGCACCTTCCCTGCGCCGATAAAAAAGCCCTCCGTTGAGGGAGGGCGATTTTTCCATAATTTGGCTTAGAACACCATTGGCACAAATCTGGTTAGCTGTTGCGCTGCATGTGGCTGCTGACAAAAGCGCGACAGCGCGCCGAGATCGGTTCGCTGAACACCTGCTGCGGCGATCCGGACTCTTCGATTTTGCCCTGATGCAGAAACACCGCTTTGTTTGATACATCGCGCGCAAACCCCATTTCATGGGTGACGATAATCATGGTGCGCCCCTCTTCCGCCAGGCTGCGGATGACGCGCAGCACTTCGCCCACCAGCTCCGGGTCGAGTGCGGAAGTGGGTTCATCAAACAGTATCGCTTTCGGCTGCTGCGCCAGCGCCCGGGCAATCGCCACGCGCTGCTGCTGACCACCGGAGAGCTGCGACGGCCACGCGTTGCGCTTTTCGTATAACCCGACCTTTTGCAGCAGCGCTTCGGCCTCGGCAACGGCCTCCTGACGGCTGCGCTTCTGTACATGGATCGGTGCCTCAATGATGTTCTGCAGCACGGTTTTGTGCGGCCACAGATTGAAGCCCTGAAACACAAAGCCGAGCTGCATGCGCATCAGCTTAATGCGGCGGCGCTGTTCACGGCTCAGCTTTTCGTCCGCGTTATCGAGGGTGACCACTTCATCGCCCACGGCAATCTCACCGGCCTGTGGCACTTCAAGAAACGGGATGCAGCGCAGCAGCGTACTTTTACCGGAGCCGCTGGCGCCGATCAGCGAAATGACGTCGCCATCCTGCGCCGTCAGGCTGATGTCATGCAGCACTTCATGCCCGCTATAACTTTTTCTGAGATGGCTCAGGGCAATAGTGGGTTTATTCATTAACGTGCTCCAGCGTGATAGGGGGACAGACGGCGCTCCAGCAGCGCCACCGCTTTGCTCACCAGCACGGTCAGCAGCAGATAGATAATCGCCGCGCTGATAAACACCTCCAGCGCGCGGAAGGTTTCTGACACGATGGAATCGGCGATGCCGGTCATCTCCATCAGGCTGATGGTGCTCACCAGCGACGTGGATTTGATCATCGAGATGATCTCATTGCTGTAGGCCGGCAGCGCCTGCCGCACTGCCAGCGGCAGCGTGATGCGTCGCAGCGTAGTGAAGCGCGACATGCCGCACACTTTCGCCGCTTCCAGTGACTGCACGCTAACCGCATTCAGTCCGCCGCGCAGGATCTCGGCGGTGTAAGCCGCGTCGTTGAGAATCAGCGCAATTAACCCGCACCAGTAGGGCTCACGCAGCAGCGGCCACAGCACGCTTTCGCGCACCGCCGGCAGGCTGCCGAGGCCATAGTAAATCATGAAGATTTGAATCAGCAGTGGCGTACCGCGGAACAGCCAGACATAAAAACGCGTAACGTAGCTGCCAAGGCGATGCTGACGCAGCAAATTCAGCAGCAGCGCCAGTATTCCGCCGCCCAGCAGGGACAATACCGCCAGGTTGAGCGTCAGCGGCAGTCCGCGCAGCAGCGCCGCCAGCGTGTGCTGTAAAAAGGTGAAATCCATCGTGGCTCCTTACAACCGCGCGCGTTGTTGCCCGCGCATGGCCACTTTTTCCACATAGCGAAAGAAGAAATCTGAACAGGTGGTGATAATCAGGTAAATCACCGCGCCTACGCTGTAGAAGAAAAACGGCATCTGGGTGGAATTCGACGCGGTGGAAATCTGGTTCATGGTTTCCACCAGCCCGGTCACCGACACCAGCGCCGACTCCTTAATCACCGATTGCCACTGATTACCCATGCCCGGCAGCGCGGTGCGCAGCGCCTGTGGCACAATCATGCGGCGGAACAGCATAAAACGCCCCATACCGGTGACCGTAGCAGCTTCCAGCGTGCCGGCGGGAATCGCGTAAAACGCGCCGCGAAATACACTGCTCTGATAAGCGCCGGAAATCAGCCCGATAGCGATCGCGCCGGCAACGAAGCCGTTAACGTCAAACGGTCCCTGCAGGCCGATAGCTTCACCGATAAACCCGACCACCTGTCGGCCGCCAAAGTAGAACAGGTAGATCACCAGCAGCTCCGGCACGCCGCGAAATAGCGTGATGTAGCCGCTGGCAACACGCTGCTGCCAGCGGCCGCCACCAATCTGCATCCAGCACAGCAGGCTGCCGAGCATCGCGCCCAGCAGCCACGCACACAGCGAGACCGTTACCGTGACGGTGGCGGCGTCCAGCAGCACGCCGCCCCAGCCTTCGTCACCAAAACCTAACAGTTGCCAGTCAATAGTCATAAGCGCTCAGCATTATTCCGCAGGCGCGACGTTCTCGCCGAACCATTTCTCTGACAGTTGCTTCAGCGTGCCGTCTTTGATCATCGACACCAGCGCCTGATCCAGCGCGGCTTTCAGCTCCGGATTGTTTTTACGAATGGCAATCGCCGAGCCCTGGCCCAGTACACCGCCCACAAAGCCGTAACCGGTGCTGTTTACCGTATCCGCGTGTTTTTTCACATAAGCATTGAGGTTGGTGCGCGACGCCATGACCGCATCAACCCGGCCATTGAGCAGATCGGCGAAGGTTTCCGGGCCGGCCTGATAGGTACGGATAGTCGCGACATCACCGAGGTATTTGTTGAGGAAATCGGCCTGAATGGTAGCGACCTGCACCGCAATGGTTTTGCCTTTGAACTTCGCCTTCAGCGCGTCGATGGCTTTGTTCATTCCGGCTTCATCGGTCGCCTGTACCACTTCACCGTTGCCCGGCAGGGTATCCACTGCGCTGCCCTTCAGCGTGACGAAGCCCGATACGCTCACGGTATACTGATGGGTAAAATCCACCACTTCTTCACGTTTTGGCGTCACGGTGACGGCATCGACCACTGCATCATATTTGCCATCAGCGAGGCCGGGGATCAGTCCGGACCACTTCTGCGCGACGATTTCGTATTTGAATCCCGCGCGTTTCGCCAGTTCGGCCACCATATCGGGCTCGTAGCCGACAATTTTGCCGCTCGGCGTGGACTGGTTAAACGGCGGATAGGCCGCTTCGGTAGCGAATTTTAACGTGCCAAAATCTTTTGCCTGAACCACGGCAGCAGCCAGCAGCAACATGCCCGCGGAGGCGGAGAACAGCCCTTTACGCATCATCATAAAACCTCATTATTATCAGGAGAGTAAGTCGATCGCTATACGGGCCAGAGCCTGTGTGCCAGCGTGAATGCTGCGTTCGTCCGGCTGATAGTCGGAGTTGTGCAGATGGTCGTCGCGCCCCGGCGCGCCAGAGCCGATATGGATCTGACAGCCCGGCACACGCTCGGTAAACAGCGAGAAATCTTCCGCGCCAAAGCTGCTGCTAGGTTTTGCCACCACCGACTTGCCGAACTGGTGCGAGAGGATCGGCTCCAGTGCATCAATCAGCGCATCATCATTCATCAGCGGCGGTACACCTCGCTGATAATTGACCTCAATCCGCGTATTGAGCGACAGCGCCACTCCGGCACAGATGCGACGGAAAGCGTCTTCCATGTGAGCGCGCGCCTGCGGTGATTTAGCGCGGATGGTGCCCTGAATCAGGCAGCTGTCGGAGATGATGTTATGAGTGGTGCCGCCGTGGATATGGCCAATCGTCAGCACAGCAGAGTTCGCCGGATCGAGCTCGCGCGACACAATGGTCTGCAACTGCGTTACCAGGCTGGCGGCGGCAATGATCGGATCGGTACCCATGTGCGGCCGGGCGGCGTGGGTGGATTTGCCATGAATCACTACGTCGAATTCATCGCTGGAGGCGGTGCTGGCACCGCGCGTCAGGGCGATTTCTCCTGCGGCCAGCTCTGGTTTATTGTGCAGCGTGATCGCCACATCAATGCCGTCCGCTGCGCCGGCAGCAATCATGGCTTGCGCGCCGCTCTCTGGCGTCTCTTCCGCCGGCTGAAAAATCAGCCGCACCGTGCCGAGCAGCTGGCTGCGCAGGTCCGCGAGGATCGCCGCGACGCCGAGCAGCGTAGCCGTGTGGATATCGTGGCCGCAGGCGTGCATTTTACCCGGCCAGATGCTGCTAAACGGCAGACCGGTTTGCTCATGAATCGGCAGCGCATCCATATCGGCGCGCAGCAGCACGGTTTTGCCCGGCTGCGCGCCGGTAATGTCCACCATCACGCCGGTGCGGCCCACGCCGGTTTGCGGCGTCAGCCCGAGGCGCAGCAACTCCTGCTCCACAATGGCTGCGGTGCGGACGGTATCGAAACCAAGTTCCGGATGTGCGTGAATATCGCGCCGGATGGCGATGAGGTGCGCCTGCATGCTTTCACTTCTGGCGCTGATATCCCTGGCTAAAAGAATTTTATGATCGGTCATGGTGGTAATACGGTTATGCAGGCTGTCGCCTGGCCGTTATGGCATTTTTATGAAATTCAGCGTTTTATTTATTCACAGCCCTCAGCAGATTGCAACGCACAAATCCTTTCCTTAATTGCTGAATTTGCGTGATATTTTCCTAAAACCCTGCCTGTGCAGGATAAACCTTATAAAATGCATGCTCAGTCAGTTATAACATTCATAATTCGCAGACGATCATCAGTTTTACTGATTTTGTTATTGAACATAAAAGCATCGCGTTGCTCAGCCATCAATCTTTGCTCTGCTCCGCCTGACTGAGTAGCCACGCACGAACCGCACTCACCGTTGCCTGCTCACGCGGACGACGCGGAGCCACCAGATACCAGCCGGCATCAACGGGCATCTCACGCTGCCAGGCGGGAACCAGCCGACCGCTGGTCAGATCGTTCTGCACAAAATGCGGGCTGGTCAGTGCGATACCCTGACCACTCAGCGCCGCTTCCAGCGCCAGCGCGGTCTGGTTGAAGCGCAGATGATGCTGATGCTGCAGCGACTGACCGGGGAACATAAACGCCAGGAACGCCGGCCACAGGTGATGGCCATCGTGCAGCAGCGGATAGCGCAGGCAATTTTCTGGCTGCGCCGCATCACCGTGTTGTGCCAGCAGCGCCGGGCTGACCACCGCCAGCACCGTCTGGCTAAACAGCAGCGTGGCCTCCAGCCCGCTACCAAACGGCGGCCGGCCATAGCGCACCGCCAGGTCGACGCCTTCATGGTGAAACTGCACCAGCCGTTCAGAGGCCAGCACGCGCAGGTCGATGTCCGGCCAGGCCGCGGTAAATGCCGGTAAACGCGGCAGCATCCAGCGGCTGGCAAAGGTCGGTGTTACGCTCAGCGTCAGGCGATCCGGCTCCGGGCGCAGCGTGCGCGTCGCCTCATCAATCAGCTCAAATGCCTGACGAATGTGCACCGCATAGCCTGCACCAGCAGCGGTCAGCGCCAGCGTACGCGGCAGCCGATCGAACAGTTTCAAACCCAGGCTGGCCTCCAGGCCGCGAATATGCTGCGCAACCGCACCCTGCGTCACACCGAGCTCTTCAGCGGCGAGGCGAAAATTAAGGTGCCGCGTCACGGCTTCAAATACCCGTAGCGCATTCAGCGACGGTAATGCCTGAAAGCCCTGATTCATCCTGTAGTTTTCCTATCGTCAATTGCCAGCTGAGCTGACTCTCTGCTGTATCTCCAGGCCATTATACTGGCATGACAGGATAATTAATTGATGAGGTTACTCACATGACAGTAGAAAAAGTTGCGGTGATTGTCGCAGGTGGCAGCGGTATGGGCGCAGCGGCAGCTGAGAAGCTGGCCAGCGAGGGTTTCAGGGTTGCGATTCTTTCCTCCTCCGGCAAAGGCGAGGCGCTGGCGAATCGTCTGGGCGGGCTCGGTATTACCGGTTCGAATCAGTCAGTGGACGATTTGCAGCACCTGATTGATGCCACTCTGGCGCGCTGGGGACGTATTGACGTGCTGGTTAACAGTGCCGGTCACGGTCCGCGCGCGCCAATCCTCGAATTAAGCGATGATGCGTGGCAGCAGGGAATGGAAACCTACTTCCTCAACGTGGTGCGCGCTGTACGTCTGGTCACGCCGATCATGCAGCAGCAGGGTGGCGGCAGTATCATTAATATCTCGTCGGCATGGACGTTTGAACCCACCGACATGTTCCCGACCTCGGCCGTGTTCCGTGCCGGTCTGGCTTCTTTCAGTAAAATCTTTGCCGACACCTACGCAGCTGAGAATATTCGTATCAACAACGTCCTGCCTGGCTGGATTGATAGCCTGCCGAAAACGGATGAACGGCGCGACAGCGTGCCCATGCAGCGCTACGGCACGGCTGCAGAAGTGGCGGCTACCATTGCGTTTCTTGCTTCGCCCGGCGCGGCTTATATCACCGGGCAGAATCTTCGCGTGGACGGCGGCGTCACGCGCAGCGTGTAACCGGCTTTGCTGTGCCTGATGGCCACAGCGGCATCTGATGTCCGCTGTGGGTATTGCCTGCCTGCTAAGGAATTTCTCAGCCTGTTTTCAAGACTGGTCTTGTCGTTTCGCGGCCTTATAACACGTCAGAATGTTCTTATTCGCTGACAGAATTTTCTGTTCTCAGCTGCCGGATATTCCCGGTAAAACTTTCTGATTTGAGGTCGCTATGCCACTGCTTCTTCGTATGCGTCTGCACACGCTGCTGACTCCCGAACGCCATCTGATCTGGCGTTTCCTGCTAACAGGTTGTGCATTTTTCTGGATTCTGCTGGTGGTTGCCGTGATGGGGCTGCGCTGAACAGTTGCTGGCTGTTGTGAGGGATGATTATGGTATTAATGTTATCGCCGCGCCTCAGTGCGCTGCTGAGTTTTTCCCGCCGGTTACTGTGCCAGCTGGCACTGGCTGCCAGCCTGCTGTTCTGGATTGGCGTAGTGGCAGCAATCTTCATCGCGTACTGACCTAATGTGCCTGTAGCCGCGCGGATAATTGTTCCGGCGGCAGCAGCGCAAAAGCGCGTTTCATCACCCGCGCCTCGTCAGCCGGGGTGCGACCAAACATCCGCTTAAACTCCCGGTTAAACTGTGAATCACTTTCGTAACCGACACGTGCGGCGGCACCGGCGGCGGTGAGATTATCGCGAATCATCATCAAACGCGCCTGATGCAGCCGCAGCGACTTGAGATACTGAATCGGCGAGGTCTGCGTGACGCTTTTGAAATGCAGATGGAAGCGCGGAACGCTCATGCCCGCTTCGCTGGCCAGATGCGGCACATCCAGCGGCTGCTGCCAGTCAGCATGAATGCGCTGCAGCGCCCGCGCGATGCGGCCAAAATGCCCCTGATAGGTCAGCGCTGCGCGCACCGCACCGCCCTGCTCACCCAGCAACACACGAAAGCAAATCTCTTCTACCCGTGCCGGGCCTAAAACCTGCGCTTCCAGCGGATCGCTCAGCGCCTGTAACAGGCGCAGCGTGCTGTCCGCCAGCGTCTCATTTACCGGCGTCGAAATAATGCTGGCTGGTGTCTCCGCCAGCGGAATGTCTGCCGCTGCGACCTGCGTCACCAGTCGCGCCAGCGTGGCCGCATCCAGACGGATAGCCAGTCCCAGCAACGGTTCGGCGGAGGTCGCTTCAGTCTCAGCGGAGAACGGCAGCGGCACCGACAACACCAGATAGTGCTGTGCGTCGTAGCGATACATTTTGTCGGCAAGAAACGCCCGCTTCGAGCCCTGGCAGATAATGATGATGCTCGGCTCATAAAGAACCGGCGTGCGCGCCCACTGCCGGTCGGCACGCATAAAGCGCACGCTGTCGAGCAGTGAAGCAGTATAACCTTCTTGCGGTGCCAGCTGGCGCAGCAGCGCGCAGGTCTGCTGTTGTACGGTTTGCGACATAACGGGTTTCCGGTGAGAGGTTCAGGCAAAGCATAGCCAGGTTTCTTCCCTGCTCACAACAGTGACGAGAGAATCAGGCAAGGATACGCCACAATCCGGTCTGTTCGCTTTAGCCGGCGTTTTCCACAATAGCCTCGTCAACCAACACGAGGAAACCATCATGGCTCATTCCAATGCGAAAGTGATTATTCTGACCGGCGCCAGCAGCGGCATCGGCGAAGCGATAGCGCGTCTGCTGGCCAGTCACGGGCATAAACTGGTGCTCGGCGCGCGCCGTACCGATCGGCTGGCGATACTGTGTGATGAACTGCGTGCCAGCGGCGCGCAACTGGATTATCTGGCCACCGACGTAACGCAGCGAGCCGATACGCAGCAGCTGGCCGATTTTGCCCGCGATAAATATGGTCGGGTTGATGTAATGATCAACAATGCCGGCGTTATGCCGCTGTCGCCGCTCAGTTCGCTGAAAGTGGATGAATGGGATCGTATGCTCGACGTCAACGTGCGTGGCGTACTGTACGGCATCGCTGCCGTGCTGCCAGTCATGGAATCGCAGCAAAGCGGCCATATCATCAATATCGCCTCGATTGGTGCGCTGGCGGTATCGCCGACGGCAGCGGTGTATTGCGCCACAAAATTCGCCGTTCGCGCCATTTCGGATGGCCTGCGTCAGGAATCGCGCCAGCTGCGGGTGACGGTCATTAATCCCGGCGTGGTGGAATCGGAACTGGCGGACACCATCACTGACGAGACCGCACGCGTGGCCATGCAGAGCTATCGCAAGATTGCGTTAAAACCCGAAGCCATTGCGCAGGCGGTGAGCTGGGCCATTAATCAGCCTGGCGAAGTTGATGTCAATGAGATCACGGTGCGCCCTACTGCCAGCGCGCATTGAGGCTAATGGAGCATGGCGATTTCAGGCTGAAATCGCCCTGGCCTGCGCGTCTGGTGACAGCGCGCGCAGGCCATCACGCTTACAGCCAGCCCGCTTTTTTCAGCCGCCACCACATAACAAAACAGATCACCAGCGTGACCGCCAGCGCCGCCGGATAGCCAAAGTGGCTGTGCAGCTCGGGCATGTCTGAGAAGTTCATGCCGTACATACTGAAGATGATGGTCGGCACAATCAGGATTGCCCCCCAGCCGGCCAGTTTTTTATTCACCTCACTCTGCTGTACCGAGACCAGTGCCAGATTCACCTGCATGGCGCTGGCCAGCGTTTCGCGCATGTCTTCGGCATCAATCATGACGTGGTGCGCGTGATCCTGCACGTCGCGCAGATAGGCGCGCAGGTTTTTCGGAATGATATCTTCATGGAAGCGCACCAGCTGCGGACAGATCTCTGTCACCGGCATCGCCGCATTGCGCAACGACAGCAGCTGACGCCGCAAATGGTAGACATTCTCCAGCGTGACGCTGTCAAAGCGGGTGGTGAACATGCCGTCTTCCAGGTCAGCAATACGTTCACTCAGCGATTCGGTGATTTTGCTGTAGTTGTCGACGATAAAATCGAGGATGCAGTAGAGCGCATAGCCGGGTCCCTGGCACAGCATGGCATGATTTTTCTCGGCTTTAGCGCGGATCGCTTTATAGCCCTCAACCGAACCGTGACGCACGGTAATCAGAAAATTTTTGCCGAGGAAAAAGTGGGTTTCGCCAAAGCTGATGCGCTGGCGATCTTCCATGTGTGCGGTTTTCACCACGATAAATACCGATTCGCCGTACTGCTCAATCTTGGGCCGCTGATGCGCCACCAGCGCATCCTCAATCGCCAGCTCATGCAGGCTAAACTCTTCCTGCAGCGTTTGCATGAACGCCGGATCGGGTTGATACAGGCCAAGCCAGACGAACGATTTTTCCTCTTTCAGCACTTCGCTGATTTGATCGACTTCGACATGCTCTTCGCGTTTGCCGTGGCGATACACCACGCAGTTAATCACCATTTTCGCGTTGTCCTTGTTGTACTCACTATCCCTAATCATAGCTGCAAAGCCTGAGCTGCATTTCGATACACGCTAAATCCGCACCGGCCAGCGCAGAGGGATAAAGCGCCTCGCGCAGCGTGCTGAAACCGTGACGTAAATAAAAACCACTGGCATTCGGTGTCGCAGCCAGTGTCAGGTGGCTAAACGCGCGACGGCGTGCTTCAGCAATAATGGCGTGCATAATCGCACTGGCATAGCCTTTACCGTGGCAGGCTGGCAAAGTAAAAATCGCTTCAACGCTGCCGCTTTGCAGATCGAGAAAGCCGGTCGCAGCCACACCGTACTTTGCATCATCAATCACATAAAAAGGATTATTTTTCACGGCATCGTAGTAAGCATGCGGTAATTCGTCCGGCGTCCATGCGGCAATGATCTCAGCGGAGTAAACCTCACGACAGCCATGCCGAATGGCAAGATTACGGATTCGCCATAGGGCCGGTGTTTCATCAATGTGGGCTAGTCGCGGCGTCATCTTTACTCCTGTTGAGCTAACTGCGGACTTGCCACAGTAGCAAAAAAACGTGATGAAAAGATAACGCCGCCGCTTACGGCACGCCAAAATAGCGCAGCAGCGCCGTCATCACCGCCGCACCGATGATTACCAGTATCAATGGCGCGCGACGCCAGGCGAGAAACACCGCGAACAACACGCCGGTGAGCCGTGCGACGCCGGCGAAATCGGTGCCCTCAAACAGCGCGGTGGTGACAGCGACAGCCAGCAGCAGCACCGTTGCCGCGTCGGACAGCATGTTGCGCACACGTTCCGACATGTGCATCCGGCTGCCCAGCCGGTAACCGGCAAAGCGAATTGCATACGTCCCTGCAGCCAGCAGCGCGATGCCGGCAATCACTAAACTATTTTGCATCTTTGCGCTCCCGCCAGCTCAGCAAACCGAGTAAAGAAAACAGTACCGGCATACCGGCTGGCACAAAAGGCGTTGCCAGTACGGACAGCAGCGCACCAAGGGTGGCTGGAATGCGCGTGCGACGCTGGCGCAGCGCCGGGAAAATCAGCGCGATCAGGATGGCCGGAAACACCGCATCCAGGCCAATCGCCGACACATCAGGAATAAAGCGTCCAATCACCGCACCGGCAATCACCGTGAGCGGCCAGATGGCAAAAATACCCAGTCCGCAAATCCAGTAAGCCGCCCGACGCTGCGTCAGCTTTGGCTGTGAAATACCGAACACCACGCTCTCGTCATTCATGATATGGCAGCCCAGCAGACTGCGTCCGCCCTGCCCGACCAGGTCTTTCACCGCAATGCCAAACGGCAGATGACGTGCGTTGACCAGTAAACCGGCTGCGGCAGCGGTTAGCGGACTGCCGCCGCCTGCCACGATGCCGATAAATAAAAACTCGGATGCCCCCGCCAGCACCAGCGTCGAGAGCGCAATCGGCACCCAGAGCGGAAAGCCGTCGGCAGCGGCGAGAGAACCATAGGAAAGGCCAACGATGCCGTCGGCCAGACAAACAAGGAAGATCGCTTTCAGTACGCCGCGATCAAGCGGTACGGCACCCAGACGCATCACAATTTGATCTCATAACGAACAAGAAAGACGTTATAATGAACGCACTGTACGTGTTTTACAAGATGAACAAAACGTTCGATATAAAGAACAGGAGTAATTGTGACCCCGCCCATTGCTATCATTGCCGCCGGACTGGTGCGCGAACGCCAGCGTGCCGGACTTTCGCTGACGGAAGTGGCGCGCCGCGCTGGCATCGCCAAGTCAACGCTGTCGCAACTGGAGGCAGGCAACGGTAACCCCAGCATTGAGACGTTATGGTCACTGTGTGTGGCGCTGAATATTCCCTTTGCACGGCTGATGGAGCCGGAAGTGAAAAAGATGCAGGTGATTCGGCGTGGCGAAGGCATGGTGGTGTCAGCAGAGTTAGCAGACTTTCAGGCCGCGCTACTGGCCAGCTGTCCGCCGGGCGGCCGCCGCGATCTGTATTTGATTACCAGCCAGCCCGGCGCACCGCGCGCGTCAAAACCGCATCCACCGGGTTCCGTCGAACACATCATCCTGGCTCGCGGCCGCGCGCGGGTTGGCCTGATGGAAGCGCCGGTCGAACTGTTCCCGGGCGATTATATTTGTTATCCCGCCGATGAACCGCACATCTTCGAGGCGCTCGAAGCAGACACCATGGCGGTACAGTTGTCAGAGCAGAATTAAAGAAGTTTCGCTGCGCCTGACTATCACAATTTCCTATGACTAATGCGGATGATTGCGCTGCGGCGCGGTGGCATGCTGTCAGCAACATTGGCAGAACAGCAGGAACATATGGACATTATTCCCGCGCAGCCGCATCACGCGGCGGCGATTCAGAAGATCTACGCCTGGCACGTGCTGCACGGCACCGCAACCTTCGAAACGGAACCGCCGGCGGAGAGTGAAATGCTGCGGCGTATCAATGACGTGCATGAGCGTGGCGGTTACTGGCTGGTGGCCGAAGAGCAGGATCAGGTGCTGGGTTACTGCTATCTCGCGCCGTATCGTCCGCGTTATGCCTACCGCTTCACGCTGGAAGACTCTATCTATCTCGACCCGCAGCAAACCGGACGCGGCATCGGTAAGGCGCTGCTGCAAAAAGCGGTGGCGCTGGCCGAAGCCGCTGGCTTTCGCCAGATCATCGCGATTATCGGTGACAGCGCCAACCAGGGCTCGCTGGGAGTACACCGGGCGCTCGGTTTTGAGCACACCGGCGTGATGAAATCGGTGGGTTACAAACATGGCCGCTGGCTGGACACCGTGGTAATGCAGCGGAGTCTCGGGCCGGGTGACAGCCAGCCGCCCGATCGCTAAGCCGCTTCCATGGCAATCACCCGATTAGTGCCTTTCTCCAGCAGATCGCGGTCATGACTCACCAGCAGCACCGCGCACTGCTGCTCGCGCGCCAGTTCCACGATCAACTGCCATGTTTGCTGCTGCACCAGCGGATCGAGGCGTGACGTCGGCTCATCGGCAAACAGAAATACCGGCCGCAGCAGCATCACCCGCAGCAGCGCGAAGCGCTGCAGTTCGCCGCCGGAGAGCGCCTCTGGTCGCCGCGTCAGCAGCGCGGGATGCAAGGCCAGCCGTGCCATGAGCGCATCGCGCTGTGCCGGCGGGAGAGCGTGACGCCGCAGCACATCGTTGATGCTTTGCCCCAGCGTGCGCTGCGGCGGAAACAGCGCGGAAGGATCCTGATAGATTTTCTGATATTTCAGCGCATCCGCATCAGCGTGGTGCGTCACGCGGCCCTGCTGCGGCGCGAGCAACCCCAACAGCACGTCGCCGAAGCTGCTTTTGCCGCTGCCGCTGGCACCGTGCAGGCCAACGATTTCACCGGCGTGCAGCGTGAAATCGCGTGGCACACCCAGCCTTTTACCCCCGCGCGCCAGCATAATGTCCTGGGCGCTGATCACCGGCCTGGCACCGATCACCGTTTGTTGTCGGGCGGGCCAGACGGCCGGATCGGCAGCCAGCAGCGCGCGCGTGTAAGGCTGCTGCGGCGACTGTAACACCTGCTGCGCCGGGCCCTGTTCAATCACGCTGCCTTTATGTATCACCAGCACGTCGCCGCCCAGCTGGCGTGCCAGGGCGATGTCGTGGGTGATGGTCAACAGCATGCCGCCGTCGGCCACTTCGCGCTGTAACAGCTGGCTGACTTCGTCGCGGCGCGCCACATCCAGCCCTTTGGTCGGCTCATCGGCAATCAGAATCTGCGCGCCACCGGCACGGGCTGCCGCAAACGCGGCGCGCTGTGCCATGCCGCCGGAAAGCTGCCACGGATAACGCCGTGCCGCCGCGGCCAGACCAAGCTGCTGCAGATCCTGCTGCGCCGCTGCAGCGCTGGCGGCGGGCGGCAAACCGCGCACGAAGCGATGCCCTTCCGCCACCTGCTGCTGAATCGCCATGGTCGGATCGAGCGACAACCACGGCTCCTGCGGTAGCGAAGCCAGCGTATTGCCCCACAGCCGACGCAGCTGCGCCGTATCCTGCGGCAGCTGAAAGCGTCTGCCGTTGATCATCACCTCACCGCTGGCCTGCAGCGACGGCGGCAATATCCCCATAATCGCCTGCGCCAGCAGACTTTTCCCCGATCCGGTTTCGCCGAGCAGCGTCAGCGGCCGACCGGGTTGTAGCCGCACATCCACCGGCTCAACCAGTGTTTCAGTCGCTGTGGCAACGCTCAGCCCGGTGATCTGTAATCCCTTCATCATCGCTCCTTTTTCATCAGCAGATTGAGGCTGATCAACAGTAAAAACAGTGCGGCTACCGGCTGCATCAGCAGCCACGGCGCTTCCCACGCAAACGGCAGCAGTTCGGTCATCATCAGGCCCAGCTCCGGCGTGGGCGGACGCACGCCAACGCTGATAAACCCGAGCGCCGACACCGCCATGATGGCGCTGCTGAAAGAGAACAAGGTTAGCGTCAGCAGCACCGGTGCCAGCGCAGGCCACAGATGATGACGAAAACGATACCAGGCAGAGAACCCGAGCAGTTTGCTGGCCTGCATACCGGGCGCCTGCACAATTGGCCGCAGCGTGGCACGCGTGACGCGGAAAAATTCCACCCACAGCACCAGCGAAATGCCCAGCCACAGCATTTGCGGCGCATCTGGCGCAATGGCGGCCAGCAGCAGTACCAGCAGTAATCCCGGCAGCGCGAGGCACATATCGCCGACGATGCTCAGTAATCGCTCCGGCCAGCCACCGTACAGCGCACTGAGCACACCGGTGAACACGCCCGCTATCAGCGCACTGATCACGCACAGGGCTGCCAGCCCGAGTGACAGACGCAGCGCGGCGCTGAGGCGCGTTAACATATCGCGACCGAGATGGTCGAAACCGAGCAAATGGCTGCGGTTCGGCGTCTGCAGCATCTGCAGCAAATCCTGCTGTAGCGGATCGCCGTGCTGAATCAGCGGCAGCAAAAACGCGTAAGCCAGCAGCGCCGCCAGCAGTACCAGACCCACCCAGCGTGAAAGCGTCATCTTCATGCGCGCGCCCCCCGGGGATCGAGCAGATGACAACCGGCATCCACCAGCATGTTCAGCAGGACAAACAGCAGGCCGAGCGTCATGGCACTGGCCTGAATTACCGGCACGTCACGCGCAAAAATGGCGTGCACCAGAGCGTGACCGATCCCCGGCCACGCAAACAGGGTTTCCACCACCACCACGCCTTCCACCAGCCAGACAAACTGCATGCCAAACCACGTCAGCACCGGCGCGCTCAGATTACGCAGGCCGTGACGCAGCAGCAGGCGCGCGGGTGACAGTCCCTTTTGCGCTCCCCAGCGATAGTAGCCGGACGACACCACCTGCCAGGTGGCTTCGCGCACCACGCGCACGCCGACAGCCGTCAGCGACAATGCCAGCGTCAGTGCCGGCAACAGGAAATGGCGCAGCTCGCCGTGACCGGCGCTCGGCAGCCAGTCGAGTTGCAGCGCGAACAGCAGGATCAGCAGCATGCCGAGTGCAAAATGCGGCACCGATTTCAGCAAGGCGGTCAGCCAGAACAGCGCACGGTCAAGCCGGCCGTTGGCATGGCAACCGGCCCAGATGCCGAGCGGCAGCGTCAGCAGTAACGCCAGCAGCAGCGAGACGCCCGCCAGCGCCAGCGTCTGGCCCAGCTGCCAGCGCAGCTCATCCATCACCGGCTCACCGGAAACCAGCGAGCGGCCAAAGTTAAACTGCAGCAGATCGAAGAGCCAGTGCATCAACGCACTGCCGCCGTTAAGCGCGCCGTTCAGCTCCTGCTGTACCCGCGCCACCGCGTCGGCATCGACGCGATCGTAACCATAGCGCCCCGAGGCGATACGCCACGCCATGTCACCCGGCAGCGCCTGCACCAGCAGCCAGGTCAGTAATCCTACCGCCAGCACCACGAACAGCGCCTGCGCCAGGCGCCAGCTGAGTTGTTTAATCATGGCTCCCCCCAGTGCATCTGGCGCAGGCCGAAGTGGCGTTCAAACGGATCGAGTTTGACGCCCTGCAGCTGGCTGTTAACCGCCGCCGACTGCTGATACCAGGCCAGCGGAATCACCGGCAGTTCCTGTTGCAGCGCGCGGGTGATGACGCTGCGCGCCCCGGCGCGGGCTGCGCCATCGGTGGATTGCGTCAGCGTGTGGAGCGCCGCGTCGAAGCCTGCCGCATGCCAGTTCATCGCCCCCCAGTCACCGCCGTGGGTGCCATAATCCTGCAGCAGCGTTCCGGTCGGATCGGGCGTCAGGGCAAAATTACGCGCAAACAGCGCCAGCTGCAGACGGTTGTTGTGGTGCTGCGCCGGGATCTCGCTGGCGTTGGTCGCGTTGATTCGCACGTCTATGCCGACCTGACGCAGCTGCTGCTGAATCACCATCGCCATCAGCGGCAGCTCAGGGCGATCGGGATAGGTCAGCAGCGTCAGGCTAAAGCGCTGGCCGTTGCGTGTCAGTACGCCATCCGCGCCGCGTTGCCAGCCGGCCGACTGTAATAACTGAGCAGCCTGCTGCGGCTGATAGTGCAGCGGCGTGAGTGCCGGGTTGTGCCACTCTGCCATGTTAGGGGGAAACAGCTGGCTGGCTGCGCCCGGATAACGCAGCACCGCCTGCGCCAGCGCGTTGCGATCGATCGCCATGCTGATCGCCTCACGCACCGGCTGTTCCGCCAGCAGCGGATCGGCCAGATTAAGCTTCAGCATCAACGTGCGCGGCACCGGAATCGCCGGGATGTGCAGCGACGCTTTGCGTGCCAGCCGCTGCCGGCTGGCGGCATCAAGGTTAAACACGTAATCTGCATCACCGCTTTCTGCCAGCAGCGCACGGGTTTCCGCGCGGCCGGTCGCCAGATAGCTGGCGGCGGCAATCGCCGGTTTCTCGCCCCAGTAATCCGCGAAGCGCGCCACCGTCAGCGACTGCGGCGGCTGGAAGGAAGTGAGCGTAAACGGCCCGCTGCCAATAATGCGCGTGATGTTGCCCTGCGCATCCCAGCTGGCCAGTGCGAGGATTTGCGAGCGGCTTTCCGCCAGGACCGACAGCAGCGGCGTGAAGGGTTCACGCAGCGTGATGGTGACAAGCTGCCCTGCCCCGCTGATGTCGGCGATTGGCGTTTTGTCCAGTAAGCCCGCTTTGCCGCGTGCGGTGTTGAGTGATTTCACCACGGCAACCGCATCCAGCAGCGAGCCATCGTGAAAATGCACGCCGTCGCGCAGATGGAACTGCCAGCGCAGCCCATCGTCAGAGACCTGCCAGCGCTGCGCCAGCGCCGCCACCGGCTCACCGCGTTCGTTCACTTCTACCAGCGTTTCAACCACATCCATGCGCAACAGAATGTCGCCGGAGAGCGCCGGATCGCTGCCTTTAATCTCAAACGGTGCGGCAATCCGCACCGGTTTTTCGGGTGTGCTCGCCGCCACAACGGCGCAGGAAGCCAGGCCGAGCGCCGCAGCGATCAGCAAATTTTGCATTGATTTCATTAAATTTTCCGAATAGACCGTTACACTATCATCGAATCAATTACGTTATAACATAACAATTTACACTTTAACACACGGCGTTTGCAGGGAATTCGTCAGGCGCTTGTTGCCTTTTAATCGTCGCGACAGGTTAACGCTGCGCGCGGCAGCGTGGCTGAGGTATGCTTGGGAAGAACTCTAACCCGTGAGGAAATGCCGTTATGCCAGAGATTGTCGTTTATGCTGCGGAAGGCCGTAGCGTTGAGCAGAAGAAAAAGTTACTCAAAGCCATCACCCAGGCGGTGGTGGATTCGTTTGAGATCGATGCTGATGTGGTCACCGTGTCGATTATCGAAACGCCGAAGCATCATAAATCCAAAGGCGGCGTGCCGTTCGACGAACGTTAAGATCAGCCCGGTTCAGGCGTACTGAATATTCATGGTGCCGAGCTCGCTGCGGTTGACGATGGCCTCGACCTGCCACGTCCGCTGAATCAGGGCAGGCGTCAGCACGGCGGCGGGCTCACCGCTCGCCACCACTTGCCCGTGCTGCAGCACCACCAGATGCTGGCAAAATTTTGCCGCCAGATTCAGATCGTGCAGGGCCACAATCACCGTGACCGGCAGTGCGGCAATCAGCCGCATCAGCTCAAGCTGAAACTGAATATCCAGATGGTTAATCGACTCATCCAGCAACAGGATATCCGGCTGCTGCGCGAGCGCACGCGCGATCTGGCAGCGCTGGCGTTCGCCACCGGACAGCCGCTGCCACGACCGCCCGGCCAGCGCATCCAGTTTCATCAGCGACAGCGCGTGCTGCACTGCCGTTTCATCTGCCGTCCGCCACGGGCTGAACGCGTTGCGATGCGGCGCCCGCCCCAGACGCACGATGTCGCTAACGCACATCTCAGCTTCCATTTCGGCATGCTGCGGCACGAAGGCCAGCGTACGGGCACGCTGCCGCCGGCTGAGTTGGTTGAGCTGCGTGCCGCCCATTTCCAGCCCGTTATAAGCACAGGGCTGAACGCCCGCCAGCGCACGGATGAGCGTCGATTTGCCCGAGCCATTAGGGCCGAGCAACCCGACCGTTTGTCCCCGCTGCGCCGCAAAACTGATGTCAGATAACACGCTGCGCGCCTGTAGCGTCACGCTCAGTTTATCCACCGCGACATACTTCATGATTTCTCCCGGTTGCGATACAGAATCAGGGCGAACACCGGAGCGCCGACTAGCGCCGTCACTACGCCTATCGGCAGCACCTGATGGGTGATTAACGTGCGCGATACCAGGTCGGCAATCACCATGAAATGGCAGCCGCCCAGGAATGCGAGGGGAATCGTCACCAGATGACGCGGCCCGGCAATCATGCGGGTGATATGCGGGATCACCAGCCCGACAAAACCGACCGCGCCAATCGCGCTGACGATTGCCGCCGTCACTAACGCAGTGGTCAGCAGTAATACGATGCGCACCGCTGAAACCTGCGTGCCCAGCGTCGCGGAAACTTCCGCGCCAAACGAGAAGGTATCCAGCGCGCGCGCATGGTAGAGCACAGTCAGCAGACCGGCGAGGGTTACGGCAAAACACAGTAATGCATCTGCCCAGCGCACGCCGCTCAGGCTGCCGAGCAGCCAGAACATCACGCCGCGCGACTGCTCAGCATTGGCCGCCGTGCTGACAATGTAAGCGGTCAGCGCATTAAATAATTGCGTCCCGGCAATACCGGCCAGAATGATGCGCGCGGTGTTTTCCCGCATGCCGCCGGAGAGCAGAACAATCAGCATAAATGCGAGACAGGCACCGCCAAACGCGCCGGCACCGGTGGTGATGGCCCCGCCGCCGATGCCAAGCAGCATCACGCACACCGCGCCGGTTGATGCACCGGCGGAAATCCCCAGCAGATAAGGGTCGGCCAGCGAATTGCGCAGCAACGACTGCAACACCAGCCCACACAGTGCCAGCCCGCCGCCGCTGCTCGCCGCCATCAGCGCGCGGCTCATGCGGTATTGCCAGACGATGCCGGCTTCCAGCGCCGGCAGGTCGTAATGCGTGATGCCAAGACCATTGGTGATGGCCTGCGCGGTCAGGGTAAAGCTGATCGCGACATCACCGGTCGCCGCGGCCAGCATCATCATCACCGGCAGGCTGAGCGCGCCCGCAGCAATCAGCAGGCCGGTGCGCCAGTAACAGACAGCGTGAGCGCTCATTTGGCAGGTGCGAAAGCAGCGATCTGCTGACCGATCAGCTCTACAGCTTCCACATTGCGCAACGAGGGATTCAGTGACATGGCCGGTACCACCACAATGTGGCCGTTTTTCACCGCTGGCATTTCACGCGTCACCGGATCGCTTTGCAGAAAGTGTTTTTTAACCGCGACGTCATCGGCGGGATAGAGCCGCCGCGACATGCTGGCAATAACGATGATGTCCGGCTGCGCGGAGACAATGTGCTCCCAGGTGACCACCGGCCACTCTTCGTCTGAATCGATAATGTTAGTCAAACCGAGCGTCTGGCTGATCCAGCCCGGCGACCCTTTATTGCCGGCGACCCAGGGATCGCCTTTCAGGCGCGGGCTGGAAAACCAGTAAACCACCTTCAGTGGCGCTGATGGCGATTTGTGCAGCTGCTGCTGAACCTGTGCTATACGAGCGGCCAGCTGCTGTTTGAGCGCTTCGCCACGCGCCGGCACATCAAAAATGCGCGCCAGCGCGCTGATTTCCGCAAATATCACCTCGATCCCATACGGTGTTGTACGTGCACCGTCGCTATTGGACGTGGTGGTGACGGCTTTGCCGATGCAGTCGGCAGGCGAAATCCAGGTTCGGATGCCGAGCTGTTCAAACTGTTCACGCGTGGCGACTTCACCCTGCGGCCCGACGTGCCAGCTGTACTGCGCCAGCACCAACTCCGGGCGCTGCGCCACCACCGCTTCAAAGCCTGGGGCGTTATCGGCCAGCCGTTTAAGCTGGCTGCCCTGCCCTTGCAAATCGGCGGGCAGCGCGCCAAACCACACCGAGGTTGCGGCAATTTTATCTGCCAGACCGAGCGCCAGCAGCAGTTCCGTTTCATGCTGGCCAACGGTGACGACGCGCGCAGGCGGATGAGCGAAGGTCTCTTTGACACCGCAGTTATCAACGGTGAGCGGATAATCACTGGCACTAGCATTGAATACAGGAAGCGACAGCAGTGCCGCAATAAGCAGAGAGAGCGAGTTTTTCATTATGGTACTTTCATTGTTATGTTATAACATAACAATATGCATGACCAGGCGTGGACTGTCAATAATCAGGATTGGGCATACCGACCGGAACTGCGCGCATCATGAAGAGGGTGACGATAGGATATAAGCAGGGCTGCAACAGCAGCCTGCTAAGTTCTGATAATTAAATCGACTGTGATGATGTCATCGAATGAAGTAGTAGCTGAAACAGAGATTTTATTCAGGATATTGTGCGGCTGGCTTTAAAGTCCGGGCCACATACCGCCATCAAGCCTTAAATTTGAACCCGTTATGTAACCCGACAACGGGCTGGCCAGAAAGGTGATGGCGTCCGCTATTTCTTTGAGCGTCCCAACGCGCGCCATGGGCACATTGGCATACAGGGGCAATACGGCCTGTTCAATATCTTCCCAGGACGCGTCAGCTGAAAGCCCTGTATCTTTGGCCGTTTGACGAAACGCTTTTTCCAGGCTTGCACTATGAATAGTACCCGGTGAGAGAGTATTTACGGTTACGCCATCGTGTGCGACCGCTTTTGCCAGTGATGAGGTCATGGCAATAATCCCTGCTTTAGCAGCAGCATAATCCGGACGCCTGGCGGGAGGCATCAACGCTGCCAGGCTCGAAATATTAATGATTCTGCCCCATTTTTGTTCACGCATCCCAGGAAGAAAAAGATTAATGACACGTAAGGCTGAAAGGACATTTTTATCATACCCAGCCGCCCAGGTTTCTGGCAAAGAAGACGTCCAGTCCTCTGTGGGGCCGGAGCCACCCGCATTATTAACAACAATATCAACGGATTGTACAAGCGAACAGACTTGCTGATAAAGCAGTTGAATATCTGCCTCACGAGTTAAATCTCCCGTTACTGCGTACGCTTGTCCACCTTGCTTTATGATATCACCGGCGATATTTTCAGCTTTAGCCGGATCCCGGCCATGTATAATAACGCGGGTGCCTTCAGCAGCAAGCCCTCTGGCTACCGCTTCTCCAATACCTTTGGTGCTACCCGTTATCAGAGCAATTTTGCCGTCGAGTTTCAGATCCATTACTGTTCTCCAGGATACGTGAAAAATCTATTGGAAAATAAACTGATGAATGAATCAATTACGCACCTGAAAGTGCCTGTAGGCGATGAGGAGAAAACACGTTGTCTCGGACCAGAAGGTTCGGCCGCTTATGTCACACAATGCTTAACTATTATTTCCGGCAGATGGACACTGCAGATTTTATTCAGATTATTTGCGGAGCCTGTGATGCGTCACTCGCAATTCATGAAGAGTATGCCGGAGATATCGCATAAAGTCCTGACTCAACATCTGCGCAAGCTTGAACGTGATGGGCTGATAACCCGCACTGATTTTGGTGAACAGCCCCCACGTGTTGAATACGCACTCACGCATGCAGGCCATAATCTGATGCCCGTGCTGCTCTCAATGCGTGAATTCTCACGAGACAACCTGTCAAAACCGGGACAGGATTAATAGTGCAAAAAAATTTGCACTATTGGCAGCAGGGAAATAATCACGCATCCTCAGCAAGGTCGTCATCGCGCAATTTAATGCCATTACTGATCAGGAGTATCAAACGTAATCCTGCTTTGCTTAAAATAGTCGGCCGACGAAATAATCCACGCCCAGAGCGGCATCATTTTCATCATCATTTCTTCGCCCGCGTCCGTGGCCGTATAGACGACACGCGGTACTTTTTCCTGATAATCACAACGGGATATAAGGCCGTCACGCTCAAGCGTACGCAGTGTGCGCGTCAGCATTCGTTGTGTGACCCCCTGTAGTAAACGACCCATTTCTGCATGGCGCAACGGTCCATGGGTGACCAGAATATGCAATATACCCAGCGACCAGCGATTGCCGGCGTGTGAAAGAATTTCACGCTTTAATGTTTCATCATCGTGACTCAACGCCTCACAAAATTGTCTGGAAAACTGCAGCAGGGCTTCGCGATTGGGTTCCATCTCTCCTCCGGTATCACGGGTGTACCTGATTGAATCAGGGTTTGTCCGCTGTCAGGATGACGGATATAACCTAAGGAGACAAGCATGCTACCCGTTGATCAACATGTCGAAAATATTCTTATCCTCGGCGCAGGAGAATTAGGCATGGCGGTGTTAAACGCCATGGCTAAAAAAGTGCAGCAGCATCCGCTGATCAAAATAAGTGTATTACTCAGAAGCGAGGCTGCACATGCCACGTCCGGCCCACTTAAAACCCGGCTGGATGCGCTGCAAAAGCTAAATATCACTGTGGTGGAAGGCGACCTGCAGAAAAATAGCCTGAGCGAACTCTCAGCATTATTTCGCTCTTATGATGCCATCATTAATTGCAGTGGTTTTGTCGGCGGGCCGGGAACGCAGCTCAGAATCACTCAGGCCGTGCTGAAGGCGGGTGTCGCCCGCTATTTCCCCTGGCAGTTTGGCGTGGATTATGACGTTATCGGCAAAGAGAGTGGGCAACCGGTATGGGATGAGCAGCTTGAAGTGCGCCACCTGCTGCGCGCCCAAAGCAACACTGACTGGGTAATTGTTTCGACCGGTATTTTTACCAGCTATCTGTTTGAACCCGATTTTGGCGTGATCGATGCCGGGAATAAAACGGTTTATGCCCTCGGCGACTGGAACTATGCCCTGACACTCACCACGCCAGACGATATCGGGCAGCTGACAGCCGATATCTTCTTTCATCAGCCCGCTTTTCAGAACGCCATTGTTTATATTGCTGGCGATACGCTGACTTATGCAGAGCTGGCTGACCTGATGCAATCTCACTGGCAAAGCGCGGTCAGGCGAGTATTACTTAGCCGGGAAAGGCTAAGGGAAGATGCAGAGCGTCATCCCCATGACACTGGCGCGGCCTACCGGCTGGCCTTTGCCCGTCCGGACGGTGTGGCATGGCCTAAACAGGAGACGTTTAACTACCGCGAGCACATTGCCACCACCAGCGCCGCTCAGTGGCTGACGAACCAGCCAGCGGAGTCCTGAGGATTTCAGGCGTAGCGGAATGTCCTCAGGCGCAACGCCTGGCCTGAGGGCTATCGGGCCCTTCGCCTGAAATCGAGGCGCTTTGACAAACCGGCAGGTTGCGTCAATACTTTCCCCCGCACCGCTATCCGCCAAAATCAGTACCATTCTAAAACAGAAAACCCGAGCTCCACGCCTGCCCTACCGTTGCAGCCCTTCCCCAAGCATAGCTCATCTAATAAATTTAGGTGATTATATGTTTTTTAATTATTTTAATTGAAATTAATCATCTCCCTGCCGATAACGCCATTGCCATCAGGCAAAAGCGTGGACAACAACAACCAGGGAGATTCACCTTAATGAAAAAAATACGTGTTTTTTTGGAAGATATCAGAGTCAGCAGAAAACTCATGCTCGGGTTTGGTGTGCTGCTTATCCTCAGCATTGCTGTAGCTTCCTGTGGCATCAAAAACCTGCACGACATCGCGGAACGTGCGGAAAAACTCAGCCAGTTGAAAGGCATTAACGATCAGTTTGCGCAGGCTAAAGATGCCCGCCTGCAATACGTAAAAACCCACGATGAAAAATTCATTGCCGACAACGAATCGCGACTGCAGGCGATTGAGGGCAGTATTAACCAGCTAAAAACCTGGCAATGGGATAGCGCGCAGACCGCGCTGATTGCCTCTCTGCCGGCTGCGATGAACCTTTATCGTCAGCATCGTGCAGAAACGGTGAACGAAGTGCATAAGCGCCAGAGCATTCTGCAGGCGCTGCGCTTTAGTGACGAAACAACGGCGGTTGCCGCGCTGGTCAGAAACTACGTCAGCACACAGCAGGATACGGCAACCGCGCTCAATGAAATCGCTAAATATCTGAATGGTATCAGTATTCGTGTAAAGCTGATGGCGCTGGACAACAGTGAAGAAAACCGTCTGGCTTTGTCAGGCTTTATAGCTGAAACGATTCAACTCATTGACCAGGCTCGACCACGCCTGAGCGCTGATGACAGCAACGCGCTGGATAAAATTGCCGTAACGCTGGCGGCCAGACGCGACAGCGTGCAGGACTACAACGCCTCCGCGGAAGAAGAAGTGGAAGCGACCCGCCAGCTTGCCATCGCGGGCCTGCATCTGACCAATACCAGTAATCAATTATTTACCCAGCAGCTGGCCGCCACGCACCAGGATATCGCCCGGGCAATCCTGTGGATGTCGCTGATCCTGGCGGCGGCTGTGGTAATCAGCATTCTGATTGCGGTGCTTATCACCCGGCAGATTACCCGTCCTTTAGCGGTAACACTGAACGTCGCGCGGCAGATTGCGCAGGGAGATTTGAGCGTACAGCTGCAAACTTCGCGTAAGGACGAACTGGGCGAGCTGATGCAGGCGGTCGGTGAGATGAGCAACGATCTGCGCGGCATCATTGGTAACATTCGCAGCGGCGTGATGCAGGTCAGCCACGCTTCCGCAGAAATTGCTGCAGGCAATAACGATCTTTCCGCCCGCACCGAGGAGCAGGCGGCCGCGCTGGAGCAGACGGCAGCCAGCATGGAGCAGTTAACCGCTACCGTGAAGCAGAACGTGGAAAACATTCATCACTCCAGCGAACTGGCGCGTGCCACTTCGGAGAAGGCTAATCAGGGCGGCTCGCTGGTCAAAGGCGTGGTTGAAACCATGGACCAGATCAGTGCCAGCTCCGGCAAAATCGCCGAAATCACCACCGTCATTAACAGCATTGCTTTCCAGACCAATATCCTGGCGTTAAACGCAGCAGTAGAAGCAGCGCGCGCCGGTGAGCAGGGACGCGGCTTTGCCGTGGTCGCCAGTGAGGTGCGCAGTCTGGCGCAGCGCAGCGCTCAGGCGGCCAAAGAGATCGAAACCCTGATTGGCGAATCGGTCGCGCGTATCAGCAGTGGTTCACAGCTGGTGGGTCAGGCCGGTAAAACCATGGATGAAATTGTACATTCCGTTGGCAACGTAACCAGCATCCTCGCCGAAATCGCGCAGGCATCCGATGAACAGAATCGCGGCATTTCGCAGGTTGGCGTCGCTATCGTTCAGATGGACAGCGTGACGCAGCAGAACGCCGCGCTGGTGCAGGAATCATCGGCCGCCGCCAGCGCACTGCGCGATCAGGCGTCGACACTGGAAGGCTCAGTCGCGCGTTTCGTGGTGCAGTAAGCGGATTTTCACTGACAGAGAGAGCGGGCGGGATGCCTGCTCTTGTCGGATCACGGCTCATCAGCGGGCTGCCGATCACAGCGAATCCGACTGAGGAATGAAATAACGTTTGATGCGTTGTCCATACAACCCAACCGCCAGCCCGGTAATAATCAGTACCAGCGCCAGGATTTTCATCGGAGAAATAACTTCACCAAACATCATCATCGAACCGAGAATGCCGAATACCGGCACCAGCAGCGATAATGGCGCGACGGTGGAGACAGGATACTGTTTGAGCAATGAATTCCAGATCCAGTAGCCTAATAACGTATTGGGGTAGACCTGAAACAGAATGGATAATATCGCACGGGTATCCATATGGCTGATTAATGCGCTATAGCCCGTGCTGCCATTAATTAATCCGTCCAGCAGGAAAAGCGGAAGCGGCGAAAAGGCGCTCGACCAGACCAGAAACGCGAATACCTGCTTCGTGCCGGCTTTTTTCATGATGATATTGGCAATACTCCAGGCTATGGCGCCTGCCAGCACCAGCAGCAACCCGGCAAACGTCACCGAGCCGTCGGTAATAAACACAATGCTCATCAATCCGCTGCACGCCAGCACAAAGCCAGCGATCTGATAGCGGCTGAGCTGTTCTTTAAACACATAACTGCCGAGCAGCAGAGTGAAAAAGGCACTGAACTGCAGCACCAGCGAGGCGATCCCCGCCGACAGCCCGGTTTTTATCCCCAGATTGACCAGGCCCCACAAGCCAATGCCGAACACCAGTCCGTAGCCAATAAGGTAGCGCCACGGGACGTCAGGTTTTTTAATAAAGAAGAGCGCCGGGATGGCACACAGCGTAAAACGCAGCCCTGCCAGAATAAATGGATCGATGGCGTGCAACCCTAATTTAATCACCGAAAAATTAATGCCCCAGATGGCGGTAATACCGATGGCCAGCAGCAGGTGTGATAATTTCATGATTGACGTGTTCCATACCAGAGAATAAGTGCGCAGGCACTGACCAGTGCCCCGCCGCCGCACACGGCATACCATCCCCAGTGCGCATAGAGTTGGGTGGCAGCAATAGCGCCCAGCGCGCTGCCTGCCGCATAAAAACACATATAGGCACCGATAAGCCGGCTGGTGATAGCGGGTTTGCCGGCAATCAGCATGCTCTGGTTGATGACATGCACCGTCTGCACGGCGAAATCCAGCATGATCACGCCAATAACCAGCAATAATAAAGAGGCCTGCGCGAAGGCGATCGGGAGCCACGAGAGCGTTAGTAAAACCAGTGCGCATCCGCTGGCGCGCTGCCCGGTTCCCCTGTCAGCCCAGGCGCCACTTCTGGAAGCCGCCAGCGCTCCGGCTATTCCAGCCAGACCAAACAGCCCTGTTTGCGTATGGGAAAGCGACATGGCCGTGAGCGGCAAAACCATGGAACTCCACAACATGCTGAACGCGGCAAAAATCAGCAGAGCCAGCGCGCCGCGCTGACGCAACAAGGGCTCGATGACAAAAAGACGCGGGACAGACCCCAGCAGCCCGGCCACGGAAGTGGCTGTGGTCTGCGGACCGGCAGCAGGTATCACTTTTACCAGCAGCACGGTAATCAGCAGCATCAGCGCGGCTGAGGTCATATACACCGCCCGCCAGCCGGCGATATCGGCGATGATGCCAGAGACCAGCCGCGCCAGCAGTATGCCCATGACGATGCCACTGGTGACGCTGCCTACCACCTTGCCACGCTGAGCCGGTGCCGACAGGATAGCGGCCCACGCCACCACGGTTTGCGTCACCACTGCCATCAAACCCACCAGCAGCATCGCCCCCAGCAGCGCCAGCAAACTCTCTGCTAACGCCGCCGCGATCAGGGCCAGCACCGACAGCAGCAGGTGCGTGATCACCAGCTTTTTGCGATCAAAGCGATCGCCGAGCGGCACCAGCGAAAACAATCCTATGGCATAACCCGCCTGCGTTGCCGTGATGACCAGGCCGATGGTGCCGGGCGAAACCTGCAGCGCTGCGGAGATGGATTCCAGCAATGGCTGGGCAGAATAGATATTGCCGACAGCCAGCGCGCAGGTCAGTGAGAACAGAAAAATGATGTGAGGCGACAGCACTGAGATCGTCGCCGGCGAAAGAGGCGCCTCAGAGGTTGCAGGGGTATCACTGGTGCAAGTCATGTTGCATCCTTATGTGGTTTTTATTTGAAACCGATTTATTCTATAAGTAGCAGCGGAGGTTTTTTTTTGCAACTTGTTTTGCTGAAGGCTAAGCTGCCGTCAGTAAATCAGCAGAGTGAGAGAGAAGATGGCCAAACAGGAAGCGCTCAGAACCAGCGAATGCCCGGTCGCCCGGACCGTGGAGGTGATTGGCGAACGCTGGTGTCTGATGATCATCCGTGAAGCGTTTGATGATGTGCGCCGCTTCAGTGATTTCCAGAAAAACCTTGGGCTGGCAAAAAATATCCTGGCGTCACGGCTGAAACTGCTGGTCGAAGTCGGCGTGCTTGAGAGTTGTCCGGCGTCAGATGGCAGCGCCTACAAGGAATATTTGCTGACCGAACGGGGACGAGACGTCTTCCCAATCGTCGTGGCGATGCGCCAGTGGGGAGAGCGTTATCTGTTTGAAAAAGGCGAGACACACTCGGTTTTGCTGGATAACGCCAACGGTGAACCGTTACCTGAACTGGCCGTGTATTCTGCCCGGGGAGAACGGCTCGATCCCGCCGACTGTCATCGCCGGCGCGTCATAGCCGGTAATCGCGCCGATCAGGCTTCGTCGATCGTGAAATAACCGGGGTTAAGGCGTCGCATCAAACCGATCCCGCTTGTTCAATCACCAGCACCCGGGCTACGCCCTGCGGATGTGCCACGTGTTCAGTGCCTTCGCTGGCATAGAAAATATCGCCGGTAGTCAATCGTTTAGATCTCACTTTGCCCGCTTGTTTGTAGAACATGTCAACGCAACCATCCATAACGGCAAACACCTCTTGTCCATCATTGATATGCCATTTGTAGGGTTGATCGGTCCAGTGCAGTTTAACGCTGGTGTTATCAAAGCTGGCAATATGCTGAGACTCCCAGGCTTTGGAACCCGTAAATTCTCTGCTGCTGTAAAAATTCATGATTGCATCCTGTGTGCTGCTGCGGTGATAGCTCACACATGAAATAGCAAAAGGCGGCGCCACGTACCAGATTCAGGGATTGGTTTGTCCTGATTTGGCACCAGCGCGTCCCGTTTTTGCTGCCGGGATGCCTGCTTAATGCACAATGCGTTCATTAAGCAGGCTGTCAAACCGGTGAATGGAAGGCATAACCGCGCGGCGGCGTCGCGGCCGTTCAGAAGGGAATGAAATGGCTGCGAATCACCGTGGAGGCATCGGTAAAATGCACCACATCGGCCATCACCCTTTTGGTTTGTTCGGACTCCAGCGCCCGGTTGACATCCTGCTGACAGCCAAACGTGTAAACACCGATGGAAAGCCAGCCGCTGCGGTCTGAAGCGGGATAGAACGCTTCCGCCGAAATGAGCCCATAATCCTGCCAGCACGCCAGCGCCAGCGGCAGGTGCGTGTGGGTATAATAGTCGCGGTCAAAGCGATGGGTTTCATCGCCGACACATACCACCATCATCTGATGCATCCTTTTCTCCCGTTAACGCATGCCGCCTGACGCCATCATCACCTCGCCCGTCACCCATCCGGCATCGTCAGAAGCGAGATAAGCCACAATCGGCGCAATATCCTGCACCTGGCCAATACGGCCAAGCGGCGTCTGGCTTTCGTTCCAGCGCTGAAACTCCGATCCCATCGCGCCGGTGCTGTGCGTGCCTTCGGTTTCGATTAACCCCGGATTGACCGCGTTGACGCGGATGCCGCGCGGACCGAGTTCGCGCGCCAGCACGCCGGTAATGGCATCAATCGCGCCTTTGCTGCCGCTGTAGATAGCGCTCTCCGTCAGAAATACCCGCGTCACAAATGAGCTGATATTGATAATGCTGCTGCCCTTGCCCAGATGTGGCACGGCGGCGCCCGTCACCAGCAGCGGCCCGAGCACATTGATGTCAAATTGCTTGCGATACAGCGCTTCGCTGCTCTCTTCGATCTTCGCAAACTGATACACACCGGCATTGTTCACCACGATGTCCAGCCGGCCAAACTGCGCGAGGGTAGATTGAATGAGTGCCTCAACCTGCGGCTGATCGGTGACATCCGCTGCCAGCGCCACCGCCGTGCCACCGGCGGCCTCAATAGCGGCAACCACCTTATCCGCCCCGTTTTTATCGGCGGCATAGTTGACGACGATCTTTGCGCCGTCGGCGGCCAGCTGGCGGGCAATCGCCGCACCAATGCCTTTAGATGCGCCGGTTACGAGGGCAACTTTGTCCTGAAGCTTTTTCATGTTCTGCAATCCTCAATCAGTTCAGTCTGGATGATGCCGTTATGGTGATAGCTACAAAGTTGTTTGAGAACTGCCATTTTTGTATATTCGACGTTCATTTTTGAACGGGGGCGAGCGCAATGGAATGGAGCGATGTACGGATCTTTCTGGCGGTGATGCGCAGCGGATCCTATGGCGAGGCCGCGCGCCGGCTCGGCGTCAGCCATCCGACCGTGGGTCGTCGCATTAAGGTGCTGGAAGCGCAGGCCCATCAGGCGCTGTTTCGCCGCACGCCGGATGGCCTGGTGTTAACCGATGCCGGTGACGCCGTGCTGGGCCTGGCGGAAAGTATGGAAAATGCTGCGCTGGCGATGGAGAGACGGCTTGCAGGCAATCACCCGCGACTGGAAGGCATTTTGCGCATCTCCTGTGCCGAGTGGTTTGCCACCGCCGTGCTGGCGCCGGTACTGAGCGAGCTGACACAGCGCCATCCCGCTATCGTGCCAGAAATTATCGCCAGCTACCGTTTGCTCAATCTGTCGCGACGCGACGCCGACGTGGCTTTTCGCATTGTGCCTTTTACCGAGCCGGATATTGTCCAGCGGCGCCTGATGAGCATGCCCTATGCGTTATACGGCACGCCTGAAAATGCCCGCGCATTGCAACACGACCCCGCCTCTGTGGGGCTGATCCTGATGAATACCGCGCAAGCGCATTTTCCGGACGTCGTCTGGCTGCTCGATCAATTTCCACAGTCACGGCGGGCTTTTACCAGCACCAGCCGGGCGGTGCAGGCGCAGATGTGCCGGCGCGGCATGGGCGTGGCGGTGTTACCCCAGCCGCTGGGCGATGCCACCGCCGGACTGCAGCGAATTCCCACCCCGCAGCCGCCGCCTTCACGCGATATCTGGGTAGGCTATCATCAGGATCTGCGGCACATGGATCGCCTGCGCGCCATGCTGGATATTGCCGATGCGCTGCTGATTGCGAAGTAACTGTCGCAGGGATTAGCGCAGCAATTCAGGCGGGCCTCAGACCCGGTAACGGCTCTATGCTGCGCAGCGCATTTTCCATCAGTCTGGCCAGCAGGTTTTGCGCATTCGGTTCAGTCTGGCTGCCACTTTTTTGTTCCAGCGTAACGCCCAGCGCGCCCAGTGGCGGCAAAACATTGCCGGCGCTCACCAGGTTAGCGGGCATGCCGACCCGCGTGCGCACGGTGATCCCCAGACCGGCCCGCACCGCCGCCCAGATGCCGCTCAGGCTATGGCTGACAAACACGATTCGCCATGCAATGCCCGCCCGGTCCAGACTGTCGATGGCGCGCGAGCGCATCAGGCATGGATTATCAAACATCACCAGCGGCAGCGGTTCGCCCTGGCTTATCATCGCGCTGACGTCGCAGTCGGGGTGGGCGATCCACTCCAGCGGGAACTGGCCGATCAACACGCCTTTACGCTGCAGCGGTTGTGCCTGCCACAGCAGCGCCATATCAAGAGCATCGCTGTCCAGCGCTGCAAGCAGCTCCTGATTACGCGCCACGCGGGCGATGATCTGCAGCCCGGGATGGTGACGTGTAAATTCGCCCAGAATACCGGGCATCAGGGTGTCGCCAAAATCTTCCTGCATGCCAAGGCGCACTTCCCCCTGCAGCCCTACACCGCTGAAGGTGCACAGTGCTTCGTCGTTCAATGCCAGCAGACGACGGGCATAACCCATCATCACTTCCCCCTCACGGGTTAACGCCAGATGACGCCCGCTTTTCACCACCAGCTTGCTGCCACATTGTTGCTCCAGCTTTTTCAGCTGGGCGCTGACCGCCGAAGTGGATCGACAGAGCCGCACGGCGGCCTGCGCAAAACTGCCACACTCCATGCCGGTGACAAAACTGCGTAGCGCATCCAGATCCAGCGTCTGAGCTAACTTTTGCATAATCGTCCTGATTTATGGGATGAATGACGGTGTTTTATTTGATTTTCAGGATGGTTATGTTTCGCCACAATCGCGGCTGAGTCAATACGGAGAAACATCATGGCAAAAACACTCGATAGTAAAACGCTGGCGCGCATCGCGCCAAAGCTGGCGGAACTCAGTCAGCAGGTTCTTTTCGATGACATCTGGCAACGAGACGCGCTTACGCCGCGCGAACGCAGCCTGATTACGCTGGCCGCACTGACGGCGCTGGGGCGGGTGCAACAGCTGCCGTGGCATATCGAATTCGCGCAACAAAATGGCCTGGCACGAGAAGAGATCGTCGAAGTGTTCACCCATCTGGCCTTTTATGCCGGCTGGCCGGCGGCGGTGTCAGCGCTAAGCTGTCTGGAAGAGGCGTAACCCTCATGCCTTTTACCCGCATCATACTGCGTCAGGGTTACAGCGACGCGCAATTAACGCAGATTTCCGACATCCTGCAACAGAGTCTGGAGGACGAATTTGCCGTTCCACCCGGCGACCGCTTTCAGGTATTTGAAGAACTGCCGGCACGGCTAAGGGTGTTTGATCGCCACTATAAAAGCCGCGGGCGTTCAGAGAATTTTGTTCAGTTCATGATTACTGCGGGCAAGCCGCGCAGCCGCGAACAGAAGCACAAGCTGTGTCGCAGATTGTGTCAGCAACTCTCGCAATCGCTGGATATCGATCCGCAGGATGTGATGGTGATTATTCAGTTTAACACCGTCGATGACTGGAGTTTCAGCGACGGATGTCTGATGTCCGAAGAAGCGCGTTTCCACGAGTAACATAGTCAGTATTGCTGGCAGCGCGGGTTAGCGCGCTGCCAGCAATCACTGTACGGCTTCAGTGATGGGCGGTGTAGATTAAAAATACCACCTCATTGACGACCAGCAGATTGCAACGCGGCGCGCTGGCGGTCGCGCGTGAAGATTTGCCACGTCACCGCGTCGTCATTCAGGGTAAAAACGGCCGTGGCCAGCGTGTTCTCTTCATCCGGGTCCTGTGGCGAGAGACGATAAATCGGGAGCGCGGGATCATGCTGGTCTGAAAGAATAGCCAGCGCCGCCGCACCATCAAGGTGAGATTGCGTCTCCAGCCAGGCGTTTAGCCGCTGCTGGCGTGACCGGGAGCTGTCAGTGATCACCTGCTCAACCGCATCAAGCTGAGGGTGGATAAGGTGATTAGCATGGGCGAAAACCGTCCCGCAGCGGCATGACGGAACAGCCTGTTCCCGTCGCCTCCACGCTGAACAGCCGGCTGTCTCCCCGTTGCCCCAGCGTATGATGAAATGCACCGGCGCGTGGCCCGGTGGTCAGTATGGAGATGGCTTCATCTAACGTGGTGGCATTCAGCGCAGCGCGGGCAAGTATCTGGCGCGGCATGCCGTCCGGACGGTGCAAAGCGCGTATGTTATTCACCGTATTCACCACGCCCTTTTCGTTTACGGCGAAGGTGTGTCCGCAAATCGATCCCGGATAAGCGAAACTGGTGAACGCCAGGCCGTCATCCGGGGTGATGCTGACGATGGCGCAGTCATTGCGAAGCTGCGGGAAACCGTCTTCATTATGCGCGATAATCAGCTCTCCCTCCGCGGTGCTTCCCGCTACCGTGGTGCAGCCATCAGAGGTTGAGCGCACCAGATCGCCACGGCAGTTCCAGGCAAACACCTCATCAAACGGTGCATCCAGGCCCTCGGCCAATCCCTCCAGCTCCTGCCAGATCAGGGGATACTGAGACTGGACCCGCGAGCGCATGCTCCGGGTCTGTTCTGCGTCTTTCATGGCGGTAACGGTTTGCCACAACGCCGTTTGCGTCAGTTTTGCATGCCAGGCTTCGCGGCCGAACGCGCCAAGCGCCTTGACCTACTGCAAAAGCGGAACCACGAATGTCGATTTTTTTCATAGTGTTATCATTCACTTCTGTTCAGGATACGTGTTGCAAAAATTCTTTCAGGCGGGGATTGCGACTGCTATTCAGCAGCATATCAGGTGGACCATCTTCGGCAATGGTACCGCCATCAATAAAGATGAGCCGGGATGCCACATCGCGGGCGAAGCCGATTTCATGGGTCACAATCACCATGGTCATGCCTTCTTCGGCCAGCGAGCGCATGACTTTCAGCACCTCATGCCGTAATTCGGGGTCCAGCGCTGAGGTCGGCTCATCGAACAGCATCATTTTCGGTTTCACCGCCAGGGCTCTGGCAATGGCCACGCGTTGCTGCTGACCGCCAGAGAGCTCTGATGGGTAGTGACTGGCGCGTTCGCGTAAGCCAACGCGGTCCAGCAGCGCCAGCGCCTGTTCCCGCGCGGCGGCTTTGCTCTGTTTGCGTACGCGAACCGGACCAAACATCACATTCTCCAGCGCCGTCAGATGGGGGAACAGATGAAACTGCTGAAACACCATCCCGGCTTCACGGCGGATATCACATTCGTTAGCGTGAGGATCGGTAATATGCATTCCCGCTACCAGCAGCGTGCCGGAGGAAATTTCCTCCAGCTTGTTAATGCAGCGCAGCAGCGTCGATTTGCCCGAACCGGAAGGGCCGATGATCACCACGACTTCGCCAGCATCAATTTTTAAATTGATGTCGTGCAGCACCTGAGTGGCGCCGAAATTTTTCGACACTGCGCTAAATTCAACCATGCTCATAAAATATGGATCCTCTTCTCCAGTTGCTTCAGCAGGAAACTCAGGCACAGCGTCACCAGCAGGTAGATCATTGCCACTGCGGTCCAGACTTCCAGCGCGCGGAAATTACCGGCAATAATTTCTTGCCCCTGACGAGTCAATTCCGCCACACCAATCACAATAAACAGCGAGGTGTCTTTAATACTGATAATCCACTGATTACCCAACGCCGGGATCATACGGCGTAATGCCAGCGGCATAATGACATGCCATAGCGTGCTGCGCTGGGATAATCCCATTGCCAGGCTGGCCTCTCTAAAACCTTTATTAATCGAGAGGATCGCCCCTCGGGTGATTTCTGCAATATAAGCACCCGAGTTAATCACAATGGTCGTAATGGCCGCCGTTACCGGGTCGATATGAATCGGTAACACCATGGGGAGTGCGAAGTAAATAAACATCACTTGCACCATAATAGGCGTTCCGCGGATTAACTCGACAAAAACTAACGAGACTGTTTTTGATATTTTCCCTCCGAGCGCCCGGCAGGTTCCCGCCAGCAGGCCAATAACAAAACCACCCAATAAACCTGATAATGAAATAATCAGCGTCAGCTGTAGTCCTTGCAACAGCAGCGGCAGGGACTCCCAAATATATTTACTGTCGAAATTCATATGTTACCCGTTAAGATGCAACGAGGTCGGATCGCTCCGACCTGGCGGGATTATTTTGGCTGTTTAGCAAACCACTTCACGTAAATCTTGTTGTAAGTCCCATCCGCACGTAACGCCTGCAGTGCAGCGTTGATCTTCGGCGTCAGGCTGCTGTTCTTCTGCATCGCAAAACCGTAGTGCTGCGGCAGAATGCTGTCAGTCTCGCCGGTCGATTTCACTTTGCCATCACCCGCCGTTTTTACGTAATAGAGCACATTGGGGGAATCATGCACCACGGCATCAAGGTTACCTGCCTGCAAATCAAGATAGGCGTTGTCGATATTCGGGAATTCAACATAGTTCGCCTTATATTTGCTTTTCATAAAGCTGGCCGCCGCCGTTCCCTGCTTTAATCCCACTTTCTTTCCTGCTAAATCGCTGAATTTAGTAATGGTATTATCGCTGCTTTTCACCGCCATTAATAAATCAGCATCATAATAACCGTCGCTGAAATCGACGACCTGTTTACGCGCGTCGGTTATCGTAATGCCCGCCATGGCGACATCCAGATTACGTGATTGCAACCCCGGAATCAGTCCCCCGAAGTCCATCGGGCGTAATTCGTAGCTGACATCCATTTTTTTGGCGATGGCATCCCACAAATCAATATCAAAGCCGACGTATTTATCGCCTTGTTTAAATTCAAAGGGGACAAAGGCGGTATCCACGCCAACCGTTAATTTATCCTGCGCTTGTGCCACAAAACTGGCGGAGCAAGCGACCAGCGCTAACGTAACTTTTAATTTAGTTAATAATCCAGACATGATAACCCTCGGCGTCAGTGAAGTAGCGTGCATGAATGTCACCCGGCGAAATACATCGGCGGGGTGGGGAAATAAAATGTTGATATGCAGGGCGCACTTTCATGCGCCAAATTTAAAGCGAAAACTTATGCGGGAATAATCTCATCCCGGGTGTCGGGTACCGGCGTCTGTGCGCCGTTCATTACCATTGAGAGAAAACTGTAATAGCCATTGATGCCGATCAGATCCACCACGCCTTTCTCGCCCCACAGCGCGATAGCGTGCTGCCAGGTGGCATCGCTGACCTTCTGCTGCTCCTGCAACTCCTTGCAAAAGTGATAGACCGCCCACTCATCCGGCAGCAGATCCTCTGGAAGACGCTTTTCATTAATCGCCTGCACCGCCGCGGCAGAAATACCCTTTTCGCGCGCTATCGGCGCATGAATCGCCCACTCCACAGGCTGCGACCAGTGCCGCGCGGTCATCAAAATCGCCAGTTCCGACAGGCGCTGCCCCAGCGCGCTGCGATAACGCAGGTATTCCCCCATGCGTTGTGCATGCGCCATAAGCTCTGGGCTGCGCAGCAGCGGCTCGAAAGGGGGCAGCAGCGCACCGCGGGGCCCGTTGATTATCTCTTCGGCCAACGCACGCTGCTGGTCGTCCCACTCATGCTCCGCCAGCGGCGGTAAACGATTGATCATAATTTGCTGGTCTCTTCGCGAATCACGGTGTTCAGCGTGTCCACCACAAAGTCGAGCTGGCCAGGCGTGACGATAAACGGTGGTGCGATCAGGATATGGTCGCCATACTGCCCGTCAATGGTTCCACCCATTGGATAGACCATCAGCCCACGTGACATACAGTTTGCTTTGATTGCTGCATGCAGCTTCAGGGCAGGATCGAAGGGGGTTTTGCTGGCTTTATCGCGTACCAGCTCAACGCCGGCAAACAAGCCGCGTCCACGCGTATCACCGACGTGCGGTAATTCCCCCAGCACTTCACGCAATGCGCTGTGCAGGTAAGCCCCCTGTTGCCTGACCGCCTGCAGCAAATTGTCACGTGCAATCACCTGCTGCACGGCCAGGGCTGCGGACGCGGCGGTCGCGTGGCAAATGTAGGTGTGCCCGTGCTGGAACAGACCGCTACCGGCCTGCAGGGCTGAGACAATCTTCTCGCTCGCTAATACTGCGCCAATCGGTTGATAGCCGCCCCCCAGCCCCTTCGCGATGGTCACCAAATCCGGCACCACATCATCCTGTTCAAACGCATGCAATGTGCCGGTGCGTCCCATGCCACACATGACTTCATCCGCGATGTAGAGGATGCCGTATTTATCACACAGGTTGCGTACACCTTTTAGATAGCCCGGGGTAGGCGGGGTGGCGCCGGTGGTGGCCCCCACCACGGTTTCTGCGCAGAAACCAATAATGGTGTCGGGACCAGCCTCAATAATGGCGTGCTCCAGCTCGTTGAGCAGACGCGTGGTGTATTGCTGCTGGGTTTCGTCAGCGCGGCGGTCGCGATACTCATTGCAGGCCGAAACGCGGATCACGTCGATCAGCAAGGGAGCAAACTGGCGGCGGCGCCATTCGTTGCCTCCCACCGCGAGCGCCCCAAGGGTATTGCCATGATAGCTCTGCTTACGGGCGATAAATTTGGTGCGCGACGGCTGGCCGATCTCAACAAAATACTGGCGCGCCAGCTTGAGCGCGGTTTCAACCGCTTCCGAACCGCCCGAAACGAAATAGGCATAGTTAAGATCGCCAGGTGCCGTGCGCGTCAGCTGTTCAGCAAGCTGCTCAACGGTGTCGCTGGTAAAAAAACTGGTGTGGGCATAGGCCAGTTGATCGATCTGGCGATGCATCGCAGCCAGCACGTCAGGATGCGCGTGGCCTAAACAGGAAACGGCGGCGCCACCGCAGGCATCCAGATACTGTTTTCCCTGTGCATCAAAAATGTACGCCCCCTGGGCGCGTACCGCCACGGCGGGCGTGCTGCGTAGACTGCGGTGAATGATATGGGTCATGCTGGTCCTGCTCCTGAATGCGCTGTGCTAATGAAGCGCATCTTGCAGGATCCATTTGTATCACGTCAATTTCATTTTGATTCAAATGCATTCAGTTTTCTTATGCCAGATGCAAATGAATTATTTTTCAGGGTTTCCCGGGCACCACATAGGCACCAGAGTCAATAAGGATAGCGTTCAGCATTTTCGATTTTATTCACTGCATCTCGACCATGGCGCGCGACCAGCATCGCCAGTAAACACTCGGCCAGCCCCATGCCGGACACCACGGAAGGGAAAAACGACGGGCTGTCTATGGAGAACAGCAGCGTGCAATCGGCGGCCTGGGCTAATGGCGAGACGGGAGAATCCGTGATGGCGACGATCGTCGCGCCTGCCTGCTGGGCCGCGCGCAGGACATCGAGCGACTCACGGGAATAGGGGGCAAAACTGGTGAGTAACAGGCAATCTTGTGCTGTTAATTCGCGGGTGAACACCTCGATATTGCTCGCCAGACCATCAATTAACGACGCCTGCCGATTGAACAGTCGATAGACATAAAACAGCGACCAGGCGATAGGAAAGCTGGCCCGGAAGCCGCAAATATAGACATTCTCAGCCGCGTCCAGCAGCGTTACAGCCTGCTCCATGGCCTGATGGTTTTCATGCTGTGTGAAAGCCAAATTGGCCTGATGCGCCTGAAACACCTCTTCATACAGCTGCGGCTGAGTGCCTTTGGCGATCAGCTTCTCGGCTTTGGATACATATGTATCATTGCGCAGCCCGAGTTCATCGATGAATGCGTCTTTGAGTTCACCCCAGCCGTTGTAGCCCAATCGTTGCGCCAGCCGCAGCAGCGTAGCGGGTTTTACACCGGCTTCACTGGCGAAGGCACGCATCGATAGCACGACCAGTTGATTGGTATTCTGTAGCGAGAACTCGGCAGCACGCTGTAATTCCGCAGACAACTCACTGAATGTACTGACAATATTTTCCCTTGGATTCATAGCAACGATTCACAGGCTTTAAAGTTCAGGTATCTAAACACATTTGAGATCAAGACTCTAGGCGCGGTTATCACACCGGAGTGATGGCCTGAAGCAGGGCGCGATGCGTCGCGCCGCGACAACCAGGCTGCTCATGGTGGTTTACTTAACTGAGCGGCCTGTTGCTATTGAGGGCGAATCTGAGGTTAAAAATTTACTTTATTGACGACTCAACACCAGTTTCAGTCCGGCAATGGCAAAACAGCAGGCTAATAGCGCATCTAATCCCCGGCGGATACGATGGTAAAACGCGTTCATTGCTGCGGTGGAAAATATCAGCGCATAGCCGCAAAATACCGCGACGCAAATCGCCGCACAGCCGAGAATAATCAGCGGTAAGGTCGAGACTGCGGCGTCCGGTTTGAGCGCGACGGACATGATCGCGACCCAGGTTAAAATGGCTTTCGGATTACCGACGTGCATCAAAATTCCCTGCCGAAATAACGCGCCATACGCAACACGGTGATCGCTGATAACGGTTTTATCGACAGCGGTGCGGGTTAACGCAGATTTACCGGCTTTGTACGACAGCCACAACAGATATAACCCGCCGCCGATTTTCAACACCAGCAGCAATTGGGCAAACGTCGCCAAAACGGATAATACCCCGCAGGCCGCCAGCAGCGCCCACAGCATTGAGCCGCCAATTACCCCGCCCGCAAGCGCTAAGGCGGCACCGCGCCCTTTATTCATCGCCGTTCCCATAATCGCCATATTACTCGGACCAGGGCTGGCCGTTGCCACAAAATAAGTGGTGTAAATCAGCATTAATTCGTGTGAAAGCGCCATGATATCCTCTGCAGGTGAAATGTCCTGATCCTGTTATATCGGCTTGCTCAGGAATTTACTATGCCTTGTTGATATGAAGAAATGCCGGACGCTGTTCTATTCCGTGGACTGCTGCATGAGCCAGGCTCTTACTTTTACCACGGCAGAACGCAGCAGCGCTTCGTGAGGCGTAATAAGCCAGTACGCGTGTCCGGTATTCAGCGTATTTGGAAACGGTGCTACCACTTCACCGGATGCCAGGTTTGCCTGAACAAATCGCCTGCGCATCAGTGCTACGCCCATGCCAGCAAGCATCGCCAGCCACGCCCCGCTGCCATCGCTATACAAGGGCCCTTTACCGGAATCAATATGCCCGACGCCGGCTTCAGCGAGCCAGCGCTGCCAGTCTTCCCGGTGCATATCATGCAGTAACGTGACGCGACCGAGTGCGGCAAGTGCCGGCGGTTCTCCCAGCTGCTGCGCCACAGCAGGAATGCAGACTGCAAGATAGTCGTCGTCGATCAGCTTCTCACTCACGCAACCTTCACAGAAACCATTACCATGCCGTACGGCCAGGTCGATACCATCCGTGGCGAAAGACTGGATGCGGGAAGTGGCACTGATGCGCAGGTCGATATCCGGACAGGCACGTTCAAAATCAGCCAGTCGCGGCAGCAACCAGTGGGTCGCAAATCCGGTGGTGCAGGCCAGCGTGATGGTATTTTTTTGTGTCTCCTGCACCAACGTTTCGGTAGCTTCGCGTATCAGGCTGAAAGCTGAAGCAATCGAGTAGTAATAGCCCTGACCGGATGCCGTCAGCGCCAGCTTGCGTCCATTTCGCTGAAACAGTGACAGGCCCAGCTGCCGTTCCAGTTCCCTGATGTGCAGGCTGATCGCGCCGGGCGTGACGTGCAACTCCTGGCCTGCAAGGGTCATGCTGAGGTGCCGGGCAACGGATTCGAACGCCTTCAGGGCGTTAAGAGAAGGCAGGCTGTTTCGCATCGTTTAGTTTTCCTAAAGAACAGGCAGAAATTAAATCGTTTTTATTTCCTCTCCGTCAACGTTATTAATAGGCATATAGCACGCGTTGCCGTGTCGTTTTTATCTTAAAACTATTGAGTTATATTGAAATTTTAAGAGTAAGTACCGTTTCACGCACCACGCCTCCACACGGAAAAATGAGCAACTACTGGCGATTAACCTTTACCAGGCTTGAGTTTTTGTCGTGTCAGGGAGGCAATAAATGGAGACAGGATGCAGATGAAGGATATCGATGTTGGATTTACCCACGTTGCGTTTATGGTGAGGGATCTGGAGAAGAGCATGGATTTCTACCGCCGCTATGCAGGAATGAAGGTGATACACACCCGTGAACCTGACGTCCCGGCAGCCCGCAAGGTGGCATGGCTGAGCGATCATACCCGCCCTTTCGCGCTGGTTCTGGTGCAGGCGGATGACGTGTCAGATACGCCACTGGGTAAATTTGGACACTTAGGCATTGCCTGTGCGTCACGCGAAGAGATCGATCGTAAAACAGCGATGGCCGTCGCCGAAGGCGTGTTACGCAAAGCCCCCGAAGAGGCTGGCGAACCGGTGGGATATTACGTATTTTTTGCCGATCCTGATGGCAATACGCTGGAGCTGTCTTTCGGGCAGCGCGTCGGGCTTGAAGCGATACGCACCGCTCCCGGTTTACTTTAACTCGCCTGCACGCAGGCAGCGGAGAACATATGGCACTGACGTTGCCGATTTATACTCAACGCCTGGTGTTGCGCAAGCTGACAGTGGCTGATTTGCCGCATCTGTCGCGCTATCGCAATCTGCCAGACGTTGCTCGTTATCAGAGCTGGGAAGAATTTACCTGGCAGGACGCTGAGAAATTATATGCGCAGCAGGATGCGCTGCCATTCAACAGCGATAACACCTGGTTTCAGCTTGCCGTAGCACACCAGGAAGACGACCGGCTAATAGGGGACATCGGAATTCATTTTTTTGATGAAGGAAGACAAGCTGAACTCGGCATGACATTTGATGCCGGATTTCAGAAACAGGGTTTTGCGCTTGAAGCAACGAGTGCCATCGTTACCCTGCTTTTTACGCAGTTTGCAAAACACCGGCTCACTGCCGTGGTAGACACACGTAATACTCGCGCTATAAACCTGCTGGAAAAGCTGAATTTTCGCCGTGAAGCGCACTACCGGCAGAATATTTTTTTCAAAGGGATGTGGGGCGATGAATATCTTTATGCGCGGCTGGCCAGCGATTAGCGCAGGCATTGCGTTAAGCCATCGCGTTGGCATGTTAAGGAGGCGTTGTGACAATTAGCGAAGTAAGCAAGGAAGAGTATCACTTACTGATTCAGGTCTGGGAGGCTGCCGTCCGGGCAACGCATCATTTCCTGAATGAACAGGATATCCTGCGGCTCAGACAGCTTATTCTGGAAAATTATTTTGATGCCGTTGTTCTGAGAAAGATGACCGATGAAAACAATGACATTGTCGGATTCATCGGCGTGCAGGATGAGAATATCGAGATGCTTTTCGTCTCGCCCGCTCATCACAAAAAAGGGGTCGGTGCACGGTTAGTCCACTACGCAATCCGTTATCTTTCAGCGAAAAAAGTGGACGTTAACGAACAAAATACCGCTGCGCTCGGGTTTTATCAGCATCTGGGCTTTCAGGTGACTGGACGGTCTTCCGTTGATGGTGAGGGGAAACCGTTTCCCCTCCTCCATCTGAAGCTGATGCAATAATCCGGCACAGGAATCAGGAGAAAAAATGAACGGAAGTTGTCTCTGTAAACGTGTGCGCTACGAATGCGATCGCCTGGCGGGCAGCATTACGCATTGCTGCTGTCATACCTGCAGGAAAGCGCACGCCGCCGCTTATACCTCCACAGCGCGCGTGCGGCGTGAGGATTTCAGGTGGACCCAGGGAGAAAAATTTCTGACGGCATTTAATTCTTCCCCGGATAAGTTGCGTTATTTCTGTTCAGTCTGCGGATCTCATCTGATGGCTGAAAGACCTCATCAGAGCCACGTGATTCTGCGTGTGGCCACGCTGGACGACGATCCCGCTCAGATGCCGGTTTCCTATATCTGGTGTTCGCACAGCGTGCCGTGGCTAACAGAACGCGACGATGTGCCTCATTATGAGCAGGATAAAGAAACATGATGACTGGTCAAAATGCCGCGGGCGAAACGGTGCACCATCAGTGACGGTGGATCATTCACCGGAGGAACCTGCTGGCTGCCAAACCACAGCGGGTTCGCCGGGCAAATTGAGCCACAAATATAAGCCGGAACCCCTGCAAATATGCCTGCTGCGGGCCGGTGCACATGCCCGGCTGCAATAGCCAGTATTCTGACCCGGCTGCGTCTGAGGATCGACTCAAGCTTATCAAGCCCGCGACACATTGATTCATCCAGCGTCGGTATGCCCGATGCGATAACCGGATGATGCAGAAAAAGCAGCGCTGGCAGTCCATGCGTATCGCTGAGTTGTCTTTCCAGCCATTCCAGATGATCCCCGACGCTGCCAAAATTTTGTTTATTCACCGTGGAGTCCAGCCCCAGCAAGCGCAGACCGCCCATATCCTGAACAAAATGCAGCGCGTCTGCCGGGGTGTATTTCGCCCAGTGATTTTCATGCCATGTCGTTTGCATGAGTCGGCGATCATCGGCGTTGCCCGGCAATATAAATGCAGGGTAATGCTGCTGGCGCAGTTGCTCAGCTATCTGCCAGTAACCCTGCCGCCACTCTCCATCAACAAGATCGCCTGTTAACACCAGCGCATCCGGTTGCACATGAGTGAGCCACGCCAGCGCCCGCGCCAGGCGCAGCAGGTGATCATTGTCCGGTGCGGCATGAATGTCTGAAATCTGAGCGATTAACATAATGTCTCCGGAAATAAACAAGCGAACCACCGAGCCTTCAGGCAGCATAGCACCCGCACCGTCACACGACGCTGGCTGCGCGCCGCATTAAAATTCAGTATTATAGCGGTTCCTGCCGCTGACCCGAGTGAGTGCCCTGCCCGCTATGACTGACCACAATGCGCTGTTGGCGCGGTTGACCACCACGCTGGCGACAGAGAGTCGCACGCCGCTGTATAAACGCTTTGCCAGTGCGATTAAAGAGGCAGTGCGCGATGGCACGCTGGTGCACGAAGAGATCCTGCCGGGCGAGCGCGAGTTCAGCCAGTCGCTGAACATCTCACGCATCACCGTGCGTAAAGCCATGGACGAGCTGGAAAAAGAGGGCGTCGTGTTCCGTTCCCGCGGCTACGGCACGCAGATTTGCAGCCAGTTTGAATATTCACTCAAAGAACCAAAAGGATTGTCGCAGCAGGCGGTGCTGCGTGGTAAAACGCCGGACACCGTGTGGATCAACAAAAGCAAAATTGCCTGCAGCGCAGAGATCGCCGAAAAGCTGGGGCTGAGCACGGGCAGCGATGTCTATCTGCTGAAACGTATTCGCTATGTCGACAGCCAGGCGGTCTCGGTTGAAGAGTCGTGGGTGCCGGCGCGTTACATCGCCGATGCCGATGAGATTGGTATTTCGCTGTATGACTATTTTCATCGCCAGCAGATCCTGCCGGTGAAATCCCAGAGCCGGGTCAGCGCGCGTATGCCGGACGAAGCCCTGCAGCAGCAAATTGCCCTGCCCGCCAATGTGCCGGTGCTGGTGATTAAGCAGCTGGCACTCGACGCACAGGGCAATCCGCTGGAGTACAGCATCAGCTACTGCCGCAGCGATATGTACGTGTTTATTGCTGAGTAAGGCGTTGCTGCCAGTAAGCGCGCAATGTGGCACGATCGGGCGCACAGTCGCCGCCGCGCCGGGAAACCACATACGACGCCACTGCGTTGCCCAGCGCAACGCTCTCCGCCAGTGACCAGCCGGACGCTAATCCCGCCAGTAATCCGCCAGCATGGCTGTCGCCCGCGCCGATAGTATCGACCACCGTAGTCGCCAGTGCGGGCACCCAGCCCTGCGCCTCAGCGTCGATGTATCCGGCACCTTCGCTGTCCAGCCTTAACACCATTGCGCCGCCAAACTGCTGCTGCCAGCGCGCCATCAGCTGATGGGCGTCGAAAGGTTCGGATTCGCGCAGACGCTCATGCCACAGCAGCTCCGCTTCCTGCCTGTTCACTGTAATCAGTGGCTGCAACGCCATGATACGCGCAAACTGCGCCTCGCCGATGTCCGCCAGCCGCGGGCCAAAATCCACCAGCAGCTGATACGGCTGTGCCTGCTGCTCCAGCCAGTCGATCAGCACTTCGCCGCTTTTGCTGGTGAGCTGATAACCGGAGAGATAGATCCAGCGCTGCGCCGGCTGCGGCAATGTGCGCAACAGCGCGGCGTCCCACTGGTTTTCCACGCCACTGACGGAAAGAAAGGTGCGCTCGCCATCCGGCTCGACCAGCGCCAGACACCAGCCATTATCACCGTGCGCATTTTCCAGTACGCTCTTCACACCGTATTCCGCCAGCTTCTGTCGCACGATACTGGCCCAGATACCGTTCCCCAGCGGCAGCGCGTTGATAGAAGGAATGCCGAGACGATGCAGCGCAATGGCGACGTTAAGCGCACAGCCGCCAACGTTAACGCCCTGCTGATGCAGTTCGATGTCGCTGCCGCGATACGGCAACGTCCAGGCATCGGCAATCACATCCACTACCGCCGCCCCCACCACGCACACCGGCAACTGGCCCGCCAGTCGCGACAGATCGTCAGGCGTCAGCATAGGCGGCCTCGCGCTGCTGGCGGAAACGGACAAACGCGCGGCTGTAGTGAGTGAAATCCAGCGCGTTAGCAGCATCCAGTTCCGCTTTTAGCTGCGCATCGATCGCGTCGATACCGTGGAGCGCGCCGCAAATGGCCGCCGCCATCGCGCCAATGGTGTCCGTATCGCCGCCCAGATTGGCGCATAAAATGGCGCAGCGGTTGGGGTCGGTTGCCGCCAGTTCGACCATCGCAATGGCCGCCGGAACCGATTCAATGGTGCTGGTGCCGGCACCGACCAGATCGTAGATCTGCTGCATCGTCGACTCGGTGCCCCTACCCTGCGCGACCACCTGCAACGCCAGTTCGATGCGGGCCGCCAGCGCCGCACTGAAAGTGGTGACGCGCCGCTCCTGTGCCGCATAGCGGGCGATCCCCGGCAGTGCATCACGAATCGTTGCCCAGTCGGTGCCGTCAATCGCGCGGGAGATTGCCCAGGCGATCGCGGTGGCACCGGCAATCGCCAGGTCGGATTTGTGGGTCGGGCTGGAGGCCAGCGCGACCTGCATCAACAAAGGCCGGCAGGTCACGCGCCGGGAGCAGGCAGCCCAGCGGCGAGGCGCGCATCGCCGCCCCGTTGGTCACGCCGTTGTTTTCCAGCTGCGCCACCGACGTACCGTTTTTCAGCGCGTTAAGCGCGATTTTGGAGGTCGGGCCAAGCACATTTTTGTTAAACGCATCAAACGCTTCCGCCCAGCGCAGAATATTGGCGCCGATGGTTTCCGCATTAATTTCGCCGTCGTGACTGATAATCGCATCGGCCAGGCACAGCGCCATTGAGGTATCGTCGGTGAACTCTGCCTGCCCGAAATAGCAGGCCGCATTATTTTCTGCCGGGCCGGGTAAAAAGCGGTCGATCCAGCCGAAGTGCTGTTTCACGCGGCTGCGCGGCCACAGCTCCGACGGCATGCCCATCGCATCCCCCAACGCCTGGCCGTAAAATGCGCCCAAAATCCGTTTTTCCTGGTGTGTCATCGTCATGGTTACATCTCTTATTTATGGCTGTCAGCGGTTGCTGAGTGTTCAAAAGCGGTTAATTCATCACTGCGTTTTTTGCCGTCGCGGAACAGAACGATAAAGGCGATGGTGATGATGACTATCATCACGCTGCCAAACATCCACATTCCCGCCCAGTTGAAGGTCTGACCGTTGCGCGGCTGGTCATACGCAAACATCTCCTGCATCAGATAGCCGCCCAGGCGGTAACCCAGCAGGCTGCCAAAGCCCTGACAGCACAGCGTAATCAGGCCCTGCGCGGCGGTACGCATCTGCACCGGCGCTTTTTTATCCACGTAGATGTACGCGGTAACGTAGTAGAAGTCGTAGCTGACGCCGTGCAGCAGAATGCCCAGGAACAGCAGGGCGAAGGTCAGCAGGTTCTGATCCGCACCGCCGAACACAAAGAACCCGTAGCGGATGGCGGCGGTGATCAGACCCAGCAGTAAGACCTTCTTAATACCAAAGCGTTTGGTAAAGAACGGCAGCGCCAGCATAAAGAAGATTTCAGAGAACTGGCCGAGCGTCATCCAGCCGGTGGCGTTTTTCATTCCCACTTCGGTGAGATAGCCGTTGGCGAAGATGTAGTAGAAGGCCAGCGGCATGGCGAACAGGAACGAACAGAAGAAAAATACGAGGAAGTTGCGATCTTTCAGCAGATGCAGTGCGTCGAGGCCGAGCGCCACACGCAGGCTGAACTTGCCGGTGCTTTTCGGTTCGGTGTGCTCGGCAGGGTCAGGGCGAACAGGCCGAGCAGGAGCGAAGCTGGCCGCGGTCATCAGCAGCGGAATATTGGTATCGGAAATATCGCTATAGCCCAGCATCTGCGGCAGGAAGCCGCACGCCAGGCCGGAGGCGATCCAGCCGATAGTGCCCATCACGCGGATGCGCGGATAGTCGCGCTCCACGTCACCCACGTGAGAGAACGCAATACTGTTGGTCAGCGCGATGGTCGGCATATAGGTCAGGGAGTAAACCAGCAGCAGCGGGAAGAAGGTGCTGAACTGGGTTTGCTGTGCGGCGAAGTACATCAGAATCGCGCCGGCGAAGGTCAGCAGCGATAACACTTTCTGTGCCGGGAAGAAGCGGTCCGCCAGCGAGCCGACCAGAATCGGTGAGAGGATGGCAGCGATGGCGGTACAGGCGTAACACCAGGCGATCTCAACCGGCGAAAAACCGTTTTTGCTGAGAAACGCCCACAGCGGCACGAACCATGCCCCCCAGATAAACCACTCTAAGAACATCATGAACGACAGCTTTGGAATTGTAGTTTTCATCGAAATAGACTCCCCGGTGTTGGTAGAACCAATCTAGCACCAGAATAGATACCTTTATAATACCTTTAGCTGATAGTTTGAACTATCCCACAAGATTTTTACCTTATGGATAACCGATTAGCGAGGAGGATTGAATGCGGATGGGCGTGACGGTCTGGCGGGGTGTGGAGTTGCATCCTGCGGCTGTGAGGCGGTCGCCATGAATGGCGTAATCCTTGTCAGTTATCTTTGAATTTGTACATAAATGATTGCACTTATCGTAGCGGCGCAATTTATTGCGCGATGAATCGCGCCGCTACGAATTTGTGCGTATTGCAGTTTCGGAACTATTCGGCATTACGCCATCAATGGCAATCCATCAGCGATCATTCAAATAGGTAAGGTATTCGCTACCGGTTCACCACCTTGGCCGGCAGGGCCACCACCAGCAGCGAGCTGAGCAGCAGGCAGCCGGCGAAGGCCCAGAGCGCGCCGCCACTCTTGCCGGTCAGATCCAGCGCCAGCCCCATCAGCGAATTGCTCACCAGCCCGGCGATGTTGGCCAGCGAACAGGCCAGTGCGAAGCCGGTCGCCGCCGCCGTGCCGCGCAGGAAGGTGGCCGGCAGGCTGAAGAATACCGGCACCGCGCCGATGATCGCCGCTTGGGCGATGGAGAACAGCAGCACCGTGGCCAGCGCATTGTGGGTGAAGAAGGTGCTGCCGGCCATTGCCAGCGCGCCGACGATAAATGGCACGATGATATGCCAGCGCCGTTCGCGCAGTCGGTCGGAACTGCTGCCGATCAGCAACATGCCGAGCAGGGCGGCGACGCTGGGGATCGCCGTCAGGTAGCCGATGGTGGTGATGTCGGTGACGCCGGCGGTTTTGATGAAGGTCGGCATCCAAAAGCCCATGGCGTAGGCGCTGAGCAAAATGGCGAAGTCGATGCCGCCGAGCATCCACACTTTCAGGTTGAAGAAGCCGTCGCGGAAGCTGTGCTTGCCGTGATCGGCCTCGGCGTCGTCACGCGCCAAATCGTCGGCGATGCGCTGTTTTTCCTCGGGCGTCAGCCACTTGGCCTGCTGATAAGTGTTAGGCAACAGCCAGAAGGTCAGCACCCCCAACAGCACGCTGGGAATGCCCTCCAGCAAAAACAGCCACTGCCAGCCGTGCAGCCCGTGGCGCATGTCGAAATGGCCCATGATCCAGCCGGAGAGCGGCCCGCCGATCACGCTGGACAGCGGCAGGCCGATCATAAACAGCGCGATGATGCGGCCGCGGCGATAGGTCGGGAACCACAGCGTCAGGTAAAAGAGCACGCCGGGCAGGAAACCGGCCTCCGCCACGCCGAGCAGAAAGCGGATGACGTAGAACTGGGTCGGCGTGGTGACGAACATGGTGGCGGTGGACAACAGCCCCCAGGTGATCATAATGCGGGCGATCCACATCTTGGCGCCGACGCGCTGCAGGATCAGGTTGCTCGGCACCTCGAACAGAATATAGCCGACGAAGAACAGCCCGGCGCCCAGGCCGAAGGCCGCTTCGCTCAGCTGCAGCGCGTCGGCCATCTGCAGCTTGGCCAGCCCGACGTTGATGCGATCGAGGTAGGCCGCCAGGTAACACAGGCAAAGAAACGGGATCAGTTTCCAGGTGATTTTGCGGTACAGCAGCAGCGATTCTGCGTCCGCTTTCCCCGCCAGCGGGGTGTCGACAATGGCCATGATGTTGTCTCCAGGTGGTGCGTGTTGGCCTCCGCAGGAGGCGCCTGTTGTGTTTGCGATGCATGGGCGCCGCCCTGTTTCGGGCGGTCGCGTGAGGCGCTGTCTGCGCCTTCGTTATTGTCGTTGCAGGTGAATCGTTGACTCATAACCGGTTCAGGTAGTCGAGCGCCTCCCGTTTGTGCACCACGTCGCCGTATTTGCTGTCGATGTCGAACAGGTTGGCTTCGTGCGGGCCGGGGTGACGATCGCCGACGCACTCGCGCACCACCATGGCGCGAAAGCCGTGCTGCACCGCGTCCACCGCGCTGGCGCGGATGCAGCCGCTGGTGGAGCAGCCGATCATCAGCAGCGTGTCGATCCCTTGCGCCACCAGCAGCGGCGCCAGCGCGGTGCCGAAGAAGGCGCTGGCGTATTGCTTGCTCAGCACCACCTCATCGGCCAGCGGCGCCACCGGCGGGCAGAACGCCGCCAGCGGGTTGCCCGCCACCATGTCCTTCATCACCGGCGCTTTTTTGACCCACAGGCCGCCATCGGCAAAATGGCCTGCATGATAGCGGATATGGGTGTGGATCACAGGAATTCCCGTGCGGCGCGCACAGGCCAGCAACTCGCGGCTTTCCTCGACCGCGCTCACCACGCCCGGCGCGAACAGCGGCGCGCCTTCGGTGGTGTAGGCCTGCATAAAATCGATCGCCAGCAGCGCCGGGCGCCGGCCGAAGCCGAGGCGCTGGCCCCAGACGCCGCGATAATTGTCGCTGAGGGTGTCGTTCATCATGCCTCCTCAATAGGCGCCGGACAGCAGGGCGCCGGCGCCGGGGACGATCGGCTCCAGCTCCAGCGCGGTCAGCATCGCGTAAGTGGTGGCGATGGCGGCGGTGATCACCGGTTTGCCGGTTTGGGCCTCCACCGTCGGAACGGCCGGCAGCGAAGGCATCTGCACGCAGGCGGACAGCACGATAGCATCGACTTCGCGTAAGTCCATCTCGGCGACGATCCCCGGCAGCCTGGCCGGATCGTGCCGGCCGACGTCGAGGTTGTCCGGGATCTCCAGCGCGCGCCATACCTTGACCTCAATGCCTTCGTGCTGGATGTAGTCCACCACCAGCTGGGTCAGCGGTTTCATATAGGGCGCCACCAGCGCGATGCGTTTGGCGCCGATCACCTTCAGGCCGTTGACTAGCGCGCCGGCGCTGCTGATAACCGGCGCGGCGGCCTGATTGTCTTTCGTCACCTGCGCCAGCCGGGCCTGCGATTCGCGGTGGTAGCCCAGCCCCATTGCCATGATGGCCACCAGGCAGGCGTAGCCGAGCACGTCGACCCTCGCGTCGGAGAGCTCCAGCGCGCAGCGATCGGACTCGGCGTCCATCGCCGCCAGCTCTTCTTTATTGACGTGTTTCATGCGCATGCGGCTGGAGTGAAAGGTGAAACGCTCCGGGCGTATCAGCTGGCGCGCGCCCAGCATCGCCGGGATCTCGGTTTCCATCGTGGTGTTGGAGCTGGGCACGATCTGGCCGATGCGGTAGTGGTTGCTCATGTCGGTGTTCCTCAGTTAATCCAGAAAATTGCCCAGGGCGCGGAAGAAGCCGTCGAAATCGTCCCACGGGATCATGTGTCCGGCGTTCTCGACCTCGACGATGGCGATCTCCGGCTGCAGCGCGCGGATCTCCGCCCGGTCTTCGGGCTGAATGACGCCGCCTTTGCCCGCGACCATCAGCAGCGTCGGCATGGCCAGCAGCGGGTAGTCACGGTGGCTGTCCACCTGATGAAAATCGTCGTAGGCGCGTTGGATCGCCGGCTCGTAGCAGGTATGCAGCCACTCGGCGCGCAGCCGGCGTTGCTCCTCGCTCCAGGTCGGGCAGAAGGCGCGCATCTGCTCGGCGCTCATGCCCGGCAGCGACTGCCGGATAGAGTCGGCGTACCACGGCCATTGGCCGGGATAGGCGCGGCGGCCGGGGCCGGAAACCGGCGGGTCGACCAGCACCAGCCGCCGCACGCCGGCGGGCTGCAAAACGGCGGCGCGCAGGGCGAAGCGGGCGCCCATCGAATGGCCGAGCAGGGCGTAACTGGCCAGGTTCAGCGCGGCGGCGAAGGCATTGACGTCCTGCGCGCAGGTCTCTGCGTCATAAGCCAGTTCCGGGCCGCTGGACGACAAACCGCGGCCGCGCACGTCGAGTACGTAGACGTCGTATTTTTCTCCCAGCCGCTCGGCGACGAAGCCCCAGGTGATCGCCGGGCTGGTGATACCGGGGATCAGGATCAGCGCCGGGCCGTGGCCGCCGTAGCGCAGGTAATGTTGGCGAATGCCGTTGGCGTGAACGTGGGCGCCGTAGAGGAAGGTGCTCATGCGGCGTTCTCCGATTTCAGCGCTTGCGTGTACAGGTCATAGCCGTAGACCCAGGCCGGATCTTCCTGAGTGCGCAGGAAGGTGTTGGCGTTGGACACCGCCTGCACCCTGGAGGCGCGCTCCTTGCGGTTGGCTTCATACAGCTGGAAGGCGGTGCGGTAGTCGTCGAGGCCGGTTTCCTGCAGGCAGCGGGTCAGCATGGCGGCGTCTTCGATCGCCATCGCCGCGCCCTGCGCCATGTGCGGTTTCATCGGATGGCAGGCGTCGCCGAGCAGCACCAGACGGCCTTCGCTCCACAGCGGCAGCGGTTTGCGGTTCAGCAATGGCCATTTGGTGACCTGCTCGCTGGATTCGATCAGCGCCTGCACGATCGGGTGGTAACCGGCGAAGGTCTCGAACATCTCTTCGCGGCTGCTGTCGATGAAGCTGCCCTGGAAATCCCAGGCCGGGTGCGGCACGCCGCTCACGTAGTAATACTCGTCGCGCCGTTGGGTGGTGTAGTAGACCATCAGATGGCGATCCGCCGACCACCACTTCACGCAGTCTTCGAACGTCAGGTTGTATTTCGCCAGCTTCTCGCCGCGGATCAGCGCGCGGTGGGCCACCCAGCCGCTGTAGGTCGGCGCTTCCGCCCCCAGCAGATGTTCGCGGATGCGCGAATTGATGCCGTCGGCACCGATCACGATGTCGGCATGGGCCGAGGTGCCGTCGACGAAGTTCAGCACCACCTCGTCCCCGCGATCTTCAATCTTGCTCAGGCATTTGCCGAAGTGCAGGGTGCCGGGCTGCAGCGCGGAAAGCTGCAACGCCTGGAGATCGCCGCGGTGCACCGTCACATAGGCGGCGCCGTACTCCCGGCGGGCGAAGGCGCCCAGTTCGATGCGCGACAGATAGTCGCCGCTCTCGGCATCGCGGCTGAACCAGAAATCGGGATGAGACGCCATCTGCTCCAGCCGTTGCTCAATGCCGAGCCGGCGGAAAATCTTCAGGACGTTCGGCCCCATGTGAATGCCGGCGCCGAGGCGCGAGAACGCCGGGCTCTGTTCATACAGATCGACGGTAAAGCCGGCTTTTTGCAGCAGCCCGGCGGCGGCGGCGCCCCCCAGCCCGGCGCCGACGACGGCGATGCGTGGTTGTTTGCTCATCATATTTCCCCTGTCTGTTGGCTTTTTTCAGCGTAGGCCCAACGCGTGGCTGGACGATCGATTTATAGTGTATGCACTAGATAACGCAAAGTTGCAAAAGTGTTAAATCAGATCTTGCTCACGCTAATTGACGGCGCATTACTGTTAAACTCATGTTAATCACAGGATTGCAGAGGGATGAAATAGGACTTTCTTATGATGGATAGTCGCAACTTGCTTTCCTTTGCTTTTTTGACGTAGATAGAAACGAGCGTGTTCACTTTAAATTGTTTGAAAAATCACCGCCGCCTTGCGGGCGTCGGACACCCTTGACGAGACAGGAGACAGGCCATGGCGGTCAATGAAACCCAGTTGGTACAGCTGTTCGAGCAGGTGCTTACGCTGTCGAAGGTCGATGCTTCGCAGAGCGTGGCGATTTTGAAAAGCCACTATTCCGATGCGCGCACGGTGCGCGCCGCGACCGACGCGGCGCTGCGGCTGGGCGCCAGGGTGTATGCCGTCGAGCTGCCGGCGTTCAACCATCCGCGGGCGATGGGCAACGACATGACCGCCTATTGCGGCGATACCGCGCTGACCGGCAACCTGGCGGCGCAGCGTGCGCTGGAGGCCGCCGATCTGATCGTCGATACCATGATGCTGCTGCATTCGCCGGAGCAGGAGCAGATCCTGAAAACCGGCACTCGCATCCTGCTGGCGGTGGAGCCGCCGGAGGTGCTGGCGCGCATGTTGCCCAACGCGGAGGACAAGGCGCGGGTGCTGGCCGCCGCCGCCGTGCTGGAGCAGGCGAAGCTGATGCAGGTGACCTCCGCCGCCGGCAGCGATTTCCGCGCGCCGCTCGGGCAATACCCGACGGTGACCGAGTACGGCTATGCCGATGAACCGGGGCGCTGGGATCACTGGCCGAGCGGCTTCTTGTTCACCTGGCCGAATGAGGAGCAGGCGGAAGGGGTGCTGGTGCTGGAGGTCGGCGATATCTTGCTGCCGTTTAAAAGCTACGCGCGCGAACGCATCACGCTGGAGATCGAACAAGGGTTCGTTACCCGCATTCACGGCGGTTTCGAGGCGGAATACCTGCGCGAATACATGAAATACTTTGACGATCCGGAGGTGTACGGCATCTCGCACATCGGCTGGGGCCTGCAGCCGCGCGCCCAGTGGACGGCGATGGGCCTGCACGACAAGAACGACGGCATGTGCATGGACGCGCGTGCGTTTTACGGCAACTTCCTGTTCTCCACCGGGCCGAATACCGAAGTGGGCGGCACGCGCAAAACGCCTTGCCATATGGACATCGCGCTGCGCCGCTGCGACATCCGCCTCGACGGGCAAACGGTGGTGGCGGACGGGGAAGTGGTGGCACCGGAGGCCTCGCGCGTGCGCCGGGCTTAATCGTTGCTGCCAACGGCGGGGGTTTGTACTATTCTCGTGGATTCCATAGATGGTGAGAGTAACGCAATGACGCCCCCCGAATACCCGTCAGCCGTGAGCGGCCAACCCGAAAATTATCATTTTACCGAGCAAGTTGGGCACCTGCTGCGCAAGGTTTATCAGCGCCACCTGGCGATTTTCCAGCAAAACGTCGGCGATTCGCAGCTGACGGCGGTGCAGTTCATCACCCTGTGCGCGGTGCGCGATATGGGGCCGAGCTCGCTGACCGAGCTGGTGCAGGTGACGGCGGTGGATCAGGCCACCATACGCGGCATCGTCGAGCGGCTGAAGGCGCGCGATCTGATCACGGTGACGCCGGATCCGGTGGATCGGCGCAAGGTGGTGGTCGGCCTGACCGACGCCGGCCACCGCCTGATTGACAGCACGACAGACAACGCGATGCGCATCACCGAAATGACTTACGGGCACGCTCAACCCGGCCGAACGGATAGCGCTGATATTCCTGCTGAATAAAATGCTGGAAGATCCGAGCCAGCCGGCTAATTCGCCCGGGCAACGCGCTTAGCCGCCTCGCTAAGGCGGTTAATAATGAAAATGCTGGCACATCAGACTGCGCGACACAATGGCGATATCTGAAGTGCAGTCGCCCAGGGAAGGCGCGAACACCACGCTGACGGAGCATCCGCTGATGCTGTCGGTGAACGGCGAACAGCTTCATGCGCAGGTGATGGCGGATACGCCGCTCTTGCTGGTACTGCGCAACGATCTGGCGCTCAACGGCCCCAAATACGGCTGCGGCCTGGGCGAATGCGGCGCCTGTACCGTGCTGATCGACGGCGTGGCGGCGCGCTCCTGCGTGATCCCGGCGCTCGGCGTGTCCGGCCGGGCGATCGTGACCCTGGAAGGCCTTGGCGATCGCCAGCGCCCGCACCCGGTGCAGCGGGCGTTTATCGAAGAGCAGGCGGCGCAATGCGGCTACTGCCTCAACGGCATGATCATGACCACCAAAGCCCTGTTGGATCGCAATCCCGCCCCGAGCGAGGCGGAGATCCGTCAGGCGCTGTCCGGCAACCTGTGCCGCTGCGGCACCCATCTCGAAATCCTGCGTGCGGTTCAGCGCGCCATCATTCTCTGCCGCGATGAGGACGCCCACGCTCATGACTGATTCCCGTCCCTCATCGCCGAGCCAGGCCGAATTGCTGCAGCGCGACGGCGTGCTGCTGATCGTCGACAGCGTGCAACCGCCTTCGGGGCCGGTGCCCAAAGGGCAAACGCCGGTGCTGAAGCCCAGGGAGCAAGGGCTGTTTATCGCCCTGTGCGGCAGCGGCGAAATCTATGCCTTTAACGGCCATGTCGATCTCGGCACCGGCGTGCGCACCGCGCTCGGCCAGATCGTCGCCGAAGAGCTGTACCTGCGCATGGATCAGGTGCGAATGGTGCTGGGCGATACCGAGCGCGCGCCGAATCAGGGCGCCACCATCGCCAGCGCCACGCTGCAGATCTCCGCCGTGCCGCTGCGCAACGCCGCCGCCGAAGCGCGCCGTTGGCTGTTGCGCCAGGCGGCGCAGCGCTTCGATGCGCCGGTGGAACAGCTGACGCTGGAGGAGGGCGTGATCCGCAGCCCGCAGGGGCAGGCGCTCAGCTACGCCGAGCTGGTGGCCGGCGGTCATGTCGAGCTGTCGATTTCCGGCGACGCGCCGCTGAAACCTCAGACGGAGTATCGCCTGGTGGGCACCAGCGCCGCGCGCGTCGATATTCCGGCCAAGGCGACCGGCGAAACCACCTACGTACACGATATGCGCCTGCCAAACATGCTGCACGGCCGGGTGGTGCGGCCGCCCTATGCCGGTTACGACAGCGGCGAATTTGTCGGCACCAGCCTGCTGGCGGTGGACGAAACCTCGATCGCGCATATTCCCGGCATCGTCAAACTGGTGGTGATCGGCGATTTCATCGGCATTGTCGCCGAGCGCGAAGAACAGGCGATCAAGGCAGCGCAGGCGCTGCAGGTCAGCTGGAAAGACTGGCGGCGCAATTTGCCGCAGATGACCGACGTGGCGCAGGCGCTGCGCGACAACCCGCACTCGACCCGGGTGGTGCACGATACCGGCGATGTGGACGCGGCGCTGGCGACGGCCGACAGGCGTTTCACCCGCAGCTACCTGTGGCCGTATCAGCTGCATGCCTCGATTGGCCCTTCCTGCGCGCTGGCGGACTACCGGCCGGAGCGCCTGCAGGTCTGGTCCGGCACGCAGAACCCGCACCTGCTGCGCGCCGATCTGGCCTGGCTGCTGGAGAGGCCGGAAGCGACCATCGAGAGTGATCCGCATGGAGGCCGCCGGTTGCTATGGCCGCAACTGCGCCGATGACGTCTGCGCCGACGCGGCGCTGCTGTCGCGCGCGGTGGGCCGGCCGGTGCGGGTGCAGCTGACGCGCGAACAGGAACATGTGTGGGAACCGAAGGGCACGGCGCAGCTGATGGAGGTGGACGGCGGGCTGGACGCCGCCGGGCATCCGGTCGCCTACGACTTTCGCACCTATTACCCCTCCAACGGCGCGCCGACCCTGGCGCTGCTGCTGACCGGTCGGGTCGAGCCGTTGCCGGTGGCCTATGAAATGGGCGACCGCACCTCGGTGCCGCCTTATGAATATCCGGCGCTGCGCGTCAGCATCGAAGACATGGCGCCGATCGTGCGCGCCTCCTGGATGCGTGGCGTTTCCGCCTTGCCGAACACCTTCGCCCACGAATCTTATATCGATGAGCTGGCCCACGCCGCCGGCGTCGATCCGCTGGAATACCGGCTGCGCTATATCCATGACGAACGCGCCAGTGAGCTGATGCGCAGCACCGCAGAGCGCGCCGGCTGGACGCCGCATACCGAACCGATGCAGACCCCGGCGGAAGACGGCGTGCTGCGCGGGCGCGGCTTTGCCTACGCCCGCTACATCCACAGCAAGTTTCCCGGCTTCGGCGCCGCCTGGGCCGCCTGGGTCGCCGACGTCGCGATCGACAAAGCCAGCGGCGAAGTGGCGGTGACGCGCATCGTGGTCGGCCACGACGCGGGCATGATGGTCAACCCGGACGGTGTGCGCCACCAAATTCACGGCAACGTGTTGCAATCGACCAGCCGGGTGTTGAAAGAGCGCGTGACCTTTGAGGAATCGACGGTCTCCGCCAAAGAATGGGGCGGCTACCCGATCCTGACCTTCCCGGAAGTGCCGGAGATCGACGTGGTGATGATGCCGCGCCCTTACGATCCGCCGCTGGGCGCCGGGGAGTCGGCGTCGGTGCCCAGCGCCGCGGCCATCGCCAACGCGGTGTTCGACGCCACCGGCATTCGTTTTCGCGAGCTGCCGATCACCTCGGATAAGCTGCGAGAGGCGCTGAACGGGCCTGATCCGCAGCCGGAGCCGCAGCTGGCCGCCCCGGCCCAAAATGCCCGCCGCCGCAGCCGAAAATGGGCGCTGGGTGGCGTAACAGGGTTGCTCGGTCGCGGCGCTGGGCATCGCGGGCAGCGCCCTGCCATGGCGGGCGGAGATCGCACCGGTGGCGACGCCCGGCGCCGGCACCTGGTCGGCCGCCACGCTGGAGCGCGGCCGCCAGTTGGCCGCCGCCGGAGACTGCGCGGTTTGCCATACCGCGTCGGAAGGGGCGACCAACGCCGGCGGGCTGGCGATGGCGACGCCGTTCGGCACGCTCTACAGCACCAACATCACCCCGGACGTGGCAACCGGCATCGGCAACTGGTCGTTTACCGCGTTCGATCGGGCGATGCGCCAGGGCATCGCCCGCGACGGCCGCCATCTGTATCCGGCATTTCCCTACACCGCATTCAGTAAAATGACCGACGGCGACATGCAGGCGCTGTACGCTTATCTGATGTCGCAACCGGCGGTGCGCCAGAGCAATCCGGCCAATCAGATGCGCTTCCCGTTTAACCTGCGGCCGTTGATGGCGGGTTGGAACGCGCTGTTCCTGCGCCAGGGGGATTTTCAACCCGATCCGCAACAAAGCGCGCAGTGGAATCGCGGCGCCTATCTGGTCAATGGGCTCGGCCACTGCGGCGCCTGCCACTCGCCGCGCAATCTGCTGGGCGCGGAAAAGGGCGGCGCGGCTTTCCTGGCGGGGGGGTGGGTGGACGGGTGGGAAGCGCCGGCGCTGAATCAGCTGAATAAAGCCCCGCAGCCGTGGACGGCGCAGTCGCTGTATAACTATCTGCGCAGTGGTTACGATGCGCAGCACGGCGTTGCCGCCGGACCGATGGCTCCGGTAGTAAACCATCTCGCCACCCTGCCGGAAGCCGACGTGCGCGCCATGGCCAGCTATCTGGCGGATATCAACGGTCGGGCAGCGCGCCCTGTTGCCGCGCCGGCGGCAAAACCGGCATGGAACACTGCCGCAGGGGAACGGCTGTTTAAAGGTGCCTGTCAGGCCTGCCACAGCGCCAGCGAGGGCGGACCGCAGTTGTTTGGCGTCAGCCCATCGATGGCCAACAGCAGCAGCATAACCAGCGCGACGCCGGATAATCTGTTACAGGTAGTGCTGCACGGTATCGACAAACCGGCAACCGATGCGCTCGGCTATATGCCCGGCTTTGCCGCCAGTTTGTCGGATAAGCAGGTTGCGGATATTGCCGCCTGGCTGCGCCAGCGCTACGCACCTGACCAACCGGCGTGGCAGAATCTGAGCGAAAAAGTGGCGCAGGTACGCGCTAATCCCGGCAGCCACTGACCCAGTCAGGCGTGCTGCCGGTCAGTGGCTTGCATCGGATCGCGGCAGATCCGCGTCGCGGATCGTGCCCTGATGGGCCGGCAGAGTGATGAGAATAGCCGGGTCAAGCAGCGCGCGGGCACCGCTGTCGCCCTGCAGTTGAGCGAGCGCCGCGCCATAGTGCGCGGCAAAACCCACCGGGTGGCCCGGCTGGTTTTGCCAGCTGAGCCGTACCTGCGGCGCACCGTTGTGCAGCGCCTGCGCCACGCATTGATGATCCTCCGCCCTCACCCACGCCATATCACCGGGTACGATCAGCCAGCCATGCCAGTGGGCGGTGGCCCGCACGCCAGCGGCAATGCTTTCACCGCTGCCGGCGCTGGCAATAGTGCAGGTCGCGACGCCGCACTGCTGTGCCAGCTGTTGAATGGCGCCATCTTCCGGCCGGATAATGAGGAGAAGCGGCAAACCGCTGCGCTGCGCCTGCTGCAGCGTCAGCTTCAGCAGCGGCTGAGGCACGCCATTATCGTCAGGATACGGCGCCAGCAGTTTATATCCGGTACCGCCGGCCTGACGAAAGCGGCTGCCGAGACCGGCAGCAAGGATAAGAATGCCTGGCGTCTGCATACAAGGATTGCTTCCGAAAGTTGGGGCGCACAGTATGGCGCGCCCCGGCCGGGTTAGCGACGGTTTTTCCACACCGTCTGGATGTTACAGAACTCGTGCACGCCGAAGCTGGAGAGTTCGCGGCCATAACCACTCTTTTTCACGCCACCGATAGCGACGCGCGGATCTGAGGCGCCGTTGCCGTTGATAAACACCGCGCCGGTTTCCAGCTGCTCTGCCAGTTCCTGCGCCAGCGCTTCATTGCCGCTCCACACGGTGGCGCTCAGGCCAAACTCGCTGTCATTCGCCAGCTGCAGTGCATGTTGCGCATCGCGCGCGACGGTGATCGCCGCCACCGGCCCGAAGATCTCCTGACGAAAAGCGGTCATCGCGGGCGTGACGTCGGCAAGAATGGTTGGCGCATAATAGTTGCCGACGCCCTCGATCTTGTGGCCGCCCAGCACCAGACGTGCACCCTGCTGCAGGGTTTCCTGCACCTGATGATCGAGTTCATCGCGCAGATCGTAGCGTGCCATCGGACCGATATAAGTCTCTTCCTGCAGCGGATCGCCCACTTTCAGTGCCTGCACGGCTGCGCTAAAACGCGCCTCAAACGCTTCTGCGATGCTCTCTTCAATAATGAAGCGTTTGGCTGCCATACACACCTGCCCGCTGTTCTGGTAGCGTCCTGTGACCGCTGAGGCCACTGCCGCATCCAGATCGGCATCCGCCAGCACGATAAAAGGATCGGCGCCGCCTAACTCCAGCACGGTTTTTTTCAATACCGCACCGGCCTGAGCGGCGATAGCCCCACCAGCACGCACGCTTCCGGTCACGGCGATAGCCGCGACGCGCGGATCTTTAATGGCTGCAGAAACACCGTCGTTATCAACGTTGATTACATTGAATGCCCCGCGCGGCAAATCGGTTGCGGTAAACAGTTCCTGCATCAGCCAGGCGCAGCCCATGACGCTCGGAGCGTGTTTCAGCAGGTAGGTGTTGCCCGCCAGCAGCATGCTGACCGCGCCGCGCAGGACCTGCCAGTAAGGAAAATTCCACGGCATCACCGCGAGGATCACACCGAGTGGACGAAACGATTGCCAGGCCTGCTGGTTTTCCACCAGCGTGGGCTGATCGGCCAGCATTGCCGGTCCGTGTTCAGCATACCAGTCACACAGGCTGGCGCATTTCAGGACTTCGGCACGCGCCTGCGCAATGGGTTTACCCATTTCCAGCGTGGCGAGCGTAGCCAGTTGATCCTGACGCTGACGCAGCTGCTCACCCAGCTGACGCAGTACCTTCACGCGCTGTGCCATCTCTGTGTTACGCCACTGCGCAAAGGCGCTGGCGCTTTGCTGTAAAGCCGTTTCCAGCTCGGCTGCACTCTGCAGGGGATAAGTGGCAATGATTTCGCCGCTGGTGGGATTACGTGAAATAACGTGATCAGTCATAAGATGCCTTCGTCAGATAATCGGGTTGATCAGAATGGGATCTACCTTACGCCAGCTATCAGGTGATGAAAAATGAATAGATGAGAGCAAGTTGTTCACCTGAAATGAATTGAGAGACAGCGCAGGCCTGAAGATTTTCACTTTCCACCCTCACAGGGTGATTTAAAGACGTAAGCGAATATTCTGCAGGTTACGCTTATCAGCATCAGTCGCCTCAACGGGTTATCCACTTATACAGTGATTAGATCTTAAAGAAAGATCATAAAGAGATCTAAAAGAGATCCTAAGAGATCCCCGATCGCGGCAGGCCGCACCCGACAAGGGCTGAGAAGGTGATCGTGTTCACTATAATCAGTAAAGTATCCACTATAGTCAGTACTTTATTCACTATAGACAGTAGAATGTTCACTATAAACAGTGTTAATGTTCACTGTAATCAGATACCGATCCTTTTCATCCACAGAATGAAGATCTCAGGCTATGGCAGATAAAGAGAGTGAAAACAAGGCGTTACTTGAACCTTTTCTGTCGGTGACGAAAAACAGTGGTGAAGTTATTCAGCTTCATCCCAATAAAAATAACACCGTACAACCGGTCGCACTGATGCGCCTGGGTCTGTTTGTTCCTACCCTGAAGTCAACGGCGCGCGGAAAATCCGGCGCTATGGCTTCAACCGATGCCACCAAAGAGCTCAAAAACCTGTCGCTGGTGAAAGCGGAAGGCTATGAAAAGATTACCATCACCGGCGCACGGCTGGATATGGATAATGATTTCAAAACCTGGGCCGGCATCATTCAGTCTTTCTCGCGTTATCCGTCTAAGGGCGACACCGTCACGCTGCCGTTTATCGATTTCGTCAAGATGTGCGGTATTCCCTCGGCCAACTCGTCCGCGGCGCTGCGTAAGCGTCTTGACGCCTCGCTGCGACGTATCGCAACCAATACCCTGTCGTTTGAGGGGAATGGTAAAGCCTACCACACGCACCTGGTGCAGTCGGCTTACTACGATCGTGAGAAAGATCTGGTGCGTATTCAGGCCGATCCTAAGCTGTTTGAGCTGTATAACTTCGACCACAAGGTGCTGCTGCAGCTGCGTGCTATCTCGCGCCTCAAGCGTAAGGAGTCGGCGCAGGCGCTGTATACCTACCTGGAAAGCCTGCCCACTAATCCGGCGCCTATCTCCCTGGCGCGCTTACGCATGCGTCTTAATCTCGGCTCAAAAACCACCACGCAAAACCATGTGGTGCGGCGCGCCATGGAGCAGCTGAAAGAGATTGGCTATCTGGACTACTCCGAAGTGAAACGGGGCCGTTCGGTATTTTTCATCATCCACAGTCGGACACCCAAACTCGATGGTATCAGCAATCTGGAAAGTATCGATTCGCTGGAAGACCTCGATTTCGAAGACTGACTTCACCCATTCACTGTAATCAGTCAGCCCTCTTCGCGCAGTGTCACTGAGCCTAAAAGTGACACTGCTGCTTTCCCCTCATTCACTGTAATCAGCACAACCTGAACTGTTCACTGTAATCGGTACCATTCACTGTAATCAGTGGTCGCTGCCGGTATTGCCTGTTCCGTAACAACCCTCCAACCTTCCTTTTCATGCCTAACAGCGCTTTTATTGATAGTGGGTACTTACCAGGTGGGTTGACAGACATCTTGTCTGTGCCTTCAGATACCGTCTGGCTGATTACAGTGAATGTCTGGTCTGCCGGGCGATTCTGCTGACCACAGTGAACACAAATGCATACGACCTCACTGATTACAGTGAACGCTTTATCGTATCTGACTGAAAATTAAAGTTAATAATCGATATACTGCAATACATTCACTGTATTCAGTAATTATGCTGTAAAAGTAACCAGTAAAAGTGACAGGGTTGATCACTATCACTGATTACAGTGAATCGTGGGACGGTTTACCGATTATAGTGAACGTCATTTCATGACGAAACGGCCCTCTGCGTTGTCTGACTTTTACTGATTGCAGTGAACGTTCTTAACACTCCCCTACCTTACCGCTGGCATTGGCCTGTAAGGGAAGGAAAGCCAGCTACTGACTACAGTGAACGTTATCGGGCTGAGGCTAAGCGGGCATGTACTGATTACAGTGAACGTGTGCGTCAGGTACTGCTGCCTCAAAGCGCAGCGCGCGCGAACCCGGCTACTGATTACAGTGAATGTTGTTAGCTGAGTGCCCTTCCCTGTCCCGCACCAGCATCCCTCGACCTGGCGCGATAAAGATGATCGGGTTCACTGATTACAGTGAATGCTCAGTCAGGCAGGTCAGCAATTCAGGCTTAAACGCGCTTTTCCTTCTACTGACTACAGTGAATGCGCCGCAGCGATCAGGTTATGAATATCTGATAACGGTCACGTTACTGATTACAGTGAACATTGACGAAAAGGCATTCATAGTTTACTGACTACAGTGAATGTCGGTGGCATAGACGTCGCAGTTTACTGATTACAGTGAATCTTATATCTGCATGAATCGATGCGCTGGCAGATTACCGCCAGTAAGGTGGCTCTAAACATGGCACTGCACGATGCTCGCCGCGACGCAACCCAATCTTCCTGCAGGCGATGCTCCCCAGCCCGAAATCGCACACCGCGTAATTCTCATCGTGTGCAGCTTCTCCCCTTCTCACTGGCTGGCAGCACCCCCTCATACCGTGCGTTGCAGGCAGTCAGTGAGGGAAGAATGTAGTGGGCTTGTGCTGACTACAGTGAATCCTGACCATTCGGTGAGCGGATGTTGCGCGGAACCACTGACTACAGTGAACATTTACTTTTGCGCACTGGCTTGCCCTGGCGCCGGTAGCGCTGTCCCTGCGCTAAAGGATTACTGATTACAGTGAACCTTCCGGCAGGGTTACTGATTGCAGTGAATGTTCTGCCGAGTACAGTGAACGCAGTTCATTCCTTTTCGCCACCCGCTGATTACAGTGAACGTGCGGACTGCTCTGTCAGGTAACGGCGCGCAGTATTTCACCGTGATCGCCCGCTTCAGCCAGATAGGTCGGTTACTGATTACAGTGAACAGTGGCAGAGGGCCGCCCTTTCACCGATCACATTTTCATCAATTGATGGGTTATCAACCAGCTCGCATTACTGACTCCAGTGAACGTGTCGTTTAAACCTCTCTTGCAAAAGGTCTTTTTACAACGCGAGCCGATGATGAACAGATGAGATAGATTTGCCTCATGTGCAGGATTTCGGTATAAAGTCATAAATCCTACATGTGTGGAGCAAGTATGGCTAACGATGAGAAGCAGGTTCTGAAAGTCGCTCAACGCTCAGAAAGAATGCTGATGAGCCTGACGGAGCAGATTCAGGCGCAAAAAGAAGAGTTGCACGAGAATACTTTTTACCAGGTTTATGCCAAAGCGGCGTTAGCCAAGTTGCCCAGGCTGACGCGCGCCAGTGTCGATTACGCGGTTAACGAGATGGAAGAAAACGGCTATCCGTTTGATAAGCGCGCGGCCGGCAGTTCCACCAAGTACGCGATGTCGATCCAAAATATTATCGACATCTACCATCATCGCGGCGTCCCGAAATATCGCGATCGCCATCCTGAAGCGTTTACGCTGTTTGTCGGTAACCTGAAAGGCGGTGTGTCTAAAACCGTTTCCACCGTATCACTGGCGCACGCGCTGCGCGCGCATCCGCACCTGCTGTTTGAAGATTTACGTATCCTGGTGATCGATCTCGATCCGCAGTCTTCGGCCACCATGTTCCTGAATCATGAACGTTCGGTCGGTTTGGTTGAGGCCACCGCAGCACAGGCGATGCTGCAAAACGTCAGCCGCGAAGAGCTGAAAAGCGAATTTATTGTGCCATCGATTATTCCTGGCGTTGACGTACTGCCCGCCTCAATCGATGACGCCTTCATTGCTTCACGCTGGGAAGAGCTGTGTGCGGAGCATTTGCCGCAGCAAAACGTGCATGCAGTGCTGTATGAAAACGTGGTGGCTAAGCTGAAAAAAGATTACGACTTCATCTTTATTGACAGCGGCCCACATCTGGATGCCTTCCTGAAAAACGCCATTGCCGCTTCCGATTTGCTTATGACGCCGGTGCCGCCGGCACAGGTTGATTTCCACTCCACGCTGAAGTATCTGACGCGCCTGCCCGAGCTTATCGACATCATCGAAGAGTCGGGTGCCACCTGCCGGTTGCAGGGCAATATTGGTTTTATGTCCAAGCTGTCGAATAAAGCGGACCACAAGATGTGTCACAGCCTGGCGAAAGAGATATTTGGCGGCGATATGCTGGATGCGGCGCTGCCGCGGCTGGATGGCTTTGAACGCTGCGGTGAATCGTTTGATACGGTTATCTCCGCTAACCCATCTACCTATGTCGGCAGCAGCGAAGCCCTGAAAAACGCGCGTTCGGCGGCAGAAGACTTTGCCAAAGCCGTCTTTGATCGTATTGAATTTATCCGCCTGAACTGAGGTTATTATGAGCGCAAAAAGAATCACTATTGGCCGCACCTTCAGCCAGAGCCCGTTACAAAATGAACCCAGCGAGGATGGCCACTCCCAAACGTTTATACTTTCCACCGGTAAACGCGCCCTGTTCACCCTGGAACACATCACCGCAAAAGAGATAGAAGAAAGAACCTACGTGGTGATGGAAACCAACGGCCGTGACCAGTCCGGTCTCACGCCAGAATCACTGCGCGATATCATCCGTACCATTAAACTGCAGCAGTTCTTCCCGGCCATTGGCGTGAAGCGTGGCGATCGGATTGAAATCCTCGATGGTTCGCGTCGTCGGGCGGCCGCGCTGCACTGTAAAACCGGGCTGGATGTGCTGGTTACCGACGTTGCCATCTCTGCCGAAGAAGCCCGTCGTCTGGCGCAGGATATCCAGACCGCGCGTGAGCATAATCTGCGTGAAGTCGGCATGCGTTTGATGTCCCTGAAAGACAGCGGACTGTCGCAAAAAGAGATTGCGCAGAGTGAAGGGCTGTCTCAGGCAAAAGTGACCCGCGCGCTGCAGGCTGCCAGTGTGCCGCTGGAGCTGGTCACCCTGTTCCCGAACCATTCAGAATTGACCTATCCTGACTACAAAACGCTGTTGCAGGCCTACGAAAAACTGCAGGAAACCGGTCAGACGGTAGACGCTCTGATTGAAACCATCGGCATGGATGTGGACAGCGTCTGTGCGCGTGAAGGCCTGGCGGAAGATGAAGTCAAGAATGGCATCCTGCGACTGGTCCGTAACGGCAGCCAGACGCTGGTGCAGGCGCCGGCTAAAGATAAAGTGGTGGCGACACCGCTGTGGACCTTCGCGGATAAAGACCGTTACGCCCGCAAGAAAACGCGCGGACGCATGTTTAGCTACGAGTTTAACCGTCAGTCCAGAGAGTTACAGGAAGAGCTGGATCGTGTTATCACCGAGACGCTGAATAAGTATCTCAATCAGTAGTAGCGCTTTACCTCCGATGACCAGCAATCTGTAGCAGCACAATCCCGTACATCCTGAACCGTGCCGCTACAGATTGTTACCTCACCCACCTGATTTCTCACCCCGTAATTTCATCCTTCGCCAGCGTTATTTCAGCGCTAAGTGCATGAAATCAAATCAACCTTAGCCGGAATTTCAGGCTGAAATCGCCAGCTCAGCAATGTAATACGGTGAAACCCCGCCATCGCCGGTTGAGAGTTTGAACATGGCCAGCTTTGCTGGATGCGAAAGCAACAGTGAAACCAGCAGGGAGAATCCTTAATGAAATCTGCCGGAATCAGGCGACATTCGCCATGGCGATTTCACCTCTAACTGTTTGAAAAAAGGGTTTTTATCTGCAGGATTTCAGGCTGAAATCGCCCGAATTTCACAGTAAACCCTCATGCTGCCGTCAGAAAAACTAGGTTTAGCCAGACGATATTCAATGTGTTATCCACAGAAAACGTGGATAACTTTTACTGTAGCCTCTATGCCATAAGCGCCGTCTGGCTGGGCGACTGCCACACTGCATCACGCACGCGCACCGGTTTATGAATCAAACCGAGCGCATAAAAGCGGTCAGCGATAGTTTGCTGTTCTTTGATGACGTGGAAAACCATGGGCCGGGTCTGGTGGCTGCGACGGGATAAGGCACGTTCCACGGCTGCGAACTCCAGCCCCAGTTCCTGCGCCAGCATAGTGGCGGCTTCATGGCGATGATTATCGATAAAGGTCCCGGTTTGCTGCAGGCTCGTTACCAGCTGCTGCACGATATCGTCATGCTGCTGCACATAATCATGGCGCGCCAGATAAAACTGGTGGTTGCGCACCCGGCCTTCGCCCTTCTCCAGCACGCGCAAATCGGCGTTGCTTTCTGCGGCACTCAGCAGCGGATCCCACATCATCCAGGCATCAACGGCCAGATAATCGCTGGCTGTGAGCGGATATTTCGGCGGCGTGTACACCACTTTAATTTCATCCAGACCGATGCCGGCTTCCTCAAGCAGCTGCAACAGCAGCCAGTGAACATTCGATCCTTTATTGACCGAGATACGCTTACCTCGCAAATCTGCCAGGTTGTGGATAGTACTGTCGCGTGGCACCACAATCCCGACGCTGCCCGGTGCCGGTGGCTCCCAGGCGATATAAGTCACGGCGTTACCGCTGGCCTGAGCGAAGATGGGCGGCACTTCACCGGTGGTACCAAAATCAATCTCATTATTCTGCAACGCATACAACAGTTGCGGACCGGCGGGGAATTCACTCCACACCACGCTGATACCCTGCTGATTGAAGCACTGTTCCAGCGTCTGGCGCGCTTTCAACACGCCAAGATTGCCAAATTTCTGAAAGCCGATACGCAACTCGCGTTCAGGGCGCGCGGCCCCGCTGACGTGTGAGAAGGCCATAACGGCGGACTTGCGCCGCCCTTTTATGACGCCCATCTGTGCCAGATGCGTGCGCAGCGTGTGCCGGCTAATGCCCAGCAGCGTGGCGGCCTGAGTCTGATTGTTGTCCGCAATTTCCAGTGCGTTACTGATCAGACTCTGAATCACCCGATCAAACAGCTGTTGCGGTTCGCGCGTAATCTGCTGGCGCAGGAAGCTATCCAGCGTCGAATCGTCCGTTTCGCTGTATGCGCGTTCACTGTAACCTGCCAGCCGCAGCTGCGTCGGCGTCAATGTCTCATCGCGACTGAGCAGAACGGCATTGTGCAGCGTATTTTCCAGTTCGCGAATATTGCCGGGCCAGCAATCGTCCATCAGCTTCGCCAGCGTGTCCGGCGCCAGACGGCGGGTCGGACGGCCAAGGCGGCGTGCGTAGAGGGAGAGGAAATGATGTGCCAGCGGCGGGATATCTTGGCGACGCTGGCGCAGGGGCGGCAGGGGCACAACAGCGATATTCAGGCGGTAGTAGAGATCTTCACGAAAACGGCGCTCGCGGATTGCCTGGGCCAGATCGACGTGGGTCGCGGCGATCACGCGCACGTTGACTTTCGTCGCTTTTCGCGAGCCGACGCGGGTGATTTCACGCTCCTGCAATACGCGCAGCAGCTTAACCTGCAGCGGCAGGCTAAGTTCACCGATCTCATCCAGCAGCAGGGTGCCGCCTTCCGCCGCTTCAAACCAGCCGGGGTGACCCTGCAGCGCGCCGGTAAAGGCACCTTTCTCATGTCCGAACAATTCTGCTTCCGCCAGGCTTTCCGTCAGGGCGCCGCAGTTAACGGCGAGAAAAGGCTGGTGACGACGCGCGCTGTGGTGATGCAAATAACGGGCGACCACCTCTTTGCCCGTGCCGGTTTCGCCCACAATTAGCACGGTGGCGTCGGTGGGGGCCAGTTTATCCAGCAGGGTCTGGAAAGCCAGCGACGCCGGGTCGATCAGTACGGGCGAGGTGAATCCGGTTGATTGTAAGGTGTCAGCATGAGATGGCTCCTGTAAAGGTCTGCCATCACGCTAAACCTATCGTTAGCAAGCGGCAATGAAACCAGCAGGGGAAAAGCCTAACCCCGCTGTTGCATATGCAGCAAATGCTGTTGGCGTTGCGTTGCAATTGCAACAGACATGACGGGCTATGATGACCTAACTGACTGAAAATGCACAATCTCTGTTTCGTTAAAACCTTTGGCATGATTATCGCTAACGCCCATATAACCAAATAAAAACTAATGAATAAACGTTTTCGCATAAAGTTATATAGGATAAGGATAATGACGCCGAAAGCTGACGAGAGCATCAACGTGTTCTGGTTCCTACCGACCCATGGCGACGGGCGTTATCTGGGTACCACCGAGGGCGGACGCCCGGTTGATCTACCCTATCTGCAGCAGGTCGCGCTGGCCGCCGACAGCCTCGGCTATTACGGCGTGCTGATCCCGACCGGAAAAAGCTGTGAAGATTCCTGGCTGGTGGCCTCGGCGCTGGCTCCGTTGACCCGCCGTTTGCGCTATCTGGTCGCGGTTCGGCCCGGGTTGCAGCCGCCCACGCTGGCAGCGCGCATGGCGGCCACGCTGGACCGCCTGTCGGAAGGGCGACTGCTGATCAACGTGGTGACCGGCGGCGATCCGGTGGAAAACAAAGGCGACGGTATCTTCCTCAGCCACAGCGAGCGTTATCAGGTGACCCGCGAGTTTCTGGATGTCTATACCCAGCTGCTGCGGGGCGAAAAAGTGGACTATCAGGGCGAGCATATTCACGTAGAAGGCGCGGAAGTGCTGTTCCCCCCGGTGCAGGAGGATGGCCCGCCGCTCTATTTTGGCGGCTCCTCCCCGGAGGCAGCGATCGACGTGGCGGCCGAGCAGATCGACACCTATCTGACCTGGGGCGAGCCGCCGGAGCTGGTGGCTGAAAAGCTGGCGGTCGTGCGCGAGCGCGCCGCGGCTCGCGGCCGGAACCTCGAGTACGGTATCCGCCTGCATGTCATCGTGCGCGAAACGGAAGAGGAGGCCTGGGCGGCCGCGGACCGCCTGATCGCCCATCTTGATGATGATACCATCGCCCAGGCGCAAAAGATTTTCGCCCGCATGGATTCCGCAGGCCAGGCGCGCATGAGCGCGCTGCACAACGGCTCGCGCGACAACCTGCGCATTGCGCCGAACCTGTGGGCGGGCGTCGGCCTGGTGCGCGGCGGTGCGGGCACCGCGCTGGTGGGCAACCCGCAGCAGGTCGCGGAGCGCATCCGGGAATATCAGGCGCTGGGCATGACGAACTTCATTCTTTCCGGTTATCCGCATCTGGAAGAGGCGCACCGCTTCGCTGAATTGGTGATGCCGCTGCTGCCGCTGGCCCACGGTCAGCAGCAGCGCGCCCGTACCATTAACACCGGCCCGTTTGGCGAAACCATCGGTGGCGATAAACGCCCGGTTAAACAGGTCAGCGCCAGCTGAAGGGGGATTTATGCTTTATGTCTTCGTTAAGGCATCAGGCGATGAACGCTGAGCCGCAGGTGGTCATTGTCGGCGGCGGCTTTAGCGGCGCAGCGGTGGCGATCGACTTACTGCGCCCGGCACATCGCTCGCGCCGCTACTGATTACAGTGGTCGAACCGCGCGCCAGCCCCGGCGCCGGGGTGGCCTATTCCACAACGGAACCGTCTCACCGCATCAACGTGCCCGCCGCGCGGATGCGGCTGGCTGATGAAGAAGAGGGCGCGTTTGACCGCTGGTACCGCAGGCAGGCAGCCTTCGCCGACGATCCGCAGGCATTGCGCGAGGAGGGGACGGTTTACCCGCAGCGTGCGCAGTTTGGGGTCTATGTTGCACAGCGTTTCGCCAACGCGGTGCTGACGGGCGCATCCGCATGTCACTCTGCGTCACGTCCAGGCGCGTGCGCTGGCGTGGGAAGGGCAACAACTGCTGTTGAGTAACGGTGAAACCCTGACTGGCGACCGATCTGCTGGTGCTGGCGATCAGCCATCCACCGCCGTCGCTGCCGCGCCTGCTCGAACCGTTTGGCGATCATCCGGCGCTGATTGCCAATCCCTGGCGGCCTGAGGTGCTGACGGCGATTGCGTTGAGCCTGACGCATCGGTGGCGATTGTCGGCACCGGGCTGACCATGGCTGATGTGGTGGCTTCGCTGGCAATGACGCGGCTCGGACATCGGGGGCCGGTACTGGCGTTCTCACGGCGCGGACAACTGTCACGCGCCAATCTCAGCGGCGAATGGCCGGAGTGGACGCTGGCCGCGCAACCTCAGCCCAGCGCTCGTCACTGGCTGCGGCATATTCGTGATGAAGTCGCCCGCGCGGCCGCGCAGGAGTTGCCCTGGCAGGTCGTGCTGGATGCGGTGCGCAATCAGGGGCAGACCATCTGGCAAGGTTTAACCTTCGCCGATCGCCAGCGCTTCCTGCGTCATCTGCGCAGCTACTGGGATGTGCATCGTTATCGGATCGCGCCGCAGGCGGCTGATGTTCTTTCGCAACGTAGCAATGACGGTAGTCTGAAGGTGCTGGCCGCTAGCCTACGTGGCGATAGCGACACTCACCCGCAGCAGCTGGAAATCACCCTGCGTCAGCGCGATGGCACCCGGCAAAATCATGTACGCTGACCGTCGATCATCTGATCCTGACCACTGGACCCGCACATGAAGCGCTGACGTAAAGCCAACCATTGTTACAGGAATTGACGCGGCAGGGCCTGATTCGCGCGGATGCGCTGGGGTTAGGCCTGGATGTGGATCACCACTCGCGCACCCTCAACCGGCACGGCCAGCCCAACGCACGCCTGTTTGTCGTGGGTCCGGCGGCGCGGGGCCGTTTTGGCGAACTGATGGGGTTGCCGCAGGTGGCCGATCATGCTGCCGCCATTGCCGGAGAAACGCTGGCGACGCTGGGTTTCAGCCTGTCGCTCACGCTGAGCGATGTCCCCCTTCCGCCTCCTGAACACTCAACATCCTGAAAATTAACTGACGAACGCCGGGTCGCTGCACGATCACGGCCTCGCTATGGAGAGTGCTATGCCATCGCAACGAGAGATTCGCCTTAACGCGTTTGATATGAACTGTGTCGGTCACCAGTCGCCGGGCCTGTGGGCCCATCCGCGCGACCGCTCCTGGCAGTATAAAGATCTGGAATACTGGGTCGATCTGGCGCGCCTGCTGGAGCGCGGCAAATTTGACGGCTTGTTTATTGCCGATGTGCTTGGCGTTTACGATGTACTAAACGGCAATGGCGACGCGGCGATCCGCCAGGCGACGCAGGTGCCGGTAAACGATCCGCTGGCGCTGATAACCCCGATGGCGCTGGTGACGGAACACCTTGGCTTCGGCCTGACCGCCTCGCTGTCATTTGAGCATCCCTATCCATTCGCCCGCCGGTTGTCTACGCTCGATCATCTGACCAAAGGCCGGGTGGGCTGGAATATCGTCACCTCCTATCTGGAAAGTGGCGCGCGCAACATTGGGCATCAGGCGCAGACCGACCATGATGCGCGCTACGACTACGCCGATGAATACCTGGAGGTGGTCTACAAGCTGCTGGAAGGTAGCTGGGAGGAGGGCGCAGTGCTGCGCGATCGCGAACGGGGAATTTTCAGCGATCCGCAGAAAATCCATCCGATTAACCATCAGGGCAACTTCTTTTACGTTCCGGGCATCCATCTGTGCGAGCCGTCGCCGCAGCGCACGCCGGTGCTCTATCAGGCCGGCGCTTCCAGCCGCGGCAAACAGTTTGCCGCCGAGCACGCCGAGTGCGTGTTTGTTGCCGCGCCGTCGAAAGTCCTGTTGAAGAAGACGGTCGCGGATATTCGTCGCCGCGCCGCCGAAGCCGGGCGCGATCCGCGCAGCATCCTGATCTTCAACCTGCAAACGGTGATCGTGGGCGAAACCGATCGCGAGGCGCAGGCCAAATGGCAGGAATACAAAACCTACGTCAGCTACGAAGGCGCGCTGGCGCTGATCTCCGGCTGGACCGGCATCGACTTTGGTCAGTATCGGCCGGACCAGGTGCTGAAATACCTGCACACCAACGCCATCCAGTCGGCGGTAGAGGCGTTTTCCACCGCCGATCCGGAGCGTCAATGGACGGTGGAAGCGCTGGCCGACTGGGTGGGCATCGGCGGCTTTGGCCCGCTGCTCGTCGGCAGCGCGGCAACGGTGGCCGATGAACTGCAATCCTGGGTCGAGGAGACCGATGTTGATGGCTTCAACCTGGCCTATGCCGTTACGCATGAAACCTTCCGCGACGTGGTGGAGCTATTAATACCAGAGCTGCAAAAACGCGGCGTCTTTAAGCAGGATTACCGGGAAGGCACGCTGCGCGAAAAACTGTTTGGTGCCGGGCCACGTCTGACCGCGCCGCATCCGGGGGCAGAATACCGTCGCGGCGTGCGAAACGATGCCGGGGCGAAGGAGACGGCGGCATGATTGATATCGATAATCTGCATAAACGCTACCGCACGGCGGATGGCCGCGTCAGCGAGGTGCTGAAGGGTTTATCGCTCAGGGTACCCACCAGCTCCATCACCGCGGTGGTCGGACCGAGCGGTGCGGGGAAATCGACGCTGGCGCGCTGCATCAGCCTGCTGGAGCGCCCCGATAGCGGCAGCATCAAGGTTAACGGCAAAGACTTGTCATTACTGTCGGGGGAGGCGCTGCGGCGTGAACGGCGCGCGATCGGCACCGTTTTTCAATCCTCGGCGCTGCTGAATCGTAAAACGGCGTGGCAAAACATCGCAGTGCCGCTGGAGTATCTGGGCGTGGTGGAACGCGACATTAAGGCGCGGGTCGGTGAATTACTGGAGAGCGTAGGACTCAGTCACAAAGCGGAGGCTTATCCGTCTCAGCTTTCCGGCGGACAGCGTCAGCGTATTGGTATCGCTCGCGCGCTGGCATTACGTCCGTCGGTACTGCTGGCGGACGAGGCCACGTCTGGACTGGATCCTCAGGCGACCGCCACGGTACTGGGTTTGCTCCGACAGCTACGTGATGAGTACCGGCTGGCGATAGTCCTGATTACTCATGAAATGGATGCGGTACGCGCTGCGGCGGATGCGGTGGCGGAAATCCGCGATGGCGCGATAGTCCAGTACGGGCAGGTGAAAGAGCTGCTGGCCCGTCCGGATTCTCTGCTTGGCCAGCAGCTATTGCCGCTGTCGCCCGTCGCCGTTCACAGCGATCTGCTGCTGCGTCTGAGCTATCGCTGGGATGTGCCGGTGGCGACTGACTGGATCAGCCGTCTGAGCCAACAGTATGCGCTACAGATAGATTTACTCGGCGGCCATGTAGAAGTGATCAACGGTCAACTGGCGGGGCGTTTACAGGTCGGCGTCCGATTTCAGGGAGAACGGCTGTCGGTGGATCGAATGACCGCACTTTTAGCACAATTGGGCATTGCGGCGGAAATTCTTGCACATGCCCCCGAGCTACAGGAGGCGGTATGAAACCGACAGTGATAAGCCAGGATACGCCGTGGCATGAAATTCATACCTTGCTGTTGCCTGCTTATGGTGAAACCTGGCTGATGGTTGCCATTGTGATGCTGTTTGTGGTGACCCTTGGCGGTGTGGTGGGCGTGGTGTTATTCAACGCCTCGCCGCGGGGATTATTTCCACATTCTGCGCTTTACCAGGTGCTTAACTGGGGCGTCAACATGGGGCGCTCTCTGCCCTTTCTGGTGTTAATGGCGGCGATTATCCCGTTCACGTTCTGGCTTACGGGCACCACTATTGGCATTCCTGCCGCCGTGGTGCCGATGATAGCCGCCGGCGTGCCATTTTTTGGCCGTCTGGTGGAAAACGCTCTGGGCGAACTCCCAGCGGAGGTTACCGCGGTGGGGCTGGTGTGCGGCGGTTCGCGCTGGCAAATAATCCGCCACGCGCAACTCAGCGAGGCGCTGCCTGCTCTGGTGGCGGCGGTCACGCTTAACCTGGTGTCGATGATCGAGTATTCAGCGATTGCCGGCACTATCGGTGCGGGTGGGATCGGCTATCTGGCGGTAGTGTACGGCTATCAGCGTTTCGACAATCACATCATGATCGCCACCATTGTCGTGCTAATCGCCACAATTCAGATCATTCAATTCTTTGGCGACCGTCTGGTCAATACGCTTCGCCACACGCAGGGGATTTCTTCATGACAACAGAACAGTTTGAACTCCGTAAGGCCCGCCGTTGGCCATGGCTGGCGGCGCTGGCAGTCATTGCGGCGCTGGCTGTCGCATTCTGGTGGTGGCGCGGATACACGCAGGCACCGCAGGTCGTTTTCGGTACGACGTTAAAAATTCACTACGAACCGGCGATGGCGGGCGAGCAACGAATTATTGAGTACATCAATCAGCATATTGCGCCTGATTATGGCCTGAAGCTGGAGGCGGTGGGCGTACAGGACCCGGTACAGGCGGACAGAGCCGTGGCGGAGGGACAGTATGCCGGTACTATCTATCAACATCAGTGGTGGCTGAAGCAGGTGGTGGACGCCAACGGCTTTGCGCTTTCGACGACTGTGCCGGTTTTCCAGTGGGCTTTTGGGATCTATTCCGACCGTTATAAATCGGTGCATGATTTGCCTGCCGGGGCGACCCTCGTCGTGCCGGATGATGGCGCCAACCAGGGGCAGGCATTGTGGTTGCTGCAAAGGATAGGGTTAATCTCACTCGATCCGGCGGTTGAGCCGCGCACGGCGAAACTGAAAAATATTGTCGGCAACCCGCATCAGTTCAATTTTAAAGAGCTGGATTTATTGACCATGCCGCGAGCGCTGAATTCGGTGGATGCCGCTATTGGTTATGTCTCGCAATTTGATGCCGGAAAAGTCCCGCGGGAAAAAGGCATATTATTTCCTCCCGCGCCTAAAACATTTGCCTCGCAATTAGTTATTGGGACTCCGTATTTATCGCAGGAGAATATTGTCAAATTAAAACAGGCTTTTTCCGATCCGCGTATTCAGACGTGGTTAAAAACCACTGACGATCCGCTGGTCAAAGACGTACTGGTTCCGGTCTCAGCAGACTAAGACATCATTGATGAAACGGTAATAACCGGACGAGGTTCGCTCGCCCGGCTATTGGCGTTATTGTTAATTAATTTATTGAATATATTGATAATTATATGCGTATTTATTGTTTTTAATATGCGAAAACCCGGCTTATAACCAGAGTCACCTGCACAACTATATAAGGTAAATAATATGAGCACGCTGTCTGTTGATAATGCTGGTGCCGTTTCGGCACCGGTGAGTAGCGTCGGGGATGTGGCGCGATTAATTAATTCTGGCAGGGAGCAAAGTAAATATGCGCGGATGATTGTATTCCTCGCGCTCGGTGGTGTATTTCTCGACGCTTATGATTTAACCACGCTCTCTTACGGTATTGATGATGTGGTGCGGGAATTTCAACTCTCGCCGCTTTTAACCGGCATTGTCACCTCGTCAATAATGGTCGGCACGATTATCGGTAATTTAATCGGCGGCTGGCTAACGGATAAATATGGCCGTTATTCGGTGTTTATGGCCGATATGCTATTCTTTGTGGTCTCGGCGATTGCGGCGGGGCTGGCGCCGAACGTCTGGGTATTAATTGGCGCGCGGTTCCTGATGGGGATTGGCGTCGGGATCGATCTGCCGGTCGCCATGTCGTATCTGGCCGAGTTTTCCCGCTTTGCCGGGAAAGGCAACAAGGCCGCGCGGCTCGCAGCCTGGTGCCCGATGTGGTACGCCGCTTCCACGGTCTGTTTTTTAATCATCTTTGGGCTCTATTTCCTGCTGCCAAAAGAGCATCTGGACTGGCTGTGGCGCGCCTCGCTGCTGTTCGGCGCAGTTCCGGCGCTGCTGATTATTGCCGTGCGCAGCAAATTCATGAATGAATCGCCGTTGTGGGCGGCCAACCAGGGCGATCTGGCCTCGGCTGTGCGTATTCTGCGCGATTCTTACGGGATCAACGCTCACGAAGCACCGGTCGAACGTCCTGCTCCGCCACCCAAAGTGAGCTTTCGCGTGCTGTTTGAAAAACCGTATCGCGAGCGCACCATTGTCGCCGGGGTGATGAACGTTTGTATCTCATTTGAGTATACGGCGATCGCCTTTTTCCTGCCGTCCATTCTCGCCCAATTCCTTGGCGCTGGCGTGTTCGAAACCATCTCCGCCTCGCTGGGGCTCAACGCGCTGTTCGCTTTTACCGGTGGGCTGCTGGGCATGCACCTGGCATGGAAATACCCGTCGCGGCACGTCGCGATTGCCGGGTTCGCGCTGCAGTTTATCGCCCTGATCATCCTTGCGCTGGTGGGGCAGCCGCAGGCCGCGCTGGGCGTAGTACTGGCGATTGCGATGCTGGGGCTGTGGCTGTTTGCCGAAGGCTTTGGTCCCGGCGCGCAGTTGATGATCTATCCGGCGCTTTCATACCCAACCGCTATTCGCGCCACCGGGGTCGGCTTCAGCCGCGCGCTTTCCGGTATTGGCAGCGCGCTGGCGCTGTTTGTCCTGCCGTTGCTGCAGGCATCGCTTGGTACGCAAATGTTCTGGGTCGTATCGCTGGCCGCCATTATCCCGATTTTCTTCCTGCTCGCGGTACGCCATGAGCCTACCCAACATGACATTGACGACAGCCATCATTGAGGAACAGCTAATGACTTTACTCTCTACCGGCACCGACTATGAACAGCTTGCGGCGACCTTCCGACCGATTTTTGCCCGTATCGCGCAGGGAGCGGCGGCGCGCGAACAAAACCGTATCCTGCCCGATGAGCAGATCCGCTGGCTGAAAGAGGCCGGATTCGGCACGGTGCGTATTCCGCGGGAAAAGGGCGGCTGGGGCGCGTCGTTGCCGCAATTAATTGCGCTGCTTATTGAGCTGGCCCAGGCTGACTCCAACCTGCCACAGGCGCTGCGGGCGCATTTTGCCTTCGTTGAAGACCGACTCAATCAACCCGACTCGCCGGCGCGCGATCGCTGGTTCCGTCGCTTCCTCGACGGCGAGCTGGTGGGCAGCGGCTGGACCGAAATCGGCGCGGTCAAGCTGGGGGAGGTATTCACCCGCGTAACGCCCGTCGGAGGCGGCTGGCAACTGGACGGTGAGAAATTCTATAGCACCGGTACGCTGTTTGCCGACTGGATAGATGTCTTCGCCCGGCGCAGCGATAACCAGGGGGATGTGATTGCGCTGGTCAGTACCAGCCAGCCTGGCGTTGAACGCGAGGATGACTGGGACGGCTTCGGTCAGCGTCTGACCGGCAGCGGCACGACCCGCTTCAAACAGGCGCAGGTGGAGCAGGATCACGTCTATGACTTTGCACAGCGCTTTCGTTATCAGACCGCGTTTTATCAGCATATCCTGCTGGCGACGCTGGCGGGAATCGGCCTGGCGGTTGAGCGTGACGTCGCCACAGGCGTGAAAAAGCGAACCCGGATGTACAGCCACGGCAATGCCGCCGTACCGCGCGACGATGCTCAGGTACTCCAGGTGGTGGGACAAATCAGTAGCTGGAGTTGGGCAACGCGGGCGGCAGTATTGCAGGCGGCAGAATCGTTGCATCAGGCCTACCTTGTGCATGCCAGCGGCGACGAGGCGCTCATTGAACAGCGCAATCGTCAACCTGGCGGAAGTCGAAGCGGCGCAGGCGCAGGTGATTGCCAGCGACTGGATCCCGCGTGCGGCTACTGAGCTGTTCAATGCCCTCGGCGCGTCGGATACGCGGGTGAGCAAGGCGCTTGATCGCCACTGGCGTAACGCGCGCACCGTGGCATCGCATAATCCGGTGATTTATAAAGCGCGAAATGTCGGTAACTGGAAAGTCAACGGCACGCCGCCAACCGGCATCTGGCAAATCGGCAGGGGAGAGGGGTAACCAGCCTTGATGAGCAAATGGCGCCGTTATCGGGCGCCGTTTAATGGCGCAGAATCCGGCTGCGTCATGGAATTAGTACGTCATAAGCCGCAACCCGGCGGCTTAAGAGCGGTATTCAATAATATTGAAACCTTCATCAGCCGCTGGTGCTGAGAAATAACGGCTTATGATTTCAAACTGTTCATCTGAAGCGGCAAAATCGTGAGTGCCGGCTGCGTTACGGGCACGTAATCGGCTCTTACACACCTCATCAGGGACGTTAAGGAAATGCAGGTGGTTAGCAGCCCCTGATGCTTTAATGATACTCATCATCCATTCACGACTGGCGGGTGTATTAGCCGGAAAATCCAGGACTACCGACATCCTCGCGTTAAGTAATGACACCAGATGCGGTTTCATGGCATTTCTGAGCTTAGAGGAATACTGCACGTAATCCGCGACCGTGTGCATTTCATCGGCATAGAGCGCTGCAAGCCAGCGATCCTCACTGATAATGAGAGTATGTGGTGCAGCACCTAATTTTGCGGATAACGTGGATTTACCCGACGCAATTTTTCCACATAACAGGTGAAGCGTGGCTTTTTCAGGTGATGCGACATCGGTGGTGTTCATGGCTGACCTCACTGGTTGATTACCGGTAAGGCCCGCCTTACCGGCGGGAAAATGGCAAACGTTATCCCACCCGAACGTGCAAGGTGATAATAATGATTGCGGAAGACAGGGCTGAGCAAGTTTTCATCGTTTTAAACTAACAGGTTAAGTCTCAATAATCACCTGATGCTTTGCTTTAGCTATGATGGCAGCGTGTTGTTGATAGCGGAGTTCGCAGGGGGTAGGGCCGTTTGGTGCCGGGAGCGGATATTGTTCAGGTGTCAGGCAGGTATCTCAGGGACAGATTTTCCCCGGATGGCTGGCTTAATTTCTGTTAAAGATTTCACACCCACAGGCCGATAAAAACAGGAGCGACAGAAACGCAAGGAGATGCGCATGTATGGAAAACTGGTTATTACGGGAATAATAGTAACGTTGTTAAGTGGATGTTCGGCTGGGTTTAGGCCTTCTCTGGAAGACTATAAAGGTTCAGATGCAGCCAGGGTTCGTGCTGCATCTGAGGGCAATACAGCCCTGCAATTTTACGAAAAACAACCGAGTGGCTGTTATAAAAAAGTTTTAGAGCGCCGGGTTACGGCTGGTCTGGCTATTCTCGGTATTCCTGTGTCAGGAAATAAAAAAATCGGAATGCCAGAATCAAGTAACAATAAGGGGGCTTTCATAAATGAATTTACTATCAAGCCGGGGCAACTGATAAGTATAATTCATTACTGGACTCAGCCGGGCTACTACCAAAATACAGAACGATCTGTCTCCACCAGATTCATTCCTCAGCCAAATCATGATTACGATATCGTCGTCACTGGCTCAGAATTTGGCGGGGATAGCGTATCAGTGAGAGATCTGGATCCAGGCGCTAAGATAGTTGGCTGGGAAGGTAATTACTGCCCCTCCGGTATATTTGATTAATTGCATGACGCTGGTCATCGTGTGTACGCTTAAGCCCACCCTGAAGTGGGCTTTTTCATGTGGTACTAAAACCAGGCGGTCCCGCAAAGGGTAATAAAACCGCCTGCTTATGCTGGAAGCGTGTCGGGTTTAGAAAAAAATCAATGACGATTAACGCACGGCAAATACTGCATTCAGGATGAAATGCAGAAAAATAATGATGAAAGCCGTGGCACTCAGCAAGGTGCGCTTTTCCTTCAGGATAAACGTCAGTCCGGACAACGCCGCACCGGGTCGCTGGATAAAAAGCAGGACATAGCCGGGCGGAGGGTGCGGGCAATAGCGGTTACGGGATTCAGCGCAAGGCTAAGTCAGCGTAGCGGTGTGGTGCGCCAGGGGTCTGGAAGAAGGCGGAGACAAAAGACGTTTAGCGAAACGGCGCTTACAATTCATAGAGTTACATAATATTAATACCACCAGTCGACTTCATGCGCTGTTCTACACTTACACATTCAATCAAGTCGTTTGATTGAAAAAGCAGCATCACTGAGAGGGAGGCGACCGCAAAGCGTCACGCAGCCGCAGCCTTCATAACTGATCATGCACGTGAGGAGAACATCATGAAAGCAGTTGTCTATAACGGACCTTTTGACGTTTCAGTCAAAGAGGTTCCGGATCCCAAAATCGTTCGCCCTACCGATGTGCTTGTCCGTATTACCACCACCAATATCTGCGGTTCGGATCTGCATATGTACGAAGGACGAACCAGCTTCGAACAGGGTCGCATCTTTGGCCATGAAAATCTGGGGCAGGTCATTGAAATCGGCAGCGCGGTTGAGCGGGTCAAAGTTGGCGATTATGTCTGCCTGCCCTTTAATGTCGGCTGCGGATTCTGTGAAAATTGCGAGAAAGGGTTAACCGGCTATTGCCTGACGGCAAATCCGGGTACGGCCGGTGCCGCCTATGGCTTTGCTGAAATGGGCGAATGGGATGGCGGACAGGCGGAGTTACTGCGTGTGCCCTATGCTGACTTTAACTGTCTGGTGCTGCCGCCGGATGCGGTTGAAAAAGAGGAGGACTACGTTTTACTTTCCGACATCTTCCCCACCGGCTGGCATGCCACTGAACTGGCAGGATTGCGCCCCGGAGAGAGTGTGGCGATTTACGGCGCAGGCCCGGTCGGCTTGATGGCGGCTCACTCGGCCATGATTAAAGGCGCATCGCAGGTGTTTGTGGTTGATACCCATCCGGACAGACTGGCGCTGGCCGAACAACTGGGCGCTGTGGCGATCAATGGTGTGGGCGATGAGGCCGTAAATAAAATTCTCGAGTTAACCGACGGGCGCGGCACGGATTGCGGTTGCGAGTGTGTGGGATATCAATGCTGCAATAAACATGGCCACGAGGATAACTCTGCCACGCTCAACAGCCTTGTCGCGTCAACTAAGGCCACGGGCGGCATCGGTGCGGTCGGCGTTTTTGTTCCGCAGGATCCCGGAGGCGCGACCGACCTGGCCAAAGAGGGTAAAGTGCCATTTGATTTTGGGAATTTCTGGTTCAAAGGTCAGTCAATCAAGACCGGTCAGTGTAATGTCAAAGCGTACAACCGCCAGCTCGCAAGGCTTATCCATCAGGGCAGAGCCAATCCGGCGCAGATCATCTCGCATCGACTTGCTCTGGCAGACGCTACCGAAGGCTATAAGCATTTTGATGATCGTGATAATGGCTGGACAAAAGTCATTCTGAAACCCTGAAATTCAGGTAACTCAGAAGAGCTAAGACACATTCAGGCGGTGGGAAGAGGGAGAACAAAAACTGCCTGTCTGTGGCTGGCTATATCTGGCATGACCACATTAATGACATATCAGCGTAAATCCGGCAGAAATTTGCCCACTGCTTATCCAGTTTGATGCATATGCGCAGCATCTCTTTCGCAAGGCACGAAGCCGCACAGTGATTATCTGCCGCAACAAAGATAACAAGCTTCGAGGCATTTCTGGTCGTCGTCTGACATCATTCCTCCTCAGCTAAAGTTATTTATCAGGCATGAAAGAGATAACGGATTATTCAACTTTGTAATAACTAATTTTTTAATTATCATTTTTCATGATTTGCCAATGCCCGCGATGAGCGAGAAGGGAACACAACATTTAAGTAATAATCGTGCGAGGGAGCCAAACGCCTGGTATTATAGCCATATAAATGATTGTGAAGGAGAAAAGGCTAATGAAAATTACACTTAAAAAAGAAAATGGAACATCCGAAACACAGGATGTTGCATCTTTGATTATCACATTAAGTAATGGTGAAACCGTTGAAATTAGTGACGAAAGCCAGCAGCGCCCGTCGCATCTTTCGGAAGGAATTACGGTGTGGGGAGGAAGCATGCCGAAAGAAAGCGCCTCCATTGATGACCTCAGGGCTTCAACGCGATCATTAGGTATTTATCCCCTGGCCGCTAATTTGATTCACCTTTTCCCACTCAGTAAATAGCCGCTTAATACGGCAGTATGTGAGTTTCGTCTGGGGCATTTGAGTCGGATAATCGTAAACATCGGCTTTTGCCATAGAACGAATTGACGAACAGACCGATGTCCGCTTTGCGCGAAAAGCGGACATCATCCGTTTGATTTGCAAGCAATTCGGGAAACAGGTTGTTTGCGTATACATGACTTTGCCGGCGATCTCTTTTAGCCGGGCTTGCAGTCTGTGGTTAGTTGAACACACCGTTAATCACGGCGGTCACAACTGCTGTGCTCAACGCAATAAGCACTAAATCATCTCCAACCGCGCGCCACTCGTAGCCGGGGTAATGAGGCAGCGCATTGATCATCGATGCTGGCAAATTTTTCTTAGCAATACCCGGTGGCAATGCTTTCCCACGCGCCACTTTCTTAGCGATTCCCGGCGGCAGAGACTGATAGCCTACCAGGCCATAGTTGACGGCGAGCGCTCGTGCCTGAGAGAAGCTGATATCAGATTGAACATGATCGGGGTGTCGGGCGTTCTTGCGATGTCCATGTTCGTTTTTCGACGATGCGTAACCCTGCTCTTTATTTCCGTGCGCGCCATTATTACCGTGATTGCCATTGCCATTGCCATTGCCATTGCCATTGCCATTGCCAGGGTTTGCATAAGCCGGTGCAACAAAAACGGCGAAACCAATCATCAGAGCAAAGGTTGTTTTAAGCGTGCGTTGCGTGAGCATGACTGATGTCCTTAATAGTATGTATTGCCTTATTGAAATATAGAACGAGGCGGCAATCTTAACCATCACCTCATTTCTGAAATATCAGTAATGTAATAAGCCGGACATGTCTGGGACTCACTCTGAACGCGGGCATTCCACTGCTTAGCCTCTGAATCCAGGGTGGTACCTGCCGGCTCGTGACTATTGAGAGAAATGTCCGTTTTTCGCTCATCGAGGCATTCGTCGGTGGAGAAGTCCGCTCCGTGCCGGCCCGTTATTTCTGTAGTCTGGCTGCGGCTTTCAGCGTCGCCTGCCGCCGCTTTTCAATAAATGGCGCAACCTGTTGCTGAGCTTTTTTCAGCTGTTCTTCAGATGCGGAGCGGGGCGAGCCACAGTCAAAGGGCGGGGCAGGGTCATATTCCATATGCAGCTGAATGTTTTGCGCGATATCCGGTCCGAACATCTCTGATACGACGCTGAGGGCAAAATCGATACCTGAAGTCACACCGGCGCCCGTTAAACGGTTGCGGTCGCGTACAACACGCTCATTTACTGGCTCTGCGCCCAATAGCGCCAGCTGATCCAGCGAAGCCCAGTGCGTCGTCGCTTTATATCCCTCAAGAAGCCCGGCCGCGCCCAGCACAAGCGATCCGGTGCATACTGACGTTACCAGCTTCGCCTGTTTACTTTTAGCCCGGATAAACGACAGGACTTCTTCATCCTCCATCAGGTTTATCTGCCCCGGCCCGCCGGGAATACATATGATATCCAGCGCGGGACACGCGTCGAACGTGGTGGTTGGCTGAATCGCCATCCCCCGGTCTGACACCACAAGGTCCAGATTTTTCCAGATGAGATGCACTTTCGTGTCTGGTGCCCGCGAAAAGACTTCAAACGGACCGGTCAGGTCAAGCTGCGTAAGCGCAGGGAACAGCAGCAGACCGATGGATGTAGATGCAGAATCACTCATAAATAATGCCTTCATCTAAAAGGTGATAGTGGCTTTGCCATCAGCAAAGGCAATGGTTTGTGCAATAAAAAATGGAACCCCGTTACTGTCTGTCAGACTATCGAAATTAAATTAACCACGATGACACTCAATGCCAGGCCAATCAACATCATTCCTGAGATACGTTCCAGCCAGGGTAATAAACGGGAAAAGTGCTGGAGTACCAGACGATTGCCAATGAAAGCGGCGACCAGTAAATCCCATAGCAGCACGACACTAAACATCCATATGCCATAGACGACTTTCACATTCACCATCGCATCGCCACCACCAATAAGCGTGGCCAGACTCACGTAAAACAGCGCATTCTTGGGATTGAGTATTCCGGAGAGAAAACCCATGCCCAGTTCACGGTAATGGTTCGAGGCACCAGCAGGCTGAGTTACTGATTCCGCTGTTTTGACGCTGCAGGCAGACAATGAGCTCATGCCAGCAAAGCGGATAAAAAGCAGACCGACATAGAGTAAATAAGCACAGCCCGCGAGCTGAATAACGATAAAACTGATGCTCTCAGGATGGAAAAGCGTGATACCGCTGAAGGCAGCCAGTATAAACACGCCGTTCGCTATGGCTATCCCCAGGCAGACATTGGCGGCGCGCCGCCAGCCGGCTCTGATTGAGGTGCGTGCCACGAGAAAAAAATCCGGGCCGGGCGACAGCAACGCCAGAAAATGCGCTGCTGCCACGATAAGAAATTGCTGCAACACGGTATTACCCTCTTAAAAATTTTTAACAGGGTGCAGCTCCCGGGCAGGATTGTATTGAACAAAATTGCACTTGCTCAGGTTCGATAGCAGCCTGGCGTTACGCCAGTGTGGGCCTTAAATACGCGCTGAAAATGACTCTGGTCAGCGAAACCCAGCCGGTAAGCGATATCGGTAATGTCACAGCCTGACTGAAGCCAGTGACGTGCTTTATTTATGCGCAAATTAAGCTGATAAGCATGCGGTGTCATGCCAGTCGCAGCGCGAAATGCTCTGATGAGCTGATAACGACTCAAGCCTGAAAGGCTTGCCAGCTCCGACAACGCCCACGGCTGCCTTTCAGCCTGCTGCAATACTTCAATCACGTTGTGTAATGCCCGACTGATGTCAGACGCCATGACAGGAAAGGCTTTCACCGGGCCGGTGCCATATTTACTGTCGCCAATAAACTCGATTAGCGCTGTATTTTTGTCTTCTGTACTGGCAGTCGAAAACAGGAGGTTATTCAGTTCACAGAAGCGATGATAGCGCTCCTGATTATTCGTCACCCGAACTTCACCTTGACTGATGAAGCTGCCTGAAACATCGTCCATTTCAGCAAGTAAAGCATTTAACCACGCGGCATCTATATGTAACATCTGATAGCTCCAGTGCTTATGGGGCAATGGATTACAGGAGTGAACCGCGCCGGCGGGAATAAAAACCATCATTCCAGGTTGTAAAGAACAGGGACCACCGGATGCGCCTGTGAACAGGCTGCCGCCTGCGTCAACTGCGCCAATTGAAAAGGTCGGGTGACTGTGTGGTCTGTAACATGCGCGGCTGTGACACGCGCGACGACTTTCGACAAAAACCAGCGACGGATCGCGCCAGAACTCTGTACGAGTGGCTACGCTGTCATTATCGCAATCGCAGCCGGAAGAGGGTGTGCGCGGAATGAGCATGCCTGTTTCCATCCTGGTACCAATTATCGTTGTCATGCCTGTGAGGCGTTAAGCCAGACACGATAGCATTAATTCAGATGCCTGACTCAGGCTGGCACGATGTTGTCAGTCTGCTGCGGGTAGGGCCGCCTGATGTTATGAATCACTGCATCAGACGATGCAGAGAAAAAGCGATCAGCAAGACTGGCATATTTCCCGGGCATCAATGAGTTTGTTTTATTCGCGAAAAATACTCGTGTTTGACTGACGGCGACAAGCCAAATGTCCATAAGCCTGAATGGCCGCGCTGGCATCGTCGCCATCCAGTGAAAGCATAATCACCCGATCGGAATCTCATCTATGTCAGTATAAATTTTTAACCCGCGTTCTCTGCCAATCCGTATATCGTTATCGGCGCCGTGCGATGCGCCCGGCATACGTAAGATCGCGTCGCAATGCTTAATCATCCGATGTGCAATCGGATAAAGATAAGTCTCACTGATTTCATCACCGATTGCCTGTGAACCTGCGGCGGCGGCAAGAGGTAATGCCAGCCATTCTCCAATCACCGGCGTATGCCCTTTGTGATAAACCTGCAGTGCAGCTTCGTCTAATTTCCGCATATTCGCGTGAATTAAAACCGGGTCTCCTTCGGTGCCGCTGCGAACAGGGCCGGCGATCAGGATCAGCATGGTATTGGCTCCTCAAAATGGATATTCATGACAACGTATTGCAGTAACATGATGGTTTTCGCATCCATAATCTCCCCGCTGCGAATTGCGCTCAGCGCCTGAGTCAAAGGCCATTCCAGTACTTCAATATCCTCGCCCTCGTCGGTAAGGCCACCGCCTTTGCTCTGGCGATCGTCGTCAGCATATTCGGCGATGAAGAAATGAAGTTTCTCGGTCACCGAACCCGGACTCATAAACGCTTCCATGACTTTTTCAATATGCTGCACCCGGTAACCGGTTTCTTCTTCTGCCTCCGCGACAATGCGGGTTTCCGGCGAAGCGTTATCGAGCAGCCCGGCAGCCGCTTCAATCAAAAAACCGTGGTGACCATTAATAAAAACCGGCAAACGAAACTGGCGGGTTAGCACCACGCTGCGCTTTTGGCGGTTATACAGAAGCACGACGGCACCATTACCGCGGTCATACGCTTCACGCTGCTGCTCTTGCCACGAGCCGTCACGGCGCTGCAATTCAAAGGTGTATTTTTTCAGGGTGTACCAGTTGTCTGACAACAGCTGCTCACGGATATTGCGTATTTTCTGCTGCATAGCTTGCCTCCTGAAGATGACAAAACAGACGCTATCATGCATAATCGTGCAAATTCAAGAAAAAACGTGAGTGGTAATTATGCTATCGAGCCAGCGTAAACAACAGATTCTGAAGATTCTGGCGGCTGAAAATCAGGTGATGTCAGGTGAACTCAGTCAGCGTTTTGGCATATCCGAGGACTCAATACGCCGCGATTTGCGGGAGCTGGCCGCTGAAGGACTGTTACAGCGCGTGCACGGCGGCGCGCTGCCGGTGTCAGCCGCGCTGGCATCTTTCGAAAAACGCAAAAACGTGCAAATGAGTTCCAAGCAGTGTGTGGCGCAAAAGGCGGTGAAGCTGATTCAACCCGGTCAGGTGGTGATAATTGACGGCGGAACCACCACCGCAGAACTGGTGCAGTTGCTGCCAGCAGACCTGGCTTTCACGGCGATCACCCACAGCCCCGGTATTGCGGTTGCGCTGGTGGATTTTCCGCAGGTAGAAGTGATAACGCTGGGCGGGCTGCTCTATCGCCACTCGGTGGTCGCGGTGGGATCGGCTGTCCATGAGGCGGCTGCGCGTATTAATGCTGATCTGTTTTTTATGGGCGTTACCGGCGTGCATAAAACCGCCGGCCTCACAACCGGCAACTATGAAGAGGCCGGCATAAAACGCGCGCTGGCGGGGAGAGCCGCCGAGACCGTTGTCATGGTGTCAAAAGAGAAACTCAATTCCGCCTCCGCCTTCGCGATTGGGGATCTGGATCTGGCCAGTACGCTGATTGTCGATGGCGAGCCTGATAAAGAGCTGCGCATGGTTTTAAAGCAGAAGCATGTCTCGCTGTTGTAGTGCTAATCGCCGTGTTTTTGCAAAACAGATCGGTTCATGATCTTCTATGGCCTGCCGGGTAAAGCGATTGTTGTCGGCTGTGTGTCAGAAGCGGACATCGAAATCGTCACTGTTTTAATTAGAGGATAGCAGATGATAATCTATGGGCTTAAATGACTAAGCTCCATTAATTCAAGCGTCTGACCATCAGGGCTTTGTAAATATATTACTCTGGTTCCCTTCATGGGGCCTGACAACACTGTCTGAGGTTTACCCGGCGTCTTCCAGCCATAGTCCGATGCTTTGCTCAACAGTGTATCAAGATCTTCAACTGTAAAAGAAAGGTGAGCGTAGCCTGGGATATAAGGTGCTGAAGGTTCTGCTGGCTGCTCTATATTACTATATTGTAGTAATTCAATTTTGATACCAGCCAGTTCAAGCAAAGCCATCCGTACATCAGCTCCCCTTGCACCTGTGACTTCATCGATTATGGGTCCAGACATTTTTCCTTCGCGTATTAATTCACCTCCAAGGATATGAGTCCAGAAGAACACGGAGTCTTCAATGTTTTTAACTGAAAAACCAACGTGATTAACACTTAAGATCATTCGATTACCTGCTGAGTTTCGAAAATTGACCATCCAACTATATGAAAAGAAAGCTTTATTGCTACACAATAAATGCGATGGGATTTGTACAGGAACAAGCACTATGCAATTCGGTTTAAACTATGTATTTACGATTCATACACAGCAACAGATGTACAGAAACCAGCTTCCCATTGATAAATAAGCAACCACGCTATAAGCCTGCATTTTTGTCGATAAACAGCGGATGACCGCTTCGCGCTCATAGCAGAAATGGACTTGTGCTAAGTCCTCTGTAGGCTAAAAGCGGACATTATTATTGATGGCCGCCGATAAAATGCTGACCTTTTGCCTGATCTTACAGCACTTCTACCACTTCAAATTCTTCAGCAATCAACTCCATATCTTCTGAAAAATGACCTTCACGGCTAAAAAAGCGCTGGTGTTCTTTCTGCCAGAATTCAAGACTTAAATCGCCTTCACCTTCTTTGCGGGCAAACTCTTCTGTTACATCACAAAAACGCACCAGCCGCAGTGAAATCAATCTGATCACACAGACCGGGGTATTCTGACCATCAAGAATAATGTTATAGCTCCCAATCTTCGGAGCAGACTCCTCCTGCTGGTAAGCGGTAAACGATCCGCAGGAAGCTGTTTTGATGCCTTTTTTTACCAGTTCCGCCAGCTTGCTGGCCAGTTCCGCACTGTCACCCATTTGCCAGGCATCTGCGCCAGGATACTTCTTTTTTATTTCCTCAACCGCAAACATGAAAATTCCCTCAATCGTCGGTGAATGAAAAGTTTCATCGTTTATAGCATGAACTGTACCGGTATTAAGAATCAGGCTGATCGTCGCATATTGTGGTTCACTTTTTGCCCAACGCGGACACTTACGTAAATCCAGACGACAGGAGGCTAAGGACTAATCTGCAAACCTGCGCGAGCCAACGACACACAGGATCACGCCGAGCGTTATGAGAATCATCATCGGACTTACCGTTTCAGACAGTAACGTTGCTGAAAGTCCGAGACCAAAGAATGGCTGCAGCAACTGTAATTGTCCCACAGCGGCGATGCCGCCTGCAGCTAGTCCCCTGTACCAGAAAATGAAACCAATCAGCATACTGAACAGCGATACATATCCCAGTGAAAGCCACGCCTGCAGGCTTATTTCGCCTATGTTCTCAGGCAAGGTCTCCAGGGTGGCAACAAGCATCAGCGGCAGGGAAATAATCAGTGCCCAGCAGATAACCTGCCATTCACCCAATTCACGCGAAAGCTTTGCCCCTTCGGCATAGCCGAGGCCACACACAACCACGGAAGCCAGCATCAGAAGATCGCCGGTTACTGATACAGAACCCTTCTGGAGTAGGGCAAATCCTATCACCAGCAGACTGCCGGCAACAGAAAAAACCCAGAAAGCCAGCCTGGGCCTTTCGCCTCCTCTGACAACGCCGAAAATAGCCGTCGCGAGGGGCAACAGACCGAGGAAGACAATAGAGTGAGCGGAGGTAACGTGCTGCAGCGCCATGGCTGTCAGAAGAGGAAAACCAACCACTACACCTGCAGCAACGACAACCAGAGAAATCAGCTGATGTCGCTGAGGACGAGCCTGACTCAAAAAGAGAATCATCATAATGGCCAGCACACCGGCAATTGAAGCGCGTGAAAAAGTCAGAAAAAAGGGATCCATTTCCCGCACTGCTATGCGTGTTGCGGGCAAAGAGCCACTGAAGATGATCACGCCTGCCAGCCCGTTCATCCAACCTGACTTCAGGCCAGTATGTGTATTTTTTACCCTGGTAGCTGTCACAAATGACCTCATTAAGTTCGAAAAATGATTTAACTGATAACGTTGACAGCGCCCATGCTAAGTAACAGCATCTATGACAATCAAATAATTGTCATAGATACAATTCATGAAAGCTCGATACAAAGTCATCGTGGATGAATTCGCTTCCGCGATACAAACAGGCGCGCTCCTGCCGGGCACCCGCCTGCCTACCCACAGAGCGCTGTCGGCTGAAAAGCACGTGTCGCTGGCAACGGCTACCCGTGTTTACGCAGAGCTGGAGGCCATGGGGCTGGTGAGCGGAGAAACCGGAAGAGGAACATTTGTCAGGGAAATTTCGCTGCCCGCAGGGCTGGGTCTGGATCAGCACGCAGTGGCGTCTGACGTGCTCGATCTGAACTTCAACTATCCTTCGCTACCGGACCAGGCGGAACGGTTACGCGAAGCAATGCGACAGCTGGCCACATCTGGCGATCTGGCTTCACTGTTGCGTTACCAGCCGCACGCTGGCAGGCAAAGCGACAGGGAGACAATCGCGCTGTGGCTGAGTAACTCCGGCCTGACCGCATCTGCTGATGAGGTTTTAATTGTAAATGGCGCGCAGCATGGTCTTAGCGTTGCTGTTATGGGGCTGCTGAAACCCGGGGATGTGGTGGCTGTAGATGCTCTGACCTATCCTGGCTTCAAAGCCCTGGCCAGCCTCTATCATCTGGAACTGGTGGCGATACCCACTGATGCCAGTGGACCGGACCTGACGGCATTCAGGCAAATCTGCCAACGCCGGCGCCTGCGCGCGGTATATACCATGCCAACACTGCATAACCCGCTTGGCTGGGTTATGAATGATGCCCAGCGCAGGGAGCTGGCCCGGATTGCCAGAACGTTCGATCTGCTTATCATCGAAGACGCGGCCTATGCATTTCTTGTCCGTCGTCCACCGCCGCCGCTTGCCACTTATGCGCCCGAAAGAACCGTTTATGTTACCGGTTTTGCTAAAAGCGTTGCCACTGGCCTGCGCGTCGGTGCTGTGGTGTGTCCCGCTGAAATGCGAATCGCCCTGGAGCGAGCCATCAGGGCAACGACCTGGAATACTCCCTCCCTCATGGTTTCGATTGTCTGCGACTGGATTAAAGATGGCACACTTAAACGCTTTGAGGCGCTGAAAAGACGGGACGCGCGTCAGCGGCAGGCGCTGGCGCGCAAAATACTTGTGAACAGTGAATGGGTAAGCCATGCCAACGCTTACTTTATCTGGTTATCACTGCCTCAGGAAGTGAGGGCTGACAGGCTTGTACATCGATTGATGCAGCAAAATATCTCTGTTTCCACAGCAGAGCCCTTTAGCACCTCAAACTGTGTGCCGCATGCTATTCGTCTTGCTCTTGGCTCAGTCACGATGAATCAGCTGAGCGAGGCCCTGGCGAAAATTAAAGAGGCTATTGAATATGAGATTGATCTTTGAGCGCTGTCCGCTCCTCGCTCATAAGGAACCATAGCTGCGTGCATGCCCGACCTGCCTCTGGTGTGGATGTGGCTTACATCATGCCCGGGCATCTGCACAGGCAGTGCAAAACCTCTTCGCCTGCTCCCGTGACGCTGTTCACAATCCGTGCAATTTAAAAGACATCGCGGTGACTTTGCAGTCATAAAACCCGTTGCGGAGTGTTTTAAATGTAACATTATTGTTAATTAATAGATCTTTTAATGTTGTAAAATGGCAGCAGAAGCCATCATAAAGCTCAGAATCGTGCCACAACTTTCTCTAAATTAACTATTATTTAACATATTTAATCATTAATATTAACATTTATGGGCTTTGCTCACATTTCCATCACATCTGCGCGAAAACCTATGTACGGGTAAGTTAATCTCTGAGCGTGAATTAAATAGCAACCGCCTGTTCCCTATATCAGAACCTCATCAGAAAGGTACCAAAATGAAATTTAACCTCGCATTATTAAATGCATGTGTGGTTTCTGCGTGCATGTTATCGACAACACCTGTGTTCGCCGCTGATAAGTATGAGATCGCCGTGGTCGCTAAAGTGACCGGTATTCCGTGGTTCAACCGCATGGAAGTCGGCGTCAACGAAGCGGCGAAGAAACTGGACGTCAACGCTTACCAGACCGGCCCTTCTACGCCGGATCCGGCCGCAGCAGGTCAAGGTGATTGAAGATCTGATCGCCAAAAACGTTAACGCCATCATCGTGGTGCCGAACGATGCCAAAGTGCTGGAGCCGGTGCTGAAAAAAGCGCGCGACAAAGGCATCGTGGTGCTGACCCATGAATCCCCGGACCAGCAGATTGGTCAGTGGGATATCGAAACCATCGACAGCGAGAAATACGCGCAGGCCAACGTCGATGAGCTGGCGAAAGATATGGGCGGCAAAGGCGGTTATGCGATTTACGTCGGCTCGCTGACCGTGCCGTTGCACAACGCCTGGGCCGATTCCGCCATCAAATACCAGAAAGAAAAATACCCGGACATGTTTGAAGTCACCTCGCGCCTGCCGGTGGCGGAAAGCATCGACAAATCTTACGCCACCACGCTGGATTTGATGAAAACCTATCCGCAGATGAAAGGGATCATCGGTTTCGGCTCGCTCGGCCCGATCGGCGCCGGCCAGGCGGTGGCCAAGAAACGCGCGAAAGACAAGATCGCGGTTGTCGGGATCGCTATGCCGGCGCAGGCCGCGCCTTATCTGATGCGCGGCGACATCAAAAAAGCGCTGCTGTGGGATCCGAAAGATGCCGGTTATGCGCTGGTGACGGTGGCCGACCAGCTGTTGCAGGGCAAGGAAGTCACTAAGGACCTGACCATCGAGGGGCTGGGCAAAGCCGACGTCGATATGGAAAAGAAAGTGATTCGCTTTAATAAAATTCTCGAAGTGACCAAAGACAACGCCCAATCGCTTGGATTCTGATTTTTCGCGTAATTTACGGAAGTTTATCCCAGCGCCACACCAGGCAAGTAGTTAAACCGATACGGCCTGCAAGGGTGCTGTATCTGAACTTCTACTCAGAGATTGAACACATATACCCTGAATAATTCGCGTCAGGCGCGGTGAAAGTCAGTGAAATTCGATGAGAAAGCGGAGCGAGCATCGCCAACACCCGGCCGCAAATAGGCATGCACAGGCTTAACGTCTATGATGCGCCAGCACGTCCCCCGCCAGCGCATTTATCACCCTGGAGAATATCAGCAAACAATTCCCGGGCGTGCTGGCACTGGACAATGTCAACCTGACGCTGAATAAAGGCGAAGTGCACTGTCTGGCCGGGCAAAACGGCTGCGGCAAAAGCACCATCATTAAAGTCATCTCCGGGGTTTATCAGCCGGAAAAAGGCGCCAACATTTCGCTGGACGGCAAACTCTTTCACGCCCTGACGCCGCAGCTGTCCGCTTATTACGGCATTCAGGTGATTTATCAGGATCTGTCGTTATTCCCCAACCTGACGGTGGCGGAAAATATCGCCATTCACCGTTATCTGCCCGGCGGCGATTTCTGGGTGCGGCGCAGCGCGAGGCGATGCGCCAGACGGCGCTGGCTGCGATGGCGCGGGTCGGCGTACGCGTCTCGATCCCGATAAAAAAGTCGAAAAACTGTCGATCGCCGATCGGCAGTTGGTGGCGATTTGCCGCGCCATCGCCGCCGAGGCGCCGTCTGGTGATCATGGATGAACCGACCGCCTCGCTGACCCGCCAGGAGGTCGACGGCCTGCTGCGGGTGGTGAACGAACTGAAAGCCGCCGGCATCTGCGTGGTATTCGTCAGCCACCGTCTGGATGAAGTGATGGAAGTGGCCGATCGTATCAGCGTGATGCGCGACGGCAAGCTGGTGGGCACCTGGCCGGCCAGCGAACTGGACAGCCATGAACTGGCGTTCCTGATGACCGGCCAACGCTTCCACTACAGCCCGCTGCCGCCGCTGCCGCCGGCCGATCAGACGCCGCTGCTGGAGGTGCGCCACCTGAGCCGCAAAGGGAAATATCGCAATATTAATCTGGCGCTGCGCGAGCGGCGAGATCGTCTCGATTGTCGGTCTGCTCGGCGCCGGCCGCACCGAACTGTGCCTGAGCCTGTTTGGCATGACGCAGCCGGACAGCGGCGAGATCCGCATTGACGGCAAGGCGGTGAAACTGCACAATAACCGCGACGCCATGCGTCACGGCATCGGCTATGTGTCGGAGGATCGCCTGACGCAGGGGTTGATCATGGAACAATCCATTTACGACAACACCATCGTCACCGTCTTCGATCGGCTGCATACCTCGCTCGGGCTGTTGGATCACGCCAAGGCGACCGAGCTGGTCAACCGGCTGATCCGCGATCTGAACATCAAGGTGTCCGACAGCGCGTTGCCGGTGAAAACGCTCTCCGGCGGCAACGCCCAACGCATCGCCATCGCCAAATGGGTGGCGACCCAGCCGCAGATCCTGATCCTCGATTCGCCCACCGTCGGGGTGGATATCGCCAACAAAGAGGGGATCTACCAGATCGCCCGCGATCTGGCGGAACTGGGCATGGCGGTGCTGATGATTTGCGACGAAATCCCGGAAGCCTATTACAACAGCCATCGCGTGCTGGTGATGCGCAAGGGCGAACTGATCGCCGAATTCGCGCCGCACCAGAGTACCGAGCAACAGATCGCCGAGGTGGTGAATGGGTAAGCATTAATCGCTATCGCCCCTGGTTGCCGGGCGGCACGAGTTCTGGCTCGGCCTGCTGGTGCTGCTGCTGCTGGCGATCGGCCTGAGCGCCGGCACCGATGAATTTCTGACGCTGGGTAACCTGACCGACGTCGCCACCAGCTACGCCATTCTCGGCATCCTGGCCTGTGGGCTGTTTGTGGTGCTGATCGCCGGCGGCATCGACATCTCGTTTCCGGCGGTCACCGCCATCGCCCAGTATGTGATGGCCAGCTGGGTGATCCAGCACGGCGGCAGCTTTCCGCTGGCGTTCGCCCTGGCGATTGGCGTCGGCCTGCTGCTCGGGCTGGTGAACGGTTTTCTGGTGTACTGGCTGCGCGTGCCGGCGATCATCATCACCATCGCCACGCTTAACCTGTTCTACGGCCTGCTGGTGTACGCCACTAACGGCACCTGGCTGTACGGCTTCCCGGACTGGTTTATGAACGGCATCAACTGGTTCTCGTTCACCGCCGCCGACGGTTACGACTATGGCCTGACGCTGCCGCTGCTGTGCCTGCTGGCGGTGATCATCGTCACCGGCGTGCTGATGAATCGCACCCGGCTGGGGCGCCAGATTTACGCCATGGGCGGCAACCGCGACGCGGCGTCGCGCCTGGGTCTGAACCTGCTGCGACTGCATTTTTACGTCTACGGCTATATGGGCATTCTGGCCGGTGTCGCGGCGGTGGTACAGGCGCAGATCACCCAGTCGGTGGCCCCCAACTCGCTGCTCGGTTTTGAGCTGACGGTGCTGGCGGCGGTGGTGCTGGGCGGCACCAGCATGAGCGGCGGCCGCGGCTCGCTGACCGGCACCCTGCTGGGCGTGGTGCTGCTGGCCTTCCTGCAAAATGGGCTGACGCTGCTCAGCGTCTCCTCCTACTGGCACCAGGTGTTCAGCGGCGCGATCATTCTGGTCAGCATCAGCAGCACCGCCTGGAACGAAAAACGCAAACTGCTCAAGGAGATCTGACATGACGCAGTTAACCGATTCTTCCCCGGCGACCGCATCATCCGTTTGCAGGGCGCGTGATCATCATCGCCGTGGCCGTGCTGTTCTCCGGCTCCGCTGGGATGGCAGTCGCTTTTTCAGCCTCGGCAACTTCCAGTCGATCGCCTCGCAGCTACCGATCCTCGGCCTGCTGGCGCTGGGCATGGGCATTACCATGCTGACCGGCGGCATCAACCTGTCGATCATTGCCGGCGCCAACGCCTGTTCGCTGGTGATGGCGGCGATCATCGTCAGCCATCCCGACCAGCCGCTGTTTCTCGCGCTGGCGCTGCTGGCCGGTCTGCTGGTGGCGGTGGCGATTGGCGCGCTGAATGGCGCGCTGGTGGCCTGGATCGGCGTTTCGCCCATTCTCGCCACGCTCGGCACCATGACGCTGATCACCGGCCTGAATATTCTGCTGTCCAACGGCGCGGTCATTTCCGGCTTCCCGGCAGCGATTCAGTTTCTCGGCAACGGCGCCGTGCTCGGCGTGCCGGTGGCGCTGATGCTGTTCCTGCTGGTGGCGGCTGGGCTGTGGCTGCTGCTGGAGCACACCACGCTGGGCCGCAGCCTGTACCTGATCGGCTCTAACGAACAGGCCACCCGCTTCAGCGGCGTGAACACCGCACGGGTGCAGATCGCGGTGTATATCCTGTCGGCGCTGCTCGGCTGGGGCGCCGCCCTGCTGATGATGGCCAAATTCAACTCGGCCAAGGCCGGCTACGGCGAATCTTATCTGCTGGTGACCATTCTGGCCTCGGTGCTGGGCGGCATTAACCCGGACGGCGGTTTCGGCCGCGTGCTGGGGCTGGTGCTGGCGCTGATCGTGCTGCAAATGCTGGAAAGCGGCCTCAATCTGCTGGGCGTCAGCAGCTACCTGACCATGGCGCTGTGGGGCGGCGTGCTGATCCTGTTTATCGCGTTACAAAACAGAAAATCCTAAGCGAGAAAGAAATGGCGAGCTATTTTATTGGCGTAGATGTGGGCACCGGCAGCGCCCGCGCGGGCGTATTCGATCTCACTGGCCGCATGGTCGGCCAGGCCAGCCGGGCCATCGAGCTCTACCGGCCGAAGGCCGATTTTGTTGAGCAATCCTCGGATAACATCTGGCAGGCGGTGTGCAACGCGGTGCGCGACGCGGTCAATCAGGCGGATATCAACCCGATTCAGGTCAAAGGGCTGGGTTTTGACGCCACCTGTTCGCTGGTGGTGCTGGATAAAGAGGGCAAGCCGCTGACCGTCAGCCCCTCCGGGCGCAGCGAGCAGAACATTATCGTGTGGATGGATCACCGCGCGATCGCGCAGGCCGAGCGCATCAACGCCACCAACCACCGGGTGCTGGACTTCGTCGGCGGCATTATCTCGCCGGAGATGCAGACCCCCAAACTGCTGTGGCTGAAACAGCACATGCCCACCACCTGGGCCAACGCCGGTTACCTGTTCGATCTGCCGGATTTTCTCACCTGGCGCGCCACCCAGGACGCCACCCGTTCGCTGTGCTCAACGGTGTGCAAGTGGACCTATCTCGGCCACGAACAGCGCTGGGACAAGAGCTACTTCCAGCAGATCGGGCTGGAAGACGTGCTGGAACACGACGCGGCCAAGATCGGCAGCGACGTGAAAACCATGGGCGAGCCGCTGGGGCACGGCCTGACGCAGCGCGCCGCCAGCAGAGATGGGGTTGATCGCGGGCACGGCGGTGAGCGTGTCGATTATTGATGCCCACGCCGGCACCCTCGGTACGCTCGGCGCCAGCGGCGTCTCCGGTGAGGTGGCGGATTTCGACCGCCGCATCGCGCTGATTGGCGGCACCTCCACCGGCCATATGGCGATGTCGCGCAGCGCGCGCTTTATCGGCGGCGTCTGGGGGCCGTACTACTCGGCGATCCTGCCGGATTACTGGCTGAACGAGGGCGGGCAGTCCGCCACCGGCGCGCTGATCGACCATGTCATTCAGTCGCATCCGTGCTACCCGGAGCTGCTGGCGCAGGCGAAAACCCAGGGGCAAACCATCTATGAAGTGCTGAACGCCATTCTGCGCAACATGGCGGGCGAGCCGGAGAATATTGCCTTCCTGACCCAGGACATTCATATGCTGCCGTACTTCCACGGCAACCGCTCGCCGCGCGCCAATCCGACGCTGACCGGCATCCTGACCGGGCTGAAGCTGTCGCGCACGCCGGAAGACATGGCGCTGCACTACCTCGCCACCATTCAGGCCATCGCGCTCGGCACCCGCCACATCATCGAAACCATGAACCAGAGTGGCTACAGCATTGATACCATCATGGCCAGCGGCGGCGGCACCAAAAACCCGATCTTTGTGCAGGAGCACGCCAACGCGACCGGCTGCGCCATGCTGTTGCCGGAGGAGAGCGAAGCGATGCTGCTCGGCGGCGCCATGATGGGCACCGTGGCGGCCGGGCGTGTTCGACACTTTGCCCGGAAGCGATGGCCGCCATGAGCCGCATCGGTAAGACCGTCACGCCGCAGACCAACCAGATAAAAAGCTACTACGACCGCAAATACCGGGTATTCCACGAGCTGTACAACGACCACATGAAATACCGCCGGTTGATGCAGGGAAAAACTGAATAAATGCGGAAGAAGCAGGGCTGTAATCACAGCCCTGTGACGGAAGCGGCGGTTGCGGTTATTTTTGCCCATCTGCCTGAAGCACCCTTTTCGCCACAATCCGCATTTCCACCAGAGCGTTTTCCGGAATGAACTCTGATACGCCGATGGCAGACCATGCCGGGTAAGGGGCTTTGATATACACATCTTTGACCTTAGAAAATACCCCGATGTGTTTTTTAAGTTCGATATGAAAGGTGGTCATCTCCAGTATATGTTCATAGCCCAGTCCGGCAGCGTTTAAATACACACCCAGCTTATAAAACGCATCATGGAATTGTTCCTCAGGATGGGTACTTATCGGTTTGTCTTTCCGCGCTGCCGTCACCCCGGAAAGATACAGGGTGCCATCGGCTTCGATAACGGGAGAGAAGTGCCAGTCATGGTAATAGTGCTGAAATTCTTCAGGAACGATCGATTTTTTCATGGTTTTTTCTCTGGTTGATGACCTGGGTAATGGCCGCCTGTTTAAAACCGTATGTCTGGCGAACTGCCCGATCGGGTACTCTTAACATAAAACGGCGCAGAAGATCCGCAGCAGGTCGGTGTCATCGCCTTTTTTATTTTTCCGCAGGTGATACCGCTGAGCGAAATCGGGTTATTGTCATGGCTCACCCTGCTTAACATCAGGCCGGACACAGTGTGGCAGACGGTGCCGGACGAATAAAGGAGACGACGATGCACCGGGTAGGTTTACTAATTTCCGATCATTTCCAGGTTCTGGGATTATCCACGCTGAGCATTTTTGAGTTTGCCAATCAGGTAAACGGCGAACCGTTTTACCACTGCACGGTTTATTCAGAGCGCGGTGGCGCGGTGCAGTCCTCTTCCGGCTTCGGCGTGGACAGCCAGCCGATTCATGCAGAGATGGAAATGGATACCTGGCTGGTCGCAGGCGTAATGACGCCGCTGGAGCAACCGGCCACACCGGGTATCGTTGATTTTCTGCAGGCGCAGGCTCCCCGTGCCCGGCGGGTGGCCGGGATCTGCACCGGCGCGTTCGTGCTGGGTCAGGCCGGTCTGTTATCGGAGCGCCGCGCCACTACGCATTGGGTACATGCCCAGAGTCTGCAACTGCTGCACCCGACGACGCGGATAGAAGAAGACCGCATCTTTATTATTGACGATCACATCTGGACCTCGGCGGGACTCACCGCCGGACTGGATATGGCGCTGGGAATGGTGGAGAAAGATCTCGGTGCCGAAGTGGCACGCAGTGTGGCACACCTGCTGGTCATGCATCACCGCCGCTCCGGCGGACAGACGCAGCACTCTGAGATGCTGATGCTCTCTCCGCGCAGCGACCGGCTGCAGTCGGCGCTGGAATATGCGCGCAACAATCTCAGCAAAGCGCTGACCATCGAAGACCTTGCGGATGCGGTTCACCTCAGCGCGCGGCAGCTCAGCCGCCTGTTCCGTTCTGAGACGGGCAAGTCGCCGGCCAAAGCCATTGAGGGATTACGACTGGAAAACGCCCGCTTGCTGATCGAGCAGAGCAGGCTGCCGATGGAGGTGATAGCCCGTGAATCCGGCTTCCGCGACCGCCGCCACATGCGTGAGGTCTTCATTCGCGGTTACGGCATCCCGCCGCAGTCGCTGCGTACCGGTAAAGCCTGACGCGCCCTGTCCCGCCTGAACGCCTTCTGATCACGATGGCCGGCATCCCGGTCATCATGTTGTCCGAAATCACGACCTTTCTCGTCAGCCGCGCCGGCGCGCGACTGCGTACTATGAATTCACCAACCCGATAACTGACAAGGTGAATATCATGACGCAGCAGACACACACCAACCGCGGCACTGCCGTTGTCACCGGCGCCTCTACCGGTATGGGCGCACTGTACGCCGGCCGACTGGCACGCATGGGCTATGACCTGATCATCGTGGCCCGCAATCACAACCGCCTGAACCAGCTGGCTGAACACATCACCACCGACAGCGGCCGCAGCGTGGAAGTCATCACCGCGGACCTGGCCGATGCCGCACAGCTGAACGCGCTGGAAGAGAAGCTGCGTCAGGACGCGAGCATTACGCTGCTGGTGAATAACGCCGGCATCGGCACCCATACCCCATTGCTGGACAGCGACGTGGCGCAGATGAACGCCATGATTAACCTCAACGTCATCGCGCTGACCCGCCTGACCTATGCGCTGGTGCCGGGCATGGTGGCGCGCGGGCGCGGCGCCATCATCAACATCGCCTCGATCGTCAGCATTGCGCCTGAGCTGCTGAACGGTGTTTACGGCGGCAGCAAGGCTTACGTGCTGGCGTTCAGTCAGTCGCTGCACCATGAACTGGCCGGTAAGGGGATTCAGGTGCAGGCTGTACTGCCTGGCGCTACCGCGACGCCGTTCTGGGATAACGGCGGTCTGCCGGTTGACCAGCTTGACCCGCACATCGTCATGAGCGCGCAGGAGATGGTTGATGCGGCGCTCACCGGCTTCGCCCGCGGCGAGCTCATTACCATTCCGTCCCTGCAGGACGAAGCGCTCTGGACCCGCTATGAGCAGGCGCGTCAGGCCATGATGCCGCACCTCGGCAGCGACGCGCCGGCTGAACGCTATCGGCCCGTCTCTGTGCACTGAACGCCCCCCTTATTCAGAATCGCAATCCCAATAACTGTCCCATTAAGGAATCAGATCATGAAACTGACCGATAACATCATCTTCATCACGGGCGGCACTTCTGGCATCGGCCGCGCCATGGCAGAAAAATTTCATCAGCTGGGCAACCAGGTGATTATCTCCGGACGCCGCGAGGCGCTGCTGCAGGAAGTCACCGCCGCCAGTCCGGGCATGGACTATGTAGTGCTGGACGTCACGCGCGCCGGCAGCATTCAGGCCGCCGCACAGAGCGTGCTGGAACGCTATCCGGCCCTGAACGTGGTCATCAATAATGCTGGCATCATGCCGTTTGATAATGCGGCGGGCGAACTGGATGACGCGCAGGCGGTGACGCTACTGAACACCAACATTCTGGGACCGGTACGCGTCAGTGCGGCGTTTATCGAACACCTGAAGCAGCAGCCGGACGCGGTGCTGATTAACAACAGCTCGGTGCTGGCCTTCCTGCCGCTGGCGACCAACGCGCTTTACTCGGCCACCAAGGCCGCGATTCACTCCTATACCCTGTCGCAGCGCTTCCTGCTGCGTGATACCGGCGTGCAGGTCATCGAAATTTCACCGCCGTGGGTGGATACCGATCTGATTTATAAAAGCGGCGACCCGCGCGCCATGCCGCTGGACGCCTTCATCAGCGAGACATTTGAAAAGCTGGGTACCGACACCATCGAAGCGATTGTCGACCGCGTGCTGCCGGTGCGCGATAACCCGGGCGCGAACGAGCATACGCTGGTGAATCAGTTCAACCAGTCTGTGGCGGATAACCCGATTCCTGTTCAGTAAACATTTCAGGGGCAGCGCCCCTGAAGTTTATGCCGGAGAGAAATAATGAATGCTGTCATCACCTCTTCCCAGCGCCGCGCGCTGCGTGCGCTGAGCATTGCCTACTTCGTACAGGCTACCGGCGCGCTGTCTGTCGCTGGCAGTCTGCCGGCCATCTCAGCAGCCTGGCAGCTGACGGATGCGCAGAGCGCGCGCTTACTGAGTGTTTTCGGACTCACCTTCGCGCTGGCGGCTCCGCTGGTACAGGTGCTGTTTGGTCACCTGCGCCGTCGCCGGCTGGTGCTCACCGGCATTGCGCTGTTTAGCCTGGGCGCCTTCGCGTTTGTGCTGTCGCCGGGCTACAACGCACTGCTCGCCTCACGCATCCTGATGGGGGCCGGCGCCGGGTTCATCGGTCCGGTGCTGGTTGCGCTGGGCTCCGAACTGGTCCATGAACAGCAGCGCGGCCGGGCCATCGGCATGGTACTGCTCGGAGTATCGATGGCAAGCCTTGCCGGTATTCCGCTCGCCGCCTGGGTAGCCAGCCTGTGGGGTGCGAAAGCCCTGTTTGTGCTGGTCGGATTGCTAAGTCTGCTGAGCGGGCTGAACATTTTGCTGACGGTGCCGGATGACAGTGCCGGGACGCGCATCCGCCTGCGTGAGATGGCCGGCGTGCTGGCCGATGGCAGATACCTGACGGCTTTCCTGGTGGTGTTTTTTATTACTTCCGGCGTTTACAGCTATTACGCTTTTATCGCGCCGCTCATTCGCGACACCTACACTGGCGGCACGCATGCGGTCTCCGCAGCGCTGGCCGTGCTGGGCGTTGCCGGCGTGCTGGGCAATCTCTGGGTCACCCGCGCGGCGACACGCTTTACCGCTGAGAAGCTGCTGCTGAGCGGCATGACGCTGCTCATTGTCGATACGGCGCTTATCGCCGTGCTGCCGAAAGCGCTGGTCGTGCTGCTGGCGGCACTGGTGGTCTGGGCGTTTGCCACCGATCTGCTCTGGCCCAGCCAGCAGCGCCGGATCGTCGAGCTGGCATCAGTCCGCCATCGCGGCATTGCGCTGGCGCTGACCAGTGCCTTCATGTTTGGCGGTATCGGCTTTGGCTCGGTGGTCGCATCATGGATATATCCTCTGGCCGGCTTTTACGGGCTGATCGGCATGTCGGTGGTCTTTATTCTGCTGGCGATGCTCAGTCTGCAGCTGTCAGAAAAGCGCAGGCAACCGGTAAACATCGCTGAGTGCGGTCAGCGTCAGGCCTGAATCGGTGGACGCCGCTTACCGGTGCCGCGAAGCGAATGCTGGCCTGGCACGCTCTGCGTATTAAATGTGTGACGTCAGCAGGGAAGGGGACCGGCTGGCTGCGGACAGGCTTTTACAGAACGTCCGGTATGCGATCCCGGCAGGTCCATGACGATGATAACTCAGGGAAACAATCTCCCGTTGACACCTTAAAGTGCCCATTGTATAAAAGCCCGCTTCGTTAATGAGTTTCATTTGCATTAAAGCGGCGCGGGCTTCTCAAAACAATATCAATGGGGATAGGGGTAAATGAAGAAGGTCATCTGCGCGTTAGGCCTGGCGGTTGCGTCGGTCAGTTCTGCTCTGGCAACCACATATCCTCTGACCATTGAAAACTGTGGCTATAAAGAGACATTCACCAAAGCGCCGGAACGCGTCGTGGCCCTGGGTCAGAATACCGTCGAAATCTTGCTCCTGCTGGGGCTGGAAGATAAGGTGAAGGCCAGCGCCTTCTGGCCGACGAAAGTGTTGCCGCAGCTCGCGGAACAGAACGCAAAAATCAAAACCCTGACGGTTGAAATCCCTACCCTTGAATCCGTGCTTGCGCAAAATCCCGACTTTGTCCCCGCCCAAACGCCGCTGTTGCTGGGGCCGGAAAGCAAGGTCGCAAAACGCGACGATCTGATGACCCTGGGCGTGAACAGCTACGTGTCCCCGGGCATGTGCGCGACCAAAAAAGCCACGGGCGATATGTACGGCAGCCGCCAGAAACTGTGGGATATGACGTATCTCTATCAGGAGATTGAGGATTTCGCCAAAATCTTTAACGTTGAAGACCGCGGTCAGGCCGTGATTGCCGATTTCAAAAAACGTGAGGCCGACTTGCGTAAGGAATTCGGCAAGAGCAAAAAAGACCTCTCGTTTGTCTTCTGGTTCTCCAGCTCATCCCCCTCTGCGGACGCCTACGTAGGCGGTAAAAATAGCCCCTCCGGGTTTATTGCGAGCCTGATGGGCGGGCATAACGCCATCACCTCCGAGACCGAATGGCCAACCGTGGGTTGGGAGAGCATTATTGCCGCCAATCCGGATGTGATTGTGGTCTCCAGCCTGGACCGCAACCGCTGGGCGCTGGATAACGCGGAAGAGAAAATCAAATTCCTGAAGAGCGATCCGGCCGTCAGCCAGCTGGACGCGGTGAAAAAAGGCCACATCGTGGTGATGGACGGTCAGGCCATGAACCCGACGATCCGCACGATTTACGGGGCTGAGCAGGTCGGCGAACAGCTCAGAAAGCTGGGGCTGAACTGATGACAATCGCCGTTCTTCAGGCCCGGCAGAGCCTGGTTCTGACGACCTCGGCTTTGCTCGCCCTGGTACTGCTATTTCTGGTGATCGCGCCTGAGCGTCAGCGTCGGCGAGCTGTCCATCCCGCTGGATAACGTGTTTTACGCCATCAGCAATAAAATGGGGCTCACCGAGGTTCCGCTCACCCGCATCTATGAAAGCGTGATCTGGGACTTTCGCCTGAGCCGCGCGCTGGTGGCGGCCTGCTGCGGCGCGGGGCTGGCCATCTGCGGTGCCGTATTGCAGAGCCTGCTGAAGAACGCGCTGGCGGAACCCTACGTGCTCGGCGTGTCCGCGGGCGCGTCGACCGGGGCGGTTTCTGTTGTCGTATTGGGGATCGGCACCGGTGCGGTCTCGCTTTCTGCCGGTGCCTTCGCCGGGGCATTCGCCGCGTTTGCGTTTGTCGCGTTTCTGACGAACGGCGCGCGCGGCGGGAATGAACGTACCATTCTGGCAGGCGTCGCCGCCTCGCAGCTTTTCAACGCCATTACCGCCTACACCATCAGCACCTCCGCCAGCGCCCAGCAGGCGCGCGACGTGATGTTCTGGCTGCTGGGCAGCTTCAGCGGCGTACGCTGGCCGGAATTCCAGCTGGCACTGGTCGTGGTGCTGATTGGGTTAGCCATTTGCCTCTACTATTCCCGGGCGCTGGATGCCTTTACGTTCGGTGACGACGCCGCCGCCTCGCTGGGCATTGCCGTTCCCTGGGTGCGCCTGGCGCTCTTTACCACCACCGCGCTGATTACCGCAACCATCGTCAGCATGGCGGGGTCAATCGGCTTTGTCGGGCTGGTGGTGCCGCACGTGATGCGTTTCCTGTTCGGGCCGCTGCACCGCACGCTGCTGATTGCCAGCGCGCTGGCAGGCGCGATCCTGATGGTGCTGGCAGACATTGCCTCACGCATGCTGATTGCACCGCAAAGCCTGCCCGTCGGCGTGGTCACCGCGCTGGTTGGCGTCCCCTTCTTTGCCGTGATTATCTACCGTTCAAGGAATAAGTGATGAGCATCTGCGCGGAAAATATTACCTGGAAGGTCGGCAAAAAAGTCATCGTTAATGACGTCTCGCTGAAGGTGTCACGGGGCGAAACGGTAGGACTGCTTGGCCCTAACGGCTGCGGTAAATCCTCTCTTTTACGTATCCTCGCGGGGCTGCGTCGCCCGGATGCTGGCTGCGTCACCCTGGACGGACAGGACATCACCCGCATCGCCAAAAAACAGCTTGCCCGCCGGGTCGCCTTCGTGGAACAGCACGGCATGACTGACGCCAACATGCGCGTGCGCGACGTGGTGAAACTTGGACGTATTCCGCACCACTCCGCCTTTTCCAACTGGAGCACGCACGATGACGAGACCGTCACCGCCGCTCTGCAGCGCGTGGATATGCTGGATAAAAGCGACCAGGGCTGGCTGAGCCTCTCCGGCGGTGAACGTCAGCGCGTCCACATTGCCCGCGCGCTGGCCCAGACCCCGACGGAAATCCTGCTGGATGAACCGACCAACCACCTGGACATTCATCATCAGATGCAGCTGATGCAGTTGATCAGTGAATTACCGGTCACCAGCATTGTCGCCATCCACGATCTCAACCACGCCTCGATGTTCTGCGACTCGCTGATTGTGATGCAGAAAGGGCACATTGTGGCGACGGGAACACCGCAGGACATCCTGTCCGAGTCGCTGCTCTGGGACGTCTTCCGGGTCAAAACCCAAATTGAGATCTCACCGTTCCATGGCAAAAAGCACATTCACTTTATCGTTTAGGGGCGAGTGAACAACGATGCCCCTTCGCCCTGCCACCACGCTCTGGCCGCCCGTCTTACTGGGTAGCCAGTTTGTTTTTAACATCGGCTTTTACGCCGTTGTTCCCTTCCTGGCGATATTCCTGCGCGACGACATGCTGCTCTCCGGCGGGCTGATCGGGCTGATCCTCGGCCTGCGCACCTTCTCTCAGCAGGGGATGTTTATCGTCGGCGGTGCGCTCTCGGACCGGTTTGGCGCGAAAGTCGTTATCCTGAGCGGCTGTATTGTCCGCGTTGCGGGGTATCTGCTGCTGGCGTTCGGGGGATCGCTGTGGCCGATTATTCTGGGCGCGTGTCTGACAGGCGTGGGCGGCGCGCTGTTTTCTCCGTCGATTGAAGCATTGCTGGCGAAAGCGGGCACGCACAGCGAGGCGAAAGGTAAACGAAGCCGGGCGGAGTGGTTCGCGCTCTTTGCGGTCTGCGGGGAACTCGGTGCGGTACTGGGCCCGGTTGCCGGCGCCCTGCTCACCGGCCTGGGCTTTCGCCAGGTGGCGCTGGCGGGCGCAGGGGTCTTTATCGTTGCGCTGGTGGTGCTCTACTTTTGCCTGCCCGCGTCACGCCACGCCTCGCGGACGCTGAAGCTCGTTCCCTGGTGGACGACGTTCCGCCAGCCCCGCTTTGTCGCCTTTATCATTGCCTACAGCTCGTGGCTTTTGAGCTATAACCAGCTCTATCTGGCGCTGCCGGTAGAGATCCAGCGTTCCGGCGGTAACGAGAAAGATCTCGGCCCGCTTTTTATGCTGGCCTCCGTTCTGATCATCACTTTACAGCTGCCGCTGGCGCGCTTCGCCCGGCGCGTGGGCGCGGTGAGGATCCTGCCGGTGGGCTTTTTGCTGCTCTCCGCCGCCTTTGCAAGCGTGGCAATGTTTGCGTCGACGGCACCGCCAGAGGGCTGGCTGCGCCTGCTGCCTTCGGTCTGTTTCGTGACGCTGTTGACGCTGGGGCAGATGCTGCTGGTGCCCTCGGCAAAGGATCTGATCCCAAGGTTTGCCGAAGAGTCCACGCTGGGGGCGCACTATGGCGCACTCGCCACCGCTGGCGGCGTCGCGGTCCTGGCGGGGAATTTGCTGTTTGGCAGTCTGCTGGATCGCGCGCTGGTGCCCTCCACGCAGGCGATGTATCCCTGGCTGCTGCTGGCCCTCTTCCCGCTCTGCAGCGCGCTGGCCATGAACGTGATTTGCCGCCCGCTGCGCAGCGCGCCGATCGGGAAACCTGAATAACCATTGCTGCCATTCGGGTTATACCGCCGCGGTGCTGTAGCATGACGTGCACAACGCGGGCAGGGAATGTTGCGCAGGCTCTCATCGACAAATGACCAGCCCGATCATGTGTAAACTCTACCGGGTTAACAACACCCAGAAAAACGTTTTCAGGAGTCTAGCCAGATGTTTACGCACATGCGCATTGCCAGACCCGTCTCCCAGCTTGAACGATCGGTGCTGATGTTTAGTCAGGGACTGGGTCTGCAAAAAATTGCCGAATTCCACGATCACGACGGTTTCAATGGCGTGATGCTGGGGCGAAAAGACCTCGACTGGCACCTCGAATTCACCTGCTGCCCGGGACATCCCGTTATCCCCTCGCCAACCGAAGACGATCTCCTCGTCCTCTATTATCCGGATGAAAATGCATGGAAGCTGGCATGCGAAAGCATGGTTGAAGCGGGTTTTAAACGGACGAATTCTTTCAATCCTTACTGGGATGTGAATGGGCAAACCTTCGTCGATCCCGACGGGTACCGGGTGGTGATGCAAAACAGGGCGTGGGAATAACGGAGAAAGCCTCGTGCAATGGTTCAGTCAGGAAAAATTTGCGGTTCGTCTTGAGTGGGGCCTGCCTGCGGTAGAGCATCTTGCCGGGGAGGTCGACTGCGTTGTCATTGTTGACGTTATGTCGTTCTCAACTTGCGTCAGTATGGCTGTCAATAATGGTGCCTGTGTCTATCCGTACCCCTGGAAAGATGCTTCTGCTATTGAATATGGTTTGAAAATGGGAGCCAGCACAGCGAGTCCGGACAGACGATTCAGCGGTGAAGGTTACAGCCTATCGCCGGCTTCGCTAAGAAACATAAGCGAGGGTGAAAAACTGGTCCTCCCATCGCCTAACGGTTCAGCCGTTTCATTCAAAGCAAGGGATGCTGGAATAGCAGTGTTGAGCGGCTGTTTCAGAAACATATCTGCGACCGCGAATGCCTGCCGTTCCTTCGGCCGTGTGCTGGTAATTCCCTGCGGAGAACGCTGGCCCGATGGGAGCCTTCGCCCCAGTATTGAGGATTATGTGGCTGCTGGCGGAATTATCGCTGCAATGGGGCGTCAAAATTGCTCACCAGAAGCAGAGGCTGCGGTGGCTGTCTGGCAGCATTACCACAAGCAAAACCTGGTGCTTCTACGGGAGTGTTCGTCTGCAATAGAGCTGATGCAACGTGGATTCGCCGCGGATGTCGATCTCTGCCTTGAAGTAGACAAGTCCAGCCTGGAATGTCGGCTTTGGGGTGATGCCTATATGTCAGCATTGACCTGGCAAAATAGTTTCTAACCTGACCAGACGGCGCGCTTTGTGCCAGGAGCCGACATCAATGAATATTGCTGTGGATTTCACTCAGCGATGTTTCTCTAATCTGATATCTGTGTCATTGATGTCAATTTTATTGCCCCAGCCGAGCTGTATGTAAAATTTTGCTGCACGACTTTGTTTGTCAGTTTCAAGCCAGGCAATCTCATGATGCCTGAATAATTCCTTTTCCGCGATTTCAACAAGCCTGCGGCCTATACCCCTGCCTTCGTACTCCGGGAGAACAAAGGCAGCAAAAAGGCAGCCTTCATCAGGTAAAATCATAGAAAAACCAATAATTTTTTCGTTATCAGTCGCAACCCATGCACAGCAACTCTTTTCAATCAAATCAGCTACTACGTTTTCGGTAATCCCGATTCGCTGCATTTCCTCACGACTTAAATGATTCTCGATAACTGAGATTCTGACATGAAACATGCCATCGATATCAGCTGCCTGGGCGGTTCTTATATTTATGTTCAGAGGTATAACTCCATTCCAGGATAAGCATAAATTTTAGTTTTGATGTCATTATTGTGAAGCCATTAGGGTTTCAGTCCAAAACTGCTTGTAATGTCTGTTTTTCGCTTATACCAGACATCGAAGTGTATATGAATCCGCTTTGTATCAGAAGCGGTCATAGCCAGTGGTTCCATATTCCCGCCTTTTAACTTCTGCGTTTGCTGTCTATCGCTTTTTCATGCCGATGGCTTCGCTGACACAGACACTTCGGTACCGGCCGAAGCAACATGGCTTTGTCTTCATTAAGCTGTCTGAAAATTAACGAAGGAGCGGACCATGATTGCAGTACTTTTTGAGGCAGAAGCCCTGCCAGCAGCTCAGGAGCGATATCTTCAACTTGCTTCTGAGCTGAAACCTCTTTTATCCGACACGCCCGGATTTATTTCCATTGAACGCTTCCAGAGCCTGACCACGCCCGGCAAGATCCTCTCTTTGTCCTGGTGGGAAGATGAGGATGCTGTCGCCGGGTGGAAACGCAATGTGATGCATCAGGCCGTGCAGCAAGAAGGCAGGCAGTCGATTTTTTCATTCTACAGGATACGGGTAGCCAGCGTATTCCGTGATTACTCTTCTGATAAGGGAACCAATCCGCATGCATGACATTCACGTTATTCTCAAAAGTAGCCCGGGCTCGCTGGGTTTACTGGGGAGTGTATTGGGGAAAAACGGTGTGGGTCTTGAAGGAGGTGGCGTATTTACAACACCGGAAGGCGGACATGCGCACTTTCTGGTTGAAGACGGTTATAAAGCGCGCACGGTATTAACTGAAGCCGGTTTTGAAGTCGGCAACCTCTGTCGTCCTCTGGTCAGAAAATTAGCGCAGGAACGTCCCGGAGAGCTGGGCGAAATCGCTGACACGCTTGCCCGGAACGGCATCAATATTCTGGTACAGTACAGCGACCACCATAACCGGCTCATTCTCATTACGGATGATGATGTCCGGGCAGCCGAAGTAACCCGAAAATGGGCAGTAGCTTCTGAATGAACCTTGTTAACCAAACGCGCGAAAGTGAGCCGGATAATGTCTTTGAAACATCAATGGCAATGGTGGCATCTGCGCTGGCAGACCCGTCAAGGGTGGCTATTCTGTGCGCGCTGATGGACGGGCGCGCATGGACAGCGACCGAACTTAGCGTAGTGGCTGGCATAGCAGCCTCGACAACCAGCGGGCATCTGAACCGACTCCTCAGCAACGGTCTGGTCATTTGCATGATGCAGGGTCGTCATCGCTATTACAGTCTGGCTGGCCATCCTATCGCCGGATTGCTGGAAAACCTGATGGGGGTTTCCATGGGGACCATTAAGGCCCCCGTTTCCAGTACGCCGCTTCATCTGCGTTATGCACGCACCTGCTATGACCATCTGGCAGGCGAGCTTGCTGTCGAAATTTATGACTTTATGCTTAGGGAAAACTGGCTGGAAGCAGAGGGTTCGGGACTGACATCAGCCGGCAAAATCCATTTTGAGAACATGGGCGTTTTACTTAACTCCCGCACACGGCGCAAGCCCTGTTGCCCCTGTCTGGACTGGAGTGAAAGGCGTTTCCACCTCGGCGGTGACGCGGGCTCAGCCCTGTTTACGCTTTTCCTGCAAAAAGAATGGGTAAGGCGTATACAGGGATACCGTGAAGTCAACGTAACCGATTCAGGCCGGGTGGCAATGAATCGGCTGTTTAAGCTGAAAATCAGCTGAATTAACGTCAGGTACCGGTCGATGTGATCAGGTGAGCCGGCATATCTTCATTGTGAAAGGTTAAGCGGAGGGCGATAAGTTTTCCCGCTGGATGCGGTAACTTACCGTCCGGCCGTGGAAAACAGGCTTACTCCGCTTCAGGTCAGGGCGCCAAATCGCCAGAACTTAAAGAGGTTATTTCTTATCCAGCGACCAGGTCGCGCTGCGCACATCGACTTTCACTGGCAGCAGGCCGACGCGGGTGAAGGTGTCCGCCAGCGCCTGCTGTTCCGCAAACACCTGCGGTGACATGCGTGACGCGCCATAAGGCAGGCGTTGCAGCGTGGTCTGCCAGATGGATTTATCCAGACCGGTGGATTTCGCCAGAATCGCGGCGGCTTCATCCTGATGCTGATTGGCCCAGTCGCTCAGCTTGCTCAACTCGTCAACCACCTGCTTAGCCGTTTGCGGGTGGTTTTCGGCAAACGGGCGGCTGGCAAGATAGAAGGTGTAGTGCGGCACCAGACCTTCGGCGTTGCGCACTTCACGCGCGCCTGCGTTGGCTTCGACCTCAGCCAGGTAGGGATCCCAGATCACCCAGGCATCGATTGCGCCCTTCTGGAAGGCGGCGCGCGCATCGGCCGGCGGCAGGTAAACCGGCGTGACATCTTTATAGTTCAGCCCGGCATCTTCCAGCGCTTTCACCAGCAGATAATTGACGTCTGAACCCTTGTTCAGGCCAACGCGTTTGCCTTTGAGATCGGCCACGCTTTTGATGGGTGAGTCTTTCGGCACCACAATGGCTTCGGTTTTAGGGTTGGCGGGTGAATGTCCGAGATAAATCAGATCGGCTTTTGCCGCCTGCGCGAAGGCGGGTGGCGCATCGCCGGTGGCGGCCAGATCGATACTGCCCACGTTGAGCCCCTCCAGCATTTGCGGCCCGGCGGGGAATTCCACCCAGCGCACCGCAATACCCTCTTTTTGAAGGTCTCATCCAGCGTGCCGCGATATTTCAGCAGCGCAAAAATGTTGGCTTTCTGATAGCCGATGGTGACGGTTTCCCGGTTGGCGGCGAAGGCGTGCGTGGCGAGCAGGCCTAAGCTGAGTGCCAGTGCGCTCAGGGCAAAACGTTGTGCTTTCATGGGACGTCTCTCGTGGTTTTTCCTCCATCCTGGCAAAGTTGTTATATAACCAATAAATAACTTTTTAATATCGCTTATAACTCTAATTCCAGCCTGCATCAGCATTCACTGTAATGGGCAAGTTGCATAGAGAACCGGATAATTAGCACGGTAATAATTTGTATAACAAATCAAAATGTCATCGCCGCAGGCTTCTGTCAGGATAAGCGATAACGTTGCCTGCTATAGGTTGCTCCCGTTCTATGAAGTGGTTTTCCCGAAGCGCCGTACTGTTCTCTGCCAAAACTTGCCTGGCCGCCTTTCTGGCTTTTTATCTTGCGCTGGAACTCAACCTGGACAAACCCGCCTGGTCACTGACCACCGTATATGTTGCCTCGCAGCTTTATTCTGCTTCGACGGTGTCCAAATCGGTGTTTCGTTTTTTTGGCACCGTGCTGGGCGGACTGTTTACTCTGTTGATCTATCCGGCTACGGTCCAGTCGCCGATGCTGTTCAGCCTGTGTATTTCACTCTGGGTTGCCGTCTGCCTGTATCTCTCGCTGCACGACCGCACGCCAAAAAGTTACGTCTTTATGCTGGCCGGCTACAGCGCCGCCATTATGGGCTTTCCCGATGTGACCTCGCCCGGCGCCATTACCTATACGGTGATTTCCCGCATTGAGGAAATCACCGTGGCGATTGTCTGCAGCAGCCTGGTGCATCGGCTGATCTTCCCGGTTTCGATGCGTCATCTGCTCGAACAGAGCGTCGGACTGTGGTATCAGAACGCGCGTAAATTGTGTAGCGAGCTGATGACGGCGATGCCCGCGGCAAAATCGCTGGAGCGTGAGGATATTCTGGTGCAGATGGCCAACTATCCGCTTAACGTCGAAACGCTGATCACCCACTGCGTCTATGAAGGTGATGCCGCGCGGCGGCTGGTGCGGCTGGTCAGCGTGCAGTATCAGCATTTGTCGTACCTGATCCCGACGCTCACCGCCATTGAATCGCGTCTGAATCTGCTGGCACAGCATCAGATCCGCTTTCCCGATTATGTCGCGACGGCCTTTCAGCAATTTTTACAATGGCTGAACGGTGATGTGCAGCAGCCGGTGCGCGATCGCCTCACCGACGCTCAGGAACAGCTGCAGCAGGCCTGGCGCGCAGGGCGGCTTAACAGTGAAGAGAGCATTTTGCTCATCGGTCTGCTGGAACGGTTACTCAACTTTGTCCGTATTGCTGATGCTTACCACAGCGTCAGCGAGCGCGTCAGTGACTGGACGCCAGCGGTGAAACCGGGCAAGGCCTCACGCGCGCACAAACATGTCGATAAAGGTCTGCTGTTGCTGTCGTGCTTTACTGCCTTTATCGCCACCTTTGCCAGCTGCCTGTTCTGGATTGGCAGCGGCTGGCGTGATGGTTCAACCGCGCCGATGATGGCGGCGGTGCTGTGTTCGTTCTTCGCCGGGCTGGATAGCCCCATCGCGCCAATGAAGCTGTTTCTGAAGGGCGTACTAATCTCCATGGCGATCAGCCTGATTTACGTCACGCTGCTGATCCCGCAGGCGGTGACGTTTGAAGCACTGGTGATTTGCCTCGCGCCGGGATTGTTTGCTTTAGGGCTGGTGATCGCCAATCCGTCAACCAACCTGATCGGTCTCATCGTCGCCACGCAGATCCCCGGTTTGATCGGCATGAGCCACCATTTCAAACCCGATTTGCAGCTCATAGTGAATGCCATGATCTCCACGCTGGTGGGCATTGCCGTTGCGCTGGTGCTGACGCTGCTGATTCGCAACAAACGCCCGGCGTGGACGGCCACGCGTGCGCTGCGCAAAGGCATTCGCGATCTGCTGCAGTTTATTACCGCGCTGCGCATGAACACCGCCACGCTGACGGCGCGGCAGCAATTTGTCGCACGCACGCTGGACAGAGTAAACGTGATTCTGCCGCGTAAACGCGTCGATCCGGCACCGGAGCTGGTGGCGGGTGGTAACCTGATTGCGGAGGCCTGGCTCGGGGCTAACTGCTATGACTATTACACCCGTCATCGGCACCTGCTGCTGGCGAACCAGATAGAAAGCGCAGCCATGTTTCACGAGCTGAGCCAGTTTCTTAAGCAGCGGCTGAAAACGCTGGACAGCACGCCATCGCCTGCGCTGCTGCATGAGCTTGATGTGTTACTGCTGCGGCTGGAGGCGGCGGCGCAGCAGGAAAATGCGCTGTTTGCGCCGCTGTTTCATCTGTTCAATATCCGTCTGTCGCTCTTTCCTGGCGCGCGCTGGCCGCAGCCGCTGGCAGAGCAAAACCGCACATAGTGTGATTAAGATCGCACTTTTTGTTAGGTCGGTAATAATAACAATGGTTACTATAACTCCCATGCAGAGCATTCAGCTCTGACCCAAACATTGAAGGAATATGACCATGAAAAACGTAAAAACTCTGACCATCGCTGCTGTTGCTGCTCTTTCTATGATCTCTTTCGGTAGCTTCGCCGCTGAAAGCATCTCCGTTCACGGCAGCACGCTGGATAGCGCTGAAGCCCAGGTTGCCGCTCAGGCTAAAGCGAGTGGTGCGGACAGCTACAAAATCACCAGCGCCCGCGCAGACAACGGCGTGGACATGACTGCTGAGCTGTACAAATAATAACAATCCTTTTCTCCGTTAACGTGCTTAGCCCGGGTTATCCCGGGCTTTTTTGTGCCTGCGATGCGGTTCAGCGCCGCGATGCTTTCAAGCCTTCATTGAATACCGTACAGTGCCAGACGAGCTAATTTCCGTGGGGAACGGTAACTGATGAAAATGATTGGCCTGATTGGCGGCATGAGCTGGGAATCCACCGCGCTCTATTACCGCATCATCAATGAACAGGTAAAGCAACAGCTGGGCGGACTGCACTCGGCGCGCAGCCTGATGTACAGCGTCGATTTTCAGCAAATTGAGAAATTGCAGGTCGCCGGTGAATGGCAGCAGGCCGGTGAAATCCTGGCCGAAGCCGCCCGTAGCCTGGAGAAGGGCGGGGCGGATTTCATTGTGCTGTGCACCAACACCATGCACAAAGTCGCCGATCAGATCACCACGGCCACCCGCATTCCGCTGCTGCATATCGCTGACGCCACGGCACAACGCATTCGTCAGGCCGGCGTGAAACGCGTCGGTCTGCTGGCGACCGCGTTCACCATGGAGCAGGAATTCTATAAAGGGCGCCTTGAGCAGCAATATGACATCGAGGTGCTGGTACCGGACGCTACCGGACGTAAAACGGTGCACGACATTATTTATCAGGAGCTGTGCCTCGGCGTGATCCGTGAAGAATCACGCGCGCAGTACCGTGACATCATCGCTCAGCTGGTGGCACAAGGGGCTGAAGCCATTATCCTTGGCTGTACCGAAATCACGCTGCTGGTTAAAGCGGAGGATGCGGCGGTGCCGCTGTTCGATACCACATTAATCCATGCGCAGGACGCGGTGAAGCTGGCGCTGGCAATAAATAACTAGCCTGCTAATTATAATCTGTGTTATTATGTGTTCATTGAAGGCACAACGCCGACCCGCATGGTCGCACAGGGATGTGCCAGAACTGGCTGCCAGTATTGGCAGCCTTTTTTGTGGCTGAAAAAGCGTCAGAATGCGGTTTCCAGTGAATCGGTGACGCAATAATCATCATCCACCAGCGGCAAATACCGCCATTTATCGAAGGCGGTACAGGGGTGTGAAATACCGCAGCCTACCCAGTCGCCGGGCTTTAACGCATCCTCTTCCGGCAGCAACAGATACGCATGCTGATCATTTACCTCGCTGATGCGTATGCCAGAAGCTGCACGCAGGGCGCTGCCATCGACATTCCGCACCCACAGTGGATTCGGCAGATCTTGATCGAACGGCACATCACGGCGGCCGAAATCAACAAACGCCAGGCCTGGTTCGGGGCGCGACAACACCCGTCCCCAGATCTCCAGCGCGGCGGTGAAATGATGCGTGGCACCGGGCTGCGCGAAAGGCGCGATACGCGCGTACAGCCCGCTGTCGTGCGCCATGTAGGCGCCTGATCGAATCAGCGGCGTCATCGGCAGCGGCAGGTTCGCGGCCGTAAAACAGGCCGAGACCACGTCAAACCACGCGCCGCCGCCAGCGCTGAGGATAATATGCTGGCTGGCAAACAGCTGATGTTCGGCCAGCAGCGCCGCCGTGGCGATCAGCATCTGGCAGTAATCTTTTACCCGCTGCACGCCTGCGGCATCGCGTCCGGCACCGAGCGCGCCTTCATACCCCGCAACGCCCACCAGTTGCAGGACAGGGCTGGCAGCAATCGCGGCGGCAATCTCCAGCGCTTCAGCGGATGAGCGGCAGCCGGTACGTCCGCCGCTGACCGACATCTCCAGCAGTACCGCAATGCGGCTGTCGCCGAGATGTTGCTCCAGCAAACGAACCCCCTGCAGCGAATCGACGTAGCACAGGAAGCCATGGTCGGGATGCTGTTTTTGCCATTCGCCGATCCAGCGAATGCCGCCGGGATCGACCAGTTCGTTGGCAAGGAAGACGTTACGAATGCCGAACTGGCGCAACGCTCGAACCTGCGCAGGTGTCGCGGCGCTCAATCCCCAGGCACCGCCTTCCGTTACAGCCCGGCGCAGGATCGCCGGAGACATTGATGTCTTGCCGTGTGCTGCCAGCATCACGCCTTGTTCACGGCAAAAATCCGCCAGTTGACGCAGATTATTCTCCAGTGCTGATTGCTTCATCAGCATCAGTGGGGAAAACACCTCGGGGCTGCTAAAGATCGGGGTGCCGTTAGCCAGCGGCTGATTGCCGGAACCGGCGACCGATTTAAAACGCGGTGCAGGCTGCTGCGCATCCAGCGCGCCGTCCGCCTGCAATGGAAAGTGAATCGACATCATGCCTCCTGTTAGTGCTCAAGCACGCGTGATAAGAACTGCTGGGTGCGCGGATTCTGCGGATTAACGAAAATCTGCTCCGGCGAACCCTGCTCGGCTATCACGCCCTGATCCATAAACACCACGCGGTCAGCGGTTTTACGCGCAAAACCCATCTCGTGAGTGACCACCACCATGGTCATCCCTTCACGCGCCAGGCTGCGCATTACTTCCATCACTTCGCCGACCAGTTCGGGATCGAGCGCTGACGTCGCTTCATCAAAAAACATAATTTTCGGCTCCACCGCCAGCGCGCGAGCAATCGCCACACGTTGCTGCTGACCGCCGGACAACTGAGCCGGGTAGTGATGCGCGCGCTCGGCCAGCCCGACACGCGCCAGGGCTGCGAGGCCGCGTTTATTGGCTTCGGCCTCGGACAGTTTCTGCGCTTTAATCAACGCCAGCGTCACGTTACCGAGCGCGGTTTTATGGGGAAACAGATTGAACTGCTGAAACACCATGCCAACGTGGCCGCAGATTTCGCTGCTACGTTTGCGGTCATGCAGCGGCACTTCATTAACCCAGATTTCCCCGCCATCGGCGGTTTCCAGCCCGCTCATGATGCGTAACACGGTACTTTTGCCGGAGCCGGATGCGCCAATCAGTACCAGCACTTCGCCGGGCGAAACATCAAGGCTTATCTCTTTCAGCACCTGGGTTGAGCCAAAGGATTTGGTAATCCGGCTCAGCGTAATGGCGGATTTGCTCATGATAACTGGCTCCTGGTTTGATGATGTTGAACCCAACGGGAAAGCGGAAAGCAGACTACGAAGTAGAGCAGGGCGACGAGGCCGTAGATCACCACTGGCTGGCCGATGCGATCGACAATCGCCTGGCCCTGGTGCATCAATTCCGACATACCGATCATGCTGACAATCGACGTATCTTTAATCAGAGAAAGGTACTGGCCTACCAGCGGCGGCAGCACGATGCCACGCGTTTGCGGCAGGATCACGCTAAGAAACGTCTGGCGCTTCGACAGGCCGAGGATCCACGACACTTCCCACTGGCCCTTCGGTACGGCTTCAATACCGGCGCGGAATACTTCGGCGATGTAAGCGCCCTGATAAATGCTCAGGCCGAGGATACCGGCAGCGAACAGATTGATTTCATAGCCGAAGTACGCCACACCAAAATAGATAAACATCAGTGTGATCAGGACCGGTGTGCCGCGAAACAGTTCGGTATAGAACACAGCGATCTGTCTGGCGACCGGCAAACGGCTGGTGCGTAACACTGCCGCCAGTAAACCGAGCAGCGTACTGCCGACGATAGCGGCGATGGAGAGCAGTAAAGTGACGACCAGGCCTTTCAGCAGGATTGGCAGCGAGCCGATGATAAGTTCGCTCATAGCGCATTCTCCCGTTTCACTGGGTTAATCCATTTTCTTGCCCACCACCAGCCGGGCTTTTTTACTGGCGTTACCAGCGGCGGATGGAACATCCGGCGTCCTGCCATGTTGCCAAGCCACGAGAACAGGTTGCTCAGCACCAGATAAACCAGCGCGACGACGCTGAAGGTCTGGATGTACAGCAGGGTGCGCGCATTGATCACCGTTGCGGTGCCGGTCAGCTCCGGCAGCGCGATGGCTGAGAGCAGCGAAGTGCCGAGCAGTAGCTGAATCAGGTTGTTGATAATGGCTGGCCACACTGCGCGCGCGGCCTGCGGCAGCACCACGCTGAGGAAGATTTGCCGGCGCGGAATACCGAGGATATACGCCGCTTCCAGTTGACCCTTCGCTACCGACTGAATGCCCGCGCGGAAGGTTTCAGCCAGGTAAGCGCCCACGTTAATCCCCAGCGCGAGTATGCCTGCGGTAAAGGCGCTCATGGTGATACCCAGCGACGGCAGGCCAAAAAAGATGATGAAGATTTGCAGCAGCACTGGCGTGTTGCGGATGAACTCGACGTAGCAGTGGCTGAGCCAGCGTAGCGGCGCCAGCGGCGAGGATTTCGCCAGTGCGGCCAGCAGACCGAGCGCCACCGCCAGGGCAAACGCCAGCAGCGTGACCTGTAGCGTTAGCCACGCGGCTTCCAGAAAGGTGTCGGCGTAGCGCCACAGGGTTAGCCATTGATAACTCATGGTGTGACTCCTTCAGGCGGCGCAGCATGTGCGGCTGCGCCGTGGGCGAACAATCAGTATTGCGGATTCAGCGGGTAGCGCGGTTTACTGCCGAACCATTTCTCATACAACTGGGCGTTCTCGCCGGAAGCATTGATTTCAAAAAGGAATTCATTCAGATAGTTGGTCCATACCTGATCGCCCTGTTTCACACCGAAGGCGTTGTACTCCAGCGGCACCAGCGCTTCGTTGGTCACGGTCAGCGACGGATCGAGTTTCGCCTGATAGGCGAGGAAGTTGTTATCTTCGATCATGGCATCCGCCTGGCCCTGTTTCACCGCCAGAATTGCTGCCTGAGAGGAATCGTACTCCTGAATTTTCACGTCGATGCCGAGGTTGCGCACTTCATCGCCGTTAGTGGAACCTTTCACGGTGGCAATGGTTTTTCCGGCCATATCATGCGCGGACTGAATACCGCTGTTTTTGCGCACCAGCATCGCCTCGCTCGCCACGACATAGGGGTTGGTGAAACCGATCTCTTTGGCGCGTTCCAGATTGCGGGTGAAGTTACAGAACACCACGTCAACTTTATTGGTTTGCAGGTTAGGGATGCGGTTGGCGCTGGTGGTATTGACCATTTCCAGTTTGACGCCCATCTCTTTCGCCAGCGCTTTAGCCAGATCGACATCATAACCATCCGGATTGCCGTCTTTATCGTAAAAACCAAACGGGGCAAAGCTCAGGCAGTCACCCACGCGCAGCGTGCCGCGCTGCAGCACGGTTTGCAGCGCAGACTGTGGCGCAGCACCCGCCTCTTTTTTCTCTTCGGTCGGCGTACAGCCCGCAACAGCCAGCAATACCAGCGCGCCCGCCAGTGCCTTGGCACTTAATTTCAGCGATGTTGCATTCATTTTTATGCTCTCTTTTAATGTTTAACGAGACGGCGTAATACCGTGTCATCCGTTATAAGTCAGACGATCACCGGCGCAGCGGCAGCGCTGATTATTTCGGGATATTTTAATGAACAAGCAAAAGCATCAATTAATAACAGGCTGTCCTGGTGTTGGCGAAGAAAGAAATAGAAACGCTCAGCCTGTTTTAACGGTTTTAATTATTTACGGTCGGCGCGGAAACATTTCATATCCACTTCCACTTTGCAGTCGACCACTAAATCCTGCACGCTACAAATACGCGCGGGTGGATTATCACTAAATATCTCTCTGAATACTTTATTAAATGAACTGAAATAGCGCGCGTCGGTTAATACCGCCGTCACGTGCACCACATCCTCCACGCGGTAACCGGCTTCCCGCATGATGGTCAGACAGTTGTCGAACGCCAGTTGCGTCTGTTCGATGATACCGCCTTCCACAACTTCGCCCTCACGCATCGGTGTCTGGCCCGAGATATAGAGCCAGCCATCGGCCTCAACGGCCCGCGCGAACGGCAGTTTCTGCCCACCTGTACCGGTGCCGCCTTCAATGCCATAACGCTTAATCGTCATGCAATGCTGCTCCTTTTTGTTCTGAGAATACCCGTTAGTACCGGGTGATAGTTGTCTGGTATATCAGATTGCTATCTGCAATACCGGATAGGGCAAGATTTGCACAGGTTTTTTATTTTTGCAATATATCGCGAGGAATTTAATTTCTCGTGATGTCGTTGCGATCGCAAAATAAAAAAGGAATGCCGAAATTTTCTGCCTGAAAATGTTATCGCTGTCGTGGTTTAAAAAAATAACCTGCATGCAATGCGCTAAAATGAGGCCCCAAAATAGAACAAAGAAATATAAACTCTGGCAATGAAATTTTAATTAACGGGGATGGGTTAACGGCGATACCCGGTGTATGATGCTTTTCTTTTTTACTGTCTGGCGCGACCGCCCGACTGCATCAGGAGAATTTGCTTATGCCGGACGAGAAGCCATCGCGGGCGCGCGGTGTGGACCGTGTTATCGACATTTTTCGCCAGTTGCATATCGCTCGTCAGCCTATGGCGATGCGCGATTTGATCGACGCCACCGGTGCGCCGCGTTCCAGCGTATATGAACTCGTTAACCTGCTGAGTGAGGCAGGGTTGCTTGAACTGGATGCCGACGGCGCGGTGTTTTTTGGCCGTGAAATGCACTATTACGGTGCGGACTACATGGCGCATAACGACCTTATCCGCCGCTCGCATCAGTTAATGGTTGAGATCGTGGCCCGTCATGGCGAGACGGTGCAGCTCTGTATGCTGGAAGGGAATAAGTACACCGTTGTGCTGTCGGAAAGTAATGCTCACCCGTTCAAAATCACTTCTGATATCGGGGTGCGGGTGCCGATTACCTGGACGGCCACTGGTCGTCTGCTGCTCAGTAATTGGTCGGACAGCGCCATTCTCGATCTTATCCCCGAAGAGGATTACCGACTGGCGAACGGGCAAGTCCTCGACAAGCAGGCATTCCTCGAAGATATTCATCGTGCCGGGCAGCAGGGATATTGCCTGACCGAAGGTTTGTCAGAGAGTTTTACCTGCTGTATGGCGGCGCCGATTCGTTCCCGTAGCGGGCAGGCAGTCGCCGCTATTTGCTTTATGGTAAGTCGCGATACGCCGGAGGAGCGCCGTCAGATGCTGCTGAAAGAGTTGATCGTTTCCGGGCAAAAATTATCTGACTTCACCTGAGCCGTTGCTTCGCTACAGCGTAATGCGGCGGGCTCCCGGCGCCGTATTATTCGCTTACAACCGCGTGACGTCGGGTTTATTTTGCCGTGATTAAGGTTGTGTTAAGGTAATTGATAATAATAACTATTTCTTTTACCACGGAGTTTTGGCATGAAAACGCGCCTGTTACTGGCAATGGGGATTCTGGTCTCAACCGCAGCCTGCGCGACTGACTATCCGCTCACCGTCACCGACATGGATGGTCACACGCAAACAATCAGCAAAGAACCGCAGCACATCATTCTGCAGGATGGGCGCGATGTGTTGACGCTGGCGCTGCTCGATCGCGACAATCCGTTTAAACGTGTCGTGGCCTGGAACAATCTGCCGAAAAAGCAGGATACGCAAACCTGGGATATGCTAAAGCGCCGCTGGCCTGAAGCGACAAAAATTGTCGATATGGGCTTCAGCGATCAGGGCCAGGTTAATCTGGAAAGCGTGCTGGCGCAGAAACCGGATCTGATGATTGCACAGCTGCGCGCTAAGCCGGCGCTGGAACAATCCGGCGTGCTGAGCACGCTGAACAACCTGCACATCCCGGTGCTGTTCGTCGATTATGAACTGCATCCGGCACAAAACACCGCCCCGAGCGTCACGCTGCTGGGCAAAGTGCTGAACCGCGAAAGCGAAGCCAAAGCCTACACCGATTTTTACCAGCAGCGCTTCGACCGCATCACCCAAGCCGTTGCGAAGGTCAAAAACAAACCCACGGTATTTATCGAACCCATTGCCGGTAACAGCGATAACTGCTGCTTTACCCACAGCCATAATGGCTGGGGTGGGCTGGTAGAAGCGGTCGGCGGCAAAAATATTGGTTCGGCACTGCTGCCAGGCAATGCCGGCTTTGTCGCGCTGGAAAAAATCATCGCCATGAAACCGGACGTTTACATCATGACCGGTTCAAAGCGGCCAAACAGCAACGTGCTGCCGTTTGGTTACGGCGTGCAGCCGCAGGAAGTACGTGCCACGTTTCAGACGTTATTGCAGCGTACCGGCCTGGCGCAAATCGCGCCGGTGAAGCAGGGGCGCGTATACGGGGTGTATCATCACTTCTACAATCACCCGTACAACATTATCGGCATGGAAATCCTCGCGAAAGATCTCTATCCACAGCAGTTTGCCGATCTCAAACCGGTGGCGGATTTCCATACCCTCGTGAAAACCTTCACTCAACTGCCGGACGATGCCATCGAACTGAGCTATCCGGACAACCAGTAATTGCCCGCAGCGGGCGCCCGGCCCGCTGTTCGCTTTCCCTGAAAGGCAAAATCCCCACAAAAAGTGCACGACGATCATGACACTGCATTTTGTTATGTTATAACATATCAATATCAGCACCCCTTCAGGTGCGCGTGATGTCATTATTCAGGAGTGATTATGTCAGCTTTATCCACAAGCGGCGGCTTCAGGCGGCTGCCGGTCACCGTACTCTCTGGCTTTCTCGGCGCCGGAAAAACCACTTTGCTTAACCATATTCTCAACAACCGCGAAGGCCGCCGCGTGGCGGTGATCGTCAACGATATGTCGGAAGTGAATATTGATGCCGCGCTGGTGCGCGAGGGCGGGGCGGCGTTGTCACGTACCGACGAGAAGCTGGTGGAAATGAGCAACGGCTGCATCTGCTGCACGCTGCGCGAAGATTTACTGCTGGAGGTCAACCGGCTGGCAAAAGAGGGGCGTTTTGATCATCTGGTGATTGAATCGACCGGCATCTCTGAGCCGTTGCCGGTGGCGGAAACCTTTACGTTTGCCGATGAAGAGGGGCAAAGCCTGTCCGCCGTGGCGGCGCTGGATACCATGGTGACCGTGGTGGATGGCTACAATTTCCTGCGTGACTATGATTCCAGCGAAAGCGTCCGCTCGCGCGGCGAATCGCTTGGCGAGGAGGATGAGCGCACGGTGGTCGATTTGCTGATCGATCAGATTGAATTCTGCGATGTGCTGATTCTCAATAAAACCGACCTGATTGATGCGGCGGAGCAGGCACGGTTGACCGCGATTCTGCACTCGCTCAATCCCCGTGCGCGGATTATTCGCGCGCAGTTTGGTCAGGTGGCGCTTGATCAGGTGCTGAATACCGGCCTGTTTGACTTCGATGCTGCGGCACAGGCTCCTGGCTGGCTGAAAGAGTTGCGCGGCGAGCACACGCCTGAAACTGAAGAGTATGGCATCCGCAGCTTTGTTTTCCGCGCGCGTCGTCCCTTCCATCCGCAGCGTTTTTATCAGGTGATTACGCAGCACATGCAGGGCGTGGTGCGGTCGAAAGGGTATTTCTGGCTGGCAACCCGCCCGCGTCACGCCGGATCCTGGTCGCAGGCCGGCGGCGTCACGCGGCAGGGGCTGGCCGGGATGTGGTGGGCCTGCTGCCTGAAGATCGCTGGCCGCAGGACGCAGACACGCTGCACTACATCCGCGAAAACTGGCATGAAGGCACGGGGGATGCGCGGCAGGAGATGGTGATCATCGGTATCGATATGGATGAAACCGTGCTGCGTCAGCAGTTGCACCATGCGTTACTGACCGATGAGGAGATGGCGCTGGGGCCAGACGGCTGGGCACAGTTGCCGGATCCGTTCCAGCCATGGTTTGACTGATGCGTCGCCGCGCAGCGGGCTGTGCGGCGACGAACCATCATCATAACCCGCTATTCACCAGCCGCATCTGGGTGCAGAACGGACACTGACAGCCACTCACCGCCGCCGCCAGGCGCGCATGTGCTTCGGCAATCGCCAGAGGCTGCGCCTGATCGGTGCTGGCGAGCGCGTTAGCCGGTTTCAGCGCCAGCTTTAACGGATCGATTTTCGCCTGAAATGCTCCCGCTTTCGCCGAAGCAAAAGCAATCACTAACAGTGGAACGGTAACCTTCATCGCAGCAACCTCAATCAGAGCACGGGATTGTAACGATATAACATAAACGTGACGCTGTTAAGCGCCTTTATGTGGCGATCCCAGCCACATTGAAACTTCGACGCCATCAGCAAACGGCAGCGATGTATAGAGGCGACTGCCGTGCACCATTTCCAGATACTCCGGGCTGAAATCGGCATCATCTGCCACAATCAGGGTCCCCGGACGCAACCAGGGCTGCACCAGCTGCAAGATCTCCGGATAGATCGCCTTCGCGCCATCCAGCACCAGCATATCAACGCTGGCTGGCAGGTCCTGACTCAGCGTGTCCAGCGCATCGCCCACGCGAATTTCAATCAGGTCACTGACGCCAGCATCGGCAAAATGATTGCGCGCCAGCGCCACTTTGCCCGGTTCAAACTCGCTGGTGATGATGCGGCCGCCGCCGTTATCGCGCACCGCCGCCGCCAGGTGCAGGGTGGAGAGACCAAACGAAGTGCCAAACTCAACGATATGCTGCGCCCGGCTGCTGCGCGCCAGCATATACAGCAGTTTGCCGGTTTCCCGCGAGACAGCCAGCGGCACATCTTTTAAATGACCGTAGAGTTCGCGGTAATCGGTTTTGCTCTGTAGCAGACGCGTTTGCTCCTCATCGGACATCACGCGAAACGCTTCATTGGTGGGATGCGCCATGTTATCCGCCAGCTCAAACAGATAGTTAAGCAGCGGTGCCAGCGGCGCGGAAGTCAGGGTGTTCATCATCGGGGTTCCTGCATCAGAAGATGGATTTTGCGTCAGGAACAGAATACGATGAATTACTCGCATTTCACTATTCGCGTTCAGGAGCAGACGATGGCCGCACAACGTAACGCTAAGATTTCTGAAAGAAAAAAGCCGCAGCAGGCGCGATCCAGTGAACTGGTGGCAGCCATTTTGCAGGCGGCGACTCAGGTTCTGGAGCAGGAGGGCGCCACGCGCTTTACCACTGCCCGCGTGGCCGAACGGGCGGGCGTCAGTATTGGATCGCTGTACCAGTATTTTCCCAACAAGGCCGCTATCCTTTTCCGTCTGCAGAGCGAAGAGTGGCAGCGAACCGGCGATCTGCTGGGTTCGATTCTGCGCGACAGTGCATCCACGCCGCGTCAGCGCTTGCATCGGCTGACCTGGGCGTTCCTGCACTCGGAGTGTGAAGAGGCGGCGATGCGCACCGCACTGAATGATGCCGCGCCGCTTTACCGGGATGCGCCGGAAGTGCAGGCCGCGCGCGCCAATGGCGAGAATGTGATGTGCGAATTTCTGCAACAGCTGCTGCCGCAGCGGGACGCGGCTGAGGTGGCGCGGGCGGCGGATTTAATCAACAGTACGCTGGGGGACGTCGGCAAGCATTTTTCCGAATCGCCGCGCAGCGCAGCAGAAATTGAGGCTTATGCGCGCGATATGGCAGACATGTTCTGTGCCTGGATCAGAGAAAAAGGGGCCGAATTGCAGTAAAAAATGGGCTGGAAATCTCTGAAAGCGGTTAACAAACTCATTATTCACATTCTCATTAATCCACACCGCGAGTAAGCTTGATAAAACCTTGGTAAAGCCGGATGGATTGACGGCACACACAGAGACGGGAGAGCATGATGGCAGTAAAAATGATTGCGGTGGATATGGATGGGACATTTCTCGATGACAATAAGCAGTACAACGCGCAGCGTTTTGCGCGCCAGTACGCGCTGCTGAAGGAGAAAGGCATCCGTTTCGTGGTCGCCAGCGGCAATCAGTATTATCAGTTGCAGCACTATTTTCCCGCTATCAAAGATGAGATCGCCTTCGTGGCAGAAAACGGTGCCTGGGTGTCCGACAGCAACGAAGAAATTTTCTGCGGCGAACTGGCGCCGGAACGTGTTCATCAGGTGCTGGATATTCTCGCCAAAGAGCCGGAGATCAGCACCGTGGTGTGCGGTCGCAACGGCGCTTATGTGCACAAGTCAATGCCGGATGAGGTGGTCGCTATGCTGGCCAATCACTATCGCCGGCTGGAGAAGCGCGACAGTCTGTACGATATCGACGATACCATTTTCAAGTTTTCGCTGAATCTGGCACACGAAGGTGTCGAGGCGTTGCTGGCGCGTCTGCACAGCGAACTGAACGCGATTGAAAACATCATGCATCCGGTCTCCAGCGGGTTTGGCTTTGTCGATTTGATAATTCCCGGCTGCCATAAGGCGCACGGCATCGCGCTGCTGCAGGAGAAGTGGGGCATTGATGATTGTGAAGTGCTGGCGATTGGCGACAGCGCCAACGACATCGAAATGCTGCGTCAGGCCTGTTACAGCTTTGCCATGGCCAACGCCGCTGCACCGGTGGCAGCCGTGGCGCGTTATCGGACGGAAAGTAATAACGACGAAGGCGCTCTCAACGTCATCGCCCGCCTGCTGGCACGCGAAACGCCGTTTGGTTAACGGGCACCGGATCGATCCACGAACCGCGGCGCTATTTTGTGTGGGACAAATCGCGCCGCGACGGACAGTATGCGACCCGCGCGTGGTTATTCACGGGCGGATGACGCTGCAGGGCGGGCGTTTTCCGCCGGCGTGCCGCCTGCCACGCGAAGGTTAGCTTCCATTTCATCCAGCGCCGCCTGGTTTTCCAATCCCCACTGATACATCTGTTCGATCGGTTCGGCAAAGGTTTTACCCAGCGCCGTGAGCCGGTAATCCACCCTGGGCGGCACCACGTCATAAACGTGGCGCACGATCAGCCCGCGTTGCTCCAGCTCCTTTAGCGTCTGAAACAGCATCTTTTTCGAAATGCCTTGCAGGCTACGTTGCAGTTCGCCGGTACGGGCGCGTCCTTCCGGCCAGTGATACAGCGCATGCAGCACCATGGTGCTCCATTTCACTGAAAAAAGATCCATCAGACGACGCGGCGGCGAATCCGCATAGAAAAACAGTTTGCCGTCGACCCAGGCTGGCATGGCGATCTCCCCACGTTATGGTCACCAAATGGTGACTACTATCAATATCGAACCATGAGGATTATAGTCTGCCGCCTTCAGTCAGCCAACGCCTGTTCTCATGGAGGCACTATGAAAATCAATGCATTAGTTGCACGCGATGCGGCTAACCCTCTGACTTCCGGCACGATTAATCTGCGCCCGCTGCAACAGCAGGACGTGAGTATCGAGATCCTTTACTGCGGCGTTTGCCACTCGGATCTGCACATGGCGCGTAACGAATGGGCGGTGAGTCGCTATCCGCTGGTGCCGGGGCATGAAATCGTCGGCCGCGTGGTGGCAACCGGCGCGGCGGTAACGAAATATCAACCTGGCGATATCGTTGGTGTCGGTGTGATGGTCGATTCCTGCCGTGAATGTCACTTCTGCAAACAGCAGGAAGAGCAGTATTGCGAAACGGGCTTTACCGCCACCTACAACGGCATCGATAAATATACCGGCGACAGTACCTGGGGCGGCTATGCGCAGCGCGTGGTTGTCGATCAGCATTTTGTCGTTTCGGTCCCGCAAAACTTGCCGTTGGCGGGCGTTGCGCCGCTGCTTTGCGCTGGGGTCACCGTCTGGTCGCCGCTGCGCCATTTCAACGTTAAAGCTGGCGATGCGGTGGGCGTCGTCGGCCTTGGTGGGCTGGGGCATATGGCGGTGAAACTGGCGAGCGCGATGGGCGCAGAAGTGACGCTGTTTACCACCTCGCCGGAGAAGGGCGCCGATGCCCGCCGTCTTGGAGCAACGCGCGTTGTCGTTTCGCGCGATGCCGCGCAGATGGCCGCCTGCCAGACCTCGCTGGATTTTATTCTTGACTGTGTGGCCGCACCGCACGATCTCGATCCTTACCTGGCCACGCTAAAAACCAATGGCCGCCTGGTGCTGGTTGGCATTCCGGACCAACCGCATGCAGCGCCGGACATTACGCCCCTGGTGTTTCGCCGCCTGAGCATCAGCGGTTCATCCATTGGCAGCATCAAGGAAACTCAGGAGATGCTGGATTTCTGCGGCGAACATAACATCACCGCTGATATCGAAATGATTACCGGTGAAGAGATTGAAATGGCCTTTGCCCGCATGCTGAAGGGCGAGGTGAAGTACCGTTTTGTTATCGATATGCAGGCCACGCGCTGGTAATTGCCCAGCCATGGCCGGCGATTTCAGGCTGAAATCGCCGGCTTTTCTATCAACAGATTACTCAGGCAATCTGTATTCCGTATCCGCATAGACCTGACTGCCTTCGCGTTTACCCACACCTAATACCATGACAGTGATGGTTTCATCCTGCACCAGGTACACCAGGCGATAGCCTGAAGCACGTAGTTTTATTTTGTACTGATCTTTTCGTCCGTGAAGTTGTGCTGAGGGGACACGGGGATTTTCCAGCCGTTGTACCAGCTTTTTCTTAAACTGCTCACGCACCGGATGACCCAGTTTCTTCCACTCCTTTTCAGCGGAAGGAACGAACTTTAATTTATAAGTCATCCAGCGAAATCTCTTTCGCATCCGCTAATTCAGAAATGCGTTCATCAGCGATACGACCCAATTCTGCATCTTCTGCTAATTCCATCAGATATTGGTAAACAGCCGGTGGAACGCAGTAAAAAGCGGGCTCGTTGCGGTTTAAGATAGCAATGGTTTCCCCTTCCGCTGAACGCACTGTTCCCATGGGATCACGCTTTAAATCGGTGATGCTGGCAGCGGTGTTTGACAGGATCTGAAATGGCATGGTGAGGTATCCGGACTTAGATAATGAAAACAGGTGAAGTATATTAACACTTTATGGTGCTGATATTAGCGCTTTAAGAAGTGCTTTAAAAGAGTCTTTTGGCTAAATACTATACCGCTTTTATGACACAGCACATTTTCGCCCCACGACAGTAAACAATTCCCGTTACGGTCCGATAACTCCTTCTGCAAACTCAACAAAAACAACAATGACAGGAGCGAGACATGGGACTGGTCTCCCGATTACGGAATGTGCGCATTACGTGCAAGCTGGCGGCGGGCTTCGGCATCGTCCTGCTGCTGGTGGCGCTGGCCACAGCGCTCAGCGTGCAACGATTCAATCAGATTCACGACATCTATCAGAAAACCAATCTGATTTATGACATCAACATTGAAGTCTTTCAGGCCAAAATCAATCGTCTTAAATATCTATACGGCGAGGACAAAGCGGGCGGCACCATGACGGATTACGTCACGCACGCTCAGCAACTGACGCAGCAGGCCCAGCAGCTGCCGTGGACGGCGGACGCCAGAGGGTTGCTCAACGATGTCGCCAGCCATCTTGCCCGTTTCCAGCACAGCATCACCGCCATGACACAGGCAACCCAACAGCTCAACGAGCTGCGCAGCCAGCTGGACGCGCTGAGCCAGCAGGACATGACGTCGCGCTATACCGGGCTAATCCGGACCCCCGTCAGCACACCCGAAGTCACCAACCAGATTTATCAGCTGCTGTTTGCCATCAGTAATGTGCGCGAAGAGGCCTGGGCGCTGCGCTTCAACGTCAGCGAGGCACTGCGCAATAAACTGGAACATGATTTTCAGCGCGCCGGACAGGACATGAACACGCTATTGACTCAGCTGCCAGCGGAGCAGCAGGGCGGATTTAACGCGCTATGGCAGGATACCGAACGTTTTAAAGATTTGAGCCTGCAGGCGGCAGCGATTTACGGCCAGCTGCGTGTCGCGGAAAACACCGTCAAAGTGGCGGGCGATAACAGCAGCGCGGCGATCAAACAGATCATCGCCCTGGTTAAGGCGCGTAACGATGAACTGGCTAATGGGTCAGCGGCGCTCTCGCTGCTGATGGGCAGCCTGGCGATAGCGCTGGGTGTGCTGGTGGCCTGGACTATCATCCGGCAGATTACGCGCCCGGTGTTTCACAACCTCGCGCTGGCCGAACGCATTGCCAGCGGCGACCTCAGCTCGCAGTTTGTCACTAATCGCCAGGACGAGCTCGGCCAGCTCACCTCTGCCATGGGACGCATGAATGCGCGGCTGCGTGGCATGATTGGCGAGGTGCTGCACAGCGTCAGCAATGTGTCGCAGGCTGCCAGCACCATACACCAGGGTAACCTGGAGTTGTCGTCGCGCACCGCCCAGCAATCGGCTGCGGTGGTGGAAACCGCCGCCAGCATGGAGCAGCTCACCGCCACGGTAAAAAATAATGCCAGCAATGCGCGTCTCGCCAGCCAGATCGCGGCGGAAGCGACGCATAACGCCAGTCAGGGCGGTATCGCGGTGCACAATGTCGTCAGCACCATGGGCGAGATCTCTGATAGTTCTAAGAAAATTGCCGAGATTACTGCGGTGATCAACAGCATCGCCTTCCAGACCAACATCCTGGCGCTCAACGCGGCGGTTGAAGCCGCCCGCGCCGGCGAGCAGGGGCGAGGCTTTGCCGTGGTCGCCAGCGAAGTGCGTAATCTGGCCCAGCGCAGTGCCGGAGCGGCGAAAGATATTGAACGACTGATTGGCGAATCGGTAGGGCGTATCAGCAACGGCCATCAGCAGGTAGCGCGCGCGGGTGAAACGATGGAGCAGATTGTCAGTAGCATCGCACGCGTAAATGAAATCATGGCGGAGATCTCGGCTGCTTCTGATGAGCAGAGCCGCGGCATTGAGCAAATCGCGCGCGCGGTAGGTGAGCTGGACGGTACTACCCAGCAAAATGCGTCGCTGGTCAGCGCGTCATCCCATTCCGCACAGGCGCTGGAAGAGCAGGCATTCATGCTGCAGCGGCTGGTCAGCCAGTTTCGTTTGCAGGGAGCTGCAAGCTAACAACACGCGCAGCGGCAGCGAACTTTACCCGCTGGCCGCTGTTACTATCTGGCGGTAAAGTGCTGTTATTTACGTGCCCGCCAATGTGCAAGGCGAAAATTCTTAAAAAAAGTCGCCGCAGGGCGACTTTTTCCCGATACACTGCCATTTTTGTCGACCTGAATTTTCCCGTGAATGAATTACTACTCGCCTGATGAAAACCATTTGAAGCGCCGGTCAAAACGCTTCGTCCGTCGTATGTTCATCATGCGTCAGCTCGGCACGATCCTCTGTTTCTTTCCGATTCTCTCGGTGTTACTGGAAATGCAGCGCGGACTGGCATTCAGCGCGCTGTTGTTTGTGAACGCCTTTTTCTGGCCATGGCTGGCGTATCAGCGTGCGCTTCGTGCTGAAGACTCAACCGGTACCGAACGCCAGAATCTGACGCTGGATGCCGCCTTTGGCGGAATCTGGGTGGCGCTGATGGCGTTAAGCCCGATGCCCTCTTTTGTCATCATGGCGGTGCTGGCATCGGATCGCTATGCCGCTGGCGGCGGCGCGCAGCTGATTGCCGCCATGCAGGCATTTTTGTGCGGGTTTATTATGGTGTGGCTGCTGGATGGCACCAGCGTACATCTGGCGTTCAGCACGCAAACCGTCTGGCTGACGTTGCCGCTGGCCACCTGTTATATGCTGGTACTCAGCGTGGCCTCCTACAATCTTACCTGGCATTTACGCACCCGCAACCGTGAACTGGAGCGCATCGCGCTGATGGATCCCGGCCTGAAAATCCCTAACCGGCGCCTGTTTGAGCGGCGGCTGGAGAGTGAATTTCTCAGCACGCGGCGCGGCGATAGCAGCGGCTATCTGCTGTTGCTGGATGTCGATCACTTCAAAGTGGTCAATGATAGCTGGGGCCATGAGGCGGGCGATTTTCTGCTGGCCGAGATCTCGGCGCTGCTGCGCAACTATGTCGGGTTGCAGGACATTCCGGCGCGCTTTGGCGGCGATGAGCTGGGTGTCATCGTGCATCAGGCCAGCGATGAATCGGTGGTGGAACTGGCCGAAAGGCTAAAAGAGAAGATTGCCCAGCTGCGCTTACCGGCCTCGGCAGAGTTTCGCTGCTCGGTCAGTATCGGTATTGCGCCTGCGGTCAGCGCCGAATCGTTAAGCGACTGGCTGCGCCATGCGGATGAAGCGCTGTATGAAGTGAAGCGCGCCGGGCGCAACGGCGTGCGGCTGTGGCAAACGCCGCTGGCCCGCGCATCATAATCAGAAAAATTCAGGATCGCAGTTTACCGGAAAATTCAGCGAGTTGGCGATGAAGCAGGCTTCGTGTGCCTGATGATGCAATGCCCGCGCGCGATCGGCATCCGCTGGGTCGCGCAGTTTGATGCGCGGCTTCAGCGTGATAGCGGTAAAGCGTCCACGCGCCCCCTCGACCATGTTCCCTTCGGCAGCATCTTCATACTCCTCCACCACAATGCCGGCATCGGCGCACAGGTGTAAATACCACAGCTTATGGCAGGCCGCCGCAGACGCCAGCAGCAATTCCTCAGGATTCCAGCGCGTTTTATCCCCACGAAATGCCGGATCGGCACTCAGCAAAATGGGCGGTTTACCGGGTGCCTGTAATTCGCTGTCACGATCGTAAGCGGTATAAGAAGCTGTGCCATCGCCGCGATTGCCGCTCCAGCGAAGGTAAATCTGGTAATGGTGCTGCCGTGCTGCCATGGGAAATGTCCTGTTCAGTGAGATCACCTTAGCGGTTGTTATTCACAACGTTCGCTGCGTTTTGGTGCAAATTAATCAGGTGCGCTTGGATGCGCATCTGAACACCTTACAGTAAAACATCTACGTAATCAGCGTATCTCATTGACATACATAAAATGTTCAGTGCTGAAACGGTGATGCGCAAGAATCACCGGCGTAGCGCTTTGATCAAATGAGACCTCATCGATCACCATCACCGCGTGCGGCAGAGCAAGTTCCAGCAGGCTGGCATCTTCTTCTGTAGCGAGCGTGGCGCTGATCTGCTCGCGTACCGCCGCAACACGCACATCGTACTGCTCAAACAGGTAACGATACAGCAACTGCGGTAGCTGTTCCGCCGGCGGAAAGTCGGGCAGACGCGCGGCGGGCAGCACCAGCGTTTCATGCATGGCCGCAATGCCCTTCACCCGGCGCAGGCGTTTCAGGCGAATCACTGCGTCACCCGCTGCGATCTGCAGCTTATCGGCCTCGTCGGCGCTGGCGCGGCTGTGCTGATACTCCAGCAGTCGCGTCTCCGACTGCAGCAAACCGCCCGCTTTGTCATGTAGACGAAAATAGTGAAAGAAATGGCTGAGGTTATGCAGCGGCGCCCAGCCGGTCACCACCGTGCCGGTTTTGCGCCGGCGCATCAGCATCCCCTCCGTCGTGAGCGCCGCCAGCGCCTTGCGCACCGTACCGACCGAGACACCGAACTTCGCCGCCAGACTGTTTTCACTGGGCAAAATGGTGCCCGCCGGCAGTTCGCCCTGCAGGATGGATTCACTGATATGGCGCTTCACTACTTCGTACAGCGGAGCGCCTTCGCCTTCGTTCAGGCGACTGAATTGTGGAACGTCGTGCGCGTCATAGTTTTTTTGCATGTTTCCGATTACCGATTGACCCCAGCTGTTCATTTGCATTATCTATAAACTATATAGAAATACAATAAGTGAACAGTTTATGCAGGAAAATTCATCACTACAGCGCGCTCTGACCCATATCGCCGACGATCAGGCGCAGATTCTTGACGATCTGCAACGCATGCTGGCGGTGGACACCTGCTTCCCGCCCGGACTGGGTTACGCAGCATTCGCCGACCTGCTGAGCACGATGCTGCAGCCGATGCATTTTAACCTGCAGCGCGTTTCGGTGCCCGACGCGCTGTGGCAGACGCCGGACGGCAGCGCGCAGGGCGAGCGGGTGAATCTGCTGGCCGCGCTGGATGCCGGCGCGGCTGAAAACTGCAATCTCTACTTTCACACCGATACGGTTCCGGCCGGTGATGGCTGGCGCTTTCCGCCGCTGGCGCTCAGCGTGGCGGAAAACAAGCTGTTTGGACGCGGTGCCGCGGACATGAAAGGCACCATCGTGGCCGCGCTGGCTGCGGTGCGGGCCGCGCAGCGCTATCAGCTCAGCCTGCGCTATAACCCGGTGTTTTTACTCTGTACCGATGAAGAGGGCGGCCTTTATCCCGGTATTCGTTATCTGGCGGAGCAGCAGTTATTTCACGGTCACCTGCTCAGCTTCAACGGCGGCGCGGTGCCGCGCATCTGGGCCGGCTGCTTTGGCAGTATCGATATCAAAATTATCGTCAGCGGCCGCTCGGCGCACTCCGGCGATCCGCTGCAGGGTATTAACGCCATTGAGGCCGCGCTTCCGCTGATGAATGCGCTGTATCAGCTGAAAGGCGAGGTAGAACAGCGGGTTTCGGCTATGCCCGCGCCGCCGCACTATCAGGGCCAGCCGCTCACCGCTTTACTGACGCTGGCCGCCGCGCACGGCGGCAGTAAAGGCTCCACCATTCCGGAACGCTTTGAGCTGCTGGTTAATCGCCGTTATGCGCCGGAAGAGCCGTTTGCCGACGTGTGGCAGGAGCTGACCCAGTGCGTGGATAAGGCGATGCAGGGCAGCGCCGCCAGCGACGTCACGCTGCAGCTCATTGGCCATCTGGCGCCGGTCGCCGATCCCACCGGTCCGCACTGGCCGCGCTGGCAGGCGGCGCTCAGCCAGGGCTTCGGCTTCCCGCCAGCAGAATTCAAAGCCTGGGGATCCGCCACCAGCTCGGATATGGGCTGGGTACAGCAGGCCGGCATTCAGGAAATTCTGCTGGGCGGACTTGCCCGTCCCGATAACCGCATTCATGCCGCCGATGAATACACCACGATGGCAGATGTTATTGCACTTTCGCAGTCGATTCTGGCGTATCTCGCCAATGATTTTCAGCCAACCCAGGGTAATTAATAAACCAACGAGGAACAGAAGATGTGCGCCATGAAAGGGTTAAACCGCAGACAGTTTATCGCCAGTTCAACCGCCCTGACCGGAGCGGCGCTGCTGCCCTTGTCATTCAGTGCCTCGGCTGCCGCCGTTGCCAGCGCGACCCCGGGCGGCACGCCGCGTAAAGGTGGCGTATTGCGCGTCAGCGTTGACCAGGCGGTCAGCGTGCTCAATCCCCATCAGGTGCGGGTTAATCCGGAATATCTGGTGGCAGAGCTGTTGTATAGCGGCTTAACCCGCCTGACGCAGGCGATGAAAGCGGAAGGCGATCTGGCGCAGTCCTGGCAGCCGAACGACGACTTAACCCAGTGGACCTTCACGCTGCGGCCCGATCTGCGCTTCAGCGACGGTTCGCCGCTCACCGCAGCGGACGTGGTCGCCAGCCTGCAGGCACTGCTGGACCCGAAAAACGCCTCACCGGCGCTGCACAACATCGGCCCGATTAAAACGGTAAGCGCCAAAGACAACAACACCATCCTGATTGAGACCGAGGCGCCTTATGCCGATCTGCCGGTGATGCTGGCCTATCCGGATGCCAAAATTATCCCGGCGCATATCGCGCAGGGGCAGTACGACAAGCTGAGTAGCGCCTCGCTCGGGGCCGGGCCGTTCCAGCTGGTGTCTTACGATCCGGAACGCAAAATCGTGGTGAAACGCAACCCGCACTATTACGACACCACGCGGCCGTATCTGGATGGCGTGGAAGTGGTGGTGTATCCCGACGCTATCGCTGAAAGCTCCGCGCTGATCGCCGGCGATACCGATCTGATGCTGAGTGCGCAGTCGAGCGAGTTCGCCCGCTTAGCCAAATCGGCGGGCGTGCTGCCGCTGCGCGTGGCATCCGGTCAGTTTCTTAACGTCAACATGGGCTGCGATCAAAAGCCCTTTAATGATGTGCGCGTCCGCCAGGCGCTGGCGCTGTGCGTGGATCGTCAGGCATCGGTAGATTTTGTCGCAGACGGTCTGGGATCGCCGGGTAACGACACGCCAATCAACGCCGCTTATCCGTATTACGCGCAGCTGACGCAAAAAGCGCTGGACTACAGCAAAGCCAAAGCGCTGCTGGCGGAGGCCGGTTATCCGAATGGGCTGGATTTAACGCTTATCGCCTCAGACAAGCCGTCAACCCGCACCCAGCTAGGGATTGCCCTGCGGGAGATGGCGAAACCGGGCGGTTTCCGTATCAATGTGCAGACCATGGCGCACAGCACCTATCTCGATCAGGTGTGGAAGAAGGGCAATTTCTACGTCGGCTTTTACAACATGCAGCCGACGCCGGATGCGGTGTTTTCTCTGCTCTATACCTCAACAGCGGCGTGGAACGAAACGCGCTGGAACAATGCGGCTTTCGACGGTGCGGTGATGGCGGCGCGCGAAACCAATGACGAAACGCTGCGCACCCAGCTGTACGGCAAAGCCCAGCAGCTGATGCACGACGAGGTGCCCTCGTTAATCCCGACCTTCTTTGATTTGCTGGCTGCCAGTCGTGAGCACGTGGCGGGCTATCATCTGCATCCGCGCGGTGCGGTGTTCCGCCTCGATCATGTCTGGCTGACCGCTAACGCGCCAAAGCGCAGCCTGTAAGGAGCGACCGTGACAGCAAGTTACCTGCTTAAACGCCTGCTGCTGATGATTTACACGCTGCTGGTGGTGTCGCTGCTGGTGTTCGGCATCACTCAACTGCTGCCCGCCGATGCCGCGGTCACGCTGCTGGGACAAAACGCCACGCCGGAAGCGCTGGCGGCGGTGCGGGCGCGGCTTGGGCTGGATGCGCCCGCCTGGCTGCAATACTGGCACTGGCTGACGCAGGCGTTGCAGGGCAACTTTGGCGTGTCGATGCGCAATGGCCTGGCGGTCGGGCCAACGCTGCTGACCGCGCTGTCGCGCTCGCTGCTGCTGGCGCTGTGCGCCCTGTTACTGATGCTGGTGATCGCCATTCCGCTCGGCATCTGGGCGGCCGTGCGGCGCGGTAAGACCGCCGATGTGCTGGTCAGCGTGATCTCGTACATGGGCATCTCGTTTCCGGAATTCGTCACCGCCACGCTGGTGCTGCTGCTGTTTGCCGATGTCTGGCAGATTCTGCCCGCCACCGGCTACGTGCCGCTCAGCGAAAATTTTATCAGCGGTATTCAGCACCTGATTCTGCCGTCGATCACCGTTGCGCTGATTCTGGTGGCACACGTTTCGCGCATGGTGCGCTCGGAAATGGTTGACGTGCTGCACACCGACTACGTTCGCGCCGCGTGGCTGAAAGGCCTGTCGCGCCGGCGCATCCTGTGGCGCCATGCGCTGCGCAATGGCCTGTTGCCCACCATCACCATTGTGGCGCTCGACGTCGGCTATCTGCTGGGCGGGATTGTGGTGGTGGAGGAGATTTTTGCCATTCCCGGTATTGGCCGGGAGCTGATTGTCGCGGTACAGGCGCGCGATCTGCCCACTATTCAGGCCGGCGTGATGATCCTCGCGGCAACCTATGCCGTGGTGAATTTCCTTGCGGATTTGGCCTACGTCATGCTCGATAAGCGGATTTCCTATGCCTGAAATACTGAAACGATTACTGCGCTCGCCGCAGGGTGCGGCGGGTGTGCTGATTCTGCTGCTGGCGCTGCTGATGGTAGCGGGCGGCGCGCACGTGGCACCGTTTGATCCGGAGTCGATTTCGATTCTGACGCGTTATCGCCCGCCCAGCGCGGAACACTGGTTCGGCACCGATCAGCTGGGGCGCGACATTTTCAGCCGGGTGCTGGTCGGCGCGCGGTCCACCATTTTGCTGTCGCTGCTGGCGACCGCGCTCGCGATGGTTATTGGCTCAGTACTGGGCACCGCCAGCGCCTACCTTGGCGGCAAAGTGGATGAATTCCTGATGCGCACCATGGATGCGGTGATGGCGATTCCCAGCCTGCTGTTTGCGCTGCTGATTGTCAGCACCCTGGGGCAGAGCAGCATGAACGCCGTGCTGGCTATCACTATCGCCTTCGTGCCGGGTATGGTGCGCATTGCGCGCAGCGTGGCGCTGGCGGCGCGTCAGCAGGACTACATCAGCGCCGCCATCGCGCGCGGCGAAGCGGGTTACTACATCATTCTGCGCGAAATGCTGCCGAACATTCTCGCGCCGATCATCGTGGAAGCCACCATTCGCGTGGCATTCGCCATCATGCTGTTTGCCACGCTGAGCTTTCTCGGCCTCGGCGCGCAGCCGCCCGAGCCGGAGTGGGGGCTGATGGTGTCCGAAGCGCGCAGTTATTTCTTTAAAGCACCGTGGATGATGATGATCCCCGGTCTGGCTATCGCGCTGGTGGCGATTGGCTTCAACCTGCTGGGCGATGGCCTGCGTGATGTGTTAAATCCAGGGAGCCACAAATGAAGAGTCCGCACAACCCGGTGCTGTCGGTGGACAATTACAGCCTCGATTATGCGTTAGCGCGCGGCCATTCACTGCCGGTACTGCGCGATATCACCCTGCAGGTGATGCCGGGCGAAGTGTTGGGGCTGGTAGGAGAGTCCGGCTCCGGCAAGACCACCCTCGGCTGGGCGATCATGCGCTGGCTGGCCAGTAACGCACGCGAGCAGGCGGGTGATATCCGGCTGAACGGCGAAAGCCTGCTGCAGCTGCCAGCGCACCAACTGATGGCGCTGCGCGGTAAAAAGCTTGGCATGATTTTTCAGGATCCCAGCGCGTCGCTGAACCCGACACTGACGCTGGGTGAACAGGTCACCGAAGTGCTGCGCCGTCATCGTGGGCTGTCAGCGCGCGAAGCGCAGCAGCTGGGGGAATCGCTGCTGCGCGATGTCGAGCTGAAGCACCCGGCACGCATGATGCAGCGCTATCCGCATCAGGTTTCCGGTGGTGAGAAGCAGCGCATCCTGATCGCTACCGCCTTCGCCTGCCAGCCGGACTGCCTGATTTTTGATGAGCCGACCACGGCGCTGGACGTCATCAGCTCAGCGCAAATCCTCGACCTTTACGAGCGACTGCGCGCCGAGACCGGCGTCGCGTCGCTGTATATCTCACACGATCTGGCGCTGGTGGCGAAAGTGGCCGACCGCGTGTGCGTGCTGGAGCAGGGCCGCATCGTCGAGCAGGCCGCGACGCGCACGCTGTTCAGCGCGCCCGCGCATCCGTATACGCGCAAACTGATTGCCGCGGTGCCGGATCCGCAGCATCGGCTGGTCGCGGATGCGGCCGGCAGTCAGCCGCTGCTCAGCCTGCAGGCGATGACGATTGATTATGGCCAGCACGGCGTGCTCGATCGGCTGTTGAAACGCGAAGCGAACACGACGCGGGCCGCCAATGCGGTTTCGCTGACGGTGCATCAGGGCGAAATTCTCGGCGTGGTCGGCGAGTCCGGTTCGGGTAAATCTTCACTCGGCAAGGCGATAACCGGCCTGGTGCCGTTCAGTGGCAGCATCGACTTCTGCGGCGCGACGTTATATGGCCGCGCGCAGATGGACCCGGCGTATCGCCGCCGCGTGCAGATGATTTTTCAGCATCCGGATGCGTCACTCAATCCGCGCATGACCGTCGGCGAAATTATCGCCCGTCCGCTGCGGCTGTATGGACTGCCACCGGGAGAAAGCGAGGCGCAGGCGGTGGCGCGTCTGCTGCAGGAAGTGCGGCTGCCTGCGGAATTTGCCAGCCGCTATCCGCACGCGCTGTCGGGCGGGCAAAAACAGCGCGTGGCGATTGCACGCGCCTTCGCTAACCCGCCGGACCTGGTGATTTGCGATGAAATCACGGCGGCGCTGGATGTGTCGGTGCAGGCCACCATTATCGAGCTGCTGCTGGAGCTGCGCCGTCGCTACGGCACGGCATATCTGTTCATCACCCACGATCTCAATCTCATCCGCCAGATCGCGCATCGCGTGGCGGTGATGTATCGCGGCGATGTGGTGGAAGTGCTGCCCGGCGAGAACATGCGGGCGCAGGCACAGCATCCTTACACCCGTGCACTGCTTGATGCCGTGCACATCCCTGATCTGACCCAATCCGTGGCATAACGAGAAGCGCATGAACCCTGAACAGTTAATTCATCACATCGATCGTGAATACTGCCTCGCTTTCCTGGCAAAAATGGTGCAGCACAAAAGTTACAGTGCCACCGAGGGCGAACGCGAATTAGCCCGCTATATGGCAGAACAGATGGCGCAGCTGGGGCTGGAAACCGAGCTGCAGCCGGTGGCTGGCGATCGGCTGAACGCCATTGGGCGGCTGGCCGGTAGCGGGGGCGGCCACAGCCTGCTGTTCAACGGCCATCTTGATACTAACCCGGTCACCGAAGGCTGGACCGTCGATCCCTGGGCGGGAAAAATCGACGAGCAGTTTATTTACGGCATCGGCGTTTCTAACATGAAAGCGGGCGATGCCGCCTATTTCTGCGCGCTGAAGACGTTGATTGATGCCGGCGTGAAGCTCAGGGGCGACGTGATCCTCACTTACGTGGTCGGCGAGTTACAGGGCGGCATCGGTACGCTGGCGGCGATTGAGCAGGGCGTACGCGCCGACTATTTCATCAATGCCGAACCCACGGATTTACAGGCGCTGACCATGCATGCCGGCTCGCTGATGTTCACCATTGAACTGACCGGCGATACGCGCCATCTGTCAAAGCGTGAGGAGGCGGTCGACGCGATTGCGGCGGCGGTCGAACTGATTCCGCAGATCAATAACATCACCTTCAGCGGAGCGAAAAGCGCAGAACACCGCAAAATTAACCGTGGTCATATTGGCACCGTACACGGTGCGCTGGGGCGTGATTTGCAGGAGTGGCGGCCGCCGCAGGTCGCGGATTTTGTCCGCCTGAAAGGCTCCGCCCGCTTTGCGCCGGGACAAACGGTGGACGGCGTGCTGGCCGACCTGCAGGCCCTGCTGGATGCACTGTGCCAGCGTTATCCGGGTCTGCAGGCGCAGCTGTTCGATGACGGCCTGCGCGATAAACCCACCATGCTGCCGTTTGAGGTGTCGCCGGAATCGCCAATCGTTAAAGCGGTTAATCGCGGCTGGCAGACTGTGCGCGGCACGCCGCAGCCTACCGGGGTGATCACGCCGCCCGCCTTCTACGGTACCGATGCGGCGCACCTGTATCAGCATGCGGGCATGGAGGGCATCGTGTGCGGGCCCGGCGGCAAGTACAACACCATGCCGGACGAGCGCGTCGAGATCAGTGAGTTTCTCGATATGGTGCGCATCTATTTGCTGGCGATCCTCGACATCTGCCAGCCGGTTGAACCGGCGTCATGATCGCCGACGCGCTGTCACGGCTGCGCAGCGCCATGCGCGCCGCCGACATTGAGGTGATGCTGATCGATCATGGCGAACTGCTGGCATGGTTAACCGGTTATACCGTGTCGGAAACGCGTTATCGTGCCTGTCTGGTGCCGTTGCAGGACGAACCGTGGATGGTGTTGCGCCAGCTGGATGCCGCGCCGTGCCGCGTGCAGTCACCGCAGCTGGCGATTGACGCGTACCGTGATGAAGACGATCCGTGGCTGGCGGTGGCGCAAAGCCTGACGCGGCGCGGCTATCAGCGGGCGCGGCTGGGCGCGGATTATGCATCCTACGGCATGACGGTGCATAGCTGGCAGCAGCTGGCGCGCCATCTGCCCGGGGTGCGCTGGTGTGATGTCAGCGGTCTCAGCGACCGGCTGCGCAGCGTTAAATTTCAGGCTGAAATCGCCAGCTTACGCCAGGCCGCCAGCATTGCCGATGCCACGCTGGCCCAGCTGAGTGCGCAGGTGCAGGGCGGCTGGCGTGTGCGTGATGTCGCCGCGCTGGCGGCGGCACAATTTCTGCGGCTCGGTGCTGACAGCGGTGAAACCGGACCGATTGTTATCGCCAGCGGCGACAGCGGATTTTTGCATGCCAGCGGCCATGAGCAGCGTCTGCAACCGGGTGATGTGCTGCACGTTGAGCTGATCCCTAAAGTGCGGCACTACAGCGCGCGCCTGATGCGTCCGCTGATTGTCGGTGAAATCTCTGCGGCGCGCGCGGCGCTGGCACAACAGCTGATCGCCATTCAGGATCGCCAGCTGCAGGCGATGAAGCCGGGCGTTGCGGCCTGTACGGTGGATGCCGTCGCGCGTGAGGCGGTGCTCAGCGCCGGGCTGCGTGAGGATTACAGCAACATCACCGGTTATGCGCTGGGCCTGTATACGCGCACCCCGCGTCCGAGCGATTTCAGCTGCTGTTTTCATCCTCAGGCGCCGTGGTTACTGGAGGAAAACATGGTATTTCACATGTATATTTCAGCGCAGGGCCTCGCCTTCAGTGAAACCGTGCGCGTCACGGCACAGGGCGCAGAGCGACTCACCACGCTGCCGCGCCAGCCCTTTACGCTGCCGGCTAACAATTAACAGGATGATGTACAGTGCAGGACGTTGAATTAATCGATTTGGCTGCCACCTTGCCGGGCCTGATGTTTGATCTGAAATACGCCACCGCCGATAACATCGCCGGGTATGCCATTTATCGCGACGCGCAGGCGCTGCTGCATCCGGATGCCGCCGCCGCGCTGCGCCGCAGCTGCGATATCGCCCGGCTGGCGGGATTTCGCCTGCTGGTGCTGGACGCGTATCGTCCGCAGCAGGCGCAGTGGCACTTATGGGATGCCTGTCCCGACGCGGATTATGTGGTGCCACCGGCGCGGGGCTCGAATCACAGCCGCGGCGTGGCCATCGATGTGACGCTGGTGGATGAGGCGGGCAACATTCTGGAGATGGGGACCGGGTTTGACGACATGTCAGTGGAGTCGCACCCGTTCCATCCCAACGTGCCGCAGCAGGCGCAGCGCCATCGCCTGTTGCTGAACGCCATCATGCTCGGCGGCGGTTTTGTCGGGATGCCCACCGAATGGTGGCACTTTGAACTGCCGGATGCGCAAAACTATCCGCTGCTCAGCGATCGCTTTGCCTGCGTCAGCCGGGCTGATCGCGCTCCTGTGAGTGATATTGCGCGTTAATAATCGCGTTGCTGAAGCGTGGGGTTCTGCGCCTTCCCGCCTTGACACGCCCTCCGTTCCGACCCCAGAATGCAGCTTGTTCCAAGGGGTGCCCTGTTAGAGGGCTGAGATTCTACCCGCGCGGCTGTCACGGCCGGCAACGTAGTGACCCTCTGAACCTGATCCGGCTAATACCGGCGTAGGGATGTGGAACCGGGGTCACTGCACACCCTCATTCCCTCTTTGCGCCTTTCTGCGAATCCTGCGCATTTCTCAGGCCCTGGCTGGCCGTTATGCCGCAGTCCAAAGAGGGCATCTTCATGACCGAAGCGTCAATCATTGCCGCGCTGCTGGCGTTTATGCAGCGCCAGGAAACCACGGAAGCGGATTTCAACCAGCTGGCGCTGCAGCTGTTCGCGTGGCAATTCGAACACAATCTTCCTTACGCCCGTTTCGCCCGCCAGCGTGGCCGCACGCCGCTGACGGTCAAACAGTGGCGGCAGATTCCGGCGGTGCCGATTACGGCGTTTAAAGATCTGACGCTGAGCTGCCGTCCGGTGGCGGAGATTCCCCACATCTTTATGACCAGCGGCACCACGGGGACCGGCCGGGGGCGCAGCTATCACCCGACGCTGGCGGTTTACGATCGCTCGATGCTGATCAATTTTCGCCAGCGCTTTATGGCCGGATATCCGCGCCTGCCGATGGCGATCCTGTTTCCGCACAGCAGCGAGATGCCCAACTCTTCGCTGGCCCACTATCTGACGCTGGCGATGCACGAATGCGGCACGCCAGACAGCGAAGTGATGGTGGATGCGCAGGGGCTGAAACTGCCGCGTCTGATCGCCGCGCTGGAGCAGGCGCAGGCCAGCGGCCAACCCTATGCCCTGCTGGGTGCCAGCTACAGTTTTGTCCATCTGCTGGACGAACTGGCGCGTCAGCAGCGGCGTTTCAGGCTGCCGCCGGGCAGCCGCATCCTCGACACCGGGGGTTTTAAGGGCCAGTCGCGTGAAGTTGCGGCGGAGGCGTTTTATAGCGCGCTGCAGCAGACGCTCGGCGTGCCGCGTTCGCACTGCATCAATATGTACGGCATGACTGAACTCAGCACCCAGTTTTACGATGCCGGCAATGAAATCTGCCCGCCGGTGAAATCCGGACCGCACTGGATCCGCACGCGCGTGGTCAACCCGCTGACCGGTGCGGACGTGCCGGAAGGGGAGACAGGCGTACTGGTGCATCACGATCTCGCCCATTTCAATTCTGTTTCCGCCATTCTGACCGAAGATGCCGGCGTGATGGTGCCCGGCGGGTTTCAGCTGCTGGGCCGCGTCGCGGGCGCCGATGCCAAAGGCTGCTCGCTGGCGATGGAATCGTTTCTCGCTGCTGAGCAGGCACGGGCATGAAACTGTATGCCGGCCATCTGCCGGGCATCCGCCACAGCGAGGTGGCGTGGCACAGCCTGCACTTTGGCCAGCAGGGCAGCGCGCTGGAAGTGTGCGTGCCGGTGCTGTCCGAGGCGCAGATTGCCACGCTGGCGGCCAGCGTACGCGATAACGCGCGCCGCTACCTGCACACCCTGAGCGTAGCGCGCATCACCGCGTTGATTGATGAAGCCATCGCGCGCCTGCTTGACCGTTCGCACCCGTTGCGCCAGCAGGCGGAGCGGTTGCTGCCGCTGGTTACCGGCTATGACGCCGACATGCTACGACTCGGTTTAACCGGCTATCTCAAAACCTTCCGTGAACCGCAGCTGCGGCGTTTTCTGGCGGAGGATTTCGGCAACGTGCAGATGCTGGACGATTTTCAGCCGCGGCCAAAAGGCGGCTTGGCCCGCGCGTTTGGTCCGCAGCTGTTGCTGCAGGTCTGGGCCGGCAATGTGCCGGGTTTGCCGCTGTGGAGCCTGATTGCCGGCCTCTTGGTGAAGGCGGGAAGCGTGGGCAAAGTGGCGAGCGCTGAGCCGCTGATGGCGGGCTGGTTCGCCCAGCTGCTGGCGGAGATCGATCCGCAGCTGGGCGAGTGTCTGGCCGTTGTATGGTGGCAGGGCGGTGATGAAAGCACTGAGCAGCAGTGGTTCCGCCAGGCAGACGTGGTGATGGCTTATGGCGGAGAAACCGCGCTGACGGCGATGCAGCGGCGTCTGCCGCCAGCCACGCGCTTTCTGCCGCACGGCCACAAAATCAGTTTTGGCATGGTGGCGCGGTCGGCGCTGGACGTGCGGCGCGGTACGGCGCTGGCGCGTCAGGTGGCTTACGATGTGATGCGCTATGACCAGGCCGGCTGTTACTCGCCGCAGGCGCTGTTTATTGAGCGCGGTGGCCGGATGTCGCCGCAGGAGTTTGCTGCTTATCTCGCCCATGAACTTGCCGCACTGGCACAGCGCTATCCGCGCGCGACGCTGACGCTGGGTGAAAGTCAGGCTGTAGCCGCGTGGCGCAACGCGGAGGAAATGCGTGCGCTGAGCGGTGACCGCACGCTGTATGGTGATGAGCACGATGCCTGGGCGGTGGTGTACGTCGACAAGCCGGAGCCGCTACAACCGGGCGCGCTCGGACGCACGCTGAAGGTGATTGCCGTGGATACGCTGGAGGAGACGGTGAGCTGGGTGGCCGCGCAGCGCGCGTATCTGCAAAGCGTTGGCCTCGCGGCCGCGCCCGAGACGCTGTTTCAGCTGGCGGCGCAGCTCGGGGCGGCGGGCGTCACGCGCATCACGGCGCTGGGTAACATGACTTCACCGGAGGCGGGCTGGCATCACGATGGCCGCTTTAGCCTGCTGGATCTGGTCACCCTGTGCGAAATCGAACAGGCGGCGGAAACCGCCGCTGAACATTATGCGCCCTATCTTGACTGAGCGGGCGTGGAGAAACGCAATGAAATTCAGCAATCACACCGTGCTGGTGACCGGCGCCAGTCGCGGTATTGGCGCCGCCATTGCCCAGGCCTTTGCCGCCGAAGGCGCGTTTGTCGTGGTCAACTATTTACGTAATCACGACGCCGCTGCGCAGGTAGTCGCGGCCTGTGAAGCACAGGGCGGGGGGGCACTGGCGATTGCCGCCGATGTAACCTGCGCCGCACAGGTAGCCGATATGATGCAGCAGATCGAGGCCGCTACCGGGCGACTGGATGTGGTGGTGAACAATGCCTTCGCACCTTATCGCTTCGATCCCGACCGGCGCCAGCGCTTCTGGGAAACGTCCTGGTCTGCTTACCAGACGCAGTTTGATGGCGCAGTGAACGCCTGCTACAACGTGTGTCAGGCGGCCTTGCCGCTGATGCGCCGCCGCGCGCGCGGCAGCATCATCAATCTGGTGAGTGATTTGATCGCCCGGCCAGCGGTGGCTTATCACGACTATATCACCGCAAAAGCCGCGCTGACGGGCTTTAGCCGGACGCTGGCGGCCGAACTGGGGGCGCTGGGCATTCGGGTGAACTGCGTGGCGCCGGGACTGGTGTATCCCACCGATGCCAGTCAGCATACGCCAGAAGCGGTCCGCCACGCGCTGACGGCGCAAACGCCGCTCGGACGACTGGCGCGCGCCGCGGATGTCGCCGGGCCAGTGCTGTTTCTGGCATCAGCATGGAGCGAATTTGTCACCGGCCAGACGCTGTATGTCGATGGCGGTTTGGTGATGCAGGATCATTAAGCCAGGTCGCCAGTCGCCGCACTGGCGACCTGCCACCGCCCTCCCGGTACCTCTATCCGTTATTCCGCCATGCCCACCGTCATGCAGCTATCTGCGCACTGCAGGCAAATTTCCGCACAGGTCTGACAGTGTGGATGCTGGTGCTTCTGACACTCCCAACCTGCCAGCTGACAGGCCATCGACGTGATGGTACAGAGCTGCTCGCTCAGTTCACTCTGGGCAGCCAGCAGTTGGGCGGTTACGCGACACAGCGCCGCGCACTGCTGATTCAGGCTAATGCAGACGCTCATCTCACTGGCGTCAGCGTCCAGCAGGCAAGCCGCTGCACAGTGGTCGCAGGCGGTCGCGCAGCGATAGCACAGCGCGATACAGTCATTGAGTTCAGCGTTCATGGGTTTCCTTAGCGTCAGGGTAAAACGACGCGTGTGTGAGCCTGAAGGGAGAATTTAGCTAAAACAGAGGTGATATCAAGTGGATAGCGGCGGATTAACCCCGGTAAGGTGCATCGCAGATGCAATTATCCCTTTAATAATGCGGAGTTAGCTAATTGTAAGCTTGTGTATATATCAGCGCAGGTAATAAAAACCGCTTAAATAAAAGTGTACAAGTTTGTGTGGCTTGTACAAATATAGCCGCTGCGGATTTGTTAGTTAAATAAGCAATAGTTTAAATTCGTGGTAAATAAACGATGCAATTGAGGCATTATAAGCGAAGCGGTAAATGCTGCCGGATCGCTGAAGATTTGATCGATTAATTGTTTTCCAGCGAGAAAATTACTCTCCTGACAAGGTTTATCACGCATTTAAGCGAAGCGTAAACTCAATGTCAGGAGAGTGTGGTGCCAAAGGTTATCGAGGTTAAATCAGTATTAAGAGGGGAAAGTCTTATTTACGACGACTGATCTTTCCTCCCTTCCTGCCGGCTTCAATGGCACGCTGTGGATCGTTCTTAAAGTTACCACCACTGACCTGACCACCCTTGCGGCCTGCTTCAGCCGCGCGCTCCTTATCGGCTGCGAAGTTGCCTGAACCCCCACGACGTTGCGTCACTTTTTCTTCCTCTTCAGGTTTCTTCTTTGGATCCTTCATTTTTTTCCTCTCAGTTCATACCCGCATGAAGCAAAAATAAATGTAGCGATGTTTTTACCATAATCAAGCCAGGAATAATCTTAACTTTTAATTTACAGCACGTTGGTTGTTTAACTATGAGTCAATTCCAGCTGATTTATTCCGGCAAAACATCTGGGGTGGAATTGTTAACATTTTACTTTCATAAAGGGAAGCATTCTTTTAGCGCCGCTAATGTGATTCGATGAGGTTATGACAATTATCCGCTGTCGCAATTCTTAAAAACCTTTCTTGCACAGCTGCGCTTACTTGCTACGTTTAATTAAGTTGTTCGCCTGGACTTAATTAGCGCTTCGCTTATTTTCAGATAAACAGCCTGAAAGCGATGAGGTAAGAGCGTGCTGCCGGCTCAGTGACGAGCATCCAACGCGGCTGATGTGCCTGGCCGGTGTCACTTTACTTTGGAGCGAAACATGACGAAGGAATCTGTGTATCTGGACTGGCTGCGCGATGCGCATGCTATGGAAAAACACGCGGAAAGCTTGTTGAAAGCGGCGGTGTTACGCCTGACGGAGCATCCCGCATTGCAGACGCGCCTTGAGCAGTATCTTGAGCAAAGTCGTGAACAGCAGCAGCAGGTGAAAACGCTGCTGCGCCAGTATGACAGCAGCTGGTCGGTGCTGAAGGAGTCGTTAGGCCGGATGTCGGCGGTCGGTCAGGCCGCCAGCGACATGCTGCAGGATGAAGAGGGCATCCGTGTGGCCGTCAGCAGCTACGTGTTCTGTAACTATAAAATCGCCACCTACTCAACGTTGCTGGTGGCCGCAGAGCAGGCTGAAGAGGGGGAGGATGTCAGGATCGTGCGGCGCATCCTGCAGCAGGAAAGCCAGATGGCCAGCAGGCTGCTGCAGCTGTTGCCACAGGCGGCAGAAGAAGCCATTGTGCTGCGCACAGAACCTGAGCTTTCCGGCACGGATTAAGTCATTTTGCCGCGCGCCCTAGAGATCAATCACCAGTTCCGCCGATTTGCTGCGCGAGCAGCACAAGGCGATGTACTGCTCCGGGGCGCTTTTTTCGTTGTCAGACTGCACGGTATCGCGATGATCGATCTCTCCGGCGGTGACCCGCGTCAGGCAGGCGCCGCACATGCCCATCTCGCAGGAGAGCGGAACGTCGACGCCATGCTCCAGCAGCACCGTGGCAATGGTTTTGTCAGGCGGAATGGTACATTGCTGCCCACTGCGTGCCAGCGTCACGGTAAAGCCCTCTTCCGCGTCAGCCGTGCGGGCGACAGGTTTGAACGCTTCAGCGTGAATATTGGCGCTATCCCAGCCGCGCGCCAGCGCCTGCTGCTGCATGTGCGTCATAAACCCTTCCGGCCCGCACAGGTACAGATGCGTGTCGGCGGCAGCATCAAGCAGTTCCGCCGGTGGATAATCACGGGCGCTGCGGCCTTCGCTGCTGTACCAGATTTCACAAAATCCATGCTGAAAACGCTGCGCCAGTTCGGCGGCAAAAGCTTCATCACCGCGCTGGCGCACAAAATAATGCAGCACAAAAGGCACGGCAGGCGGCCTCCAGCGCCAGCGCCATGGCGTACAGCGGCGTAATGCCAATTCCGGCCGCCAGCAAAATGACTTTAGCGGCCGGTTGCAGAGGAAACAGGTTGCGCGGTGGCGAAATCGCAATCGTCTGGCCGGGGCGCAGCGTGTCGTGCACGTAGCGTGATCCCCCGCGTGATTGCCCGTCGCGGGCAATACAGATTTGATAGCCGCGCGCGTCATCGCAGCGTCCGGTCAGTGAGTACTGGCGTATCAGGCCATCAGGGCAGATGGACATCAATGTGCGCGCCCGGCTGCCAGTCCGGCAGCGGTTCGCCATTTTCCGCCACCAGCCTGACGGCGAGATTTTGATCGTCCCTGACGCCACAGGCCATCAACCACCACATTCAGCAGATCACTCATCGTTGCCTCCTTACACCAGGAAAAATTCGCCAAAGCCCATTTTCTTCAGGCCACGGCGATAGGCAATCGAGCTTCTATCGGCCGGAATATGGGCTTCCAGCGTCAGATCCAGCGGCAGGCTTTCCGGCCGCTGGGTTTCCACCATCAGGCGATCTTCTTCGAACACGCGCAGGTTGAAGGCGTGCACCTCTTCGACCGGGATATGCAGGTCAAAATTGCGCGCGATAGGCGCAAACATGCGGGTCACGCGCGATGAGACCGGCGACGCGGCATTCATGATCACCAGCCGCGCCTCGCCGGGAAAATGAATCGTCAGCGTGGCGGTAAACGGCAGATGCATCTCGAAATGGCGCAGCCACTGAAAACCTTCCGGCGCCTGCTGCGGACTGTCAGCGGCAAAGTTACTCACTGAGCTCCAGTAATCCACGGCAAAACCGGTCTCGGTCTCCTGCGGGTTATAGGCCGGGACGAACTGGTTGTTGGGATCGGCGAAGGTGTCTGTGTGGATCCACGCAAAGTGCGCCACATCCAGAAAGCCTTCCACCTGGCGGCCGGCAAAGCCGTTCACCTCAAACGCCGGGCAGTTGATCTGCTGAAAACCGTCGTCATCCCAGTGCGGCATGGTGGGCAGCGGCTGCGGGGTTGTCCGCGTCAAACGCCAGGCAGGTCCAGATCAGGCCGAAGCGCTCTTCCACCGCGTAACGTTATCAGGTTGAGCTTCGCCGGAACCGGCTGATCGGGGCTGGACGGAATGCGGTTGCAGCGGCCACCTTCACCGAAGCGCAAGCCGTGGTAGGGGCAGACGATGCCCTCTTCATCGTGAAAACCGAGCGTCAGCGGCACGCCGCGGTGCGGGCAGACGTCGCGGGCCGCCACCACCTGGCCCTTCAGACGATAAATCACCAGTTGTTCATCAAGCAGCACCGCTTTGGTCGGTGCGCCGGCGATATCGCAGGCGCGGGCGACCGGATGCCACTGTCGCGCCAGACGCAGCCAGTCCTCAGGCTCAAACGTGCAGTGGGCGGGAGGCGTAATGTTATTCATGCTGTTGTCCTGTCAGGTGCTCAAACAAGGCGTAATAGAAGGCTTCATTTTTGTCAGTACATTGTTAATATGCTTGCCTGTGCAAATCCATCAGCAAGAATGCAGCCAGGTGTTGCAAAAAACCGTACAGGTGAGCAATGAGTCCGTTTTCCCGCTTTGCCCTCTATTTCGCCGAAGTGGCCCGCAGCGGCAGCTTGCGCAAAGCCGCTGAGCAACTGCATATCTCCGCATCCGCCATTAACCGGCAGATTTTGCAGGCGGAGGAGGAGTTTGGTACGCCGCTGTTTGAGCGGTTGCCGGAAGGGCTGCGCATGACCACCGCCGGCGAGTTGCTGTATGACGATGTGCTGCGCTGGCAAAGTGAGTTTCAGCGTCACGCGGCAGCGTTTCGATGATATACAGGGACTGAAGCGCGGTAACGTCACGGCCGGGCTGGTGCAGTCGCTGACCAAAGGCAGCGTGGCAGACGCCATCGCCGATATCGCACGCCAGCATCAGTGGCTGCGGCTGGAGCTGACGGTGGACAACAGCCACCGCATCAGCCAGATGATTCGCCAGTCGGAAATCGATTTTGGCCTGATTCTCGATCCCGCCGGGCAGAGCGGACTGGAAGTGCTGGCGTTTGCCGAACTGGAGATGGGCGTGGTGATGGCCGCTGACCATCCGCTTAGCACGAGGCCGCTACTGTCGCTCAGTGAGCTCAGTCATGAGCGACATATTGTGCCTGGCGCCGCGCTGGTAGTCCACGAACGTGTCGATGCGCTGTACCGCAAGCAGGGCCTGGCGCCGGAAAACATTATCGCCTGTAACGACATCCGCCTGATTCGCAGCCTGATCGCGCAGGGCACCGGCATCAGCGTGCTGAGCCTGCTGGACGTAATGACCGAGGTGCAGGAGAACCAGCTCTGCTTTGTACCGCTCAGGCACAGCGTGATGCGACCGCTGACCCTGGCGCTGTGTACTGCGCCGTCGCGCCAGCTATCGCGGGCGGCGCAGATGGTGATTCAGCGCATGACTGAGGTGATAGAGGCGATGGCCAGTGTCAGGCCCGCAGGCGGGCCGTAATCACGTTCAGTGCCCGGTTTCGGCATGCGGTGCGCGGGTTTTGCTGGCACCGGCACCGCCCGATGGACGGGCGATAATAATACCGAGAATACCGCCGGCAATCAGCGCGATCGCCACAATCAGCAATCCTGAGTGATAACTTTGCGTCGCATCTTTCATTTTTCCCAGCAGCGGCGGTAAACCCAGTCCGACAAAGTTTGCCACCGTATTGATAAAGGCAATCGATGCCGCAGCGGCTACGCCAGCTAATTTTTCTGTGGTCACGGCCCAGAATATTGGCGTCAGGGCAAAGTTAAGCCCGACGGTCAAGACCAGCAAAATATAGGCGAGCAGCAGGCTGCCCGAATAAATCGCGCCGGTTAATGCCAGGCCCGATAAAATTAATGGCAAGCCCATATGCCAGGCGCGTTCACCGCTGCGATCGGAATGGCGCCCGTTTAAATACATAAATACGCAGGCCATCACAAAGGGCAGGGCGGATAACAGGCTGATAATAAAATTACTTTGCTCTGCGGCCATGCTTTTAATAATCAACGGCATGAACAGCGTAATGCCGATGGAACCGAACGCCTGTAAAAACCATACCAGACTGAGCAATAACACCGTGCGATCTTTTAATGCCTGCAGCCAGGAGTGGTTCTTATTCAGGGTAACACCCAGATTGTCCTGTTCGAGGCGCTGACGCAGCCAGTGTTTTTGCGGTGTAGTTAACCAGACAGCATCGTCGGGCTTATCGGGTAAGCGCCACAGCACCAGACAACCAAGCACCACCGCGGGAATGCCTTCCAGCGCGAAAAGCCAGCGCCAGCCTGCGATATCGGCAATGCCATGCATATTGAGAATGGCACCGGAAATGGGCAGACCAATAATCGACGCGCCCACCGATCCCATATAAAAGAAAGACATTGCCCGTGCGCGGTTACTTTTAGGGAACCAGCAGGAAATATAATAGATAATACCCGGCGCAAAACCGGCTTCGGCCATACCGAGTAAAAAACGCATCACATATAACTGATTGGCGCTATGAACCAGCGCCATGCCGGTACTGACAATACCCCAGGTAATCATAATGCGCGCTATCCAGCGCCGGGCGCCGACTTTGGTCATAATGACATTGCTGGGAATTTCAAACAGAATGTAGGAAATATAGAACATGCCGACACCGAGGCCGTACATGCTGGTGGTAAGCCCGAGATCGGCATTCATTTGCAGCGCAGCGATAGAGATATTGGTTTTATCGAGATTAGCGACAAAATAACAGATCACGATAAACGGGATGATGCGCTTATTTAATTGACTCAACGTAGAACCAGAAACATCGGAACTTATCATATCCACCTCGTCACGCAGCATTACGCCACTCCGCGCCGGCAGACGGGCGCAAGGGTAGCGATGTCATGAATGATCTGTTTCGCTTGCTAAGCAATAAATGAAGTGCAGCCGAAAATAAAAATCATTTTATTTCGGCCACGCGGCAGCATTAACTATGCCGATAGTGATGTTGCACATGAGCGATATAAATCGTCATGAGTAAGCAGTGTAGTACAATCTATTTTGATTGTACTACAATAGAGATCACAGATTGGACGATTGGCAGATGTTAAACGATCGCGGCGTAATCACCGGTCCCCTCCGGCCAGGGTGTGAGCAAGTCGAAGCCGGTATCCGTGACGGCAACAGTGTGCTCCCACTGCGCGGACAGGGAGCGATCTTTGGTCACCACCGTCCAGCCATCGGACAGCACGCTGGTGCCCGCTTTACCGGCGTTAATCATGGGCTCAATGGTAAAAATCATGCCAGCCTGCAGCGCCAGCCCCTGGCCCGGCGTGCCGTAATGCAGGATTTGTGGATCGCCGTGGTAGATCTCGCCAACGCCGTGACCGCAATACTCGCGGACCACGGAAAACCCGGCCTTTTCAGCGACCTGCTGAATAGCCGCACCGATATCGCCCAGCGTTGCACCGGGTTTCACCACCCGAATGCCTGCCACCATTGATTCATACGTCACGTCAACCAGGCGCTTAGCGCGTACCGAAGGCTGACCGACGAAATACATGCGGCTGGTGTCGCCGTACCAGCCGTCTTTGATGACCGCCACGTCGATATTGACGATGTCGCCGTCTTTGAGCTTTTTCTCGCCCGGAATCCCGTGGCACACCACGTGATTAACCGAGGTGCAAACGGTACGGGTGTAACCCTGATAGCCAATGTTAGCCGGAATGACCTTTAGCTCATTGACAATATAGTCATGACAGCGGCGATCCAGTTCATCGGTGGTAACGCCGGGTTTCACCCAGGGCGCGATCATCTCCAAAACTTTGGCGGCGGCGTGACCGGCGGCGCGCGCCCGTTCAATCTCTTCAGCGGTATGCAGTTTAATACTCATTGCGCGATTCCCTGCGGAATAAAGGAAGGTTGGTCAAGCAGCTGCGCCAGTTCAGCGCCGCCATCACGTTCGACCCGCATCAGCAGGCGTGTCAGTTCCTGATGGCTGAGCTGCGGATAAAGTTCGGCCAGCATGCCGATTTTCATCCAGTGCTCCGCCTGCGCGTTGATCGAACGACTGAGCGCCGTGCTGGCGATGCGCAGATTCTCATGCATTAAATCCGAAATTTTGACGATACCCATGGCTGGCCTTTATATGAAACGTATATGATATGTATATAGCATATCCACAACGGCATGATTTGCAAGGTCAGATTTTCGCCTGTTCGAAAATGTCCGAAAATTGTCCGAAATTACAAATGAATCATACCAGTACGTACTCATCGCCACGGAGATCGGGATACTTCTGTGTCATCGCGAGATTCTTTTGACCCAGTAGCCGCTGTGTAAACACCTCACCCTAATGTGCTTCATTTAACCTTCCCGATAAACTGCGGATTTCATGGATGGATGCCATTGTCTGCTTATTTTCGGTGACATAGACTTCCAGACACAGGGCAATATCGCGGGTCGTGACTGCGGTCATTGCCAGGCCACCCAGAGATTTTCCGTTCGCGTTTAGCTGATATTTACGCAGCCGCAGTGTGACCGGTTTTACGTTGCATCTGACAAGGATTGCTTCATAAGCTGAAATCCATTCAGACACTGTCATTACTGGGCACGCCTGTAATTTATTCAAAAGGGCGGAGGGAACATAATTCCGGTCAAGATAATGGTTAGCTTCAATAACCTGAGCAATCGCTTCCCGGCGTGAGGCATTGCCCAGCGAATACTCTTTTCCGGTATGAGGGTTGCGCCAGTGGTAAGTTTTGCGGGCGCTGACCTGCTCCCCGTTAATTATCACACCGCGATGTTAGTAATGTCTTCATAAGTCACATGAGGCCCCCATGAAGAAGCGTTTTTCCGATGTACAGATCATCAGTATTCTCCGCGAGGCTGAAGCCGGGGTTTCTGCTCGTGAGCTGTGCCGTAAACACGCCATTTCCGACGCTACCATCACACCTGGCGTAAGAAATATGGCGGTATGGAAGTGCCCGAGGTCTAGTGCCTGAGGTCGCTTGAGGAAGAGAACGCCAGACTCGGGAAGCTGCTTGCCGAAACCATGCTGAAAAGGAGGCACTTCAGGTGGATCTGGGGCGAAAGTACTGACGACGGACCAGAAGCGGGAAGCTGTAGTATTTATATGTGATGCGACTGGTCTGTCGCAACGTCGTTCCTGCAGGCTTACAGGATTATCCCTGTCGACCTGCCGTTATGGTGCTCAGCGACCGGCGGCTGATGCACATTTATCAAGCCGTATCACAGAACTGGCGCTCGAACGAAGGCGTTCAGGTCACGCGTATTATGGACAGCATCGCGCTCTTTCGAGGTTATCCGGCGACAATAAGAACTGTTTAGGGCCCGGAGTCTACCAGCCGCGCACTCGATCAATGGACCTTTGAGCATGGTGTGCGTTGCGACTTATTCAGCCAGGTAAGCCAACGCAGAACGGATTTGTTGAGAGTTTCAACGGTCGCTTTCGGGATGAATGCCTGAATGAACACTGGTTCAGTGATATTCTTTATGCCCGGAAAATCATTGATGACTGGCGGCAGGACTATAACGAGTCCAGACCTCTTTCATCGCTGTAATACCAGACGCCGGCTGAATTTGCAGCAAGCTGGAGAAATGGAAAATTAGTAGGTAAACAAACCGACATTACTAACTGAGCGTTGTATCTAATACTGGACTGGGGGCAGGTCAGCATGACTTTATCAAGTGCGATTTCCCTGATGTATTAGGCGCTCTTCCCCGAAATGCTGTACTCATAACTTGTCCTTACGATTAAATTTGTACTTTAAAGTACAAATTTAATCGTAACGTTGCGCCTGTTTGTTCACGATGCCGCACAGAAGGTTAAAACGTATGATTAATACATGTGCTTTTTTCAAATAATTCATTAATAATCAAATGGATATTTCTGCAGGAGAATAGTGTTCAGCAAATCCGGGATGAGATCTGCTGTAAGGGCCTTGAACTCACGCGGTCAAAATTTACTTGTATTTTTAGTTACCTCAACTAGAATTGGAACCAATTGGTTCCTAATGTGGCAGTAGGGAAGGTAAGTATGACGACGAATTCATCAGGCTTGGGTCGCCCACGCGAGTTTGAGCTGGAAACTGCAGCGCGTGATGCTATGAAGGTTTTTTGGGATAGAGGTTACGATCGCGCATCGCTGCCGGATTTGATTGCTGGCACAGGCCTGTCACGAGGAAGTTTGTATAAAGCGTTCGGGGATAAAAAAGGTCTGCTGCTTGCAGCCCTTGGTTTATATATGAGTGATGGACGGCGGGAAACGGCGGGATTGCTCTCGCAGCCAGGCTCAGCTACAAACGCGATAAAAGCATCGCTTCTTCGATACGCCAGGCTCTCTTCCGGTGAACCAGGGCGGCGCGGTTGTTTAGTCGTCTCCTTAGCCACTGAAATGGCCGCATATGACAATGATGTTGCTGAGAAAACAGAACGTATGTTCAAACGGCTGCAGCAACTTTATGTTGAAACAATCATTCGCGCTCAGGAAAATGGTGAGTTACCTGAACATAATGAATTTGTTATGGCACGATTTCTGGTCTGTCAGATTGAAGGCATGCGGGTATTGGGTAAAACGGGGGCATCAGAAACAGAAATGCTTGAACTCGTTGAATGCACGATGAACAGACTAGGGCAGTAGTTTTTTTCGTCAATTAGGAACCAATTGGTACCATAAGGAGCATTTAATGACCTTAAAACAAGCTTTGCTAACTGAACCTCGCCGATGGGCCATGTTTATTATATTGCTTATAGGTGCACTCCTTCCGCCACTTGATTTTTTAATTGTCAACGTCGCGCTTCCGTTAACTCAGCAGGAATTTGCATCATCTTCCTCGGTTAAAAAATTAGTCATTTCATCCTACGCCGCAGTCTATGCCGTCACTTTGATTACAGGTGGCCGCCTGGGCGACCTTTATGGTCGGGGAAAAATGTTCTTCCTTGGGCTAATCGGTTTTGCTGCCGCATCGTTATTATGCGGTCTGGCATGGTCACCATGGTTGCTCATAGTCGGTCGTATCATGCAGGGGGCAACGGCCGCCATCATGGCGCCTCAGGCATTAGCTTCAATACAGGTTATTTTTCCTGAAGCAGAGAAACCATTAGCTCTGAGTTTATATGGGGCAGTGTTTGGTCTGGCTTCAGTTATTTGGCAAGCATTGGGCGGTGTCCTGATATCGCTGGATCTTTATAATTTAGGATGGCGGCTCATTATTCTGGTGAATTTACCGGTTGTAATGTTTGTCGTGCTGTTTGGCTTACCCTTATTAAAAGAGACGCGTGCGCGTAATGCGCGTAAGCTTGGCCCCATCAGTATGATTTTGGCGACTGCAATGCTGAGCGCATTGATTATCCCAATTATTGAAGGTCGTGAGGCGGGTTGGCCCTGGTGGTCATTGATGCTTTTTCTGACTGTTCCGCTACTGGCTTTTGTTTTATGGCGCTATGAGTTACACCTTAGCCAGAATGGAGGTTCTCCGTTACTTGACCCCGTGGCATTACGCTCACCGGGTTTAGGGCAGGGGCTGGCGATGCCGGTGCTGATGCGTATGATCACAGGCCGTGTTGCACCTGAGTTTTCTGGCATGATCTCAGGCGTAACGAGTTGTGCTTTGCAGATCAGTGCCGCGTTGAGTGTGGCACTGATAGGCGGTATTTTTTACAGTACGTTTGGAGATAGTCATTCCGGAGCTGATATTACCCATGCTTTTGGTATCTCTACGCTGGCCATTGCACTCTGCTTAGCACTCGGCGCAGCATTAAGTGTCAGGCTTATTCAGAAACCTGCAACGCGGGTCTCTGTGTCGAAAAATTTCATGTCGAATAAATTTAATAAGTAGCGGTAATAACTGTTTTGTAAAAAGGATGTATGGCTGATTTCGGCATGCACAGCATCGCTTAACCTTTATCAATAATATCATTGTCATGATGAAGGGCTGCCTTCATCAGTGATGAATACATGATATAGGCTAAGCGATAAGCTCTCTTTGTTTTCCTCCTGTCACAAGTAATTTTCATTGTGGCTCTATTTTTTTCAATTTATAAGGATGGTGTTATGAAAGTAACTTTGAAAACGACAGGCCGTTTTTTTATGGCAGCGGTCTTGTTCTTCCCACTATCGTTTGTAAATGCTGCACCTGCAGATAGTGATTTCCTTAAACCGGTGAACGTGACTCAGCAAGACTATACAGATACGGCATTGGTACGCCGCTTGCCTGGTTTCACGAATCACGAAGCTTACGTGAACGGAGTTAAACTCCATTATGTCACTGGAGGAAAAGGAGAGCCTCTGGTGCTACTTGGCGGCTGGCCTGAAACCTGGTGGGAATATCACAAAATAATGCCGGAGCTTGCTGCGCATTATCAGGTCATAGCGATTGATATCCGTGGCCAGGGCGGTTCATCTAAGCCAGACTCAGGTTATGATAAGAAAACCATGGCGCGCGACATCTACTCCCTGGTTAATCAGTTAGGCTATAGTCATATTAACATCGTCGGGCATGATATTGGCGCAATGGTCGCCTATAGTTTTGCGGCAAACTATCCTGATTACACGAAACGCGTGGCCTTACTTGACGTTCCGCACCCGTTTGAGGCCTTCAGGAAGTTTCCGTTACTGCCACAAAAAAATGATTATCAGATAAACGATCCTAATCATGGCCTTCATTTCTGGTGGTTTGCGTTTAACCAGGTACCAGATTTGCCAGAGAAATTATTAGAAGGACGTACTGATATATTAGTGGATTGGGTCTATGACTACCTGAACAAAACGCCGGGTGCAATTTCAAGCTTTGATCGATCGGTCTATAAATTAGCAGCTGCACAACCTGATGCAATCCGCGCAGGAAATGGGTGGTATCAATCAATGCAGCAGGATATAGATGATTTGAAAACATATAAAAAGTTACAGACGCCCATACTGGGCATTGGGGGAATCAGTGCTCCACTGCTGTCTGCATTTCTTAAAGAGTATGCCCGTAATTATAAATTTATCGAATTTAAAGGTGCCGGCCACTGGATTGCTGAGGAGCGCCCTCGGGAGACCATAAAAGCCTTACTGGACTTTTTAAAATAAGACAGGAAGATATATTATTTCTGCTGAAAGTTAATGGATAGATGTTTGAGGGTTTTTTATAAAAAATTAGCAATCAAAATTGGCTATATTTAACGAGGGGTAGGGTAGACATAACCCTACCCCTGCTTTTTAGAAAGTGATAGTTGTTTTATTTATCTTATAACGTAGAAAGTTGTGTGCCCGTTTTTTTAAGCATCAGTTCATAGTATGGCTCGACCTGCTCACTGCCATGGTATAAATGATGTGTCTACAGAAGGCCTGGATTAAGAAGAAAAAGCTCCCGATTAAGCGCAGATGATATCAACTTTAAATAATCAGAGGCGCATTACCAGTTCTCATCCCAGGCACAGTCGTGAAAAGCAAGCGATGAAACGTTTACTCACAAAGCTTTTTACAAACACGAATCAGCCGCAAGTAATTATCTCTTACTCACTGACAGCTATATGACGGTTAATCCAGTTAAGAACGGGCGCCAGCGCTTCATCTGAGTTCTTTTCGTATATCAGTCCATGTCCGTTACCAAATACGCCATGATCGGGTAAATGCAACACTTCAGCAGAGGCCCCGGCTGCGTTCAGGAAAGCCGCGGTAGGCGGGCTCGCCGCTGCAAATGCAGAAGCTTCAGCCGTAACGATCAAGATTGGTTTATCAATCAGTGAAGGTAATTGATAGCTGCCCGGCTTTTTACGTTTTAACTCAGCGGCAGAAGTAATCAGCGGAGAAAAATTCATTGGTGCTGCTGCGGGTCCCCAATCCATTACTCCTATGTTAGGTATCTCTGCGAAAGGAGGCCCCATGGGTTCCACTGCCACAATCATTTTTACCAGATCCGGACGGCGATCCGCCGTCAGCCAGCCATCCGGTCCGGAAGCAGAGTGTGTTATCAGGATAGCGGGACCAATACGATCCAGAAGGGCAGCCATCCTGTCGGCATCCAATGTTTGTGAAAAAGCAAGGTCAGCAGGAAGCGGGCCATATCCAGCAATAAACTCATCCATAGCCGCCCCATCATTTACTGTAAAGGGCCACTGAGTATGCCGCTTATCTGTTCCGGGGAAGTATATCTTTTGCCCATTTTCGAACGAGAAAGCCGGTCCCATCTCACCCATTGTCTGTACATGAAAAGGTGAACGTCCGTGTCCTGGTCTGTCAATGACCAGCACCGTATATCCATCCTCAACTAAGCGTTGTGCCCACCCGGGTCTGCCATCGGGCGTATCAAACCATTCAGTGCCCTGAAAGCCACCGCCGTGCATCAGCACTACCGGATAAGGCCGGCTCATCAGCTTTGGCGCTTCCCACTCGACGTACATCGGTCCTCGCTGATAGGTCAGCCCATTTTGCTCAACACGTTCGCCGGGAATCCAGAAGTGCCCACGACGTATCGAGCGTACAGGTGCCTCATTCCACGGGCGGAATTTATGATTCTGCTGCATGAAATTTCCTTATTTTACAGTGGAGTTCCGCGAAATCTCACGGGTGAGATATCGGTAAAATGCCTTACGTCTGCCATCACTTTTTCAACTTCGTGTGAGGTGAAAGCATCACTAATAGCCGTTTCATTACGGAAAATACACTCACAGATTGCCAGCGTGCCGGGCTGTTTGGTTTCAGGATAAAAAACTGAAAGTTTCAACAGGCCATACGGTGCAAAAGCTTCCATAACCAGTGGAAGGTGGCTGTCAGCGTAGTAACGTCGGTCAAAACGAGAATCAGGGTCTCCCTGATAAGTAACGTAAAGGATCACAGGTTGCATCATTTATCCTTGCAGGCTTATACACTGAAAAGTTAAAAACCAGTCAACATAACTAATATACCAATTGATACATTAATGGGTGGTAGTTCTTATGTCAATCATTTATGTACTGATTGGTATGTTAGTGCAATATCGGTAATGCTGCGCAATGGACGTAAAGGCCTTAACACGGGGTAACGCGCTCTTGATACCCCAATGATTGGAACATCACACATTATTTCGAAAGGTTTTAGAGGGACTGGCCTGGGTCACCAACCGACATTACTAACTGAAGCTTGTATCCGTCCTGGGGAAAATCAATCTCTCAATATAAACCAATTGAATATTGACTCTATTTAAATAGCATAATCTTTACTTCTTATATTCTTAAAGAGAGAAAAAGCAGTACTGAAGAAAAACGACAACTCCATTGAAAAAGCAATTGGTGAGTGTGCGATAAAATTACTAACAATCCAGAACGCGCTGCCTATCATCGTATAGCACCGAATTTTAATCTCTGCTTTTTGAAAAGCTGCATAGTTCATAATCAGCCCAGCGAGCAAAGGCAGGACATCTTTACAACTTTGCCAGGTAAACATGCAGCCAAAAAACGATAACAGCATGAAAAAGATAAAAAATTTCTTGTTGTTGGTTATAGATGCGATAATAAACCGGCAACAGGCAATCATCATCATCAAACCTGAAGTGTACTCACCGAGGAGTGCAAAGTGAACAGACAGCAAGAATGTAGAAACAGATAATATTCGTAAAGTTGTGGTTGTTTTTTTAAAATGGAAAGAACTAACATCCAGGAAAAAAGATACAGTTGCGATAAACTGAGATAAAACAAAAAGACTAACTGGCACCTTGTCTTTTCCTTCTGGAATATATAATAACACATTAAGCTGTAATGAAAAAGTTGCAAGCGCTATACCAAAAAAAATCCAAAACTTTGTATTCAATTAAGTAAAAAATAGACTAAAGGTACATCCAAACACAGCTTACTGTGTGGGTGAAAGAAATAGATTATCCGACACCATAAATTCAACTATCAGGATGATAAAGCAACATTGATTGCTTTCTCACAATGAATTAATGTGGTATCGAAAACAGGAACTGTTACGTTATCCTGATTAAGCAACATACAAACCTCAGTACAACCAAGAATAATACAATCAGCTCCATTATCAATTAAACGCTTAGCAATATCTTCAAAACGAATACGACTATCTGGAATAATAATATCTTTGCATAGTTCATCATAAATAATACGATGAATTTCTTTTCTATCTGACTCTGCTGGGACAATTGGTCTGAGAAAATGATTATTTAAACGCTCAAGATAAAAAGGTTGTTCCATTGTGAAGGCAGTAGCCATCAAACCGGGATTCTTCAAACCAGCACTTACAATTCTTTCAGCAGTGGCATCTGCAATATGAATGAGAGGGATGTTAACATCCTTCATGATTTGATCTGCTAATTTATGCATTGTATTTGTCGCCAAAACAATAAAATCAGCGCCGCCTCGTTCCAATGATTTAGCTTCAGTATTTAATATGGAACCAGCTTCCTCCCATAAACCGTTGGCCTGTAAATTCTCAATGTTTGCAAAATTTAGTGAACGAATTAATAGCTCAGGTGAATGTAAACCACCTGAGTGCTGACGGACTAAGTCACACATCTTCCGGTAATAAATCTGAGTTGAAGCTGCTGACATGCCTCCCAATATTCCAATTGTTTTCATTCTGTCCTCTTTTGTTTTAAGCTTTTTAAGCATTAGCAAATCAGATTAACGTCATTCCTGTGACAGATGTAGCAGGAATAAATAGCAAAGAAATCAGCGCATAGCAACTTTAGCATTATCTCTGCTATTTTTAATTAGTAATGAAATTGCTGCTATAAGGAAATAAAATACACCGAACGCCGCATAGGGAACAACGGTTGTCACACCCAGGGAGATATCACTGCTGGCCTGATTGAACATAAATAGACCGGCCAGGCAGGATTGTGCACCACTTAAAATCATTGGCCATTGACCATTAGACGTTTTCCAGCGGCGGGCTGAAGCTAAAAGTTGCAACACGCCGGAAAAAATGGCCCATACGCCAAATACTTTAATGGTCGTACTGATGCCAGCGAAGAGTGACCCGATAATGGCCAGCGAGACAATAACGCTCACAATAAAATTAAATTTTTGCGGGGGATTTTGACGCAACCCTCCAGAACGTCGTGCATCAATAAAGTTGGCCAGCGCATCCCAGGCCGGATACAAAACAAAAAGAATGGCAGCCAGCGTTGGGTTACCTTTACCGATAGAGATAGCCAGCAAAATCCAGATTACAGATCCAGCTGCGCGTATAAAGAAATAGGTTTGCAGCCATTTATTTTGTGTATTACTTAACTGATCAGAACGGGATGTCATAATATCTCTCCGGTTTAAGTAACGTCGGCTTCAATTTTTGAGTGCCGGATCTAAGCGTTGCCACGTTTAGCATATACCCACTAGGCTACCTACTAAATGGTAGGCTGTCAAATTACGTTTTTGTCCTTTTGCGGCGTAGTTCAATGAATTGAATTTACTCATGAAACTTTGGCTTCCACTGCAAATCAACATCGAAGCCACCCGGTTCAGAAAGTGTCGGCGCATTTCTTTCAGGTAGCATAATGCCAGCGTGAGGTATTAAAGCAGTAATATAGACAGGATCGTTGCCGCGCGGAAAATTCAATGTTTCCTCCTGCGGAAGGCCAGCCTACTTTGACGTCGCTAAATCCACCTTTAATCTTGCGGCTTCTTACCGGGACCGGACTGTTGCCCTATCGTCACTCCGTTGCAGACATGCATCAGGTTCGGATAACAGGTTCGGTGACAATCGCTGAAACAAAATTCAGAAAAGCAGATATTTTTGCCGGCAGATAGGTGCGTGAAGGGTAGAGTGCATAAAGCGGAAACCTTTCGTCGGGCCACTCCGGAAACAAATCAACCAGTTTACCCTCTGCTAATAGCTGCTCAGCACCCAATTCCATAATCTGCGCTATGCCATATCCTGCAAGACAGGTGCCGTGCAGGGTACCGACATTGTTTACAATTAGCTGTCCCTGTAAATTTAGCGATTTGATCTCATTTCCGCGCTGGAATTCCCAGGTGAAAAGCTTGCCCGTTTCAGGTGAACGAAACTGAATGCATGTATGACGAGGTGAGGAAAGTTCGTCTGGTGACATGGGTTTGCCATGCTCTGTAATATATGCAGGCGAAGCAACTGTGAGAATACGGGTGTCCAGAAGCTTACGTGCAACCAGCGTTGACGACCGATGTTCGCCAAAGCGAATGGCCAGGTCAAACCCCTCTGCAACTAAATCGCCCAACTCTTCACGCGTGGAGAGTTCAACCTGTAAGTCAGGATGTTGCTTTAAAAACTGTCCTAACCGTGGGCCAAGTATCAGCCTCGAAAAAAACGGATGAACATTGACCCGCAGACGACCACGAACGGAATTGCGACCATCAATCGCACACGCAGTAGCCTCCTCAAGCCCCGCCAGTAAGGGGACGATTTGCGTATAAAATCGCTGCCCCTCGTCCGTTAACGCGATAGATCGGGTGGTTCGCTCAAACAGCCGGATACCCAGACGATTTTCCAGCCTGACAATTGCCCGGCTGACACCTGAAGGTGACATATCCAATGCTTCCGCTGCTGTGGCGAAACTTCCCCCTTTCACCACAGCGGTTAATACTCCCATACCCTTTAGCATCCGCTCGTCAAATGCCATGCTTGCACCTCTATACAAATTCAGAAAGAGAAGTTTTTGCCTCGAAGGCTGAGCATTTTCCCCTCTCTTCTCGTTCAAACAGGTTAGCAGCCTGAACGCCATCGTTTAATGACTTTTTGTCACTTGAGTTATGACGTTCATGATATGGATTAACGAATCACGAGACCATAAACTTTTTTTCATCCTCTCAAGCTTTCCGGTAAATGTTCACTTTCATGAATATCCTGCAGGTCAGGCCTGCTCAGGACATGAGGGTTTTAAAGCATTTAATACCCGGCCTTAACAGGCATGTAATAAAGGTGGCAGAGCCAGGCTGGCCTGAGAAAGAAATGATTACTGCACAACCCGAGGTATATCTATGCTGGAAAATAAATCTACCGCGTTAATTATTGGAGCCAGTCGCGGTCTGGGGCTGGGAATGACAGAACGGTTTCTGGAACGTAGCTGGCAGGTGATTGCTACTGAGCGCAACGGCGCTTCCCGCTCCCACCTTCGCGAGCTCGCCGGGCGTAATTCTCTGTTATCTGTTGAAACGCTCGACATGACCAGCGATGAGTCTCTAAAAACCCTGAGCGGCAGGCTGACGGGAAGAACACTGGATCTACTTTTGGTGAATGCCGGAACGGCCGGGTCGCCCGATGAATCATTCGCTCAGCGTTTACTCACTGTCATGCTTACCAATGTAGCGGGGGCCATGTCGGCATTACATATTTTTTCACCTCTGGTTCGGGCAGACGGGGTGGTTGCTGTCATGTCATCAGAACTGGCTAGTATTGCGGATAATGTGCAGGGAGGATGGGAGCCTTATCGATCCAGTAAATCAGCACTGAATCAGTCAATGCGAAGTTTTATCGCTGAAAATCCACAGGTGCCCTGGTCACTCACGGCGGTCGCGCCGGGGTGGGTTCGGACTGAAATGGGCGGTCCGGATGCGCTACTGGATGTCGAAACCAGCACTCGCGGCGTGACAGACATGCTCATGACACGCTTTAATCAGCGAGGTATTGCTTTCCTCAATTACCAGGGCAAAACGCTGCCATGGTAAGTTTGAGCGCTGGTTAATGACGCAAGCTGCCTGATGTGTAAACGCCGGGGCACTTTCAACGGCAGTCTTTCATCAGATCGTCTGTTGCACCGCGCTCTGTTCCTGACCGGAACATCTTTTGTCATCCCTGCGCTTTGTGGGGTTACCCGAATGCATGACGCGCATGATTAAACAGTGAAAACAGGCATAAATGTCCGCTTCCCACCTGAGCCAGAGCTGATACGCCTGGTTTTCAGGCGCGGACATTTAACTGCCGCTACAGGAGCCACAGGAAAGTAAATCCGCGATGACTGTCGCGTTAAAAAAGCTGCTGACCCACTGATGCCCCGCCATCGACAAAGAGGGTCTGGCCGGTTATAAAGCCGGCATCCTGTGACATCAGAAAAGCAATAGTAGCCGCAATTTCGTCTGGCTTGCCAAATCGCCTCATTGGTACTCCCCTGAGATAGCGCTCTTCACCTGCGCTGCCTGGCGGGTTATTCGCCCGAAAAAGCTCTGTTTCAGTCGGCCCCGGTGCCACCGCGTTCACCGTAATACCTGTCTGAGCGAGTTCCAGTGCCCAGTTACGGGTGAAGCTGATCAGAGACGCTTTTGCAGCGGCATAAGCTGTCCGTTCAACACTGCCAAGCACCGTCAGGCTGGAAATATTGATGATTCGCCCCCAGCCCCGGTCTTTCATGCCAGCGAGAATGGCCTGTGTTCCCTGTACAGCGGGATAGAGATTGACGCGTATAACGTCTTCGAAAGTCGCTAAATCTATATCGCCGAGACGCTGAGGTTTAACCAGACCCACATTGTTGACGATCCCGTCAAATGCGAATCGCTGACTTAACTCTTCGAAAGTCTGTTGTGTCTGCCTGGCGTTGGAAAGATCTGCGCTGATTAAGGTGCCTGGGAAATCGTCCCGGGAACCTCGTGCTATACCGACCACCTCATGACCTGCCCCGGCGAGACGGCGGGCAAGCGCCAGCCCGATGCCTTTGCTGGCGCCTGTGATTAAAAATGTTCTCTTCATTTTTGACTCCTGTTAATTCGCTCCGGCATTTTTTTGCGAGAGGTCACGATGATTTCACATGCTGCGGATGCGACGCAGTGAGGGCAGCATCTCTTCCGGCTCCGGCCGGCGCGTATAGTCGGGATTCACTTCAGCATAAATAATCGTGCCTTCCTGATCGATGACATAGCGGGCAGGCATAGGAAGCGTCCAGCTCTCATCTCCGTTGAAAATAGGCAGGTCGTTCTTCAGTCCTTTGTACAGTTCAATCAGATAATCCGGCAGGTTAAAACGCAGCCCAAAGGCATCCGCCACGCTGTTGTGTGGGTCAGACAGAATCGGAAAGCTGAGGTTATTGTGACGCATGGATTTACGGCTGTTAGCCGTCGTCTGGGGGGAGAGGGCGACAAGTGCTGCGCCCAGCGCCTGAAATGTGGGAAGCGCTTGATTGAGCGCCTGCAGTTCCATATTGCAATAAGGGCACCAGACGCCACGGTAGAAACTCAGCACAAGTGGACCTTTTGACAGCAATCCGGCAGAGGAAACGGCATGGCCCTGCGGATCGTTTAACCTAAACAGAGGCGCCTTATCTCCCGCCTTAAGCGCATGCGTAGCGGCGCCGGACTGAATCAGTTCATCCGTCGCGCGGCGCATAATTTCCGCCACCGGTTGAGGGATATTATAGGGGGGCTTACCTGCTTCAAAATCCGCCTTAAAAGCGTCAAGCTTTGCCTGCAGCATCATGATGTTTTCTCTGAAAAGTTATTTAGGGTGATCTCTTAATTTCCGGGCGGCTTTACAACAGTCACTTACCGGGGGACAAGCGCGTTAATGCGTTCTGTGGCGCGCTGTACGGCGGGACGGTTAATCATTTCATCAAACCAGCGAGCCACATTTGGTGTGTTTTCAAAACTGACCCCGGCAAACTCCCGACGCCACAGCCAGCCGAAGTGTGCAATATCAGCAATGCTGTATTCCTTTCCGGCAACAAACTGGCGGTCAGCCAGAAGGGTATCCAGCACCTTAAGGGTGCGGTCTGCTTCTGTAGTGAAACGCTGAATTGCCAGCGGCTGTGGTTCGGATGCCTGACGCTGGAAAAAACCTGCCTGACCGAAAGCCGGTCCCAGTCCTGAAGCATGAAAGAACAGCTGCTCAAATACCCGTGACCTGGCCGGGCCTGAAGCGGGTAAAAGCTTCCCCGTTTTTTCAGCAAGATAGATAAGGATGGCGGCCGACTCCGTCAGTACCAGCGGCTCAGATAAGGCGTCAGTATCAACAAGCACAGGGACTTTGCCGTTGGGGTTTAAGGCCAGAAATTCAGCTGACTTCTGTTCCCCTTTACGAACGTTCACCGGGTGTAAAACATATTCAAAACCGAGTTCTTCGAGTGCGACAGGCACCTTGATGCTGTTAGGCGTGGCGAAAGCATAAATATCAATCATGATCATTTCCTGCTGAGAGGTTTGCCGGGCCAGCCCCGGCAAGCTGAAAATGATAATGGCTGGCATGAGACAGGAATGGTAGATATGCTCAACGGATAACATCTATTCTTCAGAGGAATAAAATGGATCGCTTTCAGGCAATGGCCACTTTCATTCGGGTTGTGGATACAGGCTCCTTCTCTGCAACTGCCAGACAGCTAAACGTGGGCCAGCCTGCGGTCTCCAAAATTGTTGCTCAGCTGGAGTCGCGATTACAGACCCGTTTACTGACCCGATCGACCCACGGCCTGACGCCCACCGAGGCCGGGCAGCGCTATTATGAGCGTGCGTGGGCCGCCCTGCAGGAAGCCGAAGAGGCTGAACTGGCCGCTCGGGGAGCAGGAAAAGGCCTGTCCGGAAAGCTGCGGATTTCAGCCGCAACCACTTTTGCACGGCTGCATATCATTCCCCGCCTTCCGGCGTTCCTTGATGAGCATCCGGAACTGGATGTGGACGTGATCCTGGATGACCGAGTGATCGACCTGATTGCTGAAGGTATTGATATCTCATTGCGTATGGGAAATCTGCCCGACTCAGGTGTCGTCGCCAGAAAGCTGGCAACAGGACCCCGCTCAGTGATTGCCACGCCGGAATATCTCTCAGAAAGGGGGGAGCCGAAAACGCCGGCTGAACTCGCAGAACATCAGGCAATTCTCTATAACCCACAGCCCAGCCTCTGGTCATTCACCCGGCAGGGTGCCGTTGTGTCCACTGCCGTGAGCGGTCGCATCCGCGTCAGCGCCGCTGAAGGACAGCGAGCTGCCGTGCTAAGCCATATGGGGTTGTGTATTGCCTCCGACTGGATGTTTGCCGAGGAATTAAGAAATGGAACCGTTCAGAAGGTGCTGACGTCATGGCAACTGCCTGACATTGACCTGTGGGCCGTATTCCCTAACGGACGACTGGCGAGTGCCAAAGCCCGGCAGTTTGCTGGTTTTGTTGAAACCATCATGGGGGAGAGTAGAACATGATATTCCATTCAGGAATAGTTGTTATCTAATCTCCGGGCGATCCCAATGTAACTGGAATGGAATAGTGTTGTTTCATGTCCAGCCACTCCGGTCTGGTAACAACAAGGATCGCCACTATGTCTACGTTTGAAACTTATCGTTATGCCTTTCCTAATGCCCGCCTGACCCGTAAACCCAATGGCGTACTGGAGGTTAAATTCCATACTGCCGGTGAAAAACTGGTTTTCGATGGCCATACCCACGAGCAGTTCGTCGAGCTCTTCCATGCCATCGGCGAAGACCGTGAAAACCGCGCAGTGATCCTGACCGGTTCGGGTGATGCCTTTATGGACGCAATCAGTCCGGAAGGATTTGATTTCTTCACCCCGGCAGGTTTCGACAAAATTCTGCGCGAAGGCAGAAAGGTGCTGAACAACATTCTGGATATCGAAGTTCCGATGATTACCGCGCTAAACGGCCCGGTGCTGCTTCACAGCGAATATGCCCTGCTGACCGATACCATTCTGGCCACCCCGGAAACCGTTTTTCAGGATAAACCGCATTTCGAATTCGGGATCGTCCCCGGTGACGGCGTGCACATTCTGTGGCCAGAAGTTATTGGATCGCTCCGGGGCCGCCACTTTTTGCTGACCCGTCAGGTGCTTGATGCGGAAACGGCGAAAGACTGGGGCGTAGTAAACGAAATTGTGCCCGCTGATAAGCTTCTGGCCCGCGCTCACGAAATTGCCGACGGGATTGCTGCACTTCCGCCACTGACCTCGCGCTACACCCGGATTGCACTGACTCAGCGTCTTAAGCGTCTGGTAGATGAGGGGCTGGGTTATGGCCTGGCGCTGGAAGGTATCAGTGCCGCGCAGGTTGCCCACACACTGGCCCGGCAGTAAGCCTGTCGGATATTGACTTAGATTATTTGGCATCACTGAATTCATTTGATATTGCGCCAGGGCCCATGTGCTCTGGCTCAACGTGAGGTAGATTTAATGAACCCTTTATTCTCACCTGTGACTGCAGGAAAACTGCATCTGAACCATCGCGTCGTTATGGCGCCCACCACGCGCATGAGGACCGAACCGGGCGGTGTTCCCGGCAAGTTGATGAAAGAATATTACCGCCAGCGAGCGAGTCTCGGAGGGCTCCTTATCGCTGAGGCCACGGCGGTTTCGCCCTATGCGAATGCCTATGAAGATGCACCGGGAATCTTTACTGACGAGCAACAGGCGGGATGGCAGCGCCTGGTGGAAGCCGTGCATGCCAGAGGCGCTCAGATTGTACTGCAGTTGTGGCACCCGGGTCGTCAGTCCCTGCCTGAACTGTCAGCGGGACGTCAGCCCGTCGCGCCTTCAGCGCTCATGGCCAGAGATACTTATGGCGTGGTGAAAAATGAACGGGGATCCTATGAGGGCAAGCTTTTTCCCGTTCCTCGCGCTCTGGAACTGGATGAAATTCATGAGCTCATGGAGGAGTTACGGCAGGCAGCCATTCGGGCCAGAAATGCAGGATTTGATGGCGTTGAGCTACATGCCGCCAACGGTTACTTACCTGAACAGTTTCTGCTGGATGGCAGCAATCAGCGCACTGACAGTTATGGCGGCTCCCTTGAAAACCGTGCGCGCTTTCTGCTTGAGTCCGTTAGCGTACTGACTGATGTCTGGGGGCCGGGGCGCGTTGCTGTGCGTATTTCTCCCAGCGGGATATACGGTGATATGCATGACAGCGATCCGACAGCCACTTTCCGTTATCTGGTCGGGCGGCTGAACCTGTTTGACCTGGCCTATCTGCATGTTATCGAGCCCCGCATCGTGGGGCCGGAAGACAGGGAGGCTGGCTATTATGCGGAGCCGGTAGCCAGCCGCGATTTGCGCGCTTTTTATCAGGGGAAAATTATTGCGGCGGGCGGCTTTAAACCAGAGGATGCCGGGAATACGCTGCAAAAAGGTGAGGCCGACCTGATTGCTTTTGGTCGTCTCTTTACCTCCAATCCGGACCTGCCAGAGCGTATAAGAAACGCATTTCCTCTCGCTGCCTACAATCGTGACGCTTTCTTTGGCGGAGATGAGCGGGGCTACAGTGATTTTCCTGCTTATTCACTGCCAGCACCAAAAGAACGCCCGGTCTGAGTATACAACCATCAAAAGTTAACTGAGATTCGGTATTCCCATGGAATGCCGGATTTCAGATGAATGATCTTCAATCAAATATGAGTTTTTCAGACTCTGCAGCACTCCGCTTTCCGCTCATTGCGGAAATCAGAACGTCTTTCACCAGGGGGGCAACAAGTGAAGCCATGACAGTCCCAACCCTCGTGAATATTTATCGCTGGACGGTACCACGGCCAATTATGCCTGGCTTTTGTATCTGCAACACAAAGGACTTTTTAAGGGCTAATCTGGTTTGACCGAATTTGTCCGATAGAGCCGAAAAAAATCTAACTGTCTGATTATAAAGAGATGATTTGATAAGTCCATAAAAGCATCATTTGCAAGGTCAGATTTTCGCCTGTCCGTAAATTTGCAAAGCACGATTATCCTTTTGCGTTCTTCTCTGCTGTGTGCTGCTACATTCCCATTAATTATGCTTAACCCCATAATCATAAAAAAGCTGCATCAGAACCATGCGTGGCATATCTTTACTGGAGAATCTGAAATTGTTTCTGAGTACAGAGACAATATTAGCGCTGAAAAGTAAATTGCCTTTGTAATAAACAGACAACTTCTTACCAATATTCTGCTTCGTAGTTTTATAAAATATTTTCCCACACTGATCACTTAAGGAGAAATTTACATTCTCAGAATCAATTTCATCACCGGCCAGGTAACTTATTGATTTTATACATTCTGGTGAGTATGTTTCCTTAGTGCCATTTACTTCAAATATGAAACTACCGGGCCCGGCGACAGAGGCAAAAGGAAAGAAAAGGGCAGTGAGAATGAGCGCGGTCTTAAGCATGCAATATCCATATTTTGAGCATATAAAGTAATGATAAAACAATGAAGCTGCTTATGCATCCCGGCTGATATAAGGCAGCACAAAGCGGCCAGGTGAGACAGCTGATTCAGTCTTACCCGATCTTATGCTGGCGGACATAGGCTTTTGTTTAGTACCCATTACGTCCATCGTCATGGTTATGAATGTTGCCCACCGTTGCGGTCACCGGATACCAGGTAAAGGCGGACTCAGGCAGCGCGCTGTTCCGCGCAATATCTGCAGCTCGCGCCGGTGAGCTATCATGGCTCAGCCACTCCCGGACCGCGTCTGCAGTTATCACCAGTGGACTACGGTCTGAATGTCTAGCATGCTCGGATTGCTGGCTGCGGTGATGATAACGACGCCTTCGCGCCCGTGTTACAGATCAAAGGGTGCCTTACCGATAGCCGCAAAGAACAGCGGCTGCCTGGCACGGTGGTAAATGAAGTAAGGCTGTTTTCCGGCTCCACTTTTTTGTCATTGAAACCAGCCGTCTGCTGGCATGACGGCACGGCCGTGATCCCACAGCGGCTTAAAATGCGCCCTGACGCAGCGGTTTCACCGCGGGCGTTAATGAGTGGCGCCTTATCTCATCACTCCGGATCTTAGCTCACAATAGACCGGGTCTAACACCAGATTCCAGGTGAAATGGAGCGGCAGCAGCCTGAAGAAATGTGTAATTACATCCGCGAACGCCTGGCATGAAGTTAATGCGTATTTTTCGTTTCATGGCAACGCCCCCTGATTAAGATAGCGTTGCATCGAACCGTTGAACTCACAGCGCAGAGCGGCCTGAGATTATATCGATTGCTCTGCTGACATGCGGACGTCAGCAGATACCAGCGGGACATAAATTGCCAGTTTGAGTGCAGGGGAGTCATTTGACGTAAACGTTGAATAGCAGTATGTCCGCGTTATCCCGTCTTTTCCTGTGAGTTTTTTCTCTCCGGACACCGGTGCCGTTATCACATGCTCGCTCCACCATGTATCAAACTCCGGGCATTCACGGCTTAAGCGTTCTACCAGCGCAGTGAAGGTCTCATTGTCTGCATTTCGTGAATAACTGGAATGAAACAGGCCAAGCATTCTCTGTGCCTCTGCAGGCCAGGTGTCGCCAAAAAGGTATCTGGCTGCCTCTGTAGTGAACATGAAAACCATGATATTTCGCTCATTCGCAGCCAACAGGCTGAAGTCCGTGATGACCTGTTCTGCTGCAGAATTCCACACCAATACATCCCATCTGTCATTGGTGACGTAGGCAGGCTCACTCAGCGCCCTGACCAGATGCGATAAGCTAGCCGGGACTTCATGTTCAACATCTGCACTTTTTTTCCGGCCTGTCAGTGTTTTCAGGTGCAGAAATTCTGCCTTGTTCAGCTGCAGAGCTTTACCCAGGGCGTTAACTATCCGTTCGGAAAGCGTGCTGACCCGTCCCTGTTCGATTTTGGTATACCATTCCGTACTTATTCCCAGCATCGCTGCAACTTCCTCACGCCTTAGTCCGGGCGTTCGCCGTCTTTCAGGCCCGGCAGAGGGGGGACGCTCAGGCTTCACCCTTGCACGTCGTGAACGTAAAAACTGGCTGAGCTCAGTATTCTTAACCATTTTTTGAACCTGGTAGTAAATTATACCTGTATAAAACTAGTGTATTTTACGCCGTTTTGGGTCGCTCTATGATGGTTTCATATTGTTCTATGCCCTCAGGAGAATATGACCATGAAAGCTGCTGTGCTTACTGCCTTTGGCCACCCGCTAGACGTTAAGAATGTGCCTGCACCGGTGATGGGAACCGGGGAAGTCATTGTCGATGTGGTTGCGGCGCCCGTTCTCTCCTACACGAATGAAGTACTGAGTGGGGAAAGAAAATATCTTTTACCTGTGCCGGTCATCCCGGGCTGTGGTGCCATCGGAAAGGTTCGCCAGACCGGCCCTGACTCAGCCTGGCTGAAACCAGGAGACTGGGTATTCTGCGATCCGACGGTGCGTTCCCGTGACAACGCGCTGTCGCCAGAAATTGTCCTTCAGGGATGGAGTGCCCGTGGTGAAGGAGGACAAAAAATCCAGCAATATCACCTGAATGGCAGTCTTGCTGAACAAATACGCATTCCGACTGAAAACGCAGTGCCCATTGGCGACATATCGCCTGCAGAAGCGGGGCGGTGGTGTGCCATCAATACGCTGCTTGTAGCCTATGGCGGATTGTTATCTATGGATTTGAAAGCGGGAGAGCGCCTGCTGGTCAGTGGCGCAACCGGTAATTTCGGCAGTTCCGCTGTGCTTGCTGCCCTGGCCATGGGAGCCCATAAAGTCATCGCACCGGGCCGTAGTGAACGGGTGCTGAACGATTTGAAAAAACGTTTTGGATCGCGTGTGGAAACAGTAAAGCTCACAGGTACAGCAGAGATCGATATTGCTGCCATGAAGCACATGGCCGGGGGACCCATTGATGCGGTCCTTGATTTCCTTCCGCCGTCTGCGCAGGCCTCTGTCGCCCGGAATGCGATTATGTCAGTCAGACCTTATGGTCGTGCAGTCCTTATGGGCGGTGTTGGCATGCTGGGTGGGGACGATCTTTCGCTACCTTATCCCTGGATAATGCGTAACCTCATTACCGTAAAAGGGCAGTGGATGTATGAACCTTCGGCAGTCCATACGCTCTGCGGCCTTATACGCGCGGGACTGCTTGATCTCAGCCACTATGACGTAACCGAGTTTCCGCTTGAGAGAGTGAATGATTCAGTCGCGTATGCTGCGAAAAACAGCGGGCCGTTTAAACTCACCGTCGTGCGTCCCTGACCAAAGGCGCCGCGATGGACCGGATTGCTCTCTTACGATGGCCCTGCGTATGGGTTCAATCACAAAATTCTGGCACAAAAAAGCCCGCTGCGCGGGCTTGATAAGAACCGATTAATGCGGAATCTCAGAGACCTCTTTGACATCCGCTTTGTTGATCTGCTGTTTGACACCATTGGCATCAACGTAGCCCAGCAGTCCGCTTTCCGCTTCCTGCGGTTTACCATCGCTGACAATGGTACGGCCATCATTGGTATGAATGGCGTAGCTGGTACGGGTACAGCCGGTCAGGGCGCTCAGTGCCACAATGGCTGCCAGTGGTAACAAAATCACTTTTTTCATGTCGCTCTCCCTATCGAGTAGATCAGTTGTTCAGTTCACTCATATTGGTGATCTGGTCACGGTTAATCTGTTCTGTTTTACCGGTTTGCGCATCTTTATAAGAGACCAGGCCAGTATCACTATCCACCTGTGGCTTACCATCGGTGACGATAGTACGTCCGTCGGTGGTTTTAATCGCCTGATTCGATGAACAGCCGGCGATGGCAAAAATTGATGTCAATAACACAGCCGCTACAGTCAGTTTCTTCATAGTAATTTCCCTGATTGGTCTGAAGTCCAGCTATAAGCGTAGAACAAAATCCGGATTCTGGTCTGACCTGACTCGCTTTCTTTGCACAATTAATGCGGTTTAGCGTGCAATTGATGAGGAGGAAATTACCAGGCGCGGCTAATGTGTTTCGCCGCGTATATTGGGAAGGCAGGATAGCGTTGCGATATTACTCAGCGGCCAGGCGACCAAGCAGCAGAGAAAAAATAGCCTCATAATGCGTTTTCAATATCACATCGTCGCACTGGTCGAGACGTGCTATTAGCGCGACAAACAGGGTTTTTCGGTTCAGCAACTTGCCGCTACACAAAATTTCCTGCACCAGCGTGCCAAGTAACTCATGCTGCTTTGCCTGCAGCGATCCACCAGTCCATGGTAATGCATCTTCAGAATTATTATGAAAAGGATCGTATCGCATCATCATTACCCTGATAGCAGTGCGTTAATTCAGCTTTTTGGCCAGCAGCCTGATCGCATTATCGCAGGCCTGCTGGATGGCCGGATTCTCCGAGCGCAAGCCCGTGCGATACAGCGCGCCAATTATTTGCTGAACAGATAAGGTTTCACCCGGTTGTACAATCTGTGTGACGACTTTGCCCAATAAAAGATAGATCTCATCGGCATCTTCTAATTCATCGTGCTTCACTCAACCCCCGGAACAAATAATCATAAATCTACGTAATATGTCACTGACTGATAAATATTATTAAGCGCGTGATTCCAGGGTTTAAAACGTTATCGTGGCGAATATTAATTAGGAAACGCCTATTTCCTAATAGGCCAGACGAATCAGTCCAGAATACTGAGCACCATATTAATGGTTTCTTTGCCATTAGTCACATCCTGAATTTTGCCTACCACGCGCATACCAAATGCCACGCAAAGCAGCAGTCCAGCGGCGGTGTCGGCATCCAGTCGTGGCGAAATCGATCCGTCCTCTTGTCCCTGTTCAACCAGCGTAGTCAGGAAGTTGCGGTTGCGTAATACCGCTTCACGCACCAGCTGGGATAACTCTTCGTCCAGCGTTTGCAGTTCCACGGTACTGCCAACCACCAGGCAGCCACGTCTGCCCTCGATCTCGCTGGCTGAGTCGAGATAAAACTGCAGCAGCTCAGCAATGCGCGCCCGGCCGGTCGGGTACTGTTGCAAACGGGTGCGCAGGTCCACATTGCGCAGCAGGATGTAGCGCTCAAACACCCGCAGAAACAGGGAACGTTTATCCTGAAACGCTTTATAAATACTGCCCGCCGTCAGGTTCATCGCTTCACCTAAATCGGCAATCGAGGCCGCATGAAAACCCTTCTGGCGGAACACGATCATGGCGCTGTCGAGCGCTTCGTCGATATCAAAATTGCGCGGTCTGCCGCGCTCTCTGGCAGCCGGCGCCGGATTGGGTTTACTGGTCATAATGCGGGCTATTTAGAATGAATCGTTTCCAAATTATCCGGCTTATCGGTGACAGGGTCAAATCCTGCCCAAACGCCTGGCCCGGCGTGCGCTGATCGACAGCGAACCGCGTTAATGTTCAGCCCTGATAGTTGAGAATTTTTGACTGCCGGAGGATGATAAACCTTTTGCCGGGCCGGGACCTTTTCATGCTGATCTCCACTGAGGATACGCGCACTTTCAACACCGACATCCGCCTGGCGGCGACGCTGGCCGCCGTGGCGGGCGCACTGAACACTGCAGCGTTCGAAACGGTTGGTTTCTTCTCCGCCAACATGACCGGTAACGTCTCGTCACTGTCCGATCATCTGGCGAAAGCCAATCTGCATATCGGGCTGTTCTTCCTGCTGATTGTGCTGTTATTCATCGCCGGTTCGTCTGTCTCCACGCTAATCATTAATTCCGGCCGCAGGCGGCAGATACGCGGCATATACGCCATCAATATTCTGCTCGAGGGCATTGCGTTGCTGGTGCTGGGGATTGTCGAAAGCGGCTTTCATTTTAGCGAGGGCGGCGTGTTGCTGATTCTCAGCCTGAGCTTTCTGATGGGCCTGCAAAATGCGGTGGTAACGCGCATCTCCAATGCCCGCGTGCGCACGACGCACGTTTCCGGCACGTCAACCGATATCGGCATTGAGCTGGCGATGCTGTTCGACGTGCTGCGTCGCAAAGAGTCACCAAAAGACGCGCCGCTGTACATTGAGCGGCTAAAACTGCATTGCTACACCGTGCTGGCATTTCTCGCTGGCGGCGTGCTGGGCATTCTGCTGCTGCAGTGGCTAAGCTACGCGCTGCTGATCGTCATTGGGTTACTGCTCAGCGCGCTGGCACTGTCGGCGCTGAAACGTGCGGGCAGCAACCCGCTTCACGCCCGCTAAGGAAGGGAATCATGATCTCGCTCGACGACCGCCTGCAAGCCATCTGGCAGCTGCTTAGCACAGCCACCACATCGCGTTCGGCTTTCACCCTGATGCAGCTGGCAACGGTGGCCGCTGACGGCCAGCCCAGCCTGCGCACCGTGGTGATACGGCAGTTTTTGCCCGCGCTGCCGGCCCTGCGTTTTACCGCCGATCGGCGCAGCGCCAAAATGCAGGATATTGCAGCCCAGCCGCAGGTGGCGTTACTGGCTTATGATGCCGCCAGGCGCGTTCAGCTCAGGCTGGCAGGCACGGCTCAGCGCGTTGACGATGCACAACAGCGTGCCGCAGCCTGGCATGCATTGCGCCCGCATTCACACGCGTTGTTTCAGTCACCGGTCAGGCCGGGCAGCGTGATTGCCCATCCTGATGACGCACTGCCTGCCAGCGCGCAAAAAGCGGGCACCGGGCCTGACGAGCACTTCGCGCTGGTGCAGATCACCTTGCGCAGCGTGGAGTGGCTGGATGTCAGCCGCGAGCCCCATCAGCGCGCGCGATTTGAGGCCACTGCGGATGGCTGGCAGGGCAGCTGGCGCGTGCCCTGAGATTTATTGTTCCGCCGGTGTTTTTGCCTGACGCGGGCGGCCAGCCGCACCGGCGCACACCAGCGCCAGCAGAACCATGATCAGTACCGGCAGCATCGCCATGCGCAATCCGGCATGTTCGCCGATAAAGCCCAGTCCGGGCGGGCCGACCAGAAACGCCAGATAACCCAGCGTGGCGGCAATCGTGACGCGCACCGCGCTGTTATGGCCATCGCCCGCCGCCGAGACCGTTAGCGGGAAGCCGAGCGACGCGCCGACGCCCCAGAACAGCACGGCCGCCGCCGCCAGCCATGGGTTATCGGAGAAAATCACCAGCGTCAGCCCCAGCGCGGCGGAGAAAGCGCTGGCGCGCAGTACCCAGACGCGGCCCAGACGATCAACCACCAGCCCACCGAGAAAGCGCCCCAGCGTCATGCCAGCGGTGAAGCCCGCGTAGACCAGCGTGCTTTGGGTATGATTGAGGTTATGGCCGTCGATCATCAGTAACGGCAGCCAGTCGTTAGCCGAGCCTTCCGCCAGCGCCATCGCCAGAATCACCACGCCGAGCACCAGCAGCTGGCGGTCACGCAATTCACGTCCTACCTGGGCCAGAAAGCCGCCGTGATGCGGCTGTTCGCCGCGTTCGCTGTCGCTGGTGGCGGGCAGATGGCGCAGCGCCAGGGCGGCAATCAGCAGGTTAACCAGCAGCACCACGCTAAAGTGCCAGTGGGTGCTGATATCGGCTGCGGTCATGGCCAGCCCCGCCAGTGCGCCGATCAGCGTGCCGAAACTGAAGAAGCCGTGAATGATCGTCATGATTGACTTGCCGATGCGCCGTTCAAACGCTGCCCCTTCGACATTGACCACCACATCCATCAGCGCGGTTCCGCCGCCCAGCAACACCAGACTGGTAAACACCAGCCCGCTACTGGCGAGCGTTAACGCAACGGTCATCAGCACCAGGCCACAGAGCAGGATCAGGTAACCCGTGCGCATCACCCGGCTGGTGCCAAAGTGCGCGACCAGCTTACCGGCCAGCAGCACGCCCAGCATGGAGCCACAGGAGAAGCCAAACAGAATCAGGCCCATCATTTCCGTCGAGGCGTGCAGCACATCGCGCATAAAGGGCGTGCGGCTAACCCAGGAAGCCCAGGTAAAGCCAGGAATAAACATCAGGCCAAAGATGGCCCATTTACCGCGAGTCTGTTGCTGAGGGTGCATAAGGTTCCTTTAGGGAGCGGCGGGCATGCGGAGGTGAAACGCTTTCGTTGCTGATGACCCTTAGTATGGTTCACAGAATAGCAGTTTTGCTGGCGCTCGTTGAGGCAATGTCGCTCGCGCCAGCGCGCCGGGGGAGTTCGTCAGTGGGAGAAAGCCCCTCCGCGCGACGACGCGGAGGGCAAAGGGATTAGAAACTCTGCCAGTCGGCATCGCTGGCCAGTGCCAGGCGTCCCGGCTGTGGCGCTTTATGGCTCGCAGGCGCAGGCTTGATGATCGGCGTTGTGCCGGATTCCGCCAGCACGAAGCGGGTCACCAGCTGGTTGAGCGTCTGGGCCTGCTCCTGCAGCGATTGCGACGCGGCTGAGGCCTGTTCCACCAGCGCGGCGTTCTGCTGCGTCACATCATCCATCTGATTCACCGCCTGCTGCACCTGGCTAATGCCCTGACTCTGCTCAACCGCGGCTGCGGCGATTTCGCTCATCAGTTCGCTGACCTGATGGATAGCGTCATTCATCACCTGCATGTTGCTGCTGACGTCGCTGGCTTGGGCGGCCCCGGCTTCGGTCAGTCGATGCGACTCTTCAATCAGTCCTTTGATTTCGCGTGCGGCCGAGGTTGATCGCTGCGACAGGCTGCGTACTTCACCCGCCACCACCGCAAAGCCCTTGCCGTGCTCACCGGCGCGTGCCGCTTCGACTGCCGCGTTGAGCGCCAGGATATTGGTCTGGAAAGCGATGCCTTCGATCATTGAGACGATGTCCGTGACCTTGCGCGAGCTGCCACGAATATCATCCATGGTCGAGAGCATGGTGCTGAGCGAGGTACCACTTTTTTCTGACAGCGAACTGGCGTTAGCCGCCAGCTGGCTGGCCTGACGCGTGTTATTGGCAGTCTGACGTACGGTTTCACTCAGTTCAGTCATGCTGGCCGCAGTCTGCTCCAGCGAGGCGGCCTGCTGTTCGGTACGCGCAGAGAGATCTTCATTGCCGGCGGCGATTTGCACCGATGCGCTGCTCACCGAATGCGACGCGCTGCGCACGGCACTCAGCGAACCGGCCACGCTGCGCATCAGCTGATTAAAGGAGCGCGCCATATTGCCCACCTCATCGCGACGGCTTTCGTCTGCGCTGAGCGTCAGGTCGAGATTTTCGCTGGCGTGCATCATGACTTTGCCGACATCCGCGAGGCTGCGGCGGATGCGCAGTACGGTGAACAGGGCGAACAGACCGAATACCAGCACCGTTGCAACCACGCCGCTGATGGTCGTCCACAACACATTATGGAAGGTGCTGCGGTTGGTGGCGCGTAACTCGTCGCCAATGGCGATGTTCAGCATCAGCTGCTTCTGATAATCGGCAATCAGCTGACGAATGGCGGCACCGATGCCGCTCTGGCCCTCAATCAGGTCGAGGCTGATGGCATTCTGGTGTGCACGCGACGCACTGAGAAAGGCGGGCAGCCGCTCGCTCACGCGCTGAATATTGGCAAAGGCCAGCTCGGTCAGGCGCTTATCTTCGTCACTGGAGAGGTTGTGAGTCAGGTAGTAATCGGTGAGCGATTTCAGGCCGCCGATCTGTTTATCAATGTCCGCTTCAACCGCAGGCATGTTGCTGTCCTGCAGCTGGGTCTGATGTTTGTAGAGCGTCAGCGCCAGCTGATTGCTGCGATCAATTAACGTGTTGAGGTCTTTGATCGAGGGGATGGCGTTGGTTTGCACATATTCAAAGCGCTCCTGGAAGCCGGAAAGCAGTGAGATGGCGAGCACGGCTTGCAGAATGATGGCGCCAAACAGCATGGAAAAGGTCAGTAATAATCGTTGGGAGATGTTCATCTTATTATCCTTAATCTAAACGCACCCCGACGCCTGACGCGGCGGGTACAAGGGCAGATTAAAGAACATCGGCAGATTGTGGTTTTTAGTTAATGAAATTTTAGCGCCGGGTAGCAGAAGAGGCTGGCGGGTTAACAGTGGAGCCGGTCGTGGAACAGGTCGCCGTGAACGGCGACCCTGAGGTGGTGCAGGTTTAACGATGGGTGCAGAATGCGACAAGGTCGCCGTGAACGGCGACCCTACAGTGCTTGTCCCGTGATTTCCGTCGGGTGCGTATTCATGCGCACCTGGAAACCGGGACGGCATGTTCCGTTGTTTCCGTAGGGTGCGCATTCATGCGCACCTGGAAACCGGGAGTGCATGTCCTGTTGTTTCCGCAGGGTGCGCATTCATGCGCACCTGGAAACGGGGAGTGCATGTCCCGTTGTTTCTGTAGGGAGCGCATTCATGCGCACCTGGAAACCGGCACCCCGCGCACAACTCACGGCCGGCGGAACAGCACCATGCTGCGGCCCTCCAGTTCAAAATCCTTCTCTCGGGTGATCACCACTCCCGGTTTGACGCTGTCGGAGGTTGACAGCTCCAGCACCCATCCCCCTTCGCCAAACTGCGGGATCTGGAACGGCACGGTGCCTTCAAACGGGTTGAACAGCATCAGCACGTCGTGCCAGATACCGTCCTCCTGCCGCAGATCCGGCCTGCTGATGGAGACGCCGAGCGTCGAGCCTTCATCCCACTGCTCGGCCTGCTGTGGACCGCCTCCGGCATTAAACCAGCGGATCTCCAGCCCGTCGCGCCAGCTTTCACGGCGCAGCAGCGGCTGTTGCGCGCGCAGGGCAATGAGCCGACGGGTAAACTCGCGCAGCGCAGCGTCGTTTTCGGACAGCCCCTTCCAGTCGATCCAGGAGATCTCGCTGTCCTGGCAGTAGCCATTGTTGTTGCCCTTCTGCGTACGGCCAAACTCGTCCCCCGCCAGCAGCATCGGCGTGCCGTGGGAGAACAGCAGCGTGGTCAGGAAGTTACGCTTCTGCCGCTCGCGGGCCGCAATAATATCCGGATTCTCGGTTGGCCCTTCCTCGCCGTAGTTGTACGAGCGGTTATCGTTATGCCCGTCGTTATTGTCCTCACCGTTGTCGGCGTTGTGCTTGTCGTTGTACGACACCAGGTCATTCAGCGTAAAGCCGTCGTGGGCGGTGATGAAATTGACGCTGGCCCACGGGCGACGTCCGCGCAGATCGTACAGATCGCCGGAGCCGAGCAGACGCGCGGCAAAGTCCGTGGAGACGTTGTCGCCCTTCCAGTACTCGCGCACGGTGTCGCGGTATTTGTCGTTCCACTCCCCCCAGCCCGGCGGGAAACCGCCCACCTGATAGCCGCCGGGGCCGATATCCCAGGGTTCGCCAATCAGCTTCAGTCTGGATAAGCACCGGATCCTGCGTCATGGCGTCGAAGAAACCGCCGCGCGGGTCAAACCCTTCCGGCTCGCGGCCCAGGATCGTCCCGAGGTCGAAACGAAAACCGTCGATATGCATCGATTCCGCCCAGTAGCGCAGGGAATCCATCACCATCTGCAGCACGCGCGGGTGCGAGGTGTTGACCGTATTTCCGGTCCCGGTGTCGTTGATGTAGTACCGGTGCTGGTCCGGCAGCGTGCGGTAATAGCTGTAGTTATCAATCCCCTTAAACGAGAGCGTCGGGCCAAGCTCGTTGCCTTCCGCCGTGTGGTTGTACACCACGTCCAGAATCACCTCGATGCCCGCATCGTGATAGGCGCGCACCATATCGCGAAAGCCCTGGATCCCCGCCGGGCCGTAGTAGCGCGACGCCGGAGCAAAAAAGCCCAGCGTGTTATAGCCCCAGAAGTTCTTCAGGCCGCGATCGAGCAGATGCTGATCGTCCGGGAACCAGTGAACCGGCAGCAGCTCCACCGAGGTAATGCCCAGGCTTTTGATATAGTCGACCGAGGCTTTATGCCCCATGCCTTCAAACGTGCCGCGCAGCTCGGGCGGAATGGCCGGGTTCATCTGGGTAAAGCCTTTCACGTGGCTCTCATAGACAACGGTATGCGGCCAGGGCACGTTCGGCCGGTTGTTGTCCTGCCAGTCAAAGGCGTTCGGGTCGATGACCCTGCATTTCGGCGTAAACGGCGCGCTGTCCCGCGTGTCAAAGCTCAAATCCAGCTCGTCATGCCCCAGCTCATAGCCGAAATGGGCATCGTTCCAGTCGATGTCACCCACCAGCTCGCGGGCGTAGGGGTCGATAAGCAGCTTGTGCGGGTTGAAGCGATGACCGTTTTCCGGGTCGTAGGGGCCGTAGACGCGATAGCCATACAGCGCGCCCGGCTTCAGGTCGGGCACATAGCCGTGCCAGACCTCATGGGTATATTCCGGCAGCTCCAGCCGGGCGATTTCCGTTTTCCCGGACGGGTCAAACAGACAGAGCTCCACCCGTTCAGCGTGAGCGGAGAACAGCGCGAAGTTAACGCCCTTCCCGTCATAATTCGCCCCCAACTGCTGGCCATGACCGGCCCGAATTTCAAACGTTGTATCCTTTGCCATTTTCGTTCTCCATCAAACAGTGAATACCTGATAGTCACAATGTAAAACAACAGGTTTATCGGGGACGCTACTGGCTAATCAGCACCAGCGGCGCGCTATAACTCACATTGTCCAGCGTAATATCGTCATTAATCACTACGGCGCTCTCGCCGCTGAACAGATCCCGATAGCGCTTCCCGGCCAGTTCGTCGGGTAACGCGATCGTGGTATTGACCCACAGCTGATGATTATCGGTGACGTCAAAAACCAGACGCGGTACGGCGACAATCAGCGCCTCGTCGTCCTTAACGCGCGCATAGACAATCAGGTTCTCCTCGCGCTCGCCGCTGACCTTAAGCGGTAGCCAGTCGCCGTAGCGGAAAAGCGCGTCGTAGTGCGGTCGAAGCCGCAGCAGCGTGGCGGTAACGAACTGCTGCTTCAGCCGGCCGCTCAGCCAGTCCTGCTGGCTGGCGAAGTCCGGCGCGGCGTGGACATCCAGCTCGCGCCGGGCTTCCACCAGGGCCGGAAAGTCCGGCTCGCGTCGGTTATCCGGGTCGACCAGGCTGAAGTTAAGCGCCTCGCTGCCCTGATAGATATCCGGCACGCCGGGCGCCGTCAGCTTGATCACCGTCTGGCTGAGGCTGTTCATCAGCCCGGCGCGGATAAAGGGCTGCATCGCCTCGCTGAAATCGTGCAGGAACAGGCTATTGTCCGGTGAAAGCAGGTGCCGCGCGTAGCTCAACACCACGCTCTCATAGCTCTCGTTGCTGTCGATCCAGTCGGTGCGCTGTTTCGCCTCGCGCAGCGCTTTTTCCAGGAAGCCAAGAAACGCGTTCTTCCAGTGATTCCAGCCCGTCGGCGTCGTCCGGTGACAGCGTGGCGGGCCAGACGCCCGCCAGCGCCTGGTAGATCATCCACGTATCGGCGGCGTTCGGCGCGGTACCGTCATTGAGAAAACGCACCTGGGTCTGGTTCATCTGCCGCCAGCGGGCCAGGTTTTCCCCCCAGCGTTCCGGGGCTTCCGTCAGGGTGTAGAGACGCGCCCGGGCATCTTCCCCGCGCTTGGTATCGTGCGTGGAGGTGCCCAGCAGCGCGTCGGGCTGACGGGCCAGACGAATGCGCATCTCCTGGTGAAAGCGGGATAAGGAAAACGCGCGCGGCGTCGGGTCGGCACCCACTTCATTGAGCGCCAGCTCCAGGTTGTGGCGGAAGAACAGCGTGTCTTCAACCGATTTCGCCATCAGCGGCCCGGTCAGCTGCTGGAAGCGGGTCCTGAAAAGCGCGGCATCGCTGCTCGCCGCATGTTCAGTGAGGTCGCCGGCAGCAGGAATGCCGTGCAAAATCAGGCTCAGCGCCGCAGGCGAGGCGCTGTGTTTAACCTGCTCCAGCACCTGTAACAGCAACGCTTCGCCTTCCAGCGGCATACCGGCTTTCCGCAGTGGTGCCATAGGTGCGGTAGACCGGAAAGGCGATAAGCAGTTCGCGCAGCGCGTGGCGGATTTCCTCGCGCGGCAGCGCAACCTCATTGCGGCGTGCCAGATCCTCAGCAAGGTTTAGCAGCGTGGTGAATTCACCCTCAAAATTACGATCGGCCATCAGGCCTTGGCACGTGCCGCACGCAGGCCAGCCGCCACGTCGTTACGTTCAGCGGATACCGCTTCATAGGTTTTCTCCAGATGCAGCAGGCTATCGAGCTGCTCATCGTCGACCAGCACTTCCGCCAGCGAGGCGATAAACTCGTAGCCGGTGGTACCGGATACCGGCCAGTCGGCGGGCAGTTGCTCCCCTTTGGCGAGAATTTTTTCCACCGTGATGTAGCAGTCGGGCCCGGCGGCCTGCCGCAGGCGCTGCAGATAGCCCAGCGGATCCGCCAGGCCGTCGACATGGTCAATGCGCAGACCGTCCACCACGCCCGCGTGGACCAGCTCAAGGATCAGCCGGTGCGTGTCGTCGAAGACCGCATCATCTTCAACCCGCACGCCGACCAGCCCGGTGATCTCAAAGAAGCGCCGCCACGAGAGCTGCTTGCGGCGCCTCCCGCCAGGACATCAGCCGCCACGGCTGTTGCGCATGCAGTTCCGCGATGGCCGCGGCATCGCGCAACGCCAGTACCTCGTCTTTACGCTGCTGCCAGCTGGCGGGCGTCAGCGGATAGTAATTGTCGTAATAGACCAGCGCCGGATTGCCGCTGTGCGGATCGGCCTTTATGGGTGAGTTCCCCCTTCTCCAGCTCCGCCTCAAAGGTGTCGCCGAGGAACGGCAGCGTTAGCGGGCGCGACCCGTCGATATCGAAGTAGCGGAAATAGCGGCTCTGCTGGCCAGTATTCAATCACATCCCGCCACCAGGCGTTTTCCAGCGAGGTGGACATATGGTTGGGGACAATGTCCAGAATCAACCCCATACCGGCCTGCTTAAGCGCCGCGGCCATGCGGTCAAAACCGTCTCGTCCGCCGATCGCGGGGTCGATTTCATTCGGGTTGGTCACGTCATAGCCGTGGGTAGACCCCGTCGTGGCGGTAAATACGGGCGACGCGTAAAGATGGCTGATGCCGAGGTCCTTCAGATACGGCACCAGCGCCACAACGCGGTCAAAGGTCATGCCGTTACGGAACTGAATACGGTACGTGGCGGAAGGGATCATAACGATGCTTCTCCATCAGCAAAGCGAACGACAATACCGTTCGGCGGTAAAACGTCGGTTTCCTCTGGCCAGGCAAAGCGCGTCTCCCCCGCCATAGCGGGCAGCGCGACGGGCTTGTCGCCGATATTCAGCGCCAGTGAGAGCGTCCCCGACGGGAAGCGCCAGCACACCGCCACCATGCCGGGCGCGGTCTTGAGCACATGGCCCTCAATGGCGCCGCCCGGATGCAGAAGCGGAACGATATAGCGATGGCGCAGCGTCAGCAGATGGCGCGTATAGCGCAGCCACGTTTTGCCCTCGTCGGTGGCGACTTTGTGCCAGTCGAGCTTTGAGCGGATAAACGTGTTCACGTCGTTCGGGTCCGGGACGGTTTCATCGTGCCCGGCATGGCCGGTAAACTCTTTCGCGCGCCCTTCCCGCACCGCCTTTGCCAGATCGCCGTGAAAATCGGTGAAGAACAGGAACGGGTGCGTTTCCCCAAACTCCTCGCCCATAAACAGCAGCGGGATATGCGGCGAGAGCAGCAGCGCGGCAAGCAGCACCCGCGTCGTGCGATCGGCACCCGCCAGGGTGATAAGCCGCTCGCCCTGGGCGCGATTGCCGGTCTGATCGTGGTTCTGAATAAAATCGACAAACGCGAACGGCGGCTGGCCTGCGTGGGACACTCCACCCCGCGGGATTCGCCGGTTTGCAGCGACACCTCGCCCTGGTAGACAAAGCCTTCCGCCAGCGCCCGGGCGAACTTTTTCTCCGGCTCAAAGGCAAAATCCTGGTAGTAGGCGTGCGTCTCGCCGGTGGCAAACACGTGGGCGGCGTTGTGGAAGTCATCGTTCCACTCGCCGGTAAACAGCGGCGCGTTGCCCTGTTCATCGCGCGGATGCAGGAAAATCACGTTGCGGCTGTCTTCCGTGGTCAGGTGAACGTGACGAGGGGGGATTGCGCTCGCGAATGCGTTCGGCAATCTCCTCGAGAATATGCGTGTCCGAGCCGTCTTTAATCTGGTCGATGGCATCAAACCGCAGGCCGTCCAGACGATACTCCGTCAGCCAGTAGAGCGGCGCGTCGGTGATGTACTGCCTCACCGGCTCGCGCTCGTAGGCGATGCCGTTGCCCCATGGCGTCATCCGCTCTGCATCGAAAAACGCGGGCGACAGCAGCGGCAGATAGTTCCCTTCCGGGCCGAAGTGGTTGAGCACGATATCCAGCACCACCGAAAGGCCCAGCGCGTGCGCGGCATCGATAAACGCGTGGAAATCCTCCGGCGAACCGTAGGCCGAGTGCGGGGCATACAGCAGCACGCCGTCATACCCCCAGCCGCGGGAGCCGCCAAACTGAGAGACGGGCATCACTTCAAGCTGGGTAATCCCGAGCTCTGCCAGATACGGCAGCTTGTCGATGGCCGCCCGGAAGGTGCCCTCCGGGGTAAAGGTGCCGATGTGCAGTTCGTAAATGATCGTCTCTTCCCACGGCCGCCCTGCCCAGTCGCGGTTGACCGGCTGGTAACGTCGGGGATCGATCACCACCGAGGGGCCGTTAACGTCGCCCTTTTGCGCCCGCGAGGCGGGATCGGGCACCGTGCTGCCATCGGCCAGCTCGTAGTGATATTCGCTGCCGTGACCAGGCCCGCGCAGCGTCAGGCTGAACCAGCCATCCTGCTGCGGCTGCATGGCATGCTGCTGACCATCGGCGTGAAGGGTAATTTGCTGCTGACCGGGTGCCCAAAGGCGAAACCGCACGCTGCCGTCAGCAAGGATTTCAGCACCCCAGGATTTTTCCAACGTTGTGGATTCCATTCTATTGCCTCGTTAAGCCCCGCACGGGGAATGGACGACATCAAGCGATTCGCGTTCCTTAAAACCATTTACTCTCTGAATACAAAAGACTAAATGCCCTGGTAGCAAACGGGTACGCAGATAAATCACTGAGTACCCTGAAAAATCATAGCCTATATTTTCAGATTTAATTCCCGCTGCGCTTTAAACAGTACCGTTACGTAAATTTTCCGATTTGTTCGCTTAAGCACCTTTTAATCTCAGTCATAGGCTACGCTTATCTCTGCGCAGTTAACCGCTGCGCGAAATAATGCCAGGCGGCACTGTCACCTAAATGAGGAGAACACTGATGAACGAAGATCGTATCAGCGGAAACTGGAAGCAGTTCAAAGGAAAAGTGAAAGAGAAATGGGGCCAGCTTACAGATGACGATTTAGACGTAGCCGAAGGGAAACGCGATCAATTAGTCGGCCGCATTCAGGAGCGCTACGGCTACGGTAAAGATCAAGCAGAGAAAGAAGTCAAAGAGTGGGAAGATAGTAATAAATTTAACTGGTAGTGTTGGTTATCCCCGGCACACTGATGTGCCGGGGTTTTGTTATTTATAATGGCACTGTTTTCGAGTCGGATAAAATATCAGGCATATCTTGCTTTATTTTCTATGTTATTTAAGACATAAATAAGCTTATGTATTCATCACTCCTGTAAAAAATCTTTCGGCCCCTGTAGGGTCGCCATTGATGGCGACCAATGACAGGTTCTTACCTGCACAAACGCTTTTTCTCAAAGGGGTCTGCGGTGATCGTCCTTATTGAGCGAAAGCAGCGCGACAAAACTCACTACGGCGGTGGCCATCACATACCAGGCGGGAATGTCGGCGTTGCCGGTTTGCTTCATCAGGCCGGTAATGATCAGACCCGCGCAGCCGGAAAACAGCGCGTTGGAGAGCGAATAGGCCAGCCCCAGCCCGGTGTAACGTACGCGGGTCGGGAACATCTCGGCCAGCATCGCCGGTCCCGGTCCGGCCAGCATGCCCACCAGCGCACCGGCGATAAATACCACCAGCGCCTTGATCGCCATACCGCTCTCCGGATGCTGCAGCACTTTCAGCAGCGGGAAAGCCAGCACCAGCAGCAAAAACGTCGCCAGCAGCATTAATGTGCGGCGGCCATAGCGATCGCTGAGTATGCCGGCCGGCAGGATGGTGGCGGCAAAGCCGAGGTTAGAGATCACCGCAATCAGCAGCGCCTGGTTGAAGCCGGTGTGCAGCGCGGCCTGCAGATAGGTAGGCATGATTACAAGGTAGGTATAACCGGCGGCTGACCATACCATTAACCGCCCAATGCCCAGCCCGATAGCGCGCAGCGTGACACCCAGCGACGCCTGCTGTTGCGGTGCCGCCGGTGTCTGGCGGAACTGCGGTGATTCATCGAGGCCGGTGCGCAGCCACAGCGCCACTGCGCCGAGCGGCAGCGCCAGCAGGAAGGGAATGCGCCAGCCCCAGGCGTTCATGGCGGCGTCTCCCAGCAGCAGCGGCAGTACTGCCACCACGCCCGCGCCCGCCAGCAGTCCGAGCGCCACCGTCAGCGACTGCCACGCGCCATAAAATCCGCGCTTGCCGGGCGGCGCCGATTCGGTCATCAGCGAGACCGCGCCACCGTATTCTCCGCCGGCAAACAGTCCCTGCAAAATGCGTAGCAGTGTAATCAGCAGCGGCGCAGCCACGCCAATGCTGGCATAAACCGGGACCAGACCGATGGCGACGGTGGCCAGCGTCATCAATACCAGCACCGCGATCAGCACCGGTTTACGGCCATAGCGATCGCCCAGGCGGCCAAACAGCACCGCCCCTAACGGGCGAAAAAAGAACGCCACCGCAAAGGCCGCATAGGTGAGGATCAGGCTGGTGAGGGCGCTTTCTCCTTCCAGCTGGAAGAAATGTTTAGCGATTAGCGTGGCCATGAAACCGTATACGGCGAATTCATACCACTCGATAAAATTGCCGACGGATCCGGCAATCAGTACGCGCTTTTGATTAACGGCGGGAGCTTCTGCAGATGACATCATTATCCCTTAATGAGTAAAAAACAGTCAGAGAGGGTCAGTCTACCGCAGCCCGGGGCGATTATCTGAGCTATAAGTCTGACGCAGGGCACAAAAAAAGGTGCGCATTGAGCGCACCTGATGTGAATATCAGCGAGGATTATGCTGGCTGCTGTTTTTTACGGCTGCGCTGTTTACGCAGTTTATCAATCAGTTTATGCGCCTCGGCTTTAGTCGCCACCGCAGGGGATGAACCTTTCAGTGGCTTACGTGCTGTCTCACTCAGCGTCAATACCGTTAACAAACCAATCACGCCGGCACCCATCATGTAATACGCCGGCATCATGGTATTGTGCGTGGTGTCGACCAGCCATGCGGTAATTAACGGTGTGGTACCACCGAACAGCGAGACTGACAAATTAAAGCCGATAGCCAGCGCGCTGTAACGAATATCGGTGACAAACAGTGCCGGTAATGTCGCTGGCATGGTGCCGCTAAAGCAGGTATGCAGTAAGCCCAGCACGGCCAGACCGGCAAATACCCATAGCATGTTGCCAGAACCAATCAGCATGAACGCCGGGATCGCCAGCACTAATAATCCCAGTGCGCCGAAACCAATCACCGGTTTACGGCCGATGCGGTCGGTAAAATGGCCCCACATTAGGGTCAGTGGCATCATGATAAACATCACTACCATCACCAGCAGCAGACCGGATATTTCGCTCAGCCCCAGAATGCCGGTTAAATAACTTGGCATATAGGCGGTCAGCATATAATTAGACACGTTAAACAGCAGCACCAGACCAATACACTTCAATAGCGGCTTACTCTGCGTGCGCAGCATTTGCCACAGCGTGAGCTGCGGCTTGTTATGTTCGGCCTCTTCACGCTTATCCATGTGCTCTTTAAACGCGGGTGTCTCTTCCAGCTTCAGGCGGATATACAGGCCAAACAGCCCCAGCGGCGCGGCCAGGAAGAACGGAATGCGCCAGCCCCAGTCCATCATCGCCTGATGCGGCAGCAGCGCAATCATACCGGTCACCAGGCTGGCACCCAGCAGATAACCTGCCAGTGTACCAAACTCCAGGAAGCTGCCCATAAAGCCGCGGCGTTTGTCGGTTGAGTATTCCGCAATAAAGGTGGCGGCACCGCCATATTCACCGCCGGTGGAAAAGCCCTGCACCAGACGCGCCAGCAACAGCAGGATCGGCGCGGCAATACCGATACTGGCATAGCTGGGAATCAGGCCAATACAGAAGGTGCCAATCGACATCATAATCATGGTAAAGGCCAGCACTTTCTGCCGGCCAAAGCGATCGCCGAGTGGACCAAATACCATGCCGCCAATCGGGCGCACTAAAAACGCGGCCGCAAAAGTACCAAACGACGCAATAAGCTGCGCGGTATTACTTGCATCCGGGAAAAATACCTGGCCGATAATCACGGCAAGGTAACTATAAACGCCGAAATCAAACCACTCCATGGTATTACCCAGCGCTGCAGCGCTGACGGCGCGTTTCAATAATTTGTTGTCAATGACGGTAATATCGTCAACGGTCAAATCAGGTTTATTGGTCATCGTTCCGGTGCTCATAAACTCCCCATGAGTAAAATTGGAGCGATCTTATAGCTTTCGCAGCCGGCACTTCACAAAGGGAAATGAAAGCTATAAGAGGCTGAAAGGCGGTCACCTTAGGAAATATTTTATCTTTACGCAAGTTTGCGACATATATCCTTGCAATTAAGCGTAGCGTTAGAGTATGAGACTGTCAAAAGGCGCAGCGGCTGAAATAACCCATTATGCTGATGCTTAAAGCTGATAGCATTCTGCACATGATATTCTTTGGTGAGGCGATGATTTACAGGGAAATATGCTGCATTGCTACAGGATAAGAATGTCGGCTTTAATAAATTTCATACGTTACTGGCAAGTACATCACCAAAGGATTTGGCTGAAAGGAATAGCCAGACTGTTGCCATGCTGGACACCAACCTGCGCCGCCAGTCTCGTAGCGGATTATCATTGATGACGTCGCTGCACATCGTGGTCTGGCTGCATGACTGTCTTGTCGCATTAATTATCGTGATTGCCGGCTGAATACATCTTTCAGCCCCTGGGAAAGCAATGCGCGTGATAAACCGCTACCGTCCACCGGAATCAACGTCCTGCGATGAATTTTCCATTGACCCGCAATGCGTTTTAACTCCCAGCGATTCACGACAACGCGATGTATGCGATAGCCAGGAGAGCTGCCGTGATTGGCCAGCATGCGTGATTCGCCTTTATCATCCAGATAAATTAACTGTAAATAAGAGGTGACTACCGCGCTGTCTCCGCGCAGATCAATCAGGGGTAATCCGGTAAAATGCGCTAATCCGCTAGCCAGTGCTTCCTCATGCTCAGGCCGCAAAATAAAGGCGGCTATCGCCTCTGCACCCTCCGCGCCATCAAGATGAGGGCCGCGATTGAATTCACTCTTTTCCAGATAAACCGATAATGTATATTCCGCCATTGCAGTATCTGCGCTGGGGGGATGTGACGCAATCAATTCATAAATAGCCAGTTTGTCTTCGATAATTTGTAATCTCTGCGCTAATTCAAGGTTTTCCTGCAGCATAAAGTGCTCCTGATATTATTTATTAATTATGATTTGAGTGATTATAACGAGATACTTACAGGCGTGAAGTTCCTGTATCTTAATGGTGTGTTAAGTGGCAATTAATAAAGGACATCAATAATGATTAACAGCGCGGAGTATCTGGCTTTACGGGCTTTTGTCGTGGTTGCTCAGCAACTGAATTTCAGAGCCGCTGCGGAAATATTAGGGGTATCTGCGTCAGCCGTCAGTCAGCAAATCACCGCGCTGGAAGCACAACTCGGGCAACGTTTGCTGAACCGGACCACCCGGGCGGTATATCTTACCGATGATGGCAAGTCCCTGTTTCTTCAGACTGCACCCATTATGACTAATCTGCATGAAACCCTGCAGCAGGCACACGCCAGAAGCCAGGATATTAAGGGGCTGATTCGCGTTCATGCTTTTCGGTCGGGTGCTGAAATGTTTCTTGATCACAATATTGCCGGGTTTCTTACTGATTATCCCAACGTGCAGCTGGATATCACAACCAGCGATGCGCCGGTCGATCTGAGCCGCGGCGGCTATGATTTATCACTGCGCTTAGGCGAGGTGCTGGAACCGGGATTTGTTGCTATTCCATTAGGCAAGCCGCTCCATCAGATTGTGGTCGCTGCGCCAGCATATCTGGCAAAGCATGGTGCGGTTGAAGTCCCGGAAGATCTGCTCAAACACAATTGCATCGGCTGGCGCTGGCCGGGAAGTAACAGGGTAGAGCCCTGGCAGTTTTTAAATGAGGGGAAAATTTTTGATATTCCCGTGCATGGAAATCTGGTGGTAGACGATCGCGAAAGGCAGCGGCAGGCCGCTATTGCTGGCGCAGGGATTGCCCAGTTAACGGCGGAACGGGTCAGTGCATCGCTGGCCGCCGGCAAGCTTTGTCGCCTTCTGCAACCCTGGGAGATGGAATTCCCGGGTTATTCACTTTGCTGGATAGCGGGTAAAGCCATGTCACCTGCTATGCGCGCGTTTATACAATGGCTGCGCATAAAATAACCCTGCCCGGAGTGTGCCAGCGCACTCTGTTCACTTCGAATAATCTCCACGTTTTTAGTTCATCTTCGCCCGGCTCAACCCTCCTATAAACGTTTACCAGCGGCTTCTCGCTGAAACGTTTCATATCTCATTTCCTTACTCAGCCCATTGAAGAGTGGTCACCGTATGTATACAACAGAACTTGTATACAAGTGCATTTTTTATCCACGTCACCAACACCGGGAAAGACCATGCAAAGTACAGATACTGAAATTGAAAAGCGGGTGATCCGTAAACTGTCGTGGCGACTGATTCCGCTTCTGATTGGCTGTTACGTGATTGCGGTGATCGATCGCGCCAATATCGGCGTGGCCGCCCTCACCATGAATGCCGATCTCGGCATCAGCGCCGCCAGTTTTGGCCTCGCCGCCGGTCTGTTTTTCCTGCCTTACGCCATCCTTGAACTGCCCTCCAATCTGCTGATGGAAAGGGTAGGCGCGCGCTGGTGGATCGCCCGCATTATGGTGACCTGGGGCATCATCTCCGGTGCACATATGTTTGTGTGGAGTGAAAACAGCCTCTATGTGATGCGCGCGCTGCTGGGTGCCGCTGAAGCCGGTTTCTTTCCCGGCATCGTGTTTTATCTCACCCTGTGGTTTCCGGTGGCGTGGCGCGGACGCATTATCGCCTCGTTTATGACCGGCATTCCGATTGCGCTGATTATCGGCACGCCGGTTTCCAGCCTGTTGTTAGAGCTGCACGGATGGCTGGGGCTGCGCGGCTGGCAGCTGATGTTTCTGCTGGAGGCCATTCCGGCGATTGTGCTGGGATTGATCGTCCCCTTTGCGTTGCCCGATCGGCCGGAAGATGCCCGTTTCCTCAGCGCAGATGAGCAGCACTGGCTGGTGACAACACTGGCTGCTGAGCGGCAAAAACTGCCGTCGCGCGGCCACGGCGGTCTGCTGAAAGCGCTGTTCAGCCCGCTGGTGTTGTTGTTTAGCCTCACCTATTACGGACTGGCGAACCTCAACGGCGCGGTGAGCACCTTCCTGCCGCTGATCATCAGCGAAACCGGCTTAAGTCATGTTCAGACCGGATTCATCACCATCATCCCTTACGTATTTGGTCTGGCCGGCATGCTGGTGCTGGGACGCATAGCCGATCGTCCCGGGTCGCGTCTGCTGGCCAATTATCTGGCGCTGATCTTCTCCTTTGTCGGGCTGTTATGCGTTGCGTGGTTCGATAACTCGCTGGTGAAAATGATGTTTTTGTGCTGTTCGGCATTTGGCTTTTTCGGCGCGATGCCGGTGTTCTGGGGATTGCCCGCGCAGTTTATCCCGGCATCCGTGGTGGCGGGCGGCCTCGCCCTGATCAATGCGCTGGGCAGTATTGCCAGTGTGGTGAATCCGTGGGTCATCGGCGTGATACGCGACCGCAGCGGCAGTTATAACGGCGGATTTTACTGGCTGGCGGCGATGGCGATGCTCTCGATCATTACCCTGAGCATCATCTTCCGTCGCCAGCGTTTACCGGCTTACCAGGCCAGCAATGAACAACGTGAGGGGCAGTAGTATGAAGATTATTGATGTCCGGTTACTTCAGGTGAAAGGCGTGATGCCGGGAGAGGGTGATTTCTGGGAGGAGCGTCTCGCGCGTCCCACCGATATCTATGCGCAGTTTCGTACCGTGAATAATCATGACGGTGGCGTTCAGCTGGAAGAAGGTTTTGCCATTACCACTGTGTTTCTTGAGATCGTTTCTGATGAGGGCGTGGACGGGCTGGCAGGGCCGGTGCCGCATGCCGTTGCATCAATCATTCATGGCCAGCTGCGGCCGTTGTTGCTGGGTCAGGATCCGCGCGACACTGAGCGTTTGTGGGATCAGATGTACCGGGCGCAGATTCATGGGCGTCAGGGCGATGGCATGCTGGCGATCAGCGCGGTGGATTGTGCCTTGTGGGATTTGCGTGCCAAATGGATGCAGCAACCGGTCTTTCGCCTGCTGGGCGGTTCGCTACAGGAAGAAATACCGGCGTACGCATCGATGCTGGGCTTTGCGGTGCAGGATATGGCACGAGTGCACGAGCGGGCGCTGGAGTATAAGGCGCTGGGATATCGCGGACAAAAATGGTTTTTCCGCCACGGCCCGATGAGCGGCAGAGAAGGGCTGAAGAAAAACATCGAACTGGCAAAAACGCTGCGCGAAGCCGTGGGGGATGATTACGATCTGATGTTTGATTGCTGGCAGTCGATGGATGTGACGTATTTGCTTGAACTGGCGAAGGGCATTGAGCCGTATCGCCCGCGCTGGCTGGAAGAGTGCGTAATAGCCGACAGAATCGGCAGTATGCAACGACTCAAAGACAAACTGTCCATCCCGATGGCGGGAGGCGAACATGAGTACACGCGCTGGGGTTTCAAACGCTTCTTTGAATCCGGGGCGCTGGATGTGATTCAGCCCGATATTTACTGGTGCGGTGGGCTTTCAGAAACGTTAAAAATTGCCGCTATCGCTACCCTGTACGATTTGCAGGTAATCCCGCACGGTCATTCCAGCATCGCAACGGCCCATTTCAGCACCACGCAATCGCCAATCCACACGCCTTATCAGGAGTATCTGGTGAAATGGAACGATATTCATCAGTACTTCCTGCGCGATCCGCTGGTGCCACAAAACGGGTTAATCCCGGTACCGCAGGGACCCGGCATGGGCATGGCACTTAATCCAGCGCACATTCAGCAGCAGACATACTTGTTCACCTCATAACCCAACGCTCCCTCAAACAGGCCCGTTATTGTTTGGGGGATCTGTCTCTTGTATACTACAAAACATAGTGCCCATCGTCATTCTGACCCCCCTAAATGCTCGCTGTTTAAAGGACGCTCGCCACGCTATGCCCGCCGATAAACTCATCATTGACTGGTCATCGAAAAACATCCTCCGCCCGCAGTCACTGAGCAGCATTCTGGCCGATCATATTCGGGACCTGATCGTGAATTGCCAGATTGCACCCGGTGCATTGATTTCCGAGAACGACATTGCCACCCAGCTTAATGTGAGCCGGACGCCGGTAAGAGCGGCGCTGCAAAAGCTGGAGATGGAGCGTCTGGTGCAAATTATCCCGCAGCGCGGCACTTTTGTGTTTTCGTTTAATGAGCGGGAGATGCGCGAAACCTGTGAGATGCGGCAGATTCTGGAATCAGGCGCATTAAAGCTGGCGCTGCAACACGATCGTCAGGCGCTGATCGCGCGCCTGAACGAACAGCTGGCGCGTGGGCGCGATGCATTACAAAACGCGCCGGAGACCTACCGCGAAACCGATGCGGCGTTTCATATGGCACTGATTGAAGCCAGCCAGAACAGCGAGCTGGTCGGTTTTTACAAAACCAGCATCAACCGCATTCGCGCCTTTCTCAATCACCTGACGCGCACGCCGGATGAGTTTCAGGGTTCGCAAAACGATCATGAGGCGATCGTGGCGCGGTTAACTAATTACGAGGATGAACAGGCGCTGGAACTTCTGCACTGGCATCTTGGCGGCATTATGCGCATGTTCCAGCGGTCGGTGGCGGACACCGACTCAGCCAGTTAACCGGCATCACTTCGCAGTCAGAACATCGCTGAAAAGCGGTCACGCCTCAAGCGCTGCAACCACCGCCAGACCCGCCAGCTCCGCGCTGGCCAGCAGTTGCTCAACGCTGTGGCCCTGACGCGCTCTGGCAGAAAGTCCGGACATCACGGTACTGACAAAATCGGTCAGGCGCTGCGCGTCCTGTGGGTAGTGGGCTGCGATATAGCGCCGGATAGTATCCTCAGCGGCGCGATGAAACACTCTGGCCGCCTCGCGCGCCTGCTGATCCTGACAGCGAATCCCTTCCAGCACCAGACAACCCGCACACACCTCATCCCGGGCATAATGCAGCGCCGCCGCTTTCAGTAATGCATCCAGGGCTTCGGCCACCGGGCGGTCGTCGCGCAGTATTTCAGCCAGGGGAATCGAGCCGGTAGCGGCGTAGCGATCGAGAACGCGGGCATACAATCCGGCCTTATTACCGAAGGCGCTGTAAAAGCTCGGCGGATTGATGCCCAGCGCGTCAGTGACATCGGCGACGCTGACGGCGTCATAACCTTTGGCATGGAATAACCCCTGCGCGACCGCTACGGCGTGTTCGGGGTCAAAGTTACGGGGACGACCAGGTGATTTCATATTTTATAGTGCTCGCTACAAAATCGCATTGACATTAATTCGGGCTCATTTTGTAATGCATACTAAGAAATCACACGTGGAGATGCAAATGAGCGTATTTAAAGATAAGCAGGTTCTGGTTCTGGGCGGCAGTCGCGGTATTGGTGCGGCTATTGTGCGTCGCTTTGCTGATGAGGGTGCCAGCGTGACCTTCACCTTCTCCGGTTCGCCCGAGGCCGCCGAAAAACTGGCGCACGAAACCGGTTCGGCTGCCGTTCATACCGACAGCTCAGAGCGCGATGCGGTGATTGCCACCGTGCGCGACAGCGGACCGCTGGATGTGCTGGTGGTTAATGCTGGTATCGCCCTGTTTGGCGATGCGCTGGAACAGGATCCGGACGCGGTCGATCGCCTGTTCCGCATTAACATTCACGCGCCGTATCATGCTGCGGTTGAAGCCGCCCGACAGATGCCAGCCGGCGGCCGCATCATCATCATCGGTTCGGTCAATGGCGACCGCATGCCGATTCCCGGTATGGCGTCTTATGCGCTAAGTAAATCCGCTTTACAGGGGCTGGCGCGCGGCCTGGCGCGGGATTTCGGCCCGCGCGGCATCACCATCAACGTGGTGCAACCGGGCCCGATTGATACCGATGCCAATCCGGAAAATGGTCCGATGAAAGATCTGATGCACAGCTTCATGGCCATTAAACGCCATGGCCGTTCTGAAGAGGTGGCTGGCATGGTGGCGTGGCTGGCAGGACCCGAAGCCGGTTTCGTCACCGGTGCCATGCACACCATTGATGGGGCGTTTGGCGCATAACGTCAGTGTCTGAACAGGGCGCTGACCACCGCGCTGAATACCGAACCGGTGGCAAAAGCGTGTTCGGTCATGTGCTCTTCATGGCGAATATCAGCCAGCCGCCGCAGCGCCGCCTGCGCGCTGGCTGCATTAATTTCTTCATCCAGCTTGCTGTAACCGTCCGCCATCAGCAGCCGGGCACGTTCCACATCCGATCGTTCCAGCGTGGCGATAACCTGTTGTTTGCGGTAAAAAACGTAATCTGTCATAAGCGCGTCCCGTTGCCGTCATCGTGATTATGCCGGGGAGGCGATGGTTTAAATCAGCTGAACATCGCACCCTCTTGGTATCGGCGCGATCAAAACGTAGCCGTTGTATAAACAATTTGCAGCATACCTGTTTCTCCCCGCGCGTCAGGCAACCTATTTTATCAGCCCGGCCCTTCGCTGCCCGCTGCCAGCAGCGGCACCACGACATCGCTAATCGGCGTAGCAATAGTATGCTGACGCCCATAGCGCTGCACCACACCATTGCGGGTATCCCACTCCAGCGGGCGGTTGGCCTGGCGATCGGCCAGGATCGAGGTGCTCAGATCGGGCGGCGCGCGGTGAAAGCCATCGATAATTTCCTGCGGCACGCTGTCGTCCAGTACCGCACCGGCTGCGCGTGCCACCGTCAGGCACTCCTGTAAATAGGCTAATCCCAGCTGCGTGATATCGCCGCGGCTAAACATGCCGGCGCGACGGTTGGCCAGCACCATCAAACCGGCGGCGGCATTTTGTAACAGCTTGCGCCAGGCGATAGAGAGAAAGTCCGCGGCCAGTGCCACCTCACAGCGCGTATCGCGCAGCGCATCCACTACACACGCGGCCTGCGGCACATCCGGCAAGGTCAGGCGAGGCTGGGCGCGCAGCCAGACTGACGCATCCGGCTCGCGCTGCGCCGGAAACCACACCACCGAAGGTAATACCGTGGCGCCGTTGACGTAAGGCGCCAGCTGGCTCTGCTGCTCGACGCCATTTTGCAGCGCGCACACCACGGTTTTTTCATCACACAGGGTGGCCAGCCACGCGGCGCTGTCCGCGACCTGGGTGGTTTTAACCGCCACGAACAGCAAATCGCAGCGTTGAGTAACCTGCGAGGCATCATGCAATACCGGACCAGGCACGCTGATTTCGCCCGCATCGTGGCGCAGCGTTAACTGGGCATGGGCCGTGCGGCCGCACAGCAGCGGGGTGCGCCCGGCTTCATGCAGTACCGCCGCGACGGTGGTACCAATTGCACCGGGGCCCAGCAGGGCGATTTTACAACGTTCAGACATGCTGCCATCTCCTCATCGCTTAACCGATCATCAGCGTGCCGAGTGCAATCACCGCACACGCCAGCATTTTTCTTACCGTTAATGCCTCACCGAGAAACAGCGCGCCCAGCACGGCGGCAAACAGCACGCTGGTTTCACGCAGCGCCGACACCGCGCCCATCGGCGCTGCCGTCATGGCGTAAATGATGATGCCGTAGGCAAGCAGCGAAACCAGGCCACCCGCCGCGGCGCTCAGCACGCCCGGTCGCCACTGCAGCAGGCTTTTGCTGTCGCGCAGCGCGATGTAGACCGCCGGCATTAATATGCCCCACAAGCTGCACATCCACGCGGTATACGCAAACGCATTGCCGGCAACGCGCACGCCCATGCCGTCCACCACGCTGTACGCGGCGATAAAGGCACCGGTCGCCAGCGTGTAGCGCAGGCCCGGCAGCGCCAGTTTGCCGCCGCGCAGCGCCAGCGACACAATGCCAGCGGACACCAGCACGATGCCGCACAGCGTAGTAAAGGCGATGTGCTCGCCGGCAAACAGCGCGGCGGCGCAGGTCACCAGCAGCGGCGACGATCCGCGCGCAATCGGATAGGTCTGGCCGAGATCGCCGCTCTGGTAGCTGCGCACCAGGCACAGGTTATAGCCGACGTGCAGCAGCGCCGAAAGCAGCGCATATTTCCAGCTGGCGCGCGCCGGCAGCGGCAGAAACAGCGTACTGAACGCACACACCAGCGCGATCGCCACGCACATAATGGTCATCGACCACAGGCGATCGGATCCGCCGCGCAGTAAGGTGTTCCAGCTGGCGTGCAGCAGTGCGGCGCACAGCGTTAAGACAATAATGTAATCAGGCATAGGCTGATGCTATGCAGCCGCAAATGGATTGGAAAGCGAAGATTTATCATTGCGCTATGAGTAAATACTCATGCTTCACTGATAATCCTGCTGCGCCTGACGTGATTCAGCGAGCAGCCAGCGACGAAAATCAACAATATGCGGCTGGCTTTCGATGCCCTGCGGACAGACGAAATAGTAGGCGGCGGGCGAGGAAAACGCGACGTTGAACAGCCGTACCAGGCTGCCGTCGCGCAGCTCTTTTTCAACGTGACCGCTGCGCGCCAGCGCCACGCCTTGCCCCAGCAGCGCGGCTTCCAGCGTCATATTGGTATTGGCAAAACGTACGCTCTCCTGTAAGGCATCCAGCGTCAGGCCGACCTGTTTGAACCAGATTTCCCACTTTGGCACCAGATCGGCGCCATCACGCATCAGCAGCGGGTAGCGCAGCAGTTCTGCCGGTTCCTGTGGCGTGCCAAAGCGCTGCAGCAGCGCCGGACTGGCAACCGGAAACAGCTGTTCACGAAACATAAATTCGCTGTGCAGCGCCGGATAATTGCCATGGCCAAAGCGGATCGCCACATCAGAATCATGGCGCGAGAAGGTAATCGCATCATCGGTGCTTTCCAGCGTCACCAGAATTTCCGGATGCTGGCGCGTCAGGTCCGGCAGGCGCGGCAACAGCCACTTCAGCGCAAACGAGTAGGTGGTATTCACGCGCAGCCGCACGCGGCCTTTCTGCTCGCGCAAGTCGGCTAAGGTGGTTTCCAGATTACTGAAAAACTCGCGCACAATCGGTGCCAGCGCCGCACCGGCCGGCGTCAGACTCAGCGTTTTGCCGCGCTGAAAGAGCTGCACGCCCCAGATCTCTTCCAGGTTTTTGAGCTGATGGCTGACGGCGCTTTGGGTGATAAACAGCTCTTCAGCCGCGGCGGTAAAGGTCGGATGGCGCGTCGCCACTTCAAACGCGCGCAGCATGGCGGTAGGCGGTAACTCTCTCATCGGTGCAGCCTTGTTTTATGAGCGTTCACTCATGATAGCGGAATCGTCTGTTCACTCACGAAACTTATTCACCCACCCTCCAGCTTCGCCTCACAGCCTGTCACTTTGCTAACAGTGGCCGACACATTTATCACTGAATCGGCGGCCAGCTGAATGGTTGGTTATTTACCGCGTGGCGGTTTTAATCCGCCGCCTGATATGTTTCCCGCTGCGCTCGCGTCCTGACGCTGATTAACTATGTTTATCACTCAATATAAGAATGGGGTGATGAAATGCGAAACCGTGTAATTAGCGCGCTGGCGTTATTGTTATTATCCGGCTGTGGCGCGAATAACAGCGCCTCGCCGGTCACAGCGCCTGGTGCGCCGGTAGCGGGGAAAACCGCGCTGCTGGAGAGCGGAGCGGCGGCGTTGCAGTCGCGGCCGCCGATTGAGGCGATCAATACGTATCTGGATGGTTTTCATTATTACTGCGGAAATCAGCAGGGGCAGATGGAGGCCCATCACTACGTCACCATTCTTAATGACGATGTGATGCAGGCGGTTATTTATGACGGTAACAAAAAAGACGCCAAATTAATGGGCGTGGAATACATCATCAGTGAACGTTTATTTAAGCAGCTGCCGGCGCAGGAAAAGCAGTATTGGCACAGCCATCGCTATGAAGTGAAATCCGGTACGCTGATTGCGCCTGGCCTGCCGCCAGCCGCGGAGCACGCGCTGATGAGCAAAATCGTCAACACCTACGGAAAAACCTGGCACACCTGGCATACCGACCGCGATAAAACGCTGCCGCTGGGCGCGCCGACGCTGATGATGGGCTTTACCGCCGACGGTCAGCTGAATCCGGCGCTGCTGGCTGATCGCGACAAGCGCTTTGACGTCGATACCGCGACAATCCGCACTGATCGCGCTGATATCGCCGCCCATCCGTTGGCGGCAGGTGCCGACCATTGCCGGCGCGTGCATCCGTAACCGGCGATCCTGGCTCACTCGTGATACATCTGGCTGCGCCCGCCGTCGATCAGGATATCGGTGGCATTGATAAAGCGCGCCTCGTCGCTGGCGAGAAACAGCGCGGTATAAGCCACTTCATCCGGCTCGCCGATGCGTTTACACGGTAACAGCGCCGCCTGACGCGCACGCTCGGCCTGCGGATCCGGACAGCTCGCCAGCCAGGCTTCAGCGGCTGGCGTCATGATCAAACCGGGCGAAATACTGTTTACGCGGATGCCCTGCGCGGCGTACTCCACGCCCAGCGAACGCGTCAGGCCGATCAGCCCGTGTTTAGCCACCGGATAAGGGAACGCGCCGGGAATGATTTTGTGCCCGTGCACCGAGGCAACGTTAACAATGTTGCCGTACTGACGGGCCAGCATCGCCGGCAGGACGCTGCGTATCAGGTTGTACGGCCCTTTCAGATTGGTGTCCATGCAGCGCTGCCAGTCATCCTCGTCCAGCGTCAGCGGATCGCGAAAAACGTTTACGCCAGCGCAGTTGATCAGGATATCAATATCTCCCAGCGCCTGCTGCGCCTGCTGTACCGCGCGGCTAACCTGCTGCGGCTGCGTGACATCGGCTGCGCAGGCCAGACAGCGCTGGCCGGACTGCTGCTGTAGCTGCGCCGCCAGCGCTTCGCTGCTGTGTGCGTCGCGATCAAACAGCGCCAGGCGGGCGCCTTCGCGCGCAAACAGGGTGGCGATGGCGCTGCCGATGCCGCTGCCGGCACCGGTAATGATGGCGGTTTTATTGGCTAAACGTGGGGACACAGTCGCTTCCTTATGAGGATGTCGGGAGAATCAGCCAGTCGGCCAGCTCTAAGGTATTATCACCGCGCTGCAGGCGAATCAGCGGCCAGCTGTCGCTGCGCGTGAGCGGCACCAGCCCGCTGCGGGTGAGCAAAAAAGTGTCTTCGCTTTTCACGCCGCTCAGCGTCGGGTTCCACGCCATGGCGGTGTCGGGCTGTACCTCGCCGCGACTCTCCGGGGTGATAATCCAGTCGCGGCAGCCGTATCCGGCCGGACCGCCCTGATGATGATCGCGCCATGCCTCAGCGTGGCCGTGGCGTTGATAAGCCTGAGTGATGTCCGCAAAAACCGCTGACCAGCTGCGCTGCGCCTGGGTGGCATACAGCATATCGGCGTGGATCTCCGCCAGCGTCACAATGCGCTGGCGCAGCGCCGCGTCGGGTTCACCGAGATGCACCAGGCGCGTCAGGCTGACATGCAAACCGTGCCGCTCGGCACCGAGGGTGATCAGCATCATGCGCTGCAGCGTTTTGCGTGTCGGCACCGGATGTTTAAATGCGGCGATGCGCTCATCGGCGGCCACCAGCGTGCACATCGGGCGAATGCCGCGCGCCAGACAGCCGGCGGCAATCTCGGCTTCGACCTGCCATTCGCTCACTCCCACGCGCAGCTGGCGCGCCACCGTTTCGACAATCTGCGCCGTCTCCTGTCCCAGCGTGCGAAAGCGCTGCTGTTCCGCTGCGCTCAGCCCCTGGCGCAGCGTAATCATCTGCGGCTGGATATCGCTCAATCCTGTCATTGGCGTATCGCTGCCGATATGGCCCGCCGGCAGCACGCTGCTCAGCGACTGGTACCACGGATAGTGCCGGGTCGCACAGCTGAACGGCAGCGGCTCTTCGGCCAGAATGCGCGGTAGCTCATTGTCCGGTGCCAGCAGCAGCACGCTGTCGCGGCCGATCAGCAGGCTGGCAACGCCAATCTCGGCGCGCTCCACCACATAATAGCTGGCCCCGTCGGTCAGCCAGGCGATGTTATCGCGGCGCGTCAGCAATACCGCATCCAGCTGCCAGTGTGCCAGCGCCTGTTGCAGGCGCGCCAGTTTGTCACTCATACACGGCCTCCTTGTGCTCGACAAGTTGTGACTGCAGAACCAGCTCCGCAGCGCGATGCGCCACGGCCATCACCACCGCATTGGTGTTGCCACTGATAATATTCGGCATCATCGAGGCATCCACCACGCGCAACCGCTGTACGCCGCGCACGCGCAGGTCGTCGTGCAGCACCGCCAGCGGATCGTCATCGTGGCCCATGCGACAGGTGCCGACCGGGTGATAGCCGGTTTTCACCATGCGCCGGCAATGGGCGCTTATCGCGTCATCACTGGTGACTTCCGCACCAGGGAAGATCTCCTGATTGACCATCTCGCGGATGGGCGCGGCGGCCAGCACCTGACGCGCAAAGCGAAAGCCGGCGAGGGTGCGGGCTAAATCGTCCGGATGGCCGAAAATCTGCGTATCGATCACCGGCAGGCTGCTGGCGTTGTTATCGCGCAGCGTGACTTCACCGGTGGCTTTAGGGCGCAGCAGCAGGGAATTCACCGTGACACCGTCACCGGGATCGGCACCCATTACATCGCGATCGAGATAGACCGTCGGCACGCAGAACATCTGAATGGTGGGCGTTGCCGTGAAATCGAGCGGATCGAAAAAGGCGCAGGTTTCCACGCCGGTGGTGGTCACCGGGCCGCTTTTGAACAACAGATATTGCAGTCCGGCTTTGACCATCGGCCAGCCGCGATCCTGACCGTAGTAGCCAAACGCACCGCGCGTGCTGGCAACCACCGGCACTTCGTAATGGTCCTGCAGGTTTTTACCCACGCCCGGCAAGGCATGGCGCACGGCTATGCCGTGCTGTTTCAGCTGCTCCTGCGGACCGATGCCAGAGAGCATCAGCAGTTTTGGCGTCTGGTAGGCACCGGCAGCCAGAATCACTTCGCGGCTGGCGCGCGCCTGTTGCGGCTGGCCATCCTGACGATAGCGCACGCCGCTGGCACAGGTGCCGTCAAACAGCACCTCTTCAACCTGTGCACCAGTGACCAGCGTCAGCCGTGCGTCATGGCGCAGCGGGTTGATAAACGCATCGACCACGCTGCAGCGCTGCCGCGTCTGACCGTCGATGGTGTGCTGCATGAAGCCGACGCCAGACGGATTGCCGCTGTTAAAATCCGCCGTGTAGGGAATACCCAGCCCCTGCAGGGTTTTGACATAGGCGCGGCTCAGCGGGCTGAAGTGGCCGAGATGCGACACTTTCATCGGGCCGCCAACGCCGTGATTCGGTGCGCCGAGGTGATCGTTATCTTCGATGGCGGTAAAGTGCGGCAGCAGCGCCTCCCACGACCAGTCGATGCCCTGATCGCCCAGCGCCTGGTTCCAGTCGGCGTAATCCTGTTTATGGCCGCGCATGTAGACCATGGCGTTGACAGTCGAACCGCCGCCCAGCACTTTGGCCTGCGGCACGATCACGCCGCGTCCGTTGAGCTGCGGCTGCGCTTCGGTTTGATGCATCGTCAGAAACCGGTCGCTGGCGAGAAACTTCATATAGCCGGCGGGCATTTTCAGCACCGGATGGTATTCGTCGCGCCCGGCCTCCAGCAGCAACACGCGCGCATTTCCTTCGCTGACCAGGCGCGCGGCAACGATACAGCCCGCGCTCCCGCCGCCCACCACAATGTAATCGTACTCTTTCATAACGCTCCGTTTACTCCGATGCGATGGAATCTAACCGGCGCAGGCGCTGCGCCGCCGGGTTGTGCTGCTCGCCCGGATCGAGCGGACTGAGCAGATAACGCCACGAGATAAACGCACTCACCAGATACAGGAAGGCGTAGCCCCAAACCACCCCGAGTGTGCCGAGCAGCGCATTGATTGCGCCGTACAGCGCCGGTCCAAAGAAAGTGGACAAGCCGGCGGCGAAGCAGTAAATCGCCATGGCGTTACCTTTATCCTTCGGCTGGCACAGCGAGGAGAACAGCGCGGCGGCGGGCACGTAGCCGCACAGCGTGATGCCGTACAGGCAGGCGCAGATCACGCTGAGCACAAAGCTGCCGTGACTCCACTGCGGCACAAAGTACATCAGCAGCATCGAGACGCCGGAACCCAGGCCGCCGAACACCGTCAGCACTTTGCGCCAGCCGATGCGGTCGCTCAGCTTGCCGACGATCGGATTAAAGCTCATACCCACCAGTCCCATGATGGTGATCAGGCTGAGGTATTCGGTCTGGGAAAAGCCAATCTGTTCGGTGAAAAAGCCCGGCAGAAAAATAAAGAAGCCGAAATAGGGCGTGGTGTTGATGATGCGCACCACTGCCGCGGCAGCGATGCGCGGCTCACGCCACAGAATATCGATGCCGCCCATCAGCGTGCGCAGCGTGCCCTGCTGACGATGTTCGGCATCCAGCAGCGACTGATAACCGCTGCGCTCTTTCAGCGCCAGCAGCATCACCAGCAAACCGATCGCCACCAGACCCAGCGACAGCCAGAAGGTGGCGTATTCGCCCACCAGGCGGATAGAGAAGATCGCTACCAGCGAACCGAGCGTCGGCAGCCCGCCGGTAAATGCCAGCCAGAACCAGCCGGTGGCGGAGCCGCGCATCTCCGCCGGGGCCGCCGACTGAATCCACACCAGAAAGGCGTAGGCAAACATCGGATAAGCCACGCCGCGCAGGCCATAGGTTAGTGCCAGCAGCAGCACGCTGTGCGACGGCAGCGCCACGGCCAGGAACAGCACTTCAAACACAATCCAGATCAGGCCGCCCGCCAGCATCACTTTACGCGGGCCAATCAGCGTTGACAGCGAACCGGCCAGCCATGAGCCCAGCGTGACGGTGACGCCGTAAAAGGCAATTACCCAGGCAGCGATATTCAGGGAAAAGCCGTTTTCGTGCAGATAGGGCGCGAGGTAGTTGGACTCGACGCCGTCGCCAATCATAAACAGCAGGACTGCCAGATAGCCCCAGGCCAGCGCGGGCGGAATGCCGAGGCGGATCAGCCACGCATGGGTTGCAGGTGATGTTGTCATTATGTTTTCTCAGTAGGGTTGGTGTTAGCACAGCCAGATAAAGCGTTCGCCCGGCATTATCAGAACGTTTTTTACCGGGATAGCCCGAACGGGTTGTTATGAGCAGGGACTCTAAAGCACGGCAGGCGCGCAGGATGGCGCAACCATCACAGAAGTCAGTAAACACTGTTTAGTAAGATGAGCGCGGATGAAGCGAAAGGAGGCCGCGTGAAAACCGTCGGACTGAATAATTTCCAGGTGCGTAAGCACAACAAAGCGCTGTTTATGCAGCTGATGTGGCGTCATAAACGTCTGAGCAAATCGCAGCTGGCGCAGCTCAGCGGCCTGACCATACCGGCAGCCAGCAAGATTTTGCAGGAGCTGCTGGAGCAGGGCCACGTGCAGCACTCCAGCGCCACGCTGAGCACGCGCGGCAACAGTAACGGCAGTTTTCAGCTGCCAGCGCAAGGCGCGTGGACGCTGTGCCTGTGCGTCAAGCCGACCAGCATTGAGCTGCAGCTGGCGGATGCGCAGCTGGTGGCGCAGGGCGACTATCAGCAAATCAGCATCAACGCGCAGACGCCAGAGCAGCTGCTGGCGGAGATTGAAACGGTGTGGCGCGCGACCTGTAAACGCTGGCCGAAGCGGCAGATTAATCTGGCGCTGGCGGTGCACGGGCAGGTCGATCCGGTAACCGGCGTCTCGCAGCATATGCCCCAGGCGGCGTGGCGCAGCCCGCTGCAGCTGAAGTTTCTGCTGGAGGAGAAGCTGGCGGTTGACGTCCGCGTCGATAACGACTGCGTGATGCTGGCGCTGGCGGAAAAGTGGCTGAACCGCAATGCGCTGGCCGAATTCTGCGTCATCAATGTCGATTACGGCATCGGCTCATCATTTGTCATCAACGGCGAGATCTTTCGCGGCAACCTGTACGGCAGCGGGCAGATTGGCCACACCATTGTTGATCCGCACGGGGAGCGCTGTAACTGCGGACGGCAGGGCTGCCTGGAGACGGTCGCCTCGCTCAGCACGCTTAAGCGGCTGGCGCATCAGCGCGCGCCGCAGGCGGTGCAGCCCACCAGCCGTCAGCTGCTGGCCGCCTGGCAGGCCGGCGAGCCGTGGATTGTCGAGTGGGCGCAGCGCAGCGCGGAAGCCATCGGCATGAGTCTGTACAATTTCCTTAATACGCTGAATATCAATCAAATCTGGCTGTACGGTCGCAGCTGTACTTTTGGTGAGAGCTGGCTGCAGACCATTGTGCACCAGATTGATTTCAATCCCTTCGATCCGCGCGATGCGCTGAAAAGCAAAGCCACCAACGTGCATTTCGGCCAGCTTGACCGCGCGCGTCAGGTCCTCGGCATCGGTTATCTCTATGTCGAGGCCGATCCCGGTACGGCGTAGTTTACTAAACTCCTGTTACCAAAATCTGTGAGGGCCTGAACTTTCACCCTGCGGTATCGGTGGTGAGATAGCCGCACTTTGACCCTGGTGCGGAGAGTGGCCGTGAACAATCATAAACATCTGAATATGCGTTACGTGTGGAGCATCTGTCTGGTGGCAGCCTGCGGCGGTTTGCTGTTTGGCTATGACTGGGTGGTGATTGGCGGGGCCAAACCCTTCTATGAGGCCTGGTTCAACGTCACCGATCCGGCGGCATCCGGCTGGGCGATGAGTTCGGCGCTGGTGGGCTGCGTGTTTGGCGCGCTGGTGTCCGGCTGGTCAGCGGACAAGCTGGGGCGACGGCTGCCGCTGATTGTCGCCGCACTGCTGTTTGTGGTGTCGGCGATCGGCACCGCGCTGGCCAGCAGCTTTACGCTGTTTGTCTGGTGGCGCATTCTCGGCGGCGTCGGCATTGGTATCGCCTCGGCGCTCAGCCCGATGTACATCGCGGAGATCAGCCCGGCAGACAAGCGCGGCAAGTTTGTCGCGGTTAACCAGCTGACAATCGTTATTGGCGTGCTGGCGGCGCAGCTGATCAACCTGATGATTGCTGATCCGGTCGTCGGCGCATCAACCCATGCGGCGCTGCGTGAAACCTGGAACGGTCAGGTTGGCTGGCGCTGGATGTTCGCCTCGGCCGCCGTGCCGTCGCTGGCGTTTCTGCTGCTGATGATGTGGGTGCCGGAATCACCGCGCTGGCTGATGCTGGCGGGCCAGCCGCAGCGCGCGCTGGCGATGCTGAATAAAATTGGTTCGCCTGCTTATGCGCAGCAGACGCAGCGCGAGATTGCCCGCGCGCTGGAACAGGATCGCCAGCAAACGCGCGCCCGCGCCGGTTCGCTGCTGGCTCCGCGCACGCTGCCGATTGTCATCACCGGCATCGTGCTGGCGATTTTCCAGCAGTGGTGCGGTATCAACGTGATTTTCAACTATGCGCAGGAGATTTTTGCTTCGGCTGGTTTCGATATCAACGGTACGCTGAAGTCGATCGTGGCCACCGGCCTGATCAATTTGCTGGCAACAGTGCTGGCACTGCCGCTGGTGGACCGACTCGGCCGCCGCAAACTGATGCTGATCGGCGCCGGAGGACTGACGCTGTGTTATGCACTGATTGCCGGTGCCTACACGCTGGGCATCACCGGCTGGCCGGTGCTGATTCTGGTACTGGCGGCGATTGCGGTTTATGCGCTGACGCTGGCGCCGGTCACCTGGGTGCTGCTGGCGGAAATTTTCCCCAACCGGATTCGCGGTCTGGCGATGTCGGTCGCCACGCTGGCGCTGTGGATTGCCTGTTTTGTACTGACCTACACCTTTCCCATCCTCAATGCCGGACTCGGTGCAGCGGGCAGCTTTATGCTGTATGGCGTGATTTGTGCGGCGGGCTTTGTCTTTGTGCTGCGTCGCGTGCCGGAGACCAAAGGCATATCGCTGGAGCAGCTGGAGCAGCAGCTCACCGCAGGCGAGCCGGCTGCGGTAGCAGGTGAGCATTCGCTGCGGTAACCGCAGCCATGCTTCAGGCAGAAAGCCGGTGCGCCAGGCGGCGCACCGGTACAACACCCGCTTACACCTGCGCCATACCGCCATCAACAAACAGCTCGGCTGCATTAATAAAGCTGGCGGCGTCGGAGGCCAGAAACGCCACCACCTTGCCAACCTCTCCCGGCTCACCCAGACGGCCGAGCGGCACCTGTGCGGCCAGCGCATCGAACAGCCCCTGGCGCTGATCTTCCGGCACCAGTCCGCCTAAGCCTGGCGTCTGCACCGGGCCGGGGCTCACCACGTTAATGCGGATGCCGCGGTCTTTCACATCCAGCGCCCACGAGCGGGCAAAGTTACGCACCGCCGCTTTACTGGCGCTGTAGACGCTGAAGCCCGGCGTACCCTGAATCGCGGCGGTGGAGCCGGTGAGAATCACCGACGCCTTATCGCTCAGCAGCGGCAGCGCTTTCTGCACGGTGAACAGCACGCCGCGGACGTTGGTGCTGAAGATACGATCAAAATGTTCTTCGGTGATGGCCCCCAGCGGCAGCATGTCGCCGCCACCGGCGTTGGCAAACAGAATATCCAGCCGGCCGGCCTGGCGCGCAATCTGCGCATAGACGGCGTCGAGATCGCTTAACTGTGCCGCATCAGCGCGAATGCCGGTGGCGGTGGCGCCGATGCTGGCGACGGCCGCATCCAGCTCAGCCTGACGACGACCGGTGATAAACACGCGTGCGCCCTGTGCCGCCAGTTCCTGGGCGGTGGCGAGGCCAATACCGGAGGTGCCGCCGGTCACTAAAGCGATTTTGTCTTGCAGAATCAGGTTCATAGTATGTACTCCACAGTTGATCAGGTTAGGTGGTGACGGCCTTGCCGTCGTTGAAGTGCACTGTAGCGCTGCCGCTTTTACGGATAAATGGTGTAAAATCGAAAGGACTATTTCTCTGGATGGATAATCAGGTAAGGGGCGACCATGGATCAATTGCTGGCAATCCGGGCGTTCGCCCGCGTGGTTGAGGCCGGCAACTTTACCCGGGCCGCCAATTCACTGGATATGCCTAACGCTACCCTGAGTAAGCTGGTGCAGGAGCTGGAAGCGCATCTCGGCGTACGCCTGTTGCTGCGCACCACGCGCCGGGTCACGGTGACGGCAGAAGGGCGCGATTACTACGAGCGGGCGCTGCGCATCGTGCGCGATCTGGAAGATATCGATTGTGCGTTCAATAGCGTCACGACGAAACCGCACGGTCAGCTGCGTATGGATATCGGCGGCTCAACGGCGCGTGATGTGCTGCTGCCGGCGCTGCCCGATTTTGTCGCCAGGTTTCCCGACATCACCCTGGACCTTGGCGTGTCCGATCGCACCGTGGATCTCATCAGTGATAACGTGGACTGCGTAGTGCGCGGCGGCCCGCTGAGCGATTCGTCACTGGTGGCACGGCACTTAGGCAATGCGCAAATGATCACCTGTGCCACGCCCGGCTATCTGCGGACCTATGGCATTCCGGCGTATCCGCAGGAGCTGAACAACGGCCACCGCATCATCAGCTATCTGTCGCCGCAGAGCGGGCGCGCCTTTCCGCTGCGCTTCCGCCACGGCGAAGAGCGAATCGAGGTCAAGACCGCGCACCGCGTTGGCGTCAATGAGAGCAACGCGCACCTTGCCGCGGCGGTGGCGGGTCTGGGCATCATTCAGACGTTCCGTTACGCTGCGGCCGCGGATTTGCAGGCCGGACGGCTGGTGGAGATCCTCGCCGACTGGCGTCCGTCCGACTATCCGTTCCACGTGGTTTATCCGCAAAGCCGCCATCTCACCCAGCGCCTGCGGGTACTGATCGACTGGCTGCGTGAGGTGTTTCCGCAACGGCTAAATGGATGACAGGGTGTAAACAATCTGTTAACGTTTGGCCTCAACCCCATGCTACAGGCGCGTTTATGACACTCTCTGCTGATTCCGCATCGTCATCTGACTTTCGCCTGTATGCGCCTTGCTGCCCGCCACCTCCGGCACGCGTTGTGATTCGCTAAGTATCGAACTTCCTGCGCCTCGCTAAGCGAGCGCGCTAACAACGTTTGTTTCAGGAGCAATGCTATGCGTTCTTCTTCTTCGCTGAATTCGCAGGCAGCGACGTCAGGCTTTGTGCTGCTGTGGGGCAGCGCAGCCATTTTCTCGCGTCTCGGGCTGGATAATGCCTCACCGCTGGCACTGCTGGTGGTGCGTTTTAGCATCGCGCTGGTTGCGCTGTTGCTGGTGGGACTGTTTCGCCGCCGCTGGCTGCCGCAGCCCGGTACGCGCCCGCGCGTAATGCTGACCGGCCTGGTGTTGATCGGCGCTTATTCGCTGTGTTATTTCCAGGCGATGGCGGAGGGCGTGACGCCAGGGCTGATCGCCACCATCATGGGCATCCAGCCAATTCTGACGCTGTGCCTGGTGGAGCGGCGTCTGCCGGGCAGGCGATTGCTGGGCTTAACGGTCGCGCTGGCGGGGCTGATACTGCTGGTGTGGCGCAGTCTGGCGGCGTCGCAGCTGCCGCTCAGCGGCGTGCTGTTTGCGCTGGCCGCGCTGCTGTGCATGACCTTCGGTGCCATCATGCAGCAGCGGGTGACGCAGCATCCGGCGCAGGTACTGCCGCTGCAGTACGGCGTGAGTTTACTGCTGTGCCTGCTGTTGCTGCCGGTTAAACCGTTTCATGTCAGCTTCACGCTGCATTTCTGGCTGGCCGCGCTGTTCCTCGGCGTGATGATCTCCGTGGTGGCCCAGCTGCTGCTGTATCGCTTACTGAGCGCGGGCAGTATCGTTAACGTCACCAGCCTGTTTTATCTGGTGCCGGTGATTACCGCGCTGCTCGACTATCTGCTGCTGGGTAACCGACTGCCGTGGCTGAGCCTGCTGGGCATGGCGGCGATTCTGGCGGGTATCCTGCTGGTGTTTCGTGCGCCACAGCCTTCGCGTTAACATCATGCCCCGCCAGCCGGCGGGGCATTTCAGCCATGATCGGTCAACGCCTGTGCGGCGCAAATCAACGCCAGATGACTGAGGCCCTGCGGCATATTGCCGCGCCATTCGTCACTGCGCACATCAAACATTTCGTTGAAAGTTTCCACGTTGCCGCGCTGGCACAGTTTGCCGAGAATCTGCTGCATGGCGTTCTCGGCGCGCGTGCATTCTCCCAGCGCCGCCCAGGCTTCCACCAGCCAGAACGAGCAGGCGATAAAAGTGCTCTCTTCCTGTTCCGTGCCGCTGTAGCGATACAGCATGGCGCTACCGTGACCCAGTTCCTGCTCAATGGCCAGGTAGGTGGCGCGCATGCGTGTCGGGTTAACCCGGCTGCCGTAGGCATGCACCAGCGCCAGCGCGGCATCCAGCCGGCCGTTGCTGTCGGGATAAAATTCATACGCCTGTTTCTCTTCATTCCAGCAGTGCGCTTCAATCCAGCTGCTGATGCGGTCGCGCTCGCGCTGCCAGCGTTTCAGCCACGTGGGTTCAATGTGGCGCGCTTCGGCCAGCGCCACGGCACGATCCAGCGCCAGCCAGCAGGCCATCTTTGAATGGGTATAGTGCTGCTGCTCGGGCAGCTCCCAGATGCCGCTGTCTTTCTGACGCCATAAATCGGCACAGTGATTAGCCAGCGCACCCAGCATGCGCGAGGTGGCTAAGTCCAGCACGTGCCCGGCGCGAATAAACAGCTCGGCGGTGGCAAGCATGTCGCCATACATACTGAGCTGCAGCTGGTCGCGCGCGTTGTTACCCACGCGTACCGGCTGAGAATGGTGATAGCCACGCAGCGGCACAAAGCGTTCGGCAGGCACTTCGTTGCCCTCCAGCGTGTAGCAGGTGCGCAGCGCGGTACCGTGGCGGATAATGGTTTTCGACAGCCAGGAGAACGCCGCTTTACAATCTTCCAGCGCACCGAGAAAAACAAAGGCTTTGATAATCAGACAGGCATCGCGTACCCATGCATAGCGGTAGTCATAATTCTTTTCCCCGCCAATGCCTTCCGGCAGCGAGGTAGTGGCTGCCGCCGCCAGCGCACCGGTGGGGGAATACCATAAAAATTTCAGCGACAGCGCCGAGCGGCGCACGTGCTCAGCAAAGCGCCCCTGATAGCTCAGGCTGCGGGTCCAGTCGCACCAGGCGGTATGGCTGGTTTCAATCCGGGTATCGATCGCCTCCAGCGGCGGCACCGCCAGCGGTTCGCGCTCGGTGACCAGCAACGCCACCAGCGAGCGACTGTCCGCAGCCGTTTGCAGCGTAGCGCTGATTTGCTCATCGTCACGCTGTTCGATCTGCCAGTCCTCGCTGGTGCGCAGCATCGCCATCAGATCGCCGATGTGGTACACGTCGCCCTGTTCGGTGCTGTCCTGCCACGGCGAGCGGGTTTCGGCAACGGTGCCAAAGCGCAGCGTCAGGCGCAGGGTCACTTCGCCATCTACGCCTTCCACGCGCCGCGCCAGTTCACTCCACGGCAGACGGCCAGCCAGCGTGCTGTTCAGCGATTCGGTCAGCAGCACGCTGCCGTCATCGGTAAAAAAGCGGGTTTCCAGCACGTTACTGTCGGCGCGATAAGCGCGCTCAATGCGGTAAGGGATGTCAGGTTCAATCTGGAAAAAACCGCCAATCTCCGGGTCGAGCAGGCGGTCAAACAGCGGGGCTGAGTCGAGGTTGGGTGCGCACCACCAGTCAATGGCGCCGTCGGGCGCGATCAGCGCCACCGACCGGCCTTCACCGATGGCCGCGTAGTCGCCGAGACGGGCAAAGCCCTGATCGCGCATCGGCGACTGCAGCGTTTGATTATTCATGGATCTTCCCTGTCAGCAGAAACGGCAACGTGGCCGCCCGCGGCAGCCACGTAATCCGGATGAGCACCCGTATGTCAGAGGGTGCCGGTACCGCCATCAGAGCACCATACCTGGCCTGAGGTGAAGCTGTTGGTGGTCTCCGCAAAGGTCACATACAGCGGCGCGATTTCAGCTGGCTGGCCGGGGCGCCCCAGTGGCGCGCTGGCACCAAACTGCTCGATTTTTTCCTGCGGCTGACCGCCGCACACTTGCAGCGCGGTCCAGTACGGTCCTGGTGCGACGGCATTGACGCGAATTTGCTGCTCGCCCAGCTGCTTCGCCAGCGCTTTTGTAAAGGCGGCGATTGCGGCTTTGGTTTGCGCATAATCCAGCAGAATGGCGCTCGGTTCATATGCCTGAACCGACGAGGTATTAATTATGGATGATCCGGCAGGCAGATATTCCAGTGCCGCTTTGGTGATCCAGAACATCGCATAAACATTGGTCTTAAAGGTGGCGTCAAAATCTTCCGTTGAGAGCGTACGGATAGACTCATTAAATTGCTGGCGACCGGCGTTATTCACCAGAATATCCAGGCCGTCGAGTTTTTCTGCTGCCTCTTTTACCAGCTGCTGGCAAAAAGATTCTGAGCGAATATCACCCGGAATCGCCACCGCTTTACGGCCTTCCGCTTCGATTAATTGCACCACTTCAGCGGCGTCCTGCTCCTCTTCCGGCAGGTAGTTGATCGCCACGTCTGCCCCTTCACGGGCATACGCAATGGCTACCGCGCGACCAATACCGGAGTCGCCACCGGTAATCAGCGCCTTGCGCCCGGTTAAACGGCCAGTGCCGCGATAGCTGGTTTCACCGTGATCGGGACGGGGTTCCATCTTACTGGCTAATCCCGGAATGGGCTGATGCTGCTTTTTGAATGGCGGCTTTGGATATTCCTGGGTAATCAGCGTTTTGTTAGTAAATGAAGTCATACCTATCTCCTTGTACAGTGGAACGAGTAAATTAAGCCTGGCAGAGATGTGATATTTGTCACGTCAAAAAATAAGCAGTCGCGTTTTATTAAAGCGTGGCGGCAGTGGCTGAAATGATATTTTTAGTTACAAAATCACTAACGTAATGATTATTTTAGCGCTGCGTAAGCTGTGCGCATTATTAAGCGAATCGGTCTGCTTGCGGGATAAAGATTTGTTCCTAAGCTCTATGCATAACTTTACATAATAACCGGCGCTGTCCGGCCCGAATATTTATGAGCGATGGCTTAAACGAGGCGTTAAATGAGCGAAGCACAATGTACCATTATATTTAATGGTGAACGCTTAAGCGGAACCGCAAATCAACCGTTAATTGATTTTCTGCAGGAGCAGGGAAAAAAACTGCCTCATGTCTGCTACCACCCGGCGCTGGCGCCGCTGCAAACCTGCGATGTCTGCTGGGTGGAGGTGGAGGGGAAACTGGTGCGCGGCTGTACGCTACGCAGCCACGAAGGCCTGGTGATCAACAGCGCCAACCCGCACGCCAGCGCTGCCCGCGAAGAGGGAATGGATCGCCTGCTGGCGAAACATGAGCTCTACTGCACGGTCTGCGAACACAACACCGGCGACTGTACGTTGCACAACACCATGGTGGACATGCATCTGCCGATCCAGCGCTATGCGTGGCAGCGTAAACCCTACGTGAAGGACGAATCCAACCCGTTTTACACCTACGATCCCGATCAGTGCATCCTGTGCGGGCGCTGCGTGGAAGCCTGCCAGAATGTGGAAGTGAACGAAACGCTGAGCATTGATTACACGCAGGAGCATCCGCGCGTTTTGTGGGATGGCGGCACGCGGATTGCGGGTTCCAGTTGCGTCAGTTGCGGCCATTGCGTCACGGTTTGCCCCTGTAACGCGCTGCTGGAAAAAACCATGCAGCCTGATGCCGGGCCGTTTACCTCGATGCGCCAGTCGCTGAAACGCCCGTTAATTAATGTGGTGAAGGCGCTGGAAAATACTATCGGCGCGGAGATCGTTTCCGGGGTGTCTGTGATCGATACCCAACTGCGCCAGCAGGAGATTAAACGCACCAAAACGGTCTGCACCTACTGCGGCGTGGGATGCAGCTTTGAGATGTGGACGCGCGATCGCCATCTGCTGAAAGTCCAGCCCGTCACCGACGCGCCCGTCAACGGCATCTCCACCTGCGTGAAGGGGAAATTCGCCTGGGATTTTATTAACAGCCCGGAGCGGCTGACCACGCCGCTGATCCGCGAAAACGACCACTTCCGGCCTGCTTCCTGGGAGGAGGCGCTGGATCTGGTCGCCAGACGGCTGCTGGCGATCCGCGATGAAACCGGGTCGGACAGTATCGGTTTTATTGGTTCCAGCAAAGGCAGTAATGAAGAAGCCTACCTGACGCAAAAAATCGCCCGGCTGATTATCGGCACCAATAGCGTCGATAACTCCTCGCGCTACTGCCAGAACCCGGCCACCGAAGGGCTGTTTCGTACCGTGGGTTATGGCGGCGATGCGGGCACCATTGCGGATCTGGCGCAGGCGGAGCTGGTGGTGATTGTCGGCAGCAATACGGCAGAAAACCATCCGGTGATTGCTTCACGGCTGAAGGCCGCGAAAAAACAGCGCGGCCAACAGTGGCTGGTGGTCGATCCGCGCCGCCATGAAATGGCCGAACGCGCCGATCAGCATCTGCGTATTCACCCCGGTACCGATCTGGTCTGGGCCTCGGCAATGTCCCGCTATATGTTTGACCATGGCTACGCCGACGAGGCGTTTCTCTCGCAGCGCGTTAACAATGTCGAGGCGTACCGCCGCTCACTTGAACCCTTCACCCTCGATTATGCCGCACAAATTACCGGCATTCCGGAAGCGGATCTGCGTGGGGCGGCGGAGCGGATTGGCCGCGCGGGCAGCGTCTGCATCATGTGGGCGATGGGCATTACCCAGCACAGCCACGGCGCAGATACCAGCACCGCGCTCTCCAACCTGCTACTGGTGACCGGCAACTACGGGCGGCCGGGCACCGGCGGTTATCCGATGCGCGGGCATAACAATGTGCAGGGAGCCAGCGATTTTGGCTGTCTGAAAAATTTCTATCCGGGATATGAATCGGTCAGCGATCCGCAAGTGCGCGAAAAGTGGGCACGCGCCTGGGGCGTAGACCCGCAGCGGCTTTCGCTGGAGGTGGGCGAAGACAATTTCATGATGGTCAAACTCGCCAGAAGCGACCAGCTTCGCGCGATGTATGTGATTGGCGAGGAGACGGCCTTTTCCGATGCCGATACCACCAATGTGCACCAGGGATTTAGCGAGCTGGATTTTCTGGTGGTGCAGGATCTGTTTCTCAGCCGCACCGCGCAGTTCGCTGACGTGGTGCTGCCAGGCTGTCCCAGCGTGGAGAAAGAGGGTTCGTTTGTTAACACTGAACGGCGCATTCAGCGTTTCTACCCGGTGATGCCACCGCTCGGCGACAGCCGCCCGGACTGGCTGATCCTGACTCAGCTTGCCGCGCGGATGGGTTTCGACTGGGGCTATACCCATCCGGGGCAAATTATGGCCGAGGTGGCAAGCATCGCCGGGAGTTTTGCGGGTGTCAGCTATGAGCGGCTGGAGGGCTGGAAATCGCAACTCTGGCCGGTGAAGGCAGATGGCAGCAGCACGCCGCTGCTTTATACCGACACATTCAAAAGCGCGGATGGCCGCGCCACGCTCTATCCGGTGAGCTGGCAGCCCCCGGCGGAAGAGGCGGATGCCGACTACGATCTGCTGCTGAATAATGGCCGCATGCTGGAGCACTTTCAGTCCACCAACCAGAGCGGCAGAGGCGGGCGCACCACCAGCCTTTCCCCCGAATGGTATGTTGAAATCAGCCCCGAACTGGCGGCTGGCCGCAGCCTGAACACCGGCGACTGGGTCAGGCTGAGTTCCCGCCGTGGCGCGCTGGAGGTTCCGGTGGTGGTCACCGAACGGGTGCAGGGCAAGGTGCTGTTTATCTCGATTCACCAGGGTAAAGAGGGCATCAATCAGTTGACTGGCGAACATCACGATCCGGCGGTGAATACGCCAGCCTACAAAGAGATTGCGGTGACGATGCGTAAACTGACGCATGCGCCACAGCCGCACCCGATTCCGCTGCACAACTTCCGCCACGGCCAGCGCACGCCGCTGGATCATCTGCCCGTTGAACAAAAATGGCAGCAGCCTGAATACCGGCTGCCGCCTGAACACGTTTCGCATCCGGAGAAAAGCTAATGGCCGAACCGCTGCACTATCAACCCACTCCGACGCGCACCGAATCCAGCGCGCAGGAAGCGCTGAACGAATTGCTGGAGAATCTGCATCAGCACGGTTTCCTGCGCCTGGCTAATGACATGGTAAAAGCCAACAATGACATCGGCAAAATTGTCGCCGCCGGGCTTAACCGGCCCGGCACGCAGAATGCGGTTCAAAACCTGTCGCTGCTGTTTATGACGCTCAGCACCGTACCGCCGGAGCGTTTCAACCATTTGCTGCTGGCGCTGCGCGATGCCCTGCTGGCGATGAAGCCGGCCAGCGACACGGCGCAGCAGGAAAAAAGCGCGCCGGGCGTCAGTGGCGTGCTCAAACTGCTGAATGATGAGGCGCTGTGGCAGGGCATCCGGCCACTGCTGGCGGCGCTGGAAACCTTCGCGCGCGCCATGCAGGGTGACGAGGAGAAGCCGATAACCCGCTACAGCGGTAAGCCGAGCCGTGAGTAGCCAGGAGTGGGTGCTGCTGATCGCGCGCGGTCAGTTTGCCCTGACGATGGGCATGCACATTACCCTGGCAGCGCTGACGCTGGGGCTGGCCCCGTTTCTGGTGTGGTTTGAAGCGCGCTGGCTGTGGGGCAGACGGCCGGAAGCGCATCAGGCGCTGCACTTTTGGATCAAGGTATTCGCGCTCACCGTGGCGATTGGCACGGTTTCCGGCGTGATCATGGAGTTTCAGTTCGGCACCCACTGGTCGGTGTTTGCCAGCAAAGCGGGCGGCATTATCGGTCCGCTGATGCTGTATGAAGTGCTGATCGCTTTTTTCCTCGAGTCGGCGCTGACCGGCGTGATGCTGTTTGGCATTGATCGGGTGAAACCCGGCGTGCATTTCGCCATTACCTGTCTGGTGGCGCTCGGCGCGATTTTTAGCGCTTTCTGGATCCTCGCCGCTAACTCATGGATGCAAACGCCGCGCGGTTTTACGCTCAATGACGCCGGCCAGTTCACGCCGGACAGCGCCTGGAGTTTGATTTCCGCGCCCTCATTTGGCTGGCGTCTGGCGCACATGCTGCTGGCCTCGTGGATCAGCGTGGCGTTTTTGCTGGGTGGCGTCGCGGCATGGCGCCTGCTGCGTAATGCTGGCGAGGCCGCCAGCCGGCTGATGCTGCGCAGCGCGCTGACGGTGTCGCTGTGCATCCTGCCGCTGCAGATGGTGGTGGGCGATCTGCATGGCGAAAATACCCGTGACTATCAGCCCGCCAAACTGGCGGCGATCGAGGGCAGCTGGCAGCCGCCTGCGCCAGGGGAGGGCGAGCCGCTGCGGCTGTTTGCGCTGCCCGATCAGGCGCAGCAGCGGAACCACGCCGAGCTGGCGGTCCCGGCTATCGGCTCGCTCTACCTGCGCCATAACCTCAACGGCCACATCAAAAGCCTGCGTGAATTCCCGCGCGACAGCCTGCCACCGGTGCTGCCGGTGTTTTTTGCCTTTCGCCTGATGGTGGGACTGGCGCTGCTGATGCTGCTGAGCAGCCTGGCGGGCAATGTGCAGCGCTGGCGCGGTCGCCTTGATCAGTCGCGGCGCGTGCTGCGTCTGCTGGCGCTGATGTCACCGGCTGGCTTCATTGCACTGCTGGCGGGCTGGGTGGTGACGGAGGTCGGCCGGCAGCCGTGGACGGTATACGGCATGCTGCGTACCGCCGACAGCCTGGCGCCAATGTCCCTCGGCAGCAGCGTCGCCATTTTCGCGTCGGTGGTGGTGATTTACGCACTGAGTTTTGCCTTTGGCCTGTGTTATCTGCTGCGCCACCTGGCGGCACCGCTGCCGGATCCGCAGGCGACGGCGGTAGCGGAAACCATACAGACGCCAGCCTGAGGAGGATGAGGATGTTGGTCGAACTTTCTGCTGTGCTTCTGCTGTTTGCCCTGCTGATGTATCTGGCGCTGGATGGCACGGATAGCGGCGTGGGGATGCTGCTGTACAGTTTCGACCAGCCACAAGAACGGCAGTGGATGGTGCACAGCCTGTTGCCGCTGTGGGATGCCAATGAAACCTGGCTGGTGTTGCTGGCAGGCGGCATGCTGGCGCTGTTTCCGCCGCTGTACAGTCTGCTGTTACAAACGCTGAAGGTGCCGCTGTTTCTCTTCCTGCTGGCGCTGTTTTTGCGCGGGCTGGCGCTGGCGTATCGCGGTCAGCCTGGCGAGACCGGGCGACGCTGGCTGGACCGGCTGCTGATGGTCAGCTCGCTGCTGGCGGCGTTTCTGCCAGGCTGGATGAGCGGATTGATGCTGGTGTCGCGTCCGCCCAGCGGGATTGTGTTTGATTTTTCGCTGGTGCCGCTGCTGTGCGGCCTCGGGCTGGTGGCGGTTGATCTGCTGCTGGGCTGCTGCTGGCTGTGCTGGCGCATTGGCGAGCCGGTGGTGGAGCGGGCGCGGGCGCTGGCCATGCTGTGGTGGGTGGTGACGCTGGCCTGCTTTATTGCCGTGCTGCTGCTGGAGCCGGCGCTGTGGCAGCAGAGCTGGCAGCGCTGGCCGGGAAAAGTGTTGCTGAGCCTGTTGCCTGCGCTGTGGCTGTTGCAGCTGCTTACGCTGTGGCGGGAAGCGATGGTGGCGTTATTGATGATCACGCTGGTGCAGACGGGCGTGGTGGTCGCGGCGCTGGCGTGCGGGCTTTATCCGTGGTTGCTGCCATGGCAGCTGGAGATGCACCAGCAGGCCTCCTCGCCGGTGACGCAGGGGTTCGTGGTGACGGGTTTGCTGATTGTGTTGCCGCTGACGCTGCTGTATCACAGTTGGGCGTTCTGGGTGTTTAAGCGCCAGCCGCAGGCATAAATAAGTGTTTATAACGGTATTATTCGCTGGCGCGTTTCGTAGCGGCGCGATTTATCACGCTGATCAAACCTCTGCGCCGCTGTGTTTTCGCGCAATAAATTGCGCCGCTACGATTGGTGCAGAATGTGATGACGGTACTGGTCGCTGGCACGTTTCGTAGCGGCGCGATTTATCACGCTGATCAAACCTCTGCGCCGCTGTGTTTTTGCGCAATAAATTGCGCCGCTACGATTGGTGCAGTATGTAATAACGGAATTATTCGCTGGCACGCTTTGTAGCGGCGCGATTTATCGCGCTGATCCAACCGCTGCGCCGCTATGGCTTGTGCTGGGTGGATGAATCCACCGCCGAAATGCGCATAAACAGCGTGCCGCGATAGGGGATCGGCAGGAAATCACGGAACAGGGTTTCCAGCGTCTGCTGCGGATCGATGTCGGCGAACAGCTGCGGATACAGCGTTTTTGCCATGAACTCGGTCACCGCAATATGCCACGGGCTGAGATAAAAATTCATCCAGATTGCCGCCGCATGGCCGTTGCGAATCGCCTTAAGCTCGCGCAAGCCGTTCTGCTGTGCGGTTAGCTGGCGAAAACTGCTCAGCACCGCGTCGGGCGCGACGTCCGGCCCGAGGCGCAGCAGGCCTGCGCTGGCGTTATCGCCAAAGCCGGTGGCGAAGTAATACTCAGGCTGGGCTGCGATCACCTGCTCCTCACTCAAACGGCCAAACACGCCGTGCTGGGTTTTGCCAGCAATATTGTCGCCGCCGGCGGCATTGAGCAGCTCGCCCAGACTGCCGTTAATCGCCGTCACGCAGCACTCGTTGCGCCGTCCCAGATGCAACTGCAACAGCACCGTGGGTTTCGGCCCGTGATAGCGCGCCAGCCGTTCCTCAATCACCTGCAGATGCGCGCTGTAAAAGCGGTTGAACGCCGCCGCGCGCGCCTGCTGGTTCAGCACCTCACCAAAAATCTCTACGCTGCGCCGGGTGTTCTTTAACAGATGTACGCGCAGATCGATCTTCACTACCGGAATATGCGCAGCATTCAGGATGCTGACCAGCCTCAGATCGGCATCATCGTAGCGCGCCAGGCTGGGCAGAATCACCACGTCCGGTCGCAGGGCGAGAATCTGCTCCGGATTGATCGCCTGAGGGCCGCCCGATCCGAGCGTCGGGATGTTCAGCATCTGCGGAAACCGCTGCGCAAAACTGTTCCACGTCTGGCTGTCATATTTTTGCAGATCGCGCGGCCAGCCGACGATGTGGCGGAACGGGTTATCCGGTGCCAGCAGCGCCAGAGTATACAGCATGCGGCTCTCACCCAGCACGATGCGCTGCGGATTATCGGGAATCTCCACCCGATTGCCGTCAATATCGGTAATCACCCTGGCCAGCGCGCTGGTGCTGAACGCCAGCAGCAGGAGGGCAGCCAGCCAGGCACGCCACGTCAGCGGCTTTTTCGCTCGATCAGAATTCAACGCTGGCCTCGACCATCAGGTTACGGGTTTCCCCTTCGCGCACGCGCAGGTTGCCGCCGCTGGAGGTGTAATAGTGCTTATTGAACAGGTTATTCAGGTTAAGCTTTAGCTGGGTTTTCTCGCCAAACAGCTGATTATTCCAGGCGATAAAGCTGTCGGCGACCACATAATCCGGCAGCGTAAAGCTGTTCTCCGGATCGCCGGCGCGTGAGCCAACGTAGCGCGCACCGCCGCCGACGCGGAAGTCACCGGGAATGCCGTTCAGCGTCAGGTTATGGCTCAGGTAAAGCGCCCCGGCGTGACGCGGTGCATTCTGCAGGCGGTTGCCCTTGTTCGCCGGGTTGACGCCATCGTCAACGATTTCGGCCTTATCGTAGCTGTAGTTGGCGCTCAGATCCCAGCCCGGCAGCACTTCACCATTGAGCTCAAATTCAGCGCCGCTCGAACGCGCTTTATTGATGGCGCGCGTGGTGCCGTTGATATTAAGCGACATATCACGTTCGTCGATACGGTACAGCGCTACGCTGGCAAAGAGCCGGGGCGAAATTTGCCACTTGCTGCCCACTTCCCATGTAGTGCCCTGTTCCGGCTTGCCGACGTTGCCGTCATCGTCGACGTCAGTCGATGGCGTGAAGGATTTGCTCACGCTGCTATACAGTGAGACATCCGGCGTCAGTTTGTAAATCAGCCCGGCCTGCGGCAGGAACTTGTTGCCCTCGCTGTCCAGCGTTTGCACCACCGGATCGAAGCCCTTTGACGCGCGCTGTTCATAGTGCTGATAGCGTCCGCCCAGCACCGCAATCCAGTCGTCGGTGAGCGAAATGCTGTCTTTGGCGTATACCGAGCGACTGTGCAGGCGGTTAAGCAGGTTGGCGTTGGCGCTGTTTTCACTGCTGCTGTTGGTGATCGGTGCCAGCATATCGTATTGCGGATCGTACAGGTTGAAGCCGGTGTTCGCTTTACCCTGATACTGGTGCGCACGGTAAGTCTGGTTCATTTCATAATCGGTGCCGAACACCACATCGTGCGTCATGCCAAACAGCTGCGGCGAACCGATCACATCCCACGCCACGTATTTGGTTTTATGGTTGAAGCCACGGTTGGCGTCGGCGCGGCGCGTCACCACGCCGGTGGTGGGGTTGATCGCCGTGACCCGCACTTCGTTGTTGTCGTACTGACGCTGGTTCCAGCCAAAAGTCAGGCGCGTGCTCCACGCCTCATTGAACTGCCAGTCGTAGTGCGCGTTCAGGGTTTTATTGTGGCCCCACGCATGGTTAGCTTTATCGTCCAGGCGATCTTTATAGCCAATTGCTACCGGCTTACCGTTAACAAACGCCGTGCCGCGATCGTAGGGAATATCGTACTGATAATCTTCGTAGCTGATGAGGAAGCTGGCCTGCTCGCCATACCACTGTAGCGAGGGGGCGATCAAGGTGTGTTTATCGCTGCCGAAATTGCGCCAGTAATCCTGATTCTGCTTTTCGGCAATCAGGCGGAAAGCAAAACCGTTGCCGAGCGGGCCGGTGACGTCCAGCGTGCCGGCGCCGCCGCCCTCGCTGGCTGCGCGACCGCTGACTTTGGTGTGCCAGGTGTATTGCGGCTTTTTGCTCACAATATTGATCACGCCACCGGGATTCTGGATACCGTACAGCAGTGAAGCCGAGCCCTTCAGCACCTCGACACGTTCGGTGGTGGCGTCGAAATTCAACCCCTGGCTGCTGCGCACGCCATCACGATAGATGGAACCATCCGAGTTGCTGCCAAAGCCGCGGCGTACAAAGCCATCTTCGGTACCTGCCAGCGTATTACCTTCGCTTACGCCGCTGACAAAGCGCAGCGCGTCGGCGAGGCTGGCGGCCTGATAATCCTCCAGCTGCTGTTGCGTCACCACGCTCACCGATTGGGCTTCATTGAGGCGCGACACCGGCGTTTTACTGGCGACCGAACTGCTGGTGGCGCTATAGCCGTCGTCACTGTTTTGCTGCTGCGCCGTCACGGTGAGGGTGCTGTTTTGTTCAGCGGCAAGGGTGTCAGTACTGCTGAGTGCCGTTACGCCGTAAATAGCGGCAAGGATAGCCGGATGGCACAGTAATTTAACCGCCCGCGGTGAGTTGTTCTGCATCGAATATAAACCTGGTGTAATTGCGGGATTATTTATTCCGCGCAACGAAGCTATCAGTAAAATGCTGCCGGTGACGAACAGGACATTCGCGGCCCGGCATTGTTATGCCATCAGTCAGCGGAAAAAGGCGGCTGAGATGTAATTGAGAATCATTCAAACATGAAAAAATGTAGTAGTAAACGTAAATGATGGTGTGGATACTACAGCAGAACGCGGCAGAAACTTTTGAACCGGGATTATCATAAAACTTATTTTAAATCAGCTTATTATTTATTTTATAGCATTTGAAGCTGGCCGGGTTAAGCCAGGCGCGAAGGGAGTGGACAGCGGTAGCGGCGCAAATTTTCACTACAAGCCGGCCTGCCGACGCGGTTCACAACGATGCGATATTACTAACAGGCAACATAATGGCGGCTAATAACATTAAAAATCGGGTGGATGTATTCGGTGAACGCTACCGTGCGCGCGTCACGACATTATCGGCCAGCCTGCAAACGGTGGCGCGATATATCCACGAAAATCGTGAGGCTATATTAGACGCGACTGCATTGGATATCGCCCAGGCCACCCAAACTTCTGACGCCACCGTGGTACGCACCGTGCAGGCGCTGGGCTTTGCCGGTTTGCGCGATCTGAAAACCACGCTGTCCGCGTGGTTTGGCCCGGCGCAAAACTCGGAAGAGAAGATGAGCGCGACCATCAGCGAACTGTCGTGTGACATCAACTCCGGCATCGATTTTGTGCTGGGCGGCCATCAGCGCGCCTGCGAAGTACTGGCAGAACCGGTTAACCGTCAGGCGGTGGCGGCTGCGGTGACACTGTTGCTGGAAGCGCGTCAGGTGGCGCTGTTTGGCATCAACGCTTCCGGCATTCTGGCGGAGTACAGCGCGCGACTGTTCCGGCGCATCGGCCTGCCGGCGGTGACGCTTAACCGTGCCGGGATTGCGCTGGCGGAACAGCTGATAACGCTACAGCGCGGCGATGTACTGATCATGATGGCGCAGAAATCGGCGCACCGTGAGGGCATGACGACGCTGAAAGAGGCGCAGCGGCTGGGTATGCCGGTGATTCTGCTGACCCACGCGCTGGATTCGGCGTTTGCGCAGCAGGCGGATGTAGTAATTAACGTGCCGCGCGGCGGTGAAAATGGTCGCATGCCGCTGCACGGTACGGTGCTGGTGTGCCTCGAAATGCTGATTCTGGCGGTGGCCTCTGCCAGTTCGGCACGCACAGTTAAAACCATGAAACGCATTCAGGATCTCAATCGATCGCTGAAACCCACGTCGAAGAAGGCGGGATAACCGCGCATCGCTCAGGCGCGGCGGCGGGGCGATTCACTCCGCCGTTCGCTTCCGGATCTATTTCACAGACTCGCTTGCAAGGCGCGCGTGGCTGTCGTTAATATTAAGGAAATAAACATTTCCTTAATGAGTCCGCGTTAACGGCGCGGTAGCGCAGGATCGCATCCAATAAGGAAATAATCTTTACCAAAATAACCGGAGAACGCTTATGTCACTGCCTGCCCTGGACGCCGCGCCGCGCTGGTCACAGCCCGTCGATCACCTGCCGCAGTTTAACCATGCTTACGCCACGGTCGCGGGCGTGCGGCTGCACTATGTCAGCGGCGGCAATGTGCAGGGGCCAGTGCTGGTGCTGCTGGCGGGCTTTCCGCAGAGCTGGTTTGCCTGGCGTAAGGTGATGGCGCAGCTGGCGGCAGACTATTTCATCATTGCGCCGGATCTGCCCGGCCAGGGCGACTCCGACAAGCCTGCCAGCGGTTATGACACCACCTCGCTGGCGCACAGCGTGCAGGGATTGTTGCAGCAGTTAGGGGTTGAGCGTTACTACCTGGCCGCGCATGACGTGGGTGCCTGGGTTGCCTGGCCGCTGGCGATGCTGCACGGTGATGCCATCAGCAAGCTGGCGCTGCTGGATGCCGGCATTCCCGGCGTGACGCTGCCGGATGCGCTGCCTGCGACGCCGGACAAAGCCTGGAAAACCTGGCACTTTGCTTTTCACCTGTTGCCGGATCTGCCGGAAGCGCTGATCGCCGGTCGTGAAGCGCTCTATCTGCAGTGGTTTTTGCAGCGCAAAGCAGCCAGCCCGATGGTGTTTGGTGACGAAGATATGGCGGAATATGTGCGGCTGCTGCAGCAAAACGGCGCGCTGCGCGCCGGCATGGCGGCGTATCGTGAGGTCAGCACCTCGGCGGAGCAGAATCGTCAGTTGTTGCAAACCCGGGGAAAACTGGCGATCCCGCTGCTGGCGGTGAGCGCCGATCAGGGTTCGATTGCCGATATGGCCCAGCCGCTGCGCACTTTTGCGGCCGACGTCAGCGGGATTCGCCTCGCGCACTGTGGTCACTTTATCCCGGATGAGCAACCGCAGGCGCTGGCCGACGCGTTACGTCAGTTCTTTGTGTAACGCACCACTTAACCGTGAATATCCACGCGTAAGCGGCCGCGCCGTGAAGGGGCTGCGGCTGACTTGCAATAGCCACTGCATTGCGGCTAAGATAGGAACCAATCAGTTTATAATCACAGGGGAGGGCAGTGATGAAGAACCTGACCGTCATCGGTCGCCCGCGCGAGTTTGAGCTGGAAGAGGCCGCCCGCAGCGCCATGCACGTTTTCTGGGATCGCGGCTATGAAGCGGCGTCGCTACCGGATTTGATCGCCGGGACCGGTTTATCGCGCGGCAGTCTCTACAAGGCGTTCGGCGATAAAAAAGGGCTGCTGCTGGCCGCGCTGGATATCTACATGACCGAAGGTCTGAAAGCCACCTCGGATATTCTGGCGCAGCCCGGCGCGGTTAAAGCGGCGATTCGCGCCTCGCTGCTGCGTTATGCCGCGCTGTCCAGCGGTGAGAAAGGGCGGCGCGGTTGTCTGGTGGTGTCGCTCACCACCGAGATGGCCGCGCATGATGAACAGATTGCCGAACGTACGGGGCGCATGTTCCGGCGTTTGCAGCAGCTGTATGCGGCAACACTGGTGCGCGGTCAGCTGAGCGGAGAACTGCCCGAGCGTGATGAGCAGGTGCTGGCCCGCTTACTGGTTTGCCAGATTGAAGGGATGCGCATCCTCGGTAAAACCGGGGCAACGGAAGCAGAAATGAACGCCGTAGTGGACTGCACGATGCGTCTGCTCGACTAATTTTTTTATCCATATTGGAACCAATCGGTTCCTTAGTGAGGTGTTGTGATGTCCGATCCGCACGCGTTAAATCCCGAGCCACGCCGCTGGGCGATGTTTATCGTCCTGCTGACAGGCGCATTTTTACCCCCGCTGGACTTCTTTATTGTCAATGTGGCGCTGCCGTCGATTCAGAGCGACTTGGCCACGTCCGGCTCGGCGGAGCAATTTGTCATCTCGTCCTATGCCGGGTTTTATGCCGTCACGCTGATCACCGGCGGTCGCCTCGGCGATCTGTTTGGCCGCGGGCGCATGTTCTTCGTTGGCCTGACCGGTTTTGCGGCGGCTTCTGCGCTGTGTGGCTTTGCCTGGTCACCGGGTGCGCTGATCGCTGGCCGCGTGCTGCAGGGCATCACTGCAGCGATTATGGCACCGCAGGCGCTGGCCTCGATTCAGGCGATTTTCCCGGAGGCGGAGAAATCGCGCGCGCTGAGCCTGTACGGCGCGGTATTTGGTCTGGCCTCGGTGATCGGTCAGGCGCTGGGCGGCATCCTGATCTCACTCAACCTGTTCGATAGCGGCTGGCGCGCCATTTTCCTGGTCAATCTGCCGGTGGCGCTGCTGGTGGTACTTTTTGGCATCCCGTTGATTAAAGAGACGCGAGCTCAGCACGCGCGCAAGCTGGATTTTGGTGGAATGGGACTGTCGATGATGACGCTGGGTCTGCTGATCGTCCCGCTGATTGAAGGACGGGAAGCGGGCTGGCCGCTGTGGGCCTGGCTATCGCTGCTGCTGGTGCCGGTGCTGGGCACTCTGTTCTGGCGCTATGAAAGCCGGCTGGCAAAGCAGGGCGGCGATCCGCTGATCGATCCGGCGATTTTCAGCGTGCCGGGGCTGGGGCTGTCCCTGCTGCTGGCGCTGCTGTTCTACTCGATTGGCGTATTCTTCCTGCTGTTCTCGATCTATTTACAGGGCGCGCTGCATCAGGGCGTACTGAGCGCCGGGCTGATCTTTCTGCCCTTTGGTGCGGGTTTTCTGCTGGGGCCGTTATCCACGCCTTCTGCGCGACGGCTGATTGGGCCTTACGTTAACGCCACTGGGATGGTGCTGGAAGTGGTCGGCCTGCTGGGCCTGGCGTGGCTGATGGCCAGCACGCCGGTTGGGATGTCACCAGCGGCGCTGCCGCTGGCTCTGGGACTGTTTGTGGTGGGGTTTGGCCAGGGGCTGGCGCTGCCGACGCTGATGCACATCGTCACCGGACGCGTGGCACCCGCCTGGGCCGGGATGATTGCCGGTATCGCCAGCTCCACCTTGCAACTGAGCACGGCGCTGAGCGTGGCCATTATCGGCGGGATCTTTTATGCCGTGCTGGGCACGGGCAAGGGGCCGGGAGAGATTACCCATGCCTTCATCGTGGCGATAGTGTGTATGTCGTTCTGCCTGGCGGCCGGCGCGCTGCTGAGCATCCGGCTAGCGCGCAGGCCTGCCGCACAGACGGCGGTGCTTAAAACACGCGGGAGTTCCAACGCGTTGCGGGACTGATGGTTGAAGACTGGGTGTGATCACCCCCATCACTTTACCCGATGGCGTCCATTCCTCAGAACGACATCGTGACACCGGCGTACCAGGCGCGGCCCGGTTCGTTATAGGTCGATGCCCCGGCATTTTCGCGATAAACGCGCTTGTCAAACAGGTTGTTGATACCGGCGTTGGCGCTCAGGTTTTTAGTGATGTCGTAGTTGAGGTTCAGTCCGACAATGGAATACGGGCTGATTTCACGCTGCGACAGACCACGGCTGGCCTCGAGGCTGGTTTCCGCATACTGACGTGGCTTCTGCCGGCCATATTGCGTCCAGTTGATGTTGGCGCTGAGCGCCTCGGTCGCCTGCCACTCCAGCTGCGAGTTGATGGTGAATTCCGGGATCACCGTCAGCGGGTTGCCGGTTTTTTTGCTCTCCGAGCGGAACATATAGGTGGCATTGGTGCGCCACTCCAGCGTGTCGGCGATCAGCGGGATGCTCAGATTGCCTTCCAGCCCTTCGACGATCGCCTTGCCGCCGTTTTCCCAGCGCAGCAGGTTATACGAGCCGGTTGAAGCCACCGGCGTGGTGCCGGAGATGATTTTGTTTTTGTAATCATTGCGGAACCAGGTGATGCCCGCGACATAGCCCTGATTACTGAACTCGATGCCCACTTCTTTATTCACGCTGATCTCGGGATCGAGGTCTTTGCTGCCCAGCAGGTAACAGCGTGACAGGCCAATCGGACAACCGTTGCCGCGCGTCGACAGGATATAGCCCTCAGTGGACTGATACAGGTTGGGCGCTTTAAAGGCGCGCGCAATTCCGGCTTTCAGCGTGAAGTAATCACCGAGGCCCTGCGACAGGTTGAGGCTCGGGCTCCAGTTAGCGCCAAACTGATCGTGATAGTCGAAGCGCAGGCCGGGGATCACTTCGGTGGAGTCGGTGGCGGCGATGTTGTCTTCGAAATAGAGCGAGCTGATGGTGGCGCTGTTTTTACTGTCACGCTGCGAACCGTCGCTGGAAACGCCGCCGAAATCGACGCCCGGTGCGCTGGTGGCCTGTACCGATGCCGGATCGTTAAGCTCATCGCGATTCCACTCAGCACCCAGCGTAACGGTTTGATCGACCAGCAGCTGCAGCGGGAAATTGATCTCGCCGCCGGCGCGATAGCTCTCCAGCCGGCTGGTAGCGTACGTATCGCTGTTGATCATCCCTTCGGTGCTGCCGCCGGAGCCTTCTTTCAGGCGGGTGTTGTTGGTTTTCTCATAGCTAAAGTTAAGCTTAGAGGTGCCCCAGTCCCAGATGCCGTTGTGCACCACTCCGTAGTTCTGGCGATACAGGCGGTTGGTTTCGCTGCCGTACAGCGCTTCAACCAGTCCGTTGGCGCTGGCATTGCTGTTGCTGTTTTGCGTGTCGCCGGCATAAATATTGCCCTGGCGACTGTAGCCATAGCTGAAATCGACAATCTGCGTCGGGGTTATTTTCCACGACAGCACGCCGTTGATGTCTTTGTTACGCACCCCTTCGCGTCCGGCGGCGTAAGCGCCATTTTGCGCGGTATTGATGTCGAAGGCGTCGGCATCCGTTTTGTTCAGGTTGCCGTACAGCCGCATGGTGAGTGCCTCACCGGCCAGCGGACCGCTGAGGTTGAAGTTCGCGCGGCGGGTGGCGCCTTCCTTGTCATCTTCTGGCTGGTTGGTGAACAGCGACAGCGAGCCGTGCCAGTCATTGGTCGGGCGTTTGGTAATAATGTTGACCACACCGCCGGCGGCACCGGAGCCATAACGGGCAGCGGCCGGACCGCGTATCACCTCAATGCGTTCCACCATTTCCGGTGGTACCCAGTTGGTATCCCCGCGTGAGTCGCGCTCACCGCGCCAGCTGTAGCGCACTGAGTTACGGGAGGTGACCGGCACGCCATCGATCAGCACCAAAGTGTTTTCCGGGCCCATGCCGCGAATGTCGATCTGACGGTTGTTACCGCGGCTGCCGCTGGCGCCGTTACCGGTGAGGTTAACGCCGGGCATTTTGCGGATGATGTCCGCGAGGTCGTTAACGGGCGGACTTTTTTTGATGTCTTCAGCGGTAATGGTGGAAACCCCCGGCTGCTGCTTCAGCTCCTGCTCTGCCGTCACAATCATCGACTCATCGTCGGCCAGCTTCTCCGTGGGTTCAGCGGCAAACACCGGTGAGGTTAACAGGCCCGCCAGGCACAGTGCGACCGGACGCTTTTTGCCACATACAGTTACATTCACTTATATCATCTCCCTGATGCGTTAACATTTGTAAGCAAATGCGCATGATAATGAGAATGGTTTGCATTGTATATTGGTGTGCAACTTCTTTACATTCCTGCGTAAATCGCCTCACCGTGCCGCTTTTTTGTCAGTTTTTGTCAAGAGGGCAACATAGTGGCTTAGACAGGAACGTTATGGCTAATAAGCAAATCATCCAGCGTGGCAGGATAAGCAGGTGCCTGATTTGCGGTAACAATCTGATTTTTGCGCGACGACAGGGCCGCGTTCAGGCCAGCAAAGAACCCTATTGCCGGATTTCGGCAATAGATATCTGTTTTTCGCATTTGTGATCGCTGCCTATCTTCCAGAGAATGGCTGCGGGACGTTTAGAGGATGACAATCCTTTGCGCCGCGCGGCTTTACGCGACATGGGCAAAGGGAAAAATACATCGCTACCTCGACGCCTTTTCCCTGCCGGGAAACATTTTAAATATCAGGAGAAAGGTTCCAGTGAAATTCGCAAAAGGTATCACCCTTTTCGCACTCGCTCTCAGTGCGCACACCGCGTTTGCCGCCGAACAATCCGTCCCAACCGACAGCTCACTGCATGTTCAGGCTGATGCCGCGCTGAAAAGCCTGGTGCCCGCCGATATTGCAAAGCGTGGTTATATTATTGCCGGTACCAATCCAAATACGCCGCCAACCACGTTTTATCAGGAAGATAATAAAACGCTGGCCGGGCGTGAAATCGATATTATGACCGCCGTTGCCGAACGTCTCGGCGTGAAAGTGCAATGGCACGATACCGGCGGTTTCGACAATATTATTCCGGGGCTGAAATCAGGCCGCTACGATGTGGCGCTCGCCAATATTAACGCCACGCAAAAACGCCTGGAGCAGGTTGATTTTGTCAGTTATTACGACGCCTCGCGCTTAGGCATTATTTCCCGCCAGGATGCCAATATTCCCGCCTTCACCGAACTCACCCAGGTGTGCGGCAAAGAGATTGGTGCCGGGGCTGGCACTACGCAAATCAACCGCCTGAACGAAGGCAGCAAAGCCTGTGAAGCGCAGGGTAAACCGCCGATTAAAATCGCCGTCTTCCCGGATCGCCCGGCAGGTGTGCAGGCGGTGGTCAGCGGCCGCGTGCCGATGTTCTTTGGCCCTTACGAAGGCCTGACCTGGCAGGTCAGCAAAGTGAAACCGCTAACCATGAGCGGGCAAATCAGCGTTAACGATGCACCGGTTTCTATCGCCTTCCCGAAAGGTTCCGGGCTGGAAGAGGCCGTTCAGGCCGCGCTCAACTCCCTGATCAAAGATGGCTCTTACCAGAAGATCCTCGACCACTGGTCGATCGGTTTTGGCGCGGTAAAAGAGTCCAAACGTAACGAAGAGATTTTCTAATGGCGCACACCACCGCTTCACAATCGCAGGATGAACTGCGCATCATCGGAAAACGCTACTACGGGCGCTGGTTCAGCGCCCTGTTCGTTTTGCTGCTGCTGGCAGGGCTGCTGCACTCTGTTTTCAATAACCCGCGTTTTGAGTGGGGCGTAGTGGCGCAAAGCTTCACCGAAGAGTCCATCCTCAGCGGCGTGCTGATGACGTTGCAACTGACCGCCATTTCGGTGGTGCTCGGCTTTGCCGGCGGCACTGTGCTGGCGCTGATGCGCCTTTCGTCGAATCCGGTGCTGGTCGCTGTTAGCTGGGGCTATACATGGTTTTTCCGTGGCGTGCCGATGCTGGTGCAACTGTTCCTCTGGTACAACATTGCGGCGCTCTATCCAACGATTTCAGTAACCTTGCCAGGGATTGGCGAACTCTACAGTTCTCCGGCGAACGCGCTGATAAGCCCGTTCAGCGCGGCGGTCATTGCGCTGGTGATGCACCAGTCGGCCTATGCGGCGGAGATCATTCGCGCAGGAATTCAGAGCGTCGGCAACGGCCAACTGGAAGCCGCGCGGGCGCTCGGCTATTCGCGCGGGCAGATTTTCCGCCATACCGTGCTGCCGCAGGCGATGCGCGCCATTCTGCCGCCTGCCGGTAACGAAGTGATTGGCCAGCTCAAAACCACCGCTGTGGTGTCGGTGATCTCCTTGCAGGACGTGCTTTTCTCGGCGCAAATCATCTACCAGCGCACCTATGAAGTGATCCCGCTGCTGCTGGTGGCAACGGCATGGTATCTGCTGCTCACCTCGGTGTTGTCGGTTGGGCAGTTTTATGTCGAGCGCTACTTCTCGCGCGGCGTGAAACGCGTGGAAGCAAAAGTCTGGTTTGCCCGTAAGCTGCCGGTTTATCTGTTGAATGCCAGGAGAGTGAGCAATGGCTGAAGCCATCGAATTACGCAACATTACCAAACGCTTCTCCGGGCAGACGGTGGTCGATAGTGTCGATCTGGATGTCGATGCCGGTTCGGTTACCGTGATCCTCGGCCCGTCGGGTTCCGGGAAATCCACGCTGCTGCGCTGCATTAACCATCTGGAAAAGCTCGATGCGGGCACCATACGTATCGGCGGGGAGCTGGTGGGCTATGAACAAAAAGGCCAGGCGCTGTTTGAAGTTAGCGACAGTAAAATCGCCCGCCAGCGCAGCCGCATTGGCATGGTGTTCCAGCAATTTAATCTGTTCCCGCATCGCACGGTGCTGCAAAACATTATCGACGCGCCGATCCGCGTGAAGAAACAGCCGCGCGCGCAGGCGGTGGCGAAAGCGCGCTTGCTGTTGCAGCAAGTGGGGCTGGCGGGGCGGGAAAACGACTGGCCGCAACAGCTTTCCGGCGGTCAGCAGCAGCGTGTGGCGATTGCCCGAGCGCTGGCGATGGACCCGGAAGTGATGCTGTTTGATGAGCCGACATCGGCGCTGGATCCGGAACTGGTGGGCGAAGTATTGCAGGTGATCAAAGCACTGGCGCACTCCGGCATCACGATGGTCATTGTCACCCACGAGATTGGTTTTGCCCGCGAAGTGGCCGACAACATCGTCTTTATGGAGGCAGGCAAAATCATCGCTTCCGGCCCGGCGCGCCAGTTGCTGGAGAATAACGCCAACGCCCGCGTCAGCCATTTCCTCTCTACGGTGTTGTAAGCACCGTTTTTCATTTTTGACTCCAGGAAGCATGATGACGCAAAAACCGGTGATGCACAGCTCGCACTGGGGGGCATTCACCGCCTCCGATAGCGGCGACGAACTGCAGATTACGCCGTTTCCCGGCGATCCCGATCCCAGCCCGCTGCTGGAAAACCTTGCTGATACGCTGCGCCACCCGGCGCGTGTCACGCAGCCGATGGTACGTAAAGGCTGGCTGGAGAACGGCCCTGGCCCGGATGCGCGCCGCGGCGCAGATGAGTACATCGCTATTAGCTGGGAGCAGGCGCTGGATCTGGCGGCCAGTGAATTGAAACGTGTGGCGGATAATTTTGGCCCGCAGGCGGTGTTCGGCGGCTCTTACGGCTGGTCGAGCGCCGGGCGTTTTCACCATGCGCAAAGCCAGCTTCATCGCTTTCTCAACACCACTATCGGCGGTTATGTGCGCTCGGTGTGGTCGTACAGCTCCGCCGCTGCCTGCGTCATTCTGCCGCACATTGTTGCTCCGCAGGATGAGATCGCCCGGCGCGGCGTAAGTTGGCGCGAGATCGCCGAACACAGCGATATCGTGCTGGCGTTCGGCGGGCTGGCGCTGAAAAACTCGCAGGTCGCCAGCGGTGGAATGAGTGAACATACCGAGCGCGGCTATATGCGCCAGGCCGCCGCGCGTGGCGCGACGTTTATCTCCGTCAGCCCGCTGCGCAGCGACTTGCCGCAGGAAGCCGCCGGTGAGTGGCTGCCGGTGCGTCCGGGCACCGATGCTGCCTTGATCCTCGCGCTGCTTCACACGTTGTGGCGCGAAGGGTTGAGCGATGAAGCATTTCTTGCCCGTTACTGCACTGGCTGGCCGATGCTGGTGGCTTCGTTATCCGGTGAACAGGATGGCACTGTGCGCGATGCTGCATGGGCAGAAGCCATTTGCGGCGTATCGGCGGAAAAGATTGTCGCGCTGGCGCGGCGTCTGCACGGTAAACGGGTACTGGTGACGGTCGCCCACTCCCTGCAACGGGCGCAATACGGCGAGCAGCCGGTATGGCTGGGCCTGGTGCTGGCCGCCGCCCTGGGGCAACCCGGTCTGCCCGGCGGCGGATACGCCTATGCGATGGGGGCGCTGGGGCATTACGGTAAAGCGTTTAACCGCGTCTCGTTTCCTGCGCTACCGCAGGGCGTCAACGGCGTGGAGGATCTTATTCCGGTGGCGCGCATTGCCGATATGCTGCTCAATCCCGGCGAGCCGTTCGACTTCAACGGCGTGCGTCGCCGTTATCCACACATTAAATTAGCGTGGTGGGCGGGCGGTAATCCGTTCCATCACCATCAGGATCTGGCGCGGCTGCGCCATGCGTTTTGCCAGTTGGATACCTTAATCGTTCATGAGCACAGCCTGACGGCCACGGCCCGCCATGCGGATCTGATTTTGCCCGCCACCATGACGCTGGAGCGTGAAGATATCGGCGGCGCGCCGACCGATCGCTATCTGTTCGCCATGCACCCGGTGGCGCAGCCGTGGGGACATGCGCGGGATGACTTTGCTATTTTCCGCGATATTGCCGCCCGTCTGGGGCGTGAAGAGGCGTTTACCGAAGGCCGGACGGTGCGCGAGTGGTTACAACATCTGTACGGTCAGATGCAGGAGAAACTGACGCAGGAAGGGGTCTCCACGCCCGCGTTTGACGATTTCTGGCGGGAAGGCATATTGCAACTGCCGCAGGTGGACGACGGCGGGCGGCTGATGCGCCGCTTCCGCGCCGATCCTGATGCGCATCCGCTACCGACGCCGGACGGGAAAATCCAGATCTACTCGGCGACCATTGCCAGTTTTAATTATCCGGATTGCCCAGGTCTGCCAGTGTGGCTGACGCCGGACGAGCAGCCCGACGCGCAGCATCCGCTGTGGCTGATCGCCAATCAACCCGCCACCCGCCTGCACAGCCAGCTTGATTACGGGCGACACAGCGAACGGCACAAAAAGCGAAGGACGTGAGGTGTGCAGCCTGCATCCGCACGATGCCGCCGCGCGCGGCATTGATGAGGGCGCGATTGTGATGCTGCATAACACGCGCGGTGCGGTACTGGCAGCGGTGCGGATTGCCGACGATATTATGCCCGGCGTCGTCCAGCTTCCGACAGGCGCCTGGTACGATCCCGTCGACCCGCTGGCGCAGCGTCCACTGTGCCGCCACGGCAATCCCAACGTGTTAACGCGGGATATCGGCACTTCATCATTGGGGCAGGGCTGCAGTGGACAAATCACCGTGGTGCAACTGCGCAAATACCGCGGCGAGCTGACGCCGGTGCAGGCATTTATTCCGCCGCAGCCGGTCAGCTACAGCACTGAGATTATCTGAGGCCGTGCAGGGCTTCGCCTACCGCATCAAATAGCCGGTCCAGTTCGGCCGGCTGGGTATCAAACATCGGGCCGAACTGCAGGGTATCGCCGCCAAAGCGGACGTAGAAAGCCGGCTTTCCACAGCGCCATGCCCGCTTCAAACGGCCGCACGGTCGCGTCACCTTCACGGGGTGCCAGCTGAATGGCGCCGACCAGCCCGCAGTTGCGGATGTCCACGACCTGCGGACAGTCGCGCAGGTCGTGCAGCGCACGTCTCGAAATGCGGCGCCAGTTCGGCGGACTGGCTAATCAGCGCCTCGTTTTCCCTGGCCAGGATGTCCAGCGTCGCCAGCGCGGCCGCGCAGGCGACCGGGTGCGCGGAGTAGGTGTAGCCGTGGCTGAACTCCACTGCGTGCTCGGGCAGCGCCTGGTTCATGAAGGTGTGGTAGATCTCGCTGCTGGCCACCACCGCGCCCATCGGCACGGCGCCGTTGGTGACCTGTTTGGCGACGTTCATCAGGTCCGGGGTGACGCCGAAGTACTCGGCGCCGCTCTAGGTGCCCAGGCGGCCGAAGGCGGTGATCACCTCGTCGAAGATCAGCAGGATGTCGTGCTGCGTACAGATCTCGCGCAGGCGCTGCAGGTAGCCGACCGGCGGCACCATCACGCCGGCGGAGCCGGACATCGGTTCGACGATCACCGCGGCGATGGTCGAGGCGTCGTGCAGCTCGATCAGCTTGAGCAGCTCGTCCGCCAGCGCCTCGCCGCCGGTCTGGGCCATCCCGCGGGTGAACGCCATGCCCGGTTGCAGGGTGTGCGGCAGGTGGTCGACGTCCATCAGCTGGCCGAACATCTTGCGGTTGCCGCCGATCCCGCCGAGGCTGGTGCCGGCGACGTTGACCCCGTGGTAGCCGCGGGCGCGGCCGATCAGCTTGGTCTTCTGCGGCTGGCCTTTCAGGCGCCAGTAGGCGCGGGCCATCTTGATCGAGGTGTCGGCGCACTCGGAGCCGGAACCGGTGAAGAACACGTGGTTCAGTTCGCCTGGCAGCAACCCGGCGATCTTCTCGGCCAACTGGAACGACAGCGGATGGCCGTACTGAAAGCCCGGCGAGTAATCCAGCGTACCGAGCTGGCGAGCCACCGCCTCCTGGATTTCCTTGCGCGAGTGGCCGGCGCCGCAGGTCCACAGGCCGGACAGGCTGTCGAAGATCTGGCGGCCGTCGCCATCGGTCAGCCAGTGGCCGTGCGCGGCGACAATAAACCGGGGGTCCTGCTGAAAATTGCGGTTGGCGGAGAAGGGCATCCAGTGCGCCTGTAAATTCAGATCGGCGGTATTGATCGGCTGTGACATCGGGTTTTCTCCGGGGGGTGATAAGCAGAGTTTGCAATCCGCCCCCGGTTAAGTTAAATGCTAATTAACTTGTCTTCACTTATGGATTTACTCACCTGAATGAAAAAGAAAACGCTGGCCCAGGTGACCGACTTTGACCTCAGACTGCTGCGCGTTTTCAAAACCGTCAGCGAGTGCGGCAGCTTTTCCGCCGCTGAAAGCCTGCTCGGCATTACGCGCTCGGCCATCAGCCTACATATGAGCGATCTGGAAAAACGGCTGGGCATGCGTCTGTGCCAGCGCGGTCGCGCCGGGTTTGCGCTCACTGAGGAAGGGCGTGAAATTTTACGACACAGCGAGACCATGATGGCAGCGGTGGAAGATTTCCGTCAGCAGGTGAACCAGATGCATCAGCAACTGCGCGGGGAGTTCAACATCGGCATCATCAATAATCTGGTGACGCAGCCGCGCATGCGTCTCACCCATGCGCTGGCGGCGCTGCGGGAGAGCGGGGCAGGGATCCGTATCAACATCAGTATGTTAACCGCGGCGGATATCGAGCGAGGTCTGCTGGAAGGACGCCTGCACGTAGGCGCGCTGCCGATGGCGGCGCCGGTCTCCGGGCTGGCGTACGCACAGCTGTATGATGAACATGCGCAGCTCTATTGCAGCCACGCGCACCCGCTGTTTAACCAGGCGGAGCGGCCGGAACACCACGCGCTGGCGGCCTGCGATGCGATAGCGCCGCTGTTTCGCATGCCGGCGGAGGCGATTGCGCTGCATCAGCAGCTGAACTGCAGCGCCACCGCTTCCGATCGCGAAGGGATCGCATTTCTCATTCTCACCGGGCGCTATATCGGTTTCCTGCCGGACCACTACGCCGCGCAGTGGGTGGAGAAAAAGCAGATGCGCGCCCTCGCGCCGCAGCAGTTCCATTACCACAGTCAAATCGCGCTTGTTACGCGCCAGGGCTCGCGTCACAACGCCATCCTGCAACGCTTTTTACAGGCGCTGGCGCTGGACGAGCACGACGCTTAGCGGAGGCGTTTAGGTTATCTAGTTACAACATACAGTTAGTGTGCTACATCAATCCGGACGCCAGCACCGTGCGGCGCAAAGTCTGACAGACCTTAATGGCAGGCAGGGTGGCGAGAGAGAAGAGGGCGAAAAAGGGGAGAACCGTACGTTCTCCCCTGAGATATCACTGCTTTATGCGCGCAGCGGCTCGCCGCGCACCGGGCGCATCGCCCGCCACGTAGTACTCCGCGGTGCTGCGCGGCAGCGGCTCGCGCCCGCGAATGCCGTCGGCGATCTTCTCGCCGATCATGATGGTGGTGGCGTTCAGGTTGCCGGTGATGATCTGCGGCATGATCGACGCATCCACCACGCGCAGCCCTTCCAGGCCGTGCACGCGGCCTTCGCCATCGACCACCGCCATCTCGTCGTAGCCCATCTTGCAGGAGCACGCACGGGTGGAAGGCGGTTTCGGCGTGGTTGCGCACGAACTCGTCCAGCTGCTCGTCGGTCTGGCACTCCAGCCCCGGGCTGATCTCGCGGCCGCGGTACTTGTCCAGCGCCGGCTGGTGCATGATCTCGCGCGTGATGCGGATCGCGTCGCGGAACTCCTGCCAGTCCTGCTCGTGGGACATGTAGTTGAACAGGATCGCTCGGATGCTGGCGCGGATCGCGCGACTTGATGCGCACGTGGCCGCGGCTCGGCGAGCGCATCGAGCCGACGTGGCACTGGAAGCCGTGCTCTTTCACCGCGTTCGAGCCGTTGTAGTTAATCGCCACCGGCAGGAAGTGGTACTGAATGTTCGGCCAGTCAAACTCTTCGCGGCTGCGGATAAAGCCGCCCGGCTTCGAACTGGTTGCTGGCGCCCACGCCGGTGCCGCCGAACAGCCACTCGGCGCCGATCTTCGGCTGGTTCCACCACTGCAGGGCCGGGTAGAGCGAGACCGGCTCTTTGCACTCGTACTGGAGGTACATCTCCAGGTGATCCTGCAGGTTTTCGCCGACGCCCGGCAGGTCGTGCACCAGCGGGATGTCGAGCTGCTTCAGCAGGGCCGCCGGGCCCACGCCGGAGCGCTGCAGGATCTGCGGCGAGGCGATCGCGCCGGCGCACAGCAGCACTTCGCGCCGCGCATGCACGGTGTGCGACGTATCGCTGTCGCCCTCCAGATACTGGACGCCCACCGCGCGCTTGCCGTCGAACAGGATGCGATCGGTCATGGCGTGGGTGACGATGGTCAGGTTCGGGCGCGGCTTCGCCTGATCCAGATAGCCGCGCGCGGTGCTGGCGCGGCGGCCCTGCGGCGTGACGGTGCGGTCCATCGGGCCGAAGCCTTCCTGCTGGTAGCCGTTGAGATCGTCGGTGCGCGGATAGCCCGCCTGCACGCCGGCTTCCACCATCGCCTCGAACAGCGGGTTCACGCCCGGCTTCCAGGTGGTGACGCTCACCGGGCCGTCGCCGCCGTGGTAGTCGTTCGGGCCGATGTCGCGGGTCTCCGCCTTGCGGAAGTAGGGCAGGCAGTCGAGGTAGGTCCAGTGTTCCAGGCCCGGCTGCTTCGCCCAGTTGTCGAGGTCCATCGCGTTGCCGCGGATGTAGCACATGCCGTTGATCAGCGACGAGCCGCCCAGCCCTTTGCCGCGCCCGCACTCCATGCGGCGGTTGTTCATGTGCGGCTCTGGATCGGTTTCGTACGCCCAGTTGTAGCGCTTGCCCTGCAGCGGGAAGGCCAGCGCCGCCGGCATCTGGGTGCGGAAGTCAAAGCGGTAATCGGGGCCGCCCGCTTCCAGCAGCAGGACGGTGACGTCGGCTCGGATCTTCGGTCAGTCGGGTAGCCAGCACGTTGCCGGCAGAACCGGCACCGATAATGATGTAGTCAAATTCCATTAGTCGCTCCTCAGGTTAAGCTTGATTAAAATACCGACTGAAAACGGGTCAGTTCGACCTGCACAGACTTCACCTGGGTATAGCTCTGCAGCGTCATCACGCCGTTCTCGCGGCCAACGCCGGAGTGCTTGTAGCCGCCGACCGGCATCTCGGCCGGCGGATTCACCCCAGGTGTTGATCCAGCAGATGCCCGCTTCGAGCTGATGAATGGCGCGGTGGGCGCGGTTCAGGTCCTGGCCGTGACCACGCCCGCCGCCAGGCCGTAGTCGGTGTCGTTGGCGCGGCGCATCGCTTCCTCTTCGCTGTCGTAGGTGAGGATGGACATCACCGGGCCGAAGATCTCTTCGCGCACGATGGTCATCTCGTCGCGGCAGTCGGTGAACACGGTCGGCGCCACCCACGCGCCGTTGTCAAACGCCGTCGCCGGTCACGCGTTCGCCGCCGCACAGCAGGCGCGCGCCTTCGGTCTTTTGCCGCTTTGGCGATGTAGCGCAGCACGCTGTCGCGGTGCGGGAAGCTGACCAGCGGGCCGAAGTTGGTGGCCGGATCGTTGACATCGCCAGCGCGGATGCGCGCCACGCGTTCAGCGATTTTTGCTTCAAACGCCTGCTGCAATGCCGTCGGCACGAACACGCGGGTGCCGTTGGTGCACACCTGGCCGGAGCTGAAGAAGTTGGCCATCATGGCGATGTCGGCGGCGCGATCCAGATCGGCGTCGTCGAAAATGATCAGCGGCGATTTGCCGCCCAGCTCCATGGTCACCTCTTTCAGCGAGGAGCCGGCCGCGTTGGCCATCACCTTCTTGCCGCTGGCGACGCCGCCGGTGAAGGAGACTTTGGCGATGCCCGGATGCTCGGTCAGGTACTGGCCGGTCTCCGCGCCGACGCCCGGTCAGCACGTTGAACACGCCGTCCGGCACGCCGGCTTCGGTGTAGATCTCGGCCAGCTTCAGGGCGGTCAGCGGGGTCACTTCGCTGGGCTTGAAGATCATCGCGTTGCCCGCCGCCAGCGCCGGGGCCGATTTCCACAGGGCGATCTGGATCGGGTAGTTCCAGGCGCCGATGCCGGCCACCACGCCCAGCGGCTCGCGGCGGGTGTAGACGAATGAGGTCTCGCGCAGCGGGATCTGGCTGGCCTTCCAGCGCCGGGATCAGGCCCGCGTAGTACTCCAGCACGTCGGCGCCGGTGACGATGTCCACGGCGTGAGGTTTCGGAATCAACGCTTTGCCGGTGTCGAGGGTTTCCAGCGCGGCCAGCTCGTCGTTGCGCTCGCGCAGGATGTCGACGGCGCGACGCAGGATGCGCGAGCGCTCCATGGCGGTCATCGCCGCCCAGACTTTCTGCCCGCGCGTTGCGCTTTCTACGGCGCGATCGACGTCTTCGCGCCCGGCGGCCTGAACGGTCGCCAGGACTTCACCGTTGGCCGGGTTGATGGTCTCGAAGGTGCGACCGCTGGTGGCGGATGTATAACCACCATTGATATAAAGCTGCTGTTCTGCCATTCGGGACATAAATTCTCCTCGGTTATTCGGTCGGTAAATGCTGGCTGATAAAGTGGCTGGTGAGCGATCTGCGCCAGGGTCTTATCCAGCGGCTTGCCGCTCAGCGCGGCGCGCAGCCACAGGCCGTCGATCAGCGCCGCCAGCCCGTACGCCGCCAGCCGCCGCCTGCTCGCGCGGCAGCTCGCGGCGGAACTCGTACACCAGGTTCGACAGCAGGCGGCGGCTGCTCACCTGCTGCAGGCGGTAGAGCATCGGCTGGTGCATGCTGCTTGCCCAGAAGGCCAGCCAGGCCTTCATCGCCGCGCTGCTGGACCTGGGTTTCATCAAAGTTGCCGCCGACAATCGCCTGCAGGCGCTGCTCCGCGCTGCCGTTCGGCAGGGCGTGCAGGCGCCTTAATACCGCATCGCGCAGCTGGCCGGTGATGTCGCGCATGGTCGCTTCCAGCAGGCCGTTTTTGTCTTTGAAATAGTGACTGATGATCCCCGTGGAAACGCCCGCCCGACGGGCGATCTGCGCGATCGTCGCGTCATGCATTCCCACTTCATTTATTGCTTCCAGCGTGGCGTCGATAAGCTGCCTGCGCCGGATCGGCTGCATCCCCACTTTGGGCATTTTTGCCACTCCATTCATCAGCGTTGGTTAACTATTAAAGCGGTTTTTGATTGGACGTTCAATATAAAATAGAAACTTGTTAGGATACTGTGCTTCGGTTGTTATAAAAGCGCAACGGGATGGTGAATGCTGAACCGTGCCGAACAATCAGGAGGGAAAACAGGAGAACGATACCGATAAGGCCGATCGCTACGGCCCGCACTTCATTCCGAATAGTTACAGGAAATAACCAGTGAGGGGATAACCGGATGACAAACCTCACAAACGGCCAGAGAAAAAGACAAAATCAACCCGGTCGTTTTTTATACGTCCGCCGGGCTGATTTTGTTGTTTTCCCTGACAACGATCTTCTTTCGCGATTTTTCTGCCGAGTGGATTGGGCGCACCCTGAACTGGGTGTCGAAGACCTTCGGCTGGTACTACCTGCTGGCGGCGACGCTCTATATCGTCTTCGTGGTCTGCATCGCCTGCTCGCGCTTCGGCTCGGTCAAGCTCGGGCCGGAGCAGTCCAAGCCCGAGTTCAGCCTGCTGAGCTGGGCCGCGATGCTGTTTGCCGCGGGCATCGGCATCGACCTGATGTTCTTCTCCGTGGCGGAACCGGTCACGCAGTATATGCAGCCGCCGGAAGGGGCAGGGCAGACGATGGAGGCCGCGCGCCAGGCGATGGTCTGGACGCTGTTCCACTACGGCCTGACCGGCTGGTCGATGTACGCCCTGATGGGCATGGCGCTCGGATACTTTAGCTATCGTTATAATTTGCCCCTCACCATCCGCTCCGCGCTGTACCCGATCTTCGGTAAAAGGATCAACGGCCCGATTGGCCACAGCGTCGACATCGCGGCGGTGATCGGCACCATCTTCGGTATCGCGACCACGCTGGGGATTGGCGTGGTGCAGCTCAACTACGGGCTGAGCGTGCTGTTTGATATTCCGGATTCGATGGCGGCGAAAGCGGCGCTGATTGCGCTCTCCGTCATTATCGCCACCATTTCGGTGACGTCGGGCGTCGATAAGGGCATCCGCGTGCTCTCCGAGCTGAACGTGGCGCTGGCGCTGGGCCTGATCCTGTTCGTGCTGTTTATGGGCGATACCGCGTTCCTGCTCAATGCCTTAGTGCTGAACGTGGGCGACTACGTGAACCGCTTTATGGGCATGACGCTGAACAGCTTCGCCTTCGACCGCCCGGTGGAGTGGATGAACAACTGGACGCTGTTCTTCTGGGCGTGGTGGGTGGCGTGGTCGCCGTTTGTCGGCCTGTTCCTGGCGCGTATTTCGCGTGGCCGCACCATTCGCCAGTTTGTGATGGGCACGCTGATTATCCCGTTCACCTTTACCCTGCTGTGGCTGTCGGTGTTCGGCAACAGCGCGCTGCACGAGATCATCCACGGCAACGCCACCTTTGCGCAGGAAGCGATGGCGCACCCGGAGCGCGGCTTCTACAGCCTGCTGGCGCAGTACCCGGCGTTCACCTTTAGCGCCTCCGTGGCGACCATCACCGGCCTGCTGTTTTACGTCACCTCGGCGGATTCCGGCGCGCTGGTGCTGGGCAACTTCACCTCGAAGCTCAAAGACATCAACAGCGATGCGCCGAACTGGCTGCGCATCTTCTGGTCCGTCGCCATCGGCCTGCTGACGCTCGGCATGCTGATGACCAACGGCATCTCGGCGCTGCAGAACACCACGGTGATCATGGGGCTGCCGTTCAGCTTCGTTATCTTCTTCGTGATGGCCGGGCTGTATAAATCGCTCAAGGTGGAAGACTACCGCCGCGTCAGCGCCAGCCGCGACACCGCGCCGCGCCCGATGGGCGCGCAGGACCGGCTGAGCTGGAAGAAACGCCTGTCGCGCCTGATGAACTACCCGGGCACGCGCTACACCAAACAGATGATGGAGACGGTCTGCTTCCCGGCGATGGAAGAGGTGGCGCAGGAGCTGAAGCTGCGCGGCGCCTACGTGGAGCTGAAAAACCTGCCGCCGGAGGAGGGCGAGACCCTGGGGCACCTGGATCTGCTGGTGCACATGGGCGACGAGCAGAATTTTGTCTATCAGATCTGGCCGCAGCAGTACTCGGTGCCCGGCTTTACCTACCGGGCGCGCAGCGGGAAGTCGAACTACTACCGGCTGGAGACCTTCCTGCTGGAAGGCAGCCAGGGGAATGATTTGATGGACTACAGCAAGGAGCAGGTGATTACGGATATTCTGGACCAGTATGAACGGCACCTGAACTTTATCCACCTGCACAGGGAAGCGCCGGGCAGCAATATCACTTACCCGAGCGTGTAACAGTGCGGGCAGCCGTGCAAGGCGGCTGCCCGTTTAATCACGCGGCGTTCCTCGCATAATTGCCAGCGGCAGCTAGACTCACTAGCTGACCTGAAGGGGAACATAATGAAATTGGGTTTTGCGTGTAAGTACTTTGATTCTGAGGCTAAACAGCCATTTCCATTTAAAACCACCACCCGCACACGCTTTCTCGCTATGGAGCGTAACGCGGCGGCCACGCTGCTGCTGACACTGGCACAAAATAACCTGCAGAACCTCTCTCTGACGCTGGAACAGCTGGCGCAGCAGCCGGATGCGTTGCGCATGATGCGCATCGGCAGCGATCTACTGCCGCTGTACACCGTGCCGCTGGCCACTGAACTGTATGGCGATATTCTGCCCGAGCTGCAGCCGCTGTTTAGCCGCTGCGGTGAATTGGCCCGCGCGCACAACATTCGGCTGTCGTTCCATCCCGGCCAGTATACGGTGCTGGCTTCGGATAATGATGACGTGGTGGATCGGGCGCTGGAGGATGTCGAGTACCACACGCTGTGCGCGGTACTGATGGGCTACGGCAGGCAGTTTCAGGATTTCAAAATCAACATCCACATGAACGGCAAACGCGGTATAGAGGGTTTTCGCGCGGCGTTTATGCGCCTCAGCCCGGAAGCCCGCAATATGCTGACGGTGGAAAATGACGAAATTTCCTGCTCGCTGGATGACGTCTTGCAGGCGCGTGCGCTGTGTCCGGTGGTGCTGGATATTCACCATCACTGGGTGAAAGAGAATCAGTTTATTCAGGCCAGCGATGCGCGCGTGGCGCTGATTCTGGAGTCGTGGCGCGGCGTGCGGCCAGTGCTGCACTATTCGATCGCCCAGGAAGGGCTGATTCCGGAGAGCGGCTTTCCCGATCAGGAGCAACTCGCCGCTTCAAAGCCGAAGCTGCGCGCCCATTCTGACTACTATTTCAACCAGACGCTGAATGACTGGGCGCTGTCGTTTGATCGCTTCGACATCATGTGCGAAGTCAAAATGAAGAACCTCGCGCGCGATCGCCTGTATGACTATGCGCAGACGCGCTGATTACCCGCTTACGGCGCCGTGATCACAATGGCGACGCGGCGATTTTGCGCCCGGCCCTGCGCAGTGTTATTGCTGGCGACCGGCGCGCTCATGCCCAGCCCGCGCGTCACGATGTTTTGCCGTGGAATCGCCGCGCCGGAGGCCCACTGATCGGCCACCGCGTTGGCGCGTTTCAGCGACAGCTGCTGGTTATAATCCGCTTTGCCGTAGTTATCGGTGTGGCCGTCAACGCGCAGATGTTCAATGCCGGTGGCGGCCAGGCTTTTCGCCATCTGCGCAATGCTGGCTTTGCTGGCGGGCGTCAGGTCAGATTCATTGATGCCAAACAGAATCTTATCGGACAGGCCCAGTCCCCAGCCTTCGGCGTTTTCGCTGAAGCCGGCGTCGCGCATCGCTTTAATCTGCGCGTCGCTAAAACGCCCGGTTGACTGACAGCCGACACAGGTCAGCACCATAACCAGCAAACATGATTTCAGTTTCATACGCGTACCTTACTCATTCCTTTGTTTTTATACATGTGCATATCGGCGCGTTCCAGAATCGACGCCACCGAATCGCCATGCTGCGACCAGGCGTAGCCGATGGTCACCGATGTGGTGATCTGCGTGCCTTCCGAAATCACAATCGATTGCGCGATTGCGGTACGAATATCTTCCGTCAGCTGCTGCAGATCGGCTTCTGAGGTGCGGCTGGTGATCAGCATGGCAAACTCGTCGCCGCCCAGCCGCGCCACCAGATCGTCCTGATACGCCAGCGCGCTGAGGCGCGCTGCGATGGCCTTCAATACTTCATCACCGGCGGCATGGCCCCAGTTGTCGTTAATGCTTTTGAAGCGATCGCCGTCGAGAAACAGCAGCACAAAATTCTCATGCGCCAGCTGCTGATCCAGCAACTGCGACAGGCGGCCAACAAACGCCGAGCGGTTGGCCAGTCCGGTTAACGGATCCTCCAGCGCTTTGGCCGCCAGTGAACGGTTATCGCGCAGCAGCGAGGCTTTTAGCGTCTGCATTTCACTCAGCAGCGAGTTGAGATCTTCAGAAAACAGCTGAAACTCTTTGGTCGGATTTTGCGGTACGCGCGTCGAGAAATCGCCAGAGCGAATCACGTAATGGATGGCGCTGGTGATATTGCGCAGCGAGCGCAAAATACCGCGATGCAGAAATTCACTCAGCAGGCAGGAAATCACCAGCACGCACAGCATACCGATGGATAAAATCATCACCGAATAGCGAATAAAATCGGCCGCCCCGCTGACGGTGCCGGCCAGCATTAAATGGCCGACCTGGGTTTCGGCGTGATTAATTTCCACCGCCAGCGGCTGCTGATAAATCCAGCGACGCAGTAGCGTTTCATACCAGCCGCTCTCTTGCTGGCGATCGTGCCAGTCCACCAGTACGGTATTGCCCGCCGTGACCAGCTTCGCGGAGGCAAACATCCCTTCATTGCCGAGCAGGGCTATTTTGTTGCGGGCATCATAGCTGTCTTCAAATACCGTCGCGGCGGTCAGGCTGGTGCTGAGTGTGGCGGCAATGAGTTCGAGGTTTCTTTTCTCATAGCGTTTAATAAACAGTAAAGACGTCGATGTCAGCAGCAGCCAGCACAGCAGTAATATCACGGCGGCATTGACGGTGCTGATACGACGCAACTTATTGCGAATCGATGATTTATCTTTTTTTATGCTATCAAACTTCATCTTATTTGCTTCCTTTGCGGGACAGCAACAACACGTCCGGGCTCACTCTGACACCGCTGCGCGCCAGCGAGTCAAGGTTGACGGAAAATGCAGTGTGATCGCGGTTAAAGATCAGACAAAAGGCCGCGCCAACCGCACAGTCCGGGTTGTTTTCCGCGATGGACAGGACGGCTTTACCTTGTAGCATCGCCAGCAGTTCAGTTTGCTGCTGCGGCGTCTGATCGCCGAAGTAAATGGCATCGCAGCGCTGGCGGCTGAGTTCGCTGGTCTGGTTAATCCACACCACGCTGAACGGCGTCGGGCCCTGAGGCTGCGCAAGGTGCTGTGCTGAAGCGAATACGCACAGCTGTGGCGGCTGTGTTAACTGTGGCCAGTGGCTAAAACTGATGATGCCGCTGACGATGCGGTTAGCGGCATCATCACGCTGAACCGCACTGTTTGCCGCCTGAGCAGCAGGAAAACAGAGGAGATAAATGAGAGAAAATACGGGAAGAAATGCGCGCAGGCCCTGCAATAAATAGAGCAGCTGGCTGTCGCCCTTCACCTTTAATTGTAGTTGTAACATAGCGCTATCTCTGAACAGCAACCGGGAAATAGTACCATCGCGCTGTACAAAAGAGTACCGCCGTACAGGCGCTGATACCGCAATCGGGCAGGGTAGAATAAATTCGTCAGGACCGGATTTAAATAGAGAGTTAAAAGAGGAATGAATAAAAACGCAGCAGAATAAGCGTATTAAGGCTGGCTTCTGCCGGATATTCCCGCAGCAAAATTAGCGCAGCGGCGAGATTTTTCGCAAAAAGATTTGCCTGGCGCCGCCGGATATTCCCTTTGTGGCGTAATGGCCCTGAATTGAACAATCATTCAGCGCCATTCACCGCATTTTTTTAATTAAAAATCCAAATCCCGGCCATTGCTGGCAATCACCTTCTTATACCACCAGAACGATTTTTTGCGCTTGCGCTCCAGCGTGCCGTTGCCGGCGTCGTCGCGGTCGACGTAGACAAACCCGTAGCGCTTGCTCATCTCGCCGGTTGAGGCCGCCACCAGGTCGATGCAGCCCCAGGTGGTGTAACCCATCAGCGGCACGCCGTCCTCAATCGCGTCGCCCATCGCGCGGATATGCTCGCGCAGATAGCTGATGCGGTAGTCGTCGTTAATCTCGCCGTTTTCATCAACCACATCTTTCGCCCCGAGGCCGTTTTCCACCAGGAACAGCGGCTTCTGGTAGCGGTCGTACATCATGTTCATGGTGATGCGCAGGCCCAGCGGGTCGATGCCCCAGCCCCATTCGCTCACCTGAATGTGCGGGTTGCGCAGGGATTTCACGATGTTGGCGGCGCTGGTGTTGTTGCGCGTTCATATCCGCCGAGGCGCAGCGCGAGGCGTAATAGCTGAAGGAGACAAAATCGACGGTATTTTTCAGCAGTTCGTCATCGCCCTCGTCTTTGACAATCACCACGCCTTTCTCGCGGAACACGCGGGCAGAGTAGGCCGGATAGCTGCCGCGCGCCTGCACGTCGATAAAGAACAGGTTCTCGCGGTCTTTCTCCAGCGCGGTCCACACGTCTTCCGGCTTGCAGGAGTAGGGGTAGAAGTTACCGCCCGCCAGCATGCAGCCGACCTGGTTTTGCGGGTTCACCTCGTGAGCAATTTTGGTCGCCAGCGCGCTGGCCACCAGCTCGTGGTGCGCGGCCTGGTATTTCACCTGGTCTTCCTGATCGCCCTCCTCAAACACCAGCCCCGCGCCGGAGAACGGGCTGTGCAGCATGATGTTGATTTCGTTGAAGGTCAGCCAGTATTTCACCAGCCCGTTAAACGCCTCGAAGCAGGTGCGGGCGTAGCGGGCGAAGAAATCCACCATTTTACGGTTGCGCCAGGAGCCGTACTCCGTCACCAGGTGCATCGGCACGTCGAAGTGGCAGAGGGTCACCAGCGGCTCGATGTTGTATTTTTTGCACTCCTCGAACACCGCGCGGTAGAAGGCAATACCCTCTTTGTTCGGCAGCGGCTCGTCGCCGTTCGGATAGAGGCGGCTCCAGGCGATCGAGGTGCGGAACACCGTAAAGCCCATCTCCGCCATCAGGGCGATGTCTTCTTTATAGCGATGGTAAAAATCAATCGCCTCGTGGCTCGGGTAGAACTCGTCGTCACGCAGCGAAAAACGCTTTTCCTTACCGAGCTTCACCGCCAGGCGGTTCGCGCCGTGGGGGATCATATCGACCGTCGTCAGCCCTTTGCCGCCCTCACGGTAAGCGCCTTCACTCTGGTTGGCGGCAAGCGCGCCGCCCCATAAAAATCCTTGTGGAAAAACTCAGACATTCCTTACCTCTTTTTTTTAATCACAGTCGCATTATTCGTTTGCGCTGACCGTTGCTCTGTCCGGTGCCGGCTGCCGGGGCGCGGCGCGGTCTCCGTCCGACCGGAATATCTTCAAAGCCCAGTATCAGGGTCAGAACAAACGACAGCACCACTGCCAGCCCCATCACGCCAAACACCCAGACGATGGTCATCGGGTTGGCCGGGTCGAAGAACTGCACGCTGGTAAACAGCCCCGGTGCCGCCATCGAGTGGCTGGCAAGACCGGCAATACCGGCAACCGCGCCGCAGATAAAGCCGCTGATCAGGCTGGCAATCAGCGGACGTTTCAGACGTACCGCCACGCCGTACAGCGCCGGTTCGGAGATCCCCGCCATGATGGCGGAGGCCGCCGCCGCCAGCGCCGTCTGGCGCAGTTCCGGGTTTTTGGTTTTCCACGCCACCGCCAGCGACGAGCCGCCGAGCGACAGGTTGGCGCCAATTTCCGACGGCATCACCATCCCTTCTTTGCCCGTTTCGGCAATGGTCTGAATGATGGTCGGCGTAAACACGCGGTGCATGCCGGTCATGACCAGCAGCGGCCACAGCGCGCCCATGATGGCCACGGAGAGCCAGCCCAGATAGCCGTGAATGGTGTAGACCAGCGCGGAGATGGCACTACCGATCCAGATGCCCAGCGGGCCAATCAGCACGATGGCGAGCGGGGCGGCAATCAGCACGATCAGCATCGGCTTGAGGAAGTTTTTGGTCACCGCCGGGGTAATGCGATCCACCCAGCGCTCGATGTACGACAGGCACCAGGTCATCACCAGCGCCGGGATGACGGTGTAGGTGTATTTCACCGCCGTCACCGGGATAAAGCGCGAACTCAACGTGCTCGCCCTGCGCGGCTTTCGCCATCAGCTCGATAAAGCTCGGATGCACCAGCACGCCCGCAATGGCAATCGCCAGCGACATGTTGGTTTTGAATTTCACCGCCGCCGAGGCCGCCACCATCAGCGGCAGGAAGAAGAAGGCGCCGTCGCCGATGACGGTCAAAATGGTCAGCGTCGGCGCGCCTTTGGGCAGCACGCCGGTCATCTCCAGGATCATCGCCAGCAGCTTGACCATCGAGCCGCCGATGATCGCCGGGATCAGCGGGGACATGGTGCCGATCAGCGCGTCGAGGATGCCCGCGCCAATGCGGCGCCAGCGTCAGCTTTTGCGTGGAAGGGCCTTCACCGGCGCCGCATGTCGCTGTTGCCCGGCATGCCGCAGGCTCACCACTTCGCGGTAAGGCCTGGGAGACGGTATTGCCGATAATCACCTGGCACTGGTTGTCGTTGCGCACCACGCCCATCACGCCGCTGATGCTTTTCAGGCGTCGGCGGTGTCGACGCGCGCGTTTCGTCTTTCACCACGAAGCGCAGGCGCGTCATGCAGTGGGTGACGGCGACGATGTTCTCTTTGCCGCCCAGCGCGCTGACAACGTCGTTCGCCAGCGCAGCGTAATTTTTGGCCATCGGATGTTTGATCTCTGTTATTGTAGGGTAGAGGAAACGTCGGTTTCGTCTGGCTGTTATGTGTTCATGAGAAACCGGTTCCACATAATCATGAACAGACGCATTCATTCAGACAAGAAATATCGCTATCTTCGTTTTAATTTTGTGATGTTGATCGGCTGGCGTGCGGCGGGATCTTCACCCGCAGGCGCAGGGCGACAAGAAAATTCCCCGTCTTATTCATCGCTTAGGTACACTGCGCTCCATCAGATTCAGACGGAATAACAACATGACCACGATGCTTGAAGTGGCGAAGCGGGCAGGCGTTTCGAAAGCGACGGTGTCCCGGGTGCTGTCGGGCAACGGCTACGTCAGCCAGGAGACCAAAGACCGGGTGTTTCAGGCCATTGAAGAGAGCGGCTATCGCCCAAATTTGCTGGCGCGCAACCTGGCGACCAAACGCACCCAGACGCTGGGCCTGGTGGTGACGAACACCCTTTATCACGGCGTCTACTTTAGCGAACTGCTGTTTCACGCCGCGCGCATGACCGAAGAGAAGGGGCGACAGCTGATCCTCGCGGACGGCAAGCACAGCGCCGATGAGGAGCGCGAGGCGATCCAGTATCTGCTGGATATGCGCTGCGATGCGGTGATCATCTATCCGCGTTTTCTGAGCGTGGAAGAGATGGATGAGATCGTCGAGAAGTGCGAGCAGCCCATTATGGTGCTCAACCGCCGCCTGCGGAAAAACAGCAGCCACAGCGTCTGGTCCGATCATAAAGCCTCCAGCCAGGAGGCGGTGTCGCAGCTGATTGCGAAAGGGCATCGGGAGATCGCCTTTATCACCGGCTCGCTGGATTCTCCCACCGGGGGCGAGCGCCTCTCCGGCTATCACGCGGCACTGGCGCAGCATCAGCTGGTGGCGGATGACGCACTGGTAGTGGAAGGCAAATGGCAGGCGCAGCACGGGGCAGCGGCAGTAGAAACGCTGTTGGCGCGTGGTAAACCGTTCAGCGCGCTGGTCGCCAGTAACGATGAGATGGCGGTGGGCGCGCTGAAAGCGCTGGCGGCGCATAACATCCGCGTGCCGCAGCAGGTGTCGGTGCTGGGTTTCGACGATATTCCGCTGGCGCCCTATACCATTCCGGCGCTGGCCAGCGTGCGCATGCCGGTGACCGGCATGATCGAGGAAACCATTGAACGCCTGGTGTCGATGCTCGACGGCGGCGAAATGCGTAACCGCAAAACCTTTGCCGGCGAGCTGATTATGCGTGAATCCGTTGGTCCCGGCCCGTTTTACCCTGGCTGAAATCAGGCGTTCAGCAGCGCCTGCTTGAACGAATAGATGTGCACGCGCGCAGCGTCTTCTGCCCGTGTTACGTCACCCTGCGCCAGCGCCGCAATGATTGCGTCATGCTCGGCAATCACCTCCTGCATGTGCTGCGCGCTCGACAGGGTGGTTGCCCAGAAGCGCTGCGCCTGGGCGTGAATGATGCTGAGGATATCTGACAGACGACCGTTACCGGCGATGTCAGCCAGCACCTGATGAAATTCACGGTCCAGCAGCATCATCTGCTCACGATCGCGCGCCACGCTGGCGGCGGCGATGCGCTGATTCAGCGCCTGTAGCTGGGCAATCTGCGCCGGATTCACGCGCTGCGTCGCCAGCCGCAGGCACAGCGCTTCATTCACCAGCCGCACCTCAATCAGCTCCAGCGCATCGTCAATCGACAGCGGTGCCACCATCACCCCTTTACGCGGGATAATCTGCAGTAACCCTTCGGTCGCCAGCCGGTGTACCGCCTGATTAACCGGCGTGCGGCCCATTGCCAGATCCTCCATCACCTGCGCGGTATTGAGATATTCACCTGGCTTATAGCGCAGCGTAATCAGGCGATGCCTGAACGCCAGATAGGCCTGTTCATTCAATGAAACGCTTTTTTGTCCGGCCTGTGACTTCACATTTTCAGCAACTGAATCACTCATCACGCAGATCCTTATTGGGGTACTGAGACATCTTACACAAAAACCTGGCATGAAAATGGCTATCTTGAAATTGCAGTGAAATTTCACACGCATTTTTCATCAGGAGATCATCGCATGCATTTACGCTTTACAACCGACTCACAAGCCGCCCCGGTGCTGGATGTCGACATTAAGCAGCTGGTCATTGCCGGATGGGTTGGCCGCGACCAGGCGGCGGTGCTGCACCATATCAGGGAGCTGGAGGCGCTGGGCGTGCCCGCACCTGGTGCAGTCCCGCTGTTTTATCGCGTAGCCACCCAGCAGCTGGCGCAGCACAGCCCGCTGGAAGTGGTGGGCGAGCAAACCTCCGGCGAAGCCGAGCCGTTTGTGTTTTTCCATCGCGGCGAATACTGGGTGTCGCTGATTTCCGATCACACCGACCGTCACCTGGAAACCTTCAGCGTGGCACTGTCGAAGCAGGCCTGCGTTAAGCCGGTCGCCGGTCATGCGTGGCGTATGGCAGAGGTTGAGCCGCACTGGGATCGGCTGGAGCTGCGCGCGTGGATCAAAGTCAACGGCGACTGGGTGACTTATCAGCAGGGCACGCTCGACTCTCTGCTCACGCCGATGGATCTGCTGGCGCGCTACTTCGGCGGTCGCCCGGTCAGCGAAGGCTTTGCGATGTCATGCGGCACGTTGAGCGCGATTGGCGGCATCCGTCCGGCCAGCGAGTTCCGCATGGCGCTGCACGATCCGCTGCTGAATCGCACGCTGGAACACCACTATGTCACCGGCACGCTGCCAGTGATTGCCTGAGGAGACGCGTATGACCACCTTATGGCAGGCGAGCCAGCAACTGCGCGCCGGAGACCTCACCGCAAGCGCCGCGACGCAACAGGCACTACGCGCCGCTGAGCAGCCATCGGGCGAAGGCGCACGCGTGTTTACGCGGACCTGCGCCGACAGCGCCGTTCAGCAGGCGCAGCAGGCTGATGCGCGCTGGCAACAGCAGCAGCCGCGCAGCCCGATTGATGGACTGCCAGTCAGCATCAAAGACCTGTTTGATGTGGCGGGCGAACCCACCTGCGCCGGCTCGCGCGTGCTGGCGGATGCGCCGCCCGCCGCGCGCGACGCGCATATCGTGCAGCAGCTGAAACAGGCCGGTGCCGCTATCGTCGGCAAAACCAACATGACCGAGTTCGCTTTTTCCGGGCTCGGTATTAATCCGCACTACGGCACGCCGGCTAACCCATGGCAGCGCGGCGAAAAACGCATTCCCGGCGGTTCTTCATCCGGCGCGGCGGTGGCGGTGGCCGACGGCATGTGCCTCGCGGCGGTCGGCACGGACACCGGCGGCTCGGTGCGGATACCGGCGGCGCTGTGTGGGCTGACCGGCTTCAAACCCAGCGCCAGCCGCATCAATCAGGCCGGCACGCTACCGTTATCGGCGGCACTCGACAGTATTGGCGTAATTGCCCATGACGTGCGCAGCTGCTGGCTGCTCGACAGCGTCATCGCCGATCGGCCTTTGCAACTGGCAGAGCGTGATATCACGCGGGCGCACTTTGCGATTCCACAGACCCGGGTGCTGGACGGGCTGGATCTCGCGGTCAGCCAGGCGTGGCACCACGCGCTGGCACAGCTGCGCGCGCAGGGTGCCACGCTCACCGAGCTGCCGCTGCCTGAACTGGCAGAACTGGAAACCATGAACGCCCGTGGCGGCATCACCGCCTGGGAAGCCTGGCAGTGGCATCAGTCGCTGCTGCAGTCGCACGCGGCGGGTTATGACCCGCAGGTGCGGATGCGCATTGAGCGCGGCGCGTTACTGAATGAGGCCGACGCACAACTGTTGTATCAGCAGCGCGCCGACTGGCGGCAGCGGGTGGAGCAGGCGGTGGCACCGTTCGATGGTCTGCTGCTGCCCACCGTGCCGCTGATTGCGCCGACCATCGCCGAACTCGACGACCCGGAGCGCTATCGCCAGGTCAACCTGCTGATGCTGCGCAACACCAGCGTGATCAACATGCTGGACGGCTGCGCCATCTCCCTGCCTTGTCATCAGCCCGGCAGTGCGCCGGTGGGTCTGATGCTGGCCGCCACCCATGGCCATGATGCCGCGCTGCTTAGCTGGGCGCTGGCGCTTGAATCCATCCTGCAACGGAGTCTCTGAAAATGACACATCCTCACGGCATGCTGTTCGTCGCCACAAACGTCGCCGCTGAAAACGAAGCTGATTTCAATCAATGGTATGACCATGAACATGTCGCCGAGCGCGTCGCCATCGACGGCTTTCTCAGCGGCACGCGCTATCAGGCGCTGGATGCTGAACGCAAGTACCTCGGATTGTATGAAACCCACTCGCTGGAAACCTTCACCAGTGCCGATTACTACGCCGCCTTTACGCGCCAGACGCCGTGGTCGGTAAAGAACCTGGAGCGGATGATCAAACCGATGCGCCGCGTGTGCGCCATCACCCAGCAGCACGGTCAGGGCAGCGGCAGCCACCTTGCGGTGCTGACGCTACAGGCTGGCATTGAAACTGCAACGCTCAACGCCTGGCAGCAGCAGGTTGCTACGGTGCCGGGCTATATCGCCTCGCGCTTACTTACGCCGGACACCACGCTGAGCACGCCGCTGCCGCAGGAAGATCGGGCGCAGCGTGCCATGCAGCCGATGCTGCTGCTCAGCTGTTCGTGCGCCGATGCCTGCCAGACACTGGCGGCAGCCGCGTCACAGGCGCTCAATGCCCGCGCTGAATTTTATGCGCTCAGCTGGCAGCTCACTAAACAGGAGATGGCTCATGGCGAATACTGATTCTACTCTGCCGCACGCCGCGCGTGCCGCAGCAGGGAAAACCCACATCGGCCGTCTTGCTGCGGCCAGCTCCATCGGCACCGCGCTGGAGTGGTACGACTTTACCGTTTACAACATCATGGCGGCGCTGGTGTTTAACCATGTGTTTTTCCCCAGCTTCGACCCGCTGGTCGGCACCATTCTGGCGTTTTCAACTTACGCGGTCGGTTATGTATCACGTCCGGTGGGTGGTTTTATCTTTGGCCATCTCGGGGATGTCGCCGGACGCAAGGCGGTCTTGATCACCACGCTGGTGATCATGGGCGTGACCACGGCGCTGATGGGCATGCTGCCCGGTTATGCGCTATGGGGCATCTGGAGCCCGATTCTGCTGGTGGCGCTGCGCTTTGTGCAGGGCATCGCGCTGGGCGGCGAATGGGCCGGCGCGGTGTTGCTCTCCATGGAGCACGGCGAAGCCAGTAAGCGCGGGCGTAACGCCTCGTTCGCTCAGGTCGGGCCTTCCTGCGGTACGCTGATTGGCACCGGCTTTATCACTTTAGTGACGTTGTCACTCAGCGGCGAACAGTTTCAGGAGTGGGGCTGGCGCATCCCGTTCCTGCTCAGTCTGCTGCTGGTGATGTTTGGCCTGTGGCTGCGGCGTGGCGTGGAAGAAACCCCGACTTTCGTGGCGATGCAGCAGGCGGAGAAAACCAGCCACACCCCGCTTAAAGAGGTGTTCCTGCGCTATCCACGTGAACTGCTGATCGCCGGCGGCTCGCGCATCGGCTCCGACGTGCTGTACGCGCTGGTAGTGGTGTTCACCCTGACATACGTCACCACCGTGCTACAGCTGCCGCGTCCGCTGGCGCTGATGGCGACGATGGTCGGCGCGATTGGCAACGCGTTGACGGTGCCGCTGTTTGGTGCGCTGTCCGACCGCCTTGGCCGCCGTCCGGTGTACATTGCCGGTGCGCTGCTGGCTATCGTCTGGTCGTTTGTGTTTTTTGTCCTGCTCGACAGCACCCAGCCGTGGCTGATTGTGCTGGCGGTGGTGATTGGCCTGCTGATTCACGCCGTGATGTACGGTCCGCAGGCGGCGTTTGTCACCGAGCAGTTCCCGAGCCACGTGCGCTATGCCGGTTCGTCACTGGCCTATACGCTGGCCGGCATCATCGGCGGCGGTTTTGCCCCACTGATCATTACCTCGCTGTACAAAGAGCTGGGCAGCACGCTGTGGGTGTCACTGTATGTGACGCTGGCGCTGGCGATTACTTTGTTTGCCTTATGGAAAGCCAAAGAAACCGCGCACCAGTCGCTGTAATCACCTCTGGCGAGGGATCGCCACCTTTTATTAAATATTCATGTGCAGCGCCGGTTCACTCTGCGGCGGCTCGGTCGAGATTTGCGGCAGCGGCAGCGGTCGTCCGATGTAGTAACCCTGAATGGCATCGCACGCCAGCTCCTGCAGCTGCGACATCTGCACCGGCGTTTCCACGCCTTCCGCGGTTACCGACAGGGAATAGGCTTTGCCGAGTCCGATCATGTTTTCCACCACCTGGCGCGCCTGGGGCGAATCGGCCAGCGGAAAAATAAAGGATTTATCGATTTTGATGCCGTCGAACGGGAAGGCGCGCAGGTAGCACAGCGACGCATAGCCGGTACCAAAATCATCAATCAGAAATCTCACCCCCAGCGCTTTCACCGCCTGCATCACCGCCAGGGTTTTGTCCGGATCGCTCAGCAGCGCGTTTTCCGTGACTTCAATTTCCAGCCGCTGGCTCGGCAGACCGCTGAGCTGCAGCACCCGGGTGATGCGTTCGGCTAAGGCGCTATCCTGCAATTCGCTGGCGGAAATATTCACTGAAACCGCCATTTCCGGCCGGTAGCGGGCGATGTCCTCGCAGGCATTGAGCAGCACCCAGTCGCTCAGCGCGCTGATCAGGCCGGTCTCTTCGGCCAGCGGAATAAACTGATCGGGCATCAGTAAGCCCAGCCGCGGATGCTGCCAGCGTACCAGCGCCTCGACCGCGCTGATGCGCTGCGCGATCAGGTCATAGCGCGTCTGATACACCAGCCGCAGCTGGTTCTCCTGCAGCGCTGCGCGCAGCTCATGCTCCATTTCGCGCCGCTGCACAATTTTCTCTTCCATGTCACGGTCGAAAAATATCCACTGGTTGCGGCCGCTGTTTTTCGCTTTATACAGCGCGATGTCGGCAAAGCGCAGCAGATCGCTGGCGTTGTCGGCATCCTGTGGTGCCAGCGCGATGCCGAGACTGCCGCCGATGTGGATGTCGTTGTCGTACACCGGAAACGGCAGATTGAGCTGGGCGATGAGCTGCTGACACAGCGCGTCGACCTGCTCGCGGCTGCCCGCCTCCGGCAGAATCACCACAAACTCATCGCCGCCGAGCCGCGCCACCAGGCCATTGCCGTTGAGCGTGCGCCGGATACGATCTGATACCGCATGCAGCACCTGATCGCCCGCCGCATGACCGTAGAGATCATTGACCGGTTTAAATTTATCCAGGTCGATCATAATCATCGCCAGCAGCGGCTGCGCCGGCAGCGGCAGGCTCAGCTGCCCCGTTAGGAATTCGCGCATCTGCACGCGGTTGGCCAGTCCGGTCAGTTCATCGAAGTGCGACAGATAGTGCGCGCGTGCCTGCGCTTCAACTTCCAGCGTTACGTCGCTGGCGCTGCCGCGAAAGCCGCTGACGCCGTGCGCCAGGCTGACGCGCTTGAGGGTCAGATTGCAGTAGCGCGGCTGATGCTGAGCGGAGAGATAGCGGCAGCCGTTCAGCGTGAGCTGACCGCCCGAGTCTGCCAGCTGCAAAAGCCGGGCGCGCTGGTGCTCATCGCACAGCAGGAAATCCAGTAGCGTGCGCTGCAGCCACTCCTCGCTGGTAAACCCGGTCACTACCGGGAAACGGCCGGAAACCCAGCTGAAGCGCAGCTGTTCGTCCATCTCCCAAATCCAGTCGGTGGTAATTTCGGCGATATCACGGAAGCGGCGTTCGCTGGCGCTGAGCGCCCGCTGGCTTTGCGCCAGCAGCAGCGTATTTTCATCATTGAGCTGCGCTTTACGCAGCGCGTTGCGCATCAGCATGATGGCACCATACAGGGTGATCAGCATGGCGATCACCAGCAGCGGCAGCAGGGCGGTCAGCAATTTACCGCCGGGGTTGCTGCTGGTCCAGCGCAGCGTGGCGTCATGGCCGTCGGCGGCGAGGCGCAGGCTTTCCGCCACTGGCGCGCGGGGTACAGCGAATTCCACCCGCAGCGCGTTGATGCCGTACTCGTGCCCCAGCTGCTGTAATTTTTGCGGCGTCAGGCGATCGGCAAAGATCATCAGCGATGGCGCACCGGGCACCTGCGGCACGCTGTTATCGCCACCGGTGGTGATCCATGCCGCGCACAGCAGCACTAACTGCTGATTTACCACCACAAAGCGCGACAGCGCCTTACCGTCATTGTGCTGTAATTGCTGACGCAGCGCGGGCAGTTGCTGGCGACCGAGCCAGCCGGTGAAATCGCGTTGCTGCAGCTGACCCTCGATCACGCTGTAAACCGTGTCGCCGCGCGGCGCGATGACAAACACGCCCTCGTAGGCAAAGGTCTGGAACAGCGACTCACCCAGATTCTGCCGCGTCCACGCCCAGTCAGTATTCAACGTGCGGTGCAGGTTTTGGTAGGCTTCGCCCCATTCTGCATTATCGGAGAGGTGAAACTGCATCACTTCCTGACGCGTCTGCAACGCCTTCTCCAGCAACAGGCGGTTTTGCCGCGCCTCCTGCTGGTTGAGATCGCTGGCGATAAAGCACAGCGTCACCAGCGCCACCATAAAGGAGAGAAAAATCAGCAGCACCATCAGCAGCATCGGCTGGCGCATCAGTCCGCGCATCCGACCATCGGTCGGGAAATCCATCAGTGAACGTTTCGCCATCATAGACTTATCACAAACCAGTAAAATGATATTTCATAAGTACGTTATGAGTATCGGCATGACTGCGCCGAACCTGGGCGAAAAAGTAAAAAAAGCGTGAGCGGAGCGGCAAAAAAGATCGCATATTCGGCCAGGTGCCCGACGATGCCGTGGTGTAATCAAATCTGCATAAAGTCTGTTAATAACAGGCCCTGCCGCTGCGTTTGCACCAGGGCAATACGGCGAATGCCGGTAAACTTTTCCCGTTGCGCTAATAGCTTAGCGTTTATTTAAGAATTATGACTGTGAATATATTACAGTCATAATTTATCAGAGCATGATTTAACGTTCAGGCTGGCAGAGTTTTATCTTTAATTAATGCTGCGTTATCCAGGACTATTCTTGTTGAGTGTAAATCTTTGTCAGTGCTAATTTGCTGAAACCCATCTGCTCCTCTTTCCAGAGACCACTTATGCAACCACGTATCACGCATCTTGATGGCATGCGCGGATTAGCGATCCTGCTGGTGATTGCTTATCACGCCTATGCCCGCTGGCCCGAACTGTTGCCGTATGCCGCCACTACCCAGCATATTCCGCTGCTGGCATTTGGCTGGGTCGGCGTGCAGTTGTTTTTTATGATCTCCGGCTTTGTCATATTTATGACGCTGGATAAATCGTCCGGCTACCTCAGTTTTCTCAAAAAACGCTGGCTGCGCCTGTTTCCGGCAATGCTGATAGCCAGTCTGCTGCTGTACGTTGCCGGCGGCTTTTTTCCGGAGTGGTCGCTGATGACACCGGAAAGCCGCAACCTGCTGCCCGGTCTGATATTTATTAATCCTGAGACGCTGACGCAGCTCACCGGCATTGAATTCCGCTCCATGGCCGGATCGTTCTGGTCTCTCTATGTTGAAGCGCTGTTTTATCTGATTATTGGCGCGGTTTATTTCACCCTCGGACGTAAATATTGTCTGCCGGCGCTGATTGTGCCGATGTTATTACTTTCCGCCTCGTCGGTATTGAAATCACTCGGCCATCCGTTATTAATCGATGTCATTTCAAAATTCGGTTTTATTCACTACGCCTGGTTTATGGTCGGCTGTCTGGTTTATGAACGTCTGCACGGGCGCGATAAACGTTATCACTACGCACTGACCGCGCTGGCTTTGCTGATTAATTTCAGCTACTACGTTAAAAACAGCGGCGTGGTCGCCGTGATACCGCTGCTACTGGTAATGCTGTTTTTTATCGCCAGCTTTTATTCCAGACAGATTGAGCGCTGGCTTTCCCTGCGCTTTTTCACCGCCATCGGATTTGTCAGTTACGCACTGTATCTGATTCATGAAAATTTAATGATCGCGATATTGATTAAGCTTAATGGCTATATCAAAAATGAGGCGGTGATGACGATGCTGCCGGTGGTGGTGGCCAGCGTACTGTATTACGTTGCCTGGCTGATCAGTAAATATGCCGAACCGGCGCTGCGTAATGCGCTGAAGTGGAAGCGGCAGCCCGCGCCGCAGGCGGGCAGTGGGCTGTAAACGCGCGGGAGCCAGCGCTCCCGCGTACGCTGTCACACATCCAGCCGGTGAATGACGTTCACAAACTCGTGTACGCCACTGTTGATTTCCCGCAGGCTGCGCGACAGCACGCTGATCTTCTCCTGTTCGGTCACCACAAATTGCCTGACCTCATCCAGCTGCTGATACATCTGCTGGATCAGGTCGGCATTTTGCTCCACGACCACGGAAATCTGTTTGGTGGCGCTGGCGGTCGAGGCCGCCAGGCGGCGTACTTCACCTGCCACCACGCTGAAGCCACGTCCGGCCTCGCCGGCACGCGCGGATTCGATGGCGGCATTCAGTGCCAGAATGTTGGTCTGCGAGGCAATCAGGTTGATGGTTTCCACCACGTCGCTGATGCTCCTGGCTGAGGCGGTGAGCTGCGCGCCAATTTCGGCGGCGGCATTCACCTGCTGCGCCACCAGCCCGGAGTTACGCACCGTTTCATCCAGCACTTCATTGGCGTTATCGGTAATTTGTGAGGTCTGCTCAGAGGTGGTCAGCGCGATATCCGCCACGCGCTTCGCCGCCTCGACGCGCGCGGTGATATCTGAGGCGATCTTAATCACTTTGTAGACCTTACCATCGCCGTCAAACACCGGGTTGTAGCTCGCCTCCAGCCAGATGCGCTCGCCGCTGGCGGTCTTACGCTCAAAGCGACCGACAAAATGCTGACCGTTGCCGATTTTGCGCCAGAAGTCCGGATTCTCGCGGTAAAAATTGTCGAAGCAGAACAGGCGATGATGCTGGCCGGTAATGGCTGGCAGGGTATAGCCCATGTGGGTGAGGAAGTTGGCGTTGGCGGTAATGATGTGACCGTCCGGCGTGAATTCAATCACCGCCATCGAACGGTCCAGCGCCGTTATCACCGCCTCTTTATGTTCCAGCTCCTGATGACGCGCAGTGATGTCGCTCGCGACCTTGATCACTTTGTACACTTTGCCGCGCTCATCGCTCACCGGAAAATAGGTCGCGCTGAGCCAGAAGCGCTGATGCTGCTTGTTGAAACGCTCAAAAATGCCGTTCACCGATTCGCCGGCGGCCAGCGTTTGCCAGAAGGCGTAATAGTCGGAAGACTGGCTGTAAGCAGGGCTGCAGAAAATCCGGTGATGCTGTCCCTGAATTTCATGCAGCTGATAGCCGGTGACCTGCAAAAATTGCGCATTGGCGCTGAGGATTTCACCGGCCGGTGAAAACTCAATCCACGCAACATGTTGCTTTATCGCTTCAATATCCTTAGCAATGTCGCCACTTTTGGCAAATGGCAGAGAAAGGCTCGATTTTTTCACCCCGAACATGAGAGACCTCAGGCGCTTGGTATGCTGTTGAACGAAATGCAGGCGCAGATGCGCGCGTGCTAACGCATTCGGCGCGTCCAGTGGACGGCACCGTATGATTTCCCCGGTTGTCCATTACAGCCGTGCCACAGGCACAGGCTGCTGTCTCGCTGCGCACCGATGTGCGCAGGTGGGGTGTGTAATAGTGTTACCTGCCTGATGTTGTTACAGCGCAAGCTGAAAGCTGATTTTGCTATGCAACTTTGATTATCGACTGTGGCGTTAAAAATGTGAGAAAAAAGTGATCAACGTAGCGCGTGTGGGTGAGAAAAGTGCCCGGCAGGCTTGTTAAAAGATGCATGTTAAATGTATGTTAATACCCGAGACGTGACGCAATCAACGCCCAATGACGGGTTGGAGAAAAACCACCATGACGACCGCGCTGTGCCAGCTGTTAAAACTACAGTATCCGCTGATTCAGGCACCGATGGCCGGTGTCGCCACGCCGCAGCTGGCCGCAGCGGTATCCAATGCCGGGGCGCTGGGATCGATTAGCGTCGGCGCGGTGACGCCGCAGCAGGCGGCAGAAATGATTGCCCACACCCAGGCACTGACGCGTGCCCCGATCAACGTCAACGTATTTTGTCACGCGCCGGCAAGGCGGGATGCCGCGCGCGAGGCGGCGTGGATCAGCCGGTTCAGTCCGCAGTTTACGCAGTACCAGACGGCGCTGCCGCCAGCATTAACGGAGATCTATCAAAGCTTTTTGCACAATGAGGCGATGCTGACGGTGCTGGAGCAGGCGCGGCCGGCGGCGGTCAGTTTCCATTTCGGCATTCCCGATGCCACGGCCATCGCCCGGCTTAAACAACGTGACATTGTCACGCTGGCGACCGCCACCAGTCCGCAGGAAGCGCGGGCAGTTGCGCGCAGCGGTATCGATATCATTGTGGCGCAGGGCTATGAAGCCGGTGGCCATCGCGGCCATTTTGATCCGGGCGCGCCAGACCAGCAGCTTTCGACCGTTGCGCTGGTGCAGGCGATTCGTCAGCACACCGCGCTGCCGGTGGTGGCAGCGGGCGGCGTGATGGACGGTGCCGGCATCGCGACGATGATGAAACTGGGTGCCAGCGGCGTTCAGCTCGGTACGGCGTTTGTGCTGTGTCCCGAATCGGCGGCCAGTGCGGCCTATCGTCGCGCGCTGCTGGCAGCTGGCGAGCGTGGCACGGTAATGACGGCGGCGATCTCCGGGCGTCAGGCGCGCTGCGTGCGCAACGCATTTTGTGAATTGTGCCATGACGCAACGCCGGAGGAGATTCCCGACTATCCGCTGACCTATGCGCTGGGAAAAGCCCTGGCGGCAGCGGCGGCTGCGCACGGCGAGGACGGCTTCGGTGCCCAGTGGGCCGGTCAGGGCGTGGCGCGGGTGCGCGCGCTGCCGGCGGCACAGCTGGTGGAGACGCTGATTGCAGTGTGGCAGCAGGCATAAAGCAGGCTGCTGCCACATAGTGTGTAACGTTACAGGCCTAGCGCGCGCATTACCGCTTCCGGCATTGACGGGCGCCCATTGGCGAGGCAGGTGGCGACAAACGTGGCCTCGGCATACACCACGCCGTCGACCTTGATTTGCTGCACGAAGTTCACGCGATTGCGCTTCTCATTCTGCTCCAGCGCGCAGGTGACTTCCACCTTATCGCCTTTCACCAGGCTCTTGCGGAAGCGCAGCGTGTACTCCAGCACCATGTAAATCTTGCCCTGACTGAACTCTTCTTCAATGTCGATACCCAGCGCCTCGCGCATGTAAGCGTGGCGCGTCCACTCCATGTAAAACGGGTAGTACAGCCCGTCGACCACGCCCTGAAAATCGATATGGCTTTCATCTACGTCATAGTGCTTTACGAACATTTTTGCATCCTGATAAGCGCGTTACGCGGTGAGGCAATGGGTATACCGCAGAATGACGCCGCGGGTAAACGGCAAGATGTTGCAAAGTAATTCCACTGTCGCCTGGCAGAATGAATGCTGGTATTTTCCCGTGCTGCAGCAGAAACTGACAGCTGCATCACATATCCATAATCAACTGGCTACCTTTTTGTGACAAATCACGCAGCCCGGACACATTTTTCTGCGCAGGGTCGCGCGGCCAAACATAATAGTTTTACTATGTACACGCATGTTGTACAGAGTAAAACAACAACACTGGCCGATTTGCGTTAAGCCATGACTCTGTGAGGAACTCTATGTCTGACAAGATAACCCGCGCGGCCGCTGTGCCCGATATTGAGCAGCAGACCGTAAAACGCGTCATCTGGCGCATTCTGCCGTTCCTGATCGTCTGCTATCTGATCGCCATTATTGATCGCGGCAACATCGGCATGGCTTCCCTGCAAATGAATGAAGATCTCGGGCTGAGCAAAGCGGTGTTTGGCCTGGCCAGCAGCCTGTTTTTTGTTGGCTATTTTCTGTTTGAGGTGCCAAGCAACCTCGCGATGCAGAAGATTGGCGCCAAAATCTGGATTTCGCGCATCATGGTGACCTGGGGCATTGTCTCGGTGTGCACCGCGTTCGTCAGCAGTGCGGAAATGCTGTACGTGCTGCGCTTTCTATTGGGCGCCGCCGAAGCCGGCTTCTTTCCGGGCGTGATCCTTTATCTGACTTACTGGATTCCGGCGAAATATCGCGCGCGCGTGATTGCGACTTTCATGGTAGCGATCCCGGCAGCCAACTTTATTGGCTCGCCGATCTCGGGCGCAATCCTGACGATGGACGGCTGGTTCGGCCTGCGCGGCTGGCACTGGCTGTTTATCATCGAAGGATTCCCGGCGATTGTGCTGGGCGTGCTGGCTTTCTTCCTGCTCAGCAACCGTCCGGAAAATGCCCACTGGCTGACCAGTGAACAGCGCAACTGGCTGAGCGGCAAACTGGCTGAAGAGAATGCCCAGCGCAAAGCGATTGGTCATATCACCCTGTGGCAGCTGCTGCGCCACAAGCATATCTGGGTGATGGCGCTGATTTACGCCGGCGCGTCGGCAGCGGGTTCGACGCTGAGCGTCTGGTCACCGCAGCTGCTGAAATCATTTGGCCTGGATAACTTCACCACCGGTTTGATGAATGCGATCCCGTACGGTCTGGCATCGATTCTGATGATTGTCTGGGGCCGCAGCTCTGACCGCAGCGGTGAGCGTCGCTGGCACACCGCGCTGACGCTGTTCCTGATTGCCGGTGGACTGCTGGCGGCGTTCCTGACCGATACGCTGGCGGGCAGCGTGGTGATTCTGTCACTGGTGCTGATTGGTGCTTACTCGATGAAAGGGCCGTTCTGGGCGCTGGCCTCGGGCTGGATGTCCTCAACCACCGCAGCGGCCGGTCTGGCTGCTATCGGCGCGATGGCCAACCTGATTGGTGGCGGGCTGATGGTGAACGTTTACGGGATCATTAATGAGAAAACCGGCAGCCATGCGATGGCGATGATTCCTCTGGCGCTGCTGTGCGCGGCGGGCGGGATTGCGGTATTGCTGATGGGACGCAGCAAAAAGCTGCACGTTGAAGCGGAACAGCCGGTGGCCAGCACCGGGAAATAATCTCATGAGCCTGTGCCAGGGAGGGCACGCATCTGGCTCATCATGTCTGCCGTTATCCTGCTTTCATCCTTTAAAACATTCGTTTCCCGATGCGCCACAGCACACCGGGAAACGCGGTGTTATTATCTCTGCTCAGCGCTGCGCTGGCGCCACGGATCTTTCACCATGGCGACCGCCAGTGCGCCAATCATCAAAACTGCCGCCACCGCCAGCAGCGCCCACATAAAGCCGCCGGTAGACTGACGCACATAGCCGATCATCGACGGGCCGACGAAGCCGCCGAGATTACCGATCGAGACGATCATGGCGAAGCCGCCTGCTGCGGCACGGCCGGTCAGAAAGCCGGAAGGCAGCGCCCAGAACGAGGCCTGAAACGCCAGAATGCCGCTCACCGTGAAGCACAGCGCCAGCATTTTGATCACCGGCGCATCGCTCAGCGCGCTGCACATCAGGGCTAAGGCGGCGATCACCAGCGCGCCGCTGATCCAGCGAATACGATGCGCTGATGCATTAGCGCGGCGCGCCCACAACAGCATGCCCACGGCACCGCAGACATAGGGAATCGCGGTCAGCCAGCCGATCGCCGTATGGCTCACGCCGAACTGCTTGATGATCTGCGGCATCCACAGGCCCACGCCGATCGAGCCGACGATGCCGCAAAAGTTGATCAACGCGAGCACGAAACAGCAGCGGATTGCGCAGCGCGTTGCGCATCTGGGAACCGTGCTTGCCGCCGATATCGCCTTGTTGCTCAGCGGCCAGCCGGCGGTCTCCAGCGAACGCTTTTCGTCGTCGCTGAGCCAGCGCGCCTTCTCCGGCCGGTCGGACAGCACGAACAGGCACGCGATGCCGAGCAGCACCGCCGGCAGGCCTTCGATCAGCAGCAGCCACTGCCAGCTGCGCAGCCCATGCACGCCGCCGAGTTGCAGCAGCGCGCCCGAAATCGGCGAGCCGATCATGTTGGCCACCGGAATGCCGACCAGGAACGCGGCGGTCACCTTCGCGCGCCACTTGCCGGGAAACCAGTGCGTGAAATACAGGTAGATGCCCGGCGTGAAGCCGGCCTCGGCGAGGCCGAGCAGAAAGCGCGCCGCGGCAAAGCTCTTGGGTCCGACCACGAAGGCCGTCGCCATCGAGAACAGGCCCCACGTGATCATGATGCGCGCGATCCAGATGCGCGCGCCGACCTTTTGCATGATCAGGTTGCTCGGGATCTCGAACAGGAAATAGCCGATGAAGAACAGGCCCGCGCCGAAGCCGAACTGCTCGGCGGTGAGGCCGAGATCCTTGTTCATCGTCAGCGCGGCAAAGCCGACGTTGGTGCGATCGAGATAGCTGACCACGTAGCAGACGAAGATGAACGGCAGGATGCGACGGAACGCTTTGGCGACCGCCTGCTCACTGTCCTGGAAATCCTGTTCGCTGAGCGTTTCATGGCGGGGTGGCACCGCAGCCGGCTGAGCCGGCGCAGGGCTGGATGTTGAGTGCAGGGTCATAGTAATCTCCGGTGCGTTCGGATGACGCAGAGTTGTAGTCAGAGAAACGAGGTATCGATGGCCGGCAACGCGCGGCCTGGCGTGTTCTGGGTGCAGGTCAGGATGCTGCCGCTGACAGATTCGGTCATGAAGAGCGGCTTCATGTCCGCGCCGCCGAAGCACAGGTTGGTGGTGGAGCGACCCAGCGGACTGAGCAGAATCTCTTCCGGTTCAGCCAGATCGTTAAGACGCCAGACGCGCCCCAGGCCGGGATTGGCGATCAGCAGTTCACCGCGCTGATTGATGGTCAGCCCGTCGGGGCCGCTCGGTCCGTACGAGGTGAAGAACTGGCCGACCTTGCTCACCGAACCATCCGCCTGCAGCGGCACGCGCCACACGCAGTTGCCGCGCGTCATCGCCACGAACAGCACCTTCTCGTCGGGCGACAGCACCAGGCCGTTCGGGCTCGGGCAGTTGCCGAGCAGCATGTCGAGCTTGCCGTCCGGCGAGAGCCGATAGACGCGCCCGGTCGGATCGTGCAGCCCGGTCTGCCCCTGGTCGGTGAAATAGAGGTTGCCGCGACTGTCGAGGCGTTAGGTCGTTGACGCCGCGAAAGCGCTCGGTATTGCGGCGCTCGAGAAACGGCCGCACCGCGCCGCGCTCGATATCGAGCAGCTCATCAGGCCGTTGCGGTAGTCGGTGATGAGCAGATGCGTGTCCGGATCGGTCAGCTTCATGCCGTTGGGCTCGCCGTCGTATTGCACGACCAGTTCCCAGTCGCCGCTGGCCGAGATCAACGCGGAAGATGCGGCCGTGCGGAATGTCGGTCACGTACAGATGGCCGGCGGGGTCCCACACCGGGCCTTCGAGAAAGGAGTCGGTGGGCTGGCCGCCGCGATTGGCGGCAGCCCAGACATTGCCGGCGTCCGGCCGGCGAAACGCTTCCGGCAGGCGCGAAAACAGCGTTAACTCGCGCACCTCCGGTACGGTGAGCACGGTCATGATACCGCCTCCTGCTCCTGCAGAACCTGCAACGCGTTGCGCGCGGCACCGGTGCCCATGTTCACGTACGCCGCGTCGCTCACGCCGCCGATGTGCGGCGACAGAATCACATTGTTGAGCGACTGCCACAGATGCGGTGCAGTCAGCGGCTCGCTGGTGAAGCTGTCCAGCCCGGCGGCACGCAGCGTGCCGTTTTGCAGCGCGGTCGCCACCGCCTGATCGTCGATCAGGCCGCCGCGTGCGGTGTTGACCAGAATCGCGCCTGGCTTGAAACGGGCGAGGGCGGCCGCGTTGATCATCTGGTGATTGCCGTCGGTCAGCGGGCAGTGCAGCGACACGACATCGGCACGGCTGTACAGTTCATCCAGTGATTCAACCGCTTCACAGCCAGCCGGCAAGGTTTGCGCATACGGATCGAAGGCCAGCACCTTCATGCCGAACGCCTGGCCGATGCGCGCCACGCGGCGGCCGATGGCGCCCAGGCCGACGAGGCCGAGCGTGCGTCCTTCCAGCTCCAGCGATTTATGTTGCGCTTTGTCCCAGTGTCCCGCGCGCATCCGGCGGATCGAGCTGCGGCACCGACTTCGCACATGCGAGGATCAGCGCCCACGCATGCTCCGCGACGGCGGCGGCATTGGCGCCCACCGCGGCGCGGACCGCGATCCCGCGTTCCGCCGCTGCCTGCTGATCGATCACGTCGATACCGCTGCCGTGCTTGGAGATCACCTGCAGCTGCCGGCGCGGCGTCCATGATGCGCGCGTTGATCTTGCCGTAGCGCACGATGATCGCCTGAGGATTATGGCGCTCGCAGAGCGCGATGATGTCGGCTTCCTGCGGCTGGCGTCCGGCATAAATCAGCTGATAGTCCTGCAGCAGCTCGACGGCTTCAGCCGCCAGGTCGCCGCCGGTGACGAGGACCACGGGTTTGTTCACGACGGCTTGCTCATTACAGCGCCTCTCCTTCCGCCAGCATGCCCGCGGCGCGCAGTTCCTTCTCGAGCCAGCCCGGGCGCAGATCGCCCTTGCGGAATGCCCGCGATGCGGCGCGGTTTCGCTTGCCAGCTTTTTCGCCGCGAGATCGACGATGCGGGCGACGTCGGTCGCGCGGAATCACGACCACGCCGTCGGCATCGCCGACCACCAGGTCGCCCGGCTCAATCGACGCGCCGGCCACCGACACCGGAAGGTTCACGCGGCCGGCAACGCTTTTGGTCGGGCCGCACGGGTTGAGGCCGGCAGAGAACACCGGATAGCTGCCCTGTCGCCAGTTCGTGCGCATCACGCACCGCGCCGTCGATGACGATGCCGGCGATGCCGCACGCCTTCGGCCTGCGTCGCCATGATTTCGCCGAGCAGCGCGCAACTGATGTCGCCCTTGCCGTCGACCACGATGACGTCGCCCGGCTGGGCGACCGCGAGCGCGGCGTGGATCGCCAGGTTGTCGCCCGGACGCACTTCGACCGTGATGGCCGGCCCGGCGACCTTCATCTTCGGCGACAGCGGCTTCACGCGGCCATGCAGGGTGCCGCGACGGCCGGCGACGTCGGCCAGGATCGCCGCCTGAAATGCGGCGGCCTGGCTGACGGACAGGGCGCTGACGCGCTCGATGTTGCGGTTGATCAGGTTATTTGCAGACACAGACATAATTCACCTCGTGGTTTGTTTTACCTGGTACAACATTGTTGTACAATATAAAACAACTATATCGACGATCTGACGCCGCATGCCAGTGTTACGAAGGTGTTTGTGATGTAAACACGATGTGACTCACAGTTTTCAGGTACACTCAGGACGGCACAAATCAGGAGGAAAAAATGGGAAATGAAGGCGTTAATGCGGTGGAGAAGGCGTTGTCGCTGCTGGATTGTTTTAAGCCGGGCGAAGAGAGCCTGTCGCTGACGGCGCTGTCGCAGCTTTCCGGCTATCACAAAACCACTGTCTATCGTCTGATGAACTCGCTGGAAAGGATGGGCTATGTGGTGCGCAGTGACAGCGGTGTCTACACGCTCGGCCCGCGTCTGTTATACCTCGGCAAGCTTTATGAGCAATCATTCCATCTGGCCAGCGTGGTGCAGCCGGAATTGCAGGCGCTGGCAACGGCGACCAACGAGAGCGCCAGCTGGTACGTACTGGATAACGGCCAGCGTCTGTGCCTGTTTCGTGCTGAATCGTCTGATGGCCTGCGTCATACGCGCCTGCCGGGGACAATTTTTCCGCTCGATAACTCAGCCATCAGTAAGGTGCTGCGTTTCTGGGGCATGAATGAAAATCTCTTCGATGCGCTGCCGTCGCTGCCGATATTCAGTTCGGGCGCGCGCGATCCGCACATCGCGGCCTTTGCCGTACCGGTATTCGCCGAAAATGACCGGCTAACCGCTGCGCTGGCGCTGACCGGCCCGGTTTCGCGTCTGACGCTGAATCGCAAAGATGAAGAGTTAGGCGTGTTGATGCGCGAAGCGGCTGCACGCCTGTCAGCCAAACTGGGCGCGCGCAAAGCATTTTGTGATGCGGTTTATGCGGCTAAGTAAGGCTGCGCATTAATCACTCATCGGCGGGCCAGCAGGCCTGCCGCACTCCTTCGGATTTTTCAAAGCAACACCTCAGTTAATGCTGTTTTCCCTGCTGCGCTAAGCCCGGTATACCTTGCCGGGAAACCATTTAAAGGCAGGCAGACATGAGCACCCATACCCGCATCCGCATGTTCAACACCAAGGACACCTACCCCAACCAGTCGCTGGACAACGATCTGTGCCAGGCCGTGCGCGCCGGCAACACCGTGTACGTGCGCGGCCAGGTCGGCACCGACTTCGACGGCAACCTGGTGGGCCTCGGCGATCCGCGCGCGCAGGCCGAGCAGGCGATGAAGAACGTCAAGCAACTGCTGGAGGAAGCCGGCAGCGACCTCTCGCACATCGTCAAGACCACCACCTACCTGATCGACCCGCGCTACCGCGAGCCGGTCTATCAGGAGGTCGGCAAGTGGCTGAAGGGCGTGTTCCCGATCTCCACCGGGCTGGTGGTCTCGGCCCTCGGCCAGCCGCAGTGGCTGATGGAGATCGACGTGATCGCGGTGATTCCCGACGACTGGCAGCAATGAGGAGGCGCGCGCCATGACCTTTTCCATCGTCGGCCGCTGCGCCGAAACCGGCCAGCTGGGCATCGCCATCAGCTCGTCGAGCATCGCCGTCGGCGCCCGCTGTCCCTGGCTGCGCGCCGGCGTCGGCGCGGTGGCCACGCAGAACATCACCCTGCCGGCGCTCGGCCCGCAGATCCTCGACCGGCTCGACCAGGGCCTGGCCCCTGGCCGCAGCAGGCGCTGCAGAGCGGCCTTGAGCAGCGATGACTACTTGCCAGCCGTATCGCCAGGTTACGGTGATGGCGGCCAGCACGGCAGCAGCGCGTGCTTCAGCGGCACGCGAAAGCGCTGGGCGTCAACCACGCACTGCGCGGGGAGCGAACTGCGTGGCGGCCGGCAACCTGCTGGCCGCGCCGGAAGTGATCGAGGCGATGGTGGATGCCTTCGAGAACGCCGAAGGCCTGCTCGCCGAGCGCCTGCTGGCGGCGATGCAGGCCGCGCTGGCCGCCGGCGGCGAAGCCGGGCCGGTGCATTCGGCGGCGCTGTCGGTGGTCGGCGACCTGCTCTGGCCGGTGGTCGACCTGCGCGTCGACTGGGCCGAGCACGACCCCATCGGCCAGCTCGAGCGACTGTGGCTCGCCTACAAGCCGCAGATGCAGGACTATGTGACCCGCGCCCTCGACCCGACCCGTGCGCCGAGCTACGGCGTGCCCGGCGACGAGTGAGCGGGTCGTTCCCTTCCTCGACGGCGCAGCGCGAGACCTGCGCCCTGGAGCCCGACATGCCCGGCAGCCGCAACCTGCTCGAACACCTGGTGGCCTTCGACACCGTCAGCCGCGAGTCCAACCTGGCGCTGATCGACTACGTCCGCGACTACCTGGCGGGTTTCGGCGTCGACAGCGAACTGTTCTACAACGCCGAAGGCAGCAAGGCCAATCTCTATGCCCGGCATCGGCCCCAGCCGGCCGCGGCGGCGTGATGCCTTTCGGGCCACACCGACGTGGTGCCGGTGGACGGCCAGGCCTGGAGGGTGCCGCCGTTCGCGCTGACCGAGCGCGACGGCCGCCTGTACGGGCGCGGCACGGCGGACATGAAGGGCTTCCTCGCCTGCGTGCTGGCGGCCGTCCCGGCCTTCCTCGCCCAGCCGCTGCGCCTGCCGGTGCACCTGGCCTTCTCCTACGACGAGGAAGTCGGCTGCCTGGGCGTGCGCTCGCTGCTCGCGGCGCTGGAGCGGCGCCGCACAAGCCGGTGCTGTGCCTGATCGGCGAGCCCACCGAACTGAAGCCGGTGCTCGGCCACAAGGGCAAGCTGGCCATGCGCTGCGAGGTGCAGGGCGCGGCCTGCCATTCGGCCTACGCGCCGCAGGGCGTGAATGCCATCGAATACGCCGCGAAGCTGATCCAGCGCCTCGGCGAGATCGGCGAGCGCCTGGCGGCGCCGGAACGTCAGGATGCGCGTTTCGATCCGCCCTTTACCGACCGTGCAGACCGGCGTGATCCAGGGCGGCCGGGCGCTGAACATCGTGCCCGCCGAGTGCCGCTTCGACTTCGAGGTCCGCGCGCTGCCGCAGGACGACGCGCAGCAGGTGGCCGAGGAACTCCGCGACTATGCCGAAAGCGAACTGCTGCCGCAGATGCGCGCGGTGGAGCCCGCCAGCGCCATCCGCTTCTCGCCGCTCAGCGCCTATCCCGGCCTGGATACCGCCGCGCACAGCGCCAGGCGGCGGAGCTGATCGGCCTGCTCAGCGGTTCGACGGATTTCTCCACCGTGGCCTTCGGCACCGAGGGCGGGCTGTTCCACCAGGCCGGTATCCCCGTGGTGATCTGCGGGCCCGGCAGCATGGACCAGGGCCACAAGCCGGACGAGTTTGTCACCCTCGAACAGCTGGAGGCCTGCGATGCCCTGCTACGTCGTCTTGCGACGTGGATGTGCCAGAAAGCATGACGTTGCCGCCGACGAGCCCCACCGCACCGTAAAAAAAGGGGGCCCCCCCCCCCCCCCCCCTTTACCCCCCCCCCTTCACCACTTTAACTTTTCCAAAAACCAACCTCAAGAAACACCAACCCCGTGAAGCACCCCTAAGCCGTATGCTGGTGGACAGTATTTGATAGCCCCGTTTCTGGAGATTCCATGGTCAGTGCAGAAGTCACCACATTCCCGCAGCCCGACACGCTGCCCCCCGTCGCGCGAAACGCCAACGTTGCCGTACGGCTTGATGGCGTACTGAAACGCTTTGGCGACGCCATCGCCCTACATAAAATTTCCCTGATGATTGAAGAAGGGGAATTTATTACGCTGCTCGGCCCTTCCGGCTGCGGTAAAACCACGCTGCTGAATCTGATGGCGGGTTTCGCCGAAGCGGATGGCGGCGAGATCTTTATTGATGGCGATCTGGTGACCGATATACCGCCCTGGCAGCGGGAAATCGGCATTGTCTTTCAGAACTACGCGCTGTTTCCGCATATGACGGTCGAGAAGAATGTGGGTTACGGCCTGCGTATGCGCGGTGTGCCCAAAGCCGAGATTGCTGAACGCGTTGAGCAGGCGCTGGCGCTGGTGAAGCTTGCTGGTTACGGCCACCGTAAGCCACGTGAACTGTCTGGTGGCCAGCAGCAGCGTGTGGCGCTGGCCCGCGCGCTGGTCATTCGCCCCAAAGTGCTGCTGCTGGATGAGCCTTTCTCCGCGCTGGATAAAAACCTGCGCCTGTCAATGCAGGTTGAGTTGAAAGCGATTCAGCGCAAACTTGGCGTCACCACCGTCTTCGTGACGCACGATCAGGGCGAAGCGCTGAGCATGAGCGATCGTGTGGTGGTGATGTCGGCAGGCCATGTACGCCAGATCGGCACACCGGATGAGATTTATCGCCGTCCGCAGGATCCGTTTGTTGCGGGCTTTGTCGGTGATGTGAACATTCTGCCGGGGCGCTACGCCGGTCGCGATGGCGATGCAATACTCGATCTGGGCGGTAATGTGCTGCGTCTGCCAGCAGAGCGCGTTCATGCCACGATTGGCGAGCGCCTTGATGTCTACGTCCGTCCGGAAAATATTCAACTGGCCGCGCTTGGCCCGCATTCACTGTTTAGCGCCACGGTTATCGCCCATGTCTTTCAGGGCGATCATGTTGATGTCCATCTTGATGTGCCGGCACTGGGCAACGCCGCGCTGTTTGCCCGCCAGTCCGGCCTGAATTCGCTGACGCGCTGGCCAGTCGGTAGTCTGGTTGGCGTGAGTGTCGATGACGAAGGCGTGTGCGCCTTTAGCACGGCAAACCAGGGGTAAGCCGCGATGATACCTGAAATGATGAATGCCGTGATTGCGTGCCGCCCGGGAGGCCCTGAGGTATTAGAGCGCGTACAGCGCCCTGTCCCGCTGCCTGGCGCCGGTGAGGTGCTGATTCGTGTTGCCAGTGCGGGGGTCAATCGCCCCGATATCCTGCAGCGCAACGGTATGCCGCTGCCGCCAGGGGTAACCGATGTGCTGGGGCTGGAAGTCTCCGGCACCGTGGTAGCGCTGGGCGCGGGCGTTGAATTCCCCGCGGTGGGCTCGCCGGTCATGGCGCTGCTCAATGGCGGCGGTTATGCGGACTACTGCGTAGCGCGCGCTGAACTCTGTTTATCCGTGCCAGAAACGCTGCCGCTCGCGCAGGCCGCAGGCGTGCCGGAAGCAGCATTTACCGTGTGGCATAACCTGTTTGAACTGGGGCGTTTGCAGCCGGGCGAAACCGTACTGATTCACGGTGCGGCGAGCGGCGTTGGCACCTTTGCTATTCAGTGTGCGCAGGCATGCGGGGCGCGAGTGATTGCGACGGCTGGCGGGAGTGAAAAGATTGCGGCGCTGCGACAACTCGGTGTATGGCTCGCCATCAACCGCCATAGCGAAGATTTCGTCGCCGTCGTGCTTGCCGCAACCGAAGGACGCGGTGTCGATGTGGTGCTGGATAATGTCGGTGGCGATTACGTGGCGCGCAACCTGAGCGTGTTAGCGCCGGGCGGACGTCATGTCAGTCTTTCATTTATGCAGGGTGCGAAGATTGAACTCGATCTGCAACTGGTGATGCGCAAAGGGCTGAGCCTCACCTCTTCTACCCTGCGCCCCAAAAGCGTGGCCGAGAAAATGCGGCTGGCGCAGTGCATCAGCAAACATCTGTTGCCGCTGATCGCCGCAGGCAAAGTCGCGCCGACGCTGTATCAAACCTTGCCGTTAGCGCAAGCCGCCGACGCCCATCGTATCCTTGAAGCCAACGCCAACATCGGCAAAGTGCTGCTGCAGGTGGCGTCATGATGCAACTCTTTTTTGCCACCACGTCCGCTTATGTACGCAAAGTGATGGTATGCGCAAGCGTACTGGGTCTTGCTGATGAGATAGAACGGCTGGATTCTGCCGCCCATCCGATCGAACGTGACGAACGTATTGCCGTGTTTAATCCTCTGGCAAAAGTACCGGCGCTGCGCACCGAAAACGGGCTCTGTCTTTATGACAGCCGGGTCATCTGCGAATACCTCAACGCGCGGGCCAGGGGCGATTTATACCCGGCACAAGGCGATGCGCGCTGGAGAAGTCTGGCACGCCAGGCGCTGGGCGACGGGATGATCGATGCCGCATTACTGGCGCGCTACGAATTCAGTGCGCGTCCACCGGAGAAACAGTGGCAGAACTGGGCTGACGCACAGTTGAAAAAAGTCGCCGCCGCACTGGCAGAGATCGAAGGCCAGGTCAGCAGTTTCAGCGCTCATCCCAACGATATCGGGCTGATTGCCATTGGCTGTGCGCTCGGTTATCTCGACTTCCGCTTTGCCGGGCTCAACTGGCGCGCTGGCCACCCGCTTACCGCCGCCTGGTTCGCCCTCTTCGATGCGCATCCGGCAATGGCCGCGACGCGTCCGTATTAATCAGGAGTGTGCATGTCACAGCAGATCTATTTTCTCAATGGGCCGAACGCCAACTTGTATGGGCTGGATAAAAACGGCACCTACGGCAGCGAAAGCTTTGTCAGCATCGAAGCGCGCTGTCAGCGCCGCGCCGCGTCACACGGTGTGATATTGCATTTCCGCCAGAGCAACCATGAAGGTGTGCTGGTTGACTGGATTCAGGAGGCGCGTCAGAACGCAGTGGGATTAATTATCAACGCGGCGGGCTTGACCTACAGTTCGGTACCCATTCTTGATGCGTTACTGATGTTTGATGGTCCAATCATTGAAACGCATATGAGCAACATCTGGAAGCGCGAGCCGTTCCGCCATCACTCTCTGGTGTCGAAAGCGGCAACCGGTGTGATTGCCGGGCTGGGTGCAGTCGGTTACGAGCTGGCGATCGATGCGGTGGTCAACCTGGTGGGAACGCGCGCTGCATGAGTACATTAGTGTTTTACAGCGAATTCGACAGCTTCGAAGAGTGGTCCCATTTACTTGCCCCACATTTGCCCGGCGTGACAATTTGCCGCGCCGAAACGGTGCAAAACCCCGATGAGGTGCACTATGCGCTGGCATGGAAGCCGCCTCATGGCTTCTTTGCGCCGTACCGCAATCTCAAACTGTTGGTGAATCTTGGCGCGGGCGTTGATTCGCTGGTGGGACGCGACGATCTGCCGGATATTCCGATAATTCGTCTCTCCGATCCTGATATGGCGCGCATGATGGCCGGTTACGTGCTGTTTGCCGTGCTGCGCTACGCGCGCGATATCCCGGCCTTTGAACGCGCGCAGCGTGAACAGCGCTGGCATTACCTGCATCCACGCAAACCTTCCGACATCCGGGTCGGTGTGCTGGGCCTGGGAGAGTTGGGCGCATATACGGCACGGGAACTGGTACGACAGGGGTTCGACGTGCGCGGCTGGTCGCGTTCGCCAAAAGCGATGACGGGTATGAAGTGCAGCAGTGGGCTGGCGTCGCTGAATGATTTTCTCAGCCAGAGCGACATTCTGGTGGTCATGCTGCCACTTACACCACACACGGCTGGCTTGCTCAGTGCTGAGCGGCTGTCGCGCCTGCCGTATGGCGCGGCGTTCATTAATGTTTCGCGCGGGGCGATTGTCGATCAGGCGGCGCTGACTGACGCGCTGCGCTCAGGGCAGATCGCTGAAGCTACGCTGGATGTGTTTGACCGCGAACCGCTGCCTTCCTGCGATCCGCTGTGGCGGATGGACAACGTGCTGATCACGCCGCATCTGGCCTCGGTCGCCATCCCTGCCAGCGCCGCACAGCAGGTGGCAGAAAACATCCAGCGCGCCGCACGCGGTGAATCGGTGACCAATCAGGTGTTCCCGGAGCGCGGGTATTAACGGAAAACCACGCAATTTATGGCGCAATGTCTGGCAGCCATGCTGCCGACATTGCTGTACGCGTTAAATTGCGCTGCCAGGCATCAGTCACGCCACCCGCACCACCTGCGGATCGAAATAGCTTGGTGCTGCCATGCCAGGAATATACTGGTCGGAGATAAAAACGCGGCAGCGCTCAGCGAAGGCGTTAACCACCATGGAGTGCTGGGTGTGGGCGGCGGTCGCATAACCGAGTTGCATCGCCCTGTTGGTCCCCGCCAGCCGTACGCGAATCAGGCGTTTGCCATCCTGGGAGAGATGCGCTTTCGGCCGCACGTTGGCGATACCAAACCCCACGCCGTTCGCCACCATCGCACGCACCACTTCCATATTGCTGGAGCGCATTACCACATTCGGCGTCACGCCCGCCTCGCTAAACAGGCCAAGGAAGTATTCACGGCTCCACGGCATATCCAGCAACACCATCGGCATCGTCGCCAGATCCTGAATGGTCACCGCCGATTGCGTCGCCAGCGGATGATGTTCACCCACCATCACATACGGTGGCAACTGTGCCAGCGATGTAAATGCGATGTCGCTGGCGGGGACTAAATCGTAGGTCAGCGCGATATCAATATCGGCGGTGCGTAACTGTTTCAGCAACTGTTCATGGTTGCCTTCGACAAGCGTAATACGCACACCGGGAAACGCGCGGCCAAAGCCGAACACCAGTTCGGGGGTCAGCATGGGCGCCAGCGTATCCAGACAGCCCACGCGCAGCGGGCCGCGTACATTGTTCATGGATTCCGACGCGATAGTATAGAGGTTCAACATCTGCTCCAGAATGAGCTTCGCCTCTTTCAGAACCTGATGACCGATCGCCGTGAGCGAAACGCCCTGCGCGTGATGGCGCACAAAAAGCTGTACGCCCAGTTCAGATTCGATATGGGTGATAGCAGCAGAGATCGACGGCGACGAAACGTGGATACGTTCTGAAGCGCCAATAATGCTGCCAGCCTCTCCGGAGGCGACAAAATATTCCAGCTGACGCTGGGTAATGCGACTGAGCATGCAGGTTCTCCTGAGATCGCCGACGCGATCATGTCGCGTCAGTCATTCTAATAGTGCTTATTTTCATGCATTTATCATGCCAAACGCTAAATAACAGCATAATTCCCTGGTTTTGTTGTGCCCCCATTCCTTCAGCCTTATCACTGGTTAAGAAAATCCGTTGCAAAGCAGTGCCTTTTTTAGCGTCAGAAATCCTGATGCAACGACGAGGAAAAGGCTGTTTTACGGAATCAACTCGCAACGTCATTATCGATTTCACACCAGGGAACACCGTTTGCACCGTTCCGGCGCGTCGGGTTTCAGATTGCTACAACAGCCATTTCATAAGTGGGGATGAGAATATGTTGCGTAAGATTTGTGCCTTAACGTTGTTGACCACATGCGTGCTCAGCGCAGGCAATGCGATGGCCGCTGACAAGCTGATTGTCAGCACCTGGGGCGGCGGTTTTAAAGATCTGATCGATGAAACCATTGCCAAAGAGTTCACCAAAGAGACCGGCGTAGAAGTGCAATTTGTCACCGGCGGCACCATTGATCGCCTCAACAAAGCCAAGCTGGCGGGCGGTTCACCTGAAACTGACGTGACCTTTACCACCGCGCATGTGGGCTATCTGTACGCCAACTCAGGCCTGTTTGAAAAACTCGATATGAGCAAAATCCCGAACGCAGCAAACCTGGTGCAACAGGCGAAAGTCAGCCCTTATCACCTCGGCGTGTGGGGCTACGTTTACACCATCGGCTATCGCCCGGACCTGGTGCCCAAAGGTGAAACCTTTACCAGCTGGAACGATCTGTGGAAGCCCGAGCTGAAAGGCACGCTGGCGCTGCCGGACTGGGACCCGAGCCATATCATTGCGGTGGCCGCCAAACTCTCCGGCACCGATGCGGCGCACTGGCAGCAAGGCCAGGCGAAGCTGAAAGCGCTGATCCCGAATATCAAATCTTTCTATACCGATGATGCCAACAGCCAGCAATTGATCTCCACTGGCGAAACCCCGGTACAGGTGATGCTGTCGATGAACGCCTACAACATGATGGCTGAAGGGGTGGACGTCAAACTGGCGATCCCCAAAGAGGGGGCGATTTTGGGCGTCGATACCATTGGTATCAACAAAGGCACCAAACATAGCGATCTTGCATATAAGTTCATGAATATTGCCCTGAAGCCCGAAATTCAGGAGCAAGTGGCAAAGATTTATCACGGCAGCCCAACGGTAACCAACGCGCATATCGATCCTGAACTGGCGAAACTGCCGGGCATGCTCACCACGCCTGCGCAGTGGAATGCCACCATCAATACCGATCCGCAGCTGCGTGCCGAGAAAACCGCAGAGTGGCGTCAGTGGTTCTCTGAAAACATCATGTCTCATTGATTTATCGGGCGGCTTGCGGGCCGCCCGGGTTCTACCGGCAGCACATTACTCAGGCAGCAAGGTCTATGACGAGAAAACCAACATTTTTACCCTGGTTCATAATCCCCGCGACGCTCGCCGCAGTCGGACTGGTTGTCGCGATGTTCGCGGTGATGCAGTTCAGCGTGCGCACTTATATTCCCGGTTCGCTCGACGTGGGCGGATTTACGCTGGCGAACTTCAAAGGCCTGTTCAAAAGCATCTATGCCGATGCGTTTATTAACACCGTCATACTGAGCGCGAAAACCGCTATTTTTGGCCTGCTGATGAGTTATCCGCTGGCGTATGCGCTGGTGCGCACCCGTACTACGTGGATCAAATCCGCGATTTTGATTATTGCGATTACGCCGATGTTTCTCGGCGAAGTGGTACGCACCTATTCCTGGATTATCGTGCTGGGTAACAGCGGCTTCCTGAATAGTCTGCTGCTGGCGCTGGGCGTTATCTCCACGCCGATTCAGTTTATGTTTACGCAAACCGGCGTGGTGCTGGCGCTGGTGCACGTTACCATGCCCATCATGGTGCTGATGCTGGCGACCGCCTTGTCGCACATCAACCCGGATTATGAGAAAGCCGCCGCCAGCCTGGGCGCAGGGCCGATCCGCACCTTGCTGACCGTGACGATTCCCCTCTCAATTCCCGGCATTGTCTCCAGCCTCACTACCGCGTTTGCCTGGACCTTTAGCGCCTTTGCCACACCGCAACTTATTGGCGGCGGGCGCGTCAGCACCGTGGCGACCATGGTCTATCAGTTGGGTTTCTCGTCGATGAACTTCCCGTTTGCTGCCGCGCTGAGCATCGCCGGTTTGATCCTGACCATCCTGCTGTTGCTGGCGCTCAAACGCATGACCCGATTCCTGCGCACGATGGGAGAGCATTGATATGACCCGTTCGCTCAACGACAAACTGACTGTACTGGCGGGCCGCCTGCTGGTTGCCGCTATTCTGCTCTTCGTGATGCTGCCGACTATCGTGGTATTGATCTCCTCGTTCAGCAGTACCGCCGTGTTGTTCTTTCCGCCGAAAGGCTGGTCGCTGCGCTGGTTCGAGCGCGCGGTGAATTACGATGATTTCCGTCACGGCTTCTACTCCGGGTTAATTGTTACCGCATGGGCATCATCACTGACGGTGATCATCGGCACCACGCTGGCGATTGCTATCGAACGCTATTCGTTTCCCTGCAAGCAGGTGCTGGAAGGGATTTTGCTGTCACCGCTGTTTATCCCGCACTTCACCATTGGCCTGGGCCTGCTGATGCTGGTGTCGCAACTCAACCTGGGGCGCGGTTATCCGCTGGTGATTTTCTGCCACATCGTGCTGGTCCTGCCGTTTGTACTGCGCAGCGTTTATGTGTCGATAAAAAACCTTGAACAGCGCATTGAACTGGCGGCGGCAAGCCTTGGCGCATCGCCGTTACGCGTGGTGTGGACCATCACCGTGCCGCTGATTTTGCCGGGCCTGTTTGGCGGCTGGCTGTTTGCCGCGATCCTCTCGTTTAACGAATTTACCGCGTCGTTGTTTATTACTACCCAGGCAACACAGACCTTACCGGTGGCAATGTACAACTATGTGCGTGAATTTGCTGACCCAACACTGGCAGCCCTGTCGGTCATTTATATTGCCGTCACCGCCACGTTATTAATTATCGCCAATAAGTTTTTAGGCCTGGGGAAAATATTGAATATTGAGACCAGACATTAATTAACCGTGAATGAAGGCGCACTGGATTTTCCCGTGCGCTGCCTTTAAGACGCCTGATTATCATTAATACGACACCCGATTACGCTTCGCGATAAAATTATCGAGGGTCGCCTGAATTTAGGAATTCAACATGTCAGTAGAAAAAATTAATACCGTCATTGTCGGCGCTGGTCAGGCCGGTATTGCCATGAGCGAACATCTGGCATTGATGGGCGTGCCTCACGTCGTACTGGAACGTAGCCGCATCGCTGAACGCTGGCGCTCGGAACGTTGGGATTCGCTGGTGGCAAACGGTCCTGCGTGGCACGACCGCTTCCCGTCGCTGAAATTCGACAATATTTCCCAGGAAGCTTTTCCGCCGAAAGAGCGCATGGCGCAATATTTTGAAGAGTATGCCAGCATGATTAACGCTCCCGTACGGACCGGCGTTGACGTGCATCAGGTTGTGCGCCTGGCAGGGCGCAGCGGCTTTAAAGTGGTGACCTCCGCCGGTGAATTTGAGGCCGCGAATGTGGTGGCCGCCACCGGCCCGTTTCAGAAACCCTCATTCCCGCAGATCGTGCCAGAAAGCGCAGGCGTGCAGCAGATTCACTCTTCGGTCTACAAAAATCCGCAGCAGTTGCCCGCAGGCGGCGTGCTGGTGGTGGGTGCTGGCGCTTCTGGTACACAAATTGCCGAAGAGCTGCGTAAAGCGGGTCGGGACGTTTATCTGTCGGTTGGCGAACATTATCGCCCGCCGCGCGCCTACCGCGACCGCGATTACTGCTGGTGGCTCGGCGCGCTGGGTCTGTGGGATGAAGTGAAAATAAAACCGAAGAAAGAGCACGTTGCCTTTGCGGTAAGCGGTTATGAAGGCGGTAAAACCGTGGATTTCCGTCGTCTGGCGCATATGGGCATTACGCTGGTAGGCATCACCCAAAGCTGGGATAACGGCGTCCTGAGCTTTGCCGACGGCCTGGCGGAGAATATCGCTGCGGGCGATAACGCCTACTTTGACGTGCTGCGCGATGCCGATGCTTATATCGAACGCAACGGGCTGGATCTGCCGCCCGAGCCGCAGGCGTGGGAACTGCTGCCGGATCCGCAATGTCTGCTCAATCCGCTGGCGCAATTAGATATTGCCGCAGCGGGTATTACCACTATTATCTGGGCGACGGGTTTTAAATTTGATTTTAGCTGGCTGCAAGTGGATGCCTTCGACGAAAAAGGTCTGCCGTTCCATAAACGCGGTATTTCCGCCGAGCGCGGTATTTATTTTCTCGGCCTGCCTAATTTAGTAAACCGGGCCTCATCGTTTATTTATGGTGTATGGCACGACGCGAAATATATTGCCGACCACATCGCGCTGCAAAATGCCTATTCGGATTATGTGAAGTCGTAATTATTTTCTAGGTGCGCATGAATGCGCACCCTACGAAGAAAGTTCACCCTTAAATTGTATCATGTAGGGTCGCTATTAATAGCGACCCGCTATAGCGACTGAATCGTATTTATTCTGATTCTGCAGGTGGATGAGGCAATCGGGAAGATGACGTATAGCTTTGATAGAGCGCTTTGATATCGGGATCGTCAACCGCACCGTAGTAAATGTCTTCTTTATCTAAACCGTCCAACCCTTTTATGCCACTAATCATTGCCGGCCATTCGCTTCGACTGGCAATATCAACAACGCAGGGGAGTAAATAGTTATCCAGATGGCCTTTAGCGGGTTCACGAATCTCAGCGCTGAGTGCGCTAAGATACGCATCTTTTTTGGTTTTTGCCCATTCAATGGCAAAACCAGCACGGTAGGTCATTTCCATAAATAGCAACAGCAACGTTCGACCATTACCATCCAGAAAAGGATGGGCAAAAGCCAGTTGTCCCATAACCTCACCCGGTTTTTTTCTGAACCGCGATGAGTCGCTGGCAAGGCGCAGAGCATAATCAACGGCGAGCTGAATCGAGTGGGGCTGCTCAAACATGGTAAAATGAGCATCTTCTGGCATGCCTTTAAAAACAGCAAGATGAGGAACTAACTCGTTGCGATCTTTACCCGCCCAGGGATAAAAGTCAGAAAACAGAATTTTATGAACTGACAAAAAAGTGCTGTAAGTGATTGCAGGTTGAAGTGCCAGGAAATGAAGCGCATCTTCGACGCTCGATTCAAAGGCCAGATGCTCAGCTTTTTTTACCTCATCCGCATCTTTAAGCCCCAACGCGTTTCTCAGGTAGCCAGAAGCAGAAAAATCGCTGAAAGGATCAAACGTCATGCGCTGAAGTTCTGCTTGTGCTCACGTTTTTCCTGCAGATAAGAACCCTGAAGCTTCAGCGTTTCTGCTTTAGTCAGTACACCTTTTCTTTTGAGATTAACCAGCAATTGTTCAACGTAATCCAGTTCTACTCTGTCGCCTGCCAGATGAGTAATCGCAGCAGCCATCAGGCTGACACCGTCACGCTCTGCGGTGATATGGTTAGCCTTCGCTAAATTCTGGATCTGGCTGGCAATACTCAGAGATGCATTTCTGCTCATAATTGATCTCCCGTCAGAAGTTCAATTTTAGCACGCTGCATCGTCAAAGTCAGTGGGGAGAGACGCGGAACCACAGGGCATCTCACAGCGGTAACACTGGTGAAGCCTGACACAGCAATCAGCCAATCCTCAGACATAAAAATGCCGGTGGGCGATTGCTCGCGCACCGGCATCGGTTCGATTGACTCAGCGATGGCGCTATTACAGCGCCATATCCTGCTTCGCGGACTCTTCGCGCGGTTTGGCCTGCGCAGGTGCCGACTGCTGATCGTCCATGTTAATCACTGGCGGTTTGGTCAGCTGCAGCACGGATGCGGTGTTATCCCATACCTGCTGGGTCAGCGCGGTGTTGCCGTTCAGCTTCTGGCCGAAGCTTGGCACGATAGCGCGGATCTTCTGCTGCCACTCCGGTGACGCGAACTGCTGCGGGAACAGCTTCTGCATCACGTTCAGGGTGATCGGTGCCGCGGTAGATGCACCCGGTGAAGCACCCAGCAGGGCCGCCACGGTTTTCTGCTGATCGGTCACGATTTCGGTACCCAGCTTCAGCACGCCGCCTTTCTCAGCATCTTTCTTGATGATCTGCACACGCTGGCCGGCCTGAATCAGTTTCCAGTCCTCTTTACGCGCGTTCGGGTAGTACTCTTTCAGCGCGGCAAAGCGGTCATCATCGTTCAGCATCACCTGACCAATCAGGTATTTCACCAGGTCAAAGTTATCGATGCCCACGTGCGTCATCGGCATGAAGTTGCTGGTGGTGGTAGCGCTCAGCAGATCGAACAGCGAACCGTTCTTCAGGTATTTGGTCGAGAACGTGGCGAACGGCCCAAACAGCACCACTTTTTTACCGTCGAGGTTACGGGCATCAATGTGCGGTACCGACATTGGCGGTGCGCCTACGGAAGCCTGACCATACACTTTCTGCAGGTGACGGCTGGTGATTTCCGGGTTTTCGGTCATCAGGAACGAACCGCCCACCGGGAAACCGCCGTAGTTATCGGCTTCAGGAATACCGGTTTTCTGCAGCAGCTTGATCGCCGCACCGCCCGCGCCGATGAATACGTATTTCGCATCCACTTCACGGTTTGCGCCGCTCTTCACGTCTTTGATGGTGACGTGCCAGGAGTTGTCGCTGTTGCGTTTGAAATCGGTGACTTCAGAGGAGGTTTCCAGCTTGAAGTTCTGATCTTTCTGCAGGCTGCCGATCAGCTGACGGGTAATTTCACCGTAGTTCACATCGGTACCCACCGGCGTCCAGGTGGCGGCCACTTTCTGATTCGGATCGCGACCTTCCATCACCAGCGGTGCCCACTGCTCGATCTGCTTGTGATCGGTAGAGAACTTCATGCCCTGGAACAGGGTAGTTTTCTGCAGCGCCGCATAGCGTTTGGTCAGGTATTCGACATTTTTATCGCCCCAGACAAAGCTCATGTGCGGGGTGGAGTTGATGAACGAACGCGGATCGTGCAGCACGCCGCGCTGTACCTGGCTGGTCAGGAACTGGCGGGTAATCATGAACGATTCATTGATTTCCAGCGCTTTGCTCACATCGATGGAACCGTCTGCACGCTCTGGCGTGTAGTTCAGCTCCATGTTGGCAGAGTGGCCAGTACCGGCGTTATTCCAGCCGTTGGAGGATTCCAGCGCGACGCCGTCGAGACGCTCAACCATCAGTTGTTTCCAGCCCGGTTGCAGCTCCTGCAGCCAGGTACCGAGCGAGGCGCTCATGATACCGCCGCCAATCAGCAGCACGTCGGTTTTTTCTGGTGCGTTCTCAGCGTGAACCGCTGAAGAGACAAGCAGTGCCGTCAGCGAAAGCGCGGACACAAGTTTTTTGGTCTGAGTCATGCCAGTCCTGTTTATTCTTTGCAGATGAACGTTAAAAATTCGGTTGGCAAATTAAAAGATTGTTACGAAAAGATTAACTTGTTTTTAGTTAATTAACTATTGATGGCAATTAATTAACTTTCATAAAAGCGGGATGGCGAAATAAACGGCAGGAAAACAGCAGCAGTGCGGGAAAAAGCAACAATATATCCGCTAACGGAGCGCGGTTATTATTTATAACGACGGGCACGACTTAGGTCAAATTAAATCCGCTGCCGCGATGACAAATCATGCACTATCACTGCACGGAGCGTGTTGATGATCTGACGCCGAATGGGTTTACCCTAAGGTCTCTGATGACTTGTTTAACTTTCGCGTGGACATGAGCATGGCGGGCAAAACCCTGTATGAAAAGCTGATCGAACAGCATGTGGTACGTCACCTGGACGATGAGGGGCACGTGCTGCTCTATATCGACCGGTCAATCCTCAATGAATACACCAGCCCGCAGGCGTTTAGCGGTCTGCGCGACCGGTCGCGTCGCGTGCGCCATCCGGCCACCATTCTACTCAACGTCGACCATGTGAACCCGACGCGGCCAGTGCGCGATGCGGCGATGACCGACGCAGGCGGTCAGCTGCAGGTCGATTACTTCCGCAAAAATGCGGAGCACTTTGGCATTGAGCTGTTTGACGTGCTCGACCCGCGACAGGGCATTGAACATGTGGTGGCGCACGAGCAGGGGCTGGTGATGCCGGGGATGGTGATTGCCGCCGGCGACAGCCATACCACCACTTACGGGGCGTTTGGCGCGCTGGGGTTCGGCATCGGCACCTCAGAAATCGAACACCTGCTGGCGACACAGACATTGATTTATCGCACGCTGAAAACCATGCGCGTTGAAGTCACCGGCGAGCTGCCGTTTGGCTGCGCCGCCAAAGACATCGTGCTGGCGTTGATCGAACAGATTGGCGCATCCGGCGCTACGGGATATGCGATTGAGTTTACCGGCAGCGCGATCGATGCGCTGAGCATGGAAGGGCGTATGACGCTGTGTAACATGGCAGTGGAAGCCGGTGCGCGCGGGGCGATTATCGCGCCGGATGACAAGGTCTACGCGTACATTGCCGGCAAACCGCAAATGCCGGTGGGCGAGCTGTGGCAGCAGGCGCTGGCCGAGTGGCGCACGTTGCGCAGCGATGATGATGCGGTATTTGACCGGCAACTGACCATTGATTGCAGCGATCTGGAACCGAAAGTCACCTGGGGCATCAGCCCGGATCAGGCCTGCGCCATCAGCGGCCACGTGCCTAATCCGGCTGACGAACCCGATCTGGTGAAACAGCAGGCGATGAAAAATGCATTGCACTACATGGGGCTGCAAGCCGGCACGCCGCTGTCCGACATTGCCATCACCCACGCGTTTATCGGCTCCTGCACCAATGGGCGCATTGAAGATTTGCGCGCTGCGGCAGCGGTGATTGGTACCCGCAAAATCGCGCCGCACGTGCGCGGCATCATCGTTCCGGGCTCAACCCAGGTACGGCAGCAGGCGGAGGCGGAAGGGCTGGCGGCCATCTTTATCGACGCTGGCTTCGAGTGGCGTCAGTCGGGCTGTTCGATGTGTCTGGCGATGAACGAAGATGTGCTGGCACCGGGCGATCGCTGCGCATCGGGCACCAATCGTAACTTTGCCGGGCGTCAGGGCGCGGGCGCGCGTACTCACTTAATGAGTCCGGCGATGGTCGCCGCCGCTGCGCTGGCGGGCCATCTGGTTGATGTTCGTCACTATCTGCAATCCGGGGTGTAATATGCAAGCTTTCACTACCATCACCGGCAAGCTGGCACCGCTGCCGGCTGCTAACATCGATACCGATGTGATTATGCCCAAGCAGTTTCTCAAAGGCATTGACCGGCAGGGGCTGGATCGCGGCGTGTTCTTTGACCTGCGCTTTCTGGCCGACGGTGCGCCAAACCCTGATTTCATCCTTAATCAGCCGGGCTGGCAGAACGCGACGTTTTTGCTGGTTGGCGCCAATTTTGGCTGCGGCTCCAGCCGCGAACATGCGGTGTGGGGGCTGAATCAGCTGGGCATTCGCGCGATTATCGGCACCAGCTTCGCCGGCATTTTTGACGACAACTGCCAGCGTAACGGCGTGCTGACGCTGAGCCTGAGCGAGGCGGATTATCAGCGTCTGAGCGCGGTGGCCGCCGATGCGCAGCGCAACACTATCAGCGTGTCGCTGGAGCAGCAAACCATTCAGTTCGCGGATGAAGTGATTCACTTTACGGTCAGTGCCCTGAAGCGCGAAATGCTAATCGGTGGCGGCAGCGCGGTGGACTGGACGCTGCAATATGAAGCGGATATCAGCCAGTTTGAAGCGCAGCACTTTGCGCAGCGTCCGTGGCTGCAGCGCACCAGGGAGCAACCATGAGTAAGATTATCGACCGCGGCCCGTCGCCGTTTATCGCCGGTTTTACCCTGCAGGATGTGACGCTGGATAATGGCGTTACGCTACGCGTGGCCAGCGGCGGCAAGGGCTCGTCTTTACTGATGCTGCACGGCCATCCGCAAAATCATCTGGCCTGGCGTAAAATCGCACCACAGCTGGCGCAGCATTATCAGGTGATCCTGCCGGATTTGCGCGGCTACGGTGACAGCGACAAGCCCGCCAGTGACGCTGAGCATCTGCCATATGCCAAACGCAGCATGGCGCAGGATATCAGCCAGCTGATCGACGCGCTCGGCCTGCAGCGCGTGGCGTTTGTCGGCCACGATCGCGGCGGGCGCGTCGGGCACCGGCTGGCGCTCGATCATCCAGAGAAAGTCAGCTGCTGCGTGTTTGTCGATATCGCACCCACTGCCACCATGTACGCGCTGACCGATCAGGCGTTCGCCACGCGCTATTTCTGGTGGTTCTTCCTGATTCAGCCGCACCCGCTGCCGGAGACCATGATTGGTCACGATCCGGCGTTCTTTTTGCGTAAACACATTGATGGCCAACTGAAAACGCCGGGCGCGACCGAAGCGGCGGTGTTTGAAGATTATCTGCGCTGCTATCGGGATCCGGCGATGATCCACGCAGTATGTGAAGATTATCGCGCCGCCGCCAGCATCGATTTGCAACACGATGCCGCTGACAGCGACCGGCGCATTGCCTGTCCGCTGTTACTGCTGTGGGGCGAAAAGGGCACGGTCGGTCAGCTGTATGATGTGGTGCACACCTGGCAGGACAAGGCGCTCCAGGTGCAGGGCGAGGCGTTACCGTGCGGCCATTCACCGCAGGAAGAGGTGCCAGAGCGGTTTCTGCACTCGCTTCAGCGCTTCCTGGGATCTGTGTTATAACCACGTGGCGTTCACTCACCATGTGCTGTTATGAAAATACTGCTTGCCGGAAAAAGTTATCAGAAGCCGTTACAGGGTTGGCCGTCGATTGAAGACCTGTACGTGTTTATCAGCGTGGCGCGGCATGACGGTTTCGGCCGCGCGGCGATTGAGCTGGGTCAGTCACCGTCTTACATCAGTAAACGCATCGCCATTCTGGAAAAACAGCTGGAGACGCGGCTGTTTTTCCGCACTAACCGCGTGATGCGCCTGACGCCGGAAGGTGAAAAAGCGCTGGAGGGCGCGCTGCAGGTAGTGCAGGAAATGGATGGCTTTCTCAATAATTTCCGTCAGTGGCGCGGCGAGCTGACCGGGGAAATTACCGTCGGCTGTTCGTTTGGTTTCGGTCAGGACTATTTATCGGATGCGGTTTCGGCATTTATTCACCAGCATCCGTCGCTGAATATTAAACTGATGCTAAGCGATCGGGCATTCGACCTGCTACAGAGCGGCACGGATGTGGAAATCTGCGTTGGCGACGATCTCAATCCTTCTTATATTGCCCGCCGGCTGATTGCTAACCGGCGCATTTTATGTGCCGCGCCGGCGTATTTATCCCGCGCCGGTATGCCAGATTCGCTGGATGCGTTAATTCATCACAGCTGTCTGATCATTAATGAACGCGATAATTCATTTGGAAACTGGGCATTGACCAATGGCGAGCAGCAGGTATTGTGTCGCCTGAACAGCCATTACTCTTCCAATAGCGGCAAGGTGATTCTGCACTGGGCATTGCAGGGGCATGGTATTGCGCTGCGTTCAGCGTGGGATGTGGCGCCGTATCTGGCGACGGGCGAGCTGGTGGCGGTATTACCGCAGTGGTATCAGGAAGCCAATATCTGGGCGGTGTATACGCAACGCGCCGCAGAATCGCAGCGTATTAAAGTTTTTCTCGATTTTCTCGCCGCCTATTTTAATGAAAAAAGCCTGCCGGAAATGACGGGCAGGCCATAAACAGAAAAACGCGTTAATCCCAGCATCAGCCGTAAGCCACCTTGTCATTGATGTGATACAGCGTGGCAGTGGCGGCCATCACGTGCTGGCCGTCATGGCCCGGCTCATGCGATTCAACGTCGGTAATATGATAACCGACGGCTCCGGCCGCCTGGGCTTTTTTCACGATGGCGTCTGTTAACTCTTCCATCGACGTGGCCCAGCTTACTGAGGTCACACCTGCCGGATGGATTGAGGATAATTCGCGGTGCGTCAAATCGGCGCGAATTAAAACCGGTTTAACATTTTGCGGCGTAAAAATGGAAATCACATCGTTAATTAACGCTTTCATGGTCTTACTCCTCAAAAATAACAACAGAGCCGGAAGTGAATTAACCGATCCTGAGATCGTTGTTTATTGGTTTATACATTCCGGCAAAGCGCACGGTGAATCATCATGCCGGTAGGGTTAATAAACACCTTTTGAGGTTATGCGTTTTAGCTTTAATTGCTAATCAGATGTTAAGAAAAGTTCCGCCACAACTCCGGTAATGTTTCGCTAATATTTTTTCATCTGCTTACATTTGCCATCAAAAAAGTCGGTGCATCATGTCTAGGCAAATCCGGCCATCCGTGGCCCTGCGGCTTAAAATTCGCGCTGGCCGCCCAGTTCGATCACCCGGTTGGGCGGAATATGAAATTGCTCATGGGCGCGCAGCGCGTTGCGCTGGCAGAAGTGAAAAATCCCGCCGCGCACCCGCGCCAGACCGCGGCGTTTTTTCATCACCAGCGTATCGTGCGCGGTAAAAAATGATGCTTCATTCACCGTGCAGCCAAAACCTTCCAGTCCGCACAGATGCAGAATCTCGGCCATCGACGGCACTTCGCGCCAGCCGTAAGCGGCAGTGACCTGCCAGAACGATGACGACAATTGCGTAATGCTGATGCGCTGCTGGTTATAGACGCGCGGCGTGTCAGTGGTGCGGATATGCAACAGCACCACGCGGCGGTGCAGCACGCGGTTATGCTTGAGGTTGTGCAACAGCGCCTGGGGAATTTCAAACTCCTTGCGCGCGAGGAAGATGGCGGTGCCCTCGACGCGGTTCGGCGGATTGCTCTCCAGCGATTTCACCAGCGCCAGTAAACCGTCCTGATCGTTATTCAAACGGCGAATCAGGCGGTTACGCTCGCTGCTCCAGATCAGCATCAATCCCATCATGGTCAGCGCCAGCAGCACCGGTACCCAGCCGCCGGACAGCAGCTTCATCAGGTTGGCGATGAACAGCGGCACGTCGACCACCAGCATACACAGCAGGAACAACAGCGCCAGCGGCAGCGGCCAGCGCCAGTTACGCAGCGCCACCACGCCCGCCAGACAGGCGGTGATCACCATGGTGCCGGTCACTACGATGCCGTACGCCGAGGACAACGCCGACGACTGACGGAAAGCCAGCACAATCAGCATCACGGCGGTGAACAGCAGCCAGTTCACCACCGGAATGTAAATCTGCCCGGACTCGGTATGCGAAGTAAAAATGATGCGCATCGGCGGTAAAAAGCCCTGGCGAATGGCCTGATGCGTCAGGGTATAGACGCCGGAAATCACCGCCTGCGCCGCGATGACCGTGGCCAGCGTTGACAGCACAATCAGTGGAATCTGCGCCCAGCCGGGAGCCAGATTAAAGAACGGATTGTTCAGCGCCTGCGCATCGGCGATCACCAGCGCGCCCTGGCCGAAGTAATTCAGTATCAGCGCCGGCATGGCAATCACCAGCCAGGCGAGACGAATCGGCGCTTTGCCCAGGTGGCCCATGTCGGCATACAGCGCTTCCGCGCCGGTCACCGCCAGCACCACCATGCCCATTGCCGCGAGCGAGAGCGCTTTGTGGCTAAGCAGGAAGGTCAGCGCATAGGACGGACTGAGCGCGTGCAGCACTTCCGGGTTGAGCAGAATACCGCGAATGCCGAGCGCGCCGATGGCCACAAACCAGACAAACATCACCGGGCCAAACACCCGGCTGACCTTTTCCGTGCCGTGTTTCTGGATAATGAACAGCAGCGCGAGAATGGTGAGCGCCAGCGGCACCACGTATTTTTCCAGCCCGGGCGAGACTACCTGAATGCCTTCAATCGCCGACAGCACCGAGATGGCCGGGGTGATCACGCCATCACCGTAGAAAAATGCGCCACCAATCAGACCGGCCAGCACGATGATATGACCGGCTTTGCGGCCAACGTTGCGGCGAGCCAGCGACATCAGGGTGAGAATGCCGCCTTCGCCGTCGTGGTCGGCGCGCATCACGAAGCAGACATATTTCAACGTGACGATGAGCGTCAGCGCCCAGAAGATCAGCGACAGAAAGCCCATCACCGCCAGCGCCGACGGCGCGCCGTCCGGTAAAATCGACAGACACTCTTTCAGGGTATACAGCGGGCTGGTACCGATATCACCAAACACGATGCCGGCGGCGGCCAGCATGCCAGCAGGCAGAGACTGTTTCTCTGATTGACTCATACATTTCCTGTTTTTTCAGGGAGAAAGGGCGAGCGCCATCAACCGCACTGGCGTGTCGCAATCACCCACTTTTATGCTGGCGAAGATAGCGTTTCAGCGGCGTAATCGGTAGGGGTTGGCGTTTTTTTGTACACGATTTTTATACCAATCGGCCAAATTTTTACGCCATTTTTACACCGCTGCGCCTTTTTCAACCTGAAGTGTAGACGATTCAGACAGCAGCAGAAGCGGGCTGGCTGGCAGAAAATGGGATGGGGGAGCGCAGATAGCGAGATGATTAAAAATACAGGAAATAGCGATGCTAAGACTTTGTACCAAAAATTATGTCCGTACCCTCTGACCGCACAATATGTAGCGGCGCGATTTATCGCGCTGAGTGAAACACCGCACAACTGCCCGAATGCGCAATAAATTGCGCCGCTACGATGGGTGCGGTAATCCTGTTCCTGCCTGCATCAACAGGCAGGTAATCCTTACCAACCCTTAATAATATCGCCTTTATAAATCTCGTTGGCTTTATCCAGTACCGGCTGTGACTGGAACGCTTCTTTCAGCTTCTGCACGTTCGGGCTGTCTTTATTATCTTCGCGCGCCACAATCGCATTCACATATGGCGACGCTTTGCCTTCCATAAACATCCCGTCACGCGAGGCGGATAAATTCACCAGCGCGGCAAAATTATTATTAATGATCGACAGATAAACCTGCGGATCGTCCAGCGTGCGCGCCAGCTGCGGCGTATCCACTTCCACAATCTTCAGCTTTTTCGGGTTATCGGTAATATCCAGCGTGGTCGGCAGCAGACCGGCTTCGGGTTTCACCTTCAGCAGGCCCTGCGCCTGCAGCAGCAGCAGGCTACGCCCCAAGGTGGTCGCTTCGTTAGACACGGTCACGGTAGCGCCATCCGGCAGATCCTGCAGTGATTTAATCTTGCGTGAATAACCGGCAATCGGGAATACGAAGGTATTGGTCACGACGGCAAACTTATATCCGCGCTCTTTGGACTGCATCTCCAGATAAGGCAGGCTCTGGAACGCGTTGGCGTCGACATCTTTATTGTACAGCGCTTCGTTCGGCTGCACGTAATCGTTAAACGCCACCACATCGACATCGAGCTTATATTTATCGTGTGCCACCTGCTTCACGGTCTGCCACAGCGCCTCATCCGGTCCGGTATTGATCGCCACTTTGATTTTGTTGTCGTTGTGGTTGTCACAGGCGCTGAGCAGGGTGACAGAGGCCGCCAGCAGGGCGGTAAGCCATGTTTTTTTCATTGTTTGCAGGTTTCCTTATGTTTGCAGGAAACCGACTATAGTATACGTCCAGACGTCTGTACATCCGTGCGCGGTGCGATCGCCTGGTATTTATCCAGCGCGCCTGTGTAAGCGCTACGGCTGTGGATGTTGCAGACAGGCCAGATAGCGGCGGCCCGACTGCTGCACTGCCTCATCGGCACGCGCGAGAATTTCGCGGCCGGCAAACGCGCCGTACAGGCGCGTAAACTTAACGCCCTGCAACCGCTGCAGCATGGCTGTCACCGTGGCGCCGGCCAGCGGTAACATATTGGGATAGCTCCACATAAACGAAACCGCACTGGCACCGGGCGTTACCTGCAAAATATCGCCGCTCAGCAGCACGCCGCCGTCGTGCGCCCAGTGCAGCACCGTGCCGCCGGCAAAGTGGCCGCCGAGACGTAACAGCCGCACGCCCGGCAGCAGATCACAGCTGTCGCCGTGCCAGGGCTGCAGACGGGGCGATGCGCGCATGATCCACTCGCTGTCGCTGGCGTGCAGATACACCGGCGCGTCGAAGGCGTCGGCCCAGTCCTGCATGGTGCTGTAATAATGGGGGTGGGAGATGGCGATGGCGTGCAGGCCGCCGAGCGCGCGCAGCAGCGTGACGGTGGCGTCATCCAGATGCGCGATGCAATCCCACAGGATATTGCCGTGCGGCGTTTGCAGCACTAAGGCGCGCTGGTTGATGGCAAAATCCGGTACGGTTTGCAGGCTGAGCAGCCCGGACTCCAGCTGTTGCCACTGGTTTTGATGCGAGGCGCGCAGCGCAGACTGATCGATCCACTGCTGCCCGCCGGGCGGCACAAACTGGCGTTCATCCTGACAAATGCGACACTGCGTAAGGGCAGGTTGCTGCTGCTGATAAGACGTGCCGCAGGCGGTACAAATGGTGATCATGTTTTCTCCTCACAGTCCGGTGAGGATCAGTTTAGGCAAGGTACGAGGTTAGCGCGCGATGACCTGCTGTGGTTGCAGCTGATAAATCCACGCCGTCCGCTGCTGGCCGTCGGTCGTGGTGACTTCAACCGGCACCCGGTCGTAGCCATCTTCAAACTCATCCAGCATCGGCCAGTGCAGCGCCAGCCGGTCCGAGATGAACAGATAACCCGGCACGCGCGCGCCGTGCTCATCCAGTACGATGCCGGGAAAATCAGCGGCCGCGCCCCAGCCGTTGGCATAGTAAGTGCCGGCGACCGTCCCTGCCAGCCACTCACCGCCGATATTTTCCAGGATATGCGCATTGCACTGGCCCGGCTGCAGCGTGCCGTAAACGAAAAGCGTGTTCATTTTCCCTCGTAAAATCATGCAAAAGCGCTACTTTACCTGCCTGCTGCCGCCCTGTCATCCGCCAGGGAAAGGCCATACCGGCAGCGAAATTCTGCGTTACCGGTGGTGCGATGGCTCGTAATGTGAGGACGCGCGCGGCATAAAACGGTTAACGTAGCCGCAGATGTTTACCGCTGCTGCCAGCCAGCTTTCTCTTTTTCGAGGTATCCGCGCTATGTTGAAGGGTTCCAGCCTCTGCCGGGGTGCAATCAGGGAGTACCCGCACTCCGCTCAGTTTGATGGCAAAAAGTTTCGCAATGTCCAGCCGCGTCAGTCGCTGAGCTTTGGCGACTACCGCAAAATGCTGTGGGATTTCCTGTTCAATAAACCGAAAGATACCCAGCCGCCGGCCGCGCTGCCGGTGCAGCCCATCACGGCCGCCGCGCTGGCACAGGCCGCGCCGAACAGCGTCTTTCGCCTCGGCCACTCTTCGCTGTTGCTGAAGCTCAATGGCCAGTTCTGGCTGACCGATCCGGTGTTCGCCGAGCGCGCGTCACCCTTTAAGCGACTGGGACCAAAGCGCTTTCAGCCAGCGCCGATTGCCGTGGCCGATCTGCCGCCGATCGAAGGCATTATTTTGTCGCACGACCATTACGATCATCTCGATTACCACACCATCATGCAGCTGAAAGATCGGGTGAAGCACTTTCTCACCCCGCTCGGCGTCGGCGATTTGCTGATTAAGTGGGGTGTTGCGCCGGAGAAAGTCATCCAGCTCGACTGGTGGCAGTCGCGGGATATCGGCGGCATCCATTTTGTCGCGACGCCGTCGCAGCACTTTTCCGGCCGTGGCCTGTTCGACAGCAACAAACGGTTGTGGTGTTCGTGGACGCTGATCTCTGACCAGTTCCGCCTGTTTTTTGGCGGTGACTCCGGTTACTTTGACGGTTTCAAAGCGATTGGCCGAAAATACGGTCCGTTTGATGCGGCGTTTCTGGAAAACGGCGCTTACGATGCGCGCTGGGCCGACATTCATATGCTGCCGCAGGACACGCTGCGCGCGTTTCAGGACCTCAACGCACGCTGGCTGTTCCCGATTCACAACGCGGCTTTTGATTTAGCTTTTCACCGCTGGGACGATCCGTTTACCCAAATCGTCCAGCTGGCGGCGGAGCATCAGGTTGCACTGTGTCTGCCGATGCTGGGCGAGGGCATTGATCTGTTACAGCCGCAGCCCACCGCGGCCTGGTGGTAAAGCACGCGACCCGATGGCCGTTTGGCTATCGGGTCGCGCTGGTCAGGCCGTGAGTTCGTCGTACAGGCTGCGCAGCCGGGTGCGCAGAAACAGAACCGCTTTATGTTTGCGCGACAGCAGCGCCTGCACGCTGTCGCCGCTTTCGGCGGCCAAATCCTGATAGCTGAAGCCGAGCAGCTCGGTCTTTTCAAATACCTCGCTCTGCGCAGCAGGCAGTTCCGCGAGCGCATCGTCCAGCTCTTCCCACAGCAGCGTTTTCAGATACTCATCCTCCGGCGTCTGCGCCACGCCAAACAGCGTTTCGGCAATTTCATCCTCGGGAAAATCCTCGTCTCCGGCGGCGTTAAACAGCGAGAGCTCGCGTTTTTTTCGTGATCGATCGGTGATCTCGTTGCGCGCGGCGCGAAACAGCCAGGCGCTGACGTTCTCCACCGGCTGTTCCACCTGCAGCAGTTTCCAGCTGATCTCCTGCAGGATATCTTCGGCCTCATCGTGCCGCTCGCTGCGGCCGCGAATAAAGGCGCTGAGCTTAGTGCGGCAGGCGGCGAGGGCCGCCAGCAGCCGCGAATCCTGCGCCATGCCGCTTACTCTGCATCCGGGGTTTTGGCGGGCGCATCGTCCGCGGGCGGGCGCGGATCGTCACGCTGGCTGCGGCGATCGTGCCAGTCACAGCGTCCGCCATGATGACCACGGCCGCCAAACCGCTCGCGCCGCTGCTGCATAAAGGCTTCGCGCTGCTCCGGGGTCATCTGCATCCAGCGTTCATGCATGCGGCGACGCGCCATGCCAAACATACCGGGATGGAAGCCCAGCCCGCCGAACAGGATGCGACACAGCACCAGCAGTCCCAGTGCCTGCCAGAAGCCAATACTTTTTACGCCGGTCAGTTCCGGCAGCAGGGCATTCCACAGCGACATCACCAGCAGGCCAAGGGCAGCAAACAGCACCACGCCGAGCAGCAGCGGTTTCGCCATGCGGTGATGGCCAAAGCGGTGACTACGTGAATGCTGATGCCTGTCAAAATCTCTCATTGGGGTTCCTCATTACGGTAATAAACAGGGTTGGTGATGAGGTAGACGAATCAGCGACGAAAATATTGCTGAAAAAATGAAAAAAGTGCGCGCTGCGCGTCAGGCCGCTGGCTTGACTTCTTCCCTGCCTGCCAGTAGGTTGACCGATCTCTGTTGTACTACCGGATTGCGTTATGACTGCCCGTTCCTCTAAAGCCCGCGAAATCATGGCCTGCACCCGCCAGTTGCTCACTGCCGGCGGCTATAAAAGCTTTAGCTATGCCGATATTGCCGCCCAGGTGGATATCCGCAAGGCCAGCATTCACCACCATTTTCCCGGCAAAGCCGATTTGGTGAAAGCGGTGGTGGAGGAATATCGTGCTGAGGCGCAGGCGGGCATGCAGGCGATGGATGAACAGATCAACGATCCGCTGAACGAAGTGAAAGCCTACGTCGATTACTGGGCGCACTGCATTAAAGAGGGGGCTTCGCCTTTCTGCATCTGCGCGATGCTGGCGGCGGAAATGCCCACGCTGCCGCCGGATGTCGCCACTGAAGTCAGCGGCCACTTCAGCGATCTCTCCGGCTGGTTAGCGCGCCAGCTGAGCAAAGGCGCCGCCAGCGGCGTTTTCCAGCTCAGCGACAGCGCCGAAAACGAAGCTAAAACGTTGATGGCCAGCGTGCACGGCGCGATGCTGGCGGCGCGGGCATTTAATAACGCCGGGATGTTTGAGCAGATTACTCATCCGCTGCTGCATAAGCTGATCAAAACCGCCTGACGGCGCACAATCAGTGCGCGCCGGCCTGGGCGGATGTGGTTTGCTGACGCAACGAGGCTTCCATCCTGTCCACCAGCGTTAGCGCTTCCCGTAAATGCAGCAGGATAATTTCCCTGTCTTCCTGCATTTCCGCCAGCTCTTCCAGCATTTCGCACTGCTCCGTCAGCTGACGGATACCGGTGACGCGCAGCGATCCGGTGATGCGATGAAACAGGCTGGCGGCAGTCACGAGATCGCCGCTTTGCACCACGTCAATCGCCTGCGTCAGATCGGTGCGTGCTTCATTAATCACGATGTCGAGAAAATCCGCGATCGCGCCGGGGCTGTTGGGCATATATTTCTCGATTTCGGCGATATCCACCCAGTCAGAAAAATCATCACCGACCGACAGCGCGCTGGCGCTGTGAATCTGGCTCAGAATTGTGGTTAACTGCGCCAGTTTAACCGGCCGGAACACGCACTCGTTCATGCCCGCTTCGAGGCAGCGCTGACGCTCCGACTGCTGCGCGTTGGCGGTAATGCCGATGATGTAGGTGCTCTTATCTTCCCGGCGGATGTTGCGCGTCATATCCAGACCGTTCATCACCGGCATATTGCAATCGGTAATGATCACATCCGGCTTCTGCTGCCGCCACTGCGCCAGGCCTTCTTCACCGTTGTTCGCTTCGCGGAAACGATGACCTAACAGCGTCAGCTGACGCGAAATTAGCAGGCGGTTGGCCGGATGATCGTCAATGATCAGCACATTCAGCGCGACCTGCGGCGCAGCGGGCAACGGTTCTGCGACCGGAGACGGCTGCGGGGTAGCGATATCACGCACGCTGACCGGCACGGCAACGTTCAATACCGTGCCGACGCCGGGTTCGCTCTCCAGAGAAATGCTGCCGCCCATCAGGCGGGTAATCTCCTGACAGATAAACAGGCCCAGTCCGGTGCCAGCGTTATCCGACAGGCCCGCCTGTTCGAACGGGCGGAACAGCGCATTTTGCGCCGCTTTATCGATGCCGCGTCCGGTATCGGCCACCTGGATCCGCAGCTCGGTATGGCTCTCCAGCGGCGTAAGACCCACCGTCACCTTCACTTCACCCTGATCGGTGAACTTAACGGCGTTACCGACCAGGTTAGACAACACCTGGCGTACGCGGCTGGCATCGCAAAACAGATCGTCATCGCCGACCGGCAGCATCAGGTTCAGGTTGATGCCTTTTTGCCGCGCCAGGCCGTCGAAGGCACAGATCACCGGACGCACCAGCGCATGCAGGCTGACCCACTGCGGCTGCAGCGTCATGCGGCCGGACTCTATCTTCGCCATATCGAGAATGTCGCCGACGATATCCATCAGGCTGACCGCCGCTTCGTGCGCCACGCGAATCAGTTCGGTATCGGCGCGGCCTTCCTGCGTCTGCAGTTCCAGCAGGCCAATCACCGCGCTGAGCGGCGTGCGAATTTCATGGCTCATGGTGGCGAGGAAGTCGCTTTTGCTCTGACTGGCCAGTTCGGTGGCTTCGCGTGCCAGCGAAAGATCTTCCAGCAATTGCAGGTAGTCGGTAACATCCTGCCAGCCACAAATCAGTCCGCCGCTGCCGACTTCATCGCCGGTATACGACGTCATCCAGTGACGGATGTGACGCTTCTGCCGCCCGTCATCGATAACAAATTCTGCTTCTTCCGGAATGTCGCCGGGCTGGATGTTTTTGTCGATCTGCTGCCACACGTGGTACAGCGGATGGCGACAGTCATACAGCGAATAGCCCAGATGGGTTTGCTCTTCCGGGGTGAAAAACTGGGTAAACGCCGGATTGGTGTGCACGATCATCCCATCCAGCGAGGCCACATAAAACGGCCGCGGCGGACCATTTATCAGGCGATCGCGCAGCTGAATTTCCTGGCGCAGCAGCGCTTTGGTGCGGCGCGTCCGTTTGACCTGCCGCATCAGCAGCACCGCCCAGACAAAGGTGACGGCGATGATGGTGGCTGCGCCCAGCGCGCCGACATAAAACTCTTTGCGGTACAGCTTCCAGGTGTCGAAATGCGCGGCGGGCGTGGCCTGCCAGTGGGTTAATACATCGGTCATCATGCCGGCCGGAATCGCTGCCAGCGCTTTGTTCATGATGTCCTGCAGTTCCGGCTCGCTGCGGCTGACGCCAAAGGCGATAGCCGCTTCCTGCGCCGGTTTCAGCTCGGTTAACCGCAGTTTGCCGGGATACAGACCTTCGGAGAGATAGCGCGCGCCCACCAGCGTATTAATGGTGGCGTCGGTTTGCCCATCCGCCACCCACTGCATCGCCAGACTGGGATTGCCAACATAATCGACTGACACATCAGGATATTTTTTCAGAAACCAGTGGGAGGCATCCTGCTCGCGCACAAGCGCGGCGCGTTTTGGCGGCGCATCCTGCGCGGCCGTGTTGGTCACCAGCACTTCCGGCGTGAACATAAACGGTGTGGTCATCAAAAAGTCACGGCTGCGCTGCTGGCTCCAGATCAGCGGTGCAGCAATCGTGACATCGCCGCGTTTCATCCGCGCGGTCAGATCACGACTGTCGCTGATCTCAATAAAGTTGAAGCTCAGCCCGGTGCGCATTTCAATCAGGTTGAGCAACTCCGGCACGATGCCGGTGATTTCGCCCTGCGCGTTTTTGATAAAGAACGGTGCCACCAGGTCCGTGACCGCCATGTTGATTTGGTTATGCGTCTGCAGCCAGGCCTGCTCGGTGGGCGTCAGCGCCAGCGGCGTGGTGACAAAGCGCGTGATGTTGGCGATATCCCAGCGTGCGGCAATGATCTCACCGGCCGCGTGGCGCTGCAGGGCGTCAAACGCAATGCGCATCGCCCGCGCCAGCACGTGTTCTTTACTGTTGACCACAAAGCGATACGGCGAACTGAGATCAGGCAGAATGTGATCGATGGTTAGCGTATTCAGATAGTTGCGTTCAATCAGGTAATAGGCTTCCACCGCCGGCACATCGGCATAGGGCAGGGTGCCCATCGCGACCTGCGGCAGCTGGCTGTAGGGAGAGGTTATCGCCGGACCGGGTAAAAACTCCTGACCGGCCAGCGGGTTACTGCTGCTGCGCACCACCCGAACCGGGCTGGCTTTCAGCGCGGTTACGCTGATAGTGTCGTTAACATGCGCCGGCACCGCCTCACCGGCCGGCACAAATATCATATCCAGCTCTTCGCGCGCCAGCGCGGCAAAGGCTTCGGGCGCGGTGTCATAATGTTTGACGCGAAAACTGATACCTAGGCTGTGCAGCGCAGCGTAAGCCGCATCGGGAATGTAGCCAAACACTCTTCCTTCAGGATTTGTGCGCAGCATCGGTGGCCGATCCGGCCCATAGATGCCAATAACGCTGTCGCGCTTTTGCCCCAGCCAGTGCCAGTCGCTGTCATTGAGCATCGGCGCGGGCATCGCCGGCAAATCGTTGGGCTGATAATTAAGCTGCTGCACCGCCGCGCGCAGTGGGGCGACCAGCAGCAGCGCGCAGCACAGCGCGCACAGGAAAAAAAGTCGCATCAGTTAATCTGGTTCCGGCGGGTGAAATCGAGTAAATCCTTTTGATTTTTCAGCGATAACTTTTCCATCAGTCTGGCTTTATAGGTGCTGACCGTTTTATTGCTAAGCTTCATGCGGTTGGCAATTTTGACAATCTCGGTGCCTTCACCGAGATAGCGCAGCACTTCATATTCGCGATGCGACAGCAGCAGCAATTTGTCGCTGTCCTGCACCAGTTGATCGCCCTCCGCCTGGTGACTCAGGCGCAGCGGGAAAAAACCATAGCCGGACAGCACCGCGTCGACGGCATGGGTCAGATCATTGAGGTTGTTTTTTTTACTGATAAAGCCATTGGCACCGGCTTTTTTACTCTCGTAGGCGTAAAATTCCGCGTTTTTTCCGCTCATCACGATCACCGGGATCAATGATCCGGCGGTGCGAAGGTTCTTAACCGCTTCAATACCGCCAATGCCGGGCAGATCAATATCAATAATTGCCGCATCGGCACCTTTCTCTTTGACCAGGCTAAATATATTGTCGCCGTCACCAGCCTCTGCTGAAACACGATGGCCAGCGTTTTCCAGCACCAGCCTTATCGCCACGCGCACAATAGGATGATCATCCACAATAACAAAGTTAGCCATACGTACTGCCTTTCTCTTAATTAATCTGAGCACGCTCGTTCAAAAGCACACTTATATAACGGCATCTTAATCAACTCAAGACCATTCTGTTTGCAGGCATTTATTTTTAAATGTAGTCCATAACTTACAGTTGATTTCTGATTGTCTTATTTACAACGTTTCAATCTGTGCTGCGACTTTTCTGCATAGCGCAAAGATTATTCACCAAAGATAAACGACGCCAGTTACCCGAACTTAAGCGCGAAAGATTAAATGTTTGTCAATCTGTTCTGGTTTTAGTTGCTAAATATCCTCCTCACAGTAATTTATTATAAATCAACAACCTATGTGGAATTTCTGGTTCGTGATTGTTGTGATTTGGTTAAATAATGCATTAACGGGTAAATGATTTATTTAGAGGCTTAGCTGTTTGTATTGCATTTAAGTTGCGCCACATGCGTATTGAATTCTGATCGATTTAATAAACGTAAAATTAACCGTCCGGCATTCTGCCTTGCGCGGGGGGAATTTGTGCTTATTCTCTCCTGGCCAGATTTGTGCTGATGCATGGTTTTTAACTCATTTAAATTTATCGGTTTAGTAAACTGTAGTCCTTAGCCTACGGCGTGATGTGGTGTTTTTATTTAACCTAAAAAGGAAGTTTTGAGACAGGTCTTAGATCAGATGAGACCAGTCTCAACGTTAGAATTCAGCCAAATCCGGTTGTTTTAATCATTTCTCAGCGCGATGCGACAGAAAAATAACCTGTTGCAGTGCGGCTGTTTTACCCGTTAGGTCATTCCGCTGGTGGAGCGACATAACCTGAATCAGGAAAAAAGCATGAACAAAAATTATCGTGTTATCTGGAATTATGCCCAGCAATGTTATGTCGTGGCCTCGGAACTGGCGCGCGGTAAAGTGAAATCATCGCGTTCAGGAAAAACGGCAAATAAAGCCTTATTCATCAGCGGCGCGCTCGGTTCAGTGCTGCTGCTGGCCGCTTCACCGGCGGCGCTGGCGGCAAACGGTGCGACTGCAACCGGCCCGGAAGAAACCCTGAATCTGAGCAACCAGACACTGCAGGCGACGGGCAAAGATCATCACGGGCTGCTGGTTGAGAACGGCGCAAAGGCCAGCGCTACGGATGTGAAGGTGTTGACCGATGGCACTGATGGCTACGGTGTATTCTCCACTTTAGCATCTTCGGCCATTGAGATGACGCGCGGCAACGTGCAAACCACGGGCGACGGCGGCTACGGCGTGGTCGCCAGCCTGACCGGCACATTGAAACTTGATGGCACCCGCGTGGAAACCACAGGAAAAACCGCCTACGGCGCCTATGCCTCTTCGGCCGGGATCATTAACAGCCTGAACGCAGATTATGTCACCCACGGCGACGGTGCCTATGGTGTTTACTCCCGTGGCACCGGTTCATTGATCGATATCGCAGGTGGCAGCGTCACCACCAGTGGCACTAAGGCTTATGGTCTGGTGGCGGGTTCCGGCGGCAGTCTGATTGCGGATGGCGTAAATGTGGTCACCCATGGCGACCAGTCCTTTGGTGTTTTTGCTAACCTGGCCGGGACAGAAGTTACGCTGGCAGGCGGAGCAGTGACGACCAGCGGCTCCAACGCTTACGGTCTGGCAGCGATTTCCGGTGGCAAAGTCAACGCCGGCGGCGTGCAGGTTGCGACCAGCGGGCAGGATGCCCACGGTCTGTACGTTGGTGGCTCGGGGATGATGACCACCTCAGATGCTCACGTCAGCACTTCTGGCCGGAATGCACACGGCGGCTACGCCAGTGGCGAGGGTTCTGTGCTGAACGTGGACAATAGTACATTTGTAGTCAGCGGCGCAGGCTCCAATGGCCTGAATGCAGACGCAAAGTCGACGCTCAATGCCTCAAATTCTCAGATAGACGTCGCTGGCAGCGGCTCGGGCGTGATCGCCAATGATTCCGGAACGGTGCTCAGTCTCTCTGACAGCCGAATCAACATTGGTCGCAATGGCGGATACGCCGCATTAAGCTATAACAATGCAACCATCAACCTGAAAAACGTCGATATTACCACTGACGCAGGCAATGCAGCCCTGTCTTCAGGTTTTTCAGCCAATATCGATGCTGAAAATGTTTTCGTACAGGCGCGCAGTGGCGGTTATGGCCTTGAGGTGCAGGATGGCAGCACATTTTCAGGAAATAATATCACCATTGATAAAACGGGGTCTGATGCGGAAGGTTTCAATGCTGCAATTAATGTAGTGGGTTTAGTCAATCCGGATTTACTTACCAGTGTTTACCTGACGGATTCGAACATTACCGTTACCGGCGATAATGCCACCGGCATTGTCTCCAAACAACAGGCCACGCTGGCGGATATTAAACTCGCCAACACCCGTATCACCGCCACCGACGGCACCGCCGTTAACGTGCTGACCGGCACCAGCATGAATATCGACGCCGACAACTCGGTGCTGAGCGGCAGCACGCTGCTGAAAACCGGCTACAGCACCACCGCTGGCGCGACCGCGGGCTCGGTGGTACTGAACGGCAGCAACCACTCGCTGTTCATCGGTGACGTGGACATCGACCGCAGCCAGACGCAGGACAGCCAGATCAACCTGAGCGGCAGCTCGGTGTGGACCGGCGCGTCCAGCGGCCTGCAGATGCTGACGCTCAGCGACAACAGCCAGTGGAACATCATGGACAACAGCAGCGTCGACGCGCTGACCGCAAACAACAGCGTGATCAACGTGGCGCACAACACCGCGAACTTCACGGTGCTGACCGTTAACGGCAACTACACGGCAGATAACGCCACGCTGGTGATGAACGCGGCGCTGGGCGGCGACACCTCGGCCACTGACAAGCTGCACGTGCTGGGCGACGTGAATGGTAACACCGAGGTGGCGGTGAACAACGCCGGCGGCAGCGGCGCGCAGACCATTCAGGGGGTGCAGCTGATTCAGGTGGACGGCGCTGTCAACGGTGACTTCCGCAAGAAGGGCCGCATCGTGGCCGGCGCCTACGATTATGACCTGGTAAAAGGTCGCGGGGCTGACGGCCACAACTGGTATCTGGTGAGCGACAAAAACGGCAGCGACGTCGATCCGGCTGAACCGGACCCGGTGACCGCGCCGGGCGAAGGCGCGGGCGGAGACCTCATCGCGCCGCCGGCGGAGCTGCACAATATGATCGTGCGTCCGGAAGCGGCGAGCTACAGCGCCAACCTCGCGGCGGCCAACACGCTGTTTGCCACCAGCATGGACGACCGCCCGGGCGTCACGCAGTACACGGACGCGAACGGCCGGCAGCAGCACACCCGCCTGTGGCTGCGCAACAGCGGCGGCCACAACCACCAGAAAGACAGCAGCGGCCAGCTGAAAACCGACACCAACCGCTACGCGCTGCAGCTGGGCGGCGACCTGGCGAGCGGCACGCTGAACGGCACGGACAGCCTGCGCCTCGGCGCGATGGCCGGCTACGGCAACGCGCAGAGCAAATCGCGCTCGGCGGTGAGCGGCTACCAGTCGCGCGGCCAGGTACACGGATACAACCTGGGCATTTACGGCACCTGGCAGCAGAACGCGGCCGGGCGCAGCGGTGCGTTTATCGACAGCACGCTGAGCTACAGCTGGTTCGACAACAGCATCAAGGGCGAGGATATCGGCGAGGAGTCCTACAAATCGAAGGGCATCCTGGCGTCGCTGGCCGGCGGCTACAGCGCCGAAGTGGCAAAAATCACCGAATCGACCGGCTTCTGGCTGCGCCCGCAGGCGATGCTGAACTGGCAGGGCGTGAAGGGCGATGACCTCACCGAAGGCAACGGCACCCGGGTGCACGGCACCGGCGAAGATAACCTGCAGAGCCACGCCGGCGTGCGCGCCTCGCTGCGCTCCGCGCTGGACCAGGGCCGCAGCGTGGAGCCGTACGTGGAGGCCAGCTGGGTACACAACACCCGCGCGCTGGGCACCTCGATGAACGGCGTCACCATCCATCAGGCCGGCACGCGCAACGCCGGTGAGCTGAAGCTGGGCGTGGACGCCACGCTCAGCGCTAACGTCAACCTGTGGGGCGGCGTGGCGCAGCAGCTGAGCAGCCACAGCTACAGCGACACCAGCGCCATCGCCGGCGTAAAAGTCAGCTTCTGATGACAGACGGCTCCCGCAGCGGGGGCCGTTTTTTTATCCCCGCCATTTACCCTCGCCCTCAGCAGACTTCTTCTGCAGCCAGGTTTTCTCCGCTGCATTGCACGATTTATTGATCCTGAACATAGCGCGACAGCTTGCTTTTTGTAGTCCGGCGACTACAGCCGCCTGCCGGTGCTCTCATGTTCACCCCCTGACGATTTTGCGAAGATTTTTTCATCGGCCACTTCAGGCTGAACGGCAGAAAGAGAGTTAAGCCGCAAGATTTTGATTGAATCCGGGTCAGGAAAATTATGAACAAAAGTTATCGCGTTATCTGGAATTATGCCCTGCAATGTTATGTCGTGACCTCTGAACTGGCGCGCGGCAAAGTTAAATCATCCTGCTCCGGCAAACCGGCGAATAAATCAATACTGGCCGGCGGCGCGCTGGGTTCGGCGCTGCTGCTGGCCGGTTCACCAATGGCGCTGGCCGCCAACGGCGCGACCGTCAACGATCCGGCGCAGCCGGTGGAGCTGAATAAGCAGACACTGCAGGCGACCGGCGACAAATACTACGGGCTGCTGGTGCAGAACGGCGCAAAAGCCACCGCCACCGACGTGACCGTGCTCAACGCGGGCACCAGCGGCTACGGTGTGTTTTCCACCGCCGGCTCTGCCTCTGCGGAGATGACGCGCGGCAGCGTAACCACCAGCGGCGCGGGTGGCTACGGCGTGGTGGCCAGCCTGACCGGCGCGGTGAAAACCAGCGGCACAAAAGTGGAAACCTCCGGCCAGACCGCCCACGGTGCCTACGCCTCTTCTGGCGGTATCATTAACAGTACGGATACCGACTATGTTACCCACGGCGACGGCGCGTACGGCGTTTATTCCCGTGCCACCGGTTCACTGATCGATCTGAGCGGCGGCAGCATCACCACCGACGGCAGCAAAGCCTATGGTCTGTACGCAGGCTCCGGCGGCCAACTCAATGCCAGCGGGGTGCAGGTTATTACCAGCGGGCAAAATGCTCATGGTGCCTACATAACCGGCGAAGACTCTCAGTTAAGAGTGGATGGCAGCACGATTGAGACCCGTGGGCAGGGAGCAAATGGATTAAATGCAGATGGAAAATCAACGCTTGATGCTACTAATACTGCAATCAAAATCACCGGAAGCGGGTCAGGCACCTCAGCTTCAGGCGCAGGGACAGTGCTCAACCTCTCTGACAGCCAAATCGAAATGGGACATGGTGCAGGAAATGCCGTTCTGAATATATTGAATAGCACAACTAATCTTAAAAATGTTGAGATTCTCACTGACTCCAGCTACTCAGCACTGGCAAGCGCGTTTGGTGGGACGTTAAATAGCGACGATATCAGTGTGAAGGCGCGCAGCGGCGGTTACGGTATTGAAGTTCAGGATGGCAGTACCTTCAGCGGTAAAAATATTACCATTGAAAAAAGCGGTACAGATGCTGAAGGATTTAATGCGGCCATCAACGTGCTGAATTTATATTATCCGGATGCACATAATACGCTTTCCCTGAACGATTCCGCTATTAATGTCTCCGGCGAAAGCGCCACTGGTATTGTCTCCAAACGACAGGCCACGCTGGCGGATATTAAACTGGCGAACACCGCCATCACCGCCACCGAGGGCACCGCCGTTAACGTGCTGACCGGCACCGACATGCACATCGACGCTGATAACTCGCTGCTGAGCGGCAGCACGCTGCTGAAAACCGGCTACAGTACCACCGAAGGCGCGACCGCCGGCTCGGTGGTACTGAACGGCAGCAACCACTCGCTGTTCGAAGGCAACGTGGACATTGACCGCAGCCAGACCACCGACAGCCAGATCAACCTGAGCGGCAGCTCGGCATGGACCGGTGTGTCCAGCGGCCTGAATACGCTGACGCTGAATGACAACAGCCAGTGGAACATCACCGGCGACAGCAGCGTTGATGCGCTGAGCGCCAGCAACAGCACGCTGAACTTTACCCACGACGGCGCCGGCTTCAGCACCCTGACGGTCAACGGCAACTACAGCGGCGACAACAGCACGCTGGTGATGAACGCGGCGCTGGGCGACGACCACTCCGCCAGCGATAAGCTGCACATCCTCGGCGACAGCAGCGGCAGCACCGACGTGGTGGTGAACAACGCCGGCGGCAGCGGCGCGCAGACTATTCAGGGCCTGAACATTATTCAGGTGGACGGTGCCAGCAACGGCGAGTTCCGCCAGAAAGGGCGTATCGTCGCCGGTGCCTATGACTACAACCTGGTGAAGGGCTCGGATCAGCACGGCTGGTATCTGGTGAGCGATAAAAACGGCAGCGAGCCCGATCCGGTGGTGACGCCGGGCGAGGGAGAGGGCGAAGGCGGCCAGATCGTCGAGCCACCGGTGGATCAGCACAACATGATCGTGCGTCCGGAAGCGGCCAGCTACAGCGCCAACCTCGCGGCGGCCAACACGCTGTTTACCACCAGCATGGATGACCGTCCGGCGGAGACCTTCTACACCGACGCCAGCGGCCAGCAGCAGAGCACGCGCCTGTGGCTGCACAACAGCGCCGGCCACAGCCGGGTGAAAGACAGCAGCGGCCAGCTGAAGTCCGACACCAACCGCTACGCCATCCAGCTGGGCGGCGACGTGGCGAGTGGCACGCTGACCGGCAGCGACAGCCTGCGCCTCGGCGCGATGGCCGGCTACGGCAACGCGCAGAGCAAATCGCGTTCGGCGGTAAGCGGCTACCAGTCCAGAGGCCAGGTGAACGGCTACAGCCTGGGCGTGTACGGCAGCTGGCAGCAGAATGCGGCAGAGCAGAGCGGCGCGTTCGTCGACAGCGCGCTGAGCTACGGCTGGTTTAACAACAGCGTGAAGGGCGATGACATCGGCCAGCAGTCGTATAAATCCAAAGGCATCAGCGCGTCGCTGGCCGGCGGCTACCGCGCACAGGTGGCGACGCTTAGCGACAGCACCAGCCTGTGGCTGCGTCCGCAGGCGCAGCTGAACTGGCAGGGCGTGAAGGCGGACGACGTGAAAGAGCAGAACGGCAGCCGCGTGCAGGCCACCGGTCAGGACAACCTGCAGAGCCGCCTGGGCGTGCGCGCCTCGCTGCGCACGCTGCTCGACCCGCAGTCGCAGAGCGCCATCGAGCCGTACGCTGAGACCAACTGGCTGCACAACAGCAAGGCGTTCGGCACCGCGCTGAACGGCGTCAACATCCAGCAGGCGGGCACGCGTAACGCCGCCGAGGTGAAGCTGGGCGTGGACGCGCGGCTGAACGCGAACGTCAACCTGTGGGGCGGCGTAGCTCAGCAGCTGGGCAGCCACAGCTACAGCGACACCAGCGCGGTGGCGGGCGTGAAAGTCAGCTTCTGATGATAAACGGCTCCCGTAACGGGGGCCGTTTTATTGTGGCCGTTAGAATGTTTGCGCCGCTGCTGCATAAGCTAATCAAAAACATCTGACGGTGCGCAATCAGTGCGCACCGGCTTGCGCAGGTGTGGTTTGATTATGGAACGCGCCTTCCATCTACTCCTCCAGCGTAATCGCTTCCTGCAAATAAATCAGGATAATCTCTCTCTTCCTGCATTTCCTCCACATCTTCCAGCATTTCGCACTGCTCCGTTAGTTGAGGGATACCGATGAAGAAATTAATTCTTTTTATGCTGCTTTAAGCAGGGGTAATTATTCATTTTATTATATTGGACCATTTCCTCAGGCGACTATTAATCTTTTTTCTTATTAAGTTTGATGTCGGTTTATATTGAAAGTAGTTAATTAGCTAATTAATGGTTGTGAACTTTTTGCTTGTCCCGGCAATCAAGATCGAATGTACTGGTTTAATAAACCCGCCCTGAACAAAAAGGCATTGCAGCTTGCCTGAAAAATTTAAGGTTTTATTATTCGCTGGTTTCAAATTTCTTTTTGAACATTGCCGGGTGGTTCGCTATTTGCAGCATTTTATTTATGCTGGCGAGCTGATTTTAATCGTAAATAGTCGCAAGCAAGCTCAATTCACAAGAGTTAATTTGAGGTGTTTTTTATTTAATTGAGCCAGATTGAGTGGCTGAAATAATCACTACTGCGGCTCTGTTACATCATGACTTTTACGGAATGAACTGATCAACCAAGGAAAAGCATGAACAAAATTTATCGTGTTATCTGGAATTATGCACAGCAAGGCTATGTCGTTGCATCGGAGCTGGCGCGCGGCAAAGTAAAATCCTGTTGTTCTGGCCCTGCACTCAATCACTTATTTTTAATCGTCGGTGCGTTTGGTTCAGCTCTGCTGCTCGCCATTTCCCTCCCGGCGCTAGCCGACCATGGCGCGATTCTGACAGGGCCTGACGATCAGCTCGTACTGAGTAATCAGACACTGCAGGCTGACGGCGACGATTATCATGGATTGCTGGTGCAGAATGGGGGCAAGGGGAGCATCACGGATGTGAGGGTGCTGGCCGATGGCAACCAGGGATACGGTATTTTCTCTACCAGCGCTTCTTCCGCAATTGAGATGATTCGCGGGAGTGCGCAAACCCGCGGTGATGGGGGCTACGGTGTGGTATCGAGCTTCACCGGAACAATAAAAATTGACGGAACCCGTGTCGAAACTCAGGGTGCAGATGCTCACGGCGCTTATGCTTCTACAGGCGGCATTCTTAACAGTGTCAACGCAGACTACGTCACCCAGGGTGATGCTGCCTATGGCGTTTATTCCCGCGCCACGGATTCACAGATTAATCTGCAGGGGGGTAGCGTCACCACTAAAGGTAACCAGTCTTATGGACTCATCGCGGGGTCAGGCGGCAGGCTCAATGCAAATGGAGTCCAGGTCGTCACCAGTGGCGATGAATCCTATGGTGTATTCGCCATTAATCCTGACTCCGAACTCACGCTGACAGGCGGAACGATAACCACCAGCGGAAATGGTGCTTACGGTGCTTATGCGGCAGGCAATAATTCACGACTGGATCTTGATAATGTGAGTATCACGACCAGCGGCACCAAAGCCTATGGTCTGCTGGCAGGAACTCTGTTAACACGGGATGGTGGAAGGCTCAGCGCCAGCGGCGTGCAGGTTACCACTTCCGGAGATGGCGCTTACGGCATTTATGCAACCGGAAAAAATTCGCAGCTAGAGTTGAAAAATGTCACAAGCCGCACCGATGGCAACAGAGCCTATGGTTTGGTTGCAGGATTAGGCGGCACACTGAATGCCAGCGGTATGGACGTTGTTACCAGTGGTATTCAGTCGTATGGCATATTTGCTAACAATGACGGTACGGACCTTACACTGATGAATGGGACGGTATCTACAACCGGAAAACGCGCGTTTGGGGTATATGCTGCTAACGCTTCGACATTACATGCCCGTAGTGTGCAAATCGCCACCCGTGGAGACAAGGCGCATGGCGTAATTACTGAGAGCGGTGCAAAGCTGGATTTATCAGGAGCAGAAATCAGCACTACAGGTAACGATGCGCATGGCGGTTATGTAACGGGTGAAGGTTCCCTGCTAAACCTGAATAACAGCGCATTTCTGATCAACGGGGCAGAAGCGAATGGTCTGACAGCAGAAGCGAAATCAACGCTTAATGCAGAGAATAACGTCATCAACATTACTGGCAGCGGCATCGGTGTGTCTGCTTATGGCGAGGGAACAGTATTAAACCTCTCCGACAGCCGCATCGAAATGGGAGAAAGTGCCGGATACGCCGTGCTGGGTACCTATGACAGTGTTATTAATCTTGAAAATATTGAGATCGATACTCAGGCAAATAGCTCAGCGCTAACGGCTCAATACGCCAGTACCCTAAACGCTGAAAATATCGCTATAAAGGCGCGCAGCGGCGGTTATGGTATTGAAGTGCAGGACGGCGGCACATTTAATGGCAATAAGGTTTTTATTGAAAAAAGCGGCACCGATACGGCAGGTTTTAATGCCGCGATAAATGTGCTGAATTTAAATGTGCCGGATCTTACCAATCATCTGTCCCTGAGCGATTCAAATATTCAGGTTTTTGGTGAGAATGCTACTGGCATTCTTTCGCAATATCAGGCCACACTTGCGGACATCAAGCTCGCCAATACCCGCATCACCGCGACCGACGGCACCGCAGTCAACGTGCTGACCGGCACCGACATGCACATCGACGCTGATAACTCGCTGCTGAGCGGCAGCACGCTGCTGAAAACCGGCTACAGCACCACCGAAGGCGCGACCGCCGGCTCGGTGGTACTGAACGGCAGCAACCACTCGCTGTTCGAAGGCAGCGTGGACATTGACCGCAGCCAGACCACCGACAGCCAGATCAACCTGAGCGGCAGCTCGGCATGGACCGGTGCGTCCAGCGGCCTGAATACGCTGACGCTGAATGACAACAGCCAGTGGAACATTACCGGCGACAGCAGCGTTGATGCGCTGAGCGCCAGCAACAGCACGCTGAACTTCACCCACGACGGGTCTGGCTTCAGCACCCTGACGGTGAACGGCAACTACAGCGGCGACAACAGCACGCTGGTGATGAACGCGGCGCTGGGCGACGACCACTCCGCCAGCGATAAGCTGCACATCCTCGGCGACAGCAGCGGCAGCACCGACGTGGTGGTGAACAACGCCGGCGGCAGCGGCGCGCAGACTATTCAGGGCCTGAACATTATTCAGGTGGACGGTGCCAGCAACGGCGAGTTCCGCCAGAAAGGGCGTATCGTCGCCGGTGCCTATGACTACAACCTGGTGAAGGGCGCGGATCAGCACGGCTGGTATCTGGTGAGCGATAAAAACGGCAGCGAACCCGATCCGGTGGTGACGCCGGGCGAAGGCGAGGGCGGTGAAGTCGTCGAGCCACCGGTGAGCCAGCACAACATGATCGTGCGTCCGGAAGCGGCCAGCTACAGCGCCAACCTGGCGGCGGCCAATACGCTGTTTACCATCAGCATGGATGACCGTCCGGCTGAAACCTTCTACACCGACGCGAACGGCCAGCAGCAGAGTACGCGCCTGTGGCTGCACAACAGCGCCGGCCACAGCCGGGTGAAAGACAGCAGCGGCCAGCTGAAGTCCGACACCAACCGCTACGCCATCCAGCTGGGCGGCGACGTGGCCAGCGGCACGCTGACCGGCAGCGACAGCCTGCGCCTCGGCGCGATGGCCGGCTACGGCAACGCGCAGAGCAAGTCGCGCTCGGCGGTAAGCGGCTACCAGTCCAGAGGCCAGGTGAACGGCTACAGCCTGGGCGTGTACGGCAGCTGGCAGCAGAACGCGGCGGAGCAGAGCGGCGCGTTCGTCGACAGCGCGCTGAGCTACGGCTGGTTTAACAACAGCGTGAAGGGCGATGACATCGGCCAGCAGTCGTATAAATCCAAAGGCATCAGCGCGTCGCTGGCCGGCGGCTACCGCGCACAGGTGGCGACGCTTAGCGACAGCACCAGCCTGTGGCTGCGTCCGCAGGCGCAGCTGAACTGGCAGGGCGTGAAGGCGGACGACGTGAAAGAGCAGAACGGCAGCCGCGTGCAGGCCACCGGTCAGGACAACCTGCAGAGCCGCCTGGGCGTGCGCGCCTCGCTGCGCACGCTGCTCGACCCGCAGTCGCAGAGCGCCATCGAGCCGTACGCTGAGACCAACTGGCTGCACAACAGCAAGGCGTTCGGCACCGCGCTGAACGGCGTCAACATCCAGCAGGCGGGCACGCGTAACGCCGCCGAGGTGAAGCTGGGCGTGGACGCGCGGCTGAACGCGAACGTCAACCTGTGGGGCGGCGTAGCTCAGCAGCTGGGCAGCCACAGCTACAGCGACACCAGCGCGGTGGCGGGCGTGAAAGTCAGCTTCTGATGATAAACGGCTCTCGTACGGGGGCCCTTTCTTTTTTACTTGAGTTGAACTATCCCCAATATGGGGATATGATGTCCCTTAGATGGGGACAGGGAAAGGGCCATGCAAGCGACGTTTATTGAGCTTTCCAGCTTTCAGAAATACCGGGCAGATTACCTGAGCGACGATCAATTCAGGCTGTTTCAGAATATGTTGCTGGCCGACCCCGAAAAGGGCGACGTCATTCCCGATACGGGCGGGCTTCGTAAAGTTCGTTTCAGGGATGAACGCCGGAACAAGGGATCGCGGGGCGGGATTAGAGTTATCTATTACTGGACGAATGAAAAAGGCCAGTTCATCCTGTTCAGCATATATGATAAAGATCAACGCGACGATCTGACCAAACAACAGCGCGATGCCCTGGCGGAGGCGCTGAACGTGATCAAAAAGGGGCTGAGACATGACTGAACGCGATATTTTCAGTGAGCTGATGGCGGGTATGCAGGAGCTGAAAGACCACCAGGACGGAAAAATCACGCTCAAGACCTATAAGGTCAGTAAGCGCGCGCCTGTCACCATTGCGCCGCAGGAGCTGCGCGACGTGCGCGAAAAGCTTAACCTGTCACAGGCCGTTTTTGCGCACTATCTTCACACGGGCGAAACCACCTATCAGAACTGGGAGCAGGGCAGGGCAAAACCTAACGCTCAGGCCGTACTGCTGATTCGCATGGTGCAGCAAAATCCTGAAACACTGCAGACTCTCGCGCAATTCTGATGCGCCTGAAACCGCGCTCACCAGCGCGGTGGCGGGCGTGAAAGTCAGCTTCTGAAAAGTGACATATAATTAAACCGGTGGGGCGTGTCGCCTCACCGGTTTTTTGTATCTGTAATGCGGAGGTCAGGTGTCATCATCTGTGCAACCCGAGTCCGCCCAGCCGATCATTCTTTATGATGGACAATGCAAGCTGTGTAATGCCTGGGTGATTTTTCTGCTGCGCCACCGCTTGCCGCGCGATTATCACTTTGCGGCGATCCAGAGCGAGCGCGGCAAACAGCTGCTGCAGCGTGCCGGATTACCGCACGATAACATCCGCACCATCGTGCTACTGCGCGATGGGCAGCACTGGCTGCGCGCGCAGGCCATCTGTCGCATTATGCACTCGCTGCCCTGGCCATGGCGCGCCTGCGGCGTTCTGCGTTATCTGCCGGACGGGCTCACTAACCTGATCTACAACCTGATTGCCCGCAATCGCTATCGCCTGTTTGGCCGTTACGACCAGGTGCACGCGATTGAAGCAGATTATCCCGGACGATTTCTGACCGACTAAAGACTGACGCGCCGGCCCTGGGCATCAATCACCACCTCACCATCCTCTTTAGTAAACGGACCGCGCTGCGCATCGGGCAGGATATCCAGCACCTGCTCAGAAGGACGGCACAGACGCGTTCCCAGTGGCGTCACCACAATCGGGCGGTTGATGAGAATCGGCTGCGCCAGCATGACGTCCAGCAGCTGCTCATCGCTCAGCGCTTCACGTGCGGGCCCCAGCGCCTGCCAGGCGTCGGTGTTTTGGCGCACCAGCGCGCGCAGACCAATCCCCATGGCGTCGATCAATTGCTGCAGCGTTTCACGCGTGGGTGGCGTAACCAGATAAAGCACAATGGTGGGCTCGACGCCGCTGTTGCGGATCAGCGCCAGCGTATTGCGCGAGGTACCGCAGTCCGGGTTGTGATAAATCGTAATGTTAGTCATAGTCAGTCTCTAAATGGTTAAAGGGAAAGGCGCAGCGCCAGAGCCGCCAGCGTCACGGCCAGCACCGGCAAGGTCAGGAGGATGCCGACCCTGAAGTAGTAGCCCCAGGTAATGCGCATCCCTTTTTGCGCCAGCACGTGCAGCCAGAGCAGCGTGGCCAGGCTGCCGATGGGGGTGATCTTCGGGCCCAGATCGCAGCCGATGACGTTGGCGTAGATCATCGCCTCGCGCACCACGCCGGCGCCGTCGCTGGCCTGGATCGACAGGGCGCCGACCAGCACGCTGGGCATGTTGTTCATCACCGAGGAGAGCAGCGCCGAGAGCAGGCCGGTGCCCAGCGTGGCGCCCCACAGGCCGTGCTCGGCCAGCAAGGCGGTTCAGCAACCCGGTGAGGCAGGAGCGGTCAGGCCGGCGTTGCGCAAGCCGTAGACCACCAGGTACATGCCCAGCGAGAAGATCACGATCTGCCAGGGCGCGCCGCGCAGCACCCGCCGGGTCGAGATCACCTGCCCGCGCCGCGCCACCAGCCACAGCAGCAGCGCGCCACAGGCGGCGGCCACGGCGCTGACCGGGATGCCCAGCGGCTCCAGGGCGAACAGGCCGACCAGCAACACGAGCAGCATCCAGCCAGCCGACGATGAAGGTGGCGCGGTCATGGATGGCCGCCGCGCGGCGCCTTCAAGCGCATGGGCGCAAGTCGTAGACTGCGCGGGAGGTCGCGGCGGAAATACAGGAGCAGCACCAGCAGGGTGGCGGCAGTGCTGGCGAGCCTCACCGGCAGCATCACCGCGGCGTATTCGCCGAAGCCCAGCCCGAAGTAGTCGGCCGAGACGATGTTCACCAGGTTGGAGACCACCAGCGGCAGGCTGGCGGTGTCGGCGATGAAGCCGGCCGCCATGACGAAGGCCAGGGTCGCCGCCGGGCTGAAGCGCAGGGCCAGCAGCATCGACATCACGATGGGCGTGAGGATCAGCGCCGCGCCGTCATTGGCGAACAGCGCCGAGACGGCCGCGCCGAGCAGCACGCAGAAGGCGAACAGGCGCTGACCGCTGCCGCCGGCCCAGCGCGCCACGTGCAGCGCGGCCCACTCGAAAAAGCCGGCCTCATCCAGCAGCAGGCTGATGATGATGACCGCGATGAAGGTGGCGGTGGCGTTCCAGACGATGTTCCAGACCACCGGGATGTCGCCCGGATGCACCACGCGCCGTCAGCGCCAGCGCCAGCAGGGCGCCGGCGCTGGCGCTCCAGCCAATGCCCATGCCCCCGCGGCTGCCAGATGACCAGCAGTAAAGTCATGGCGAAAATAGTCCCTGCCAGTAACATGTTTCCTCCGGAAAGTCAGGTTGTGTTCGTTTCATATATGGTGAATCGAATATGTATGGGTAAAATTTTTTACAGACACACCGCCCGGCCATCGGTGGTCAGCTGGTCACGCTGCACCGGCAGCAGCAGGGCATGGATCGCATCGCGCTGGCATTGCCATGCCTGTTCGATCACCGTCGCTGCCCACACCGGCATATGTGGCGAAAGGCGATAGTGGATCCACTTGCCGTCACGACGATCGCTCAGCAAACCGCTGTTGCGTAGCAGCGCCAGATGACGGGAAATCTTCGGCTGCGGCAGTTGCAGAATGGCAGACAGCTCGCACACGCACAGCTCCTGACGTTCTTTCAGCAGCAGCACCAGCGTCAGACGCGTCTCGTCGGAAAGGTTTTTAAACAGCTGCAGTGGCGTTAGCGGCGACATAATCCCTCCTGAATGGAAAGCCGACAGTGTGGTGCGGCGACGTGATGAAGTCAACTACATATGCGAAAAAAGAGATGTGTTTATCTTGTGATGCGCCAGGCTCACCGTGAGCGGCTTGAAGCGGGTCACAAATCTGTATTGTGGTGCCCGCGGGCCTGAGCGGAGTAAAAACGGGGCTGGCTTTGTTAACTCATTGTTAATATTGAGGGCGGCCCGTTGCCGGCAGCGATTAATGCGTCAGACGCATCACGCCATGCGTTTATTGCGCTTATTAACCTTAACGTTCTGATCCAGTCTTCCGAAGCAGGCGCGATTGATAACAGCGCCAGGGACAAACTGGAGATACTTATGCATTCCTCTGCCTTACCGATGACCACCCGAGCCCGGGTTGGCGCGATACTTCGCGTCACGTCCGGCAACTTTCTCGAACAGTTCGATTTCTTTCTGTTCGGCTTCTATGCCACCTACATCGCCCACACCTTCTTCCCGGCCAGCAGCGAATTCGCGTCGCTGATGATGACCTTCGCCGTCTTCGGCGCGGGCTTTCTGATGCGTCCGATCGGGGCCATCGTGCTGGGCGCGTATATCGATAAGGTCGGCCGGCGCAAAGGGCTGATCGTCACGCTGTCGATCATGGCGGCGGGCACCTTCCTGATCGTGCTGATTCCGTCTTACCAAAGCATCGGTCTGTGGGCGCCGCTGCTGGTGCTGACGGGCCGTCTGCTGCAGGGCTTTTCGGCCGGCGCGGAGCTGGGCGGCGTGTCGGTCTATCTGGCTGAAATCGCCACGCCGGGCCGCAAAGGTTTCTACACCAGCTGGCAGTCCGGCAGCCAGCAGGTCGCCATCATGGTCGCCGCCGCGATGGGCTTCGCGCTCAATGCCGCGCTGGAGGAGAGCGCCATCCGCGAATGGGGCTGGCGCATCCCGTTCCTGTTCGGCTGCCTGATCGTGCCGTTTATCTTCTTCCTGCGCCGCAAGCTGGAGGAAACGGAGGAGTTCAGCGCGCGCCGCCATCATCTGGAGATGCGTCAGGTCTTTAAAACGCTGCTGGAAAACTGGCCGGTGGTGGTCGCCGGCATGCTGATGGTGGCGATGACCACCACCGCGTTCTACCTGATCACCGTCTATGCGCCCACCTTCGGCAAAAAGGTGCTGATGCTGAGCGCCTCGGACAGCCTGCTGGTCACGCTGCTGGTGGCGATCTCTAACTTCATCTGGCTGCCGGTGGGCGGTGCGCTGTCGGACCGCTTCGGGCGCAAGCCGGTGCTGATTGCCATGACCCTGCTGGCGCTGGCGACCAGCTACCCGGCCCTGACGCTGCTGGCGAACGCGCCCAGCTTCTGCATGATGCTGAGCGTGCTGCTGTGGCTGTCCTTCATCTACGGCCTCTATAACGGCGCGATGATCCCGGCGCTGACCGAAATTATGCCGGCTGAAGTGCGCGTGGCGGGCTTCTCGCTGGCTTACAGCCTGGCAACGGCGGTCTTTGGCGGCTTTACCCCGGTGATGTCCACCGCGCTGATTGAATACACCGGCGACAAAGCCTCGCCGGGCTACTGGATGAGCTTCGCCGCGGTGTGCGCCCTGCTGGCGACGCTCTACCTCTACCGCCGCCGCGCGCTGTCGCTGCAAACCGCGCGTTAAACGTGCTGAGACTGTTCGATAATCAGCTTTTCCAGCTCCGCAGCGACGTAAGATTGCATACGTCCGCTGCGGCGAATTAATCCTACCGAACGGGTGACCTGCGGATCGGTCAGCGCCAGCTGGCGCAGCAGCGGATGCCCGTTCGCCGGCATCGACATCGCGGGCACGGCAGCAATGCCGATGCCCGCTTCTACCATCCCCAGCAGCGTCGTGACATGGCGCGTTTCGCAGATACTTTGCCGGGCGGGCGTAAGATGCGCCAGCGCACTGTCCAGCAGATTGCGGTTACCGGACACCTTATCCAGCGCCACATAATCCTGCAAAAAATACTCCTGCCAGCTGAGCTGCTGGCGCGTCGCCAGCGGATGATCGTGGCGACAGGCGGCGACGTAAACATCCTCCACCAGCGGCGTGAAGGTGAGCTCCGGCGGTAAATTGCGCGCAAAGCAGATACCGAAATCGGCCTGTCCGCTGCTAACTGCATCCATCACGTTGCCGACGCTGCTATCAATCAGCTTGATGCGCACGCGCGGGTAACGCGTCTGAAAGCGGCGGATCACCTCCGGCATAAAATAGTAAGCGCCTGAGGGCACGGTAGCGACGGTGATCAGGCCAGTGCGATCCTGGCTGGCGCGCTCGACGTCGGCCAGCATCGATTCGACATTATCCAGCAACTGCTCCGAGCGCTGAGCAAAGTTCTGACCATACAGCGTCAGCGTGACGCGCCTCGTGGTGCGGTCAAACAGCCGGGCACCGAGCGCCGCTTCCAGCTTCTCAATTCTGCGGCTGAGCGCTGATTGCGACAGGCAGATTGACTCCGCCGCCAGACGAAAGTTGCCGTACTCCACCAGCGCGCGGAAGGCGTAGAGATCGTTGAGGTCAAAATTGACGGGCATAACCGCGACTATCCTGCGTAATAACGCCAGCACACTGCGCCGCTGACGTTAAAAAGTTGTTATAGCCGACGAGTGTAACAGGCTGCAGGGCGTTTCCGGCGGCGCAGAGGGAAAAAAATCCGCTTTTAGCGCATCAGCGGCACTCAGCGCATCCATTCAGCGATGAGCTGCCCGTAAATCTGCTCAGCCTCGCTCAGACGGCTCACCAGGCAGTATTCATCAGTCTGGTGCGCCAGCGTCGGCTCACCGGGACCGAGAATAATGCAGGGCGGATCGCTGAGCGCCGGCAGCAGCAGCGAGGCATCGGTAAAATAGGGCACGATACGCGCTTCCGCAGGTTCCTGCGTCACGGCTTCGCAGGCACGGTACACCGACTGAATCCACTGGTGCCGCTCCGGGCTCAGCACCGCCGGCAAATCGACCAGCGTGCTGATGTGCACGCTGTCACCGAGAAAGGTCGCCAGCTGCTGGCGAATCACCGCGTGTTGCAGGTTGGGCGCGCTGCGGATATCCACATCAAACGCGGCGCGGTCCGGCACCGAGTTAATGTTGAGGCCGCCCTCAATGCGGCCGACGTTCAGCGTCGGCTGTTTCATCAGCGGATGCGGCGCGCCCGGTGAAAAGTGACGAATCTTACCCAGCGCATCGGCCGCCAGATAGATAGCGTTGATGCCAAGCTCCGGCATGGCACCGTGCGCGGTTTTGCCACGCGTTTCGCAGCGCAGCCACAGCGCGCCTTTGTGGCCGATCACCGGCTGGTTGGCGGTCGGCTCGCCCACGATCAGCGCGCCAACTTCAGGCAACTGCCCGGTCGCGATCAGCGCCTGGGCACCGTGGCAGCCGGTCTCTTCACCGCCGGTCAGCAGCAGTACCACGCCGCGCCCGGCGGCAATCGCCGCTTTGTGCTGCACGCAGGCCAGCACAAACGCTGCTATCGCCGCTTTCATATCGCTGGCGCCGCGTCCGTACAGCCGGTCGCCATCAATGTCGTGACCAAACGGATCAAACTGCCAATGCTGATTACCCAGCGGCACGGTGTCCAGATGGCCAGTAAAGGCCAGCGGTTTGCCCGGCATCTGGCCCGGCAGGCGGGCGATCAGGTTGGCGCGCTGCTCACCAAACGCCGTCAGTTCGACCACGAAGCCCTGCTCCTGTAGCCACGCGGCGAGGAATTGCACACAGGCCAGCTCATTGCCCGGTGGATTGATGGTGTCAAAGCTCAGCAGCTGCTGTGCCAGAGGCAGTGATCGCGCTGGCATCAGTCACGCTCCGTCAGCCAGTCGAGACAGTTGACCCACAGCTGGCGATAGCCCGGCCAGCGGCTGAACTCTTCCGGCAGCCAGTGGGCTGACATGTCACTGGTCCACACCAGCGAGCGGCCTTGCTGATACTCGCGCACCGCCAGCAGCGGATGGCCGGTGCCCGCCACGGTGGCCAGCAGCGTGCCTTCCGGCTGCATCTCTACTTCGTTGTAACCGAGCAGCCACGGCCAGTCGCCGGGAAGATCGGCAACTACTTTGTGTGACGTTGTCACCTCAGCGTAACTGCCTTCCGGCGTTTCGATGCGGTCATCCCAGGCCAGACAGCGCACCGGCAGCACTTTCTCCACCAGCGTATTGCGATAGCGTGCGCCACCGTTAATCCCCTGAAAACTGTAATAGCCGCCCACCATCATCAATGCGCCACCCGCGGCAACATAGTCGTGTATCAGCGCCAGGCGATTGGGCGTGCGCCGGCTTTTCAGCCAGGTGTCCGGATGCAGCAGCAGGGTATTGGCACCGATATCGGACAGAATAATCACGTCCCAGCGCTGCAAATCCTCCAGCGTCTGCGGAAAATCAGTGGCGGCGGCGTGAGCCGGCATATGCGTGACGGCATAGGTGCTATCCTGCAGCGCAGCGAGAAAATCCGCCGCACCGCTGTGCCAGGTGGCGGTAGCAAACTGATCAAAGCCTTTTACGTGCGTTGCGGTACTGGTCCAGGATTCACCGACCAGCAAGACGTTCTTTTGCATGCCAACTTCTCCGTTTATCCGCCAAACACCCGTTGCGGATTAGTGATCATCAGGGTTTCGAGTTGTTCGCCGCTGACGCCATGACGTTTCAGGCGCGGCACAAAATGTTTGAGGATGTAGCCATAGCCGTGACCGCCGTAACGCGTCAGCATGGTTTTCAGGAATACGTCCTGGGACAGCAAAATCTGCGGCAGATAACCGTCGTCGATCAGTGCGCAAATGGCGCGCGCGTTCTCCTCATCGGACGGTGACTGCGCCGATTCGTCGGCGTAGTAGTAGCTCATGCCGATCATGTCGTATTCGAGGAACACGCCGCGATCCGCCAGCTCGCGCTGGTAGGTTTTGTCGGCAAAGCTGGGGTTCATGTGACATAGCACGGTGTGGCGCAGATCGGCACCTTCCTGCGCCAGAATATCCAGCACCTTATGGCCGAGCCGCTCCCAGCCCGGCAGATGCACCTGAATCGGCACGCCGGTGGCCGCGCTGGCGCGCCCGGCGGCACGCAGCGATTTTTCTTCATCGGACGTGAAGCGGCTGGATATGCCGATTTCACCGATCAGCCCGGCCAGCACCTCCGGCTTCTCCGGCAGTCCGCCGAGGTCGTAAATCAGCTTGTCGGTCAGCTGTTCCACGCTGATGGTTTTTACCCACTCGGGATGCGACGGCTCCAGATACAGACCGGTGCCCATCACAATATTCAGGCCGGTGAGACGGGCAATGCGCTGCAGCGCTTTACCATCGCGGCCGATGCCGATATTGGTCGGATCGATCACCGTTTCGCCGCCCAGCGCGCGGTATTTCATTAGCTCTTCAATTGCGGTGTCGACGTCAAACAGCTGGCAGTTGTCGCGACTCATCAGCGGGTTGAGCGACAGCTCGCCGAGGTTCTCGATGCGCACCGGCATTTCAGCAATGTGGCGGTCGCTACAGCAGCAGGGCGGCACCCATTTACCGGAGGCATCCAGTAAAATGTGCTCGTGCATCAGCGTGACGCCCATCTCCGCCACCGGCAGCGGACCGAGCACCGTCATCACCTGACCGCTGCTGACGCCGAGCGGCAACGGATCCGCATGGCGAAAAATTGATCCTTTCATGGGCTATCCTTTGGCGGGCGCGCGGCTCGGGTTGAGAATGCGGGTGTTGAGCCAGATGGCGAGCAAAATGATGGTGCCGGTGGCGATCTGGGTATAAAACGGTGAGATATGCGATAAAATCAGGCCGTTCTGGATAATGGCAATCGACAGCGCGCCGAGCAGCGTACCGATCACGGTTCCAAAGCCGCCAAACAGGCTGGTACTGCCCAGCACCACCGCCGCAATCACCTGCAGTTCAAAACCTTCGCCCTGGTTAGAGGAGCCGCTGCCGAGGCGCGCGGTGATGATCATGCCAGCCAGCGCCGCCGCCATGCCGCTGAGAATGTACACTTTCATGGTCACCGCTTTGGTATTGATACCGCTGCGGCGTGCACCTTCCGCGTTGGCACCGATGGCGGTGACGTAGCGGCCAAAGCGCAGGTGATTAAGCACAATGTGACCAGCCAGCAGCACCACGATGCCGATCAGCGCCGGCATGGGAATCCCCAGCACCCAGGCGCGACCCATAAAGGTGAACAGGCTGTCAGCCGGCACCGGGATCGAATAGCCCTGCGTCACCAGCAGCGCGATGCCGCGCACCACTGCCAGCGTGGCCAGTGTGACGATAAATGCCGGTATCCCTTCCCAGGCGATAAAGAAGCCGTTGATGGCGCCCACCAGCGCACCGAGCAGCAGCCCGCCAATCAGCACCACCGGCCACGGCAAGCCCCAGTTATTGAGCGCAATGGCCGACAGCGCGCCCACCAGCGCCAGCGTTGAGCCGACCGACAAATCGATGCCGCCGGTAGTAATCACCAGCGTCATCGCGGTGGCGACGATCAGCAGCGGCGCACTTTGCCGGATGATATTCAGCCAGTTGGTACTGGTAAGAAAGTTGCTGGTGATCAGCGAAAACACCACGCAGCAAAAGACAAAAAACAGCGCGATGCTCACCACACCCGAATGGTTATGCAACAAGCGGCGCGGCAGAGAGTGCTGGATCATGCGTGAACTGCCTAAATTCATGATGCTCATCCTGTTACCTCAGTGTGCTGCCGCGGACTGCGCGGTAAATTTCTCACCTACGATCAGGTTGACGATATCGCTCAGGCTGGTGTCCGCCACACGGCGGTCGGCCACGTTGGTGCCCTCGTACATCACCATGATGCGATCGCACACCAGGAACAGATCCTGCAGCCGATGGGTGATGAGGATCACGCTGACGCCGCGCGCCGACACGCGGCGAATCAGTTCCAGCACCGCTTCGACTTCCGCTACCGCCAGCGCGGCAGTGGGTTCATCCATAATCAGCACTTTAGGATCGAACGCGGCGGCACGGGCGATAGCAATGGCCTGACGCTGCCCGCCGGAGAGGTTACGCACCAGCAGACGGGTATCGGGAATCGAGATGCCCAGACCTTTCAGCATCTCACGCGCCTGCGCATGCATTGTGGCCTGATCGAGAAACGGCACGCCGAGGATACGTCTGGTCGGTTCGCGGCCCATGAACAGGTTACCGGCCACGTCGACCGTGTCGCACAGCGACAGATCCTGATAAACCATTTCGATATGGCAACGGCGCGAATCCGCCGGATTGCTGAAGTGCTGCTGCTCGCCATCAATGCGGATCGCGCCGCTGGTAGGGATCACCGCGCCGGACAGCACTTTGGTCAGCGTCGATTTGCCGGCGCCGTTGTCGCCCACCAGACCGAGCACTTCACCGGGGGCCAGCTGCAGATTGACGCCGCGCAGAGAACGAATTGAGCCGTAGGTTTTGGTGATGTTAATCATCTCCACCCGGGCCGGAAGAGCTTGTAATTGCTGCATTGGATCACTCCCATCAACGCCTGTGGGAAATGTTTAGCCGGTCGGGAAAAAGAGGCTATCTGACACGATTTACAATCTAGTAAACCGGTTTACCTGTCAGATAAACCCTTAATTCACAGCAACAGGGTAAACGCTACAATGATATTTACTCGCCAGGTATGACATTGCAGCATCCATGCCAGCCTGAATAACAGGCACTGCACTCGCGGCTAACTTGTTGTAATACATCGTATGTTATGTAATCAGCAAGTAAACCGGTTTACTCACTATACCGCTAACGGAAAAAATCGCTCACTTTTTGCGCCATGATTGTGCAGTTTTGCCTCATTTTGGGACATCGCTAACAAATCCCACCGAATCGCGACCGATCCATTCCACCGGTAAACGTGTCTCCATCGGAATGCTGCTGTCGTTGTTGAGCAGGCGCAGCATGATGCTCACCGCGGTGTGGCCCAGCTGGCGCGCTGGCTGGCGGATGGTGGAGATCCGCGGCTGGGTCAGATCGCTGTAGTTGGCGTCATCAAAGCCGACCAGCGACAGCGCCGCCGGTGCCTGCAGACCGATGGCGCGCAAACCGTCGAGCAGTCCCAGCACCAGATAGTCACTGGCGGCGAACACGGCGGTAGGGCGCGGCGTGCAGCGGAACAGGTGCTGCAACGCCTGCTGACCAAATTCGCGTTCGTAGTTGCCATACATCACCCATTGCGGCGGTACGGTTAAACCGGCCTGCTGCATCGCGGTGCAAAAGCCAAGATAGCGTTCGCGCACGCTCATCAGCTGCTCCGGGCCGCCGATAAACGCTATCTGCGTGTGCCCGGCGGCGATCAGCTGCTCGGTGGCCATGCGGCCACCCTGCACGTTATCCGCAAAGACCTTCGGCACGTTACTGCCGGGAATGTCTTCATCCAGCAAAACCACATGGCGCTGCCGCTGGATCTCGTCGCGCAGCAGGCCGTTGTCCGGCCGGTTGGTGGTGAACAGCAGGCCATCCACCTGGCGCGTATCCAGCCAGCGGATAAACTGCGCCTCTTTGTCCGGATTGTTGCGCGTGATGCACAGCACCAGACTGTAACCGTGTGCCGACGCCGCTTCTTCGGCGGCATCCGCCAGTTCGGCAAAAAACGGGTTAGTGATATCCGGCAGCACCAGGCCTAAGGTTTCGCTGCCGCCTTTGCTTAAACGCCGCGCAAGAGAATTACCGCGATAGTCCAGCGTGCGGATCGCGCTTTCAATGCGGTCAACGGTGTCCTGCGGCAGCACAATACTGTGATTCAGATAGCGTGACACCGTGGCTTTTGACAGGCCAGCCAGCTTTGCCACGTCAGATAACAACACGCGTTTTGTACTCATCCATTTCGCCATGTTTGCCGGGGTGGCTTATCTGTAACACAGTTAAGCGCGACTAATACAGCGCTTTCCCGATTGCGTCGCTGGAGAAATAAACACTTGACAAAAAAATTCGTCGGGCGAATTGTATAAAGCGTTTACCGCAGTACCGGGATTAACTTCCCAACCCGACATTGTTTTTTTCACCCCGCACTCCCAGTGGATGGGATGCCGAAAAAGACGACGCCGGCGGCATCAAAACACGGCATTATCGCCGTGCTCAGAATCATTGAACTGATATTTACCTGCCAAAAAAAACGCTCAGCGGTACGTCGCTGAGAAGCGCTGGTTATTATTATTCCCGACGAGGAACTCAATGATGTCATCTTTCAGCGGAAAACTGCGTTCACTGTTCATTGCGAGTGGTTTACTCGCCGCAGGTTCATTATGCGTTCAGGCTCATGCCGCACCCACTTATGCGTTAGTCCAGATTAATCAGCAGGCGCTGTTTTTTAACCTGATGAATCAGGGCGCGCAGGAAGCGGCCAAAGCCAGCGGTAAACAGCTGGTGATTTATAACGCCAACGATAATCCCGTGGCGCAAAACGATGCGATTGAAAACTATATTCAGCAGGGAGTGAAAGGCATTCTGGTGGATGCAATTGATGTCAACGGTATTATGCCAGCGATAAAAGAAGCCGCAGCGGCGAATATTCCGGTGATTGCGATTGATGCCGTATTACCTGCCGGTCCGCAGGCAGCGCAGGTGGGCGTAGATAACCTCGAAGGCGGAAAAATCCTCGGTAAATACTTTGTCGATTATGTTGCGAAAGAGATGGGCGGCAAAGCGCGACTGGGAATTGTCGGCGCGCTCAATTCGGCCATCCAAAACCAGCGCCAGAAAGGCTTTGAAGAGACGATTAAAAGCAACAGCCAGATAACGGTCGCCGATGTGGTCGATGGCCAGAATATTCAGGATAACGCCATGACCGCTGCCGAAAACCTGATTACCGGCAACCCGGATCTCACCGCGATCTATGCCACCGGCGAGCCGGCGCTGCTGGGTGCCATTGCCGCAGTAGAAAACCAGGGGCGGCAGAAGGACATCAAGGTATTCGGCTGGGATCTGACGGCAAAAGCCATCAGCGGCATTGACGGTGGCTACGTTACCGCCGTGCTGCAGCAGGATCCGAAGAAAATGGGTGAAGAAGCGCTGAAAGCGCTGAATAGCCTGACGGCCGGCAAAACTGTGAGCAAAACCATTCTGGTTCCGGCCACGGTGGTGACCAAAGCCAACGTCGACAGCTACCGTTCGCTGTTTAAGTAACCGCCAGGCGCAGACGCAAACGTCTGCGCCCAGGCTTAGCGCTGCGCCAGAATACGTTGTAATTCATCAGCATCGGGAAACGCGTTCAGCGTGCCGGTGCGACTGACGGTGATCGCCGCCGCCGCGCTGGCATGCTGCAGCGCCAGCAGGTCGGGCGCGACGCCGCGCAGCAGGGCAGACGCCAGCAGCACGGCGAGGAAGGTGTCACCGGCGCCGGTGGTATCGACGGCCGCGACGTTGATCGCCGGGCAGTACACGCGCTGATTGCCGCGTATCAGCAGCGCACCGGCAGCACCCTGGGTAATCACCAGCGTGTTAACGCCGGCGGGTTGCAGCAGATCGGCTTCCGGTTGATTGACCACCGCGATGTCAATCAGTGGCCAGAGATCGGCGAAGTCCGGATTGACCGGTGAAGGATTAAATACCGTGGTTAAGCCGTGCGCTTTTGCCCAGCTAAATAACCGGCGGGTTTTATCCGCAGAAAAATTGCCCTGCTGCAGCAGAATATCGCCGGCAGCGGCATCGGTTAAGTGAGCCAGGATAATATCCGCTGCCAGCGCGTCGGCCGCGGCGGTGGTAGTAATAATGGCATTATCGCCATCGCTGCTATTAAAAATAATTGAGGTGTCACTGTGAGCAGACAAAAACTGAGGCGGCAGTAAGGTTAATGTTTCGTGCCGGATGCGTTCGCGGATCCACTGGCCGTTATTATCATCGCCGGTGGCGCTAATTAAGCGCGTATCGATGCCGCAACGCGAAAGTATGATTGCCTGATTGGCACCTTTGCCACCGATATCCTGCGCAATTTTTTTGCCATGAATTGAGGCGCCTTTTTCAGGGAGTTGATCGATGGACCAGGTTTCATCCACCACAATATTGCCTGCAACATAGACACGCATAGTTTTCTCGTTAATAAGGTGAAAGAGATGGCTTCTATATCAGCAGAAAAAAGTAACGCGATACAAGATATTTTTTCACGCAGTAAAGCGGTGATTGGGGTTATTCACTGCGATGCCTTTCCCGGCTCGCCGAAATACCGTGGTAAACCGGTGAGTGAAATTATCGATTGCGCCCTGCGCGATGCGGATAATTATCTCGCTGGCGGCGTGCACGGTTTAATCGTTGAGAATCATGGCGATATTCCCTTTGCCAAGCCTGAGGATATTGGCCCGGAAACGGCGGCATTAATGGCGGTGATCACCGATAAAATTCGCGAGCGTTTTGCTGCACCGCTGGGAATTAACGTGCTGGCCAATGCGGCAATCCCGGCAATTGCCACGGCATTAGCCGGTGGGGCAGATTTTGTGCGCGTTAACCAGTGGGCCAATGCCTATATCGCCAATGAAGGTTTTATCGAAGGGGCAGCCGCTAAAGCGCTGCGCTATCGCAATCAGCTGCGGGCCGATCACATCCGCGTATTTGCCGATAGCCATGTTAAACACGGCAGCCACGCGATTGTCGCCGATCGCTCGATTCAGGAGCTGACGCGTGACGTCGACTTCTTCGAAGCCGATGCGGTGATCGCCACCGGCCAGCGCACCGGCGACAGCGCCACGCTGAGTGAAATCGACGAAATCCGCGCCGCAACGGCCTTGCCGCTGCTGGTGGGCTCAGGCGTAACGCCGGACAACGTCTGCCAGATCCTTGGCCGCACACAGGGGGTGATTGTCGCCAGCACGCTGAAAGTTGATGGCGTGTGGTGGAACCCGGTGGAACTGGCGCGCGTGAAGCACTTTATGGCGGTGGCGCAGGCTGCGCTGGAGGAGGCGTGATGGAAAGCTTCAGCGATCGGCTGCTGACGCAGCATCAGGCGCTGTGGCAGGCGATGCAGCAGCACCGCTTTGTCGTCGACATTGAGCACGATCGGCTGCCGGCCAGCGTGTTTAATCGTTATCTGGTGTTTGAGGGTAACTTCGTCGCCACCGCCATCGCTATTTTTGCGCTGGCGGTGAGCAAGGCGCCCGGCATTCGTCAGCAGCGCTGGCTGATTGGCGTGCTCAATGCGCTGGTGGATACGCAAATCGCCTGGTTTGAGGCGGTGCTGGCGCGGCGCGGCATTCAGCCAGCGGATTATCCGGACGATCTGCCCGGCGTCAGCGCATTCCGCGATGGCATGCTGAAAGTCGCGCAGCAGGGCAGCTATGCGGAAATCATCACCCTGATGTTCGGTGCCGAGTGGATGTATTACCACTGGTGCCTGCGCGTCAGCGCGCAATCGCAGCAGGACGCTGACGTACGCCGCTGGGTAGAGATGCATGCCGAAGACGAGTTCCATCAGCAGGCGCAGTGGCTGAAAACCGAGCTGGACCAGTGCGCACTGACGCTCAGCGCGGCGCAACAGGCGCAGCTATCGCAGCTTTACGCCCGCGTGCTGCAGTGGGAGATCGATTTCCACAGCGCGGCTTACCCGGAGAGCGCCCATGACTAGCTGTTTCATCGAAGCGCGCAACATTGGCAAACGCTTCGGCGCGTTAACGGCGCTTAGCCAGGTCAATCTGTCGATCCATCGCGGTGAAGTGCTGGCGCTGCTGGGAGACAACGGCGCGGGCAAATCGACCTTTACCAAAGTGTTATCCGGCGCGTACAGCGCCAGTGATGGCGAGCTGTGGGTAGACGGCAGGGCGGTGAAATTCACCTCGCCGCGCCAGGCCGCCGAGCACGGTATTGCCACCATCTATCAGGAGCTGGCGCTGGCAGAGAATCTGTCGATCGCCGAGAACGTGTTTCTTGGCCGCGAGCTGAAGCGCCGCGTGCTCGGCATCCCTTTTCTGCGCCGCCGCGCGATGCGCGAAACGGTGGATCGACTGCTGACCGAACTCGATGCGCACATTTCCGATGCCGAAGCGGCGGTCGGCAGTCTGTCCGGGGGCCAGCGCCAGGCGGTGGCGATCTGCCGCGCACTCAATCTCAACGCGCAGCTGGTGATCATGGATGAACCCACCGCCGCGCTGGCGGTCGCGGAGACGCAGAAAGTCCTGCAGCTGACGCGCCGCCTGGCGGAACGCGGCTGCGCCGTGGTGCTGATCAGCCACAACATCAGCGATGTGTTTGCCGTGGCCGATCGCATGGTGGTGTTTCGTCGCGGCCGCAAAATCGCCGAGCGCCGTCACGCGGACACCACGCCAGACGAAATCGTTGCACTCATTACCGGTGCGCATCCTGATGCGCGCATTTTCGAAAACACCTAAGCACTCACACCAGGGGAAATCATCATGCATCGCATTGCTACTGCTGTTTGTTCGCTGTCGCTGCTGGTATCGGGTTACGCCTTCGCGGCACAAAAGGTGGCCTTCGTGCCGCAAATCATCGGTATTCCCTATTTTCAGGCGATGGAGGCGGGCGGCAAGCGCGCCGCGCACGATCTCGGCGTGGAGTTTGTCTATAGCGGTCCGGTAGATACCAACCCGATGGATCAGCTGCAGATCGTGCAGAACCTGATTGCGCAGAAGGTCAATGCGATTGGTATCAGCGTGCTGGATGCCTCCAGTATTGCGCCGGTGATGGCGCAGGCGCAGGCGAGTAATGTGCATCTGTTCACCAGCGACAGCGATGCGCCCGACAGCGGGCGGCCGGTCTATGTGGCGCAGGCCACCGATGAGGGCCTGGGCGATACGGTGATCGATGAGATGGTCAAACGCGTCGGCGAGCGCGGCAAAATTGGCATCGTCTCCGGCGAAGCCACCGCGTCCAACCTCAACAGCTGGATTGGCTTTATGCAGCAGCGGGTGAAAAGCAAATATCCGCACATTACGCTGCTCAAACCCCAGTACGCCGGCGGCTCCGCCAGCCGCGCGGCGCAAATCACCACCGATTTGATGTCCGCTAACCCCGATCTGAAAGGGGTGATTGCCATGGCCTCCACAACCTGTCCGGGCGTGGCGCAGGCCATCGAAACCGCCGGCAAAAACGGCAAGGTGATTGGCAGCGGTTTCTGCAGCCCGAACACCGCGCGCGCCTACCTGAAAAGCGGGGCGTTTGGCTACACCGTGCTGTGGGACCCGGAAAAGCTTGGCTATCTGACGGTGTGGGCGGGCAAACAGCTGATCGACGGGAAAGTGTTTGCTGCCGAAAATCACGTTCCCGGCTTTGCCCAACCGGTGACCTTTGACAGCAAAACCGGTGTGCTGCTGCTCGGCAAGCCGGCGGTGTTCACCAAAGATAACGTCGACCAGTTCAAATTCTGACGAGGCCTGTGATGCATATGACTTCGCGGGAAATCGTCCTGCTGGCGATCGCCGTGCTGGCTGGCGCCTGCTTTACATGGTTTTCGCCGTGGTTTGCTACCGCTGACAACCTGCTGACCATTCTGCGCAACAGCAGCGAACTGCTGTTGATCGCGCTGGGTATGACGCTGGTGATCGCCATGGGTGGCGTGGACGTCTCGGTGGGCGTGGTGATGGGCGTGGCCGCGTGGGGCGTCGGACAACTACTGATGCTGCAATCCCCGCTGCTGGCGGCGCTGGCCGGACCGCTTATTGGCCTGCTGGCAGGGCTGATCACCGCGCTGGTAGTGGTGATTGGCCGCATTCCGGCGATTGTTGGAACGCTGGGGCTGTTCGGCGTCTGGCGCACGGCGCTGTTTGTGCTGCTGGGCGGGCAGTGGCTTTCCGGTCTGCCAGGCGATCTGACGCATGCGCTGATGCGGCCGCTGCTGGGACTGCCGCTGATGGCCTGGCTGATTATCGCGGCCTGGGCGCTGGTGTGGCTGGCGCTGCGCCATACGCCGTACGGGTTATGGCTGCTGGCCGCCGGCAACTCCGAAGAAAAAGCGCGGCTGGCGGGCATTCCGGTAACCCAGGTGCGTGTCGCGACTTTTGCTCTCAGCGGCGTGCTGTGCGGCCTGGCCGCCACCTGCTACATCGCCACCTATCGTAACGTGGAGATGACCGTCGGCGGCACGCTGGCACTGGAGGCGATTGCCGCGGTGGTGCTGGGCGGCACGCGCATTACCGGCGGCTCCTGCAGTCTGCTCGGCACGCTGCTCGGCGTGCTGCTGTTGCGCATTCTGCAAAATGGCCTGCTGCTGATTGGCGTGCCCTCGCTGTGGCAAACCGTGGTCACCGGGGCGGTGCTGCTGCTGGTGCTGAGCAGTGAAGCAGCCAGTGGGCGGCTGTTATCGCTAAGGAGGCTGGCATGAAACTGTGGCGCAAAGCCCCCGATCTGACGCTGCTGCTGGCGCTGTGGCTGTTGCTGCTGGGCGCCATCGCGTTTGTGCTGCCGCAGATGCTGGCGGCATGGTCGCTGACCTCCATCCTGCAGTTTGCCACGCTGCTGTCGCTGGTGGCGCTTGGGCAGTCGCTGGTGGTGATGACTGGCGGCGGCGGCATTGATTTGTCGGTTGGCGGTAACGTTTCGCTCTCGGCGGTCATCGGCATGCTGGCACTCGATCAGGGCATTGCGCCCGGCTGGCTGCCGCTGATTTGCCTGCTGAGCGGTAGCCTGGCCGGCGCGCTGAACGGCCTGCTGGTGGCGCGCTTACGCCTCTGGCCGCTGATCGTTACGCTGGGCAGTTTTTATCTGTTTTCCGGCCTGGCGCTGGCATTAACCGGTGGTGCGGCGCTGGCCGGCGTGCCGCCGCTGCTTACGCAGTGGGGTCGGGCGGCCATGCTGTCCGTTCCGTTGCCTTTCTTAACCTGTGTCATCCCGGCGTTTCTGCTGGCGTGGCTGATCCTCAGCAACAGCGCGTGGGGCAAATGGATCTACGCCTGCGGCTTCAACGAGCACGCCACGCGGCTGGTGGGCATTCCGGTCGATCGCCTGCGGCTGCTGGTTTACTGCCTGAGCGGTGCGCTGGCGGGCTGCGCCGGCTTTATTTCCCTGTGCTGGCTCGGCAGCGCCCGTCCGGAAATCGGCGTGAATCTTGAGCTGGAGTCGCTGACCGCCGCGCTGCTGGGTGGCGTGGCGATCTTTGGCGGGCGCGGCAGCGTAGCTGGCGTTCTCGCCGCCGCGCTGATGCTGGTCACCCTCAAAACCTGCATGTTGCAGCTGGGGCTGAACAGCGTGTGGCAACTGGGCGTGGTGGGCATGCTGTTAATCATGGTGTTAATGGCACAACGACTTTTTATCTATCGGAGATAACACATGAGTCTGACTGAAAAAATTAGCGCACACGTCGATGCCAGCGCGCAGCGTATCGCGCAGACATTATGCGACCTGCTGGCGTTTCCCTCGGTGGTAAAGGTCGATCCGCGCGAGGCCGGGCCAGGCGAGCGCGACTGCCAGTGCTATCTGCAGCAGCGGCTGATGGCGCTGGGCATGGACACTGATTTGTGGGATCCGGATGGCCCGGCGCTGTACCAGAAGTATCAGGGCCGTCCGGGCGCCAATAAAGGCCGCACCTTCGAAGGCCGGCCGAATCTGGGCGGCACCTTGAGCGGATCCGGTGGCGGCAGGTCGCTGATGCTTACCGGCCATATTGACGTGGTACCACCGGGTCCGGCGGAGCACTGGCACAGCGATCCATTTGTGCCGGAGATCCGCAACGAGGCGGTGTATGGCCGCGGCGCGGTCGATATGAAAGGCGGCGTGGCCTGCATGCTGATGGCGGTGGAGCTGCTGCAGGATCTCAACGTGCAGCTGGCCGGCGACGTGGTGTTCACCACGGTAGTGGATGAAGAGATCGGCGGCATGGGCTCGCTGGCAATGGTGGATCGCGGCTTCAAAGCCGATGCCGGTATCATGACGGAGCCCACTGCCAACCGCATTGCGCCGATTTGCCACGGCATTTTGTGGGCGCGCATCATTCTGGATGGCATCGGCGGCCATGCGGAATTAACGCCGAACAGCTGGGACAGCAGCGGTCCGGTTGATGCCGTGATGTTGTGCCGCCAGATGCTGAACGGGCTCGATGTGCTGAACCGCCGCTGGCAGACGCAGCCCGACAAAAACCATCCACTTATGGATCTGCCCAACCAGATTATCGTGACGCAGCTAAAAGTGGGCGAGCACCCGGCGTCAATTGCCGGCCGCGCCGAGATCGTCATAGACGTGCAGTATCTGCCGGCAGAAAAGGATGAGATGGGGCTGGGCGGTAAGGTAAAACATGAGATTGAGGCGCACGTGGCGAAGGTGTGCGCGCTGGATCCTTACCTGGCAAAGCATCCGGCGCGCGTGGAGTGGATACTGGACGCCGACTGCGCCGAGATCCCGGCCGATCATCCTTTTGTCAGCGCTTTTCAGCAGGGCGTGAGTGACGCGGCACTGAGCCCGCAGCTGGCCGGCTTTGGTGCCCACAGCGATATTGGCCTGCCCAGCACGCTGGGCCAGACGCCGACGGTCAACTTTGGTCCCGGCGATCCGGCGCTGTCGCATCAGCCTAACGAACATGTGCCGATTGCCGATCTGGTGGCCTGTACTAAAGCCATTGCGCTAACGCTGGTGCACTGGTGCGGAGTCGCTCAGGAAGCGGGGCGCTGAGAGCATTAACCACCGCAGTGACGCTGGCCGCAGAGGGCCGGCGTCACGCATTAGCGCATTCTGTCACTGGCAAGATGATAAACGTCGCTGCGCTCGCGTTTACCCACCGCGACCACGGCGATGATCAACTGGTCATCAATCACCTGATAAACCAGGCGAAACCCGGAAGCCCTGAGTTTAATTTTGTAGCAGTCTTTAATGCCACGCAATTTGGCTGAGGGGATATGAGGATTTTCACAACATTTTTTGAGCTTTTTGGCAAACTGCTGCTGAATGGCTTTATCCAGCTTATGCCACTCCTTCAGGGCTTCTTCCCTGAACTTCACTGTCCATGTCACAGAAAGCTGTCCAAATCCACATCAATCAGCGGCTGCTGGTGGCGTTCAGTTACCTTTTTAACCAGTTCCTGATCGTCCAGCGCTTCCAGCATTTGCTCGTAAAGTTGTGCGGGAACACAATAAAAGGCGGGCTGATTACGATTGAGAATCGCCACCGGCAAGCCTTCTCCGGCATTGACGGTCGCCATAGGATTCTTTTTTAATTCACTGACGCTGGCGCTCATATCGCTGAGAATGATGTTTGGCATACGTCTCTCCAGACTGGTTAACAGGTCTCAATATTATCAGTTTGATGACCTGTTAACCAGTCCTGAAGGCTCAGTCACTCACGCTTTTCCACCCTCCGCCAGCCAGCATGCCCTGGCGGAGGGGACCTGCATTACGGCTGAACGGGCAGCGCGGCGAGTAACTTATCCAGCGTCACCGGATAGTCTCTCACTCGTACGCCGGTTGCATTGTAGACCGCATTAACCAGCGCAGCACCGACGCCACACAGCCCCAGTTCACCGACGCCTTTGGCTTTCATCGGCGAAGAGACCGGATCGGTATCATCGAGGAAAATCACCTCCTGCTCGGGCACATCGGCGTGTACCGGCACTTCATAGCCTGCCATGTCGTGATTGACGAAGTAGCCGAGCCGGGTGTCCACCGCCAGCTCCTCCATCAGCGCGGCGCCGAGGCCCATGGTCATCGCGCCGATCACCTGACTGCGCGCGGTTTTGGGGTTAAGAATGCGCCCCGCAGCACACACCGCCAGCATGCGCCGCACGCGCACTTCGCCGGTGGCGCTGTCGACCGCCACTTCAACAAAATGGCCGGCAAAGGTGGATTGCTGGAAGGTTTTGTCCAGATCGCCGAATTCCATGGTCTCTTCCGCCGTCAGCGGACCCGCCGCAGTGAGCGGCAGGCGCTGCCCGCTGGCGTGAACGTGCCCATCGGCAAACTCTGCGCTTTCCGCATCCAGACCCAACTGTGCGGCAACCTTCTCACGCAGCCGGACGCAGGCCGCGTACACCCCGGCCGTGGAGGTATTGGCTCCCCACTGGCCACCCGAACCCGCCGAGACAGGAAACGCCGAATCGCCGAGCCGCACGCTGACCTGCTCAATCGGCACACCCATCATCTCGGCTGCCGTCTGGGCGATGATGGTATAGCTGCCGGTGCCGATATCGGTCATGTCGGTTTCGACGGTGATTGTGCCTTGCGCATCCAGCTGCACGCGCGCGGTGGAGGGCGCCAGCAGGTTATTACGGAAACCGGCTGCCACGCCCATGCCCACCAGCCAGCGCCCCTCGCGCCGCTGCCCGGGTTGGGTACAGCGTTCAGCCCAGCCAAATTTGCTGGCGCCGGTGCGCAGGCATTGCACCAGCTGGCGGCGTGAAAAGAAGCGCTCCGGATGCAGCGGATCGACCTGTGTATCATTGATGATGCGAAACTCTACCGGGTCGATACCGGCGATGGCGGCCATTTCATCCATGGCAATCTCCAGCGCCATCAGACCGGGCGCTTCACCCGGCGCACGCATCGCGTTGCCCTCGGGCAGATCGAGTTCAGCGAGGCGCAGCCCGGTAAGCCGATTGGCGGCGGCGTAGAGTAATTCAGTCTGCTGCACCGCAGTTTCCGGCGTTCCGCCCGGCAGGTTACCGGACCAGCTTTCATGGGCAATGGCGGTGAGATGGCCATGCGCATCGGTAGCTAATCGGATGCGCTGCCGCGTTGCTGGCCGGTGCGTGGTGTTGTTGGGGATCATCGGGCGCGGCACCATCACTTTCACCGCGCGTCCCACGGCGCGCGCACCCAGAGCCGCCAGCAGCGCATCGCTACGTAAAAACAGTTTGCTGCCGAAGCCACCGCCGACGTAAGGAGACAGCACGCGTACCTTTTCCATCGGCATATCGAGCGTGTGCGCCAGGTCGGTGTGGCACCAGTTAATCATCTGATTCGAGGTCCAGACCGTCAGGTGATCGTCCTGCCACAGCGCCATGGAAGCGTGCGGTTCCATTGCCATATGACTTTGATCGGGCGTGGTGTAGGTGGCGTCCAGCGTAAAGGCTGCGCTGTGCAGGGCAGCATCGACGTCACCCAATGTTTTATCCGGCTCACCTTCGGGTGACGTTGTCACTTCAGGCTGGGCCGCTGCGAGATCGTAAGCCCCCGCTTCAGCCTGGCAGTTAACCTTAACCAGCTGCGCGGCCGCACGTGCCTGCTCAAAGGTCTCCGCCACCACCAGCGCCACAGCCTGGTGATAGTGTTCGATTTTATTATTTGCCAGCAGCGTCGCAGTGTTGCGCTCTGCCTTGTTAAGCTTGCCGGCGGTTACTCCGGTGACGATGCCGAGCACGCCCGGTGCCTGTGCTGCGGCGTGGGTGTCAATCGAGATAATGTTGCCTTTGGCAATTGGCGCGCCGACCACATAACCGTAGGCTGCATCCGGTGCTTCAGCGTGCCATTCATAGGCGTAATGCGCCGAACCAGTGGTTTTCAACGGACCGTCGATGCGTGCCAGCGGCTGGCCAACGACGCGCTGCCGATCGATAGGATTGGCGGTTGCAGGTGTGTCAAATTTCATGCGTTGCTCCTCGCTTCCGCGATCGCTGAGGCGAGCGTACGCTGCGCTAGCAACAATTTGTATCGGTTGGCTTCAGTGGGACGCGCATCAGCAAACAGCACATCGCAGACCGCCTGCGCCCCGTGAGGAAGTTCAGCATCCGCCGCCGCGCTGCGCCACGGCTGATGGGCCACGCCGCCGACGGCAACCCGGCCGCCACCCTCAGGCAGGATAACCGCTGCTACTGAGACCAGCGCAAAGGCGTACGAAGCGCGATCGCGCACCTTACGGTATATATGGGTGCCACCCAGCGGTGCAGGCAGGGTGACCGCGACGATCAGCTCACCCGGCTGCAGCACGGTTTCGATATGCGGCGTGTCGCCCGGTGCGCAGTAGAATTCAGCGATGGGAATGGCGCGCTGGCTGCCATCAGGGCTGACGGTTTCAATCACCGCATCCAGCAGTCGCATCGCCACCGCCATATCGCTGGGATGGGTGGCAATACAGGCTTCGCTGACACCCACTACTGCATGCTGGCGGCTGAATCCTTCGCGTGCGGCACAGCCCGTACCGGGCTGACGCTTATTGCAGGGTTGATTAACATCGTAAAAATAGGGACAGCGCGTGCGCTGCAGCAGGTTGCCGGCGGTGGTGGCCTGATTGCGCAGCTGGCCAGAAGCGCCTGCCACCAGCGCGCGCGTCAGCACGGCATAGTCGCGCCGGATGCGCGCATCTGCCGCCAGATCGGTATTGCGCACCAGCGCACCAATACGTAAGCCGCCCCCGGCGGTGGGTTCAATGCTGTCCAGCGCCAGTCCGTTAACATCAATCAGGTGCGACGGGGTTTCAATTTCCAGCTTCATCAAATCGAGCAGATTGGTACCGCCGGCAATAAACCGTGCGCCCGGATGCTGCATCGCGCTGCTGGCAGCCTGTGCGGGCGTCGCTGCCCGTTCAAAGGTAAAGGCTCTCATGCTTTCTGGCCTCCGGCGTACTCTTCAATGGCGGCAAGAATGTTGGCATAGGCGCCGCAGCGGCAGAGGTTGCCGCTCATGCGTTCACGAATCTCTTCATCGCTCAGCTCTGGCGCGGCGGTCAGATCGCCCGTGACATGGCTGGGAATGCCCGCCGCAATTTCCTGCAGCACCGCCAGCGAGGAGCAGATTTGCCCCGGCGTGCAGTAGCCGCACTGATAGCCGTCGTGGCGGATAAAGGCGGACTGCAGCGGGTGCAGGTCATCAGGCGTGCCGACGCCTTCAATGGTGGTCACTTCGGCATCCTGCTGCATCACCGCGAGAGTGAGGCAGGCGTTGATGCGCCGGCCATTGACCAGCACGGTACAGGCACCGCACTGACCGTGATCGCAGCCTTTTTTGGTGCCGGTCAGGTGTAGATGTTCGCGCAGCGCGTCCAGCAGCGTGGTGCGGGTATCCACGTTTAGCTGCTGAGGTTCGCCGTTCACCTGCAGCGTGACCGGCACCGTGACAGGGGCCGGCGCGGCGGAACCGGCACCGGCTGTCAGCCGGGCTCGCTCTGTCTCTTCCTGCTGCGGTGAATACCGCTGCGTCTTCTCATCGCGTGGGTTGCTCATGCCTTTGCCTCCGGACAAGTGGCGAAATGAAATCTCAATGACACCGATTTTTATAAGGTTTTGGAAAACTTTAAGCATAGACGTCAATACGCAGACGACCATGCGGCAGGGGGAAACGGATCTCAGCAACGGACAAGTCTGAAGCCTGTCGGACTGTTCACGGTGACAAATACCCACATTCATGATTAATATGCATGTTTTGCTAAACCGTTTTAGCGATTAAGTGAGACTGAATCATGATGAAACGTATCTGGTGTCTGGGCGATGCCGTAGTGGATTTGCTGCCGGATGGCGCAGGCCGCTTGTTGCAGTGTCCCGGCGGCGCGCCGGCGAACGTGGCGGTCGGTATTGCCCGGCTGGCGGGAAACAGCGGCTTTATCGGCCGGGTGGGCGACGATCCTTTTGGTCAGTTTATGCGTCAAACCCTCGCGCAGGAACAGGTGGATACCGCGTTTCCCATATGCGCCAAGATCCGGCGCAGCGCACCTCCACGGTGGTAGTCGCGCTGGATGAGCAGGGCGAGCGCTCGTTTACCTTCATGGTGCGCCCGAGCGCCGATCTGTTTCTCGCGCCGGACGATTTACCGCGGTTTCAGCGCGGCGAGTGGCTGCACTGCTGCTCGATTGCGTTACTCTGCCGAGCCGTCGCGCACCGCGACGTTTACGGCGATGCCGCGCGTCCGTGAGGCGGGCGGTTTTGTCAGCTTCGACCCCAATATCCGCCCCGATCTGTGGGCCGATGCGGCGGAGTTGCTGCAATGCCTCAGTGCGGCCCTGCAACGCTGGCGGACGTGGTGAAACTCTCGGTAGAAGAACTGGCCTTTTTGACGGGCAGCGCGGAGATCGACGGCGGCATCGCGCAACTGGCGCAGCGCTTCCCGGCGCGTCCCATTGTTGCTGGTGACGCAGGGTAAAGCAGGCGTCAAAGCGTGCCTGCTTTAATGGCCGGCAAACTCACTATCCCGGCAACGCCTGTGCGGTGGTCAGCGTCGATACCACCGGTGCGGGCGATGCCTTTGTGGCGGGACTGCTGTGGGAACTGGCGCAGCAGGGTCTGCCGGCGGAGGAAGCGCAGCTTGCGGCCTGCCTGCGCACCGCGCAGGCGCTGCGGGGCGCTGGCCACCACCGCCAAAGGCGCGATGACCGCGTTGCCCAACTATCAACAGCTACAGCAGCACAGTATCTGACCCTGCCGTTTTCCCTGTTTTGCGATGTATCTCACATCCACTAAACCGGTTTAGCAAAATCCATTGCGCTTTAAAAATCGGCACCGCTATGATGCGGCACCTAAACCGGTTTAGCAAAAAATACATCTGATGATAGCTCTTCCTTAGGGATGCAAAACAATGAAAAAAAGCACAATCGCTATAACCCTTAGTACCGTATTAGGCTCAGGCTCAGCCTGGGCGGCAGACGACATGAGCAGTATTGAAGCGCGTCTTGCCGCGATGGAGCAGCGCCTTCAGGACGCGGCAGAAACGCGCGCGCAGGTGGCTGAGAAACGCGCCGCGGCAGCGGAACAAAAAACGCAGCAGCTGGCTGCCGCGCAGCAGCAGGCGCAACCACGACGCCCGGTTGCCGTGGCGCAGCCGAACCGCACCGCCAGCCTGGCGCAAGCAGCCAGAAGGCGATTCAGACCGGCGGGTTTGAGTTCCACGGCTACGCCCGCTCTGGCCTGCTGATGAACGATGCCGCCTCCAGCAGCAAAAGCGGCCCTTACCTGACGCCAGCCGGTGAAACCGGCGGTCGCGGTGGGGCGTCTGGGTAACGAAGCCGACACCTACGTCGAGCTGAACCTCGAGCACAAGCAAACCCTGGATAACGGGGCGACCACGCGCTTCAAGGCGATGCTGGCCGACGGTCAGAGAACCTATAACGACTGGTCAGCCGATACCAGCGATCTCAATATTCGTCAGGCCTTCGCGGAGCTGGGCAATCTGCCTGATTTTACCGGCGCGCTGAAGGGCAGCACCTTCTGGGCGGGTAAACGCTTCGACCGCGACAACTTTGACATCCACTGGCTGGATTCCGACGTGGTGTTCCTCGCCGGTACCGGCGGCGGCGTCTACGACGTGAAATGGAACGATTCGCTGCGCAGCAACTTCTCCATTTACGGCCGCAACTTCGGCAGCGTGGAGCAGACCGACAACAACGTTCAGAACTATATCCTCAGCATGAACCACTTCGCCGGCCCGTTCCAGCTGATGGTGAGCGGCCTGCGGGCGAAGGATAACGACGACCGTAAAGATACTAACGGCGATCTCATCAAAACGGATGCCGCCAATAACGGCGTTCATGCCCTGGTCGGCTTGCATAATGACAGCTTCTACGGCCTGCGCGAAGGGACCGCCAAAACGGCGCTGCTGTACGGTCACGGGCTGGGTGCGGAGGTGAAAAGCATCGGCTCCGACGGCGCGCTGCTGCCTGAGGCGGACACCTGGCGCTTCGCAAGTTACGGTGTCACGCCAATCGGCGGTGGCTGGAGCGTTGCGCCCGCCGTTCTGGCGCAGAGCAGTAAAGATCGCTACGTCAAGGGCGACAGCTATGAGTGGGTAACGCTCAACACCCGCCTGATTAAAGAGGTCACCCAGAACTTCGCGCTGGCGTTTGAGGGCAGCTATCAGTACATGGATTTAAACCCGGAAGGCTATAAGGACCGCAACGCCGTGAACGGCAGTTTCTACAAGCTGACCTTTGCGCCAACGTTAAAAGCGAGCAAAATCGGCGATTTCTTCAGCCGTCCGGAACTGCGCCTGTTTGCCACCTGGATGGACTGGAGCAGCAAACTGGATCATTACGCCAGCGATGATGCCTTTGGCAGCAGCGGCTTCAACGCCGGCGGGGAATGGAACTTTGGGGTCCAGATGGAAACCTGGTTTTAACCCATCACGCTCCCGCCTGGCGGGAGCGTTTCGCGCATCATAAAAAGAAGTCAGGCAGAGGTATCTATGGATTTTAATCAAATCGCCCGCGAGCTTATTCCGCTGCTCGGTGGCAAGGAAAATATCGCCAGCGCGGCGCACTGCGCAACGCGTCTTCGTCTGGTGCTGGTCGATGACGCGCTGGCGGATCAGCAGGCGATCGGCAAGGTCGACGGCGTGAAAGGCTGCTTCCGTAACGCCGGGCAGATGCAGGTGATTTTTGGCACGGGCGTGGTCAACAAGGTGTACGCCGCGTTTATTCAGGCGGCGGGGATCAGCGAATCCAGCAAATCGGAAGCCGCGGATCTGGCGGCGCGCAAGCTGAACCCGTTCCAGCGCATTGCCCGTCTGCTCTCCAACATCTTTGTGCCGATCATCCCGGCGATTGTGGCGTCCGGCCTGCTGATGGGGCTGCTCGGCATGGTGAAAACCTACGGCTGGGTCAATGCGGATAACGCCCTGTACATCATGCTGGACATGTGCAGCTCGGCGGCGTTTATCATTCTGCCTATTCTGATTGGCTTTACCGCCGCGCGCGAATTTGGCGGTAACCCGTACCTCGGCGCGACGCTGGGCGGCATTCTGACGCACCCGGCGCTGACCAACGCCTGGGGCGTGGCGGCGGGCTTCCACACCATGAACTTCTTCGGTCTTGAGATCGCGATGATTGGCTATCAGGGCACGGTATTCCCGGTGCTGCTGGCCGTCTGGTTTATGAGCATCCTGGAGAAACACCTGCGCCGGGCGATCCCGGATGCGCTGGATCTGATCCTGACGCCGTTCCTCACCGTGGTTATCTCCGGCTTTATCGCCCTGCTGATTATCGGCCCGGCGGGGCGCGGCGCTGGGCGACGGCATCTCCTTTGTCCTGAGCACGCTGATTGCCCACGCGGGCTGGCTGGCCGGGCTGCTGTTCGGCGGGCTCTATTCGGTGATTGTGATCACCGGTATTCACCACAGCTTCCACGCGATTGAAGCCGGGCTGCTGGGCAACCCGTCGATTGGCGTCAACTTCCTGCTGCCGATCTGGGCGATGGCGAACGTGGCGCAGGGCGGCGCCTGTCTGGCGGTGTGGTTCAAAACCAAAGATGCCAAAATCAAAGCCATTACCCTGCCGTCGGCGTTTCTCTGCGATGCTGGGCATCACCGAAGCGGCCATTTTCGGTATCAACCTGCGCTTCGTGAAGCCCTTTATCGCCGCGCTGATTGGCGGCGCGGTGGGCGGGGCCTGGGTGGTCTCCGTGCATGTGTACATGACCGCCGTCGGGCTGACCGCCATTCCGGGCATGGCCATCGTGCAGGCCAGCTCGCTGCTCAACTATATTATCGGCATGGTGATTGCCTTCGGCGTGGCGTTTACCGTCTCACTGCTGCTGAAATATAAAACGGACTCTGAATAATGACGTTACCTTCCCGCTGGCCTGCGATCCTGCAGGCCGTTATGAAAGGTCAGCCGCGGGCGCTGGCGGACAGCCACTATCCGCAGTGGCACCCCGCGCCGGTGACGGGGCTGATGAACGATCCGAACGGGTTTATCTGGTTCGCCGGCCGCTATCACCTGTTCTATCAGTGGAACCCGCTGGGCTGCGAGCATCGCTTTAAATGCTGGGGGCACTGGAGCTCTGCGGATCTGGTGCACTGGCGGCATGAGCCCCTGGCGCTGATGCCCGACGAAGAGTATGACCGCAACGGCTGCTACTCCGGCAGCGCCGTCGATAACAAGGGCGTCCTGACGCTGTGCTACACCGGCAACGTGAAGTTCGACGACGGCAGCCGCACCGCCTGGCAGTGCCTGGCCGTGGAGCAGCAGGACGGGACTTTTACGAAGCTGGGGCCGGTGCTGGCGCTGCCGGAAGGCTACACCGGCCACGTGCGCGACCCGAAAGTGTGGCGGCACGGCGGAGACTGGTACATGGTGCTCGGCGCGCAGGATGTGCAGAAGCGCGGCAAGGTGCTGCTGCTGCGCTCAGCCGATTTGCACGCCTGGACATCCTGCGGGGAGATCGCCGGTCACGGGGTTAACGGCCTGACGGACGCGGGTTATATGTGGGAGTGTCCGGACCTGTTCGCCCTCGACGGAACGCACCTGTCCTGATCTGCTGCCCGCAGGGGCTGGCGCGCGAGCCGCATCGCTATCTCAATACCTATCCGGCAGCGCCTGGATGAGCGGGGCGTTTGATTACGCCAGCGCCGCATTCGATCACGGCGAGCTGCACGAGCTGGACGCGGGCTTTGAGTTTTACGCCCCGCAAACCACGCTGGCGGAAGATGGACGCCGCCTGCTGATCGGCTGGATGGGCGTACCGGACGGGGAAGAGATGCTTCAGCCCACCCGGGCGCATGGCTGGATGCACCAGATGACCTGCCCGCGCGAACTACGCTATCGCGACGGCAGGCTCTGGCAGACCCCGGCGCGCGAGCTGGCGGCGCTGCGTGAAGATGAGCAGCACTGGCAGGGCGCCAGCGACGCGCCGGACCTGGACGCGACGCGCCTGGAGTTTGAGCTGAGCGCACGCAGGGCGACATCACCCTGGATTTTGCCGGCGCGCTGCGCCTCGAGTGGCGCGGCGACGGGCATGCGTCTGGAACGCGCGCAGCCTGACAAACGGCGAGAGGCAGAACCCGCTACTGGCGCGGCGCGGTGAATCAGCTCCAGTTCCTGTGCGATCGCTCCAGCGTCGAAATCTTCATCAACCAGGGCGAAGGGGTGATGAGCAGCCGCTATTTCCCGGCCCATCCGGCCCGGGTGCAATTAACCCTGAAGGTGCGTCCGATATCACATTACGCTACTGGTCGCTGCGCGCCTGCATGATAGAATGAGGGTTTTGGCAGCCGGATCTAAGTCGTTGTGAGAAAAACAAAACGCGTCACCATTAAAGACATCGCGGAGCTGGCGGGGGTGTCAAAAGCCACCGCCAGCCTGGTGCTGAACGGCCGCAGCAAAGAGCTTCGCGTGGCGGAAGAGACGCGCGAGCGCGTGCTGGCGATGGCGAACGAGCACCACTATCAGCCCAGCATTCACGCCCGCTCGCTGCGCGATAACCGCAGCCACACCCTGGGTCTGGTGGTACCGGAGATCACCAACTACGGTTTTGCCGTGTTTTCTCACGAGCTGGAAACGCTGTGCCGCGAGGCGGGCGTTCAGCTGCTGATCTCCTGCAGCGATGAAAACCCGGGGCAGGAGACGGTGGTGGTGAACAACATGGTGGCGCGTCAGGTGGACGGGCTGATTGTGGCCTCCAGCATGCTCAACGACGCGGACTACCATAAGCTGAGCGAGCAGCTGCCGGTGGTTCTGTTTGACCGCCACATCAACGACAGCGCGCTGCCGCTGGTGATCACCGATTCCATTACCCCGACGACCGAACTGGTGGCCGACATTGCGCGCCAGCATCCTGATGAGTTCTACTTTCTCGGCGGCCAGCCCCGCCTTTCGCCCACGCGCGACCGCCTGGAAGGCTTTAAGCAAGGGCTGCGTGAGGCCGGTGTGGCGCTGCGCCCGGAGTGGATCATTCACGGCAACTATCACCCGAGCTCCGGTTACGAGATGTTTGCTGAACTCTGCGCCCGCCTGGGGCGTCCGCCGAAAGCGCTGTTCACCGCCGCCTGCGGGCTGCTGGAAGGGGTGCTGCGCTATATGGGCCAGCATAACCTGCTGCAAAGCGATATCAGGTTAGCCAGTTTTGACGATCACTATCTCTACGATTCGCTGACGCTGCCGATCGATACCGTCGAGCAGAACGTGCCGCGTCTGGCGCAGGAGTGTTTTACGCTGCTCACTACCATGATTAACGGCGATGAACCCATCAGCCAGCATACTGTGCTGCCGGCAACGCTGCGGCTGCGCTTTGGCAGGTAGCGCAGCCGCAGCGCGTTTGATGAATTAATCGGTTTCTGGCTCACACACCTGCCATCTGACCGAACTGACGCCCTTCTCCAGGCTGATGCGGCTGACCAGGCGCTCCAGCTGTCCGGCGGCGCCATGGCCGCCGAGCAGTTCGGCGCGCACTTCCAGTTTCGCCGGGTGGGGTTCCAGATCCTCGCTGTGCAGCGATTGCAGGCGCAGTTCGCTGCTGTCCAGGCTGTGCAGCATCAGGCTGCGCACCTGGATCTCGTCGGCCGCCCGGCAGATGATCGCGACCCCGTAGCGCTGCTCCGCTTCACTGGCCGGCACTACGCCCTGGTGATTCAGGCGCAGGGCGATGTCGCGCAGCAGGATGTTGGCGCAGAGCACCACCACGCTGCCCAGCGCGGCCTCGAGCAACAGGCCCATGCTGCACAGCACGCCGATGGCGGCGGTGCACCAGAGCGTGGCAGCGGTGTTGAGGCCGCGCACGTTCAGGCCATCGCGCATGATCACGCCGCCGCCGAGGAAGCCGATGCCGGACACCACATAAGCGGCGATGCGCGGAGCGTCGGCCGAGAGCCCCGGCATCGCCTGGGTCATCAGCACGAAGAGACAGGCACCGGTGCTGACCAGCGCATTGGTGCGCAGGCCGGTCAGGCGCTGGCGCAGCTGGCGTTCGGCGCCGATCAGGGCGCCCAGGATGAGCGCGACCGCGACCCGCAGCAGGAAGATTTTCCAGTCCATGTCAGACCTCACTCCATCACCGCCGGGCAATGGATATGCAGAGTTATAAGAATGGATTACAGCGGGGCCAGACAGCACGCAGGAAAAAGGGGGGAGGGAAATCCACCGTCTTAACGCAGGGCTAAGACAGCGATGAGGCTATCTCAGCATCGGCACCGATTGTAATCGTGTGGGACAGGTGTCCAATTGTGTATCCTCATCAGTAAAAATTTCGCCGGCATTGTAGATGCTTTGATGCGCCAGAGCGATGACAAATCGCGCATCGTTTAAGCGGGGTTGAACAGGCATGAGATAATCACGCGTTTGCACCACAATCAGGCTGGAGTATCTGCTAAAAAACGTTTCATAATTAATTATCAGCGCTCATCCAAATACCCTAAGGTCTGACATGCAACCAATCAGTCTGCAAACCCGATACCGTTCTGCAAACGAGAACACCATTGCGCTGTGGGCGAAAAATGCAGGCATCGGGAACATCCGTGAAGAGAATTACTACGATCCGGTAAAGCTGGCGCTTGCCGCAGGGATAAAGCCGTCAGTTTCCTTACCGGTGTTACGTCTGCTTGATGAATTGCAACGACTCACACAGGCTGATCCGCTTGCCGATACGCTGCCAGTGCAAGGCCTTCATTTTACTTTTTTGCCTCTGACTTTGCCGCTGTATAACGTCAACGAGCCTTTACCAGCGAAAGCGGCGCAACTGACCACGATCTGGAAGGAATTTGCTGCGAAAAAAATCGTTATCCGGGATCTGCGCTTGGTGGCATTGCCTGGCCAGTTATTGCTTGCGGGCATACCTGACACGTCTGCGATTGCCATGCGCCAGTCATTCTGTGAAAAGGTTCTGGATTCAGACTGGAAAAATGAATTGCTGATGCGGCATGGCAACAGCCCGTTGCCGGCACCCTTCTGGCACAGCACGTTACTGCGCTACAGCGCTGAGTTTTTACCCGCAGTTTTGCGTCAATTCTTTTATGAACGTCAGGACATCAATTTCGGTGCGGTGGCGGGAGAATTGATGCTGGCGAAGGCTAACTACAACTGGACGAAGTGTTATCCGTTATTGCCGGCGAGGGTTTAAATATGGTGAGTGCGCCATAACTGGCAGCCTCAGACTAATGGAGCTGTGTGTGGATGTTACTGGTTTAACTCCTGGCTAGTATCTATCCATTATTAAGATGTCGTCTTCATAGCTAAGTTAAAGTGTCATCTTTTATATAGACAGAGTCTGGTTATCCGGGCGTGTTTCTGGGATGAGCTACCCACGTGTTTTCGGCAATCATCAGCTTTCTGACGGTTTCCTTTGAGATGATTAGCCCAAAACCGGTATTTAATAATCGCCATGCGCCAATCGGGCTCATGCTGCAGGTGCGGATAAGCTTTATCACCTGAGCTTTCAGGTCGTCTTTCAGCTGATAGTTACCGGGTTTACCACGACGCCTGATAATTGTTTGTTGCCGATCAACTGCTGTCTGAATCAGGCATGCGTCATCATCCGGTGACACCGATGACGGACAGCAACCTGGTGCGCTCAATGATGCGTTAGGCGAAAGGTCAGGCCGCAGTGATTAACGCGGCGCAGCTGGATAAAGGTGCCGTAGCGGTGCGCGAACAGCTCGCCGTACTGAAAGAGCAGGGCATCAACTATTGGTGCTGGATGCGCTCAACGAACAGCATCTGATGACGCAGGGCGAAGCGTTGAAAGAGACCGTGATGGTGACCGGCGGTTCTGGTCTGGCGATGGGTATCGCGCTGGCATGGGCTACGCAGCAGCAGAACAGTGATGTTGAACAGGCAGGGCGTCCACAAGGTGAACGCGCGGTAGTGATTTCCGGATCGTGCTCGCAGATGACCAACCGCCAGGTTCAAGCCTATCGTCAGCAGGCCCCTTCTCACGAAATGTTGGTGGAGCGTTGCCTTGATGATGCCGAAGGCTATGCGCAGGAGCTGTATGAATGGGTCGCCGCTCATCAGCAGCAGGCGCTGGCACCGCTGTTGTTTGCCACCTCAGACGCTCAGCAGTTGCAGGCGATTCAGCAGCAGTATGGCGCAGCGCGCAGCAGTGAAGCGGTGGAGCAGTTGTTTGCCGCCGTCACGCGCGAGCTGAAATCACGTGGCTGGCAGCGCTTTATTTATGGAATGAATAAACTTCCAATACTTATGCGTTACTTTATTATAGCTCTTGTATATGCCCTGTTTATCCAGCCTTCAATATTTTCGCCGTTTATCTGGGTGCGAATAAATATCCATGACCTGTTATCTCTGCTAATGATGAGTAGCGGCTGGTTAAGGGGTAAGGTTTCAATGATTTCACCCTTCATCGATGGAGAACTTCTCAGCCTGACGTTATCTTTTGTGACTACCCTGAACTTATTTAAATCTGAATAACTCAGTTCATCTGGCTTATCCGTGGTAATGATGTTTGCCTGCTGACTTTTATTCTCGCAGAAGTAGGAAGTAAAGCATTTTTCTTTTAAGTATTCCAGAGCAACATCGTCCCGGATTGCCTCCAGAGTAGGCAAAAAAAGATGGGTCAGTATGGTGAGGACCACCCATTTAAGCCAGGTGGGGAGCAGCATGAATTGCTCCCCGGCGTCAGGCTCACTTTCCATCCATTTGGCAATCTTTTCTGTTTCGTCTGTCTTAACAGCTCTGACGGCGTCCGTTGTAAAGGTCGAAAAATAGGCGCTGTGTTTCGAAAAGATGTCGCTGACCGCGGCGAAAGCCCTTTCCTGTTGGTTGATACTCAACTCAGGTATGCTGAGACGCGTCAATTTATTCCTGTCGGGTAAAATACTTTTACCGACCATGCCTTCCAGCATTTTATCACTGACAAGCTTTGAAGGAAAAACCTTAGACATTTGTTCGATACTTCTGAGAAGCGAATTTACCTGCTCGCCGTGTTCCTTCTGAATATCCGAAATAATAGTAAAAGCATTGCTATTCCGAATTTCCAGCCAGTTTTTAAAAATACTGTCCGAGCGTGATGCGTTTAATTCCTTCATGGCCTCAGTAAATTTAAGTGCAGGACTGTTTTTGATATCTTCGATCGCGCGTAATGCCACCTTCGTCCTGAAGTCAGTTTCCGGGAGTTTATGCGTAACGGTCAGTTCACTGACCGTTCTGGCTAAATCTCCCGCTAGGCGGGTATTCCTGAACAGTTCGCCCGGAAACGCAACAGCCTGCGCCTGCTTTATCAGTTCCGCATGCCGGTTACTTATTTTAAAAGGGTTCTCTAAGAGGGCGAGGGTGTTGTTGAGGCTTTTCATGCTGGCTAGTGATTGCAGTAAAGCCGGAATATCCGTCGGAGATTTTTTATTATCTGTCATTGTTTATATCCGTATTGAAACTGCCGCATGGCACCTGATAAAAATCATCATTGCCGATCATAGGGTTCAGCACAACCCATTATTCATGTCCACTGAGCTGTAAAAATGTATGTCACGTTTGTGAAGGTCGTGTGGTTGATGTTGAGCCTGAACTGATTGATGGGAAACTGCATGATCCCACTCACTACCCTTTTACCGTTTCTGGCTTTACCTGACGAGTTGGCAAAGTAAAATAAGACATGCCATGGGCGGCACAGGTGTCGTGGATGAGCGATTCTTACTGCGTATCCGGTTTCCCTTATTCCCGGATCCTGCGGCCTATCGGCGGGTTCTGGTGTGAACTCACTACACACTGTGTCTGCTGTGGCATTTTATGCTTGGATAGTGTGCTTGTGGAGCTGTCAACGGTCCAATGGGATCCCTGCGTGTTCGAAGTCGTGTCCGCTTTTGGGAAATAAGCACGAAACCCGGACATTCTGCGCTTTCTCCCGATCCTACACAGCATCATGATTTAGTGCACGTCTTGGCTGTGTTTGATGTTTATCGTGACTATATTGTGGACTATGGTTTCCAGACTATCGTTACGACTTATGATCCTATTCAAGCAAGATTCTTCGCTCGAAAACTTATCAATGATGGAGTTAAGGTTGAACTGGTGACGCTCGTACCGATGAGCGGCGGGGTAAATGTGCAGCGCTTTATGTAATCTCGAACCAGCGGTGATCGCAGCCGTCAATCTGTATCAGCTCGCCAACGCAGGCGCGACGATACCGCGGCGGCTGCATCCTCGGCGCACGCATTTTCCGTGGGATCCCAAGTCCCGCTCGAACCATCAGCTGTCACACGGTCTCTTTGGCCAGCACAACGTCATGGAGCTCGGCCAGCTTCTCGCAGGCAAGCGTGGGACCAAAGTCGGCATAGTTATCGCGGATGATGCCCAGAGCAAGTTCTGCAAGGCCCGGCAGAAGCTGGTGATTATCACGCAATTTCCGGCGGCGGTTCGCCAGAGCCAGCGGCCCGGACTCGCGATAACGCGCTAACAGACGCCGACAGTGCCGATCCGTTATGTCAGGTCGTTGTGATGCAAGCGAGGCTGTAAGCCGGCCATCAATGACGTTCTGCAGGATCTTGAGGCGGTTAACTTCATTCATCGTAAAGCACTCCGAACCGTAAGCCGTCATCAGTTGTGTCCTCAGCCGGGAAACCTTGGAAAAAGGACGATAATGCGGACATCTCAATATAGCCAGAGGCGGACATCAGAATTTAGCCATTACAGCAAGAGTGCGCATAATCATGATTATGTTAAATAAGGTATCTGATCACGTATCTCAATCCTTCAGTTTCGCCCTTCACGCCTCTTAACAGGCCCATAATTCATCCCACCTAGATTTTGACCCTGTGTGCGTTAATGGCTGAAGACGCTAATGCTTAGCCCATGGCATTCCAAAATACATCTTGTTCGGTTGTAAAACGTAGAAAAAATCCCGCCAATAGTGGCGGGATAACCTAGTTAACCTTTGCATCGACTCAGCGCCAGACGAAGACCTGCACCAATTTCTGCAAGAGAACTGTCTGCCTTAAGAATAACATCTTCAATACCATCTCCTTTAGTTCTTCCCCAGCCTTCCAGTTTTTCGTGGCGTGTAGGTGATATCGAGATAACATCATTTATCAAATGAACACCGCACTTTTTCATATCCTTAAACATTGCACGTTTGGTTTTATAACCAAATTTCTCCATTAACGTCACTATCCAAGCTAAGTATTGCTCTTTACCTTTTTCAAGATCAAAGAAATTTTCACATTCCTGTACAGTCAACGTTCGACTATCTGATAACGATTTTAGGATTGCTTCACCAATACTCTGATCATCTGCGTCAGGGGGTAATATATGAGGTGAGAAAAGAGAATCCCTGCCAGTCATCCCTAATCCTGAATAAGTTTCAATGCTCAAAAATTCCTGTGTGGCGAACACGTTAGCCCAATAATCCTGATCTTTATTAAATTTCATTATTTCACCTGCGTCACTTTAACTGCTACACCTTGGCTTTTACCATATTCTATAGCACGGTTAATTTCCACCCACTGGATTTTAGTTGTGCTTGCAGGAACAGCCAACTGAACTTCTCTGTTATTAATCATTGAGGAGTTTATTTCTCGGCCAGTAAGTGTATATGTTTCAAATTTAGTGGCCGCATCAATATTACCTTTAATAGAACTATAGATTTGATTAGGATTAGCCAGTTTCGCCATCGTCTGTGTATCCATTGATTTGGCACTAATGGCCGTTTTTGTTGACACATCATAATAGTCAAACGTTTTAAAATTCCGCGGTAGTCTGGCGCTTGCTGGTAACGAGGTGCCAACATAATCCTCCCACGGCATTCCTTGCTTCATATTACCCTGGCCCCATTTCATACCGATTTCAGCAGCACTGACGGTAGCTGTGGACGTATTGCGGCTCATAAAGGACATAGCTGCTTTTGTTACATCCTTCATCAGCAATCCACCGGAAAGCAGCATACCCTGATTCCCCGGGTCTGACACGAATACGGCGTATTTCATCCATTCAGGGCTGTTTACATCAATTTTTGCCAGATCTTGGCCATTCCACTGCTGAACAAAGGTTTTGGCTTCGTCACTGGTCATTACTTCCGCACCAATGTTACCTAACCAACTAGGGCGTTGCGTCATATCATATCCGCGCTCCGCAACTTCTTTGTCCCATCCAACAGCGGTTAAAGGTTCATTCTTCAGTCGTTCATCAACAATAGCACTCTGTTTGTCACTGACTTTCTTCCATTTATCAATGACATATTTACAGTCCCCCCCGGATTTCCGGCATGCCGACAGTTCTTTATCAAAAGTCAGCGACTGGTCTGCACTAAGGTAATTATTCTCAACCGCATTCTTCCCTGCACCCGCACCAGCCCCGCCCCCCATTGACGAATCCGACGCAATCCCGCCCGCCAGTCCTGCTGCAAGCTGGCTCAACGTACTTACCATCTGCTTCTGACTTTCGGACAGACTGCTGATGTCTGTGTCCGGATACATCACTTTTACAATTGCACGCGCTGCCAGCTCACCGCCCGCCGCTCCGGCAGCACCTGCCGCCGCGCTGCTGCCGGACATCTGAGCCAGCACGGCGCCTGCCACGGCGTGTGCCATAGTGTTAGCCAGAATGTTAGTTTGCGGATTACCCTGCGCATCATAGGTTGTGGTGCCCTTTTTGATGGCGTTCGCAATATACGGTGCCATTGCCCCGCCCGCAGCTGCGCCAAGATTATTCGCGCTTAACCCACCCAGTGCGCCAGCCACGGCCGTTGCCACCATCGAATAGGTACCACCTGTGCCCCACAAATCTGCTACTGCTTTATAGGCAGGATCGCTCTGTACGCGCGCATTAAACTCATCTTTCGAGAGGTTTGCGTATTCAGGATGTTCTTTAAGCAGGCGGTCAGAGGTTTCTTTTTCCGCCGCATCCATTTTGTAGGCTTTTAAGTCGCCGACAACGCTTCCGGCCAGCTCTTGCACGCCCTTCGCAAAAGCCATCTGGTTGGCAACCTTCTCCTTGTCGAAAATCTTCCCAATGCTGCCATTGGCGTTTTCGGTATCCCGACTCAGATCTACAACGTTTTGTTTCTGATTCTGCTCATCACGTACAGTAATCGTCCCGTCAGCCACCGCCGAGCGTGTGGTACCGGATGCACTTTCATGCATGTTGACAACTGCAGGGAGCGCTCCGCCGGCAAACTGCTCCCCTGACGAACTCAGATTGATTCCAACAGACGTGCTGTTGGCTGAATACTCAGCGTGATTATTGATGTTGTCCCACCCGAGCGTACCAGTCGACAGTTTGTTGTTCGCCGCCTCCGCTGTTGAAGCAATCACAGCGCCATTTAGCTGAGTGTGGTTACCGACGAAGATGTTATAGCCGCCATCTCCCGCGAATAGCCCGCTCTGGTCACCGACGCTGGCATATTCGCTGTTTACTTTACTTTTACTCAGGCTAAGCCCTAATGAGCCCGTCATTGAACCAAAGGTAAAACTGAAGCCGCCGCTGGCGCTCTGCTGCTTGCTGTGATAATTGTCGGTATCCTGCAGGCTAGCCAATGTCAGGTTATTACCGGCATTAACGTTGATGCTGTTGCCCAGCGCCTGGGCACCAGATAGCAGCGTGTCATTGCCGCTGCTCAGCGTCAGGTTGTCTTTGGCATTCATACGGCTGTTTACGTATTCGGTGCTGCTGCCGTTTTCCGAGCCGTCGGCCATATAGCCACTCGCCTGCACGCCAAAGCCGGTTTCCTTACCTATGGCGATGTGCACGCCTGCGCTCCAGCCGGATGATTTATTACTGCTCTTCTGCTCGGTGTTGTTGCTGGCAGCAACCAGATTCAGGTCATGTGCGGCGGCAAGTGTGACGTTGTTGCCGGTTATGCCGCTGCCTGCCAGCGTTACATCGCCGCTGGCGCCGTTTGTACCGGTCGCAACCACGGCGATATTGCCCCCGCCGCTGAGCGAACTGCCGCTGACGGTGTTACTGCTGTACGCCGATGATGATTTGCTTTTGCTGGCCCCTACGCTGAGGGAAATTTTGATGCCAGCATCTTTCATGTCGCCCTTCGCCAGCGCTGTTGCCGATTGCCCGGCGGCCCCCGACATCGCCCAGCCGCTTTCCAGCATCTTCACAGCGTTAAGCGCTTTGAGACGATCGTCGCCAGCCTCACCGGCGGCTTTAGCTTGCGAGCCGAGGCTTAGCAGCGCATCCGTGATGGGACTGGTCAGCTGAAGCGTCAGGCCGCTCTGCTTCTGTTCATAGCTTTGACGACGCGACAGGGTGTCGTTGCCCGGATCTATAGTGACCGACCCGCCAACCACACTGATGTCCTGCTTCGCAATCACATCCGAACCCGCTATGTGTGCGTCATGTCCCGCAACCAGCGTCACGTTTCCAGCCGTGCTGCCGATGGTGCTGGCGCTCTGGCTTTCGGTTGTGCCGTTCTGCTTCAACTCCTGTTTCGACGATGCACTGCCGAAGGTCACTCCAATACCACCTCCGCTGAACATGCCGCTTTTTTTGGTCTCGCTCAGGCGATAGCTTGTCTGGGTATCGGTGGCGGCCGTGACGGTAAGGTCGTTGCCCGCTTTCAGGCCGACATTGCTTTGGCCTACCACCGCTGAGCCTTTTACCAGAAGGTCATTGCCGGCAATAATCGAGACGCGATCGCCACTCAGGCTGGAGCTCTTTTCTGCGGTTGAACTGTCTTCACTAACGGTATGTGTAGTTTTCTTGCTGAAAAGACCTTTTTTGGTTTTGGTCTCTTCGCGGTAGGCGTAATCACTTTCCGTCGCGGTAGTGATGTTTACGTCGTGTCCGGCCTGCAGTGCCAGATCCTTATTAGCGGTGATTGTCGCAGCCTTGCTGGTGATGTCATTACCCGCCAGCAGCGTGGTGCTGCCACCGCTGATAATTTCGGTACCCTGTTGACGCACCGTTTCGTTAATCACGGTTTTCTTGCTGCTGTGCTGGCTATTACCGCTGCGGTTTTCAGCCGTGTTCAGGTTAATATCGCGCCCTGCCTGCAGGCCGATATCGCTTTCGGCTGCCAGCGCTGCCGCCTGGCTGGTGATATCCTGCCCGGCTTTAATCGTCAAATTGCCGCCACTGGAAAGCACGCTGGCATTAAATCCGCTGGTGCTGGATTGCCTCAGACCACTCCTGTTGCTCGTCGAATCTGCTGCCAGCGTCTGATTTGCCAGAAGTTGAACGTCATTGCCTGCCTGTAACGACATGTCCCCTTTAGAGTCGAGTTTACTGCCCTGCAACACGATATTCTGCCCGGCATTTAGTTCGAGACTATCTGACGTACTGATGGTTGCGGTTGCTCCGGTTTCAGTCCGTGACATCGACATCGCGCCGGTAAAACTCTTACCTGCTGCTGTCCACTGGCGCGTTTCAGTCTGATTGATGATGCTGCCGTTTGTGCTTTCCAGTGCGACCTGCTGGCCGGAGATGCTGGAGCCAATATTACGGATATCATCCAGCGCGCTCAGATTCAGCGCTCCGCTGCTGGTTATTACACCCTGCTGGGTATTGCTGATGGTGCTGTCACTGGCAAGGCTCAGGCTACTGCCGCCCTGCAAGGTACTGCCCGCGTTGGTGAGGGTTCCGCCCTTCAGGCTGACGTTATTTGCCAGGATGGTGCTGCCGGTGAGAGGTTGAACATCCTGGGTGGCCAGATAGAGTTTGGGCGCCAGTACTTTCTGGCCGTCAATCTCAACGGTCTCCCACCAGACGATACTTTCGGTTAGCTCTGCAACCTGCTCAGGTGGCAGGCTGACCCCCAGTTGCAGGCCAAGGCTCTGCTGCTGATGGGCGGCGTTATCAATGAGTGTCTGCATTTGATCGAGGTCAGAACCCACGCCATGAATATAACGCTGGCCTGTCTGGCTAAGCACGGCGTTCGACACATAGCGGGTATCAAATGCGGCATCGCCCAGGAAACGGTAGTCGCTTTCGGGTTTCAGATTCAGGCGATCAAGGAAATAGCTCGAACCAAGAACTTTACTGGTATCGGTAAATTGACTGCGCACTTCCTGTGGTGCAGTCAATGAAGAGATATCAAGTCCCTTGAACAGGCTACTGTCCAGTTTACCGAGCCCGGCAATATTGGGATTTGTGACGATCAGGTAGGGGCTGTCAGGCTTATCTGTCGGCACGAACAGGCCGTTGTTACCGGTCGGTATCGGGTAATCGCCCAGAGAGGCAGCGCTATTACCCAGGCTGCCGAGCGCATTTTTCAGACTGTTTTGCCAGCCGGTTTCCGCGCCGGGTGTTGCACTGTTCTGACTGAGTGATTTTGTCTGAGCACCATTGACCTGCCCGGTAGATATGCCCGTTGTCAGAGCAGGTTTCGGAATTGTTGGCTGACCAATCGATCCTGCATTCGCCGTCAGGCTGGTGTTGCTGATGTTCTGGCTGAAATTGGCACTGAGATTTGTACCCGCCTGAATGACGGCACGATACGAACTGCCATTAGTGATTTCAATGTATTCCGGCTGCCCGACAATGCCAAAACGGAAAGGATAGGCGTTAGTTATTTTGCCATCTTTAATATATTGAGTGCAGCCTGAGTTGCCAGCGGTGTTACAGTTATAGGTCTGCCAGATCTGATAGCTACCCGTCTCTGAAGAACTATTGTTTAGGCTGGAACCGGAGAGGTTACCATTCCTGTTTGCAAGAAGATTACTTGCAAGGTTATCAAGGGTTGTGGCGGTGATGGTTAAATCCCGGCCTGACGCAATACGTGCAGCCCCTCCATCAGCGACTGCCCCAACAGTTTTTTCACTAATTAATACTTTTTGATCGCGTACTTCCTGATTAAGTGTCAGTGGATATCTTACGTGGCAACTGTCGTTCCGTCCGCCCCCACAGCTCTCATCTTTGGTTAGTGTGTACTGTGTTGCGTCGAATCTGGAGAAAGGCAAATCGATGTAAGCGGAACTGCCATCAAAATACTGGTGCGTTTCTTCTGTTACCCGATAACCATCCCTCTGGTTTAGCAGATGCCCGGTTGAAATCGTAATATCACCGTTCGCGGTTTCAATATTGCCGGAAGTATTGATGACCTCATCGTTGGCCTGAGCCGAAGCATTGCGCGCGATGGTCAGATTATTGTCTGCCAGTACATCACCACGCAGGTTATTCAGGCTCGCAGAGAACAGACGCATATTGCCCGTGCTGTACAGCAGCGCGGTATTTAGCAACTGCCCGGCACTGTTCAGCACCATGTCGCCTGCCGCACCAATAAAGCCGTTATTGGTAAGGGTGCCACGACTGGTAAGGCTTGCCGCGCCACCGGACTGAATTGATCCGCTGGCGCTGTTAGTAATGTTGGCTGCGGTAATATTCAACGGCCCGCTACCGCCCTGCAGCTTATTATTGTTCACTATGCTGCCATCGCTGCTCAGCGTGAGTTGATTACCTTGGGTCGCACCTTCAATTGTCAGATTACCGGTACTGCTGAGCTGAAGATGCCCGCCCGCAGCCAGCGTACCGCGCTGGGCAAACGCATCGCTCACTTTCAACACCACATCGCCGAGTGCCGCAATTTGTCCCAGCTGGCTGAATGTGGAGCCGGTCAGCACTGCACCCCCTGCGCTGAGTATCCGTCCGCCGGCGTTGTTGAGGAGATGATCAGCTGTGGCATTAAGCTGATGTGCTGCCATCAATGTGCCACTATTGGTCAGACTCTGCCCGCTGAGGGTGAGGTCACGCCCCTGCAGAGTGCCGGCATTTTCAAGTGACGTGAAATGATATTCGCCGGCATTATCGCTTATCAGCGTGCCGCTATTGCTGAGGCTGTTGCCGCGATATTCCAGCTGATTGCCTTGCAGCCAGCCAATATTGACCAGCTCCGGGAGCTGGAGGTTAAGTTTGCCCCCCGTTACCAGCGTGCCGCGGTTGGTCAGGGAGTCCGCTGAGAGTGAAGTCGCGCCACCGGCCTGCACGTTGCCAGCGCTGTTGAGCGTTTTTGCGCTCAGCAGCAGGCTATTCTGGCTGAACAGCAACCCTGCGGCCTGATGATCCAGTGCACCGGTAAACTGCCCATCCAGACTGTTGATGGCATTAATTTGCCCGCTGTTGGTCAGACCTCCACCGCGCAACCGGGTATCCTGCGCCTGCAGCCGTCCGCTGTTAGTCAGTTGTGCAGCCGTTAGCACCAGGCCACCCTGGCTGAGCATCTGTCCGCTGGCGAATTGCTGCGTCATGCCGCTACTGGTCGCGCTGAGTTGGTTCACCCCGGTCAGCTTCCCGGCATTAGTCAGGCTGGCGGCATTGATGCTTAGCGCATTACCTGCGAGCATCTGTCCGTTCTGCAGATTGCTGACATCCTGCTGCAGCTGTAAGACGATATCTTTCAGCGCGCTCAGGTTGCCACTATTGTTGAGCTGCGTGCCGCTCAGATTCAGGCTATCAGCCTGCAGCTTTCCGCTGTTGTCCAGCATGGGGGCAGAAACCTGTAACGCGCCCTGGCTGAGAATATCCCCTCGGTTATTCACCGCAGCGGCATTGATCTGGGTATCCTGCTGCCTCATCAGCTGACCGGTATTGTTCAGCTGGTTTTGCGCCCTCAATACCAGCGGTCCGCCTGCCAGAACGCTGCCGCCGTTGCGGATGTCACCGGCCTCAAGTTGTAGCTGCTGTCCCTGCAGCTTACCGTCGTTACTGAGGTTGTTGCCGTGAGTGTGAAGGCTGCCGCCTGTGACTATCACCCCCGGAGTCTGATTGCTCAGGTTCCCGTTGAGCTCACCCGAGCGGCTGGCCTGAATGCGTCCACGGTTACTGATATCGCTGGCCTGAACGTACAAATCACCAGCGGCTAGCGTGCCGCTGTTATCGAGCCCGGCGGCTGCAAGTGTCTGAGCGCCCTGTGCAATAAGTGCCCCGGTATTTTGCAGCCCGCCAGTAAGCTGAGCCTGCATTTCTCCGGCGGAGGTGGTGCCGCTGTTGTTGAGCGTATTGCCGGTGATCTTCAGGCTGTTGCCCGCCAGCAGGCTTCCCTGCTGATCAATTGCCGCGACGTTCAGGTCAAGATTCTGATCAGCGGCAATGCGACCCTGTTGTAAAAGACTGCTGCCCTGCCAGCCAATGGTCTCGCCGCTGAATAACGCGCGGTTATCCGCCCTGACAACGTTAAAATGCAGCGCCCCCGGCGTGGTGAAACTGCCCGCCAGCGTGGCCTCGCGGAAATGTCCCGTCAGAGCATTCTGCGCCTGAGTCTGCGCGGTTGCGCCACTTGTCAGGGTATCTGCGTTTAGTTCAAGCTGCTTATCTGCTGAGATCAGCCCCGCAAGACTTAAACGGTTGCCCTGTAACAACAGATTACCGCCACTGAGGAGCTGCGAATTTTCCAGCCCTGAAAAATCACCCTGCAGAGACGTGCCCTGCAGTCCGTAGGCGCTGCCACTGAGGATTGTCTGTCCGGCGCTGATGTTGAGCAGATTGCCAGTGCTGCTTCCACCCAGTGTCAGCCCGTCTGCCACATCAAAATCCAGCCCCTGCTGTGCCGCAATCACGCCGCTACTGCCCAGCGTCTGAGAGATCAGCGACTGTGCCCCACCCGCCTGCAAAGTGCCGGCATTTTGCAGGCGATCGGCCTTCAGTGTCTGATTGCCTTTGGCCTGGATCCGGCCACTGTTATTGAGTTGCTGTAAAGTTAACGTCGTGTCACGGTTTGCCGCCAGCTGCCCCTGGTTTGTCAGTTTTGCGGCCGTCACGGACAGATCGCCCCCAGACGTCAGCGAACCCTGCCAGTCAGAATCTCCGGCAATCTCAAGCCTGCTGTTCCCGACACTGCTGACTGACGCATTTCGAGTGGCGGTCAGTTGCCCTGCCCGCAGTGAGAGCGCGTTACCACTACTTAACGTGCCGGCAAGCACCAGGCGTCCGGCGCTCACTGAGGTGCTGCCACTGGTCGTGGCTGCGCTGTTTTCATCCTGCGTTATTGTGCCAGTGGCTTCAGCGTTCAGCGTGCCTGCGCTCAGTTTGCTCCTGTTCAGCGCGAAATCCCCACGCGACTGCACCTGAAGCGCGGAGGCGGCCTGTTGCTCACCCTGTAACACAACGTCCTGGGCCGAAATCCTGACATCCCCGGTGGACTGCGCGTTGCCGAGCGTCAGTTTGCCGCCCGCATCCAGCTGAATATCGCCCTGGCGCGCGGTGAGGTTGCCGAGGTTCACCCCCACGCCCTTCTCGCTGGAGACCAGGCGGATACGGTTGGCATACATCCCGCCGAGCGCGCCGGTATCCACCGCCACCACGGGCGCGGCGCCCTCACCGGCAATCGGCTTGACGCTGCCGTCTGCGCCCACGCGGTTCGCCCCTGCCGTCACCGTCAGGTCGTTCGCGTGTATCGCGGCGTTCACTTCCGTCGCGCGCGCAATGATCGACAGCGCGTCGCTCTTGCTGGCATCCAGCCCCTGGCCTTCAACCGTGATGGCGCCTTTCGTCACCTCCAGCGCCTGCAGGTTACCGCTGGCGTCGAACTGCGGCTTGCCGGTGGTCAGGGTGACGTTCGGGGTGTTGATAAATCCGCACCCGTTACAGGTGATGCCGTACGGGTTGGCCACCATGACGTTTGCCGCTTTACCGGCGACTTCCGTGTAGCCCTGCAGCTGCGAGCGGCTGGCGCCCGTGACTTCGTTGATGATGCCCTTCGCTTCCCGCCCGGCCTGCAGGTTGGGGTTGTTCTGGATAAGCCCGCCCAGCTGGGTCTGGGTTAAACGGGCCGGTGGCGTTGTTGAGGATAAGCCCCTCTTTGCCGACGTTATACTCACCGAACTGGTTATGCGAGATACCCGCCCCGTTGGGCGTGGCGATGTTGACGACCGGCACCCCGTTCCCCGCCCGATCGACCGTGGTCTGCCCGGTCGGCGTCAGCGCCGCCGCGACGGCAGGTGCCATCGGCTGCCAGACCTAAGCCGCAGACAATCCAGCTGATCAGACGCTGCGCGAGAAACGAACGAACGGTGGGTGACGGGTATCCATAGTCGTAGAGTCTCTTAAAGCATGAAGGCAATGCGCCAGTTAACGCTCACATGATCCGGGCCGAGCCAGTCGGGGTAGTGCAGGGGCGTACCGACCGAAATCTGGCTGCTGTACCAGCGCCCTGCGCTGCTCAGCCCCACCGAGCCTCCCCATAACGTGCCGGAGGCAAAGCGGTCCTGACGGTCTTTTTCCAGCCAGCCGCCGTCAACGGCGACCGTTGCGCTCACCGCGCCAATCACCGGGAGGGTGAAGAGGGAATACCCCAGCTCGTTACGCCAGTAGCCGCCGTTATCCCCGGACAGGTACTGCTCTTTAAAACCGCGCACGGAGCTTTCGCCGCCGAGCGTCAGGCGCTCGGAGCCGTACAGCCGGTCGGGCGACCACTGGCCGTAGGCGCTGGTCAGCCACCAGGCGTTACGGGTAACCGGCCGCTGGAAGCTGGCGTTCAGGCTCCATTTGCGGAATTCCGCGCGCGGCATATCCCCGGATTTGTCTTCGTCGGTTTCGGCATTGAACCACGGCATGCCGTGGCTCCAGGTCGGGTTGAAGGTCGCCACGCCGCCCAGCATTTTTTGCGTGTGCGTGATGCCCGAGTTTCAGGCTGGAGAGGTTGCGCGTGCTGCTCTGCAGCGGCGCGTCGTTGAGCCAGTTGCGGCTGGAGCGCTGAACCACGCCTGCCGCAATGCCGGTTTTCACATCCCCGTTGCGGAAGACCACCCAGGACGCGTTAAGGCGGTGGGTTTTGGTATCGCCCGTGGAGAGCCAGTTGAATCCCTGGTTATTGATGGTGGTCCGGTAGTTACTCCAGGCGTAGCTGTAGTCCAGCAATCCGTAGCCAAACGGCACGCTGACGCCCGCCTGGAAATTCTGCGCATCGTACGCGCTGGCAAAATCACTGCTGCGCCCGCCGCTGACAAACCATTTATCCGCCAGCCCCAGCATATTATTGGCGGTGAGCACGCCGCTCAGCTGGTCTTCGCCGGTGCTCTTCTGCCCGCTATTATCCAGGCTTACCGATGCACTTAAGGGAAATTCCGGTTTTGCCGTGAGATTAACGATGGAATATCCGGCCTGTGTCGCCCCGGAAGAATTTCAATCTGAACCGGGTCGGTACGCAAACGGTTAATTTGCTCCATGCCCTGTTCGATGTCGCGTAAATTAAGGATGCCGCCCACCCGTCCCGGAAACGCCATTTTCAGCATACGCGGCGTTTCGCCTTCCAGACGGATCGCTTCCAGCCTGCCTTCCAGCACAACAATATTCAGCTGACCGCCGGAGAGATCCTGCTCGGTAAGAAAAGCGCGGCTGGTGATATATCCCCGGCTGATATACCAGTCAGAAATGGCGTGAACCAGTGAATTAATTTCCGTTAAGTTCAGGCAGCGATTGATATAGGTTGCAGTAATATTCTGTTGCTGACGCAGAGGAAATAAAGAGGCATTGCGTAGACTGATATGATGTACAGGAAAACATGGGCCTGATGCACCTGATTCTTCAGATGCTGTGGCCTGCGGCGCGGCAGCGTTCCACAGCGCGTCTCGCTGCTGCTGGTCTTGCTGCAGTCGCTGTTGCTGCTGGTTCTGAATATAGTCGCGGTCGCCGGGATTCAATGGTGCGGCCAGCGCTGAAGCAGTAAATAAGCTGACGCTTAGCGCCAGTAACTTCCCTGTATTTGCCATCATAGAAGACTTAAGTGAAATTAATTGTAAATGTTTTGTAAGCCTGCTTGCGCAGAATATCACTTAAACAATCAGAAAGTTCCTGATGGAGGAATAAAACGAGAATGATCTTTTGATAGGACTTAATCTGATATGGTGTGCTGCGCTAACTCAAATTAAAAGAGAATTGCTTTATAATTGCTGACAAGCGCTGAGATTTATTCGTGGTAATTACAACCATCTTATTAATGATAGCGCTAGATTAAAAACTTACCCACTCTGACAAATTAATGAAACGAGGGGAATCTGCTTGATTACGCCTATGCAGTATTATCCAGGTGCGCATGAATGCGCACCCTACGAGATATCGCACAATTTAGAGTTTCTCAGGTGCGCATGAATGCGCACCCTACAAGGCATCGTACAATTTACTTTTTCTCTGGCGCGTATGAAAGGACAAAACCGCGCCGTTTTCTGTAGGGGCGCCATTCATGGCGACCAAAAAAAGCAGGGAGAAATTCCACAAATCCGCCGCGGCACATAGTATCACCGGGCCGACGGATTTTCCCCCACTGAGCCGCGCACCACCATCCAGCTGTCAAATGCGGGTAAGACGCCGGCGGATTGCTGGCGGATATGGCAAATCAACCGGCGCGCGGCTTCGCGCCCCATTTCATACACCGGCTGGGCGACCACGGTCAGCGGCGGTGACATCAGCTCGGTCCAGGGAAAATCGTCGTACATCACAAAAGAGATGTCTTCGGGTACGCGCAGGCCGCGTTTGGCCAGACCGCGCAGGATGCCCATCGCAATCAGGTTATCGGAGGCAATTAGCGCGCTGGGCGGTTCGGCGAGCGCCAGCAGTTCAGTCAGGATCTGCTCAATGATGGCTTCGCTGAGTGCATTAAGCCGAATCAGCGCTGGATCCAGTTCCTTACCCGCGGCCCGGTAGGCATCAATCATTCCGCTAACGCGTTGCGCCACCGGCGTGGGGCCCAGCGTGATTGCCGGCGAATACGGTGCAGCGCTGCGCATGCTGGAAAGATAAGCAATTCGCTGATGTCCGGCCGCCAGTAACAGCTCCGTCGCCTGTTTGGCCACTGCGACAAAGTTCGCCTGGATGGTCTCCACCTTCATACCCTGCACTGCCCGGTCGAACATCATTAATGAACGCCCTTCTGCCAATACCTGGCGAAGATGTTCGTTATCCTCAAACAATGAGCTGCACGGCGCAACGATGATGCCATCGACGCGCTTATCCAGCATCACGCGCACGGCTTCCCGTTCCTCGTCCAGCGTTTCATCGCTGTTACTCAGCAGCAGGTGAAAACCCGCCTGGCGCGCGACGTCGGCCATGCCGCGCAGCGCGAGGCCAAAGTGCGGGTTTTCAATGTCGCCGACAATCACCCCGATGGTATTGGAGCGGCCGGTGTTCATGCTGCGCGCCAGCTCGTTCGGTCGGTATCCCAGCGCTTCAGCAGCCTGATTCACCCGCGACTGCACATCTTCACTGACGGAACCATACCTGCCCAGCGCACGTGCCGCCTGAGCTTTGGAAACATTGGCGGCGCGGGCGACGTCGGCAACGGTCGGACCGCGTGAACGAGCATTTTCATTGGTCATAATTATTTCGAATCACAAGTTGATAACAACATAATTGACGCTGCTGATAGCGTGTGCTTAATATCAGTATATCCGAATGAGACCGGTCTCACAACCAGAGCCGGTTTCATTTTGCCCCACGTTGAGACCGGTCTCAATAACAATAAACCGGCTTGGCGAACTCTGAAGTTTCACCTGCACAGACGGAAGAGCCTTATGACATCGCACAAACGTTTCAATCACCTGACCGCCGCCCTGTTCGGCACGGCAATGCTGGTTTCCGCCAGCTGGAGCGCCCACGCCGCCAGCGACAGTAATCCCTGGGGTTTGATCGAACCCGGTCATCTCCGCGTTGCCAGCCTCGGCGACGCGAAGCCCTACACCTTCACCGATAAAAACGGCAACTTCACCGGCTTTGACGTCGAATTCTTCAAAAATGTGGCGCATCGCATGGGCATCGATCAGGTGGATTTTATCGGTCAGGACTTCTCCGCCATTCTGCCGGCGGTGGCAAATGGCCAGTATGATGCCGGCGTCGCCGCGATTGGCATCACGCCGCTGCGCGAAAAAACCGTCGATTTCTCCACCGGCTATCTTGCGGGCTATCTGACGGTGCTGACCCGCAGCGATTCCGGGGTGAAAAACGTTGAAACCCTGGCGCATAAACGGCTGGGAGTGATTCAGGGCACGCTGCAGGAGAACTATGCGCTGCAGCACTTCAAACAGACCGATCTGGTGCGTTTCCCCGATAACAACGCAGCAGTGTCCGCGCTGAATAACGGCACGCTCGATGCCATGTTCCTCGACTACGAAGCCGCCAAAGATTATGCCACCCGCTTTAAGCTGGTCACGGCGGCGAACATCCCTTCATTTGACGCGCCTGCGGGTGTCGCCATCGCCAAAGGCAAGCCCGAGTTCAAAGCAGCGCTGGATAAAGCCATCAAAGCGGCGATGCAGGATGGGACCTGGAAACAGCTGTACCAGAAGTGGTTCCCGGGTTCGCCAATGCCGCAACAGTATCTGCCCGGCGGCCAATAACCCTGCGCATCGTTATGCGTGAGACTGCATCCGGTGACGGCGCATGTCCGTCACCCGCAACCGAGAATCGGCTATGGATCTGATCACTATTCTTTCCCGTACGTTTTTTGATATTCCATCGATGATGGACGTCCTGCCACAGCTGCTGGCAACTGGACTGGTCAACACCATCATTATCTCCGTGGCGGCCACCGTGCTGGGCACGTTATTCGGCCTGATACTGGCGTTGATGGGCATTTCGCCCTCGCGCTGGCTGCGCGTGCCCGCGCGGCTGTATACCGATCTGTTTCGCGGCCTGCCTTCCATCCTCACCATTCTGTTGATTGGTCAGGGTCTGGCGCGTTTCAGCTATCAGCTATTTGGCCCGACGCCGTATCCGCTCGGCATTTTTGCCCTGAGCCTGATTGCCAGCGCTTACATGGGCGAGATTTTCCGCTCCGGTATCCAGAGCGTGGAACAGGGGCAGATGGAAGCCTGCCGGGCGCTGGGAATGAGCTATGGCCGGGCGATGCGCCTGGTGATCATTCCGCAGGGCATCCGCCGCGTGTTGCCTGCGATAGTTAATCAGTTCATCGCCATCATCAAAGATTCGTCGCTGGTTTATCTGCTGGGCCTGATGACCGGTCAGCGTGAGCTGTTCCGCGTCGGTCAGGATGCCGCCGTGCTAAGCGGCAACCTGTCACCCCTGATGCTGGCCGGGCTGTTCTATCTGGTGATCACCGTGCCGCTCACCCACGCCGTGAACTACATCGACGTCCGCTACCGTACCGGACGTCGCCGCGCCACCGCGCCACAAAGCGGCCTGAAGGAGCTCGATGAAGTGCAGCAAAAGCGCAACGTGGTTCCGGCGGTCTCCCTTACCAGCGAGCGAGGACACTAATATGACCATGCCATCTGCATTTCACGGTGCCAGTCTCGAGCTGCGCAATCTGACACTGGCGTACGGCCCGATTGAGGTGCTACGCAATGTGTCGCTGAGCATCGAACCGGGCACCACCACCTGCATCATCGGTCCCTCGGGATCGGGAAAGTCCACCTTACTACGCGGCATCAATCGCCTGCATGAGCCGAAGAACGGCGATGTCTTACTGGCCGGGCGTTCTGTCCTGAAGGACAAGCCCGATGCGCTGCGGCTGAGAATTGGCATGGTGTTTCAGCATTTCAACCTGTTTCCCGATCACAGCGCGCTGGAAAACGTGGCGCTGGCACCGTGGAAAGTAAAAGGCCGTCCGAAAGCCGAAGCACTGGAGATTGCCCGTCAGCGGCTGGCCGAAGTGGGCCTTGCTCAGCGAGCCGATCACCGGCCGCGCGATCTCTCCGGTGGCCAGCAGCAGCGCGTGGCAATAGCGCGCGCGCTGGCGATGGAGCCGGAAGTGATGCTGTTCGATGAAGCTACCTCGGCACTCGATCCTGAACTGGTGAAAGGCGTTCTGACGTTAATGGCCGATTTGTGCCAGCGCGGCATGACCATGGTGGTCGTGACTCATGAGATGGGCTTTGCCCGGCGCGTGGCCGACCAGGTGGTGTTTATGGATGAAGGCGAAATCGTGGAAGCCGGCACGCCGGAACAAATCTTTGACCGTCCGCAATCCGCGCGCCTGCAGCGTTTTCTGTCGGAGGTGCTGTAATGACACATCTTCAGGTTAGCGGCCCAATCCGCACGGCGCTGGTGGGATTTGGCGTCGCCGGCAGCGTGTTTCATGCACCGCTGATTGCCCATAACGCTGACTACCGTCTCGACGTCATCGTCACTGGCGATGCCCAACGCGTAGCGACCGCGCAGCAACGTTATCCCCAGGCGCGCGTGCTGCCGGACTGGCCCGCGCTGCTCAAGGCCATTGATGGCGGCGAGATCGGCATCGATCTCATCGTGCTGGCCACGCCGCCGGCGCAACACGCGGAGCAGGCTGTACAGGCCAGCCAGCGCGCGATCCATCTGGTGGTGGATAAACCGTTCGCACCGGACGTGCAGGCGGCAGAAATGATGATCGCCGCCGCGCAGCAGGCCAATACCTTGCTCACCGTGTTTCATAACCGACGCTGGGACGGCGATTTTCTGACGTTGCAGCGCCTGGTGCACCAGGAAGCCTTCGGCACCGTAAGGAGTTTTGAGTCGCGTTTCGAATGGTGGCGACCGCAGGGATTCGGCAACTGGCGTGACAGTGTCACGCTGGCACAGGGCGGTGGTTTATTGCTGGATCTCGGCAGCCATCTGATTGACCAGGCCATCCAGCTCTTTGGCCCGGTAGAACACGCCACGGCAGAGCTGGCGCGCCATTCCGGCCCGCAATCCGACAGTGACGAGGACTGTTTTGTCTCATTGCTGCATCACAACGGCGTGCGCTCGCGGCTGTGGATGAATGGCCAGGCGGCACTGAATGCGCCGCGCTTTCACCTGCTGGGCAGCAAAGGCGCTTTCACCCACTGGGGGCTGGACAATCAGGAGCCGCAGCTGGCGGCGGGCATGTCGCCCGGCGATAGCCAGTACGGCGTCACGCCGGCAGAAAACTCTGCCCGGACCGGCACGGTCGGGGCAACCACAACGGTGCCGATTGAACGTGGTCATTACCCCGCTTTCTATCAGCTGTTAGCCCACGCGCTGGTACATGGCGGGCCGCCGCCGGTTGATGCGCGTGAAGCGCTCGGCGTTTTACAGCTTATTGAGCAGCTCCATCGGCAGCATCGTGTACGTATTGCCTGAAGGGCGAACATTTTTTAACAGAAGGAATGAATGATGTCTGACAAAACCGTGGCAAAAACCGTTATCGTGCTGGGTGGCGGCATCCTCGGCGTCTCAACCGCCTGGCAACTGGCGCAGGCGGGCGCACAAGTCACGCTGGTGACGGAAGCGGCACTCTGCTCCGGCGCCACCGGCCGATCCCTCTCCTGGCTCAACTCCGCGGGCGAGCGTTCGCAGCCTTACCATGCGCTGCGCATGGCGGGCATTGACCGCTATCGCACGCTGTTTGCCCGCCATCCGCAGCTCGACTGGCTGCGCTTCGATGGCGCGATTTACTGGGCCGCTGACGATGACGCGGGCACCAAAGCGCGCCATCACTATGAAAAAGCGCAGGGCTACGACTCAAAGCTGATCAATCGCACCACGGTCGGTGATGTCGATGCACAGGTGAATCCGGCCAGCCTGAGTCAGGTGGCGATTGCCAACCCCGGTGAAGGCTGGGTCAGCCTGCCGCATCTGGTTGAGCATCTGGTTCAGGCATTGCGCGCGCTGGGCGGAGAGATCATTGAGCACGCCGGTAAAGCCAGCGTGATCACCAAAGACGGCCGGGCCAGCGGCATTCGCAGCGAAAAACGCGGTGAGCTGCTGGCCGATCGCGTACTGGTAGCGTGTGGCCCGTGGACGCCGGAAGTGGTTGCCCCGCTCGGCGTGCACATCCCCAACGGTTCTCCGGTCTCTATGCTGGTGACCAGCCAGCCCGGCGATCACCGGCTGCAGGTGGTAATGAATACGCCGCGCGCGGCGGTCCGGCCTAATCCCGGCAACACCATCGCCGTCGATCATGACTGGTATGAAGAGCACATCGTCGCGCAGGCCGACGGGCAGTACAGCATTGATACTGCAGTCATTAACCAGCTGATGGCGGAAGCGGGTAACCTGATCGCTGACGGCGCGCCGCTGAAAGCCAGCAGCTGGAAAATCGGTCTCAAACCGATTCCTGGCGATGGCGAACCGGTGGTCGGTGAGCTGCAGCAGGTTCCCGGCTGTTTTGTTGTCTTCACCCATTCCGGCGCCACGCTGGCATTGATCCTCGGTGAGATACTGGCGCAGGAGATACTCACCGGCGTTAAACACCCGATGCTGGCGACCTTCCGCCCGGAAAGATTCAGCTAACGTCAGGACCAGCGCCACGATGGTGGTGGCGCTGGCTATGCGCCCTGTTGCCTGTCACACACCGCGACTTTGCCCAATCCCATCGCCTCATCCACGCGCCCTTTCCGCTTCCCTGCTGGTCTGATATCCGCGTATTGCCGGTTTCTTTTCCGATGACAACCGCCAGGGCCAGATAAAATAAGAGTCCGCTATTGAGGCCATAAAGCTACAGCGGCGGAAAATGTCACATTTTTCACGCAAATCACGACAATCTGAACACAGGAAAACCCATATGCGTATCGCCATACTCGCCCTGGAAGGCAGCGTACTGTCCGCCGTTGCCGGAATGACCGACCTTTTCTGGATAACCAACAAAGCGATTGCCTCTTCCCCCGTGCACGCCGCACGCTTTCCCGATAAAGCTTTTGAAACGCTGATTGTCAGCGCCAACGGTGACCCGGTGTGGGATACTGAAGGCCGCCTGATTCACATCGACAGCTCATTTCAGGGGGCCGGTGCGGTTGATGTGGTGATTGCGCCCGGCATGTTGCTGGGGCCCGACCTGCAACCGATCAACCTTGACAGTATCCGTCAGGCTGCTGGCTGGTTTAACAAACTCTATCAGCAGGGTGTCTGGGTGGCTGCTGCGGGCACCGGTGGCGTGATCCTTGGCGAAGCGGGTTTGCTGAATGACCGTTCCTGTACCACCACCTGGTGGGTCAGCCATATGCTACAGGCGCGCTATCCGCAGGCGCGACTGGCGAAAGGCAAAACGCTGGAGGAAGACGATCGCGTCATTACCAGCGGTGGCTGTTTTTCGTGGATATCGCTGGCCCTGTATATCATTGAAAAAAGCGCCGGCAAGGCGGTGGCGGATCTCACCCGGGAGATGTCGCTGGCCGATAACCCTGTGCTGCACACCCACCTTCCCGGCTCGCCGGGTGCGGGGAAAAGCAGCACGCCGTTTCTGGTGCGGGCGCAGGAGATCATCCGCCTGGAAAATCCCGCCATCAATGCCGCGCAGCTGGCAGCCGCACTGAACGTTACCGGGCGCACCCTGCAGCGCAGAATGAAAGCCCTGTCGCAGGAAACGCCAAAAGAGTTTATTACCCGCATCCGCATTGAACTGGCCTGTACCATTCTGGCCAGCACCGACGTCAGCGTGCGTCAGACCGCCTTGCAGTGCGGTTACAGCGAAGATACCGCCTTTCGTAAAGCCTTCCATCAGGTGATGGCGATGACGCCGGCCCAGTATCGTGAGTGGATAGCCCACCGTAAGAAGCAGGTAATTAGCGCAAAATAATACGCCACGCATTTTGAAAGTTATTTAATTACTTCAAAATTAATGATCCTGAAAAGTTAATTTATTCATAATTTTTGAAATAACCTTTTGTGAGGTCCTGCCGATGTACGGTGGGTTGTCGCTTTATTCCTTTTAACTTTTTACCAGGTAACAATATGATGAATATTACTCAAAGACTTACCCTGGCTTTCATTTTACTCTCAGCTTCACTGGTGGTGACGGGCATTATTTCTGTGCGACTGTTAGGCGGTTTTCAGGAGCGCTTTGAATATGTTCAGGTCAATGCGATTCCCTCTATTCGCGATCTGTCCGAACTGATTGATCGCAGCAATAAACTGTCGCTCTCCCTGTATAAACATCAAAGCCAGACTGACAATGCGCGCATGCCGCCGGTCGAGAAAGAGATCGCCCAGCGCCTGGCCGACATTAAAACGCTGGCAGAATATTATTTAGCCAATGATATCTCCAGCGACGAAGATAAGCAGATGACCATTAAAGGCCTGGCGACGCTGCGCGTGGTTGAATCACGGTTGCCGGCCTTTCTGGCTGCTTCACACGCTCATCAGGATGACGTCACGCTCGGCATGCTGGAAGCCGAAAGTGGTATTGGCGGCGCCATCAGCCAGTTAAAAAATGATTATCGCCAGCAAATGGCGCTTAATTTGTCGCTGGGTGACGGCTTGCGTGTGGTCAACCAGGAGATCTATCACCGCACATTCTGGGGTTTGAGTGCCGGGGTCGCGGTGACACTGCTGTTACTGGGTACGCTCACCGCGTTAACGCTGGTGCGCATTCGTCAGAGCCTGAAAGCGATTGGTCAGGTGATGGATCACGTTGGCAGCAGCCTTGATCTGAGCGTCACCGCCGATGACAGCAAAAAAGACGAGGTCGGCAATATGGCCCGCGCCTTTAACCAGCTGCTTGACCGGGTTGGCAGCGCGCTGGCGCAGGTCAGTACCGCTTCTCACGCCGTCAGTTCGGCGTCGGCACAAATCGCCGCCGGCAACGAAGATCTCTCCTCGCGGACGGAACAGCAGGCCGCCTCGCTGGAACAGACGGCGGCCAGTATGGCGGAATTGAGCGAAACCGTGCGTCAGACGGCCGACAATACCCGCCAGGCTAATCGTCTGGCCGGTAACGCGACAGAACTTTCAGACGCCAGCGCGGTGTCGCTGGGCAATATGCTCAATACCATGGCGGAGATCCGCTCCAGCTCGAAAAAAATCACCGAAATTGTCACGCTGATCGAAGGCATTGCCTTCCAGACCAATATTCTGGCACTGAATGCTGCTGTCGAAGCGGCGCGCGCCGGCGAACACGGCAAGGGCTTTGCGGTGGTTGCGGGTGAAGTGCGCAATCTCTCGCAGCGTTCGACCCAGGCGGCCAGGGAGATCAAACAGCTGATTGATACCTCCTACAGCCTGGTGGAATCGGGTGCGGTACAGGCCGAAGCGGTGGAAGAGAACATGACAGGACTGAAAACCGCGTTCCGTCAGGTGAATGACCTGGTAAGCGAAATCGCTGCCGCCGCCGAAGAGCAAAACACCGGCATCTCGCAGGTGCACCTGGCGATTAATCAGATGGATGATGTCACGCAGCAGAATGCGGCGCTGGTAGAGGAGGCCTCTGCCGCATCCGCGTCATTGCAGGATCAGGCGCAAACCCTGTCCGGCCTGGTGAATCAGTTTTCACTGGCCGCATCCGCGCGACCTGCTGAGCGCCCGAAAACGGTCTCCGCGCTGAAACGTCCGGCAGCTGTACCCGTGGCCGCCGGGCACGGCATGGACGCGGACTGGCAGAGCTTTTAACCCAATACGGCCAGCCAGGTGCTAAATAGCGCATTATTCCGGACCGCCGTGACGATGACGGCCGGTCCGGACTGGCTCAGGAGACAGCCGATCAAAGCATCTGGCTGAGGTGGAGCTGGCCCATCAACAGCGGGTTATCGCTGTAATCCACCGGAATGGCCACCACGGCCGGGCCCTCCACATCCATCGCCGCACGCAGCGTGGGTTCCAGTTCGGCGGCGCTCTTCACGGCAAAGCCTTTCGCGCCAAAGGCGTCGGCATAGGCTTTGAAATCCACCGGGCCGAAATTCACCCCGGAGAGACGCTGGTATTTTTTCTCTTCCTGAATCGCCACCATGTTGTAGCCGTTATCCACCCAGATGATGTGCAGCACATTGGCGTTGAGGCGCACGGCGGTTTCCAGCTCCATGCTGGATTGCAGAAAGCCGCCGTCGCCGGAAACCGAAACCACTTTGCGGCCCGGGTTGACCAGCCAGGCGCCAATCGCCCACGGCAGCGCGACGCCCATGGTCTGCTGACCGTTGGAAATCATCATCTGGCGCGCCCGGAAGCTGTAGAGATAGCGGGCGATCCAGATGTGAAAACTGCCCATATCGACGGTCAGCGTCACGTCGTTATTCACGATGTCCTGCATCGCCCGCACGATGCGCAGCGGATGCAGGGCAAACTGATCGAGGCTGCGCGCCTTTGCGATCGAGCAGATCGCGCTGGTTGCTGGCGATCGACCAGAATGGTGGCGGCAGCGTCGCTGAGCTGCAGCGGCGACGTGATTTGCGCGGCGATTTTGTCCAGCGTGCTGGCGATGTCGCCAATCAGCTCAACGTCCGGAATATAGTTGCGCTCTTCATAGGCGGGCAGCACATCGATGTGCACCAGCGTGGCGTTGCCGCTGTTCCACATGGCCGGTTCATACTCCACCGGGCTGTAACCAATGCAGATAATCAGATCCGCCAGATGGAGCAGCCGGTCACCCGCCTGGTTATTGAACAGGCCAACGCGTCCGGCGAAGCGGGTGAAGTGCTCCTGGTTCACCGCCCCGGCGGCCTGATAGGTGCTGGTGACCGGAATACGGCTTTTCTCCAGCAGCTTATGCAGCGCCGCGCTGTTCTCCGGCTGGCTGGCCATCAGGCCCAGCAGAATCACCGGGTTTTTCGCCCGTCGGCAATCATTTTTCGCGGCTTACGTCGTTGATCAGCGCATCCGGCGCAGCGCCCAGCGCAGGAGGCGAGCCGGAACGCTGGGTAACAGGCTGCCTGACACCGGCTGGTCGACAATATCCTGCGGCAGGCTGACGAACGATGCGCCGCCCGGCCTGCCGTGCTCGGCAGCGCGAAACGCGTTCGACACCACCTCTGCAATGGCATCAGAAGAAGGGACCTCCACGGCGTATTTGGTGACCGGGCTAAACATCGCGACGGTATCCATGCTTTGGTGCACCAGTTTGGCTTTGTCGGCGCGCTTAACCGCCCCGCCCAGCGCCACCACCGGATCGCCTTCGCTGTTGGCGGTGGCCATGCCGGTGATCAGGTTGGAGCAGCCGGGCCCGGAGGTGACCAGCGCCACCCCGGCCTTGCCGGTCAGACGCCCTACCGCCGCCGCCATAAACGCCGCGTTGGCCTCGTGACGCACCGGAATTATCTGGATGGAGGAATCCAGCAGGGAGTCAAAAACCTTGTCGATTTTCGCGCCCGGGATCCCGAACACCTGCTTCACGCCCTGCGCTTCCAGCTGGCCGACAACCATATCGGCGCCGTGCGCCCACTGACGTGCTGGGTTTCTCATTGCTGTTTCATGATTACCTCTGCGATTAACTTTCGACGGAACGGATCGCCGCATCCAGATTGCTGCGGTGAAGGTTGGCCTGTAAAAACGCGCTGTCGGCGGGCAGGTCAACCATCAGCTTGTGAATCTCACCGAAGGTCAGCGTGCCGTGCTCCAGCTGATAATCGAGCAGATGCCCCCCGCCCTGACGATCGTCGGTAATGAAGTGCTCGTGATAGCCGGCGACGTTGATCCCCTGCATATGCTGCGGCGTGCGGAAACCGACCAGCACCCCTTCGCGCTGGTTAAAGCGGAACACCGGCTGATCGTCGAGCACGTCGGTCATCGCGCGATACGGGCGGCGTCTGGCGCGGAACGGTGCGGGTCTGTACCGAGGCAAAGCGACCGCTCAGGCGCAGCGCGCAGAAATGGTTATCGGAGGTGATGATGCGATCAATCACCTGATGGACGTCATCGCGCGTGGCGGTATGCGCAAAGCGGTGCTGATGTTCCGGTTTGAACCAGGTCATCACGGCGAACGGGGTTTTTTGTTCCGGCCGTGCCGGGCTGGCGCTGCCATCGGCGCGCAGCTGATAAACCTGCCGGTCAAATGCCACCAGTTCTCCATCCAGCTGATTGAACGTGCCGAGGCCAAAATCGCCCTTCTGTAACAGCTGCGCGACGGTGGTTGAACCGTCATAGACGCCGTTGAGCAACGCACTCATCAGGGAGGTCTGATAGATAACCTTTTCTGGTGATTGCTGTCCCAGTTGAGTGACGGATGCCTTTAGCTGATCTTCGCATGAACAATCAGATACAAAGTTACACATTTGCTGCCTCACAATCAGATAGTTAAGCCGTGTTAATATCATGGTGGGCTACATGGCTCACATAATCCAATAGTGAAAACTGCCAACTTCGAGACGTTTTTGATATGGAACTTCGCCACCTGCGTTATTTCGTTGCCGTTGCTGAAACGCAGCACTTTACCCGCGCCGCCGAGTTGCTGAGCATGTCGCAGCCACCGCTCAGCCAGCAAATCCAGCGGCTGGAGCACGAGATCGGCACGCCGTTGCTGAAGCGCCTGACGCGCGGCGTGGAACTGACCGATGCGGGCCGCGCGTTTCTGCCCGATGCAATAGCGATTGTGCAGCTGGCCGATATGGCGCTGGAAAAGGCGCGCGGCGTGGCGCGCGGCATGAGCGGCCAGATGTCACTGGGTTTTGCCAGCTCGGTGGCGTTTGGCGCGCCGGTGTTTGATCTGATTCGCGCCTTCAAAACGCGCTACCCGGCGATGGAGCTCATCACCCGGGAAGAGAACATGGCGCTGCTGATGCAGGACTTAGGGGAAGGTTTGCTGGATGCGGCGTTCATTCGTCTGCCGTGTGAGAGCAGTAAGGCGTTTAACCTGAAAGTGATCGCTACCGAGGAGATGAAAGTGGCGCTGCCGGCCAGCCATGCGCTCAGCCAGCAGCAAAGTGTTGCGCTAACTCAGCTGGCCGAAGAATCACTGATTATTTTCCCGCGCGAGGTTGCGCCCAGCCTGTACGAATTAATCGTCAGTGCCTGTCTGCGCGCCGGCTTTGATGCAACCCGCTTTCAGCAGGCACCGCAGATTACCTCCTCGCTCGGCATGGTGGGCGCAGGCTGCGGGATTGCGCTGGTGCCGGCTTCACTGTGCTGCGTCAATAATCCACAGCTGGTATTTCGTGACATTGAAAATAATACGCTGTTCACCGACATTGCCTTCGCCTGGCGGCGTAATCATCCGGCCAAAACGGTGTTACACCTGCTGAGTTTGATTAACGGGGAATAATTTGAGAGGGAAATCTGCTGTTTGCGGTGACAGTGCGGACTGAACAATACGTTTATATAACATTAGCCAGTATGATAAATATACCGACAGGTGCGTTTTTTATCAGGGTAATAATACGCAGCGATACTATTATTTTGCTCATTAATTATTAGAAAGCCAGCATTATTACCCGACTCATCCCTGCCAGAAATTAATAATGCCTTCATTCTCAGGAAGTAATGGCCTGCATGCTCTACTTAATTAGAGTTAGCAGAGAGGTCAGGTAACCTGTTATTGCCAGACTGATAAAAATAATACGATAAATTATCAGAATCGTCGCTGCTTAAAAATTTCGTTAAAGAAAATAAAAATGACAGATGCCGGTGTTAAGCCTACCATGAGAAAGACCATTATAATATTTACGCTTATTAACCACGCCAGCGGCAGGGTGTTGCAGGCCGCATACTGTACTTTTTGCTGTTAAATTTCGCACCGGAACCAGGCCGGCGCGGAGGAAATTATGCTGATGAATTTCAACGGTGACGACGATCGACGCGCACGGGCATTGAAGGCGCTGCGCAGTCGCGACGAAAGCCGTGACGACGTATTACAAAACTTTGTCCGGCTGACCAGTCAGGCACTGGGTATTCCGGGTAGCTTTGTCTCCGTTCTTGATGATGAACATCAGCATATCTGCGCCGCCCACAATTTTGCGCTGGAGCACTCGTCCCGCGAGGATTCGCTGTGCCGCCACGCCGTGGACAGTGACGGCGCGGTAGTCATCTCCGACACCCTGCTGGATGCGCGTTTTGCCCGCCATCCGCTGATCATCGGTGCCCCTTTTATCCGCTTTTACGCCGGTGTGCCGCTCAGACATCGCGATGGCTATGTGCTGGGCACGCTGTGCGTCACGGACGTGGCGCCACACCCGTTCAGCGCTGATCAGGTGAAGGTATTACAACTGCTGGCCGATCTGGTGATGTCCTTCCTCGAAGCGTGGCACTGCGCCGGCTTCACCGATCCGGTCACGGCACTGCCTAACCGCCAGCGCCTGATTCGCGACCTGCAGCGGCTGGCCTCCATCGGGGACCGAACGCCGCAGCGGCTGATCCTGATAGACTGCATTGATATGCCGCGCGCCTACGAGCTGGCGCGCTCCATGGGCATGGGGCCGGTGGAAAGCCTGCTGAAGCACGTCACCACGTTACTGCCTTTGCGCCTGCAGCCTGGTGCGGACGACATCATTTATACCGTCGCCACCGGGCGTTTTGCGATTCTCACCATGGATAACAGCCCGCTGACCGCCGCATCGGTGGCGGAAAACCTGGCAGGGATCAGCGCGGATTTGGACGCGGGCATCTCTGTCGCCCTCACCTGCTTTACCGGCGAAGTCATTTTCATTCCAGCAGAACTTCGCGCGCAGGAAGTGCTGCGCCGGGCGGTAAGTGCCCTGCATGAGGCGATTGGCAACCGGGTGCCCGCCATGAGCTTCAGCCTGGTGGCCGATCAGCGCCGCACTCAGGACTTTCTGCTGATGAACGATCTGGCTGCGGCACTGCAACAGGATCAGGGCCTGTGGCTGGCGTTCCAGCCGAAGATCTGCCTGAACAGTGGCCGGCCCGTTGGCCTGGAGGCACTGGTGCGCTGGCGGCATCCGCAGCGCGGCGAACTCGCTCCCGATCTGTTTATCCCGCTGGCGGAACAGACCGAGCTGCTCAGTGCCTTAACCAGCTGGGTGACCGACAAGGCGATCGCCAGGTTAAAACGCCTGCAGCACAGCCCCTTCCAGCTGCCGGTGACCATCAATATCAGCTGTCGCGACTTCTCAGATCCCGGTTTTGCCGATGCGCTGGAAATGAAAATGCTGCAGGCCCGCCTGCCGACCTCGCTGCTGGGCATTGAATGCCTGGAGACCGAGCAGATTATTAACAGTCCCGCGGCGCTACAGGGGCTGGAGATGCTGAAGCTGCGTGGGTTTGGCATCTCGCTGGATGACTTTGGCACCGGCTACAGCAATATCGGCTACCTGCGACGGATGCCGCTGGATGTGATCAAGCTTGATCGCGCGCTGATCAGCGAAATCGCCTCAGATACCGCGTCGCGGATTATCGCGCGCAGCATCATTACCATGCTGAAACAGCTGGATTACACCGTTCTGGCTGAAGGCGTAGAGAATGTCGACACCGTTGCCGCGCTGGCGGAGTACGGCTGCGATCAGGCGCAGGGTTACTTCTATGCGCGCCCGCTGCCGGAAAGCGAGCTGGATGCGTGGCTGACGCGCCAGCTTGCGGCACAACGCTGAGGTGTGGTTCAGTGTACGCCGGGGAGCGTCTGGAGCAGAGTCCGTGGCAATACGATGACTCTGTTAGCTTAAAGCAGAATGATACTTTAAAGGTGAAACAGAAATACCCGGCTTAGTTTTAGAGAATGCGCTTCACGGCCTCGTTATAAACCTCCGCGCGTTCTCTTTTACCAACCGAAATCACGAAAACCACCACCTTCTCGTCTATCACCTGATAGACAAGGCGATAACCTGAAGACCTGAGCTTTATTTTGTAGCAGTCAGGCATACCGCGAAGCTTGTTCGCTTCAATACGGGGTGCCTCAAGTACTTCAGCCAGCTTTTTTTTTAATTGTTCACGTACCGTCGAGCCCAGCTTTCGCCATTCCTTTAGTGCCCGCTCGTCAAAATCCAGAAAATAGGCCATCAAAGGTCATCCAGCGTCACACGAACTGTCTTAGGATTGCGAAGCCGCTCTTTCACTATTTCGACCAGCTCAGCATCTTCGTCGCTCAGCAGTGTCTGTTTGAACGGTAAACGTTCATTTTCGGCGATATACTCAAGCATGAGACGAAGCGCTTCAGAGGGAGTCACCCCCATTTTTTCAAGCGCAGCGTAAGAACGTGCTTTGAGTTCATCATCAATACGCAGGTTGATGCTGCCCATGTCCTACACCTCTTGTACATACAAATGTCATTACAAGTATTTCACTCCCTCATGTATATATCAAGTCCTGCCCAGCGTTATACGCGCTCTGCAGGTAATGAGATTCACCGCCACACGACTTCTGCCTTAAACGTAGCCCATCAGTTTCAGCATTGACTGTGCCTGGTGCACCGCTTCCTGGCACGATGGGCGACGCCCAGCTTCTGGTACAGATTGCGGATATGGGTTTTGATGGTGGTCGCCGCCACGTCCAGCTCGCCGGCGATCTGCTCGTTGCTGTAGCCGGAATAGATCAGCCCCAGCACCTGCCATTCGCGCTGGGTCAGCGGGCTGGTGCGGATCAGCTCCGGCACTTCCGGGTGGGTCAGCAGCCGTTCGACGAAGTTCTCATCGAAATGCGCAAACTTATGCCGATGATGCTGGTTGATCTCGCGCAGAATGCGCTGGGCGCGATGCTGATCGAGCTCCGGCAGCGTGTTGAGCTGAATCAGCTGGCGCAGCTGCTGCGCCATCACTTCGCCCTCAATCACGAAGTGGCTGATAAAGCCGGTGCGGTTTGCCAGCTACAGCGCTTCGATCAGCGCCTGCTGTGCCTCGGCTTTGCGCCCGGCTTGCCAGTAGAGCTGGTTCAGCAGCAGCAGGTTGCGGTTGAGATCGCTCATCAGCCGCAGCGGGCGCGCGTTTTCGTTCAGCTCATCCAGCACCACTTCGGCCTGGCTCAAATTGCCCGAGCAGGATCTGCGCCCGCGCGATGTTGCGCCACTGGCCCTGCAGGAAATGGTTGTTGGCAAACGCGGGTTTATCGGTATGGCGCATCCAGTGGCTGGCGCTCTGCGCATCGCCGGTCATCTGCCAGTAGATCACCCGCACTTTGTCGGCGTTGGACACCCAGTCGCTGTGCAGCAGCTGACCGTTACCGAGCAGGTTTTCCAGCCGGTTCAGATGGCTGCGGGCATTATCCAGATCGCCGCGTGCCAGCGAGCACTGAACCAACAGCGCCAGGCACTGCAGCTGCTGCTGGGGCGGATAGCCTTTCAGGACTTTGATGCCCGCGCGCGCCGCGTCTTCGGCCTCATCCAGCCGCGCCCACGCCCACAGCAGCTGCGCGCGAATGCGCAGCAAAAACTCGTGCATCGGCAGCTGTTCCAGATGCTGTTCACGAATCAGCTCAAACGCTTTTTCCTGGGTCTCCCAGGCCGCCTGCAGAAACCCCTGCGCGAACAGGATTTCGCTCTGCTGGATCAAGCTCCACAGCGCGTAGTGCCAGACATCATGACGACGCGCCATCTGTTCGGTTTGCTGCATCAGCGACAGCGAACTGGTCAGGTCACCTTTGCAGTGCAGCACTTCGCCGTGCACCGAGGTCGCCACGATGCGGCTGTAGCGACGCGTTTGCCGGCAGCGTTCTCCAGCGCCACCATCGCCAGCCGCTCTGCTTCGTCCGGGTCGCCGTCATTAATGGCCACCTGGGCGCGCAGCGCGTTGAACTCGCCGTGCAGCGCGGCGTCAATTTCGTTTCAGTCGCAGCTCCTCCTCAACGCGCGCCAGCAGCGTGTTCACTTCGCTATAGCGATGCTGGCTCTGCATCAGCCAGGCCTGCAGCAGTACCAGATTCGGACTGGCCAGCAGCGTGCGCCACGGCAGCGCTTTCAGCGACTCTTCCAGCAGCGCCAGTTCGCTGTGGTTGAACAGCGCCCACGCATGATGCAGCAGGATATCGCGCAGCATATCGGTATCGCCGGCCGCCAGCGCATGATGAATGGCCTCGCCGGGAAAACCCTGCGCCATCCAGCTTTGCGCAGCGGCGCGGTGAATCGCCGGCAGCTCGCTGCGCCAGCTCCCACTGGCAGCGCTGGCGCAGGAAAGCTGCCGAACAGCGGGTGATAGCTGAACCACTCCCCGGAATCGTCCATGCGCTGAATAAACAGCCCCTGACGTTCAATTTCTTCCAGCCGCTGCTGCCCGTTGTCTTCACCGGTCACGCACGATCAGCGCATCGTTCATCGACCGCAACAACGCGCTCTTCAGCAGGAAATGGCGCGTGGCGGCATCGACGTTATCCAGCACTTCCTCCACCAGATAATCGGAAAGGTGGCTGGCATTAATGCCGGAGAGGCGGCGAGCGGAGTCCTGCGCCGATGCCGCGCCCTGACGGGCGGACAGGGCGATCAGCTGCAGCGCGGTCGCCCAGCCTGCTACGTCATCACACAGGCGGCTGCTCTCATCCGGCGCGAGCGGCGCACGTCAGGCGGCAGTCGAAGAACTGTTTTGCTTCCTGATGGGTAAAGGCCAGCTGCTGGCTACCCACTTCCAGCAGTTGTTCACGCACGCGCAGATTGGCAATACCCAACTGCGGCAGATTGCGTGACAGCACCACCAGCGTCAGGTTTTCCGGCTGATGGCGCAGGAAAAAGCGCATCGCTTCATGCACGGCAGGGTTGGTGATGAGATGATAATCATCGATGATCAGCCACAGCGGCTGCTGCCACTCGGCCAGCTCAATAAACAGCTGGGCGAACAGCGCATTGAGGTTCACGTACTGACGCTTTTGCGCCAGCGTCTCGCTGCGGCAGCATGCGCCGCGGGTAGCCTGCTGCAGCGCGGCGATCAGGTAGCTGGCGAAGCGCTCCGGCTGGTTGTCGCCCTCATCCAGGGAATACCAGCCCAGATCGCTTTTATCAGCCGCCCACTGCGATACCAGCGTGGTTTTGCCGTAGCCCGCCGGGCTGGCAATCAGCACCAGCCGGTAATTCGCCGCTGCGCTGAGCGGCGCGCTGGCCGAACTGCTGGCGGATATACCGGTGCAGCCGGCCGCTGGCGGACAGCGCCACGTTAATTATCTGTCAATGGAGTTTCTGCTGGGCAGGCTGACCGGCAACAATCTGCTGAATCTCGGCTGGTACGACGGCGTCAAAGCGACGCTGGCCGCAGCAGGCGTGACGCTGAGTGACGTGCTGGAGCGTGAAACCGATCCGGCACTGGGCAACGGCGGTCTGGGACGGCTGGCCGCCTGTTTTCTCGATGCGATGGCGACCACCGGCCAGCCTGCTATCGGCTATGGCCTGAACTACCAGTACGGCCTGTTTCGCCAGCATTTTGTCGGGGGCGCGCAGCACGAACAGCCGGATGACTGGCAGCGCGATCGTTATCCCTGGTTTCGCCACAACGCGGCGCTTGACGTGCAGGTCGGACTGGGCGGCAGTGTGACCAGCATTGACGGCGTGACGCACTGGCAGCCTGCTTTTGTTGTGCAGGGTGAAGCCTGGGATCTGCCGGTGGTCGGTTTCCGCAACGGCATCACGCAGCCCTTGCGTCTGTGGCAGGCAAAGCATGCCCGACCGTTTGATCTCCAGCGTTTCAACAACGGCGATTTCCTGCGTGCGGAACAACAAGGCATTGAGGCGGAAAAACTGACCAAAGTGCTTTATCCGAATGACAACCATCAGGCCGGCAAAAAACTGCGTCTGATGCAGCAGTATTTCCAGTGTGCCTGTACGCTGGCGGATATTCTGCGCCGTCATCAGGCCACGGGACGAGCCATTGAAACGTTAGCGGATTATGAAGTGATCCAGCTGAACGATACCCATCCAACGCTGGCCATCCCGGAGCTGTTGCGCCTGCTGCTGGATGAGCACCGGCTCAGCTGGCAGGACGCATGGCGCATTACCCAGCGCACCTTCGCCTATACCAACCACACGCTGATGCCGGAAGCGCTGGAGTGCTGGAACCTGCGCCTGGTGCGCAGCCTGCTGCCGCGCCATGTGATGATCATCAATACGCTCAATGCGCAGCTAAAACAGCAGGTTGAGGCACGGTGGCCGGGTAATCAGGCGATCTGGTCAAAACTGGCGCTGGTGCACGATCAGCAACTGCGCATGGCAAATCTGTGCGTGGTCGGCAGCTTTGCAGTCAACGGTGTGGCGGTGCTGCACTCGCGACTGGTGGTACAGGACCTGTTCCCCGAGTATCACGCGCTGTGGCCGGGGAAGTTTCACAATGTCACCAACGGCATCACACCGCGTCGCTGGATCAACCAGTGCAATCCGGCGCTGGCGGCGCTGATCAACAAAACGCTGCAGCGTCCGTGGCTTAACGATCTCGATGCGCTGCAGGATCTGACGCCGTTCGCCGATGATGCCGCCTTCCTCGCCGAATATCGCGCCATTAAGCAGCACAACAAGCAGGCACTGACAGAGTGGATCGCCGCCCGAACCGGCATTGCGGTGCAGCCTGATGCGCTGTTTGACGTCCAAATCAAGCGGCTGCACGAATACAAACGGCAGCACCTGATGCTGCTGCACATGATTGCGCTGTGGCAAACGCTGGTCAGTGATCCGCAGGCCAATCTGGCTCGCGCGTGATGCTGTTTGGTGCCAAAGCGGCGCCGGGTTATGCGCTGGCAAAAAACATCATCTACGCCATCAATAAAGTGGCGGAAACTATCAACCACGATGCGCGCGTCGGCGACCGGCTAAAAATTGTTTTTATCCCTGATTACAACGTGTCGGTTGCCGAGCACCTGATCCCGGCCGCCGATCTCTCGGAACAGATCTCGACTGCGGGCAAAGAAGCATCCGGTACCGGCAATATGAAGCTGGCGCTGAACGGCGCACTCACCATCGGTACGCTGGATGGGGCCAACGTTGAAATCGCGCAGCAGGTGGGTGAAGAGAATATCTTCATCTTTGGCCATACCGTAGAGCAGGTCAGCGCGCTGAAACAGGCCGGTTACTCGCCATTGAACTGGCGCAGTAAGGACGCGCAGCTGGATCGCGTGCTGACCGCGCTGGAAGATGGCACCTTCAGTAACGGCGACCGCACGGCGTTTAGCGATCTGGTCAACAGCCTGGGCGCACAAGGCGGCGATCCTTATCTGGTACTGGCTGATTTTCGCCACTATCTCAACGCGCAGCAGCAGGTTGAAGCGCTGTGGGCCGATCCTGAGGCCTGGACGCGCGCCGCAATCCTCAATACCGCGCGTTGCGGCATGTTCAGTGCCGATCGCGCCATTCGTGACTATCAGCAACGTATCTGGCAGGCCAGCCGCTAAGGAACGCCATGAAACCCAAAGATGCTCTTGATCGCCGTGCTGACGCGCTTATTGCTGCGGAATATATTGATGCGCACGGAAAACCGCGGCAGATTTCTGCTCTTACCCATCAGCGTCTCGCTGCGCTGATGCAGGCCCCTGCAAACGGCTCCGCACCGCTGCCGCCGGTGGTGATTTTTTATGTCGGACAGCCACTGAGTCTGGCACCGCTGCTCAACGCCAGCGCGGAATGGCAGCTGACGAGCGAAAGCGGCGAAAACTGGTCCGGGCGCAGCCAGCCGGGTGAAGCGTTGGTGTTGCCCGCGTTGCCCGCCGGTTATCACCAGCTGACATTGACCCAGGAGTTACAGTGTCACCGTTGCCCGATTATAGTGGCACCCCGCCGCTGCTACGAACCTGCGGAACTGCTGGCGGGCGAATCGCTGTGGGGCAGCTGTATTCAGCTTTATACGCTGCGCTCTGCGGCTAACTGGGGCATCGGGGATTTCGGCGATCTGCGGCAAATGATCGCTGAAACCGCGCGGCGCGGCGGCGCGTTTGTCGGGCTCAATCCGCTGCACGCGCTGTTTCCTGCCGCACCGGAGAGCGCCAGCCCTTACAGTCCCTCTTCCCGGCGCTGGCTCAACATCCTCTATATCGACGTGGGCGCTGTGGCAGATTTTGGCCTCAGCGACGCGGCGCAGGCCTGGTGGCAAGCTGAGGAGACGCAGCAGGCGATTCGGGCAACGCGTGATGCCGCGTGGGTGGATTACACTGCCGTCACCCGGCTTAAGTTGCAGGGACTGCGGCTTGCCTGGCAGCAGTTTCGCCGGCGCACGGCAGATGATGGACAGGCGCAGGCGTTTGCGGAGTTTGTGCGTGCCGGGGGCGACAGCCTGCTGCATCAGGGACTGTTTGATGCGCTGCACGCGGCGCGCAGCGCCCAGGTTGGCACGGGCTATGGCTGGCAACACTGGCCGGCCGAATGGCAGCAGGCCAACAGTGCGGCAGTGCTGGCATTCCGCATCGAGCATAGCGACGAGGTGCGTTTCTACATGTGGCTGCAGTGGCTGGCGGCAGAGCAATTTGCCGCCTGCTGGCAGCTGTGTCAGCAGCAGCAGATGGCGATCGGGCTGTATCGCGACCTGGCGGTGGGCGTGGCGGCGGATGGCGCGGAAACCTGGCGCGATCGGCAGCTTTACTGCCTGGACGCCAGCGTTGGCGCGCCGCCGGATATCCTCGGTCCGCTCGGTCAGAACTGGGGATTGCCGCCGATGGACCCGCAGGTGATGGCCGCGCGCGGCTATGAACCGTGGATCGCCCTGCTGCGCGCCAGCATGCGCGACTGCGGCGCGCTGCGCATTGACCATGTGATGGCGCTGCTGCGTTTATGGTGGATACCGAAGGACGAAAGCGCGGCGCACGGTGCCTATGTGTACTATCCGGTGGATGATTTGCTGGCGATTCTGGCACTGGAGAGCCAGCGCCATCGTTGCATGGTGATTGGCGAGGATCTGGGCACCGTGCCGGAAGCCATCGTTGATAAACTGCGCGACGCCGGTGTGTACTCCTACAAAGTGCTCTACTTTGAGCAGGAATCGCAGCGCCACTTCCGCGCGCCAGCGACGTGGCCGCGTCAGGCGATGGCCGTTACCACCACCCATGATATGCCGACGCTGCGCGGCTGGTGGCAAAGTGACGATTTGCGGCTGGGCAGTGCGCTGGGGCTGTACCCCGATCGGGCGATTCTCGCTGGCCTGTATCGCGATCGGCGCCTGGCTAAACAGGCGTTGCTGCGTACGCTGTTGCGCAGCGGTGATCTGCCGCCGCGCCGCCGCTTCCGGCGGGCCAGCGTGCGCATGAGTCATCAGCTTAGTCAGGCGATCCATCGCTATCTGGCCCGCAGCCAGTGTGCGCTGCTCGGTTTGCAGCCGGAAGAGTGGCTGGATATGGCACTGCCGGTCAACGTGCCGGGCACCGTCGATCAGTATCCCAACTGGCGACGTAAGCTTAGCGTAACGCTGGAAGCGATGGCGGAGGATGACAGAATCGATGCATTGCTGACGGCGGTACAATCACGTCAGCGTCAGCGTAAGTAGCACGAAACCGGCCTGCTGCGTGCAGGTCGGAGTGCCATAAAAAAGGTGCGCCTAAGCGCACCAGGTGGGGCAACTCAGCACTGTCGGGGCAGTTTCACCCCTTGCCTTTAACACTGCTGATAAAGGTTTGCCGCGCCGATGTCGATCCCAGACGCTCCGCTTCATCCAGCAGCTTCAGCGCTTTATCGATATTGCCCTGTTGCACCGCCTGACGAATGCTCTGATTGAAATAGCTTTCCGTCTCATTCACCAGCGGTGCCGGTTCAGGCGCTGGCGCGCGCGCCGTCGTGGCGGCCATGGCCGGCCGGGTGCTGCCAACGGTGACAGCGGCAGGCGCGGAGGAGCCAAACAGCGGGCCGACCAGAATCGACGAGCCGGAACTGGTTGCTACTTTCAGTTTGATTTTGCCGTCGCGACTGTGACGCGCCACCGGATCGGGAATATCCGGTACCGCATTGCCGGTGCCTTTGGCATAGGCTTTGGCCGGATCGAGCAGCGTCGTGGTCTGGGTTAAATCCTGGTCGGTGGTAAAAACCAGCACATAGATTTTTTGCTGACCCAGCGCAGGCGTCAGGCGCATCACCCCTTCCAGGCGATCGGCGCTCATCACGCCGGGTTCCTGATAGGTAAAGTATTCGCTGGGGAAATAGGCTGAAGGCGTCATGTTTTGATCAAGAATCAGCACGTTCGGCGCAAATACGCTGGTTGTGTACCATCTCGCTGCTTAGCGTAACCGTCAGCTCGCCCTGATTGGCAGGCAGGCTGTAAGCCGCGATGGCCCCTGTTAAGCCACGTACATCCAGCGGCGTTGCGCTTTGTGTCAGCGTGGTGGTTTGTGCACGCGTTGCATCCACCGGCTGCCAGCTGAGCTGCTGCAGCCGGGCGGTGGGAATGGCGGGCGCCGCGGAAGTGGGTCTTTGCGGGACAAAATTGACATCAGCCTGAACTGGCATAATGAGCGCCGGCCAGCAGCGCGCCGCTCAGGCAGAAGGCGATAAGATGTTTTTTCATTGTGTTATCCCAACAAGCTGTCAGGCAGCGGCGTAGGCCAGGCAATGGCCGCCGCTGTCCGAAAACGCCGTGCGTCTGCCGCACGGCGGATGTTTGCTTAACCTGCGCAGCGCCTTACCACCAGATTTCCATCTGTGCGCCGAAGGTCCACTCATCGTTGTCGCCACGGCTGGTGGTGGTGAAACCAGACCGTTGCCGCTGCTGTCCGCCGCGGCCAGCGACGTGATATCGCCGGAGGCGTTTTTGCTGTAGCCCCATTTCTCATCCCACTTCGCGTAGGTGGCGAACACACGGATCGCCGGACGGGACCAGATGCTGTCGCCGGCCTGCCACTGCTGTGCCAGGGTGATTTTGTACTGGCTGTTGCGTTCGCCGGTCTGCTGGGATTTGACGTTGTCGTAGCCCACTTCCAGCAGGGTGCTCATGATTGGCGTCCATTTGTACATTGGACGCACGCCCACGGTGTACCAGGTCGTACCGTTGTTGTTATCCCAGATCGATATCCTGATACATACCGACGTACATCAGATCCCAGCTATCGCCCAGCGAGATCGCACCGTGATCCAGCACGCGCCACAGCTTGCCGTTGTTATTGATGTTACTGCCTGAGAACCCTGCGGCAGACCTTTGCCCTGCGAGGTCATCGCATCGGTTGCGTACTGCAGAACAAACTTGTTGTAGCCTTTCAGCATGCTCTGGGTGTGTTCAGCGGTGAACATCCAGCCATCTTTCGATGCGCCGTCGGCTAAGCGATAGCCGTCACGCGCGTTGGCGCGGCCATAGTCAACACCCAGTTCCAGCGTACCGCCCGGGTTGGTTTCCATCCGCGCTAAACGCACATCGAAGACGTCGTTGGCGGTATCTGGTGGCGTAATCACGGATCTGGTCACTGGAGAAGGTGTAAGAGCCGCCCGCTTCCGAAGAACGGGTCGCGGCCAGAGAGAGTTTACCGAAGCCCAGATCGACGTTTTCCAGACCCGCGCCCGGACCTGAAATATCCCAGTAGTAGAAGTCGATCATGTGGACGTCATGACGCTGATAGAAGCGCTTACCGGCCCAGATGGTGGAACCCGGCAGCCACTCGATCAGGTTTTTACCCTGCACGTTGGCTTCACGGAAGGCCGGGTCAGGTGGCTTCCCAGTCGTTCTGCTGCGCCACGGAGTAGGCCACGTTGGTGTCGAAGTAGAAGCTCTTGTCGCCTTCTTTCCACACTTCCTGGCCCAGTTTCAGTTCCGCATAGGTTTCACATTCGTTACCCAGACGGTATTTGCTTTGAGCACCGGTTGCCTGGAAGCACTGTTGCTCGCCGCCGCTGCCGGTCCAGCCGATGCCGGAACGAGCATAACCATGGAAATCCACGGCCATTGCCTGAGCAGACATTACGCCCGCTGCGACGGCAACTGCCAGAGGAAGTTTGCGCAGAGTAATCATCATTCTATCTCCTGAGATCATTGCTTTTCTTTGAACACTTCACCTGTCGGTTTCGTGTCTTCTTTTGGGATTGCTTAAACGCCTGGCTCTTTGTGCAACCGACGACATGCGGTGCCATCCTCACGGAACAGATGGCAGCGCTCTGGCGGCAAGCCGATAGCGAATGTGGCACCCTCTTCTACCAACACCACGTCATTCTGGCGGTAGACCAGGTTCTGACGGATGGCGGGGATCTGGATATGAATCTGTGTTTCGTGACCAAGCTGTTCGACGACCTGAACTTCACCTTCCAGCGTCACATCGGCGATGTCGCTCGGCAGCAGATGCTCAGGACGAATACCCAGGGACATGTTTGCGCCGACCTGTACGTTGGCGCTGTCCACCGGCAGCCAGACCTGCTGGCGGTTTGGCAGCTCCACCTGCACCTGTTCAATGGCGGTGGCGGTCACTTTGACGGGCAGGAAGTTCATCTTCGGCGAGCCAATAAAGCCCGCAACAAAGCGGTCTGCCGGGTAGTGATACAGTTCCAGCGGTTTGCCCACCTGCGCCACGCGACCGGCGTCCAGCACCACGATCTTGTCGGCGAGCGTCATCGCTTCGACCTGATCGTGGGTGACGTAAATCATCGTGCGGCCCAGGCGCTTGTGCAGACGGGAGATTTCGATACGCATCTGGACGCGCAGCGCGGCATCCAGGTTGGAAAGCGGTTCGTCGAGCAGGAAGACGCGCGGTTCGGCCACCAGCGTACGGCCGATCGCCACGCGCTGACGCTGACCGCCGGAAAGCGCTTTCGGTTGCCGCTCCAGCAGGTGCGCCAGCTGTAACACCTCCGCCACCTGCGTCACGCGCTGGTTAATGACCTCTTTTTTCGCGCCGGCCAGCTTCAGGCCAAAAGACATGTTTTCGGCAACGGAAAGGTGGGGATAAAGAGCATAAGACTGGAACACCATGCCGACGCCGCGTTCGGCAGGCGGGACGTCATTCATTCGGGTATCGCCGATCAGCAGGTCGCCGCTGGTGATGGTTTCCAGCCCGGCAATCATGCGCAGCAGCGTCGATTTACCGCAGCCTGATGGGCCGACAAACACCACAAATTCACCTTCGTGGATGTCCAGATTGATGTCTTTTGACACCACAACATCGCCCCAGGCTTTCGTTACATTACGCAGCTGTACGCTCGCCATGCCCTTCTCCCTTCGTTACAACCTGTCACCGACAGAAACATTCAAGATAAGTTCACTATGGGGTATCCATTACTTTCCCGAATCCTCCACCCCCCGGCTTTTTTATGGGGGAGGAGGCGGGAGGATGAGAACGAGCACGCCAGCTGCGCCGGCGTGGCGGGCTGGGCAATTTTCGTGAAGCCGCCTGCAAAATTCAGTGCGTTTTTATGTGCGCCAGCACTCATAACTTAAATTTATGCAACGGAGATCACACAAACGGGGGGTGGGGCGTAGGGGTTGGGAGGATGGAAAGAGGATGTCAAATAAGGAGACTGAGTCACAATCCGAAGCCACCTGAAGTGACTATCACACGAAGACATCACCAAAAAGGATGGCAGCTATGAATATCAAGACTGGCGCACGCGTTTTCGCATTGTCCGCCCTCGCAGCAATGATGATTTCCGCACCGGCGCTCGCCAAAATTGAAGAAGGCAAACTGGTTATCTGGATCAACGGCGACAAAGGCTATAACGGCCTGGCCGAAGTGGGCAAAAAATTCGAGAAAGACACCGGCATCAAAGTGACCGTAGAACATCCGGACAAGCTGGAAGAGAAATTCCCGCAGGTTGCCGCAACCGGCGACGGCCCGGACATCATCTTCTGGGCGCACGACCGCTTTGGCGGCTACGCGCAGTCTGGCCTGCTGGCTGAAGTCACCCCGGACAAAGCCTTCCAGGACAAGCTGTTCCCGTTCACCTGGGACGCCGTGCGCTATAACGGCAAGCTGATCGCCTACCCGGTCGCGGTCGAAGCGCTGTCGCTGATTTACAACAAAGACCTGGTACCAAACCCGCCGAAAACCTGGGAAGAGATCCCGGCGCTGGATAAACAGCTGAAGGCGAAAGGTAAGAGCGCCCTGATGTTCAACCTGCAAGAACCGTACTTCACCTGGCCGCTGATCGCTGCCGACGGCGGTTACGCGTTCAAGTTTGAAAACGGCAAATACGACGTGAAAGATGTGGGCGTCGACAACGCAGGTGCGAAAGCGGGCCTGCCGCTTCCTCGTCGATCTGATCAAAAACAAACACATGAACGCCGATACCGATTACTCCATCGCGGAAGCGGCGTTCAACAAAGGCGAAACCGCGATGACCATCAACGGTCCGTGGGCCTGGACCAACATCGATAAGAGCAAAATCAACTACGGCGTGACGCTGCTGCCAACCTTCAAAGGCAAGCCGTCCAAACCGTTCGTCGGCGTGCTGAGCGCAGGCATCAACGCCGCCAGCCCGAACAAAGAGCTGGCGAAAGAGTTCCTGGAAAACTACCTGCTGACCGATGAGGGTCTGGATGCGGGTGAACAAGGACAAACCGCTGGGCGCCGTCGCGCTGAAATCCTTCCAGGAAGAGCTGGCGAAAGACCCGCGCATCGCCGCCACCATGGATAACGCCCAAAAAGGCGAAATCATGCCGAACATCCCGCAGATGGCCGCCTTCTGGTACGCCACCCGCACCGCGGTTATCAACGCTGCAAGCGGTCGTCAGACCGTTGATGCCGCGCTGAAAGATGCGCAGGGTCGTATTACTAAGTAATGCTGTTACGGAGCCGACGGCTGTACGCGCAATCCACGCCACCTCCGGCTGTTAAGGAACCACCGTATCAATGTCGAGGAATAACCGCCTATAGAAATCATTTAAAAGAGACGGCACAGCCTGGTGGCAAAGCGACGCGCTGAAGTGGTCAGCGATCGGTCTGCTGCCTGCTGGTGGGTTACCTTGTTGTTTTGATGTACGCACAGGGGGAATACCTGTTCGCCATCATGACGCTGATTTTAAGCTCTGCTGGCCTGTATATTTTCGCCAACCGTAAAGCCTACGCCTGGCGCTATGTCTATCCGGGCGTGGCCGGGATGGGGCTGTTCGTCCTGTTCCCGCTGATTTGTACCATCGCCATTGCCTTTACCAACTACAGCAGCACCAACCAGCTTGCGCAGGAACGCGCGCAGCAGGTGCTGCTGGATCGCTCATACCAGGCAGGCAAGACCTTTAACTTCGGCCTCTATCCTGCAGGCAACGATCGCTGGCAGCTGGCGCTCACAGCGAGCAGGCGAAAACAGCTAATTCTCTCTGACGCCGTTTAAACTGGGCGGCGAACAGCAGCTGGCCTTAAAAGCCAGGCCAGCGCTGCCCGCCAAGGTGAACGCGCCAACCTGCGCGTGTCATTACCCAGAACCGTCAGGCGCTGACCCAGCTCACCGCCGTGCTGCCGGACGAAAGCAAAGTGATCATGAGCTCGCTGCGCCAGTTCTCCGGCACGCGCCCGCTCTACCCGCTGGCGCATGACGGCACGCTGACCAACAACCAGAGCGGCGTCAAATATCGGCCGAATAACGACATTGGTTTCTATCAGTCCATTACTGCCGACGGCAGATGGGGTGATGACAAGCTCAGCCCGGGCTATACCGTCACCATCGGCTGGGACAACTTTACCCGCGTGTTTACCGACGAAGGCATTCAGAAACCGTTCTTCGCCATCTTCGTCTGGACGGTGGTCTTCTCGGTGCTGACGGTGATCCTGACCGTGGCCGTGGGCATGGTGCTGGCCTGTCTGGTGCAGTGGGAATCCCTGAAGGGCAAAGCGATCTACCGCGTGCTGCTGATTCTGCCCTATGCGGTGCCGTCGTTTATCTCGATTCTGATTTTCAAAGGGCTGTTTAACCAGAGCTTCGGTGAAATCAACATGATGCTGAGCGCGCTGTTCGGCATCAAACCGGCCTGGTTCAGCGATCCGACCACCGCCCGCGCGATGATCATGATCGTCAACACCTGGCTGGGCTATCCGTACATGATGATCCTGTGCATGGGGCTGCTGAAGGCCATCCCGGACGATCTGTACGAAGCCTCGGCGATGGACGGCGCCGGGCCGTTGCAGAACTTCTTTAAGCATTACGCTGCCGCTGCTGATCAAGCCGCTGACGCCGCTGATGATCGCCAGCTTCGCCTTTAACTTTAACAACTTCGTGCTGATTCAGCTGCTGACCAACGGCGGCCCGGACCGCCTCGGCACCACCACGCCGGCAGGCTATACCGACCTGCTGGTGAGCTACACCTACCGCATCGCCTTCGAAGGCGGCGGCGGTCAGGACTTCGGTCTGGCGGCCGCGATCGCCACGCTGATCTTCCTGCTGGTAGGCGCGCTGGCGATCGTGAACCTGAAAGCCACACGCGTATGAAATTTGATTAAGGAGGGCACCGATTGAACATGGCTATGGTACAACCCAAATCTCAGAAGCTGCGCCTCCTGGCGACGCATTTAGGCCTGCTGATGTTTATCGCGGCGATCATGTTCCCGCTGCTGATGGTAATCGCCATCTCGCTGCGTTCCGGTAACTTCGCCACCGGGAGCCTGATCCCGGAAGAAATCTCCTGGGAGCACTGGCGGCTGGCGCTGGGCTTCAGCGTCGAGCACGCCGATGGCCGCGTCACGCCGCCGCCGTTCCCGGTGCTGCTGTGGCTGTGGAACTCGGTGAAAATCGCAGCCATTACCGCCATCGGCATCGTGGCGCTCTCCACCACCTGCGCCTACGCCTTCGCCCGCATGCGTTTCCCCGGGCAAAGCGACGCTGCTGAAAGGGATGCTGATTTTCCAGATGTTCCCGGCGGTGCTGTCGCTGGTGGCGCTGTATGCGCTGTTTGACCGCCTGGGCCAGTACGTGCCGTTTATCGGCCTGAACACCCACGGCGGCGTGATCTTCGCCTATCTTGGCGGTATCGCACTGCATGTGTGGACCATTAAGGGCTATTTCGAAACCATCGACGGCTCGCTGGAAGAAGCGGCGGCGCTGGATGGCGCCACGCCGTGGCAGGCGTTCCGCCTGGTGCTGCTGCCGCTGTCGGTGCCGATTCTGGCGGTGGTGTTTATTCTGTCGTTTATCGCTGCGATCACCGAAGTACCGGTTGCCTCGCTGCTGCTGCGCGATGTGAACAGCTACACCCTGGCGGTGGGGATGCAGCAATACCTCAACCCGCAAAACTACCTGTGGGGCGACTTTGCCGCGGCGGCCGTGCTCTCCGCCATCCCGATTACGCTGGTGTTCCTGCTGGCGCAGCGCTGGCTGGTCAACGGCCTGACGGCGGGCGGTGTGAAAGGTTAAGTTTCATCAGTACCACTGCTTCCTCAACGGCAACCACCTGTTGAGGTTTTGGCGGCCAATGGCCGCCGTTTTTATTGCAGGCATAAAAAAGTGGAGCGCTGTGGCCCCACTCTGTTTGCTGACTGCGCTGTATTATTCCGGCAGTGCGTAAACCACCACCTGATCGCCAACCTGATCCTTCAGGATGGTGTTACCACCGGCGACAAAGGCGACATATTGGCGGCCTTTATATTCATACACCGAGGGGTTGGCAACCGCAGGCGCTTCAACCTGATCGGACCACAGCTCTTCGCCGCTATCCAGTGAATAGGCGCGTACTTTGGCATCCATTGAGGCGCCGATAAAGATCACACCGCCGGCGGTGACTGCCGGACCGCCAATGGTTGGCGAGCCCCAGCTTTCCGGCATGAAGAAGCCGTACTGCTGCGACGCGCCGACCGGACGACGCCATTTCACATCACCGGTGTGCATATCGAGCGCAACGATCTCGCCAAACGGCGGCTGCCAGCACGGCATGCCGAGCCAGTTGTTCGCCACCATCAGGCGCAGGCCGTAAGGCGCGCCTTCCTGCGGGGCGAAACCACTCTCGTTGCCCGAGCCGTTGTCGGCCTTGTCGTAATCGGCGCGGCTGTACAGCTTCACGTATTGCACGATGTGTGAGGTGTTCACAATGGCGATCTGTTTTTGCGGATCGAACGCCACGCCGCCCCATTGCACGCCGCCCGCGCTGTCCGGATAGGTCAGTGCGCCTTCGCCTTGGGTGGTTGGTGGTGTGTACATGCCGTCATAGCTCAGCTTATCCCACAGGCGTGAGCACTGACCGGCGCCAACAATATCGGCCAGCTTCCAGATCGCCGGTTTTTTGGATTGATCCAGCAGCGGTGCCGGTTTGGTCGGGAATGGCTGGGTTGGCGACAGTTTCTCGCCCTGCACTGAACCATCGCCCTGCGGCACCGGACGCTCCTCAATCGGCCAGACATCTTCACCAGTCAGGCGATTCACCACAAACAGGAAGCCCTGCTTGGTGGCCTGAATCAGCGCCGGAATCTGCCTGCCGTTCACGGTAATGTCCATCAGCGTCGGTGCTGAGTTGATGTCGTAATCCCACACATCATGATGCACCCACTGTCGCGACCACACCACTTTGCCGGTATTCACATCCAGCGCAGTCGTGGAGGTGCCGAGCGGAATTGGATCGACGCGGTTGCCGCCCCAGTAGTTTGGCGAAGGTGATGACACCGGCAGATAAACCTGGCCATGCGCTTCGTCGGCCGACATGTGGGTCCAGACGTTAGCCGTACCGGTGCGCTGGCGAATGCTGGCCGGGATGGCGTCAAAAGTCCATTCACGTGCCCCGGTCTGCGCGTTGATTGAAAACACCGTGCCCGGCGGCGCTTCTGCGTAAGCCCAGTCTTTGCCCGCCCAGCCAACGATCAGGTGATCACCCACCACCGTCGGCGGCTGGAGCAGGGACAGCGGGAATTTAGCGTTAACCGTATTCCACTGATTGACGTTGAGCACGCCCTTATCTGCAAAGTTTTCGCACGGCTTGCCGGAATCGGCATCCAGTGCGTACAGCTTGCCGTCAACGGTGCCCATATAAACGATTTTCTGGCAGGCCTGACCCGCCTGCGGATTTTTCGCCTGCCAGTAAGAGACGCCACGATTTTTCAGTACCGGCTGGGTCAGCGCCTGACGTGGCGATTTAGTATCGTAGTGCCACTTCTCCTTGCCGGTGCCCGGATCCAGCGCAATCAGCCGATCAAATGGCGTGCCGATGTACAGCGTATCGTTGGCAAAAATTGGCGTGGCGGACCAGACGGTCGCTGGCGTGTCGCCCTTGCCATCCGAAACGTCACCGGTGTGAAACTCCCAGATTTTTTTCAGCTTGCTGACGTTGTCAGCAGTGATTTGTTTCAGTGGGCTGTATTTCTGCGCGTTGAGCTGGCCGTGAAAACTGTCCCACGTCGCCGTGGAGGGCACCAGCGGCGTGGCCGGCTGGCTGGCAGAGGCCACTTTCTCGCCGTCGCGCTTGCCGCTGGAGACATCATCAGTGGCGTGCGTGGTGCCGGGCGCCTGCTGATCGGCCGCATCCACGTTGAGTTTCTCCTGCGTACCCATCGACGCCTCAGCGGCTTTATCTTCGGCGCGCAGCGTGGCAGGTGCCATCAGCAGCGCCAGGGCGGTCATGCCGACTTTGAGCAGCGGAATGTATTTTTCATTATGCACGGTTAGCTCCTTGTGCAGTGGCGTGGCGAACGCGATGCGCCGGGTTGCGCGCCAGCATAATCAGACCCATCAGCCCGATGACCATCGCCAGCGTAATGATCCCCTGATGCAGCAGCGCGGCAGCAAAACCGATCGCGCATAGCAGCAGCAGCGTGATGACGATCAGGAAAATGCGCCCGGCACGGCCGGTGGCCGCGCGCAGCAGGAAGGTCAGCACCGCCAGCACGACGCTGGCAATAGCGACGCCCAGCGCGCCAATGGTGCCGGTGACACCGGTGAGTGGCGTGAGCCAGGCATACAGCGCGACAGCAAAGCCGATGAGTGCCGCCAGCAGCAGCAGTAAACTGCCCAAACGGGAGGATTGAGATTGCAACATACCAGGAAGTCCCTTAAGGATGAAAGCACGGAAAACAGCGTGTACTGATGAGTCAATGCGGCTGTTGTTCGCGCGGGCTAATCAAATTAACGCCAGCGCAGCGTGAAAAGCAGCGGCATATATCACTTCGCGTTGCTGAGTATAGACGATGATATTCAGGCTGCCCGCCGGATTAGAGGCAGAGAATGAATCCGGTATAAATGGGGGATTTATGACCGTCGCCGCCGGGTGTTTTACAGGATTATTTAGCGAGGCCAGCGAGTCAGGCAGGGAAGTTAATTACAAACGCTCAGTCCGCAGGGTATTTAAACCCTGCGGACTGAGTCAGAGACAAATAAGGCGTTACGCGTTAGCCCTGCAGTTCTTTCCGCACAATTTCTGCGCCCGCACTTAATGCTCTGCAGCTTGCCGTTAGCCACCTGACGGGACAGGGGCGCCATGCCGCAGTTGGTGCACGGATAAAGCTTGTCGGCATCCACAAACTGCAGCGCTTTACGCAGCGTATCGGCCACTTCTTCCGGCGTTTCAACGGTGTTGGTTGCCACGTCAATCGCGCCAACCATCACTTTCTTGCCGCGGATCAGTTCAAGCAGATCCATCGGCACGCGGGAGTTGTGGCACTCCAGCGAGATGATGTCGATGCTGGAGGTCTGCAGCTTAGGGAAGGCCTCTTCGTACTGGCGCCACTCCGAGCCCAGCGTCTTCTTCCAGTCGGTGTTGGCCTTGATGCCGTAGCCGTAGCAGATGTGCACCGCGGTCTCGCACTTCAGCCCTTCAATGGCGCGCTCCAGGGCGGCGATGCCCCAGTCGTTCACCTCGTCAAAAAAGACGTTAAATGCGGGTTCATCGAACTGGATAATATCCACGCCTGCGGCCTCTAACTCGCGCGCTTCCTGGTTGAGGATTTTGGCGAATTCCCAGGCCAGCTTTTCGCGGCTTTTATAGTGGGCGTCATACAGCGTGTCGATCATGGTCATCGGGCCCGGCAGGGCCCATTTGATCGGCTGCTCCGTCAGCTGGCGCAGGTATTTGGCATCGTCGACGAAGACCGGTTTCTGGCGCGCGACCGCGCCCACCACGGTGGGCACGCTGGCGTCATAGCGGTTACGGATGCGCACCGTTTGGCGGTTCTCAAAATCGACGCCGCTCAGGTGTTCGATAAAGGTGGTGACGAAGTGCTGGCGGGTCTGTTCGCCGTCGCTGACGATATCGATGCCCGCCTGCTGCTGCTCATCCAGAGACAGGCGCAGCGCGTCCTGTTTGCCCTCAATCAGTTCCTCGTCCTGCAATTTCCAGGGTGACCATAGCGTTTCAGGTTGCGCCAGCCAGGAAGGTTTTGGCAGGCTGCCAGCCGTTGACGTCGGGAGCAATGTTTTCATAATAAATAACCTTATTTGATTCGTTAATCAAAGCGCGAAGTGATCAGACCACTGCTCAAGAATGTGTTGGTAAGGCTTAATGAAGTACTCTTCGGTAAATCTGCCCTGCTCAATCGCCAGACGGCTACGCTCTTCGCGGTCGTAAACAATTTTGGTTAATGAGTGATCCTGGTGGTTCAGGTCTGGCTGGTAGTCAATGCCCGCCGCCGAGTTGGCGTTGTAAATCTCCGGGCGGTAGATCTTCTGGAAGGTCTCCATCGTGCTGATGGTGCCGATCAGCTCCAGGTTGGTGTAATCACTCAGCAAATCCCCGGTGAAGTAGAACGCGAACGGCGCCACGCTGTTTTCCGGCATGAAGTAGCGCACCCTGCAGGCCCATCTTGGCGAAGTACTGGTCGGTCAATGAAGATTCGCCATCCGGCTGATACTCAACGCCCAGCACCGGGTGCTGGTTACCGGTGCGGCGGTAGGTATCTTTGCTGGAGACGCTGAGGCAAATCACCGGCGCTTTGCGGAAGTTGGCTTTATACGTCTCTGAATTGACAAAATGGCGGAAAATATTGCCGTGCAGCTCGCCAAAGTCTTCCGGAATGCTGAAACGCGGCACGACCTTTATTGTGCTCGGGCAGCAGGACGCTGAAATCATAATCCCGCACGTAAGACGAGAAGTTATTCCCGACGATGCCTTCGATACGCTCACTGGTTTTTTTGTCGACGATGGTGGTTTGCAGGATCTCAATCGCCGGGAACGGTTTTGCCCTCGCCGCCTGCACCCAGATTCATCTCCACAGAGATGATTTCCAGCTCAACCGCATAGCGATCGGCGTTGGGGTTGTCCCAGTGCGCCAGCGCATTGAAGCGGTTGTTGATCATGATCAGCGTGTTGCGCAGGTTCTCCTCACGATTGCTGCCGCGCGCCAGGTTGGCAAAGTTGGTGGTGATGCGCGTATCTTCGGAGGGGTTGTAATTCTCATCGAAGCGCGTGCTTTTTATACTAAAGGTAAAATCATTTTTCATCGCGAGCGGGCATCCTGATTTCTGCTTGCAACCTGACGCTGTTCTCTCCTTTGCCGGAGTTCTCAAAACGTTTACAGGTTTGCAAATTCAGCAGTGGTCATATTGTCGAAAATATTTAACATGACCTTAGTTATGCCAGAGTCCCTGCGTGAGGAAAAGTGATTAAATTTCAAAGCAAGATGAGCTAACTTCATGTTGCCTGCACCAGGCTCGCGCTGAGTTAAAGTAAGCAAAGGTTGGGAAAAAAACCTGCAAAATCAGGCGCTAATCTACGCTATCACACTCTCCATCCTTAGCCTGACAGCTGACGGCGCGTTTGTCAGTTGAAAAAACTTCACCATCGCCGTTTTCCATCCCCATTAGCGCTGTCCATCCAGATTTTCAGCGGTTAGAATAGCTGACTTCATATAATTGGCATTATATGAAGCCAGGATCCGCAGGATCATCACCTTTGGTTAACATGATGCAGTGTGTCAGTGCCACGCCGTGCATAAAAAACCGGCACCGCTACGTTAAATCTGGCGGGTGATGACCCTGCTACATGCACAGAATTCACGTAGCGACGTCATAAATTAATGAGTAAAACGGACACCCTGCCCGGGATTACCGCCAGCCCGGCCCTGATGCACAGTGCTGATGAGGATATTGCTGAACGCCTGAGAGAATTTGTCAGTGATAAAGAGGCGTTTTCTGATAACACGTGGCGACAGTTGCTGAGCGTTATGCGGATCGGCAGCCGCTGGGCGACTGAACATGGCCGGCAATTTTTGCCGATGGATCCTGCCGATCTGCGTGATTACCTGCTGTGGCTTCAGGCATCGGGACGCGCCTATTCTACCATCGCGACCCATGCTGCATTAATTTCCATGTTACACCGTAACGCCGGTCTGGTGCCGCCCAATGTTTCGCCGCTGGTGTTTCGCGCAGTAAAAAAAATTAATCGCGGCGCGGTGATAGCTGGTGAACGTGCCGGCCAGGCCATCCCCTTTCGCATTCGCGATTTACTTACGCTGGATCAGCACTGGGCGGGCTCTGACCGCCTGCAACAGCAGCGCGATCTGGCATTTTTGCATGTGGCTTACGCCACGCTGTTACGCATCAGTGAACTGAGCCGCCTGCGGGTGCGTGACATTTCGCGCTCGGCCGATGGCCGTATCATTCTCGATGTCGCCTGGACCAAAACCATTGTGATGACCGGGGGACTGATTAAGGCACTCGGCGATCTCTCATCACAACGGCTGACCGAATGGCTGGTGGTATCCGGGCTGATCGCAGAACCCGACGCGTTCATTTTTGGCCCGGTGCACCGCGCCAACCAGGCGCAGATTGTCTGCGATAAACCGCTCTCGACTCGCGCGCTGGAGGATATTTTCGTCCGCGCCTGGCGTGAAGCGGGACCAGGCACCGGCGTGCAACCCAATAAGAATCGCTATCGCGGCTGGTCGGGACATAGCACCCGGGTCGGTGCCGCCATCGATATGGCCAGCAATAAGTACAGCACCGCGCAGATCATGCAGGAAGGCACCTGGAAGAAGCCGGAAACGGTGATGCGCTATATTCGCCACGTTGATGCGCATGCCGGGGCGATGGTGGATTTGATGAATGGGCACCTTTAATCACGCGGCTTTGCTTCATAGCCATACCTTTTAGGGTATCAAACAGGCCAATCTTAGTATTGGAATCAACGCTCACCCTGCTTCTAAGATAAATTCAGCCCGGAAACTGGCGGATTATTAACCGATAGTCAGAGGTGAACAACGATGAATAAACCGATTGCAAAATTAAACGACACCCCGGTACGCCGCGGTGGTGATGTCCTGCTGGAAGTGTTAGAGAGTGAAGGCGTTGAGTATGTGTTCGGTAACCCAGGTACGACTGAATTACCGTTCATGGACGCCCTGCTCAGAAATCCCAACATCAACTATGTGCTTGCCTTGCAGGAAGCCAGTGCGGTTGCGATGGCCGATGGTTACGCGCAGGCTGCCGGTAAGCCTGGTTTTCTCAATCTGCACACGGCCGGTGGTCTGGGACACGGCATGGGCAATCTGCACAACGCGGTTTGCTCGCAAACGCCATTAGTGGTGACGGCTGGCCAGCAGGATTTACGCCACAGCATCACCGATCCCCTGCTGTTGGGGGATTTAGTGAGTATGGGTAAGATTTTTTCCAAATGGTCGAAGGAAGTCACCAGCGTTGACCAGCTGCCAATCCTGGTTCGCCGTGCTTTTCATGATGCGGACGCTGCGCCCAAAGGCCCGGTTTTCCTCTCTTTACCGATGGATGTGATGGAAGCCATGAGCTCCGTCGACATCGGCGCGCCGTCTAACGTTGATCGTAAAGCGGTCGCAGGTTCACTGCCGCTGTTAGCCAAAAAGTTAGCCGCCTTCACCCCTGGCAAGGTCGCGATTATTGCCGGCGATGAGATTCATCAAAGCGGCGCGGCTGCGGAAGTTGTCGCACTGGCTGAGTTGCTGGCCGCTGACGTTTACGGCTCAACCTGGCCGAATCGGATTCCGTATCCCACCGCGCATCCTCTGTGGCGAGGCAATCTCTCTACTCAGGCGACGGACATTGCCAAAGCGCTTGATCAATACGATGCAATCTTTGCGCTCGGCGGTAAATCGCTCATCACCATCCTCTATACCGAGGGGCGTGCCGTGCCGGAGCATTGTAAAGTGTTCCAGCTCTCAGCCGATGCAGGCGATTTGGGACGAACTTATCGTAGCGAGCTCTCAACTCTCGGCGATATTAAATTATCGCTGGCGGTGCTGCTACCTGAGCTGAAAGAGGCTACCGCGCATAATCGCCCGGATTATCAGCGTCGTTTCGCGGCTGCGGCAGCACAGTTCGAACAAACTAAAGAGAACTTATTACAGTCGGTACAAGAGCAGCAGTCGGCTACGAAGATCACGCCATTGATCGCCGCATTTGAGGCCGCGCGCGCTATTGGTCCGGATATAACAATTGTTGACGAGGCCATTGCGACCTCACAATCGCTGCGTAGATCGCTGTCGAGTAACAGAGCAGATCAATATGCTTTTATGCGCGGTGGCGGTCTGGGCTGGGGAATGCCCGCTGCAGTGGGATATTCCCTCGGACTGGGCAAAGCCCCTGTTGTCTGTTTTGTGGGGGATGGTGCGGCAATGTATTCGCCTCAGTCGCTGTGGACCGCCGCCCATGAGCAATTGCCGGTAACCTTTATTGTGATGAACAATACTGAATATAATGTTCTTAAGAACTTTATGCGGTCTAAAGAAGATTATACCTCGGCGCAAACCAATCGCTTTATCGCCATGGATTTGGTAGATCCTGTGATTGATTATCAGGCACTTGGCACCGCGCTGGGGCTGAAAACGCGTAAGATTGAGGTGGCTTCACAGATCGCTGCGGCTGTCGAGGAGGCTATCGCCAGCGGTAAACCCAGCCTGATCGAAATCGTGATTGCTAAGAACTGATGCGGGTATCCGATGCCGTGCTTAACTCCTCTGCGAGGGCACGGCATTGGTTAACAAAGTGTTCCAGCGCTGGATTTTTATTACCAGAAGACCACATCAGGATATTTTCGATGGTATTTGCGTCCGCAATTTTCCGATAATTAATGCCTCTTATCTGCGCTGTCGCCATACTTGCCGGAATGATGGCCACCCCTAATCCATGAGCGACGAAATTAACGATGGTTTGCTGGACTGAAACCTCAACGCCAATATGTGGACTAAAACCGGCTTTCAGACATTGATTAAAAATTCTGTCATAAAGCAGCGGCGACATAGGGCGAGGCACAATGATAAACGGGTCGTTGGCCAGCGTTTCCAGGGTGAAATTTTCAACATTGGCCTGGGGATGATCCGCAGGAAGCGCGACAATTAACGGTTCACGCAATAACACCAGTGAGTTAATTGCGGAGCTGGTGACTTCCGAAAAGCTGATCGCAACGTCCAGCCGTCCATCCTCCAGCGCAGCGTTTAACCCGGTCGGGATCATTTCCTGGAATTGCAGATCAATACCGGGATAATTCATTCTGTGTTTCATGACCAGTTGCGGCACCACACTGTACGATGCGTACATGGTTGCGCCCAGCTTAATCAATCCCATTTGCCCTTCTGAAACAGCCTGCACATTATTACACGCCTGCTGCATCATTCTTAATACGGCGTAAGCATCTTTTAAAAATTGCTCGCCGGCAAAGGTGAGTTTCATGCCTTTGGCATTACGGGTAAACAGTTTCGCACCCACATCACGTTCGAGCTGCGCTATTTGTCTGCTTAGCGGTGGCTGCGAAATATTCAGCTTTTCTGCTGCCCGGCCTATATTCCCCACTTCTGCCACGGTACAAAAACTCATTAGCTGATTCAGTGTTGGCTTCATGACTGCGCTTCTCACGCATAATCTGACAATAGATACGTCAGTGAATCACAATTTAGCCGATATGGCATAGCAATTCGCCATATTGATCCCCATAACGCCGCTGAGGCTGGAATGCCCGCCTGATTACGCAGCGGGTTCCTCACCATAGTGTGACTGCGCGTACCCGGCAAAGCGCCGGATCTCCGGGTTAGCCGCGCCGGTTTTCCAGCACAGGTAAAGTGCCGTCGTGACATCCTGCTGTGCCAGCGACAGTAGTGCCACATCCTGACGCAAAAATCTCTCCGGGGCGTGGGGGATGAAGGTCACGCCCAGACCCAGCGCGGCGAGGTCGACGGCGGTGGCCACATCGCGCGCGCGGAGCACGCTGGCTGGAATCTGCCTGGCGGCGGCATAGAGATTAAGCACCGCGCCACCAAGCCCGATGCCTTCCGGATCTTCCTGCAAAATCAGCGGCTCCGCCGCTAAATCAGCCAGCGAGATGCAGGCCTCCTGCGCCAGCGGATGGTCGTCGGCCAGCACCGCACACAGCGAGGTTTGATGCAGAATTTGCCGGCTAATCTGGCGACGTTCCGGCAGCGGCCCGCGCAGGATGCCGATATCCAAATCGCCGCTCTCCAGCAGGCTTAGCTGTTGGTTGACGCTGTACTCCACGGGTTGCAGCGCGATCTGGGGAAAATCACGTCTGAAGGCACGGATAATTTTGACCAGCGCCGGCTCCAGCATGGACGTGCCCACATAGCCTATGCGTAACATGCCGCGTCGCCCGGCGGCCACCTGCTTAATCGTGTCCTGCAGATGCTCCACACGCTGCACCGTCTGCTGGACTTCCCCGAGCAGCAATGCGCCTTCGCGCGTCAGACTCACCTTACGCTTGTCGCGCGCAAATAACTTCACGCCCCACTGCTGCTCCAGTGCCTGAATATGCTGAGACAACGCTGGTTGCGTGAGGTTAACCGCCGCCGCCGCTCGTGCGAAATGCAGCGTATCGGCGAGTGCCAGAAAAGAACGCAGCTTTCGGTAATCCATGCCACACCTGATAAGGGTTCGTTATTAATAAAAGCATATTACCAATTAGACCCTGATTAGCGAGCGCATTATCTTTGCCAGCAGGACGGCGACGGCAGGAACGCGCCGGAAAATTTTTGCCTTTCACAGGAGGCCTTATGCGCATCATTGTCGGCGTAACCGGTGCCACCGGTGCCCCACTCGCGCTGCGATTACTGCGGCAACTGGCGGACATTCCGCACATCGAAACGCATCTCATTTTGTCACGCTGGGGAAAAGTGACGCTGGAACATGAAACCAACTGTTCTCTCAATGAAATCAAACAGCTGGCCGATGTGTTTCATCCGGCCGGTGACCAGGCCGCGACTATCTCTTCGGGCTCATTTGTCACCGATGGGATGGTGATTATTCCCTGCAGCATGAAAACGCTGGCCGGTATCCGCGCGGGTATGCGGAAGGGCTGATTGGCCGCGCGGCGGATGTCGTCCTGAAAGAGCAGCGCAAACTGATTCTGGTACCGCGCGAAACCCCGCTCAACACCATTCATCTGGAAAACATGCTGGCGCTGTCACGCATGGGCGTCAGCCTGATTCCCCCTGTGCCGGCCTGGTACAACCATCCGGCCACGATCGCCGATGTGGAAAATCATATCGTGGGTCGCGTGCTGGATCAGCTTGGTATCGACACTGCTGGCGCCACGCGCTGGCAGGGTTTGCATCCCGCCAGTGATGACCTGACACTCCCAAACTAAGGAACAGCCTATGTCAAACACATCTCCCTCTTCGCACAGCAGTGAGGTTTACGATCTGCGTTCTGCCATCGAACTGCTGAAACAATTTGATGGTGAGTATATTGAGACCGATGAACCGGTAAATCCCGAAGCGGAACTGTCCGGTGTCTATCGTTATGTTGGCGCGGGCGGTACCGTGATGCGTCCCACGCAGACCGGACCGGCGATGGTGTTTAATCACATCAAAGGTTACGACAACTTTCGCGTACTGATTGGTTTGCTGGCCTCACGGCAGCGCGTGGCGCGCCTGCTAGGAGTGCCGAAAGAAAAGCTGGCGCATCTGCTGCGTTCATCGGTACATAACGCCATAGCACCGGTGGAAATAAGCCAGCAGCAGGCAGTTTGTCAGGAAGTGGTGCACCTCGCCACGGATGACGGTTTTGATATCCGCCGCCTGCTGCCCGCGCCAACCAACACGCCTGAAGATGCCGGCCCTTATTTCACCATGGGGATGTGTTATGCCGCCGATCCGGAAACCGGCGAACACGACGTCACTATTCACCGCTTGTGTGTGCAGGGCAAAGATGAGATCTCGATGTACTTTGTGCCGGGCCGCCATCTTGATCAGTTCCGCATCAAGGCTGAGCAGGCGGGCAAAGCGTTGCCGATTACCATCAGTATTGGCGTCGATCCGGCCATCGAAATTGGTGCCTGTTTCGAGCCGCCGACCACACCGCTCGGTTTTGATGAGCTGGCGATAGCCGGTGGTCTGCGCGGTCGGGCGGTTGAGCTGGTTAAGGGTGTCGCCGTCGATGCCCGCGCCATTGCCCATGCAGAGATCGTGATTGAGGGTGAACTGGTGCCGGATTATCGCGTACAGGAAGATCAGCATACCCATAGCGGTAAAGCGATGCCGGAATTCCCAGGTTATACCGGTGAAGCGCAGGCGGCAGTGCCGGTGATTAAAGTCAAAGCCGTGACGCACCGCAAAAATCCCATCCTGCAAACCTGCATCGGACCGAGCGACGAGCACACCAATCTGGCCGGTATCCCGACCGAAGCCAGCATTCTCGATATGGTTGAGCGTGCGTTACCGGGTCTGGTGAAGAATGTACATTGCCCTTCGCCAGGCACCGGGAAATATGTTGCGGTGCTGCAAATCAATAAGCGCGGCCCACAGGATGAGGGACGCCAGCGTCAGGCTGCCCTGCTGGCTTTCTCGGCCTTTTCAGAGCTGAAGCACGTGTTTCTGGTCGATGAGGATGTTGATGTGTTCGATTTAAATGACGTGATTTGGGCGATGACCACGCGTTATCAGGGCGACGCGGATACCATCTTTATTCCGGGCGTGCGCTGTCACCCGCTCGATCCCTCACAGGATCCGGCCTTCAGTAACTCGATTCGCGCCCATGGCATTACCTGTAAAACCATTTTTGACTGTACGGTGCCGTATGACCTGAAACACAATTTCCAGCGCTCGCAGTTTATGGAAGTCGATGTTTCACGCTTCATTCCAGGTTTTAACCGTTAATCACTCACTGCCCGCCAGGCCTGCGCCTGATTGCGTCCGCTATGCTTGGCCTGGTACAACGCCGCATCAGCATGCTCGATCAGGTTGCTGGCCTGATCGTCATGCCAGGTGGTCGCACAGCCCGCGCTGAGCGTTACCTGCGCGTCGGGCAGTGCGGAAGCGGCGTGAGGCAGATGCAGGTCAGCAATTACCTGTACTGCCTGACGCGCAATATTCAGCGCTGCATGCTGATCGGCACCGGCGAGGATAATGGCAAACTCCTCGCCGCCATAGCGCGCAACCATGTCGCTCTGCCGCAGCTTGAGGCGTTTAAGCGCGTCGGCCACCTGGCGTAAACAGTGATCGCCTGCCACATGCCCGTAGCGATCGTTGTAGTGTTTGAAGTAGTCAATATCCATCAGAATCAGCGACACCGGCGCTGATTTTTCCCGCAGATTATGCAAAGCATTCTGCAAAAAGCGGTCAAACTGTCTGCGGTTAGCCAGACCGGTCAGCCCATCAAAAAACGCCAGCTGATCCAGATGGTGATTGGCATCGGCGAGGTCGTTTTTTAATTTGAGCAGCGCTTCCTGATAATGCTGGCTATGCCGAGCCTGACGAATGACAAACAGTCCCAGCAGGATAATCGCGACCAGCAGCGCCACGTTCAGGGAAATATCCTGCAGTCTTCCTTTCACCCAGCGCAGATACAGATTGCGCTTGTCGTAACCGGCCGCGACCACCAGCGGATAGCGTTCTGAGCTGGCGAAGCCGAAGATGCGCACCTGGCCATCCAGCGCCGCGTTCCACTCGCCGCTGCCGCGATCGGCTTTCACCAGCATCTGCTGGAACAGATGGCTGGCGGAGAGACTCTTGCCGATATAGCTGTCGGGCATCGGACGGGCATAAAGCACCGTGCTGTCTGCCAGCATCAGTACCAGCACGTCGCGCGGCCCCAGTTCGTAGTAACTGTAAAAACGGCGGAAATAATCCACTTTAATGGTGGCTAACAGGATGCCTTTGAAATCACGCGCGGCATCGCTGACGCGCAGGGAAACCGGAATAACCAGATCGCCAGTGCTGCGGCTGCGAATCACCGGGCCGATGTGCAAACTGTCACGGCTGTTGTTGCGGTGATAGCGGAAATATTCACGGTCAGAGTTGTTGGTGCCCACCGGCACGCTGCGCGTGGAGGTGGCGATCCAGCGGCCCTGCTCATCATAGTAAAACAGCCCATGCAGCTGCGGCAGACGGCTTTGCAGATCGCGCATAATCTGGCTCAGATTGGCGGCGTTGAGTTTTTCCAGCGGCTGCGCCTGCAGGTCGCGCTGCACTTCACGCAGGGCCAGTTCGGTCTGGAGCACGGTATCTTCCGCCTGACGTGACTGTGACAGGGAAAGATTGACCGCCATCTCTTCCGTCTGGCGCACCGCGCCGTGCCAGTCTTCGCGCAGCGTCCACAGGGTGAGCGCAATGATCGCGCATATCAGCAATCCGCCGGACAGCAAAATACTGCGCAGCAGCGAGGAACCTGAAATGATTGCCGCTTCATTTTTCCTTTTAAACGTCATGTTTCACCCTGTTGCCGTGTCAACGCTAAGTTAAGCACATAATCAGCGACGGGATTTTCAGGATTAAAGGCGGTAATGATGTCAGGCGTGGCGATGGCCGCTGGACGACGGGTGGATGCTGCATAAATCGCCAGCGATCAGCGCGCGTCTCACTCGCTGCTCATCGTGATGACCACCTTACCGAAAGGCCCCCGGTCCAGATGGTCCAGCGCTGATGGCAGGTCAGAAAACGCGTACACCGAGTCGATCACCGGCTTTATGCCGGTCCGATCAACTGCACGAATCAGGCGCGTGAGTGCGCGGCGGCTACCGGTGCCGATACCATGAAGGGTCACGTCTTTCATCATCAGCGGCATTGCCGGTGAGCTAAAGTCAAAGCCCTCAAGCGCACCGATCTGGCAGATGTGCCCACCGACCGCCGCCAGCTGCACGGATTTCCCCAGATGATCGCCACCGATGACTTCAAGGATATGATCGGCGCCGTGATTGGCGGTGATGCGATAAATTTCCTCCATCCAGTCTTCACGGTGGCGATCCACATAATGGTCGGCACCCAGCGCTTTCGTCCGGTCGGCGTTGCTGGCTCTGCCGGAGACGATCACCTGCGCGCCATGCGCTTTGGCAATCTGCAAACCAAATAGGGCAACCCCGCCGGTACTGGGAATCAGCACAATGTCGCCAGCCTGCACGCCGGCACGTTCGACCAGCGCAAACCAGGCGGTGAGACCGGCACAGGGCAATGTGGCAGCCTGAATCGGGTTAAGCGTCGCGGGGGCGGTAACCAGCCACGCTTCCGGCATAACCACATATTCAGCCAGCACGCCGGGATAATAGCCGCCCAGCGTTTTATAGGCCGGCGTACGCGCATCGCCGGGACGCACACCATCGATCCAGTCGGGCGTAAACGTTGAAATAACCCGGTCACCGGTGCTGAAGCGGCTGACACCGTCCCCCCGGCCAACAACAACGCCGGCCAGATCGGACCCCGGTGTAAAAGGAAACGCAAGCGGCAGGCCCCGGCCATTCTCAATTACCATCTTGTCCCGGTGATTCAGGGCGACGGCTTCAACCTTCACCAGCACCTGCTGCGGGCTCGGAACCGGCATTGCGACCGTTCTCAGTTCGAGGTTATCGCGCCCGATGGCGTCTGTTTCCCAGCGCCGCATGTGTTTTGTCATCGTTAAGCCCTTCCAGGTCATTAATTTTGTTGGTGTTGTTAGTCTCCGGCTTCTGATTATGAATAACAATACGCTATAATCGACACAGGTTGTTGAGCCGGGAAGCAACAATGAAAGGCAGCGAATATAGCGAACTCCGGGCATTTGTTTGTGTCGCGGAGGAACGCAGTTTCAGACGGGCGGCGCAGCGCCTGGGTGTGTCGCCCTCCGCGCTGAGTCATACCATCCGCGCGCTTGAAGAGCGTTTAGGTAGCCGGTTATTGAACCGGACCACCCGCAGCGTGGCACCGACAGAAGCAGGACAGGCCCTGCTCAATCGCCTGATGCCGGCGATGGCAGAGATCGCCTCGGCCGTCAGGGACGTCGGTGCCTGTCAGGACGAGCCGCGTGGACGGGTTCGCATCAATCTGCCGCGTATTGCTGCCCGCATGTTGATTGCGCCCATGCTGCCGTTATTCAGGGAGAACTATCCGCATGTCTCTCTCGATGTGGTCATTGATGACAGCCTCATAGACATTGTCGGCAAGGGATTCGATGCCGGAATCAGATCGGGACAACTCGTGCAGCAGGATATGATTGCCGTGCGGCTGACGCCCGACATGCGGATGATTGTGGTCGGTTCCCCGGACTACTTTTCACGCCATCCCGAGCCACAACATCCGCAGGATCTGCGCCAGCATCAATGCCTGACCTATCGCTGGGCCGATACCGGTGTGCTGCAACGTTGGGAATTTCAGGGGCCGGCAGGCGCGCATACCGTGAATGTTGAAAGCATTGTCACCGCCAACGAAACGGATTTTATGCTCGACGCGGCGTTAAAAGGAACCGGGCTGGCCTATATCAGCGATGAGTTCGCACAACCCTGGATTGAACGCGGCGAACTCAGGCAGGTGCTGAGCGAGTGGTCTGCGGTATTTTCAGGACTTCATCTCTATTACGTTAACAATCCCCATATGTCGGCCTCGCTGAGAGCGTTTATTGACCAGTTAAAATCCTTTGTTGCGACGAGGCGTTGAAATCAGCAAGCGCCACGCTGCTCGTCCCGCTACAAATATTAAATCATGCTAATCATTACCCCTGCTTTCGTTCCGGTTGTTACCGCCCTTACTTTCTCCTCTGCAACGCGCCTTATCCGCTGCCGCCACGCTTTTAAGGCGATCTAAATTTGCAGCAAAAATTTATTCAATCATTAAATTATATTTATTATATTAGCGAAAATTTAATGTGGACTGGTTGAGGATTACAGTGCATTTAACAAGGAAATCAGTGATTAGCAGCGCTATCTCTGATGGCGTACTGACAAAAAGAACCCACAGAATGTGCAGGATACTTAATGGTATCAATCAGCGCATTAGCATTACACCGGCAAGCGGATTGATTGACTTCCTTAAAGGGATGGAGGTGACGAATGAACAGTACCGGCGCAGTGGAATCGTTAAGGAAAAACGCTCAATTTTTCTCTATAACGAAGGGCTGCTGAATCCGGAAAGCACGCTGTTTCTCGCCCGCAAAGGCCAGGATATCCTCGGCACGCTAAGCGTCATCGCCAATCACAATAACCGTTTGCCGTGCAGCAAACTTTTTCGTGAAGAGATGGCCGCCCTGCAGCTGGAAAAGCGCAAAGTGGTAGAGCTTGGCACGCTGTCGGTACGCTATCAGGCAGACAGTGAAAACATCGTGTTTATGCTGTACCTGAAAATCATGATCTACACCATTTTCATTGAACAGGTGGATGACATCTTTATTCAGGTCAAAGAGAAGGTTGCTGCGTTTTACGAGCGCAATTTCCTGTTCAAACAGGTCGGCGGCACCAAAAAGCACCCGGATTACAGTGACCTTAACGCCACGCTGCTGCGCGTGGACGTGAAAAGCATCCGCGACAAAATTTATGAGCAGCAGTGTTATGGCCCGATGGGCTGGCTGCGCATGCTGCGTGAACTTGGTTTACTGCAGCACTACCGCACGCTGAGCCAGCAGTGCCACAGCTGCCCGCGCTTTACGCCGGATCAGCGGGACGCGGAGCTCTATCAATATCTGTGTAATCTGTGACGGCGCCAGCCGTCTCTGCACCGTTTTCGATTTTCACACAGATTACTTGCCGGCATTACTATCCACGTTGTGCTGCAGGAAGAGATCTTTTAGCCATTCGATGAAGACCCTGACTCTGGGTGATAGCTGTCGGTTGCGCGGATACAGGACAGATACGGGAGACGGTTCAGGTGGAAAGGCTTTGAGCAATTCGACAAGCGCCCCCGTCTTCAAATCATCTTCCACGTGATAACGCGGCACCTGGATGATGCCGAGTCCCATGCGCGCCACGGATACAAAGGTATCAGCCGCATTGACGGTAATTGAAGTTTTGATCGTCGTGGTGATGCGCTTGCCGTCCACCCTGAATGCCAGAGGGAGTATGCCGCTGCTGCCCGTGGTGCGAAATCCGATCATCCTGTGGCCGGAATGCAGTTCATTCGGATCCGACGGAAGCCCGAACCGGGAGACGTAACCGGGCGAAGCGACCGTGACCTCTTCCAGCGTGGCGACGCACCGTGCGATCATATCGCTGTCCTGCGGCGTTCCGACACGCAGGACACAATCAATTCCCTCACGCACCAGATCGACCAGCCGGTCACCCTCGCTCAGATAGATTTCAATATCAGGATAAGCTTCGAGAAAACAAGGAAGATGCGGCAGAACAAAATGTCTTGCCAGCGTGCCATGAACATCGACACGCAGCGATCCCTTCGGCCGGGCGCCGGCAAACGCGCCCTCGGCATCCTCGATATCGTCCAGTATAGAAACGCAGCGCTTGTAATAGGCTTCACCGTCCAGCGTCGGGCTGACGTGACGCGTGGTGCGTTCCAGCAGCTTAATGCCCAGGCGCGATTCAAGTTGCTTAATCGCGTCCGTTACGGTCGAGCGTGGCAGGCCGAGGTCTTCCGCCGCCCTTGTGAAGCTGCGGCGCGCTACCACACGCGTGAAAACGCGCATCGTATCAATTCTGTCCATGGCATTGTTCGTCATTATCGGATTCTGATACCTGATAATGACTGATTATCCGGAAAGGATACAGTGCTAGATTTTCTCCGTGTTCAGGCGCGATACCGCGCGAAAATGGGAAAATATCTATGTCTGTTTCAGAGAAAGTTGCAATCGTAACCGGTGCATCCCGCGGAATTGGTGCCGCCATTGCCAGGCAGCTTGCTGCGGACGGCTTTGCCATCGTGGTGAACTATGCCGGCAACGCAGAGGCTGCCGCCGCCGTGGTTGAGGAGATCGAAGCCGCCGGTGGCAGAGCTATCACCGCGCAGGCGGACGTTGCTGATGCCAGCCAGGTCAAACGCATGTTCGATTTAGCCGAATCTGCGTTTGGTGGTATTGATGTGCTCGTCAATAATGCCGGCGTAATGATGTTGTCTCCGCTGGCCAGCGCCGACGATCAGAGTTTTACCAAGCAGATTGACATCAATCTGAAGGGGACGTTTAACACCCTGCGCGAAGCGGCAAACCGCCTGCGTTCTGGTGGGCGCATCATCAACTTCTCCACGTCGGTTGTCGGGCTTAAGCTTGAGAATTATGGCGTCTATGCCGCGACCAAGGCGGCCGTCGAAACACTGACAACCATCATGTCCAAAGAGATGCGCGGACGCAGCATCACCGTCAATGCCGTCGCGCCCGGTCCGACTGCGACCGACCTCTTCCTCAACGGGAAAAGCGATGAACTGATCGCGCGCATGTCCAAAATGAATCCGCTGGAACGCCTCGGCACGCCTGAGGATATCGCCAGTGTTGTTTCTTTCCTCGCCGGACCACAGGGCAGCTGGATGAACGGACAGATCCTGCGCGCCAATGGCGGAATGGTCTGAGCCGCAAACTGCAGAATTAGTCAAAGGAGTACTGTTATGTCTCAGAAGATTATCCTGGTGACCGGATCGTCAAGCGGCTTCGGTCGCCTGACCGCCGAAGCGCTGGCTCGTGCTGGCCATACCGTTTATGCATCAATGCGGGATATTGCGGGTCGTAATGCCGCAAATGTCCGCCAGTTAAGCGAACTCTCCACGCGGGAGGGAATTGACCTACGCCCGCTGGAACTTGATGTTCAGAGCGACATATCGGTTGATGCTGCCATTGAAACGGTAATATCCGACGCCGGCAAGCTCGATGTGGTGGTACACAATGCTGGCCACATGATGTTCGGGCCGGCCGAAGCCTTCCCGCCAGAGCAGTTCGCCCAGCAGTATGACGTTAACGTGCTGGGAACGCAGCGCGTCAACCGGGCCATACTGCCGCATATGCGCTCCCGCCGTGAAGGCCTGCTGGTCTGGATTTCCAGTTCCAGCGTAACCGGCGGCACGCCGCCCTATCTGGCCCCTTACTTTGCCGCCAAAGCGGCGATGGATACGCTTGCCGTTCAGTATGCGCGCGAGCTCAGCCGATTCGGCATTGAGACAACAATCATCGTGCCGGGAGCCTTTACCAAAGGGACCAACCATTTTGCCCATTCAGGAAGTCCTGCCGACACCGGACGTGTCGCGGAGTATGAAGCAGGTCCTTATGCCGGATTCGGCGATGTTGTGCAAAAGGCCTTTGCGGGGATAGTGCCGGAGGATGCCGATCCCGCGCGCGTTGCAGCACAGATAACCGATGTTGTCGGTATGCCGTTTGGTACACGTCCATTTCGTGTCCATAACGATCCGTCCGAAGACGGCGCGAATATCGGCTTTGCGGTCATCGACCGTTTGCGCGCCGAAATGCTACATCGGGTTGGATTGTCCGATCTTCTGACGCCAGCGAAAGCACCGTCGTGTGAAGGGTAACAGCCGTGACCGGCGGAATCGCTCGCCGGTCGCTTTACCATGCAAACAGGAGCGCCGGAAATGCACACCGTTGTCATCCTTATCTGTGGCTTTGCGCTATTTGGCATCTTCCTGACTTTTGGATGGCTCTGGCATTTAGGCCCCTTTCCCAGTGAGTTAACCACGAAAAGTTTCATCGCCGTCTGGGTGATAATCGCATTCATCAACATGTGGACAGGTATTAACAAAGCCGGCTATGCGTTCAGTGAAGAATTGTCCGTACTGCCGTACGTGTTGCTGCCGCCGGTCATCGCTGCCGGTTGTGTGCTGTTTCTCCGGTAACTCGATCACAAGCTTGCATTCTGTTGAGCCTCAGCCCCTGGTTTGAATAAATGGCGCTAGTCAGCCTTACCGGCACGTTAGCCGAACCCTGCGCCATTACATCAATCACTAAAAGTATGTTGTAATTAATGTGTGTCATTGCCGCTTACATCTGGCATTGCTGCAAATCCGGCTGCAGCTCCTATGCTGTAGTGAGTCATTAACGTGCGGATATGAGGTATGCATGAGTTTACTGTTTAGCGCGACGCAGCTTGGCGAGTTGTCGCTGGAAAATCGCATTGTGATTGCACCAATGTGCCAATACTCAGCGGAAGAAGGTCAGGCAACGGCCTGGCACCGCATTCATCTCGGCCAGCTGGCGCTCTCCGGCGCGGGACTGCTGATTATCGAGGCGACGGCGGTGGAAGCGATTGGTCGTATCACGCCGGGCGACCTGGGGTTATGGGACGACGCGACAGAAGCCGCGCTGGCCAGCGTGCTGCAGGACGTGCGGCGCTACGCTACCCTGCCGATTGGCATTCAGTTGGGTCACGCCGGGCGCAAAGCGTCCTGTGCTGCGCCATGGCAAGGCGGTGCACAGCTCTCTGAGGAACACGGCGGCTGGCAGAACGTCGCGCCGTCTGCGCAGCCGTTTGGACAGGATGAGCGTCCGCCGGCCGCACTCAGCAAACAGGATCTGGCGCAGCTGAAACAGGCCTTTGTCGATAGCGCCCTGCGCGCGGTACGCATCGGCATTCAGCTGGTCGAACTGCATGCTGCACACGGCTATTTGCTGCACCAGTTTCTGTCGCCGCTCAGCAACCAGCGTGATGATGAATATGGCGGCTCATTAGAGAACCGTCTGCGTTTTCCGCTTGAGGTGTTCAAGGCGCTGCGCGCTGCGCTGCCGGCGGAAATCCCGGTTGGCGTGCGGCTGTCCGCCACCGACTGGATCGAGGGCGGCTGGGATAATCAGCAATCGATTGTTTTCAGCCAGCAGCTCGAAGCCGCAGGCTGCGCCTATATTCACGTCTCCAGCGGGGGGCTGGCACCGCAGCAGCAAATCAGCGTCGGTCCAGGTTATCAGTTGCCGTTCGCCCGCGAGATTCGCCAGCAGGTCTCGATTCCGGTAATTGGCGTGGGGCTGATTACCGAACCGAAACAGGCCGAGCAAGCGCTGCAGGAGCAGGATGCCGATTTGATCGCGCTGGCACGCGCGGTGCTGTATGACCCACGCTGGCCATGGCACGCCGCTGCCGAACTCGGCGCGCAGGCCAAAGCGCCACCGCAGTATCTGCGTTCCGAACCGCACGGCCTGAAAGGCACATTGATCAGTAACCAGTAATCCGACTGACCGGCAGCCGCCCGGTTGCCGGTCCTGTTCTGGGAAATTTCACAGATTTCAGCCCGTTGTGCGCCTCTGCACGCTTTTCGTCTTATGCTTCTTCTGCCAATCAACCAAAAGGAAGATAAAATGAAATTGCAGCATTATTTACTGGGCGGCGCGCTCTGTGCTTTCAGCGTGAGCGGCCTGGCCGCTGAGATGAAAAATCCCCTGAGCGTGCATGTGCTGAATCTGCAAACCGGCGTACCGACCGCAGGTATTGAGGTCGAGCTGGATAAAAAACAGGGTGAAGAGTGGGTGAAACTGGCGCAGGGCACCACCAACGAACAGGGGCGTATTCCGGCGCTTTACCCGGCGGGCCAGAAGGCGCAGACCGGGATTTACCGCGTAATTTTTAAAACCGGTGACTATTACAAAAAAAACAGTCAGCCGACCTTCTTCCCGGAAATCCCGGTGATGTTCACCCTGGATAATGCCGATCAGCACTACCATATTCCACTGCTGCTCAGCCAGTACGGCTACTCCACCTATCGCGGCAACTAAGCAAAACAGGCGCTGCGGACGGTATATTTATACCAGTACGTTTTGTTGAACCGTTGCCTCGTTAAGCGATTGAAGGAGGCAGGAGAACCTCTGTTCCGTTTCTCCTGCCCATTACAGGGTAAGCCTGTTTTTTTTGACTGGCGTGATTGCTATAGCGTGCTGGCTGACGCATTAAAAACTGCCTGACTCAGACTACGCGCTGAGCTGAGTTCTGTGAAATCCAGCGCTCTGTTTTCGCTCTGCTTTCATCGGTTGCCGGATTGAAGAGCATCATCGTTAAATCCGGCCTGCCTTCAACAGAAAAGGTCGAGAACTCCAGGGCAATCGTCCCCATTTGCGGATGATGCAGCACCTTAAACCCTTCGCCATGCCCGGCCACATCGTTGTTACGCCACAGGCGGGCGAAGTCAGCGCTTTGAGCGGATAGCTCCTCAACCAGTCGATCAATTTCCTCTGAAGCACCCAGGCGCGCGGCATCCGCCCGAAAGGCGTTGACGATGAGCCGGGCCACGCCCTCCCAGTCGTCTTGCATCCCCCGCGCTTCCTGGTCGGTAAACAGCAGGCGCAGAATATTGCGCCGCGCGGGCGGAAGTTGCCCGTAATCCTTCAGCACAACCGTCGCCGGGTGATTCCATGCCACCACATCCCAGGTGGCGGTTTTAATAATCGCCGGAATCGTCAGGCTTTCCAGTACGCGTTGCAGCCGTGGGGTTATGCTGTCGGACCGACTTACCCGGTTTTCTGGCGGATGCCCAAACGCGAGGATAAACAGATGATCGCGTTCGGGAGACGTAAGCCGCAGCCCGGCAGCAATGCGGTTCAGTACCTCACGCGAGGGCGCTCCCCCGCGGCCCTGCTCAAGCCAGGTGTACCAGGTCGGGCTGATATTCGCGAGCTGGGCAACCTCTTCGCGGCGCAGGCCCGGCGTACGGCGGCGGCCCGGCAAAAAACCAAACGAAGCCGGGTCAATTGCCAGACGGCGTGCCCTTAAAAACTCACCCAGCGGATTTTCAGAAAGCAGCGTCATAAATCACCCTGTTAATGTTTATACCCTGATAACCTCACTACTTTAATAGTAAAAGATCCGCGCTTACGCTGTCGCACTAAATCACTCAGGAGACAGGCTATGCGTATTTTTATAACGGGTGCGACGGGCTTTATCGGCTCACGCGTTGTATCGGCCCTGCTGGCTCGCGGCCATCAGGTGACCGGTCTTGTACGTTCAGAAGAAGCAGCTCAGCAGTTAAACGATAAGGGCGCGACAGCCCAGCGCGGTACGCTGGAAGATCCCCAGGCGTGGATTGCCGGCATTGACCAATGTGATGCGGTGATCCACACCGCTTTCGATCATGATTTCAGCCGTTTTGTCGAAAATTGCGGAAAAGACCGCCGCGTTATTCGCGCGATTGGCTCTGTATTGCAGGGCAGTCAGCGTCCGCTGCTCATCACTTCTGGTACCGGAATGGGTGATGACGGCAGCGGCCAGCCCGCTCTTGAGCAGAATTTCAACCCGGAACACCCTAACCCACGCGTTGCCTCGGAAATGGAAGGCATTAAGCTCCTTGAATCGGGGATCGATCTTCGTGTGGTGCGTTTACCTCAGGTTCACAACACTGAACGTCAGGGATTAATCAGCTATTACATCGCTCTTGCCAGGGAGAAAGGCGCGGCAGCTTATATCGGCGGAGGTGAAAACGCCTGGTGCGCTGCACACGTTGATGACGTGGCCGGGCTGTACGTAAAAGTGCTTGAGCAAGGCGAACGCGGCAAAAGGTATCATGCGGTAGCAGAGGAAAGTATTGCCTCACGGCTGATTGCTGAAACCGTGGCAACAGGCCTGGGGATTCCTGCCGTTTCGCTGAAACCCGATCAGGCCGCGGAGCATTTCGGCTGGTTCGCTGCTTTCGCCAGGCTGGATCTGCGTGCCAGCGGTGCCTGGACGCGGCAGCAGCTCAACTGGCAGCCCAACGGACCGGGTCTTATCGCTGACTTGAGCAGAGTGAATTATTCAACCCATTCGTAGCCCCAGCGCCGGGTAGCGGCGCAATTCATTGCGCAATTTACAACGGTGCGGCGAATGGATTAGCGCGATAAATCGCGCCGCTACGATACGAATAGTGCAGCCTCACCTCTGAACCCCATGGCTCTCGCCACTCAGGCCGCAGCAAATTGCGGTAACACACCCAGCCAGCTCAGCGTCCATGCCAGCACATTCAGCGCGCCGAAAAGCAGTACCAGGCCAATCGCCAGTGGCGTACGCGGCCGATCGGCGAAGCGCTGTTGCGCACGCCGTGCCAGCAGCGCTGGAATAATCACCGCCCACAGCGTGGCAAACAGACCGGCAAAACCGATGGCGGCGACGAAGCCATGTGGCCACCACAGTGAAGCGAGCAGCGGCGGCAAAAATGTCAGGCACGCGGTTTGCAGCCGCGCGCGCGGGGAATGCCCCCAGCCGAGGCGGTCGGCGATGAAATCAAACAGTCCTGCCGTCACGCCGAGAAACGAGGCAATCACCGCAAAATGAGAGAACACCGACATCATCAGCGATAACGCGCGCACGTGCAGATGATCGCGCAGCGCGGCCATCAGCGCGGCAATATCTCCACCCTGCTGCACGATGTCAGGAAACACAGCGCGCGGCAAATTCCCCATGGTGCAGACAATCCAGAACAGGTACAGCGCCAGCGACATTAGCGTGCCCAGCACCAGCGCGCGTGTCACCGGCGACTCGCGGCGCTGATAATAACTCACCAGCCCGGTGATGTTACCGTGATAGCCAAAAGAGGCCAGACAGAACGGCAGCACGCCCAGTGCGTAAGGCCAGTAGCTGTCTCCCGGCGCGGCGGCAGCGAACAGCGAGGGCACGTCAACCTGGGTTAACAGTCCGCCAAACAGCAAAATCAATAGCAGGATTTTTGCCAGCACGCAGAACGTCATCAAACGACTGACGCCGGTGGTGCCGAGCCACACCACAGCGGCGACACACAGCGTCAGCGCGATTTTGGCCCCGGCGGTTGAGAGCGGCACGCCAAGCTGATTCAGTGAGTGCTGGTAAACCGGACCACTGGCTGAAATATAAGCGTAGGTGAGAATGCCCAGTACAAAAAGGATGCTGAGGCCATTGATGCTGGCCCAGCCGCGCCCGAGCAAATCGCGCGTCAGCGTATCGTAGCCCGCGCCCGGCGGATAATGCAGGCTGACACGCATAAACAGCAGCCCGGAGAGCAGCATTGCGCCCCAGCTTATGCCCAGCAGCAGCAGCGCCCAGCCAAACCACGCCCCGGCCATCACGATCGGTAACGTAAACATACCGGCGCCCACTACCGTCCCACAGATGATCATGGCGCCCCACCATACCGAGGGCTGGCGGCGCGCCATTACGCTCTCCGTCATCACACTTTTCCTTGCACAACATAAAGGCGGCGATGATACACGGGATCGGTAACAAATGTGAGGCGCGGCGGTGACTGACGGGAAGATGGCTGTCAACAGGTGACAATGTCACATAAAGGCGCACCGGTTAGGGTGCGCCAGCCGCGATGTGACGGGATTAACGATAGAAAGCCGGACGTGGCGGCATGGTAATCGGGACAATGTCACCGTTTTTCTGTGCCGCAACACAGGCATCGGCCGCCACGGCGGCGGCATAGCCGTCCCACGCCGACGGGCCAGTCATATTGCCTGACAGCACGTTGTTAATGAAATCCTGCAGCTCAACGTCATACGCAGCGATAAAACGTCTTTTCCAGTCGGTCAGAATGCCGGTGGAGAGCTGCGCCGCATGGCGGGTTTGCACCGACATCGGTTCAGGCAGGCGTGCAATACCGCTCTCGCCAACCACTTCACACTGAATGTCGTAACCATAGGCGCAGTTAACGAAGATCTCGACATCAATGCGGATGCCCTTCGCGGTTTCCAGCAGCACAATCTGCGGATCCTTCAGGTGCGATGACGCGTGGCGGGTCTTGCGTGGGTAAATCACCTGCGCACTGACATAATCATCATTCAGCAGCCAGCGCAGCACGTCAAGTTCATGGATCAGCGTATCGGTGATCGCCATATCGGTGGTATAAGCATCGCCGACCGCCGGATTGCGGTGCGCGCAGTGCAGCATCAGCGGCTCACCCAGGGTGCCGTCGTCGATAACCGCTTTCAGCGCGCGATAGCCGCTGTCGTACGGTCGCATAAAACCCACCTGCACCAGTTTTTTGCCTGCGGCAATTTCCGCTTCGACAATATTCATACAGCCCTGAGCGGTCACTGCCAGTGGCTTCTCGCAGAATACCGCTTTGCCGGCTTTGATGGCTGCCAGCACAAACTCTTCATGCGTCGGGCCCCACGAGGTAACCAGAATGGCCTGCACCTCCGGCGCGGCGATTAAATCGTGCGCGTTGTCGTAAATCTCCGCCTGCAAGCCGAGCTCGCTAATCACCTGCTCACAGTTGCTGCGATTGATATCATTAAGCGCGACCACGCGCGCATGCTGCAGCACCTGGCTGCAACGACGAATGTGTTCACGGCCGATAGCGCCAGTGCCGATTACACCAATATTGAGTGTCATGCGAGGTTCCTTCAGCAAAATGCCGGATTGGTTAGTGGTTGAGATAATCAATGCTGCTGCGGATTTCGCGCGCAATATCCTCAGCACTCCAGCTCTCCATCACCGAAGAAAACGGCTCGAAAGCATAAACACCGCGATAGCCCATCTCTTCCAGGCGCTGCACCTGCTCGCGGGATTTCAGCAGGTCATCCGCGCTCAGCATGATGCGCTCTTCGTCGGTGAGTTGATGAGTCGGGCGCGCATCCGTTACGCCAGAGAGATGCACCAGGCCGATGTGATTCACGTCTACGCCACCGGCGAAATCCTGTTCGGCGCCTTCGTACAGGTGATGATGGAAGGTATCCAGCACGATGTTAAACGGCACGCCGGCCTGAGCGATAAGCTGCTGCGCCAGCGCGGCGGAGCGCAGTGAGCTCTGCGGAAAACCGAGCGGTTCAACCAGCCCGGCAACACCATATTCGGCAAACAGCGGCGCCAGGGTTTGCAGCGCCTGTACGGTTTGCTCATTACTCACCGGCGTCCCATCATTGAGCGGACAGAGCACCAGCGCTTTCGCCCCGGTGGCGCGCGCATCGGCTAACAGCGCGCGCGTTTTTTCCAGCACCGCATCATCTAACTGGTTGAAGGGATACACCGCGTTGATGGTTTCGATCTCAAGCTGATGCTGCGCTGCCAGGCGACGCACCTCCTCACCGCCTGCGCCGTCGGTCACGCTGCCGCTTTTCATATCATTGCGTATTTCAACTTTATTTAATCCCAGTTGTTCCACCAGCGCGAAGAATTCCGCCATGCTGAGATGAGGAGCAATTTTACGGTTAACACAGAATCGGTCACTGCTTATTTTGTAGGTCATGATCTTTCCTGGATAATAATCACTGGGTAAGGTTCTGTTTGCTGCAAGGTACTGACATGCCCTGATAGTAAGGTATCTTTTTTGCCCGCTCTGCGGCTTCTTTGAGTGATTTACATCAGCCTGAGCGCCCTCACATTTAGCCTTTGCCGTCATACAGTTCATAGAAATAGTGTTCGACCTGTTCCAGGCTGCGCCCTTTGGTTTCCGGAATAGCGCGCAGTACAAACAGGGCGCCGCCGATCCCGATCACGGCAAAAGTCAGGAAAGCCCCGGCCAGGCCAAAGGCGGCCAGCAACAGCGGGAAGGCCATGGAAATGGCGAAGTTGGCAATCCACAAGGTAAAAACGGCACCGCCCATGCAAATGCCGCGCATGCGCGCCGGGAAGATTTCCGACAGCAGCAACCAGGTGACCGGTGACAGCGCGCCCTGCTGAAAACATAAAAACATCAGCATTCCGGCCAGTACCAGATAGGCCCGCAGCAGATTAACCGCACCACCGGCGTGATACTCCGGCATAAGCAGGCACACCGTAGCGATAAAGAACAGGCAGGCGGTACAGCCCATCTGCCCAATCAGCACCAACGGACGACGACCAACCTTACCGATTATCACAATCCCCACCAGCGTCATGATTACCGAGATCACGCCGTTGGCGATGGTGGCGAACAATGCCGCATCGTTGCTCAGGCCGGTAGCAGTGAGCATGGTTGGCGCGTAGTACATGATGGTGTTCACACCGGTCAGCTGCTGGATGGCGGCAATGCCAATTCCCAGTAAAAACACTTTGCGCAGCCATGGCGTGCGCAAATCACGCAGGCGACCTTTGCCTTGCTGGCGATGCTCTTCGATGGTCTCTTCGATCTCCTCCAGCTCCCACTCTACGTCCTCCGCCGCCCGGGTTTTCTCCAGCACCCTGCGCGCGCCAGCGGTGTTGCCGCGCATGACGTGCCAGCGTGGACTTTCCGGCATAAAGATCATCCCGATCCACAACAGCACGGCGGGTACGGTGGAGATGGCCAGCATCCAGCGCCAGGTATGTTCGCCACCCCAGATTTCATTAAAAGTCGCATTGGAGACATAGGCCAGCAGCTGGCCAGAAACAATCATCAGTTCCTGCAGCGTCACCAGTTGGCCGCGTTTATTCGCCGGAGCAATTTCCGCGATATACACCGGCACCGTGGCAGCCGCCCCGCCAACGGCAATACCAAGAAACAGGCGTGACGCAATCATCGTCACCACATCAGGTGCGAAGGCAGAGCCGACCGCGCCGAGGGCAAAAATAAAGGCCAGCGTGATGATGATTTTGCGGCGCCCGAGGGCATCTGCGAAGTGCCCTGCCAGCAGTGCGCCAAAGGCAGCGCCGAACAACAGTGAACTGGTCACCAGCCCGGTAGTGAACGGCGTGAGATGTAAATCACTGCGCATGAAGAGCAGCGCACCGGATACCACGCCGGTATCGTAACCAAACAGCAGCCCGCCGAGTGTCGCCACCAGCGCGATGATTTTTACGAAGGGTTCGGTTTTTGTTGTGCTGTTGGGGCCGGACGCGGTGTTGGTGGAGAGATAAAGTTCTTTTTCCATAATACCTCCTGGTAAAAAATGCGTTAGGAAAAGCATCAGAACAAAGCAGCGCGTCCAGGCTATCGGCATTTTTATTTCATGTTAATTTATATTTGAAACCTGCTTTTCAAATTATGAGTTCAAGCCTTTTGACCGGTTTATTTTGATGGATTTACATCAGCCGAAAAAAGGCGAGTGAAGGTTGGGCGAGATGGTTATGGAAGCTCAGCAGATCGGCCCCTTTACGCCGGGAGTCGCCACGCTTTGTGATCAATCGCGCAACAACTGCACAAACCTTCTTGTATGGTAGTCGCTCTTTAACCTCTTCAGGATTTGTCATGGCTTCTTCAACTGTTGCTCAATCTGATACCGCTGAAGCTCACCCTAAATCATTGATCCGCCGCGTCGCCAGCGCCTCGGCGATAGGCACGGCGGCAGAGTATTACGACTTTTTCGCTTACGGTACGGCAGCGGTACTGTTCTTTGGCCATCTGTTCTTTCCCAGCCACGATCCGCTGGTCAGCTCACTCGCTGCCTTCGCCACTTATGCGGTTGGCTTCCTCGCACGTCCCATTGGCGGCATGGTGTTTGGGCACATCGGCGACAAAGTGGGACGCAAAAAGGCGCTGGTGGCGACCATCCTGATCGTGGGCCTTGGCACGTTCTGTATTGGTCTGCTGCCAACCTACGAAAAAATTGGCGTCTGGGCCCCGGTATTACTGATTGCCATCCGTTTGCTGCAGGGGTTTGGCGTCGGCGGCGAACAGGCGGGCGCGGTATTAATGACGGCCGAATATGCGCAGCCTTCCCGGCGCGGTTTCTTTGCCAGCTGGGTGCAGATTGGTGCCCCGGTCGGGTTTCTGCTGCCGCTGGCGCTGTTCGCTGTGCTTAATGCCGCGCTGAACGCGGAGCAGATGATGGACTGGGGCTGGCGCGTGCCTTTTCTGCTCAGCGCGCTGCTGGTGATTGTCGGCCTGTTTATTCGCCTGCGCATTGATGAATCGCCGGTCTTCGCCGCCATTCGTGAAACCAAAGCGGCAGAATCCAGGCCGTTAAAAGAGGTGCTGCGTGGTAATCCGCGGCTGGTGGTCAACGGCGTGGCAGCGAAACTGATCGAAGCCTGCGCCTTCGCCCTGTTTACCGTCATCATCCTTGCCTGGGGTAAGGCTAATCAGCTTGATGCCGGCATTTTGATGAACAGTATGATCGTCGCGGTGATCCTCGAAGTCCTGGCGATCCCGCTGATGGGTGCCCTTTCCGACCGCATCGGTCGCAAGCCGGTTTACCTGATCGGCACGCTGCTGATCATGCTCTCGACCGTGCCCTTTTTTCTCGCGCTGGCGCACAACAGCTACTGGCTCACGCAGCTGGCGATGATCGTGGCGCTGACGCTGGGCCACAGCATGTGTTATGCCCCGCAGGCGTCATGGTTCCCCGAACTGTTTCCTACGCACATTCGCTGCAGCGGTATCGCGGTGATCTGGCAGATCGGTTCGCTGATCGGCAGCGGCGTACTCGGACTGGTGGCGGTGAAGATTCTGCAGGTGACCCACGGCCACTGGTATGGTCTGGCGCTGTATGTTGCAGTGCTGGGGGTGATTTCTTTGTTCGGCCTGCTGCGTCTGCCGGAAACGGCGCCAGGCCGCCGCTAGGGTGAATATCACCCGTGGCAGCAGCATTAACGGTTAACGGCGCGGCAGCGCCACACACAGCAGGCCGCAGACGATCAATATGACGCCAGCGAGACTGCTCCAGCGGAAGGTTTCATGCAAGGCTGGCAGGGAAATAGCGGCCAGCCACACCAGCACATAGCTCAGACTGAGCAGCGGATAGAGCCGGTTGAGCGGCAACAGCCGCAGCGCCAGCAGCCAGCACAGCATTGAGCAGCCGTAAGCTGCCAGTCCGCCGATTAACGGTATCAGGCCGTGCTGCCACGGTAGCGCGGTCCATGTATCCAGCGGTGGCAGCGCGAGCATTGCCGTGCGCAGCAGCAGCTGCGCCAGTGACACCAGCAGCACGCTGGCCAGCGCCAGCAGCCAGCCCTTCACAGATGGCTCCCCATCAGCGCAACCCCGGCAACGATCGCCAGCGTACCCAGCCACTGCCGTCGCGTGTAGGTCTCACGCCAGATGACGCGCGCCGCCACCGCCACCAGTACAAAATTCAGGCTCAGCATCGGGTAAGCCACGCTGACCGGCACGGTGCGCAGCACCACCAGCCACAGCAGCATCGCCGTCCCCAGCAGCAGCAGGCTGAGCACCAGCCAGCCGAACAGGCGGTGCCCGCCGCAGTGGGCCGCCTGTTTCTGGCACAGCTGGGCGGCACAACTGAGCAGGCTTACCAGCAGGATCAGCAGCAGATTCATGGTGTCGCGTTGTAGCCGTAGTAGACCAGCCGTCCCTGCTGATAGACATCGTCCGGCACCGGCAGATGCGCATCCGCTTGCTTTTCGTCAGAATTCAGCAGCAGCACCAGTGCCACCGGACCCTGTCGGCGATGCAGGCGCAGCCAGTCGGCGAAGGCTTCCCCGTCGACGTAGCGCGTTTTTGCATCGGGATAACCCAGTCCGTACTCCAGCTCACCTTTTTCATCGAAGAAAGTGATATCGCTGCGGCGCAATTCCCATGCGACCGCAGAAGCGATACCGGAATTGTCCACCACCAGATAGCGGCTCTGCGCCAGCTGAGGCCGAACGGCGCTGACGAAACTCTGCGGCTGTTTGCTATCACGCACCTTTTGCGGGATAGCCAACCCGACCAGCAACGCCAATACCAGCGGGCAAAGCGCAGCCAGCTGCCAGCGGCCTGTTTTCAGGCTTAACCAGCCCATCACCGCCCAGCCGGCAAATGCCAGCGAAGCGCACAGCACCCGCAGCAACTCATCGCGCGCGTACACCGGATGGTGCGCCAGCCCCCAGGGTGCCAGCACCACCACGACCAGCAGCGTGGCAACCAGACCAAACAGCAGGTTGATCCAGCCATTTACCGTCAACGCCTGTTTCAGGCGCGCGGTGTTACCGTGCGCATAATGCGCCATCAACAACGCCAGCGGCGCAAAGCACGGCAGAATATAGGTCGGCAGTTTGCCTTTGGCGATGCTAAAGAACAGCAGCGGCAGCACAACCCAGCTAAGCAAATAGATCGCGGCAGCGTGCTGTTGACGCTGTCGCCATGCGCCGCTCAGCGCGCCCGGCAACAGGCCGAGCCATGGCAAACAGCCTGCCAGCAGCACCGGCAGGTAATACCAGAACGGGGCTTTGTGCTGCGCATCGCTCTCCGCGAAGCGCTGAATATGTTCGACCCAGAAGAAGTAGTGCCAGAAATCGCCTTCCTGATGCTGAATGGACAGCGCCCAGGGCGCGCTGATCGCGGCCGCCACCAGCACAGTAAGCGGGCCCCAGCGCAGCAGTTCGCCAAAACGTCGCTGCCAGAGCACCCAGGGCACAATCGCCAGCACCGGCACCGCCAGCGCCAGAAAGCCCTTGGTCATGAACCCCATGGCACAGGCCGCGCCGAGCAGCACATACCCCGTCAGCCGCTGTGAGGTACTGTGCGCCTGCGCAGCAAACCAAAAGCTGCACATCGCCGCCACCAGCCACAGCAGCAGAATCGGATCGAGCACGGCGTAAGTGCCGATGCCATAAACCAGCAGCGAGGTAAGAAAGATCACGCTGGCGGTGAGCGCTATTTTGCGGCTGGCGAACATCCGCTTGCCCAGCCAGTAGATCAGCAGGGCACTCAGCGTGGTACAGATAATCGCACCGGCGCGCACGCCAAAATTATTATGTCCAAATAACAGCTGGCCAAAATTATTGACCCAGTAACCGGCAATCGGCTTCTCGAAGTAGCGCAAATCAAAAAAATGCGGCACCACCCAGTTACCACTCAGCAGCATCTCGCGGCTGATTTCGGCATAGCGGGTTTCATCCGGCTGCCAGAGATCACGGAATGGCACCGGGATCAGATAATAGAGAGCAAAAAGCGCTATCAGCAGCACTATGCGGGTGCGGCTGCGCATCGGTGTTTCCATACTTGGGTCCTGTAAAATGTTAACTCTGGCAACCCAGCCAGCCTTCCCGGCCGGCAATGTGCCCGCGCACCACATGGCCCTGTGGCAGCGTACTGAGATCGTCCGGCAGCAGCTCGCTCAGCGGACAAAACCGGATGCCCTGCTGCTGCGCGCGCGTCAGCAGATCGGCAAAGGCGGGCAAACCGACGATGCCTTCGACCTCTGCGTGAATGGTATAGACCGGCGTACCGCTGTCGGCATGCATCTGCGCGAGAATAAAGTCGTTAAACCCCTCCGCGCTGACCTGCTGGCCCACCACTTCATCCCACGTCGGCAGGGTTACCGGAATTTGCACCGTGCCGAAGCTGCCATCGTTGAGGCGCGGAATGAACGGCCCGCTGCCGCGACAGTCGCTGTTATAGCGAAAGCCAAACGGCTGCTTGGCATCCAGTACCCGGCTGTCGGCGCGCCAGCCTGCCACTGCAGAGCAGGTGACACTGTCACCCAAAATGGCTTCCAGCGCCGCTTTACCGCGCGCAATCTGCGCATTCAGCTGCTGTGGCGACCAGACGCCAGCCCAGGTCTGCCAGGCAAAGTGATCCCACGCGTGTAACCCCACTTCATGGTGATCTGCCGTGGCGCGAATAATCGACGCCAGCCCTTTGCCTATTTCGCGGCCCGGCCAGGCGGTACCGGCCAGTAAAATATCCCAGCCGTACAGCGAGGCCGCGCGCGAACGCAGCATTTTCCACAGAAAGCGCGGCTTCATCAGGCGCCACAGGTGGCGCCCCATGTTGTCCGGCCCAACGCTGAAGAAGAAGCTGGCCTGCAGCTGATGCAGGCTGAACTGCTGCAGCAGCGCCGGTACGCCCAGTTGCGTGCCGCGCCAGGTATCGACATCAACACGCAAACCCACTCGCTTCATGGCTTTTCCTGTAGCTCAACGGTGCGCAGGAAGAAGTCCAGCGTGTTGTCGATGGTGGTATCCATCGCCACGGTTGGCGTCCAGTCGAGCAGACGGCGGGCGTTTTTAATCGACGGCTTGCGGTGCTCCACGTCCTGATAGCCCTTGCCATAGTAGCTGCTGCTCTCTACCTCACGGAAACCGGCAAACGGCGGGAAGCGATCGCGCAGCGGGTGGCGCTCAAAGCTGGCCAGCAGGTGTTCCGCCAGCTCTTTGATACTGGCTTCGTTCTCCGGGTTACCAATGTTAACGATCTGGCCATCGCAGTTGTTGTGTTTGTTCTCGATAATGCGGAACAGCGCTTCGATACCGTCGCGAATATCGGTGAAACAGCGCTTCTGCGCGCCACCATCGATCAGCTTGATCGGCGAACCTTCCACCAGATTGAGGATCAGCTGGGTGATGGCGCGAGAACTGCCGATACGCGCGGCGTTGAGGTTATCCAGTCGCGGGCCCATCCAGTTAAACGGACGGAACAGCGTAAAGCGCAGCCCCTCTTTTTCGCCATAGGCCCATAGCACCCGGTCCAGCAGCTGTTTTGATACCGAATAGATCCAGCGCTGTTTATTGATCGGTCCGACCACCAGGTTGGAGTGATCCTCGTCGAAATGCTGATCGGTGCACATACCGTACACTTCGGAGGTCGACGGGAAAATGATGCGCTTTTTATACTTCACGCAGTCACGAATAATCTTCAGGTTCTCTTCGAAATCCAGCTCGAACACGCGCAGCGGATTACGGGTATATTCGATCGGCGTGGCGATCGCCACCAGCGGCAGCACCACGTCACATTTCTTGATGTGATACTCAATCCATTCAGAGTGGATGCTGATATCCCCTTCGACGAAGTGGAAGCGCGGTTCATCCAGGAAGCGGCTGATGGCATCGGAACCGATGTCCAGGCCATAAACCTCAAAGTTATCATCCTGCAGCAGGCGTTCGGTGAGATGGTTGCCGATAAAGCCGTTTACGCCGAGGATCAGCACCCGCGTGCGGCGTTTTACCGCAGCAACCGGCTGCGAGTAAAGCAGCGCACCCGGCACCATGCCCAGACTCTGCGCCAGCTGGCTGCCGTTCATGTAAACACCGTTGTCGCTCTGCCCGGTGACCACTTCGAGCGCGCCCTCGCCGCAGGCAATCAGGAACGGCTCAACTGACAGCACCGTGCCCGGTTTGGCGCTGGGCGCATCCTGGTGAACCCGCCCTTTCCACACCACGAATTTCACCGTGCCGGCATACGCAAACGCACCAGGCCAGGGATCGGTGACTGCACGCACCAGGTTATTCACTTTAGCCGCCGGCAGCTCCCAGTTGATGCGGCCGTCCTCCGGCGTGCGGCGACCGACCATGGTCGCTTCCGCATCGTTCTGCGGCGTGGCGGCAATCTCACCGCGCTTCATCGGCGGCAGCGCGCCTTCCAGCAGCTGGCCGGCGCAGGCCACCAGCTTACGGTGCAGCGTCAGCGCATTATCCTGCGGGTCAATCGCCACGCGCTGCTGCGCCACAATGTCGCCGGCATCGGCACGTTTCACCATGCGGTGCAGCGTTACGCCAGTTTCCGTCTCGCCGTTGACCAGCACCCAGTTAAGCGGCGCACGACCACGGTATTTCGGCAGCAGCGAACCGTGCAGGTTAAACGCGCCAACCCGCGCGCAGTTCAGAATGGTATCGCTCAGCAGTGCGCGATAATAAAACGAGAAGATAAAGTCCGGCTGCATGGTGCGGATGCGATCCACCCACAGCGGATGGTTAGCATCTTCCGGCGCATACACCGGAATACCCTGCTCAGCCGCGAGGCGTGCTACCGAAGGAAACGCATGGCTCTCCGGCGAGGTGTCCGCATGGGTGAAGATGGCACTGATTTCATAGCCTGCGTTCAGCAGCGCAGTGATGCCTGCACAGCCCATTTCGGCATAGGCGAAGACGATAGTTTTCATTGCTTAATTTCCTGTACAGACGGGGCATCTTGTTGCGGATGGATAACACGTTGAATGAAGTAGCGCGGACGGGCGCGTACGTCGTTATAAATACGACCGATGTATTCGCCCAGCAGGCCCATGCCGACAAACTGCGCGCCGACAAAAATAAACAGCACGGCAAACAGCATGAACACACCGTCACCGGCCCAGCTGGCACCGAGGAACAGGCGCAGCACAATCAGGATCAGAGAAAAGGCGAAACCGGCCAGCGCGATTAAGCTGCCGACAATACTCAGCAGACGCAGCGGCGTGGTGGTCAGGCAGGTCACCAGGTCATACATCAGGTTGATCAGCTTCATGAAGCTATATTTGGAGTCGCCAAACTCACGCTCGGCATGCGTAACCGGCAGTTCAATGGTGCGGCGCGCGAAGGTGTTCGCCAGAATCGGGATAAAGGTGCTGCGTTCATGGCAGTTGAGCATCGCATCAACAATATGACGGCGATAGGCGCGCAGCATGCAGCCATAATCGCCCATCGCTTTGCCGGTCACGCGCTGAATCAGGTGGTTGATGGTGCGTGAAGCGCGGCGCCTGAACCAGCTGTCCTGACGGTTCTGACGCACGGTGCCGACCACGTCGTAGCCCTGCTGCGCAGCTTTGACCAGATTGGGGATCTCTTCCGGCGGGTTTTGCAGATCGGCATCCAGCGTAATGATCACATCACCGGAAACATGGCTGAAACCGGCCATAATCGCCGAGTGTTGCCCGTAGTTGCGATTCAGCAGCACGCCGACCACGTGACTGCCCGGCATATCCGCCGCATCGGCGATCATCTGCGCGGAGCGGTCGGCGCTGCCGTCATCCACCAGTAAGATTTCATAGTCAAGGCCGAGCGTGCGGCAGGCCGCGTCGGTACGGCGCACCAGCTCCGGCAGGCTCTGTTCTTCGTTGTACACCGGGATCACCACGGAGACTTTGCGAATCGGTTTTTCTTCCAGCATCTCAGGCTCCCGCAAGGTGGCGTAAGGCAGTAATCACACGCGTTACATCGTCATCGAGCATGTCGGGGAACAGGGGCAGCGAGCAGATACGTTCGCTGTTCCATTCGGTGGCCGGCAGCGAGAGCTGCGGATAGCGTTCACGGTAATACTTGTGGGTATGCGCGGCGCGGAAATGCAGGCCGGTGCCGATGTCATGAATTTTCAACTGCTCCATCAGCGCATCGCGACTGATACCGCAGCGCGTTTCGTCCACGCGAATGATAAACAGATGCCACGCATGCTGATGCGGCCACGCCGGCTGCACCAGCGGCAGCAACGGCGTATCTGCCAGCTCGCGCAAATAGCGCGCGGCGATGGCCTGGCGACGTGCATTGATGGCCGGCAACTTTTGCAGCTGCACCAGCGCAATCGCGGCGTTGATGTCTGGCAGGTTGTATTTAAAACCGGGCATGATTACTTCGGCCTGCGGTTTGCGGCCATGGGTATGGCGATCGTAGGCATCGACGCCCAGGCCGTGGAATTTCAGGCTGCGCAGGCGGTCAGCCAGCTGCGCGTCATCGGTCACCACGATGCCACCTTCGGCGCAGGTGATGTTTTTGATGGCGTGCAGCGAGAAGATTGCGGTGCCCTGCTGCCCGACGTGCCGGCCTTTGTAGTAGCAACCTACCGCGTGGGCCGCATCTTCAATGAGCGGGATATTGTGGCGCGCGCTGACGGCGCGAAGGGCGTCGATATCCGCCGGCGCACCGGCATAGTGAACCGGCACGATGGCGCGGGTGCGCGGCGTAATGGCCGCTTCGATCTGTTCTGCGCTCACCATCAGGTTATCGCGATCCACATCGATCATCACCGGCGTCGCGCCCAGCAGCGTAATAATATTGAGCGTGGAAACCCAGGTCAGCGACGGGGTGATCACCTCGTCGCCGGGCTGGATACCCAGCGCCATCAACGTGACGTGCATGCCTGCTGTGGCAGAGCTGACGGCAATAGCATGCTGGTTGCCGGTGAGCTGGCAAAACGCCTGCTCCAGCGCAGCATTCTGCGGTCCGGTGGTAATCCAGCCCGATGCAAATACCGCCTGCACCGCGGCCAGTTCTTCCTCACCCAATGCCGGGCGCGAAAACGGAAGGAAACTCATAAGATAACCTTACTGTTGTGCCTGAAAACATGCTGAAAAATAAAACAAGCGTTATTGCCGCGCATGACAACCTGATGAAACACGCTGTAACCTTTTGTTTAAACGTTACTTAAACGAGTGTGTTCGCAGGGCGGCTGTCATCTGCGCGCAATAAAACTTAAGCAGGTCTGTTTTATCGCTATAAGAAACCAAAATACGGGGGAAAACTTAACTGAACATTAAATGGCAAAGCGGCACGCTGACTTTTTTACGTGATGTTGAAGATTGGTAGAAGATTGCGCGCCGGGGCCGGAAATCAGCATCGGGTCAGACATTGTGGGTATGCTTGTCGACTCCGGCAATTAAAGTGGCTATTTTTCAATGCATTAACCAAGAGACTATACTGTTCTTAAGGTTATCCTAAGGTTGGCTGCTTATTCTTCCCTGGGATAGTGACGCCAGAGGCTGGACAGGAGAATGATGATGAGAACCGCGACTGACAGACTTTCACAGGCAGCACTACGCCGGCATCACATTGGCGTGAAAACAAAAGGATTGCGTTTCCGCGGTGAGCTGTATGTGTTTCGCTATAACGCCGGCCATTACGACGTGTTTCGCAACAGCGAATGGGTTATGTCGCTCGCCACCAGCAATGTGCTGGAAGCCATGCAGCAGTTTAAACAGAGCCAGTAAACTCGCTGGCGCATTGACTGGATTATTATCTGTCTCCGCTGGCGTATTGATTAGATTGTTGCCAGCCTCAGCTGGCCCATCGATTGGATTTTTGCCTGTCTTCGCATCGATTAGGTCATAGCCAGCCCACTGCACTCAGGCATCCCCCGCTTATATCTCCTCTGTTCTCTGGACCCCGCTCGTAAATCCTGCTGTAAATCGCTGCAACGCCGCTTTGCTGCTCGCCACGCCGTCTCCACCGGCGTATTGTGCCTCTCGCACACCGGCCGGGGTTGTCGACAGATCGCGGTGCGCATCCATGCGCCCCCTGCAGTTTTTGTAGGGTCGCCATTCATGGCGACCTGCCATCAAACCGCACAAATTCGTAGCGGCGCGATTTCGCGGTGCGTATAAATGCGCGCCCGGCGAAACCTGTAGGGTCGCCATTTATGGCGACCTGCCGTCAAACCACACAAATCCGTAGCGGCGCGATTTCGCGGTGCGTATAAATGCGCGCCCGGCGAAACCTGTAGGGTCGCCATTTATGGCGACCTGCCGTCAAACCACACAAATCCGTAGCGGCGCGATTTATCGCGCAAACAGGTTACGCGGCACCTTTATGCCAACCTGTCGTGCAACCGGGCAAAAAATCGCCCCGCTTACACCGGTACGCATCAATGCGCCCCCACGGTAACCGCGCCATGATCTGCACGATCGCCATTCGTGGCGACAGAAAAACCCAACGCTGCATGGACAGCAGGAGAAAACCTCATGGAAATCGCCTACTGGTTGATCGGTACACTGCTGGCGCTGTGCGTCGGTAGCTTTCTCAACGTGGTCATTTATCGCCTGCCGCAGCAGGTAATGAACCCGCAACCCGGCATTCCCCTGTTGCTGCCGCGCTCGCACTGTCCACACTGCCAGACCACGCTGCGCGCGAGCGACATGCTGCCGCTGCTCAGCTGGCTGCTATTAGGCGGACGCTGTCGCTACTGCCACCACCCGGTGAGCCTGCGCTACCCGCTGACGGAACTGCTCACCGCCGCGATCAGCCTGGCGCTGGCCTGGCTGCTGCCGCCCGATAGCCGCCTGCCTGCCGCCCTGCTGCTCGCCTGGATTCTGCTGGCGCTGACACTCATCGACATTGAGCATCTGCTGTTGCCGGACGCTCTCACCCTTTCACTGCTGTGGCTTGGCCTGCTGTTCAAAGCGCTGTACTGGCTGCCCGGTACGCTGAATGATGCCGTGTTCGGTGCGATAGCTGGCTACAGCACGCTGTGGCTAGTGGGTGAACTCTATCAGCTGATAAACAAGCGCCCCGGTCTCGGGGGCGGAGACGCCAAACTGCTGGCTGCGCTGGGTGCCTGGCTTGGCTGGGCGCTTTTACCCTTTGTGCTGTTACTGGCTTGCACAGGCGCAATTTTGTTTGTTCTGCTGGCCCGATTAGGCTGGCAACGCGAGCTGTATCACGTGCTGCCCTTTGGTCCGTGGCTGGCACTGGCGGGCATAAGTCTTTTTATTCACACGATTATTTAATCGCCTGTTCATATCGCGGCGCTAAAATAAGTGGCCAGTTTCTGTCCAACGTCCTGATTCCTATATGAAAAGAATAAACAATTCTAAACAAATTAACCATTGAGCCCCGTGGCAAAAGGCTCTATATTGGCGGCGTTTTTTTCAGGCCCCCATCTGTTTTTTAACTTTTTATTCAATCGTGGCTCATAACGAAGCGGCGGTTGTAGGAGTGATATGATGACGGATAAAGTCCGTATTGACACCTTAGATGCCAACTCATTAAACGGAAACAACGAAACCTATCTGGCCCGTCAGGCCGAGTTTGAATCTAACGTCAGGAGTTATCCGCGCAAATTGCCTTTAGCCATTACTAAAGCAGAAGGCGTGTGGATCACCGATGCAGAAAATAAAGAATACCTTGACTGTTTAGCAGGCGCAGGGACCCTTGCGCTTGGCCATAACCATCCTGATGTGCTGAAAAGCATCCAAAATGTCATTACCAGCGGCTTGCCGTTACATACTCTGGATCTGACGACGCCTCTGAAAGACGCGTTCTCCGAATACCTGCTCTCTCTGCTGCCTGGTCAGGGCAAAGAGTACTGCCTGCAGTTCACCGGTCCATCCGGTGCTGATGCCGTTGAAGCGGCGCTGAAGCTGGCGAAAAAAGTGACCGGCCGTAGCGGCGTCATCAGCTTCTCTGGCGGTTACCACGGCATGACCCACGGCGCGCTGTCCGTGACCGGCAACCTGTCTCCGAAAGAAGCGGTTGACGGCATGATGCCAGAAGTGCAGTTCATGCCTTACCCGCACGAGTACCGCTGCCCGCTGGGTATCGGCGGCGAAGCGGGCGTGAAAGCGCTGACCTACTACTTCGAAAACCTGATCAACGACGTTGAAAGCGGCGTGCGTAAACCTGCTGCGGTGATCCTGGAAGCCGTTCAGGGCGAAGGCGGCGTGAACCCGGCTCCGGCTGAGTGGCTGCAGCGCATCCGTAAAGTGACTCAGGAACACGGCATTCTGCTGATCCTCGACGAAGTTCAGGCTGGCTTTGCCCGTACCGGTAAATTCTTCGCCTTCGAACACGCGGGCATCGAGCCAGACATCATCGTGATGTCTAAAGCCGTAGGTGGCGGTCTGCCGCTGGCCGTACTCGGTATCAAAAAGCAGTTCGACGCATGGGCGCCAGGTCACCACACCGGTACCTTCCGCGGCAACCAGCTGGCGATGGCAACCGGTCTGACAACGCTGAAAATCCTGAAAGACCAGAACATCGCAGGCAAAGTGGCGGCACAGGGCGAATGGCTGAAAGGCCAGCTGAAAGAGATGGCGAAACGCTATCCGGTGATCGGCCACGTGCGCGGTCTGGGTATGATGATCGGTATTGAGATCGTTAAGCCACACGAAGCCGCTGACCACATGGGCTGCTTCCCGGGCGACGGCGAGCTGTCTGCACTGATTCAGAAGAAGTGCTTCGAAGCCGGTCTGATTCTGGAGCGCGGTGGTCGTAACGGTATCGTTCTGCGTCTGCTGCCTTCTCTGCTGATCAGCGATGAAGAGCTGAAGATCTTCCTGGATAAATTCGAGCAGGCACTGCTTGCTGCGGGCGTTCGCCCGGCGTAACCGGAGTTATTGATTACGATGTCTGATTCAAACCCAATTTTGTTCTCCTCTGCGCAGAGCATTGAAGCTTACCAGCAGGCGATTGAACAAAGCACTCAGGCTGTGATGCAGTGGCTGAAACAGCCTGAGATGTACCAGGGCAAAACGGTCGCGGAACTGCGCGAGCGTATCAAGCTGGATTTCAACCCGAAAGGCCTGGGCAACCAGGCGGCGATTGAACGCGCCGTGGAGTACTTCCTGAAAGACAGCCTGTCCGTGCATCACCCGCAGTGTGTGGCGCACCTGCACTGCCCGAGCCTGGTGGTAAGCCAGGCGGCGGAAGTGCTGATCAACGCCACTAACCAGAGCATGGATTCCTGGGATCAAAGCCCGTCCGCCACCATCATCGAGATCAAACTGATCGAGTGGCTGCGTACCCAGGTGGGTTATCAGGCCGGCGACGCCGGGGTGTTCACCAGCGGCGGCACCCAGAGCAACCTGATGGGGCTGATGCTGGCGCGCGATGCGTTCTTTGCGCGTCAGGGCCACTCCGTTCAGCAGGACGGCCTGGTAGGCGATCTGCGCAAGATCAACGTACTGTGCTCTGAAAACGCCCACTTCTCCGTGCAGAAAAACATGGCGCTGATGGGCCTGGGCTATCAGTCCGTGGTGCAGGTGAAAACGGATGAGTTCTCCCGCATGGATCTGAACGATCTGGCGGCGAAACTGGCGCAGTGCAATGCGAACGGCGAGCAGATTCTGGCGATCGTCGCGACGGCAGGTACCACCGATGCCGGTGCTATCGACCCGCTGCGTGAGATTGCAGCGGCTGGCGGCGGAGCAGAACATCTGGGTACACGTGGATGCGGCCTGGGGCGGCGCGCTGCTGCTGTCTGAGCAGTATCGTCACTACCTGGACGGCCTGGAGCTGGTGGATTCCGTCACCCTGGACTTCCACAAGCAGTTCTTCCAGACCATCAGCTGCGGCGCGTTCCTGCTGAAAGAAGCGCGTCACTATGAGCTGATGCGCTATCAGGCGGCTTACCTGAACTCTGAGTTCGACGAAGAAGCAGGCGTGCCTAACCTGGTGTCCAAATCTCTGCAGACCACCCGTCGTTTCGATGCGCTGAAGCTGTGGATGGGCCTGGAAGCGCTGGGTCAGAAGCAATACGCCGCGATCATCGATCACGGCGTGACGCTGGCACAGCAGGTTGCGGCCTACGTGAAATCGCAGCCTGCGCTGGAACTGGTGATGCAGCCGCAGCTGGCCAGCGTGCTGTTCCGCTTCCGTCCGGGACAGGTGACGGCGACGGCGCGCGGACTCGCCCTGCTGAACCAGAAAATTGGTGACGCGCTGCTGGAATCCGGCCGCGCAAACGTCGGTGTGACCGAGCATGACGGCGTGACCTGCCTGAAGCTGACGCTGCTGAACCCAACCGTGACGCTGGAAGATATCAAGCTGCTGCTGGCGCTGGTCGAGAAAACCGCTGATCAACTGCTGAGCGCCTGATTAGGCGTGAAGTGAACAAGCCGCTAACCGGCAACGGTTAGCGGCTTTTTTTATGGGTTACAGACTGATCGCCGCACGCTGGCTCACTGCGGAATGCGCGCAATTACCTTGATTTCAAAATCATAACCCGCCAGCCAGTTGACGCCCACCGCAGTCCAGTTGGGATAAGGCTCATCGCCGAAGAAGCGCAGCCGTACTTCGTTCACCGTGGCGAACTGCGCTTCTGGATCGGTATGAAACGTAGTGACATCAACCACGTCATCGAAACTGCAACCGGCGGCCTTCAGCACCGCCGCGAGATTGGTGAACGCCTGATTAACCTGACGCGTGAAATCCGGCTCGGCGGTGCCATCATCCCGGCTGCCTACCTGGCCGGAAACAAACAGCAGGTCGCCGGAGCGAATCGCCGCAGAGTATTTATTGATGTTGTACAACGCCTGACGGCCCGCTGGAAAAACAGCATCGCGTTTGTTCATAATCGTACTCCTGAAGATGAGAGAAGAAAGCGGGTTAGCTATACCCGCTTTCGCTTTAACATACGCCGCGTATGTATTACTATGTTTTACATACGCGGCGTATGTCAATGCAAAATTTAAGGAACAGCGATGGCAGCCAGACGACGGGCAGACCAGGTGGAAGAGACGCGCGGCAAACTGATTGCCGCTGCACGACGCGCGTTTGCGCAGAAAGGTTACAGCGAAGCGTCAATGGATGACCTCACGGCAGCCGCCGGGCTGACGCGCGGTGCGCTGTATCATAATTTCGGCGACAAGAAAGGGTTATTGCAGGCGGTTATTGACCAGATTGATGGTGAGATTCTTGAGCAGATGCGCGCAGCCGGGCAGCAGTATCACACTCGCTGGCACGCGTTTCTGGCGGAAGCCATTACCTATATCGAGATGTCGCTGGAGCCGGAAGTCCAGCGCATCATGCTGCTGGATGGCCCGGCGGTGCTGGGCGATCCGTCGCGCTGGCCTAATCAGACCGCCTGTCTGCGCACCACCGCCGCCATGCTGGCGGAGCTGATTGAGGAAGGTACGGTGAAACCGGTCGATACCGAAGCGGCGGCGCAACTGGTCAACGGCGCTGCGCTCAATGCCGCGCTGTGGATTGCCGCTGCCGATGAGCCGGTCGCGGCACTGCCGCGTGCGGTGCAGGCCTTCCGGCTGCTGGTTTCCGGGCTGCTGGTCAACCCGGCGTCGCATTGAGTTCACGTATCCAGCTGAGAAACGCCTGCAGCGGTGCCGGGATCAGCCGGCGATCATTGTAATACAGCCACAGGCCGGGAAAGCTGAGCCACCAGTCGGCAAGAATCGGTTGCAGACTGCCGTTGGCCAGCGCCGGCTTCAGCCAGTCCTCAAACAGGTAGACCACGCCGGCACCGGCGATGGCCGTTGACACCGTCAGCTCCATCGCCGCACCTATGCTGCAAATCAGCGGCCCCTGCGGCTGTAGCGTGATGCGTTCCGCGCCGCGGCTGAACTCCCATTCGGCCGTCACCCCGGTGGCATAACGACCATACAGACAGCGATGCTGCATCAGGTCGCGCGGATGCTGCGGCGTACCGTGAGCCGCCAGATAGGCCGGCGCCGCGGCCGCGGCAAAGCGCTGCACGCGCGGACCAATCGGCAGCGCCACCATATCCTGTTCCAGATGATCGTCGTAACGGATACCGGCATCGCAGCTGTCGCGAAAAATGTCCTGCACATTACTCTCCGCCACGATCTCCAGCCGGATGTCGGGATAGCGCTGCAAAAATCCCGGCACAATCGCCGGTAATACCAACCGCGCCGCGCTGACCGGCACGTTCAGCCGCAGCGTGCCGCCCGGCGTGTCACGGAACGTGTTCAGGGCATCCAGCGCCGCATCCACTTCGTTCATGGCGGGCAGCAGCCGTGACATCAGCGCCCGGCCCGCTTCGGTCAGTACCACCGTTCGCGTGGTGCGATTGAACAGCCGAACGCCCAGTTGCTGTTCGGCGCGCCGCACCGCATCACTCAAACGCGACGGATTGCTGCCGCTCATGCGCGCCGCCTCGCGAAATCCGCCAGCTTTTGCCACCGCCACTACCGCATGCAGCAACGCCATATCCAGCGCCATTGTGCGTCACTCCGTACAGTCTGTCCTGATTTGCTCGGATAGTCGCACAGCACCGTTGTGATTACAATTTAAACACTATCCGATGAAGGAGGTTTACATGTCACAGGCTACCACCACTTACACACTGGGCGACCGTCAGGTTACCCGTCTCGGCTACGGTGCCATGCAGCTGGCCGGTCCCGGCGTATTTGGCCCGCCAAAAGATGAGGCCCGCGCGCTACAGGTGCTGCGCGATGCCGTGGCTGCCGGTGTCAATCACATCGACACCAGTGATTTTTACGGCCCGCACATCACCAATCAGCTGATAAAAAAAGCGCTCTATCCTTACCCCGACGATCTGGTGCTGGTGACCAAAGTGGGTGCCCGACGTGATGCCAAAGGCGGCTGGCTGCCCGCCAGCACGCCGGAGGAACTGACGCAGGCGGTTGAAGATAACCTGCGTAATCTGGGGCTCGACGTGCTGGAGGTAGTCAATTTACGCTCGATGCTGAGCGTTCATGGGCCAGCAGAAGGATCGCTGGAGCCGCAAATCGAGGCGATGATTAAGTTGCAACAACGTGGCCTGATTCGGCACATTGGCCTGAGTAACGTGACCGCCAGTCAGGTGGTGCAGGCACAGCAGATGACGCCGATTGCCTGCGTACAGAATCTGTATAATCTCGCCAATCGTCAGGATGATGCGCTGATCGACCAGCTGGCCGCGCAGGGCATTCCCTACGTGCCGTTCTTTCCGCTCGGCGGTTTTTCGCCGCTGCAGTCGGAACAGCTCAGCGCGGTGGCCAGCACGCTCAACGCCAGTACGCTGCAGGTGGCGCTCGCCTGGCTGTTGCAACGCTCAGATAATATTCTGCTGATTCCCGGCACCTCCTCGCCGCAGCATCTGCAGCAAAATCTGGCCAGCGCGGCGCTGACGCTGAGCCCGGAGGTGGTTGCGCAACTGGACAGCATTGGCCGGGCGTAAGGCACACGCCGGGGCTATCCCCGCCCGGCGATGCCCGCTTCCACCAGGCAGGCTTTGAGCACACCGAACGCATCCTGGCACTGGCGCTCATCCACGCAGGCGTAACCGAGCAGCAGACCGCGTCGCTCCTGCGGATGCATATAGTATTGCGACAGCGGCCGCACCTTCACGCCGCGTCGCAACGCCAGCGCGGCAATCGCCACATCGTCACAGCCCGCGGGCAGATTCAGCACCAGATGCAGCCCTGCTTCATGATTGACCACCGGCATAAAGGCCGTGCCCAGGTAGCGCTCTATCAGCGTTATCATAAAGCGACGGCGCTGACTGTAGAGTTTGCGCATGCGGCGGATGTGCGTCATGTAGTGGCCTTTCTGAATAAACTCCGCCAGCGCCCGCTGCACCAGCAGATGGCCGCCGCGATAGAGTTCGGCCGCCGCCACGCGCAGCGGCTGCGCCAGCGCTTTTGGCACCACCAGATAGCCGAGACGCAGCGCGGGATAGAGCGTTTTACTGAAGGTGCCCATATAGATAACCGGCGCGTCCGGCTCAAAGCCCTGCAGCGAGGGGAATGGCTGGCCGGCGAAGCGAAATTCGCTGTCATAGTCATCTTCCACCAGCCAGCTTTTGTGTTTGCGCGCGAGATCGAGCAGCTGCCTGCGCCGCTCCAGACTGAGATGCACCCCCAGCGGATACTGGTGTGACGGTGTCACAAAAATCATCTTCGGCGCTTTGCTGCGCGGTGCCAGTTCCGGGATAATGCCCTGTTCATCCACCGCTTTGGCCTGAATTTTTAGCCCGTTAATGCGTAACAGGTTGCGCGTGCCCCAGTAGCCTGGCTCCTCGATCCACACCGGATCGCCCGCGTCGCACAGCACGCGCGTCACCAGATCCACCGCCTGATGAATGCCTTCAGTAATGATGATTTGATCGGCGTCGGCACGCACCGAGCGCGCCACGCTGAGATACTCAGCCAGCGCCTGGCGCAGTTGCGGACAGCCGCCGTTGCTGCTGTAAATCAGCCGCTCGATGTCAGGTTCGCGATTCAGGCGCGACTGAATCTGGCTAAACAACTTATGCGGAAACTCACGCACATCCGGCGCGCCGGGCACAAACGCACCCCACTGATAAGGCGAGGCATTGGCGTGACCGAGCAGCGTGGCGCCGCGTTTTGAAATCGCCGCCGGTTTACTCATCAGGGGTTCACTGAGCGGCAGCGCCGGCGCGCTGTTGAGGCACCCTTCCGGCAGGTTTTCTGCAATCCAGGTGCCGCTGCCGGTGCGCGCGCTGACATATCCCTGCGCGACCAGATTTTCATAGACGTTGAGCACCGTATTGCGCGACACCGCCAGCTCGCGCGCTAAATCACGCGTCGCTGGCAGGCGTGAGCCGCGCGGGAAAATGCCCTCTACAATTGCCGCCTGCATGCAGTGCAGCAGGCGCTGCTGCAGCGTGCCTTCCGCGACAAACTGTAGTCGTTCCAATACATGATCGGCGTACAAACTCCGCAATTGGCTCCATCCTTCTCAATGAAATTGGCTCTGGCAACCGCGCTCAGTGCAGGCATAAATAAGCGTGTTTGTCGTGATTTGTAAAGACGCTTATCGCTAAGGAAAGGTTATGGAAGGTAAAAACAGCCAGTTGCAACAACGCAAAGATGACGCGCTGCCGCGCGGCACCGGTAATCTTTGTCAGTGGTATGTCAATCAGGCCGAAAACGCCACGCTGCGTGACGTGGAGGGCAATAGCTGGATTGATTTCGCTGGCGGCATCGCGGTACTCAACACCGGCCACCGTCATCCGCGCATCGTGCAGGCCATTGCCGATCAGTTAGCAAAATTCACCCATACCGCGTTCCAGATAACGCCGTATGAGAGCTATGTAGCGCTGGCGGAACGCATCAATCAGCGGGTGCCAATTGCCGGTAAAGCCAAAACCGCTTTTTTCACCACCGGCGCTGAAGCGGTAGAGAATGCGGTTAAAGTGGCGCGCGCCGCCACCCGTCGTCACGGCATCATCACCTTCGGTAACGCCTTTCACGGCCGCACCTTCATGACCATGGCGATGACCGGCAAAGTGGCCCCTTACAAGCGCGATTTTGGCCCGATGCCGGCCTCGGTGTTTCACGCCCGCTACCCTAACGCGGTGACCGGCATCAGCGTTGAGGACGCTATCGCCAGCCTGCACGACCTGTTCAGCCACGACATCGCGCCGCAGGATGTGGCCGCTATCGTACTGGAACCGGTGCAGGGCGAAGGCGGTTTCCACATCGCGCCGGCAGAGTTTCTTACGCAGCTGCGCGCGCTGGCCGATGAGCACGGCATCCTGCTGATTGCCGATGAGGTACAGAGCGGATTTGCCCGCACCGGCAAGCTGTTTGCCATGGAGCACTACAGCGTCCAGCCCGATCTCATCACCATGGCGAAAAGTCTGGCGGGCGGTATGCCGCTGTCGGCGGTGAGCGGTCGCGCTGACATCATGGATGCGCCCGGTCCGGGTGGGCTGGGCGGTACTTACGCCGGCAATCCGCTGTCGATTGCCGGCGCGCATGCGGTGCTGGATGTCATCGACGAAGAACAGCTGTGCCAGCGTGCCAGCCAACTGGGCGCTACGCTGAGCGAACTGCTGCACCGCGCGCGCCGCGCTAACGCGTCGATTACCGACGTGCGTGCGCTGGGCTCAATGGTAGCCGTGGAGTTTGCCAGCGCGCAGCAGGCGCAGGCGCTGCAGCAACAGGCGATGGCGCGCGGTCTGCTGCTGCTGACCTGTGGCCCGCAGGGTAACGTGATCCGCTTCCTCTATCCGCTCACCATTCCGGATACCCAGTTCCGCCAGGCGCTGGATATTCTCGACAGCCTGCTCAGCCAGCCTTAGCGTTCCACCCATTGTCCGATCGCTTGCCTGCCGCGTGCAGGCAAGTTTCACCTGCATAACAGGCGGGGTCTGCCCTGCCTGAGAGACGATCTGGAGAGATATTGATGACTGCTCAGAATGCCGATGTACTGGCACAAAGCCTGAAACCCCGCCACGTGCGCATGCTGTCAATTGCCGGTGTGATTGGCGCCGGGCTGTTCGTCGGTTCCGGCCATGCGATTGCCGAAGCCGGGCCGGCGGTGCTGCTGGCCTACATCGCCGCCGGTGCGCTGGTGGTACTGATCATGCGCATGCTGGCGGAGATGGCGGTCGCCTCACCTGACTCCGGCTCCTTCTCCACCTACGCCGACAAATCCCTTGGCCGCTGGGCTGGGTTTACCATCGGCTGGCTTTACTGGTGGTTCTGGGTACTGGTGATTCCGCTGGAGGCCAACGCCGCCGGCACCATTCTGCACGGCTGGTTCCCGCAGGTGGCGGTGTGGGAATACACGCTGGCGGTCACCAGCTTCCTGACCATCAGTAACCTGTTCAGCGTGAAAAACTACGGTGAGTTTGAGTTCTGGTTCGCGCTGCTGAAAGTGGTAGCTATCGTCGCCTTTCTCTGTGCCGGCAGCCTGGCGCTGTTTGGCCTGCTGCCCGGCAGCAGCACGCAGGGTATTTCACATCTGTACGACACCCACGGTTTCATGCCTAACGGTATCAGTGCCGTGCTCGCCGCCATTCTTACCACCATGTTCTCTTTCATGGGCACGGAAATCGTCACTATAGCCGCCGCCGAATCTAACGAACCGCGCAAGCAAATCACCCACGCCACCAACTCGGTGATCTGGCGTATTGCGCTGTTTTATCTGCTGTCGATCTTTCTGGTGGTGGCGCTGGTGCCCTGGAACACGCCGTCGCTGATGAAAGCCGGGTCTTACCAGACGGCGATGGAGATGATGAACGTGCCGTATGCCCGGCAGATTGTCGATGTGGTGGTGCTGATCGCGGTATGCAGCTGTCTCAATTCTGCGCTTTATACCGCGTCGCGCATGCTCTATTCCCTGTCGCGTCGTCAGGATGCGCCAGCGGCGGCCTCGCGCACCACGCGCAGCGGCACGCCGTGGGTCGCAGTGCTGATGTCTACCGCCGCAGCATTTCTGGCGGTGATCGCCAACTATCTGGCGCCGAGCGCGGTGTTTGAGTTCCTGCTGGCCAGCTCCGGCGCCATTGCGCTGCTGGTTTATCTGGTCATTGCCGCTTCGCATCTGGTGCTGCGGAAAAAGCGCGAGGCGCGCGGCGAGCAGCTCAGCTATCGCATGTGGCTGTTCCCGGGTCTGACGTGGGCCACCATGGTGTTCATTGTTGGCGTACTGACGTCAATGCTGTTCAATGCACAGCATCGTTCAGAAATTATCGCCACCGGGCTGTTAACGCTGCTGGTGCTGGTTGCCAGCCAGATAGTGCACCGCAAGCGCGCGGCGCGTAAAAACAGCGAGGAGATGGTAGCGCTGCGTTCGTAACGCTCGCCATGACGGGCACGGAAGCCCGCCGTTACTGCACATCAATACTGATCGACTCATCCGCCACGTTAATCGTCACGGTGCAGTGCGTCCACACCGGCTGCCCTTCAGTCATCTCATGTTCGATAAAGTATTGCTGAAAGTCTTTCAGCGCGGCACTGAGATCGCCAATCGCGCGCGCGTCCGGCTCGAACCAGTCCGGTTCGCCGTTTTCATCAAGGTAGTTAAACTGAAACTGCCCGCCCTCCTCATCGGCAAACAGCTCCGCCTGCACCACCAGCACCTGCGCGCCGTCGGGGCCACAGCTAAAAATGATCTGGCCAATGCGGCGATAAAGGTCTTCGTATTGCATAGTGAGAACTCCTGTAAGATGCGGGACGCGCGACATCGCCGCGGCGGCATTCATCTCAGCCAATGTCTTGACATTATGTCTGAGGATCAGAGAATGAACGCCTGCGAATAACGGACTACAAGAAACGGAGTTTATCATAGCCTGTTCAGCGCGTTACCTCTCTGTTACCCACATTAAACGCGTCGCCCGTCTGCTGTCTGCCGTGCTGTTGCTGGCCAGCTGCGCCTCGGAGCCGCCTAAATCGCTGGTCACCCCGTTTCCGTCGCCGACCAAACCTCCTGTTCCGGCTAAACCCGCAGCGCAGGCTGAACCAGTGCGCGGCGTCTGGCTCACCACGGTGTCGCGCCTCGACTGGCCGCCGATATCCTCCGTCACAGCCAGCCCGGCACTGCGTATCAGCCAGCAGCAGCAGGCGCTGACGGCCAAACTGGATAAGCTGCATAGTCTGGGTATCAACACGGTGTTTTTCCAGGTGAAGCCCGATGGCACCGCGCTGTGGCGTTCGCGTATCCTGCCATGGTCCGATACCCTGACCGGCAATATCGGGCAGGATCCGGGTTACGATCCGCTGCAATTTATCCTCGACGAGGCGCACAAACGCGGCATGAAGGTGCATGCGTGGTTCAATCCTTACCGCGTGTCGACCAATACCAAACCTGCGACTGTGACGGCGTTAAACAACACGCTCCAGCTGCAGCCGGCCAGCGTGTTTGTGCTGCATCGCGACTGGATCCGCACCGCCAGCGACCGCTTCGTGCTCGATCCGGGCATTCCGGCGGCGCGCGACTGGATCACCAGCATCGTGGCGGAAGTGGTGTCAAACTACGCCATTGATGGCGTTCAGTTCGATGACTATTTCTACACCGAAACCGCGACATCGCCGCTCAATGACAGCGCCACCTTTCGCCAGTACGGCGCGGGCTTTGCCAGCAAAGCCGACTGGCGGCGGCACAATACCCAGCTGCTGATCGAACAGGTTTCCCGCACGATTAAACAGCTCAAGCCTGGCGTTGAGTTCGGCGTCAGCCCGGCGGGCGTATGGCGTAATCTGTCGCACGATGCCGCCGGCTCCGATACGCGCGGTGCGGCGGCTTATGATGAAGCCTATGCCGACACGCGCCGCTGGGTGCAGCTTGGCCTGCTGGATTACATCGCGCCGCAGCTCTACTGGCCGTTTGCCCGCCAGGCTGCGCGCTATGACGTTCTGGCGCGCTGGTGGGCCAATGTGGTACAGCCAACGCACACCCGGCTGTACATCGGCGTGGCGCTGTATAAGGTGGGTGAAGCTTCAAAAAGTGAGCCGGACTGGACGGTTCAGGGCGGCGTTCCCGAGCTGAAAAAACAGCTCGATCTGAATGAATCGCTGCCGCACATCGACGGCACCATTCTGTTTCGCGAAGATTATCTTAATCAGCCGCAGACGCAGCAGGCGGTCGATTATTTACGTCAGCGCTGGGGAAAATGAATTATTCAGGCCAGCAGAGGAATACTGCTGGCCTGAAGCGTTAGCGCGGGTTATCCGGATCGAGTAATTCAATACTGCGCGGCACGCCGTTCACGCGGACTTTCAGGAAACGGCGGGTGATCCACTTCCCCGCGGCATCCTGCTCCTGCCGTTCAAAAAACGGCCCACGCAGCAGCAGTTCCTTATTATTGTTGTAGCCAAAGCCGACATCTTTATTGCCCACCCAGTGCTGCTCAAAGGCGACGACCGGCTGGTTATCCAGTGCCGTGGCTTCTTCCGCACTGCAGGCGGTAAAACTTTTGCGGAAAATAAAACACTGACCGGACTGATAGCGATCGCGCCCGTTGGTTTCCACCAGCGCAATTGAGAAGCCGGTATAGGCCGGAATTTTAACGTACAGTTTGGTGTGTGCGCCTTTGCCCTCAATATGCACCTTAATTACGGGTGAGGAGCCTTCGCTGTGCCAGCTGCCAATGGTGTTATCGTCGTTGCGCGCCTGCAGATAAATATGCGCCACGCCCTCCGGTGTCCGGTAGCTGTAATCGGTTTGCGTTTCCGACTGGGAAACATACTGCGCGCTGCCGAGAATGCGAACGTGAATTTGTGAGGTAGCGTCGGAAAAATTAAATTCGCCGACGTAAAACCATTTTGCGTCTTTGCAACGGTTATCCATGTGATGCTGCGAGGTGGTGAAGTCATAACTCAGCGATCCCTGAATGATCGCGCCAAGATCGGAAATCTCCATCACGCCACGATCGCCTTCCGCCAGCAGCGTCCATGGCTCAATACCCTCTTTGCTGAAGTCAAAGCCCGCGCTATCGCGGTGCACGCTTTTCTGAATAATCATCGCGCGGCAGTAGCCCATTTTCATGGGATTTTGCGTCGATTCAATCACCAGCCCTTCAATGGTCCACTGGCCATTGGTGAGATCGCCGGCAAATTCGGAGTGTTCGATCCAGCCATTACGAATAAACGATTGCGTACAGCGCGGCAGATCGAATACCGGCTGTTTAGTACTGCGCTGCAAATTAAAGTTGGAGAGTTCAATCGCGGTCGAGTGATCCCAGGCGCCTTTTTCCCGATCGGACCAGCGCGCATAGACAATACTGCCCTGACAGCCACGTGAATAAAACTGATCGATTTTACAGTCCAGCGTATCAATCAGTTCCAGCGCCCGCCCGCCTAGGTAGCGAAACTCCATGCTGCTGACGCGCAGGAATTGTCCCCCAATAATACTGTTGGTAAAGAAGCCGACATTATTAAACGCCGTGCCGCCGTCTTCGCCGCTATCAGAACTCATGCCTTTCACCACAAAGCCGGAAATTTCCACATAGCGTGCGCGTACGCTAAAGAAATGGGTTTTGCGCGGTTTCGGTCCCCAGTTAAATTTCAGCGTGGTGGTGGGGAAATAACCGAAGTTGACTGGCGCGCCGGATATTTTAAAACGGTTAATCTCTCTGTCGCTGCCCAGCACTTCCGCTAAATCAAAGCCGGACAGGCTGAACTCACCGGCGGTAAAGCGAATGCCCGCGGAGGGTAATACACGCTGCGACCATTTAAACATGCGGATCACCGCATCAATACAGTCGGTGGTGCCATCGGCTATCGCGCCAAAATCCACCACCGTGACCGCGCTATAATCGAGGACCACTCTTCCAGCGCTTTTTACCGGACGTCACGAAATTCAGTCCGCCGTCATCGGCCGTGCTGGTGGTGCCAGATGTATTCGCCATGGTGTTCCCCATAAATTATTAACGTAATACGACAGAGCATCAGCAGTATAAGTGATTGAAAATTAATATATTGACCTGTGCCAGTTTATACGGGAGCTTTTCAGCGGGGTGATTTACCGGAACAGAATAACGATATGATTCCGGAAGGAAAGCGAAGCGACAAAATTACGTTTTACAGATTTATCGCAGAATAATTGTGGTAATCGCCGGTACGAACGTTCTGATTAATTTGACTTACGAAGAAGAATGGCTTGAATTATCGAAATATTTCCGGCGATCATCAGTTTAATTTTTTACGCGAGATAACGCGCCAGTGAAATTTCCGACTGGCGCGCCGTTATCAAAATGTCGCGTTCAGGCCAATATTCCAGCTCAGCTGATGATACGCGCTGTTGCCACCGACCGCAGAAACCCCGGCAAAGGCGTTGACCGTTTCACCCAGCGGCACGCTGGCCCCCAGCGACATATCCAGCCAGTTTTTATCACCGGCGCTGACGCTGCGTACGAAGCCGGTCTGCGTTGACTTCAGCCCGGCGCGCACCGCGTTCTGCGTATCACCAAACTGGTGGTTATAACTGAGCTGCGCCCACGGATTCACCGGCCACTGTTTGCTGTCGATACGCCAGCCAAGCGCGCCGATTTGCGAATGCAGGGTTTGATCGGAAAAGCGCATAGCGGTACTGCTGTCGCCGTTTTCGCTGTAGCCCCCTGCCCGCACATAATCCAGTGCGTAGCTGGCAACCGGACCGGTAGAAAGGTGTTCGCCTATCGGCAGATCCCAGCCGGTTTGCACCCGTAGCCCGAGCATTTTTCCGCTGCTACTGCCCTGTTCGGTGCGCGTTGCCGGGCCGATATTGATGCGACGTTCGATGCTGTCAAAATCGAGATCGGCATAGTGCACATCCGCATTGATCCAGCCCTGCTCCAGCAGCGTCAGCTGGCTATACAGCGCCAGCAAATTGCCGCGCAGCTTGTAATCATAGTCCGCCGAAGGATGCTGGTGCTGCGCGGTGCTCGACAACAGCAGACCTGCCTGCCAGTTATCCGTGAACTGATAGCCTAATCCCAGCGTCAGGCTGCCGGTATTGGCGTCACCGTTGAGCAGGCTATCGCCGCGATAATCAATATGCTGACCGGCATAGCCGCCGAACACGCTAACCTGACCGGCGCTGGCCGGCTGCTGACGCTGCTGCTGTAAATGGCCGTCGAGGGTGTTCTGCATATCACGCGACAGCATCAGCGGTGCCCGTGCCAGCGCCGCCACCTGCGCAGGTGCGTCGAGGATCGATTGAATATAGTCGGCGATCATGGCATGTACCGCCGGGCTGGGATGCAGCCGATCGGCGAACAGATAGGCCTGCGCGTTACTGAAACCGGGCGTTGACGAGGTGCATTCGGCGGCGGAGGTGCCAACCGGACAGGCCATCCCCAGCGTGTTGCTCAGGCCATAGCGTTGCGGATCGGCAATTACCTCGTTGAACAGGCCGGCGATGTCGGCACGCACAATGTTGCCATTCAGCGCCACCAGCCCGGCTTCTTCCTGCTGGTTATAGCCATCGGAGAGGGCCGTCACCTGCTCGCTGAGCACCTGCCAGGCCGAAAATAGCTGCTGCGCCAGCGCGGCACGCAGCGCCGGGATGGTCGATACCTGTGCGGCGGCCTGATCGAATGCGTCGCGCACCGCCTGCTGGCGCGCAGCCACGTCGGGCGTGGCATGGCTGTCCAGCGAGGCAAACGCCGCGACCATCGCCGACTGCGCCGCCGGGCCCAGCACACTCAGCACCGCCTGCACCATGAAAGGCGTGGAGCCAAGCTGCGGCACGTTTGGCACGATTACCGCCCCCGCACCGGCATCCAGCAGGGTTTTGATTTGCGACACCGCCGCGCTGGCGCTGTTGCTGATGGTCGCGCGCGCGGTAAGCGGATTGGTCACCGCCGCCGCGATATCGTTAGCGCCCACCCAGTGAATGTACAGTCCGTTGCTATCTGCGCGGCCGCCGGTGGATTGCAGATAAGCAGCCAGCTGGTCTTGCGTATTGAGGCTGGCATCCAGCGCCGGCACGGTAACGCCGCCGCCCTGTGCATAGTTGCTGCCACCGCGCGACGACGGCTGCAGCGTTTGTCCGAGCTGTGCAGCAAGAATCTCGTCATACAGCGGATGCTGGGCGCCATCATAAGTAAAACGCCCGACATTACCGCCATCGCTCAGGCTATCGCCGAATACCGTCAGGTTATCCCACGCCAGAGCGTTGAACGGCACATACAGGCAACTCAATGTGGCAAACGCGACCGCCGATCGCGTCAGGTTGCGACTTTTCATCATTCACTCCGAATCAGGTCAGAAATCATGTCTGACCGCTTAAGGTGCCAGCGCGGCAGGATGCCTTGGCGCAGGGTGAAAACCGCTTAAACAGCGGAAAGGACAGTGATAACAAGGATGCTTAAGGTGTAGTCAGGCAGGCGCGCCTTTACCAGGCAGAGAGCGGAAATTTGCGGGGTGGATCGGCACGTCAGGGATTGCGGGCTGATAATCGCAGCGTGAGGAACGGTGCTTTGAGTGACGAAGCGGCGGCGTTGACTGAAGCCAGTATAATGCGCAGATCTCAGGTATCCATATAACTCACTGATCTTATTGATATCAAGCTGCTCCCGGATGCCAACCGGGGTTGCAGTTTTAGGCAATTTGCGACGTGACACAGGCGCAACAAAAAGTTATCAGGCAACTTCCGGAAGTGATGGCTTTCGAATACGAAGCGGAGGCAAGTGATCGCACAACCGGGGCAGATAATCATCCGGCTGGCAGGCTATGTACAAATCCCGGTGCAATGACCGGGATTCACTCTAATAAGGCTGATAGTCCTCATATTGCCAAAAACTAAAACGGCTGAGCTTTTGAGCAATCTCGGGCCAATCATCTGCATGACAATCAGCGATCTGTTTTTTTATAAAGGCTAAAATTTTATCGTAATTATACTCATTAATGATGATCATCCCCTTCCCCCAAAAAACGTCTTTTTTTTCAGCCTCCAGGGCTAACCATTTAGGAGTACAAATTAACATGTCGAAATACTCAGCTCCTTCTTCATTATCAGGGCCAATCATCGCCCTAACCCAACTCCCAAAAACTTCTGGGTCGTCTGGCCAATAGAAGAGCAAATCATCTTCTATATCTAATGAACGTAATTCTTTTAATAAAGCTTTCATTTAATTATATCCAAATGGCCATTACTAATCGGCGGCTCTCCACGCGCTACTTTTTGCTCGAAATTAGCCTGAATTCCTGTTGTAGCTTTTGTACTATTTGGTTTAGCTGAAGGTGGCCGATAGACTCTTAAGCCATCAGCACTTACCCATGATGTTCCATCTTTGGATATTCTGTAACCCGGCCCCACCCATGCTTCTCCTAATATATTGGCTTCATTAGTTGTTGCATTTCTTAAGCCAAAGTTTCCTTTATTTCCTTTAGCTGCATCACGTAACATCCCAATTTGTTCTGCAATATTTAATGTTTTGGAATTACTAGCTAATTGACTATTTTTCGCCGTATTAGCTGCTACAGCTTCAGCCTTCGCTGCCATCGCTTCTACCGCTGTCTTACCAACCCCGATGGCGCCAGCAACACCTACGCCCCCTGGTGTCACAGCTTCAGCAACCTGCAAACCAGCATTATTCAGGCATATCCTTGGAGCTACTTTACATCCTTCCAGTGCAGCCTTAGCGAGAGCAGCAATTTCAGGAGTGGCGGCAACAATCGTTGCCCCTCCTGCCACAGCACTTACGCCAGCAGAGACAACAAGGTTACCCTCTGCAACCCCTTTGGCTATCCCGGCCTTACACGCTGTATCACACTCTGGTGTTTTACCCAGCCAGAACCCAAGGTCTGAGCCAGCCATTGCACCCAGCGCATTATTCTCAACCGCATTCTTCCCTGCCTGAGCGCCAGCCAGCGCACTGGCGCTACTGCCGCCGGTCACGCCGCCTGCCAGACCTGCAGCCAGGGTACTCAGTGCACTGATGATCTGCTTATCCGACTCCTTCAGGTCACTGACCTGTTTACCCGGATACATCGAATGCATGATCAACTGACCCATCAGCTCTCCGCTGACCGCACCGGCCGCGCCTGCTGCCGCGCTGTTGCCTGCCGCCCACGATGTTACCGCACCTACCACTGCATGAGCCATCGCTTTTGCGGCCTGATTGTCGGCGGTATATTTGTGTATCTGCTCGGCCAGATACGGTGCCGCTGCGCCGCTGGCTGCCTGCGCCAGATTGCCACCCGCCAAACCCTGAATCGCCGCAGTCGCCGCCTGAATCCCCTTCTGGATATCGCTGCCGGTGCCCCAGAGTGCCATAGCTTTCTTATAATCACTGCTGTTTTCCAGCGCTTCCTGATACGCTTTCTTTTCAGCCGCAGGAGCGTCGGCATCCGGCTGGTTTATGTTGTTTTTTGCCAGTTCCTTCTTACCTGCTTCCGTCGCCTCAATCTGCCCCTGCCTCCGGGCGATATCAGCGACCTGGCTGCCTATTTCACCGATCAGCTGAGCCGTCTGCAGGCGTTTCTGCTCCTTCTCTTTGTCGAAAATCGGGCTGATGCTGTCATTAGCGTGCTCGGTGTCGCGGCTAAGTGCAGCAACATCCTGCTGCTGATTTGCCTGGTCGCGCACCACTATCGATCCCTGGGCAACGGCTGTGTACCGCCACACCACGGTGCACTCTGGCGGTTTTTGCACCAGCAGATCTCATAATCTGCGCTTATTACGGCATCAAATCTCCTGCTGAATCAAAGCTTCATGATTCTGGCATGCGGGTTGCTATGTCTTTGGTAGAGATGTTGGACCAATTAAGGCAAAGCGATGCATGACCCGGCTGAACTCCATCCCATCATTCCGACGCGCAGCGATACGCTGATTCTTGATGCGCTCACGCGCTACATGGCGCATGCTGGCGCGCAGCCGGGCAGTCGCCTGCCGCCAGAACGCGAGCTGGCGGAGAAACTGGGCGTCAGCCGTAATACGGTGCGCGAGGCGCTCAAGCGCTGGGAAGCACTCGGTATCATTGTGCGCAAAAAAGGCAGCGGCACTTTTCTGCAGGCGGAAGTCGGTCTGCATGACAGCTTTCTCTCTCTGCGCTTTAAAAACGACTCCGCCAACATGCTTCATGCGCTGGAAGTGCGCCGCATCATTGAGTCCGAATCCTGCGTGCTGGCCGCGCAGCGCGCCAGCGCCGACGACCTGCTGGAAATCGAACGGCGGCTGGAAGAGATGGAGCGTGTGCACCTGGCTATCGGTTCCGCCGGGCCGGAGGATTGGGCTTTCCACACCAGCATCTACCGCGCCGCCGGTAATCCGCTGCTGTTGCAGATGCTTAACGGCGTCTACGACACGCTGCACGCCTTTTTCGAATCCCCGCCGGAGCAGGCGCTGTTTTCAGACTCGTTTCCCCTGCACCGTGAACTGTTTAACGCCATCCGCGCCCGCGACAGCCAGGCCGCGCGCGCCCTTTGCCACCAGATTCTTGATATCACCGAACGCGACATGAAGGACGTGATCCATGCCAAACGCTAAACCTATTGCGCAACAGACACTGCTGACCCACGACCAGCGCCACGAACAGGGCGCCGTAACGCCACCGATTTATCAGTCCTCGCTGTTTACCTTCAGCGATTACGACAGCATGATCGCCCGCTTTCGCGGTGAGAGCGACCAGCCGCTCTATTCCCGCGTTGATAATCCGACGGTCAAAGCGCTACAGGATAAAGTTGCTGCGCTGGAAGGCGGTGACGCCTGCCTCGCCTTTGCCAGCGGCATGGCCGCCATCAGCAACGCGATTTTGAGTGTGGTTCAGCCAGGCGCGAAAGTGGTCTGCGTCAATCATGTCTATCCCGATACTTACCGCTTTTTGCGCGGCTTTTGTCAGCGTTTCGGTATCATGACGCAGTTTGTTGATGGCGACGATGAAGCGGCGATGGCCGCCGCGCTGCCCGGCGCCAGCCTGCTCTATCTGGAAAGTCCTTCCAGCTGGGTGATGAGTGAACAGAACCTGCGGCAGCTGGCCACGCTGGCGCGGGATGCAGGCGTCGTCACGTTGATTGATAACAGCTGGGCTTCGCCCATATTCCAGCAGCCGCTGCTGTGTGGTATCGACATCGTGGTGCACTCCGCCTCGAAGTACATCAGCGGCCACAGCGATGTGGTGGCCGGCCTGGTGATTGCCAGCCACCAGCACATCAACAACATTGCCCGTCACATTAGTCCGTTCCTTGGCGGCAAACTGTCTGCGAACGAAGCCTCTTTGCTGATGCGTGGCCTGCGCACGCTACCGCTGCGTATGAAGCAGCATCAGCACAGCGCCCTGCAGCTGGCGGAAAAGCTGCGTGACCATCCGCAGGTCAGCGCGGTTTGCCATCCCGGGCTCAATCCCCCTGCATGGTCCACGCTGCGCGGTTACAGCGGGCTGTTTTCCTTTGCCGTGACCGAACAGGTCGACATACCGCAATTCTGCAACGCCCTGCAACTGTTCCACATGGGCGTCAGCTGGGGAGGTTTTGAGAGCCTGGTGATGCCGGCGATTTCGGTCATTAATCAGGCCAGTGAATTTAATTCAGCCCAGGATTTTGGTGTCTCGCCGCGCCTGATCCGTATCTCTGTTGGCCTCGAAGAGACCGACGATCTTTGGACCGATCTGACTCAGGCACTTGCTGCCGCCACTCACCGTTAATCACGCTCCGGAGAACCAGCCATGACAACACGTTTCGCCCTGAAAGCCCTGATACTCGCCGTGGGTTTAGGCAACGCCTTTTGCAGCCTCGCCGCCAAACTCACCGTGGTGGAAGTCATCACCAGCCCGCCACGTACCGCGCTTCTGCAAAAAATGCTCGACGAATACAAGACGCAGCATCCTGGTACCGAGATTGAGCTGATTTCGCTGCCATGGGGTCAGGCATTTGAAAAACTGGGCACCATGTTACAGAGCGGACAGGTACCGGATGTGGTGGAGATGCCCGATACCTGGCAAGGCTTATACGCCAGCAACAATATGCTGGAGGATCTGGAACCCCGCCTGAAAAGCTGGCCTGAAAGCGCCCAGCTGACGGACAAAACGCTGGCAATGGCGCGGGCCGCAAACGGTAAAGCCACCATGGTGCCGTACGGTTTTTACCTGCGGGCGCTGTTCTGGAATAAAAAGCTGTTTAAGCAGGCAGGACTGAGTGAGCCGCCGAAAACAATGGACGAGTTTGCCAGCGACGCGAAGCGTATTAGTCAGTCAGGTAACGGTATCAGCGGCTACTGCATGCGCGGCGGTGTCGGGGGAACCAATGCATGGATGATGTTTATGGCGGCGATGAACGGTTCGCCTGCTTTCTTTGATAAAGACGGCAACAGTACCTTAACCCAGCCGGGGGCGATAAAGGGAGCACAACTGCTGGTCGATTTGTATCAGCAAGGCGGCGCGCCAAAAGACAGCGTGAACTGGGGCTTTAACGAGATTGTCTCGGGCTTCTATTCCGGCAAATGCGCGATGCTCGATCAGGATCCGGACGCGCTGATCGCGATTAAAAATAGCATGGCGGCTGAGGATTTTGCTGTGGCGCCCATGCCGGTCGGGCCGTCCGGTAAAGCCTTCCCGACCATCGGCTATACCGGCTGGGCGATGTTCAAACAGGGTAAACAAAACGATGTCGCCTGGCCGCTGATTACCTTCCTCAGTAGTAAAACCAACAACCTGGCGTGGGCGAAGTTTGTCGGCACCCTACCCATCTATAAAGGTGCGGAACAGGACCCGTTCTATCAGACGCCGCAGTTTGCCGGCTGGTTTAAGGAGCTGAACGATCCAAATTATGTGCCGCTCACCATGCCGACCCATCTCAAAGGCTGGGGCTATTTCAATTCAGTGATCGTGAAAGAGAGCAGCCAGGAGACGTTACTGGGCGAAAACGACACCAAAGATATGGTGCAGGACTGGGCCAGCTATCTGAGTAAAGAGCAAAAAGCCTGGCTCGCCAGCCAGTAATCCCGCGTAAACCGGAGCCCTGAAATGATGCCTGAAATCTCTCTTCCTGCCAGCCCGGCGCGCCGCCGCTGGCGCTGGACCCGGCTTGCTGAGCCATGGTGGTATCTGTCACCGGGCCTGTTGCTGATCGCCCTGTTCATCTTCGTGCCGATGGCGATCGGCATTTCTTACGCTTTTCAGAGCATGAACCTGCTCAATCCGCTGGAGAGCGGCTGGGTTGGCTGGGCGAACTTTGCGCAGATGCTCGATGATCGCCGCTTCTTTCGCGCGCTCGGCCATACCCTTAACTGGACGCTGAGTTCACTGCTGCTGCAGTTCTTTTTCGGCCTCGCGCTGGCGCTGCTGCTTAACCGCGAGTTTCGCTTTCGCCGCTGGGTGCAGGCGCTGGTGTTCTTACCGTGGGCGGTGCCGGCGTTTCTTTCCGGCCTGACCTGGTCCTGGCTGTTCAACCCGGTTGTAGGTCCGCTGCCACAGTGGCTCAGCGACGTGGGCATTCTCAGTGAACCCTACAATATTCTTTCCGATCCGCAACTGGCGATGTGGGGGCCGGTGATTGCTAACGTCTGGTTTGGCATCCCGTTTTTTGCCATCACTCTACTGGCGGCACTACAGTCGATTCCCAAAGATTTGTATGAAGCGGCAGCCATCGACGGTGCCAGCGGCTGGCAGCAGTTTCGCCGTGTCACCCTGCCGTTTCTCGCCCCGATGATCGCCATTACCGTGATGCTGCGTACCATCTGGATCGCTAACTTTGCCGATTTGATCGTGGTGATGACCGACGGCGGTCCGGCCGGTTCAACCTCGATTCTTTCCAGTTACATCTTCACCACCGCTTATCGCAAACTGGATTTTGGTTATGCCTCGGCGATGGCGGTGTGTCTGTTACTGCTGATGACCTGCTATGCGCTGGTACTGCTGCGCATCCGCCATCAGTTACTTAAGTAAGGAGTCTGCATGCGCCTGTTACCGTTGATCGGTCATCGTCTCAGCATCGCCGCCTATTTGCTGTTTGCGCTGTTTCCGTTGTACTGGATCATTAAAATTGCCGTCACGCCGGACAGGTTACTGTTCAGTCAGGGCGTGACGCTGTTACCTGGCGGTTTCACCCTGAGCCACTTTGCGAAGGTATTGACCGACAGTGATTTCCCCACGTTTTTTATTAACAGTCTCATTGTCTCCTGCAGCACTGCCGCGCTGACCACCTTGATTGCCGCGGCTGCCGGCTATGCCTTTTCCCGCTTTCAGTTTCGCGGCAAGATGGTGATGGCGGCCCTGCTGCTGTTTACGCAGATGTTTCCGCTGGTGATGATCATTGCGCCGATTTACCGGGTGATGGCCCCGCTGGGGCTGACGAATAGTCTGCTGGGGCTGATTCTGATTTACAGCGCCTTTAATGTCCCGTTCGCCACCTTCCTGATGCAGTCATTTTTTGATGCCATCCCGAAAGATCTCGAAGAGTCCGCCATGCTGGAAGGCTGCACCCGCTTTCAGGCGCTGTACCGCGTGCTGATGCCGCTGACGCTGCCCGGCATGGCAGCGACGCTCGGCTTTGTTTTCACCGCCGCGTGGAGTGAGTTGCTGTTCTCACTGATGTTAATCAACAAAAACGAAGTTATGACCTTTCCGGTCGGGCTGCTCAGTTTCGTCTCCAAATTCGCCGTTTCGTGGGGCGAAATGATGGCTGCCGCCGTGCTGGCGTTAATTCCAGCCTGTCTGTTCTTCGCTTTCATTCAACGCTACCTGGTTCAGGGACTCACCGCCGGTGCGGTTAAGGGGTAAATAATGGCTGAAATTACGCTGGCGCAAATTGAAAAGCGCTATGGCAACGTTGAGGTTCTGCGCGACATCAATCTGACCATTAAAGATGGTGAGTTCGTGGTGCTGGTCGGCCCGTCCGGCTGTGGTAAATCCACCCTGCTGCGCACCATTGCCGGCCTGGAATTAGCGACGGGCGGCAATATCCATATCGGCAGTCAGCTGATGAACGAGGTGGCGCCGAAAGACCGCGATATTTCGATGGTGTTCCAGAGCTATGCGCTCTATCCGCATCTGACGGTCGCGCGCAACATGGGCTTCAGCCTTGAAATTCAGAAACGGCCGCGTGCTGAGATTGAGGAGAAAGTCCGGCGAGCGGCGGAGATTCTCAGCCTGACGCACCTGCTTGATCGCCGGCCAAAAGAGCTGTCGGGTGGACAACGGCAGCGCGTGGCGATGGGCCGCGCCATTGTGCGTCAGCCGCAGGTGTTTCTCTTTGATGAGCCACTCTCCAACCTCGATGCGCAACTGCGCGGCCAGATGCGCGTGGAGATCAAAAAACTGCATCAGCAAATGCACAACACCATCGTTTATGTTACCCACGATCAGGTTGAGGCCATGACGCTGGCGGACCGCATCGTGGTGCTCAACCACGGCGTCATTCAGCAGGTGGGCACACCGCTGGAGCTGTACGACACACCGGCCAATAAATTTGTCGCCAGTTTTATCGGGTCACCGTCGATGAATTTTATCAACGGCGTGATGACCCCCAGCGGCGTGCGTATCAGCGACAGCGCTCAGTTGCCCCTGAATACGCACTGGGCGGCACAGGCCGCTGGCCGTGACGTTATTTACGGCATCCGTCCGGAAAACATCAGCCTGGCGCAGCCGGGTGAGCAGCATGCGCTGCCCCTTGAAGTGTCGCTGGTGGAGCCGACCGGCCTGTCCGAACTGATTCACGGTTCGCTGTTTGGCCACCCGCTGATGCTGTTTACCACCCAGCGTTCCGGCGCGCGCGCCGGTGATATTTTGCCGGTCACGCTGGACAGCGAACGTGCGATGCTGTTCGACGCCGCATCACAGCGCCGCCTGTAATTGCACGTTTAAGGTGGTCATTTACGTTTAAAACGACCAGCGCACCCCGGCATTGTAGCGCCAGCCTTTGACGCCGTTGCCGGCAATCTCTTTGCGGTAATCCGCCTCGGCATACAGCGCCACGTTGTTGATCAGCGTCGCCGTGCCGCCGAGGCCGACGTCCCACATCTGGCCAAATTTGCCGCTGCTGAAGCTCTGGCTCAGGTCGCTGTCGCTGGTGCCGACCCTGACCTGCGCCGTACCGCCCCAGCCGCGATAGTAGTTTGCGCGCAGATACGGCGTGTACTGGTTCTGACTGCTGTCCTGCCAGCTGCGCGCCACGCGTGCGCCGAGCCGGCCAATGGTTTGATCGTAATCGTTATAAGAGACGCGCGCGCCGTCATCATCGGTAAAACTGTCCATGTTCATACGCAGCCAGCTAACCTGTGCCTGCGGTTCCAGGCGCACATCACCCGCCAGCATCAGTGGATAGCCAGACTCGACTGACGCCGTCCAGCCGTGCCCTTTGGGTTTGGCGACCGCTTTCTGCCGCGCAATGTCGGTTTCGCCACGGTAGCCGCTCCAGCTCAGCGAACCATCTACATACCAGCCACTGCTGCGCAGCCAGGTGCCATAAAGTGACAACGTATCGCTATCAAAGCTGGTGGAGCTGTACCCGTCAGCGGCATGCGGGCGAATGCGCGTGTTGCCGCGCGTATAGGCGACGCCGCCACGTACGCTATCTTCAGCGCCATCGGCGCGCAGCAAATTGCCGCCGAGCTGTACGGCGCTGTAGTTGAGGTCGAAGTCATAACCCCAGGCGTCCAGGCCGCGATTGCTTCGATACTGCAAATCCGAACCGAGGTAGCGGATAAACATCTCTGCGTTGTCTGCAGGCTGCTGGCGCAATTCGCCGAGACGCTTATGCAGATCGTCAGTGACTGCCAGCGAGTAGTACGCCAGCCCGACCGGTGCGGAGATCCAGGACGGCACCTGCGGCGTAACCGCCGGACGTACCGCCTTCACCGCACTGCCCGCCTGCGGCTGGCACAGCGAGCCATCGCTGCAGATGAAATTGTTTGCCAGACGATAGTCCCATACGTTGCCGCCCGCGCTACTGCCCGGTGCAAAACTGTACAGACCATACTGCCACGGCCCGGCTGCCACATAGCCATTGCTCAGCCTGAAGCTGTCGGCGCTGGCGCTGCCGGTCACCTGCGCCAGCGAAACGCCTTCGCTAGCGGCAATAACGTTGTCACGATTAGTGTCCAGCAGCCCGCCGCCCTGCAGGCGGTCATCCACCCAGGTCGTGCCGCTGGCGTTACCGTTAACAAGCAGCACGTCGCTGTGGGTGGCTGTCGAATTGAGTTTCAGGCGGCCCTGCGCGGAGGCCAGACTACCTTCGATGGTCAGGGTATTTGCCGCCAAATTGCCACCGTTGGTCAGGTCGAGCGTGCCTGCATTATTCACTACCAGCGAATCATTGCTGGCCCCCTGCAGCCGCGCGTTAACGCCATCGCCGGCGAACAGCGTGGACCCGGCATCGATATTAATGGTGCTGTGCGCCAGTTTAATGTTGTCGCTCAGCGTCCACTGCGTATCGATGAAGTTCAGCGTGCTCCAGCCCGCGCCGAGGTTGGTGCCTTTGGTGAGGTCGTCCTGCCGGAACGAACCGCCGCGCGCATTGAGCTGGCTGAGGTTCAGCGTGCTATCCGCGCCGCCGCTGGTGATATGACGGGTCTGGTTCAGGCTGATAGCCTGCACCGTCGCCTGATTCGCGCTGCCGTCACCCATACTCAGGCCGCCATCCAGCGTGCCGCCCGTAACCAGCAGCGTATCGCTGCCGTTGCCGGTGTTCACTTCGCCCGTGACTTTGCCCGCCAGCAGTGCCACCACATCACGGGTCGCGCCGCCCGCCACTACCACCTGATCGGCGTACGGCGCATCCAGCGTGCCCTGGTTGATAAACACCGTCTCGCCGCCGCGCAAATCAATGAGCGGTGCGACGCGGCTTTGTGAGCGGATGGTGCCCTGGTTGATCACCTGGCTGGCGCTGCGGGTGACAATCGCCGAACCGCCATCGGCATCGCGGATATCAATCAGGCCCTGAGCAATCACCCGTCCACGGGTGTTGGCACGCACGCCGGTGCCGCTGCCGTTGACTTCAATGCGGTAGTCGCGCCCAATCACTAAATCGTTGCCCGTGGTCGATCCATCTGCGTTTTCAAAACGATAGCCGGTACCGCCTGCGCCGACGTGAATCTGCGCGCTGCCCGCCGGATCGAACGAGGTGGCAGAGCGAATGCCGGTGCCACCATTGGCCTTGAAGCGCACATTACTCAGCGAAATATCACTGATGCCGGCGCGATTGTTCAGCGCAGTGCCGCTGCCGTAAGCGCCGATGATGATGTCGTTGGCTTCAAAGCGCTGCGCACCGCTGTCGAGCAGCAAACCATCGGCTTTGCCGTAAGCCGCCAGCGTGCTGGCCCCCTGCCCGTCGCCGTAAATTTTCATCGCGCCGCCGGAGCCCACGCGCAGCGCGGCGGTGCCGTCATTCACACGTAAGGTACTGTCGAGCGGGACATACTGGCCATAACCGCTGCTGACATCCACGCCGGTGCCGTTGGCGACGCTAACCGTGCCTCGGTTGATAAAGTTACCGCCATCGTGCACCCGGGCCCCGGTACTGTTGCGGCCACGCAAATCCACTACGCCCTGCTGCTGATTAAACAGGCGCGCGTCGCCGCTGACATCAAACGCCGTGGCGTTGTGCCCGGTGCCGGTGATGAGCGAGGCGGCGTAGACCTCGGTGCCATCGCCTGTCGCCTGCGCGCCGAGGGTGTTTTTGCCGTTCAGCGCGATTAGGCTGGTAATGATCCCCTGCGCGCGATCGCTGGCGCGCAACACGGTGGCACCCTTACCGGTGACCTGATAAACATCGGTGCTGGATACCAGCGCATCCGTCCCGCTGACCACGATGCCGGTGCTGTCCCTGCCGCTCAGCGCGACGTTGCCAAAGCCCTGGTTGTACAGCCACGCGCCGTTGCGGATTTCATACAACGTCGAGTTACGACTGCTGACATCAATCGGGCTGCCGTTGACGATCAGGCGTGAGCCGGGATCGAAAGCCTGATAGCCGATCTGCTGTGCGTCATGGAACACCACGCGGCTGTTCGTGCCCAGCGTAATACGACCGCCGGCAAAGGCTTTCGCGCCGACCACGTTATCGCCGTACAGATTAATCGTGCCGTTCTGGTTAATCCGCCCCAGCTGGTGATACGAGACCGCACCGAAGGTGGTGGTTTGCTGGGTGCTCTGACCGCTGTAGAGATTAAGCGTGCCGCTATTGTTAATCTCCGTCAGGGTTTTGCCGTCGCCGGCGCCCGGATAGCCATCGGCGAACAGTGCCCGGCCGTTACGTAAAATGTTGATATCGCCGCGGTTGTCGACCGTTGCGCCATACTGCGCGTAGATACCCGTTACGCCTTCACCCCGCAGGGAGATCGCGCCGCGATTCACCAGCCGCGCATGATTCATCACGGTAAACGGCTGCTGGTTATTGGCGCGGCCGTCTATCGCCGCCTGATTGATCAGTAAAGTGTTCGGGTCGAACTGCGTATTAGGGTTAACAACGTTACCCTGCAGCGTATAGCGATTACCGTCAGCGATGGCGACGCGGGCATCAGACCCGTTGAGGTGAATACGCGTTGCGGCATCAATGGTGGCGCGGGCGCCATCAGTAATGGTCAGCCCGCTGGCAAAGCTGGCGATGTTCAGCGTCGCGCCGTGGGTATCAATGTCGGTGCCGGCACCGCTGCCGTACACACCGGTCGCAAACGGGCTGTTCATCGACAAAGTCAGGCCGCGCCCGTCAAAATCCGCTCCCTGCTCGACGCGAAAAATCGTGCCGTTCCACACGGAGGCGCTGTAGCGGCCGTTGGCCGGCAGATTAATGCGCGCATCCGGGCCGATACGGTAGAAACTGATCTGTCCGCTATCCAGCATGCTGTCGCTGCCGCTGGAGGTGGGAATGGCGCGGGCGCTAACGTTGACCGTTGCCTGGCCTTCAGCACGAATCCCGATGCCCGCTTTGCCGCTGAGCCGGATTGGGCCGGTGATATCGGCACTGGCGTGACCGCCCGGTTCGCCAGTTACCCACACCGCCGTATTGTTGGTGCCGCCAAAGCGGTCGGCGTCACCCGCCACGTTGATCGCGCCGCTGGAGAAGGCGTGCGCCTGATTGCCCGCCGTGGCGATCACTTTCAGGCCGGTGCTGTTATAGCCATTCAGATTGAGGGTACCGCGGTTGCCCACCTGGCCGCCGCTGCCGGAATCCATCGCCAGCATGGCGATATTTTCGCGCGGTAGCGCCTGCGCCATACCGTTGACGTCGATAACACCGTTATTCAGTGACACCGCGTTGGGCCCGGCCTCGATGCGCATGCCAACCGCGTTCTCGACTTTTGAGCCGATAACAATACGGCCATCATTGATGGCACGCGAGTCGAGCAGGCCGGAAATGGCGCTGATGCCACCGCCGAGGCTGACCGCGACATCCTGCGTGACGTCGCCCTTATGATTTTGCGGTGTGCGGCCGAGGTAAATCGTGCCATCGCGCGCGTTGACGAAGCTGCCCTCGCCGCTGAAACTCACCGCTGCTGCTGAGGAGCCGTTCGCCACATCGTGAATGCCGATGTTAATATTGCCGTGGTTGACCGCGCTGCTGCTGCCGAGAAATAAGCCGGCGGTGCCCCACGGCGCATCACCGATATGCACATTGAGCACGCCATTGTTGCGGAACTCACTGTCATAAATCGCTGACACCGCCGTGCCCGCATAGCCGAGGGAATCCTCCGCCACGCCCCGTCCATTGGCGGCGTTGAAAAAACCGCTGTTGATGACACCATTATTGATACCGCGCGCGCCGCTGATCAGCTCCAGCGCGCCCGCTTCGGATGAGAGCGCGTTACTGGTCGCCAGTTTTCCGGCGATAATCGCCGTTGCACCGTTGCTGGCGCGCATCACGGCGCTGGCGCTGTTGGCCACTTCCAGCGTTTTGCCGCGATTGATTTTCACACTGGCTTTCGCGCCATCGGCACTCAGCACCACCTGATCGCCCAGTGCGGCAGCCACTTCATCATCGTAATTACCGGTGCTCATGCGGTAAACCATACGACCGTCGCGCAGGCTGAACGCCTGGTTCAGCGCGGCGTTATAACTTTCCGGGCTCAGGTTGCCGCCACTAATCTGGTCAATCAGCCAGTCGTTATAGTTCCGCAATTCATTGAGATTACTGACGTAGTACGCGTTGCTGCTGCCATCCTTGAGCGTGACATCAAACAGACCGGCGTAGGTCACCACGCCTCCGGCATCAAATGCCAGCCGATCGCCACCGTACGGCGGCGTGGCGGCGGTAAAGCGGATGCGGTTATTACTGTCCCAGTTAATCTGGCCGTTATTACTGCTGGCAAATAACTGACTCTGTTTGGCCGCCATTGACCAGCGATTGGTGCTGGCGTTAGCGGCTGCGCCTTGCTGACCAATATTGATATTTAACCGGCCATTAGTGACTGTCGCCACGCGCGCATCAATATATTGCTTATCGTTCACATCATAATAATCTGGCACTACCGTAGCGCCATTAATTTCCGCCGGCGCAATCATTTCCGCACTGTTATAAACCTGATAGACACGATAACTGCCTGTTTCTTCATCCGGAATACCAATAGCGTAATTTTGTGCGCCGAGTTGCAGGCGGGGCTCGCCGATTAAATTGTCATTAATAATACGCCCAACCTTTTGTAGTTCACCCAGCGTGACGCTGCTCATGCCACTTTCTCCAGCGGTAAAGCGCGGCACGCCGCTTAGCGTCTGGGTGGAACCATTACATAAGCAATAAGCGCCAACTTTATTGTCGTTGCGCTCGGGAGTGAAAGGTTTTAATACCACCGCCGATACCGGTGTGGCAGGCAGCATTAAGCCCTGCGCAGCAAGCAGGCTCAGCAACAAAGGATTTAATTTAAACACACTATTTTCCTCACCAGAGAAAAAACAAATGCCGCACAGCGAATGCGCAGTGCAGGGAAATAGCGAAGCGAAATATATTGTCGTAATAGCTTACGGCTGGAAATCCGTTGAAATGAGTATTACCGCGATCAGGTTAAAACGTCCAGTTTGACTTAAGGAATTGTGATGACGGCGATAAGCTTTAGGAATTGCGCTAACGGCCTGAGATAATTATCTGGAACTAAAAATGCGGAAAATGGCAAAAATCAGATGGCGGGAAATAATACCCGGCACGCCAGTGGCTGCCGGGCATGATGACAATTACAGTCGCGCTTCGACCGGCACCGCCACCTTTTTATCTTTCGGCTTGAGGCCAAACATGAACGAGGCGAAGCGTGAACGTTTGACGATGGCGTAACACACCGCGCTCAGCGCAATGCCGAGGGCAAAATCGATCAGGACATACAGGACTGACAGGTTATCCGGTAACCAGACATCCAGCAGCCATGAGAAAATGATCACCACCGGATAGTGCAGCAAATAGATGATCAGCGCGGAATCCACAATTGCCGTCAGAATGCGACTCTCTTTCACGTTGATGCGTTCGAAGCTAAACACCAGCCAGTAGGACAGCATCACCGACAGCACGCTGCCCAGCATCACCGGCACATATTTCATCACCCCGGTGATGTGGTTGTGCGCGACAACATAGCAGGCGGCCCACACCGCCAGCACCAGCGCGGCCACCAGCCAGCCATTCATCAGTTTACTGTTGGCGTACCGGGCAATTTTCTCGCGGTTGACGTATAACGCAAAACCGGCGGTGTAATAGACGAGGAAACGTGCGGTCACCGGGATGAGCTCGACAAATTCACCGCGGCCTTTCACCAGGAACTTCAGCACGAAGCAGGCGTTACCCAGAATCACCAGCGTGGCGATCAGCATTGGCAACGACATTTTGCCCAGCTGACGGGCGCTCCACTGATAGAACGCGCCGGGTACCAGCAGCGACATCACCGACAGCGACACGAGGAACCACAGGTGGTGCATCATGGTATAGCTGTTTAGCCAGCCTTCGAGACTCAGCGGGGTGTTATTCATCTGTCCCGCGATAAAATACATCAGCGGCGGAATAAACAGATAGGCTGATATCAGCGGAATCAGGACGCGCTTACGGCGATTATCCGTAAAGAATTTCTGCCCTTTGCGCAAAATAATCAGCGCGGAGAACATGCCCGAAAGAAAGAAGAACACTTCCATCCTGAAGGTGTGCACCATGCTCAGCAGTGCCGTGAATATTTCCGAGGGATCGCGCTGCGCGACATAATACCAGCCATTCTCACCCGGTAAACTCCGTGAGGCGTGTAATAACACCCCTTCCAGAATTAGGCCGGCACGCAGCAGATCCAGGCCAATATTACGGCTGGATAAAAAGGATTCTGTTTTCACATTGCACATCCTGAAATGAGTTGTAACGCAATCATAATGATTCAGTCAGAATGCTAACACCGGATTAATCTGTATACATTATGTTTAGAAACGTTTCGGAATTTCGCCATAGTGTAAAGAATGTCACTGTGCAATGGCCATAAAGCTTAAGCCAGAATGTTCTGATGGTAAAAGTTATCGTCAGGCAGTGCTTATTCGCAGCTAACTGCCGGAAAAACAGCGAAAACCCACGCTTTTACAACAGGTTGTGGATTAACGGTTCGACTCGCAGTGCGAAAATTCGCTAATCAAACCGCGTTATGTCCTGAAGCAACCGTGATGTTTTAAGCAGGCGTCAATGCGGGATTTTCTGGCTGAAGGGAGGCTATCAGGCAGGGCTGGCTTTTACCTGATTGAATTTAAATAACTTTTATTCAGCAAGCGGCTTTTTTCTCAGAGTTGACCTAATTTACACCCGGCAACCGTGCTTTCGGATTGTTGACCCGCAATCTCCCCTGTTAAGGTAATTGGCTTACGGTTAACAACCGATTCTCCATGTAACCTTGAGTATCAAAAGGCGGAAATTTGTTATGCAACGAGCGCTATCTGGCATCGTCACTTTGCTGATTACCACAGCCTGTCTGTGCAATACCGCATTCGCCGAAAGCGGCAAGCCCGATAATAACTTTATTATTGAAGCCTATGGCGGTTCAAGCACGCGTGGCGCCATGGCGATAAAGGAAAATGGCAAATTGCGCGCAATCTATATTAAAGACAATGAGATTGCTCTGATTAACCAGTGGTTACAGGAGAAGTATGGCGATGGCATCCGCGTAGTGAATAAAGGCGCGTCCTCATCGCAGGCCATGGACCTGTTAAATGGCAAATATTTCTACAAGAATAATAAAAGCTGGCGCGAAGAGATGAAGAAATCGCCGGCAAAAATCATTTTGCTGAATTTTGCCACCAACGATGCACGCCATTTCCATTTCCGCGATATAGAAAAGGATTATCAGGTTAGCCCGGATAAATATACCCAGGTAATGACACAGCTGATCACTATTGCCCGTGAAGAGGGTAAGCAGGTGATATTACAGGAACCGCACCCGATTTGTGGCCGCGCGGAGAAATGGCACGTTGCACCTTACGTCACCAAACTGGACGCGCTGGCTAAAGCGGAGTCGGTGCCGCTGGCGCGTCAGTATCAGCGCATCCTGCAGATGAAAGACTGGCAGTCATTGATGTCACCCGATTGTATTCACCCGTCCGAACAGCTGTACCGCATGAAAGCAGAGGAAACTTTTTCGGTGCTGGTCTCCCACTTTAATACCGAGCTGGCTGCTGCCGGGCATGGCAAAAACCCGGATGGCGAGCAGGTGGCGAAACGCTAAGCCGGTGATTGGCTGACCGGTGAAAACGGCTCAACGCTATTGTAGCGTTATGGCTGTCTTGTATGGTCGTCTGCGGCGCACGCAAGTATTCCCTGGTCGCCATAAATGGCGACCCTACAGGGTAACTGCGCGGTTTCATAATATGTTTTGGGTCACCATAAATGGTGACCCTACAGGGTAATTGCGCGGTTTTTAACGTGTCCAAGGTCACCATAAATGGTGACCCGACAGGGTATGGCACTGTTTTGTAGGGTGCGCATTGATGCGCACCGGCATTAACAGGGTGATTTTTAAACTGAACGGCATTGCACGCTTTATGGCAACCATCTTAAGCTGGCTGCTGCTCCGGGCGTGGTTAACTTACCCGGGTGATTGCTGGCTCAGCTTCTGCGGTGCCGCTGCGCCGTTCCGCGCCAGCGAAGCCGGTCGGCGTCTGGCCGGTGAAGCGGGTGAAAGCGATGCTGAAGGCGCTGGCAGAGCGGTAACCCACCCGTTCAGCCACGTCGGCTACTGACAGGCGGCTGCTGCGCAGCAGATTTTTCGCCAGCGCCATGCGCCACGTCAGCAGATACGCCATCGGCGCCATGCCCACTGCATCGCGAAAACGTACGAAAAACGCCGAGCGCGATAGCGCCGCGTGTTTCGCCAGCTGGGGCACCGTCCAGCCATGGGCTGGCCTGGCGTGGATGGCGCGAATCGCCCCGGCCAGCCGCTCATCGGCCAGTCCCCGCATCACGCCAGGCGATGCATTCGCCGCGGGCATTGCGCGCAGCGCCTCGATCAGCAGTAATTCCAGCAAACGTTCCAGCACGATCTGCCGTGCCGGACGCTGTGCACGGCACTCATCCCTGACCAGCTGCACCAGCGTGGTCAGGCGCGATACGCCACGCACATGAATAAACTGTGGCAGTAACGAGACAATCAATTCCGCGTCGGGTGCGGCAAACTGGCAGTAACCAATCAGCGTCTGAACCTCGGCTGGCTGCTGTCGATCGCCAAGCCACACTTCGCCCGGCGCAAGCATCTCCGGCATCGAATCAGGCGCATCTGCGGCCGGTGGCTGCTCGCTGGTCATGCAAAACTCCCACGCAGCCGGAATCAGGACAAAATCCCCCTGCTCAAGCGCAACCGGAGGATGACCTTTCATTTCCAGTCGGGTGCGCCCCTCCAGCACCACGCAGTAAAACGGCTGGCCGGTCTCACTGCGCTGCACACGCCATAATCCATTGGCACGCGCGCGTTTGGAATAAGCCGCCCCGGGCTGTAACAGTGACACCATTTCGGCGAGCGGATCGATCATAATGGACTCCTGCAAATGAAACCAGGACTGTACGTTGTAGTGAGTCCGGTAGTGGCACTCTATAGTGAGCTCTTACCCAACGCAATGCAGGAGTGAACCATGAAAACCATTTTAATCACCGGCTGCTCTTCTGGTTTTGGTCATGCTACCGCGCTCTGGTTTCTGGAGCGCGGCTGGAAAGTCATCGCCACCATGCGCACCCCGCGCGCCGAACTGTTTCCCGAATCCGCCCATCTGCGCCTGCTGCCACTAGATGTCACCGATGCCGCCAGCATCAGGCAAACGCTGGCTGAAGCAGGAGAGATTGATGTGCTGGTCAACAATGCCGGCATCGGATTATTAACCTCGCTGGAAGGCGCGCCGATGTCCTCGGTGCGGGAAGTGTTCGAAACCAACACGCTGGGCACCATCGCCATGACGCAGGCGGTCATCCCGCAGTTCCGTGCGAAAAACAGTGGCATGGTGATCAATGTGACCTCGACGGTGACGCTGAAATCCCTGCCGCTGCTGGCGGTTTATACCGGCAGCAAAGCGGCCGTCAACGCCTTTACCGAGTCGCTGGCGCTGGAACTGCAACCCTTTAATGTTCAGGTGAGACTGGTATTGCCCGGGCTGGCACCCACCACCGACTTTGGCAAAAACGCCCGGCCGCGCATGGAAAACACCTTGCTTGAGCCTTACCAGCCGATGTTTGATGGCATCATCGCCGGCATGCAACAGCCTCAGCCAACCACTAAAGCACAGGACGTTGCCGCTGCCGTGTGGCGTGCCGCGACCGATCCCGCCGCACCGATGCGCATCCCGGCCGGAGAAGATGCCGAAGCCTCGATGAAGCAATACGGTTAGCGATCTTTACGCTGGGTCAGCGCCTGCAGTGCCGCCAGACCGTCGCGCGCCAGCCAGCTTTGCAGCGGCGCAAACAACGGTTCAGGCAGCGCCTCAGGCGCGAACCAGTGCCAGCCTGCGCACTTATCCGGTTCCCGCAGTTGCGGCTCACCGCTGGCGTCCGGCGCTACCATCAGCAGCGTAATATAGTGCCGGTTGACCGCCGGAAACACATCGCTGACGAAGGCGCCGTTGTGTACGCTGTGCAGTTGTAAACCGGTCTCCTCCAGCACTTCCCGCCGTGCACAGGCTTCCGGTGATTCACCAAACTCCAGATGGCCGCCCGGCGCCGACCAGTCACCGGCACCGTGGCTGCCTTTACGCTGGCCGAGCAACAGCTTGCCATCGCGGAAAATTAATACGCCAACACCGACCTGCGGGGACATCATTGCTCCTGATTTATCGATCCTCTCACTCTGCACGGTTTATAAAACAGCGTATTCCATCTGACAATGGTTTCCTGCCGTTATCGCTGGGGTTTGAGTCGCAGCGCCATCAGCATCAGTAGCAGCACGCCCGCCGCCATGATTTGCCACGCGCTGTCGAGTGATGCCGCGCGGTCGCGCACGATGCCGGCCATCAGCGGCATCAGTGCGGCCAGCATATAGCCGCCGCCCTGCACGAAAGACAGCAGCGCAGTGGCTTCTTCCGGCGTACGGGCATGGTCAAGCGTGACAATCAGCGATAGCGGAAACAGCGCACCGATCCCCAATCCCAGCAGCAGCGTCGGCAACCAGGCGTGTTCGCCGCCCAGCCACAGCAGTGCGATCAGCCCCAGCAGGATAGAAGCCAGCACCAGCAGCAGCGGCCAGCGGCGATCGCGGCAGCGATGAATCAGCGCGGAGAGCATAAATCCGGCGGCGACTTCGGTCAGGGTTAATGCGCCTAGCACGTAGCCGCTCTGCGCCGGCAGCCAGCCGTGTTGCATGTAAAATGGCGGCAGCCACGCCAGCACCAGCGTGTAAGCACCGGTGCCGATGCCAAAAAACAGCATCAACAGCCAGGCGCGCCGCGTGCGGTGTACGCCGCCGGCCGGTGGCGTGTTTACTCTCGTGGTCACAGGCTGCAGGCGCAGCCACAGTATCAATGCGGTCAGCGCCGGTAGCGACGGCAGCATCAGGGCAATCGTCAGTCCGGCATGGCTGGCCAGCGGCGCGGCGCTGGCTGCGGCCACTGCGGCTCCGGCCATAATACCGGTGGTGAACAGTGCCATTAGCGTACCGGCACGCGATGCGAAGTGACGCTTGATGAGCGCGGGCATCAGCGCCTGAATCAGCCCGATGCCGCAGCCGGCCAGCAGTGCGCTGGCGGTTAGCATGCCGGCGCTGTGATCAACGCCACGCGCGCCACCCGCGAGCACCAGCACTATCAGGCCAACGGTAATGCCGCGCGCTTCACCCAGCCTGCGCAGCAGCAGCGGCCCGGCCAGCGCCGCCAGCCCCATCATAATAACCGGCAGCGTCGTCAGCAGGCTCAGCTGCGTGGCACTGAGACCTGCATCGTGCTGCAGTTGCAGGAACAGCGGTCCGATGGCCGCCATCACCGGACGCAAATTCAGCGCCACCACAAAAACCAGTAAAGCAAACATGCCAATAGCAGGTAAGGTACGATTCACATTCTATCTCCATACACCAAATTATCTTAACGTTAAGATAGTTTGCGGAAGAACGATAGCGGGTGCGCACAAAGCGACACATTGCCCGCCGTGAATTGATGAGAGTTAACATGACTGACCACGTAGATTTTGTCGTTGCGCAATGGGCCAGCGCCATGCCGGAGCTGGACGCTTCTTCCATGGCGATTTTTGGCCGTATGCTGCGCCTGATGAAGCTTCTGGCGAAAAAGCGCGCTGAGGCGCTGGCGCCCTTTGGTTTTCGCGACGGCGAATTTGATGTGCTGGCGACGCTGCGGCGTGCCGGCGCACCTTACCGGCTGTCGCCCACGCAGCTCTACAAATCGCTGCTGGTCACCTCCGGTGCCATGACCAACCGGCTTAACCGGCTGGAAGAAGAGGGATTGATTGCGCGTGTTGCCGATGCCGATGATAAGCGCAGCACGCTGGTGATGCTGACGCCGGCCGGGTTGGCAAAGATTGAGCAGGCGCTGCAGGTGCATACGCAAACGCAGAACGCGCTGCTGGCCACGCTGGACGATCGGCAGCAGCAGCAGCTTGCCGCCCTGCTGCGTCAGCTGTTGCAGACAGCCGAACAGTAAGCCGGACGGGATGTGGCAAAAAATGAATTAATTCAGCGCGTTTTTCGCTATGTTAAGCATCCCACACCGCTTATTTTCGGACTGGCTATGCGTAACAAATATGCCCCTGCGCAAATCTTTATTCACTGGCTGACGCTGGTACTGGTGGCCACCGCTTACTGCACCATGGAGTTTCGCGGCTTATTCACGCGCGGATCCTGGCAAGGCTACACCATGATCGTCGGACATTTCAGCGCCGGCAGTTGTGTGCTGTTGCTGATGCTGTCACGCATTGTGCTGCGTTTTCGCCATCGCAGCCCGAAAATCGAACCCCAGCCGCCACACTGGCAAACCGGACTGGCGCATCTGATGCATCTGGCGATCTATCTGTTCTTTATCGTGCTGCCGATTCTTGGCATTCTTTCGCGCTTTTACATGGGCCGTAACTGGTGGATTTTCGCGATTCCGATGCCGGTCAGCGCCAGCCCGGATCCCGACTTTGCCGATATGCTGAGCGACTGGCACGAAACCCTCGCGCCCTACGGCTACTGGCTGATTGGTCTGCACGCGGCGGCCGCGCTGGTGCATCATTATCTGATTAAAGACAATACGTTGCTGCGCATGATGCCGTCACGGCGAAACGGATGAAAGGAATAAGACGGTCGCCTGACGTGGCGACCGTCCTGGTTTACGCAGCGTGCCGGCGATCGGTCACCGACCTCAGTTGAGGTGAAAACGTCCCACGCTTTGCGCAAGCTGCTGCGCCTGATCCTCAAGCGAGGTGGCGGCGGCGGACATCTGCTGCACCAGCGAGGCGTTCTGTTGCGTTACGCCGTCCATCTCGTTCACCGCGATGGTCACCTGGCCGATACCCTTGGCCTGCTCATCCGATGCACTGACGATCTCGGTAATGATCGACTGTACCGAGTTCACCGCTTGCGTCATCTCCTGCATGGTTTTCCCGGCGTCGTTGACCAGTTGAACGCCGGTTTCCACCCGCTTGCCGGACTCTTCAATCAGCGCGCCAATCTCTTTCACGGCGTTGGCGCTGCGCTGCGCCAGGTTGCGCACTTCCGAGGCCACCACCGCAAAACCGCGCCCCTGCTCGCCCGCCCGCGCCGCTTCTACCGCTGCGTTCAGCGCCAGAATATTGGTCTGGAAAGCAATGCTGTTAATGATGGCGGTGATATCGCCGATCTTGCGCGCGCTGTCATCAATCTGCGCCATGGTAGATACCACCTGGCTAACCAGCTTCTCGCCACGGCTGGCGATCTGGGTGGCATTCGCCGTCAGTACCGTCGCCTGGTGTGCGTTTTCCGCGTTATGTTTCACCGTCGCGCTGAACTGTTCCATGCTGGCGGCCGTTTGCTCCAGCGCCGACGCTTGCTGCTCGGTGCGCGACGAGAGGTTGATATTACCGCTGACAATCTCCCCGGCGCCCTGGCGCACGGAATCGCTGGCCTCTTTTATCTGGCCGACAATCTGCCGCAACTGCGCCTGCATGGTGTGCAGCGCATAGAACAGGCTACTGCGATCGCCCTGTTTAACATGGATAGCGTTATCCAGCTTGCCATCCGCCACGGAGAGTGCAATGGTCGCGCCTTCAAGCGGCTCGCCGCCAATCGGCTTCAGCACTTTGCGGCTGAAGAGAATCCCCAGCAGCGCACTGACCAGCAGGATGCTGATCACACCAAGAATAATGGCGCTGAGTAGCTGGCGATTCGCCGCCGCCATCACCTGGCTCACCGGCGCGACAACGCCGAGATACCAGCTATCGCTGCTGTTGCCGATGGTAATTGGCTGCCAGGTAATCAGGCCTTTCTCACCGAGGATCGGATCGTCCTGCTCCACCACGCTGCTGCTGAAGTTGTCCGTTTTACCGGGATACGGTTTGCTGGTCAGGTTTTTATCCGGGTAAGAAATCACTTTTCCGGCAGTCGAAAGCAGCACCGCGTAGCCGCCGCCCGCCCACGGTTTGATCTGATTCACTTTCTGCTGCAACGACGCCAGCGAAATATCGGATGTCACCACGCCGTGCAATTTGCCGTCGCTGACAATCGGCGCCGCCACCGAGGTCAGCAGCGTCGGCACACCGTTATAGGCATAGCTGTAGGGTTCAATCAGCGTATCTTTCTGGCTTTTCTGCGGCAGCAGATAGTAGTCGCCCTGGCCCGGCGTCAGATAAGAGAGCAGCGGATGCATTTTGTAGCTGCCGGACTGATCGCGATCGACAAAGAAGGCATAACGCCCTTTTGGTGCCTGATCGGGCTTGTCGGTGAATTCCGCATCGCGCCCGTCATAGGCATTTTCTTCAAAAATGACCGAAATAGAGAGGTAATCCGGGTTATCGCGCAAGGTGGATTCCATGATCTTGTCCACCACTTTACGATCGGTGACGCCGCCCTGCGGCAGGGCAATCAGACTATGTCCGAGGTTATGCGCCACATCGCGGGCGTAACTGAGTTGCTGCTGGATTTTCAGCGCTTCGTTTTGAGCGATCTGCTGGAGATAGTGTTCGGCGAGACTTTTTTGCGCATTACTGGATTGCCAGCTCAGCACCCCAATCGTTACCACAAATCCGAGGGTGATGGTGATAGCACCCGTCAGCAGCATTTGCGCACGGGTACTCATTTTTTTCTTATTAGATACGGTTGTGGCCATGTCGGCGCTCCTGGTGTTGACACTTTATTACTGAAAAAGAATCACGCCCTGTGCACCTGCATCCCTGTAATCACTCTATCGGCGCACAATCCGGGAACTTGATGGCCTGGCAGGTCCGATCAGAAAACCATCAACCGCTGTTGTGGCGTCGGGTCGCCATTAAAAACGCTAAGACGATGCAGTAAAAAAGAGGGAATTTGATCTGGCGCAAGATCGCCACTTCGCTGTGCTGTCAGGTTATTGCGTACGGGCGCAACGCGCCGCATAACAAGAGGAATGCAACATGGCAGGTAAATTGAGTCTGGCAGGGTTAATGGTGGTCTGGCTGGTGTATGTGGCGTGGATGGTCAGTTACTACTCAGGTACCTTCTCTCTTTTCACGCACTGATCGTTAGCACGGTTCCCAGGCCAGCACAGAGGCTGGCCCGGATTCAGCAGCAGTACAAAGCGAACGCGCGGTTCCTCAGGCGGCTTTGACCGCACGCACCTTCTTCTCTTTTTCCGGCACAGCCGTATCGCTGTCGTCAGCAGCGGTTTCGCCGCTGTCTTTCACCGCGTCCGGCAGTTTACTGGTGCGCAGAATGTGTTGCACCGCGTCTTTCTGTTCGGCCAGCAGCATACCCAGCGCTTCGGCCTGGGCCTCATCCATCGCTGGCTGATGTTGCTGCAGCCAGTCGGTGAACGCGTCGGCCATATCGAGCATCTTGTCCCATGCATCTGCGTCTTTTTTATTGGCAAACGTCATCTTCTCTTCACCCTTTCTGACCACAACATATTTGGTTTCGACTGCCATGATGCACCTCATTTACTGTGTTTATATACAGTATATTTCATTCAGCTTTTTTAGCCAATGATTTTCTGCTTGCCGTTTAAGCCAGCAGCTCTTCGAGGAAGGTTGCCAGCGCTTTGCGCGGATCGTCCTCTTCAGACACGATCATTTCAATGCCCCACTGCCCCAGTACCTCTTTCGCCACCGGATTATTACGGTTGGTGAACAGGTAGGATTTAGGCCGTGCGGTCGCCAGCCCGGTGCGGCCCCACATCTTGGTCAGGCGATAAAACAGCAGGCGGATATTGAAATCGCTGATGCTGTAGCCAACAAACAGCACGGAGTTACCCATAACATCATGGGTCAGTTTGATATCCAGCGGCGAGTCAAAATAGAGCCGCTCGAAGTAGCTGCTCTCATCCAGTACGATGGAGGTATCATCGTCAAAGTCGCCATGAAGTTTAATAATATGGCGCTTATCTTCGGTCAGCGACACCAGATCGGCGGCATTAGCGACCTTGCTGTACGGCACATTGTGCGCTTCATGCGCCATCTCCAGCCAGCGGTCGTAATTGGTGGTATAGATGCGCGAGAAATTGCCCTGGGTGATCATGGTGTGAATTTCAGAGCTGCGCACGTCGATGTCCGGACGGTGCCACTCGCGATCCATCCAGCTGCGCAGCGGGCCGAGCGAGCCTTTGCGCTGTTTGTAATATTCCGCCAGCGACAAATGGGTGCCGTAGGTATTGAAGATTTTCGGATCGTAGCCCAGCTCATTAGCCAGATGTGCAATCAGCTCGTGCCACTCCGGCAGTCCGAGATTGCGTGAGATGCCCGCACCGGCGAACAGAATCAGTTTGCCGGCATCGTAAGCGCGTTTGAGTTCCGGTTTCATGCCAGCCCCCGCGAAGTTTTCAGAAAGGTGGCAAAGCGATCCAGCGCCAGGCGGCGCATCGAGATTTCGTTTTTCAGTTCGCCCATTTCAGCGAACGTCTGGGTGTGCCCTTCCGGGATAAAGACGCAGTCCCACTGAAACTCGCGTGGCCCCGCCGGCTCCCGGGCAATGGTGCCGCGCAGCTGGCCTTCAAACTGGTACATTTTGCGCCCGTCACAGTAGCCGAGGACGGTTTTGGCGGTCACGCCCGGGCTGTCCAGCCCGTTCACCAGTTTGGTAAAGCGTTCTGCGTTCAGCCGGCTCCAGAAGATGCGCGTCAGTCCGGCGGGCAGGCCATTTAGCCCATCCAGATACAGACCGGTATGCTCGACAAACAGCGGGCGGCCAATGATTGAAAAGGCTTTAGTCAGTTTGTCACGAACCAGCTCCACCTCATTTTCGGTCTGAATCTCTTCAATACGGCGCGCAATGGGCACCACTTCGACACCCACCGGCTCAAGGATGGTACGCACCTCGGCCAGCTTGAGTTCATTAGCAGATAAGAAACGAATTTTCATTGCAATCAGTATGTTGAAAGTGGGTTAGTCCAACCTGGTGACGCGTATCCGGCTGCGGTTCCGGCTGTTATTGTCCGACACGCTGTCGCCGCGCCGCGTGGTCATTCTACTCTGCGGCGACCTCACTGGCGAGGAACAATCGGGCCGCGCTGCGCGCGCCTTCGCCGGTATAGCGCATCGCTTATCGCTGGCGGCGTTAAATATTGCACCTGAATGCGTTAATAGCGCTATTTGACGCCGCTTATGTCAAATATAAAAATCCGCGCTTAACGCGCAAATAATCTGAAAACAATTATGACAGTCGTCTCGCTTAAATATATTATGTGGCGTTTACACCTTCACGCGTCATGACAATAAAACCCGGAACCGTTTATGAACCCTTTGTTGAGTTCAGCCTGGTCGCGCATCCGTAATCTGCCCTTCATTCTGCAGGGTGATAGCCCGGAAAAAAAGCTCCGCCTGACGCTGCTGATTGCCGGCGTCGCCAGTATCGTGGCCGGTATCTTTATGGCAACCCTGAATTTCAGTCGCGGTCATCATGACATTGGCTGTCTGTATATCGCCAGTATAGCGCTGGGGGGCTACATCATCATCGGCGCCTTCAGCGACCGGCTGGAGCGGCATCTGGCGATCATTACCCATGCGTTATTATTTACCATCATCGTGCTGTTGCTGGTGGATAATCATCACGCTGCCGGCAAGCGTTCAGAATATAACTATCTGGTGGCCTTGATCATCGGTTCGGCACTGGTGTTGCGCCAGCAATCCTTTTATCTGAGTAAAATATTTCCGCTGCTGTGCCTGCTGTGTTATCTGTTTTTTGTCACCACCGGTTTGACCTGGGAAAATAATCGTTTCCATCTGAATATTCCGCAGGAAGCCGTTTTTACCGTTTTCAATTGTGCAGTGCCGGTGACGGCATTGCTGTCGACCGTGTTCACCTATGGCGGCAATTATTCCGCCACCGATCTTATCAAGCGCGAGCTCGCGTCCGCCATTGAGCGCCAGCAGCTGGAGCTCTATTACCAGCCGCAGGTCGATGGCGACAAAAATCTCATCGGTTTTGAAGCGCTGCTGCGCTGGAAGCACCCGGAGAAAGGCTTTATCTCGCCGGAAGTGTTTATTCCGGTAGCCGAAAAAAGCGGGCTGATTATCGATATCGGCAAGTGGGTGCTGGAGCGCATGCTGCAGCAAATCGTTGAGTGGGATCGCGTGCTGCGGCTGCCCCCGCTGGTGTTTTCCATCAATATCAGCCCGCTGCAGTTGATGCACCGCGACTTTACCCATGACACGCTGCTGACGCTGTCGCATTACAAAATCCGTCCCGAGCGGCTGAAGTTTGAAATTACCGAGACCACCTTTATTTACGATCAGCAGCGCATTGGGGATGTCATTAACCACTTCAGCCAGTTAGGGATTAAGTGGGCGATCGACGATTTCGGCGTCGGTTACTCTTCGCTTAAGTCGCTGAGTGATTTCGCTATTGATGATATTAAGATTGATAAATCCCTGATCATGCACATTTTTGAAAACGAATCGGCGGCGATTGTGGTGCAAAAGACCATTGAGTTGTCGCGCGCGATGGGGCTGAACGTGCTGGCGGAAGGGATTGAGAGCGAGGAGTATTTCGAGCACCTGCGCAATAAGGGCTGCCATTTATTCCAGGGTTACCATTTTGCCCGCCCGCTGCCCGCCGCCGAAGCATTGCAGTGGATAAAAAAAGCAGGGTAAACCGGGCGGGATGACGTGAGGACGGATTGCTGTGTCCTCACGCAATACACCACATTGCACGAAACTGTGGCGGCGCGATTCATCGCGCGAATGTTCAGAAGCGCCATGCCCATCCCGGTATAGCGCAATAAATTGCGCCGCTACGCTACGTGCGAAGTATCATTCCTGCACCTGTAAACCGCACATTTTGTAGCGGCGCGATTTATCGCGCGAATGTTCAGAAGCGCCATGCCCATCCCGTCATAGCGCAATAAATTGCGCCGCTACGCTACGTGCGAAGTGTCATTCTGGTGCTTGTAAACCGCACATCTTGTAGCGGCGCGATTTATCGCGCTAATGTTCAGAAGCGCCATGCCCTCCCGGCATAGCGCAATGAATTGTGCCGTTACCGCTATTGCCTGTGTTGTTGAACGGATAAAAACTCATCTCGCCGCTCTGCCACCCCGCCCTAATTCTCCTGATAAACAATCCCGGGCGGATTAACCTGCGAAATCTCTACTGCTTCGCCCTCTTCACCCCATCTTGCCAGCACCTGGTGGTACTGGCCGCCAGCGATAGCGCCGTTGATCGCCTGCTGCAGCGCCACGTCCAGGCCATTGCCCTTCTTCGTGGTGACCGCCACCCAGGCGCGAAACGGTCCGTGCCCGACAATTTTGGTTTGCCCGCGCGAAGCCACTTTCCACGCCGCCATGGCCTGCGGGCCAAATGACGCATCGGCCCGGCCAGAGAGCAGCGCCAGCGTGGCGGAGGCATCATCGTTGAGATAAATCGGTTGCACCGGGGCCAGGCCCTGCGCCCGATTCTTCTCATCCCAGCCCAGCAAGATGCGCTCCTGATTGGTGCCCGAGCCGACAATCACCCTTTTCCCGGCCAGATCTTCCGCGCTTTTGATTGACGAATCTCGCTGGATCTTGCTGGTGGATTTCACCGAAAACGCCAGCGAATCCGCGCGATAGGTGGCAAAATCAAACTTCTGTTTACGCTGTTCGGTCACCGCAATGTTCACCAGCGCCACATCGTAGCGCCCGGAAGTGATCCCCAGCGGCCAGTCCTCCCACGCCGTCGGCACCAGCTTTAGCTTCAGCCCCAGGCTGCCCGCCAGCAGGCGGGCAATATCCGGGTCGCTGCCGATCCGCGTGCGGTTATCGCTGGCCAGCAGCGCCAGCGGCGGGGAGTTCAGCATCGAGACGGCGACCGTCAGCGTACCCGGGCTCAACAAAATGATAGTCCGGCGGGGATCTTCGCGATCGCCTGCGGATTGCACCGCCACGGTGAGCGGCTTTTCGTTGACTGGCGTCCAGCTGTTGCGCGCCTGTCGCGGGTGCCGCCAGCACGCAGCCCGTCCAGAGCGACCATAATTCACCTGCTCTCCTTACAGCACTTTGGAGAGGAAACGTCTGCCGTGCGCGGATGACGCGGCTGGTTCAGCACCTGCGTCGCTGCTGCCCTGCTCAACGATTTTTCCGTCGACCATAAACACCACCTGATCCGCCACTTCCCGGGCAAAGCCGATCTCGTGAGTGACCACCACCAGCGTGGTGCCGGACCGGGCCAGCTTTTTGATCACGTCCAGCACTTCCCCCACCAGCTCCGGATCCAGCGCCGAGGTGGGTTCATCAAACAGCATCACGCGGGGACGTAACAGCGCCAGCGCGCGGGCAATGGCAATGCGCTGCTGCTGCCCGCCGGAGAGATGGCGCGACCAGGCATCGGCTTTGTCCCGCAGCCCGACCACGTCCAGCAGGCTGTACGCTCTTTCCACCGCCTCTCTTCTTGCTGAGCTTTTTATGCGCGATGGGCGCCTCAATCAGGTTTTCCAGCACCGTGAGATGCGGAAAGAGATTGAAGTTCTGAAACACATAGCCCACGTTGACGCGCTGTTTGAGGATCTCCTTCTCCTTCAGCTCATAGAGCTTGTCGCCCTGACGACGGTAGCCGATGTAGTCCCCGTCGATCTGAATAAAGCCTTCGTCGACGCGTTCCAGGTGGTTGATGGTGCGCAGCAGCGTCGATTTGCCCGACCCGGACGGCCCGAGGATCACCGTCACGGACCCCGGCGGGATCTCAAGCGACACGTTGTCGAGCGCCTTATGGCGGCCAAAAAACTTGCTGACGCCGGTAATACTGATGGCGCCGGTGGTATGCAGATAGCGGTAATCAATGGCTTCGGACATGAGACAGGCTCCTCGGTGCTGCGCGGCAGGGTGGTGACGGAACGGTTACGCGACTGGCGGCAGCGCGAGGTTGCGGTTAACCCGGCGTTCGCTGCGGGCAAGCGCGCGCTCAACGCCGTACTGGATAGCGGACAGGACGGTGGTGATCACCAGATACCAGGCGGCACCGACCATCAGCAGCGGGATCACCTCCTGCGTGCGGTTGTAGATCATCTGGATGGTATAAAACAGCTCCGGCATCGCCAGGACGTACACCATCGCGGTGCCTTTGGCGAGGCTGATGATTTCATTGAACCCGGACGGCAAGAATGGTGCGCAGCGCCTGAGGCAAAATGATGCGCACCGTGCGGCGCCAGGCCGGCAGACCCAGCGCGGCGGCGGCCTCATACTGCCCGTGATCGACGCCGAGGAATCCGCCGCGAATGATCTCGGCGGTATAGGCGCTCTGCACCAGCGTTAGCCCCACCACGGCGGTGGAGAACTGCCCCAGCACGTTGATGGTTTCAAAGCTGCCCCAGGTGATGCCGGTGAACGGCACGCCGAGCGAGAGCGTGTCGTAGAGATAGGAAAAGTTGTACAGAATGATCAGCACGACAATCAGCGGCAGCGAGCGAAACAGCCAGATGTAGCCCCACGCCAGGCTGCTCAGCAGCCAGGATGACGAGAGTCGCGCCAGCGCCAGCATGCCGCCGAACACCACGCTCAGCGCGGTGCCGATCAGCGTCAGCAGCAGGGTCTGCCCGACACCTTCGAGGATCACCGGGTCGAAGAACCAGCGGGCGAACACCGCTCCACTCCCAGCGCGGGTTAAAGGCCACGGACTGAATCACGACCGCCAGGACAAACAGCGCCACCGCGGCGCCGACGGCCCGCAGCGGATAACGCGCCGGGACCACCTTAATGGTTTCAACGTTGCTTACTCATCGTCGCTCATCCGGTTTTATGCTGGACTAGCGCACACGTTGTGCACAGCAGCGTCTTTGAGAAAACGCAGCCGACCGTCAAACGGCGGCTGGCTGTACTCTTCCGGATCGCGGTTCAGATCGAACTGCGGCTGATAGCCCTGGCTGAGATAGAGCCTGACCGCTTCCGGCTGGCGAAAACCGGTTGTCAGGTAGATGCGCTGATAGCCTGCCAGCACCGCCCTGCGCTCCAGCTCCTGCACCACGCGCCCGGCAAGCCCCTGCTGACGCAGGGTTTTGTCCGTCCAGATGCGTTTGATTTCCGCGGTGCGTTCGTCGAACGGTTTGTACGCGCCGGTGGCAATAATCTTCCCGTCGCGCTCCAGCACGATAAACAGCCCCTGCGGCGCCAGATACCACTCGGTGAGCTCCACTTCCGCGTCTTTAGAGAAGTAGTCCCCGTAGCGGGCCGCATATTCACCGAACAGCCCCTCGATAATGGGCTGAAGCTCGGCGTCTTCCGGTGAAACATCACGAAATCGTTCGCTCATCACGCCTCCTTAATCGCCCAGGCCAGCCGGGTTCACTTCGGACTGAGGAATGCGCTCAACGCCTTCTCCCCAGCGGTTCAGCACTTTGTCGTAATCGCCGTTTTTGATGACGCCGTTCAGCGCGGTTTGCACCGGCTCCACCAGCCCGCTGCCTTTCTTCAGCGTCACCGCGATGTGCGCCGCCTTCGGCCAGCCGCCGTCGACGCTGCCCACCAGTTTGGTTTTCCCGTTCAGCGCCGCTTTCCATGCGCCAATCACGTTCGGGCCAAAGTAGGCATCCGCGCGCCCGGACTGCAGCGCCAGCGTTTGGGCCGCATCGTCTTTGGTGTAGATCGGGGTAAAGGGCTTCAGCCCCTTCTTCAGGTTTTCGGCATTCCATGCCAGCAGGATGGCCTCCTGGTTGGTGCCGGAGCCGACGATAATCCGCAGCCCGGCGATGTCTTCCGCCTTCTGCAGCGACGTAATCGGGCTGGTGGATTTCACGTAAAAGCCGAGGGAATCTTTACGGTAGGTGGCAAAATCAAACTTCTGTTTGCGCTCTTTGGTGACGGTGATGTTGCTGATGGCGGCATCATATTTCCCGGAGGCCACGCCCAGCGGCCAGTCTTCCCAGGAGGTGGGCACCACGTTGAGCTCCAGCCCCAGGCTGTCGGCGACCAGACGGGCGACGTCCACCTCGCTTCCCAGCAGCGTTTTGTTGTCGTCGGAGAAGACCGTCAGCGGCGGCTGATTGAGTCCCGCCACCGCAACGGTAAATTTCCCCGGCACGGCAAAGCGATAGTCTTTCGGCAGTTGTGCCACCGCCTCACTATTTTTGGCGGTGTTAATCGGCGTTTTATTGGCCTCAATGCTCACGCCGGTGCCGTTAATATTCACATTCTCTGCCCAGACGGCAGGGGTAAAGGCCAGCGCGAGCGCCAGAATAAGCGATGTTTTCTGCATAGCGGGGTTCTCTTTTATTGTTGTGTGAACTGGTTTTTCGGTTGGTCTAAGCCAAAGCTTTCGCGCAGCGTGGTGCCCGGGTAGTCGGTACGGAACAGGCCGCGCGCCTGAAGAACGGGCACCACCTGGTCAACAAAGCGCGGGAAGGTGTCCGGCGTGCCGCCCTGAATGATGAAGCCGTCTGCGGCATAGCCTTCAAACCAGGCCTGCAGACCGTCGGCTACCTCCTCCGGCGTGCCGGAAAAGCGCGGGCGCGGCGAAGCGGCTTCCAGCGCCACCTGACGCAGGGTTAGGCTGCGTTCGCGGGCGTTACGCTTGATTTCGTCGGTGGTGCTGCGGAAGCTGTTTTTGCCTAAATCGCCGATATCCGGGAACGGCTCGTCGAGCGGATACTGGCTGAAGTCGTGATGTTCAAAATAACGCCCGAGGTAATTGAGGGCATCGTTAATCGACACCAGCGCCGCCGTGGTCTGGTACTGGTTTTCCACGTCATCGGCATCTTTCCCCACAATCACGCTGACGCCCTGGAAAATATGGAGATCCGACGCGCGGCGGCCGTTTGTTTCCAGCTGCTGTTTTACGTCGCGGTAAAAGGCTTTTGCCTCATCGAGCGTCTCGTGATGGGTGAAAATGGCGTCGGCATGTTTCGCCGCCAGCTTTTTCCCGTCGTCCGACGCGCCCGCCTGAAAGACAATCGGGCGCCCCTGCGGCGTGCGGCCAATATTCAGCGGCCCGGCGACCTGGAAGAAATCACCGTGGTGATCCAGCGTATGCAGTTTGGCCGGGTCAAAAAACTGGCCGCTCTCTTTGTTACGAATAAACGCGTCCCCTTCCCAGGAATCCCACAGCCCTTTCACCACGTCGAGATACTCATCCGCAATGCGGTAGCGCAGCGCATGCTCGGGGTGTTTTTCGCGCGAAAAGTTCTTGGCCGAGCCTTCCAGCGGCGAGGTCACCACGTTCCAGCCCGCGCGGCCGTTGCTCAGGTGGTCGAGGCTGGCGAACTGGCGCGCCACGGTGAAGGGCTCGCTGTAGGAGGTGGATAAGGTTCCCACCAGCCCCAGGCGCGAGGTGATGCTGGCCAGTGCGGAAAGCACGGTCAACGGTTCAAAGCGGTTCAGAAAATGGGGGATCGATTTCTCGTTGATATAGAGGCCATCGGCCACAAAGAGAAAATCGAGCTTCCCTTCCTCGGCCTTTAACGCCGCCGCGTTCACAAAGTCAAAATTAATACTGGCATCGGCGATCGCCGCCGGATGGCGCCAGGCGGACATATTTCCGGATGCACCATGCAGAATGGTGCCCAGCCGCAGTTGTCGGGTTGCAGACATAATCGTCTCTCTTTGCTCATGGCGCAGCCTGTCGGCGATAGCCTTATCGCCGTACAGCGCTGCCAGAAATGGAAGAAAATCAGTTAATGATGGCGTCGCGACATCGCGCGTTTAGCTGCTGCAATGCCTGTTGCGCCAGCTGACTAAAGTAGCGCGCCGCCGGGTCGATCAGATCTTCATCGGGATTAAAGCCACGGATGATGCAGACCATATTCACTGGCGCTGCCAATGCTGACAAACGCGCCCGGGATCTGCTGCAGGTAATAGACGGCGAAATCTTCGCCGCCCAGGTGCAGATCCGCATGTTGCACCTGATAACCCACCTGCTGCGCCACCTGACTGGCAAACTGTGCCCAGTGGGCGTCGTTCTCCAGTACCGGCGGCCCCGGATGCCAGCTAAAGGTGGCCGTGGCACCGCTGGCGGCGGCGATATTGACCACCACCATCGCGCGCACGCTGCTCCAGCTGCGCGCGCACCTGTTTATCGTGCGTACGCACCGTGCCGCCAAATTCCGCTTCAGCCGTCGGCTGACCGTCGTGCCTGTGCGCATCAATCCGCGTGACGCTCAGCACCAGACTGTCCAGCGTATTAAAGCTGCGGCTGGTGAGGGATTGCAGCGCCTGAATAATCTGGCTGGCGACCAGGATGCTGTTCACGTCCGCGCGGGTGCTGTGCACGCGCACCACAAATTTATCGGCGTTGGCATAAAACGCACCGCTGCGCGTGGCAAAGGTGCCCGTGGGCAAACCCGGTTCGTTGTGCATGCCAAAAATCGCCTGTACCTGATCCAGCACACCCGCGTCGATGAACTGGCGCGCGCCCTGAGCAATCTCTTCCGCTGGCTGGAACAGGATGCGCACCCGCCCCGGTAGCTGAGCTTCCTGTGCTTTCAGCTGCAGCGTGGCACCCAGTATCACTGCACTGTGCACATCGTGACCGCAGGCGTGCATGACGCCGGCTTGCCGTGAACGAAAAGGCAGCCCGGTGGCTTCATGGATCGGTAATGCATCGATATCGGCACGCAGGGCGATCAGGGGCGCGCCCTGACCCACTTCCGCCACCACGCCGGTGTGCAGCGGATAATCCAGCAGGCGCACGTCAGCCTGCTGCAGCCAGCGGCGCAGCCGCGCGCTGGTTTCCACTTCATGACCGGAGAGTTCCGGCCAGCTGTGCAGCTCGCGCCGCCAGTCAATCAGCTGCTGTTCGTTTACTATCGTCACAGGACCTCCCGGTCAGGCGCTAACCAGACGATGCGTCGCCAGCAGTTCGAGGGATTTCACCCGCGCCTGCTCCTCCGCCACCGGCGTATCAATAACAAACTCTTCAATGCCGTAGCGCTGGTGCAGCGCATCAAGCTGCGCGTGCACCTGTGCCGCGGTCCCTTTCAGCAGCGACGGCGTGCGTGGCTCAATCACGTAGTCACTGAAGCCGCCCTGACGCACATAGCGCTCAGCCTGTTCAATGCTGCCGACGTTAACGCTCTGTCCGCCCGTCACGCTGACGTGATAAATACGCAGTGTGTCGACCAGCAGGTCAGCTTCTGCCGGCGAATCCGCCACCACCACCTGCACCGCCACCAGCGCACGCTGACCCTGACTGTGCTGGCGATAGCTGTTCAGCACCTGCGCCATCAGTTGCGGATCGCCGTTGTGGTGTGCGGCGAACACCAGCTGCCAGCCGAGCTCTGCCGCCAGTCGGGCGCTCGCTTCGCTGGCTCCGAGCAGAAAGCGATTGGCCGGACGCGGCGGCTGCGGCGTGGCGCGCAGGATCTCCTCATCCCCCACCGGCGGCACACTGAGCCAGCTATCCAGCAGCGCCAGCTGTTCGGCAAAGCTGCCTTTCTCCTGCTGGTGCACCCCCAATTGCAGCGCGCGGGTGGAAAGCGGCAGCCCGCCGGGCGCTTTCCCCACGCCCAGGTCGATACGTCCAGGTGCCAGCGCAGCCAGCAGGTTGAAGTTTTCCGCCACTTTATAAGGGCTGTAGTGCTGCAACATCACGCCGCCGGAACCCACGCGGATATGCCGGGTCTGGCCAATGATCCAGGCAATCAACAATTCCGGCGAAGGACTCGCCAGCTGGTCGCTGTTGTGGTGCTCCGCCAGCCAGAAGCGGTGATAACCCCAGGCTTCCGCGCGCTGAGCCAGCTGCAGTGTGCGATGCAGGGCCTGCGTGGCGCTCTCACCTGCTGCAATCGGTGATTTGTCGAGCAAACTCAGTCGGTATGACATGCGCCTGTTCCTTATTTCGATGAATAGGGTTGCGATGAATATGGCGCTTAGTGTGGCGGGGAGATTTATATTTCGTAAAACAACTAAATCGGCAAAGCGATTCAGGAAATGAGAAATAGTCATAATACTTACTGGTGAAAGCCTGATTTTTCATAAAGCGGATTTCGCTTTCTGTCGGGTTAACATTACGCGAGCCGGTAATGATCCGCAGCAGCAATAACCTCAGTGCAGGTTTTCAGGTTGAGAAAAAAACAATTTTTATCGAGCCAGGAAAACAACCCGGTAATTGCGGCATAAAATTAATTCTCCGCTTTTGTTATTTTCGCAAAAGCTTAGTGCAATTCATTGGTTCAACTCACGGGTTGTACATTTGATGATGATTTCAGCCCACCGGGCACTTGATAACAAAGGAAATCATCATGAAGACGCATTTTCACTTGCGGGCGCTGAGCTTAGCCCTGCTGACAGGGATATTTAGCGCCCACGCGGCGGATACGCCGGTCAAAGGCGGCACGCTGATTTATCTGGAGCAACAGGCGCACACCAACCTCTATCCGCCTGCCGGCGGCTTTTACCCCAACGGCGGCATTCTGAATCAGATCACCGACAAACTGACGTGGCAGAACCCAAAGACGCTGCAGGTGGAACCGTGGGTGGCCGAAAGCTGGACCACCAACGCCGATAAAACCGAATACACCTTTAAAATTCGCCCCGGCGTCACCTTCTCCGACGGCACGCCGCTGGACGCCAACGCCGTAGCGAAAAACTTTGATACCTACGGCCTGGGTAACAAAGCGCAGCGCCTGCCGGTGTCAGAAGTGATCAATAACTACGATCGCAGCGAAGTGGTCGACCCGCTGACCGTGAAGTTCTACTTCAAAAAGCCGTCGCCGGGATTCCTGCAGGGCACCGCCACCATCGGGTCGGGCCTGGTCTCGCTCAGCACGCTGAAGCGCAATTTTGAAGAGCTGGGTGATGCCCGGCATATCATTGGCTCCGGCCCGTTTGTGGTGAAGGACGAGAAGCTGGGTCGCGAAGTGACGCTGGAAGCACGTAAGGACTACCAGTGGGGGCCCAAAAATCTGGCGCAACAGGGGCCAGCCAATCTTGATGGCATCAAGTTTATTGTGACCCAGGAAGACAGCGTGCGCGTGGGCGCCCTGCTGGCCGGTCAGGCCGACTTTATACGCCAGGTGCAGGCGTATGATGAAAAGCAGGCGACAGACCAGGGCTATAAGATCTACGCCGCCCCGACGCGCGGGGTGAATGACAGCATCAGCTTCCGCCCGGATAACCCGCTGGTCTCTGATATTCGCGTACGCCAGGCGCTGCTGCATGCCACCAATGCAAAACAGGTGGTCGAGACCCTCTTCTCGGCCAACTATCCGCAGGCGAAGTCGGTGATTGCCGATTCCGCCGCCGGTTTTGTCGATCTCAGCGACAAATTGACCTTTGACCCGGCAAAAGCCAACCAGCTGCTGGACGAGGCGGGCTGGAAAGCGGGCAGCGACGGGATCCGCGCCAAAGACGGCCAGCGGCTGGCGCTGACGGTGTATGAATCCCTGCCGCAGCCGCAAAACAAAGAGGTGCTGCAGCTGGTTGCCCAGCAGTGGCGTCAGGTGGGCGTGGCGCTGAGCGTGAAAGCCGGCGACGCAGGCAGCCGCACGCTGGATAACCTTGATCCGCTGAAAACCCCGTTAACCGTCTCCGAAGTGGGCCGCGCCGATCCGGACGTGGTGAAAAGCATGTTCTACCCCGCTAACCGCGACGCGCTGCTGCAAAAAGGCGGCTCCAGCGACAAGGTCAAAAGCTTCCGTGACGACAAGCTGAATGAGCTGCTGGTGAATATCTCCGCAGAGGTCGATCCGCAAAAACGCCTGCAGCTGACCGGCGATGCCCAGCGTTACCTGCTGGATAACGCCTACGTCATTCCGATTTTCGAAGAGCCGCAGGTCTTTGCCGGTGCGCCGTGGCTGAAAGGCGTCAATTTTGAAGCCGTCGGCCGCCCGTCGTTCTACGGCGCGTGGATAGAGAAACACTGAGGAGCTGACGATGCGCCACGCACTTCTTCAACGTTCTGGGGCACGGGCTGCTGGTCCTGTGGGCCGCCTTTACCCTCTCGTTCGTGTTGCTCCAGGTGCTGCCGGGCGACGCGGTGCTGATTAAATTTCAGAACCCGGACCTGGGCTTAAGCCCGGCGCAAATCGAGGAGATGCGCGTGGCCTACGGCGCGGACAGCCCGCTGTGGCAGCAATACGGCCACACGCTGCTGGCGATGCTGCGCGGGGATTTCGGCTACTCGTTACAGGCCGGGGTGCCGGTCAGCGAGCTGATTGCCAGCAATCTGCCGGATACCCTGAGCCTCGCCCTGCCCGCCTTTTTACTCGCGGTCCTGCTGGCGTTTGCGCTGGCCTTTGCGTCGCGCCTGCCGGGTCTGCGCTGGCTAAGTAATACCCTCCAGTCTCTGCCGGTCCTGTTTATCTCCTTACCGACGTTCTGGCTGGGGATTGCCCTCATCCAGCTCTTTTCTTTTCAGCTGCGGCTGATCCCGGTGATTAACCCGACGCCGCTGCAGGGGCTGATCCTGCCGATCGTGACCGTCGCGATCCCGATCTCCGCCCCGCTGGCACAAATCCTGATGCGCAGCCTCGACCAGGTGGCGACGCAGCCGTTTGTCGCCGTGGCCCGGGCCAAAGGGCTGAGTGAAACCGCCGTGCTGTGGCGTCACGTCACCGGCAACGCCCTGCTGCCGGTCCTGAACATTGCCGGGCTGCTGCTGGGCGAGCTGATTGCCGGGGCGCTGATCACCGAAACCGTTTTTGGCCGCAGCGGGCTCGGGCAGCTGACCCAGCAGGCGGTGAATAACCAGGATATCGCCGTGCTTCAGGCGGTGGTGATGATTTCCGCCCTCGGTTTTGTCCTGATCAATCTGCTGGTGGATCTGCTGATGCCGCTGCTGGATCCCCGTCTGCAAACCGTTACCGGAGGTGCATCATGAGTCTGGTCGATTACGCTGCCGCCGCGCCAGGGACAGCCGGCCTTGCCGGCGGCGATCGTGCCGCCGCCTGGCAGCCGGGACTGTGGCTGGCATGGGCGGTGATTACGCTGGCGCTTTTGGCCGCCGTGGCGCCCGGCCTGTTAACCCACTACAGCCCGATTGAGGGCATCGCCGGAGCGCAACGCCTGGCGCCGCAGGCGGGCCACTGGCTCGGCACCGATCAGCTTGGCCGCGATGTTTATACCCGTATTGTGTATGGTGCGTCCCACTCCCTGAGCGCGGCGCTCGCTGCCGTCACGATGGGGCTGGTGGCAGGCACCGGCCTGGGGGTCATTGCCGGGGCGTTCGCCGGACGCGTCGAGTCTTTCCTGATGCGTTTTGTCGACGTGCTGCTGTCCATTCCGTCTCTGCTGCTCTCGCTGACGGTGATTATTCTGCTCGGATTTGGCACCGTTAACGCCGCGATTGCCGTCGGCGTGGCCTCCATTGCCAGCTTCGCCCGCCTCGCGCGCGGTGAAGTGGTGCGCATCCGCCACACGGATTATGTCGAGGCGGCGTTCGGCAGCGGCGGGACGTTTCTGGCCGGTGCTGTGGCGACACATCCTGCCCAACGCGTTAACCGCCGTCCTCGCCTTTGCCACGCTGCAGTTTGGTCAGGCCATCCTGGCCCTCTCCACGCTGAGCTTTCTCGGCTACGGCACCCCGCCGCCCGTGCCGGAATGGGGTTTATTGATCGCCGAAGGCCGTAACTATCTCTCTACCGCCTGGTGGCTAACCACCTTCCCCGGCGTGGTCGTCATCGCCGTGGTGCTGGCCACCAACCGTATCAGCCAGCAGTTCAGCGGAGGCCTGAAATGACCGTACTCTCGGTAGAAAACCTGACCATCAGCTACCGTACCGCGCGGCGGTGGCGCGAGGTGGTGCATAACGTCAGTTTTACCCTGCAGCCGAGGGGAAATGCTGGCCTTTGTCGGCGAATCCGGATCCGGCAAAACGACCACGGCACAGGCGATCATTGGCCTGCTGGCGGATAACGCCCGGCGCGATGCGGGAAAAATCGTGCTCAACGGCGAGGAGATTAGCCGGTGGTCAGCGAAGCGTCTTGATACCCTTCGCGGGGCGCGAATCAGCCTGGTGCCGCAGGATCCGGGTAATTCACTCAACCCGGTGAAGACCATCGGCGTGCAGGTCGGGGAAATCATTCAGCTGCACCAGAAGGTAAGCCGGCTCTCCAGCGCGACGAGCAGGTGCTCGCCCTGCTGAGAAAGGTCGGCCTGAGCCACCCCGAACAGCGCATGAAGCAGTATCCGCATCAGCTCTCCGGCGGGATGAAACAGCGCGTGCTGATTGCCATCGCCATTGCCCTGCGCCCGGACGTGATCGTTGCCGATGAGCCCACCAGCGCGCTGGATGTGACGGTGCAAAAACGCATTCTCGATCTGCTGGATATCCTGCGCCGGGAATCGGGTACTGCGATTCTGTTTGTCACCCACGATCTGGCCCTGGCCGCTCAGCGCGCGGACAGGCTGCTGGTGTTTCGCAACGGTGAAGTTCAGGAGCACGGCGACACCGCCGACATCGTTCGCACGCCGCAGCACGCCTACACCCGCCAGCTGCTGAGCGATCTCCAGGGCCAGCGCCTGACCATCGCCCCGGTAGCCGGCCTGCCGCTCGCGTCACCGGCCATTCGCGCCCGCGCCATCAGCAAACGGTTCTCGCTGGGTAAAGGTCATCAGCTTCAGGCGCTGGATCGGGTGACATTTGACGTCAGACGCGGCAGCACCCATGCGCTGGTCGGTGAATCCGGCTCCGGGAAGACCACCCTCGCCCGTATTTTGCTGGGTTTTGAACAGGCGGATAACGGACAGGTCATTATTGATGACATTGATGCCACCGCGCTCAGCCGCGAGGCCCGTCGTCAGCTGCGCCAGAAGATCCAGTTTGTTTACCAGAACCCGTTCGCCTCTCTCGATCCGCGTCAGACGCTGTTTGACATCATCGAAGAGCCCCTGAAGAACTTTTCTCGCCTCGCTAAGGCGGAGCGAAAGACCCGGGTGGAGACCGTGGCGCAGCGGGTTGCCCTGCCCGCCGAACTCCTGACCCGTACGGCCAGAGAGCTTTCAGGCGGGCAGCGCCAGCGCGTGGCCATCGCTCGTGCGCTGATCCTGGAGCCGACTATTCTGGTGCTGGACGAAGCCACCTCCGCGCTGGACGTCACCGTACAGGCGCAAATTCTGGCTCTGCTTCAGCAGCTGCAGCAACAGCTGGGATTAACCTATCTGTTCATCACGCACGATCTCTCCACCGTTCGCCGGATCGCCCACAGCGTCACGGTGCTGCGCAGCGGTCAGGTGGTCGAACAGGGCGACGTCGGAACCTTATTCGCATCTCCGCAGAACGATTATACCCGCGAGCTGATTGACGCCATTCCCCATTTTTCACCCGCTACGGAGGAGTTCGCATGACGCGAAAACGCCTGGGATTTTTCACCCGCCTGCTTGACGATGCCACACCGAAAGAGCGCTATCGTCTGGCTACAGAACAGATCCGCCACGCTGAACGCCACGGTTTTGACAGCGCCTGGATTGCGCAGCACCACTTCCATGAAAATGAAGGCGGCCTGCCGTCGCCGCTGCTGTTTCTGGCCCACGTTGCGGCGCATACCGAAACCATCCGCCTGGGTACGGCCATCATCACCCTGCCGATGGAAAACCCGCTGCGCGTGGCGGAAGATGCCGCCGTGCTGGACTTACTCGCCGATGGACGTCTCGAAGTCGGTTTTGGCTCGGGCGGCACGCCGACCTCTTTCCTGCCGTTCGGCCTGACGTTTGAACAGCGCGGCGCGGTCTTTGCCGACCATCTGCATGTGATCCAGAGCGCCTGGCGCGGGGATTCGCTGACCCATCCGGATAACCACCTTTACCCGCCAGCGCCACAGCTGGCTGACCGGATCTGGATTGCCACCTTTTCCGTTGACGGCGCGACGCGTGCCGGCCGGGCCGGACACGGGCTGATGCTCTCCCGCACGCAGCCGCGCCCGGCGGACAACCTGTCGCTCACGCTCAATGCCATCCAGAATCCGATGGTGGATGCTTACCTTGATGCGCTTCCGGCGGGCGTTGCGCCGCGCATACTGGCTTCGCGCACCGCGTTTGTCGCCGACAGCCGCGACTATGCGCTGAAGACTTGCCGCACCCGGTCTGCAGCGACAGGCCGAGCAGCATCGCAAGGCGGGCCACGACATCACCGGCAGCACGCTGGAGAGCCACGCGATTATATCCGCCAGTTTGATGCGCATATCGGCGATGCCCAAACGGTGCTGGCTTCGCTGCTGGCCGACACCACGCTGACGCGCGCCACCGATATCTCCTTCCAGGTGCATTCCGTCGAACCGCCGCACCGCCGACACGCTGCGTTCCATGGCACTGATTGCTGAACATATTGCCCCCACGCTGCGTGCGCTGGGTACCGCTTAACAGGAGAAAACCATGTCTCAGGCTACAGATTTACTGGCGGCACTGGCCGATATCGACCCGGCGGCGCAACTGGCAGAGGCGCGCAATGTGCGTCAGGCCGCCACCCGCCACGCTCAGGGCAGCTATGAAGTGCTGTTTGGCGAGGATGACGACGATTTCCCGCTGGCGCAGCGCTTCGCGCTCGCCGGGCAGGTCGCCGGCTGGCACGGCGTCACGTCATTGCAGGCACACTATCAGCAGCAACCCAGCGAAACTCCGGCAGATGCGCGCTTTGCCGCCGGTCGCGCCTTTGCTGAACTGCTGAGCCTGCATCCGGTCGACGCCACACCGCAACAACTGACCACGCTGCGCCAGGCGGGCTGGAGCAAGGAAGGCATCGTCACGCTGGCGCAGCTGGTGGCGTTTGTCAGCTTCCAGAGTCGCCTGCTGACCGGGCTGCGGCTGCTGAACGGCGAAGCCGTCGCGCGCGCAGCCCCATGCGGTGGCCGGCAAATGGCATAGCGCCCCGCTCACGGCCAGCGGACAGACTGCGCTCACCGCGTTTACCCAGCAGGAGCTGGGCTGGGAGCCGTGGATCGCCGCCAAACCGCTGGCGGAGTTTACGGCGGATGAACAGGTTGCGATTCTGGCGAAATTCGGCCATACCGATTCCGACTATTTCCGTCTGCTGGGGCGCAATCTGCCGGTGCTGGAACAACGCACGCTGACGGATAAAGGCATCTTTTATACGCCGGGCGGTTTGCCGCGCGCCGAGCGCGAGCTGGCGGCAACGGTGGCCAGTAAAATCAACGGCTGCATTTACTGCGCATCTGTCCATGCGCGCAAAGCCAGCCAGCTGTCAAAAGATGAGACTGCGGTGCAGAAACTCCTGAATGTCGCGCCAGGTGCCGAGCTGGCACACGGCCAGTCCGCGCGCTGGGCGGCGATTATCGATTTTGTCGCCACCTTATCGCTAACCCCGGTCGCCAGCAGCCAGACCCAGCTGCAGGCACTGCGCGAGCACGGACTGAATACGCTGCAGCTGCTGGACCTGATCCAGTCCGCCGCGTTTTTTGCCTGGGCCAACCGCCTGATGCTAACGCTGGGCGAACCTTTCTTACCTGAACAGCCGCAGGGATGACCATGACACACACGTTATCTGCCACACCGGCAGCGTTTACTGACCATTTTCAAATCACCATTCACGGCAAAGGCGCTCACGCTGCACGTCCGCATGAGGGCATCGACAGTATCGTTACCGGCAGCCACATCGTCAGCGCGCTGGCGGCCGCCGGCCTGGATGTCACCCGCTTTCAGGGTGGCAACAGCTGGAACGTGCTGCCGCCAGAGGTCGTCGTGGAAGGTGTGCTGCACAGCGAGGATGCCAGCGCGCGCCAGCGATCATCGGCGCAGGCCGCGACGCTGGTCAGCCATATTGCCCGGGCGTTCGGCGCCGACGCGCAGCTCGCCTGGCAACCGCAACGCGAAGCCGAACGCAGCGCGACACCGCGGTCATCGTAATGATGCGAACCAGGAGGCAAATAATGGCGATACCGGTACCCGTTCCACAGCTCGATCATGCAGTGATCAATGTTGCCGATCGGCTGGATGACGTCAGCGCGCTGTATCGCCGGCTCGGTTTCCAGCTCACGCCACGCGGCCATCATTCACTGGGCTCCAGTAATCATCTGGCGGTGTTTGGTGATAATTATCTGGAACTGCTGGGCTATGAAGCCGGGCGTGCGCACCGGCGTCAGGATATCTGGCAGGCACCGGCGGGCCTGAGCGGTCTGGTATGGAAAACCGGCGATGCCGATGCAGTGTGGCGCTATCTGGAAAGTCAGGATATTGATGGCGATCCCGCCGCCAGTTTTTACCGACCGGTGCAGTTGCCGGATGGCAGCGCACAGCAGGCGCGTTTTCGCACCGTTCGCCTGCGCCCCGCTCTGGTGCCAAATGGACGCAGTTTTTTCTGCCAGCATGAGACACCGCAGGCGGTCTGGCAGCCAGTGTGGCAGCAGCATCCCAACGCGGTGACCGATATTATTGAGTTTGTGGTGGTGGCACAGGATCCGGCAGCCGCCGCGCTGCCCTACAGTCGTTTATTTGGTGCCGATAAGCTCACCGCCTGCCAGCAGGGCGCGTTTGTGCTGAAAGCGGGCGTGGCCACCGTGCGCTTTGCCGCTGCGCACTATGTGACGCAGCGCTTTACCGGCCTGCCGCCCGATTATGACGGCAGTGCGCGTATGGCCGCGCTGACGCTACGCAGCAGCGACTTACGCAGGGTGAAAGCCAGCCTGCTGCTGGGCGATGTGCCTTTTCGCGAAGAGTCGGATGCCATCGTGGTCAGCGCGGAACAGGCCAGCGGTGTGGCGCTAAGGTTTCAGGCGTAATCTACGGTTTGAGCTGCGCCCGCGCGGTGTAAAAGCGACGGTAGGACAGATACGCCGCGATGATGGTCGACAGGCTGGCGGTGGAAAGCAGCATAAACGTCACCATGATCTGGTACTTGATCGCCTTTACCGGATCGATACCGGCAAAAATCAGCCCGGACATCATGCCTGGCAGACTTACCAGCCCCACCGTTTTCGCGCCGTCAACGGTGGGGATCATCGCGGCACGAATACTGTCACGCATCAGCCCGGCGGATGCGCGTTTGATCGGCGCGCCCAGGCTGAGCATCTCCATGATTTTTTGCTGGTTGTCGCTAAAGCGCTGATTGAGATTGGTGAAACACAGCCCGACCGCCACCATGGCGTTACCGGCAATCATGCCGGAAATGGGGATCACCTGCATGGGAACAAAGGCAATAGCGCCGCTCAGCAATAGCACCGTTAGCGTGAGTGCCGTACCGCTGGTAATCGCCACCAGCGCGATGATAAAACCATGATCGATCTGCCGGCTGCGTTTGCGCGCATTCAGCGCTGCATTGATGCAGATAAACAGCACCATCAGTAGCGTCAGCCAGTCATTATTGACATCGAAAATTGACTTAAGAACGTAACCGACGATCACCAGCTGGATAATGGCGCGCGTGACACTCCATAAAATGTCTTTGCTCATCCCCAGCTTCTCTTTCTGGCTAATCAGCAGCGCCACCAGCACCAGCATGAGTGAAAGCAGCAGCGAGCTGTCGCTGATATTATGCTGATTCATGCTGTTCTCCCGCTGCGGGTGGGGTCAGCCGCAGAATACGCTCAGCGGCATCAATCTCCTGTACGTCATGGCTGATACGGATCACCGCCAGCCCTTTTTCCGCCACCAGCGCGGCAATCAGCTGGTTAACCCGTTGTTTATTGGGCTCGTCCAGTGCGCTGGTCACTTCGTCCAGCAACAATATCTGTGGCAGAAACTGCAGATTGCGCAGCAAAGCCACCCGCTGTTTTTCACCGCCAGAGAGTCCGGCAACGTTTTTGTCCAGCATGTCGCCGGATAAATGCAGACTGCACAACGCCGCCACCAGCTGCTCGCGTGACGGTTGTTGCTGACGCAGTTGCCACGGCAGCGCCAGGTTATCGTACACCGTGTCACCAAACAGTTGCGGTGTCTGGAAACAGTAGGAGACCTGCTGGCGATAGTGTTCGACTTTCAGCGAGTGAATATCCCGCTGTTGAAACAGGATCTGGCCGCTATCGGGCTCCAGCAGTGAGGCAATAATTTTCAGCAACGTGCTTTTGCCGCTGCCGGACGGGCCGGTGAGCAACAGCGTTTCACCTGCGTACAGCTGCAGTGATACCGGCGCCAGCAAGGTGCGCCCCTGCACGGCCAGCGTGACGTCTTGTACCGCCAGCAAAGGAGAATCAGCAGACATAAAAGGTATCCGTGAGAAATTGTCGGCAGATTATAGACAGCTGCACAAGGCAGGGGAATGCGTCACGATGCGGAGAGCGGCTGCCGTTTAACCGCCGTGGCTTTACAACGCGGCAGAAATCCGCATGCTGGTGACATTCAGGACCACTTTCTTCATTACTATGACCGCCACCAAAACCGGATTTCTCTGCGCGAGCGTGCTGCTGCTGAGCGCGCTGACGCTGCTGTCGTTGCACTGGAGCGCGTTTCAGACATGGGCGCTGCAAAATCAGATTCAGCTGCACCGGCTGCTGGTTACCCATTTACTGCAAATCAATAGCGGCCAGTACAGTGCCGGACTGTGGCTGCTGGCTGTGACCTTCATTTACGGCATTCTGCACGCGGTGGGTCCCGGACACGGTAAATTTATCGTTACCACCTGGCTGACCACCCATCAGCCCCCGCGCGGCGTGGCGCTGAGCGTGCCGGTGCTGGGCAGCCTGGTGCAGGGCCTGAGCGCGATTGCCTTTGTCTTTATTCTGGCGGTTGGTTTTAACCTGACCACCGGCGATCTCAGCCTGAGCCGCTGGTATCTGGAGAAAGCCAGCGCTGTGTTCATTGCCGGGCTGGGCGTGATGCTGCTGCTGCAAGCCTGGCGCAGGCCGCCAGCGGAGCATCATCATCAAGATCATTGCGGCCACGCGCATGGCGTCGCGGCTGGGCACGGCAGCGACTGGAAAAGCTGGGCGGGTATTATCATTGCCACCGGCGTGCGGCCGTGCAGCGGTGCGCTGACGGTGCTGCTGTTCGCCAGCGTCATCGGCATTACGCGCTGGGGCATGCTGGCGGTGATGAGTATGGCGCTCGGTACCGGCATGGCGCTGGTGGCGCTGGCACTGTTTGTGCAGCATTACCGTCAGCGCGCCGGGCAGCTGTGGCTGGCAGAGCGCTCGCCGCAGGCGGCATCGCTGCTGAGAGCGGTACGGATCGCCGGTGGGATATTGCTGGTGATGTTTGCGCTGGTGCTGTTTTTTACCGTGGTGCCGGTGAGTGCCAACGGGGATTATATTGCGGCGGGATGTTGAGGTGCATGGTTTGGGGAGGGTGCGGTTTTCCCCTCACCCTAACCCTCTCCCGCACGCGGGAGAGGGAACGTCAGGTGCCGCCTGTTCTCCGGGAGAGGGGACGTCAGGGGCTGCTTTTGATACCAGCTTAATGATCAGAAACGGTATTTCGCGGACAGCATAAAGTTGCGCGGTTCGCCGTAGACGATGCCGGTGCTGTCGACGTTTTCGTCGTACTCTTTGTCGAACAGGTTATTCAGGTTGGCCTGCAGGCTGAGGTTTTTGGTCACGTCGTAGCGCGCGAACAGATCCACCAGCGCATAGCTGCCCTGACGGGTGCGCCAGGTGCCATTGCCATCCGGGCCACTGATATCCGCGTAAGTTCTCGCCTGCCAGTTCACACCGCCACCCAGCGTCAGCTGGTCCAGCATCGGCAGGCGATAGCTGGTGAACAGATTGAACGACGTGCGCGGCAGCTGTGAATTATAGCGATCGCCGTTGGCGTCTTCCGCCACATACGAAGTCCCGCCAAAGGTCATCTGCCAGTTATCGGTCAGCGCCCCATTCACCTCAAACTCGACGCCACGACTTACCACGCCCTTCTTCGCCACGTAAATGGTGTTACCGGTCTGCGCATTGGTCTGTCCGGTGCTCTGACCGACGTTATCCAGTTCGGTGCGGAAGATCGATACCGAGGTGGTCAGACGGCTGTTGAACCAGTCGGATTTCACGCCGGCTTCGTAGTTTTTGCCAATCACCGGCGAGAGATAAGCGCCTGACGCATCCTGATAATCCTGCGGCTGGAACACCGAAGTGTAGCTGGCGTAGGCAGACCAGTTATCGTAGAAGTCCCAAATCACCCCACCGTACGGCGTGATGTTGTTTTTCTCCATCTCTGCCGTCAGCGTCTGGCGGTTCCAGTTGGTGTAGCGCGCCCCGACAATCAGGTGCAGCGGATCGGCCAGATTGATGCGCGTCGCAAGATACGCTGACTTCTGCCGCACCAGTTGGGTGTCGGCCGCGGGTTCACGCGGATTCCAGTCGGTTTCCGGGAAATCGCCGTTAAACTGGTTGAAGTTGCCCAGCTCGGCTGACGAAATGTTGGCCCAGGCGCTGTAATATTTGTTGTCCTGACGGCTGTAGTTCACCCCGACCATCAGCTCATGCTGGCGGCCCAGCAGTTCATAAGGACCGCTGGCGAAGGCATCGACCGCATCCACCTTACGTTTGCCGGTGTTGTAGCCGGTTCCGCCCACCACCGGATAGCCAGCATAACCAGAGACGCCTGCGCCAGTGGTTTTATCGAAGTAACCGTCGAGATACAGCTGCTTGCTGTCGAGGAACATCTCGTTATGCGTGCCGTTAAGGGTGATGTTCCAGCCGTTATCGAAATTCTGCTGCAGATTAACAAAGACCTTTTTATGTTCTTTGTTGTTGTAAGCCCATTCAGGTGCGGTGTTATAGCCGCGACGGGAGTGGATCTGCGTGCCGTCGGTGTACCAGCGCGGCGCACCGCCCCACATCGGTGAATCGGTATTTACCTGGCTGAATTCATAACCAACAGACAGTCTGGTGGCGTCCGTCACGTCAGCGTCGACCACGCCGTAGATAAACTTCTTATCGGCGCCGTAGCGTTCAATGAAGCTGTTTTTGTCTTCATAGCCGGCAACCAGGCGACCGCGCACGTTGCCTTCCGGTGATAACGGTGCAGAAAGATCGGCGACGTAACGCTGCTTATTCCAGCTGCCATAGCCAGCTTCAAGGCTACCGGTAAACTCTTTGCTGTCGGCATGTTTACGCACCATGTTGATGGCGGCGGAAGGATTGCCCGGTCCGGTCAGCAGGCCCGTTGCGCCGCGCACCACTTCGACGCGCTCGTACAGCGCGGTATCGGTCTGCGCATCACCGAGGTTCCAGCGCTGGGCAAACGCGGTCGGAATGCCGTCGGTCATGTAATTATCGATCAGGAAACCGCGCGAATAGTAATTGATGCGGTCCATATCGGCGGCCACACCGTGGATGCCGGTGGTGTTGCTCAGTACGTCGTTCAGCGACTGCAGCTGTTGATCCTGCATGCGCTGCTTGCTGACGATGGTGACCGACTGGGGAATATCACGTGCGGTCAGCGCCATTTTGGTGCCGGCCCGCGTCACCGGTACGCTGTAATCCGCTGCGGCCTGCGCCTGCTGCGCTTCTGCGCTGGCGCTGGCATCAACGGTCAGGGTGGCCTCACTGTTTTGCGTATCGGCCGCCTGAGCGACACCCGAGGCAACCAGCACTGCCAGCAGTGACAGGCGCAGCGCGCGCTGCGGCGCAAGACCTGCGTCCCGGACGCGCATCTCTTTGCAAGACATAATATTCCTCAATCGGCTTATCGTTATTTTGTGGTGAGCATTTGGTTAAGAAAGCAAATGAGAAATATACGCATTAAGATTAACATTGCAAGAAATTGTTACGGCCTTTCTGACGCCTTTACACTTCGAAAAAATCTTATGCTTCAGGGAGTAACGGCCCTGAGGCTGCTTTACAGGAAACTATCACGCCTGAAATCATCCTTAATTTCAGTCAACCGGTGCGTGAGCTACGGCCTCCCCGCCTGAACGGCTGTGCCTGCATCCTGATCTGGCATCTGAACACCACGCATGTACCAGCTTCGTACCCGGTCACCGCCATTGATTTATAATTACGCTGCCGATAGGAAAGGTGTTTATAAAGTTTCCTTTTCTGCGCTAAGGTGGACCAGTTATGCTTTTAATCCTGCAGCAATCGCTGCGTTGTTAACATGGCGCCATTTATTAAGCTGTAAATCGCCGTGACGTATATTGCGTGAGATGCCGCGATGTTAAATGAACGGCTTAACGTAGGTGGCGAGTAATATTAAATCAGCCGCTAACATGTTTATGCGTAATCAATGAAGAGACAAAAATCTTTACGCCCAATCAAAAACTGTACAGGTCGGGGCATATTTCCGGACAAATCTGTCGGCGGGTGAATATTTCCATTTGAATAAAATTGCCGTAGAATGCACGCTTTCAAATCAGTGGTATCAGTAATAAGGGTTTATACATGAGCGATGCACTCAAGGCATTGAACAATCTTCGTACGCTGCGTGCTGAAGCACGTAATATTGAGGTTGCGGTATTAAACGAAATGCTGGAGAAGTTTGCCGTGGTGGTCGCCGAACGCCGCGAAGAGACGGCTGCAGAGAGTGCTGCACAGCGCGAAAAAGAAGAGAAGCTGGCGTTATATAAAGAGATGCTGCGCAAAGACGGCATTACAATTAATGAACTGGCGCAATTAAACCAGGGTGAAACGAAGAGCAAAGCAAAACGTGCACCGCGTCCGGCGAAGTATAAATTTACCGACGAACAGGGTAATGAGAAATTCTGGACCGGTCAGGGTCGTACTCCCTCGCCGATAAAGTCAGCGATTGACGCTGGCGGTTCGCTGGATGATTTTCTGATTTAATCCAGTCGCAGGAAATCGGGGCGGAACCGGCTAATTGCCGCATCACCGCCCCTGTATCGCGGCACCCTAAATGCTTTCATGCAATCCTTTCATACAGTGTGCCGCGAGGTGATCAGGCTATTACGCCTTCCCACACCCGCCCGTCAGATTAACGCTGCACAGGCGCGCGCAATGCGTTTACCCGCCTCCTCAACGCTATCGATATCCGTGGCGATCGATAAACGGAAATACGGCGACAGGCCGTAAGCACTGCCCGCCACGCCGGACACACCGCTCTCCAGCAGATAATTCAGCACATCCTGTTCGTCATGCAGTACGGCGCCGTCAGGCCGGGTTTTGCCCAGCAGGCCGGCACAGCGGCAAAAGACAAAAAATGCGCCCTGAGGTTGCAGCACTTCAATGCCGGCCACCTGCTGCAACTGCTGCACAATGACATCGCGTCGCGCCTGATACGCGGCGCGCTGCGGGGGCAGAAAATCGAGCCCACCGTTAAAGGCCGCAACCGCCGCCGCCTGGCTGATGGCGCTGGCACCAGAACTGTTCTGCGACTGCACCACTACCATGGCATCAATCAGCGGCTGCGGCCCGGCAGCAAAGCCAATGCGCCAGCCGGTCATGGCATAGGTTTTCGACACGCCTCCCACCAGCAAAACGCGTTCAGCCAGATCCGGTGCCACCTGCAGCAGACTAACGTGCTGACGATCGTCAAACAGGATATGTTCGTACAGCTCATCCAGCATAATCAGCACATTGGGATGATCGCGCAGCACCGTCGCCAGGGCCTGTAACTCCTGTGCGCTGTACACCATGCCAGAGGGATTGCCGGGATTGTTCAGCACCAGCCAGCGGGTTTTCTCAGTGATCGCCTGCGCCAGCTGCGCCGGCTGCAGCTTGTACTGCTGCTCAAGCGGACAAGGCAGCAGCACCGCCTCGCCACCGTTGAAGCGCACGCTGTCCGGGAAAGTTGGCCAGTATGGCGTGGGCACAATCACCTCATCGCCGTCGTTTAGCGTCGCGGCAAACGCGTTGAAGATGATTTGCTTTGCGCCGTTGGCGATACAGATTTGCTCCAGCGCGTACTGCGGCTGATTCTCGCGCGCCAGTTTGGCCTGCACCGCTTTACGCAGCGCGGTGGTGCCATTGGTCGGCGTATAACGGGTTTCACCGCCATCCATCGCCGTGCTGGCGGCGGCACGGATGTGCGCGGGCGTATCAAAATCCGGCTCACCGGTGGTGAGGTCAAGAATATCCACGCCCTGCTCTTTTAGCTGGCGCGTCAGCTGACGTGCCGCCGCGTTAGCCGAGAGCGACACAGACTGTACGCGCTTCGATAGGGTGATCATGTTTCGCTCCTGTCTCTCACACTACCGGCAGGCCAAGGTTTTCACGCAGCGTGGCGAACTCATACTCTTCGCGGAACAGACCGCGACGGCGCAGTTCCGGAATCACCAGCTCCACAAACAAATCCAGCTGCTCGGACATGATCGCCGGCATGATGTTGAAACCATCGGCGCCGCCCTCGTTGAGCCACAGCTCAAAGTCATCGGCAATATCCTGTGCGGTACCGACGATAACCCGGTGACCACGCGATCCGGCGGCTACCGCGGCCAGTTCTCGCAGCGTCAGATTTTCACGTTTCGCCATGTCGGTCATCAGTTTCACGCGGCTCTGGTTGCCTTCACCCAGCGGCACTTCCGGCACCGGACCGTCGAGCGGATACTGGCTCAGATCCATATTGAAGCGCAGCGAGAGCTGACGCAGACCGTTGTCGATATCAACCAGCGTGTTGAGCTCTTTCCACAGCGCTTTGGCCTCTTCGCGCGTGCGGCCAACAATCGGCATCACGCCAGGCATGATCACCACGTGATCCGGATTGCGTCCGGCGGCAATCACCTGATCTTTCTGCGAACGGTAGAAGCTCTGTGCTTCTTCCAGGCTGGCCGAGGCGGTGAAAATCACCTCGGCAGTCTCTGCCGCCAGCTTCTGCCCATCGCTGGAAGAACCGGCTTCGATAATCACCGGACGCCCCTGCGGTGAGCGGGTAATGTTCAGCGGGCCCTGCACCTGGAAGTGCTCGCCGACGTGGTTAATCGGCTGAATTTTGTCATCAATGAAGTACTGACCGGTCTCTTTGTTGGGCTGCACCGCCCCCGCCTGCCAGCCGTCCCACAGCTTATAGGTGACATCAAGGAATTCACGGGCGCGCGCGTAGCGCTCCGCATGATTAGGCATATCGCTGCGGCTGAAGTTACGCGCCACATCGGTAGAGAACGACGTCACCACGTTCCAGGCGGCGCGGCCGCGGCTAATGTGGTCCAGCGACGAGAAGCTGCGCGCCATGGTGAACGGGTCGCTGAAGGTGGTCGAGGCGGTCGCCGCCAGGCCAATGCGTTTGGTGTTGACCGCCAGCGCCGACAGCAGCGTTAACGGCTCCAGACGCGCCATGGTGGAAGGCAGACGATACATGCTGGTCGCCAGTGCATCACCCACGAAGAACAGATCAAACTTACCGGCTTCGGCTTTTTTCGCGATGGTGATCAGCCAGTCAATATCCGTCGGATCGCCCAGATTTTCCGTCAGCCGCCAGCCGCTCACGTGCTGTCCTACCGGTTGCACAAACAGCCCTAAACGGATGCGGCGTGAAGATGAAGTAGCCATATTTTTTCCTGGTCAATAAAAGGGTCAATAACAATTAAAAGGCGTTCTCGGTCGCCAGCAGCGCCTGCTCTAAGGCATCTGCGCTGATGCGGAACGGCAGACGTTCGGCGCTGGCCGCCGGGAATTTGATCTGTTCAGCAATGCTTCTGATGGCTGCGCGACGATCGCCGTGCAGCGGCGCTAAGGTCAGCGGCATATCATACTGCCGCAGCAGCGCCAGCAGCGCGGCGTCCGGCTCACCGTCGTGCTCAATCAGCGACTGCACCAGCAGGCTGTAACCGACTTTTTCACCGTGCAGCCAGTGGTGCAACTCCGGCTGATGGGTCAGACGGTTATGAATGGCGTGGGCAAAGCCTGGCGTTGGCAGCACATCACGCACGCTGTTGGCCAGGCCGGCCAGCACAATACTGGCATCGATCACCTTCACCAGATCTGGCGTCACGCGCTGTTGCTGGTTGGCCAGCACGGCGGCGGCACCGTGCTGGCGATAGACATCCAGCGCGCGCTGCGCGGTCATCACTTTAAGATCGAGGGCGAGATCGTGGGGGTTGTGCCGCAGATAAGGAGAGAACTCGTAATATTTAGCCAGCGCGTCGACAATGCCCGCTTTGAGGTAACGCACGTCACTTTGCGCGATCACTTCGCTGTCTACCAGCACCAGTTCAGGCATTTTGCCCAGCGGCTGGCTGCGCACGTGGCCGCCCTGCGCGTCATAAATAATCGCCACCGGCGACCAGGCGGCACAGGTCGCCGCGACGGTGGCGAAATTGACGACGGTGATTTCCGGTAACTGGCTGCCAACCGCTTTAGCCGCATCCAGTACGCGCCCGCCGCCAATTGCCAGCAACAGTTCAGCCTGCTGCTGTTGCAGATTGCTTTTCAGCGTATCAATGGCCGCGTCGGTGCATTCGCCGTGCAAATACTCGATTTCCCAGCGAATACCACAGGTTTCCAGACTTTGCGTTAATTGCGGATTAACCGCCTGCCAGGCGCGCGGAGAGGTGAAAATACGGATATGCGTAGCATAAGGTTTAATGAATTCACCGGTGCGCGCACGCAGTCCCGGTTCGTGTGCGTAGGCACGCGGAGATTTAATCGCTAACACGTTGTCACCCTGATTAGGAAAAACGCCATAACAAAATTGTTATATTTCAGAGGATTAATGCGAAATAGTTATAGCGCTATGTATTTTATGCATACTACGGTAAATGGCGATTTGTGCAATGAAAAAGCCGTCATTTCATTTTCACAAATTTGCATTAGCTTATCCGGATTTCACATATAGCCTGTCAGCGCTTTACTGCTACTCTGAGCCTTCTTTTTTATCGCCCGCCGGGCGGTTTTCCGGGGATAGCTATGACACTTGAGTTTCGTCAGGTCACAGAAGACGAAGTGGACACTTATCAGGCGCTGATGCATGCCGCCTATGCGCCCACGCTGGCGCTGGGGATCAAATTTGATGCGGCCACCGCTGACCGCGAGAAAACGCTGCGGCATCTGCAAAGCCACGGCGTGTATGCGCTGTATGCCCAGGGCGTGATGGTCTCCTCGGTCACCGTGCGTTATCCATGGGGCCCGCTGCCGGGTCCGTTCGGCCTGCCGCATATCGGCTGGTTTGGTGCTCACCCGGACTATGCGGGGCAGCAGTTTGGCCGCCAGGTTCAGGATCGCCTGGAGCAGGAAATTTTACGCGGCCAGTTACGCGCACCGGCAGTTTCGCTCGGTACCGCCATCAGCCATCCTTGGCTGATTGATATGTATCGCAAGCGCGGTTTTGTGCTCATGCACACCACCGATCTCGGCAAAGGCCACATCACGCAATATATGAAAAAAGTGCTGGATGAAACCGCGCACGATGCCTGGCTGTCGCGCCAGGCGGCATCACAAGGAAGCCAGGCATGAGCCAACTGAATGAAACAGCGCTGGGCGAGCAGCTGATCGCCTTTCGCCACGAACTGCACCGTTTTCCGGAACTCTCTAATCAGGAGTTTGAAACTACCGCCCGCCTGCGCCAGCAGCTGGAACAGCACCAGATTCGCATCGTTGATTTGCCGCTGAAAACCGGTCTGGTGGCGGAGGTCGGCCCGGCACAGGGACCGCTGATTGTGCTGCGTTCGGATATTGATGCGCTGCCGATTGAAGAGCAGTCGGACGTTGCTTTTCGCTCGGAGCGTCCCGGCGTGATGCACGCCTGCGGCCACGATTTTCACGCTTCCGCTGCACTCGGCGCGGCGATTTTGCTTAAGCAGCATGAGGCAACGCTGCCCGGCCGCGTGCGGATTCTGTTCCAGGCCGCCGAAGAGACCGGCCAGGGCGCGCCGGATGTCATCGCTACCGGCGCGCTGCAGGAGGCAGTGGCGATTTTCGGCATTCATAACGATCCATCGCTGCCGCCTGGCGTGGTGGGCAGCAAAGCCGGCGCGCTGACCGCGGCGGTGGATCGCTTCGATATCCGCATCACCGGCACCGGCAGCCATGCTGCCAAACCGCATCAGGGCAACGATCCGATCGTTATCGCGGCACAGATTGTCTCCGCGGCGCAAACGCTGATTAGCCGTAATGCCCCCTCCGCTGACAACGCGGTGGTGTCGATCACCCAGCTGCACAGCGGCAGCACCTGGAACGTCATTCCGGACAGCGCCTGGCTGGAAGGCACGGTGCGCACCTTCTCTCAGTCCACGCGTGAGCGACTGGAGCAGCGCTTCCGCGAAATCGTGCTCGGCCTCGGTGCGGCTTTTGCCGCAGAGGTTGAGTTTAACTGGCACGCCGGTCCGCCTGCGGTGGTGAATGATGCGCACTGGGCGGATTTTGCTCTGCAACAGGCCACCGCCAGCGGACTTGAGGCGCGCATGGTGGAAGCCAGCCCGATCGGCGAAGATTTTGCTTTTTATCAGCAACAGCTGCCCGGCGCCTTTGTGATGATCGGCACTGGCGAACCTTATGCGCTGCACCATCCGGCTTTTCGCATCAATGATGCGGTGTTACTGCCCACCTCACGCTACCTCGCGCAGCTCGCCGTGGCGGCGCTGCGCAGTCTGGAGCGGGCATGAACCTGAGCCACGCGCTGGCTGAGCGCATCCTGCAAAGCCAGCCGGATGCGGCGGCATGTGATGCCGCGCGCACTGGCATACAGGATTTTCTCGCCGTGAGCTGGCCGGTGTTACGGCAGCAGGTGCCGGACAGCGGTTTACCGGCGCTGCGTCAGGTTTATGGCGACGGCAGCGTACGCTCACAGGCGTTACTGCTGGGCTATGCCGGGCATGCGCTGGATTACGATGATTTCCATGCCGATTTTCGCGGCCATCCCAGCGTGGCGATTCTGCCCGCGCTGTTTGCCTGGCAGCAGCAGCAGCCCGCCACTGCCGAGGCGTTCCTTGATGCTTATGTCATCGGCGTGGAAGTGGCTGGCCGGCTGGGACTGGCCGCCAGCCAGCAGCACTACGCGCTGGGTTATCACAACACGGCCACGCTGGGCACGCTGGCGGCGGCGGCCGCGCTGGCACGTCTGCTGCAGCTTAATGCAACCGACTGCGCCACGCTGATCGGCATCGCGGCGACCCAGGCCAGCGGACTGCGCGCTCAGTTTGGTTCGGCGGTGAAGCCGCTGCACGCCGGACTGGCGGCAGAGCGTGCAGTGATGGCGGCGCAGCTGACGCTGGCGAAATTCGATGGCCGGCATGAAGGCGTGATCGACGCGTTTCTCGCCGCCAGCAGTAATGGCGAGGCGCAGCCGCAACGGCTGGTGGAAAACTGGGGCGCGCCGTGGCGCATCAGTACCCCCGGTCTGGAGTTCAAACCCTTCCCCACCTGCGCCGGAACTCACAGCGCTGCCGAAGCGGCACGTCTGCTGCGGCGCGCCTGGCTGGCGGAAGGTCACTCGCTGGACTCGCTGCTGGAAAATATTGATGACATCACGGTCGCCTTCCCGCCGGGTGGTGACATCGCGGCGGCAGTTCGCGTGCCGGCTAACGGCATCGAAGCACGCTTTAGCCTGGAGTACGTGATTGCCGCCATGCTGATGTACGACGATTTACGGCTGGAAGATTTTGCCGAAGGTGCACTTAATCCGGCGGTGATGCCGCTGGCGGCCAAAGTGCGTCGCACGCCGGATGCGTCCGCGCCACCCGATGCGCTCAACCCGGCGCGGCGTTTTCATCTTGTCACGCTGACGCTGAAAGAGGGTCGTCAGCTGCAGCAGCGCCGCACGCGGCAGCAGTCGCTGGCGGATGGCGTAGATGTGGCGGCCAAACTGCGTCAGGCGCTGCGCCATGAAGTGCCGGCGCGCCAGCAGCAGTTACTGGCTATCAGTGAGCTGCAAAGCACGGCGGATTTGGCTACATTAAGCCAACTGTTGCGCGCCTGAATCCTGGCGGCGCGCGTTCTTCGCTTAAGGCTGGCGTATCATGTCTAAAACTCAGCGGCTTCCCGAACTGCTGCAATTGCTGCGCTGTCATCGCTATCCGCTGACCGCGCAGCGTATCGCCGAGCAGCTGCATATCAGCGTGCGCACCGTCTATCGTGACATTCTTAGTTTGCAGCAGCAGGGCGTAGAGATTGAGGGCAGCGCGGGCGTTGGTTATTTACTGAAATCCGACGGCCATTTGCCGCCGCTGATGTTTTCCCGGCAGGAGATTGATGCGCTGGTGCTCGGGCTCAACTGGGTCACCCGACACACCGACGAAGAGCTTAAGTCCGCCGCGCGCCATGCGCTGGCCAAAGTCCAGGCTGTGATTCCGCCCCATCTTACGCAGAGTATCGATCACCAGTCGCTGCTGATCGCCTCCCAGGGCGAAGCATTATTCGAAACCCATCTGCCGCAGATTCGCCAGGCAATCCATCAGCGCAGCAAGATCAGCCTGCGCTACAAAGATCTGCAGGATAACCTCTCCACGCGCACCATCTGGCCGGTGGTGATTGGCTACTTTGAACGCGTGCGCCTGCTGTGCGGCTGGTGCGAACTGCGCCAGGAGTTCCGCAATTTCCGCGTCGATCGCATTGAAGCGATCAGCGTCACCAGCGAACTCTATCCCGGCACGCGTCATCAGTTGCTGAAGCGCTGGCGGGATTATCAGAATCTGCGGTACCCGGTAAACTCCTGACAAAATCTGTCACAGCCTCCCCCTACTATGCAGCGGTAAACACACAAGGAGATCACCATGCTTACCGCTAACATGACCATTATTTATGTGCCCAACGTCGTGAAAAGTGCTGACTTTTATGCCGCGCTGTTCGACATCAAACCCGCAGAACTCAGCCCGACCTTTGCCATGTTTGTGTTTGAGAGCGGCTTTAAACTGGGTATCTGGTCGCAGTATACCGTTGAACCCGCACTCTCCCTGCCCGCCAGTGCGGCGCGTAGCGAAATTGTGTTTAAAACCGCGCGCAAAGACGATGTCGATTTTCTTTATCACGAATGGGGCGTGCTGCGTGAAATCACTATTATTCAATCGCCGGTGCGCATGGACTTTGGCTACACCTTTACCGCGCTGGACCCGGACGGGCACCGCCTGCGTGTCTGCTATTTACAGCTGGATGAGTAAGTGAAGAGACCTGGCGCTGACGGTTGCAGGTTGTTAAATGCGCTGAGCAATCATTAACTATATTAATATTCTTAATTGCCGGTTAATGACATTAACGCTGCTGTTCAGTTAAGCAACGTGCAGGTAATCCATCCTGGTAGATAGCGGTGCGATTTATCGCGCAATAAATTGCACCGCTGCACAGTGCGCGAGATATTTGTATTATCCCAAATAAATACCTATATATTTCAGTTTATTGCAAAAATTTTGTCACTATTGCCTTTATCCGTCATTACCGTTCCCCTCCCACATCGCGCTTTTTTAAAGTGCCTTCCGTGTATGCCATAAATAAACTCTACTGAATACAGCCACCTGAACACGCTACGTCATTTCCAGGACAAGTCTTGTTACTGTTAAATATTGATTACGTTTTTATGGGCCTCTGCACAGGCTGCAGTGTACCTGTAGCCCGACCATGGATAAGGCCAGGCAATGAAACGCCGTACTACTCCGGGATGTGATGATGACCAGTAATCTGCTTAACCTGCGCCAGCAGCGCGCGACGCGCACGCTATTTTTTATCGCCGGACTGGGCATGGCCGCCTGGGCGCCGCTTATTCCCTTCGCCAAAGCGCAACTGGCGATCAATGACGGCATGCTGGGGCTGCTGCTGTTCTGTATCGCCGCAGGCTCCATGTCAGTTATGCCCTTTACCGGCGCGCTGATTGCCCATTTTGGCTGTCGCACGCTGCTGCTGCTGTGCGGTGCCGGACTGGCGCTGGATCTGCCGCTGCTGATGCTGCTGAACTCACCGCTGCCGATGGCGGGCGCGCTGTTGCTCTTCGGCGCGATCAACGGACTGATGGATGTCAGCATGAATTATCAGGCGGTGATCGTGGAGCGCGAGGCCGGGGTCAGCAAGATGTCGGGCTTTCACGGCTTTTACAGTCTTGGCAGCATTGCTGGCGCCGGCGCGGTGAGTCTGCTGCTGTGGCTGCAGGTTGCGCCCCTGCTGGCGCTGCTGCCGCTGTGTGCGTTGATTTTATTGCTGCTGATGATGAGCCATACCGCCCTGTTGCCCCGTCGCCGCACGGATGCAAAACCAACGCGCGGTACGCTGCGCGCTCTGACGCACCGTAACGTGGTGCTGATTGCCCTGCTGTGTTTTCTGCTGTTCCTCACCGAAGGCGCCATGCTCGACTGGTCAGCGGTGTTTATGAACAGTGAACGCGCCATGTCGATGCAGCTGGCCGGTTTCAGCTTCACGCTGTACGCCACGGCTGTCGCCACGCTGCGCCTGTTTGGCGATCGGCTGATTAATCACTATGGCAGTCGCCGCGTGCTCACCTGGGGCGGTCTCGTCGCCAGCGGGGGGCTGGCATTAGCGATTTTCTCCGTCTGGCTGTGGAGCGCCCTGCTCGGCTTTGTGCTGGTGGGTATCGGTCTGGCCAATATCGTGCCGATTTTATTCAACGCGGCGGGTAACCAGCGCACTGTCGCCGCGCATTACGCCATACCGGCCGTCACGCTGTGCGGTTACTCCGGGCTACTGCTGGGCCCGGCGCTGATTGGCTTTAGCGCCCAGCTCACGTCCCTGACCACCACGCTCAGCGCCGGCATCGTGATGTTGCTGCTGGTGACTTTCGCGGCGCGTTTCGCTCTGACAGCGAAGTAGCGCCTTTGCCCTGTCATATTCACAAGGAGTTTCTATGACAACCTCAACGCAACCGGTGTTCAGCCTGCACTACGTCGGGCTCAATCTGAAGAAAGGCGTTAATGCCGCAACCTTCGAAGCCTTTCTCAAGGCGCGCGGCACGCAGATTCCTGCTTATCCGGGCTGGCAATGGTCGCTGTTAAAAGGCCTGCGCGGCGAACGCCAGGAACAATACCTGATGCTGTATCAGGCTCCCAGCCAGGCAGACTATGACCGCTATATCACACCGGCTGGCGAACTCACGGCTGAGGCCATCGCCTTCTGGCAACAACGGCCCGAGGCGAGCGCGCTGCTTGAGGAGTGGAAAAACTTTGCCACTTATGGGGAGTTACCAACGCTCTTCTCCACGTTCTCGCTGCTGGCAGAAAACCGCCACAGTTCACTGCCGCCCGGCCCGAACTTTCAGCCCGATGCTCAACCTGCGGTGGCACGCGTGGTCGGTTTTCATCATCTGGCGCTCCGCGCGGGCGTGACGGCTGCCGACTTCGATCGCTTTATGATTGAGAACGTCGCGCGCATTGATGACTATCCTGGCTGGAAGTTTCACATGCTGAAGGGCACCGGCGGTAATCGAAGTGAGCAATATGCGGTGATGCTGGTGATCGAGAGCCTCGACTCGCTCAACAGCTTCCATCCGGCGATGGACGTCTCAACCGAAAAATCGCTGACGTTTGTGAAAAACCATCAGGAGAGCGAGCGTATGTATGATGAATGGCGCACCATGGCCTCGTTCTCCGGCGCACCGCAAATGTATACCGACTATCTGACGATTGCCGGCAACGTTGGCTGAAGTTTGACATGACCGGCGGAGGCCGGTCAGACTGCATCATCACGCCCGCGCAGGGTTGGTGTGCGGTTGTGGCTGGCCCGGCACCTCAACGCCTGGCCAGCCCGCCGTTCGCGTCCGTTGCCGGATTAGCTCACCCGCGCCGCTGCCGGGCTGTTCAGCGCGGCCAGCAGCGTTGCCGAGTCCGCCACTGCGCCAAAAATACCGCCCTGCATATGAATCATGCTGAGCGCCGCCTCATGATGCTTCAACTCCGTCGCCGCGCAGCAGTCGCTCAGCACCAGACATTCAAAGCCGCGATCGTTGGCTTCGCGCAGTGTGGTATGCACGCAAACGTCGGTGGTGATGCCGCTGATGATTAAGTTGCGGATACCGCGACTGTGCAGAATCAACTCAAGGTCGGTGGCGTAAAAAGAGCCTTTGCCGGGTTTATCAATAATCACTTCATCCGGTAGCGGCGCCAGCTCGGGAATGATTTCCCAGCCTGGCTCACCGCGCACCAGAATGCGGCCACAGGGCCCTGGTGCACCAATCTCCGCCTGCATCCGCCGCGACCGCCAGCGCTTGTTGGCTGGCAGATCGCTCAGGTCCGGACGATGGCCTTCACGGGTATGGATGATCGGGAAGCCGGATTCGCGCATGCACGCTAACACCTGCTGCAGCGGTTTGATGGGGGCGCGCGTCAGGGAGATGTCGTAACCCATAGTGTCAACATAACCGCCCTTACCGCAGAAGTCGGTTTGCATATCAATCACCAGCAGCGCGGTGTTTTGCACCGTGCAGTTGCCGTCAAACGGCCACGGATAGGGGGTTGAATCTACGATATAATCAGGCATTGCTTTTCTCCATTACCGCCGTGCTGCTTTCCGGTTTCCATTTCACAATCAGCGTATAGCTCAGTGCCGCGGTGACCAGGCCGATAACCGCTTCACCAAACTGCGGGAATTCGAGGTGGGCCATCACCGCACACAGGCTGCCGATGGCCCAGGCGGCGAACGCGCTGCCGCGCAGGCGCCGTGTTTGACGCTGTTCGCTGATTTTCGCCATAAAGATCAGGTCAACAATCATCACTGCGCCAAACGGCGGCACCACCATGCCGAGCAGGCTGAGCCATTCAAGGAACCAGGACCACACGCCGGCCAGCGCCAGCACGCCACCGATGGCCCCGAGGATCAGCGTCCACAGGCGCATTTTGCTGCTGAACAGATGGCTGAAACCGACCGCGCCGTTATACAGGCAGTGCGTGCACACCGAACCGAGGTTGATAAACACAAACAGAAAGGCAATGACGGAGAGCAGCATGCCGTGCCCCATCAGCAGCGGCAGGAAGTTACCGCCGTTGCTGAGCGGATCGACCGCCGCGCCGACGGCGACAATCACCACACCAAACAGATAGGAAATCACATTCGCCAGCGGGAACGCGGAAAACGCGGCGATCACCGCTGATTTGCCGTCCTTCGACCAGCGGGTAAAATCCGCTGTCATGGTGCCGGAATCCGCAAAGCCGGCAATCACCATGGTGACCGCCGTGCCCATGCTCATGGCGCCAGCGGCTGCCGGACTGCCCTGCCACTGGGTCAGCGTGGTGAAATCATGATCCTTGCTCACCAGCCACAGCGCCACCAGCCCCAGCACCACAAACAGCGGAGCGGCAATCATTCCCAGCACCGACAGCGCCCGCACCCCGAGAAAGGTGACGCCGGTATACAGCACCATGGCAAACGCGGTAACCGCCAGCGCGTTCCAGCCAAAAGTCTGGTTGATCACCGTCCCGGTCAGGCCGGTCTGGAAGGCGTACCAGCCTATCACCACGGTAGAAAGAAAGCCGGACACCAGGATATAGCCTTTGGTGCCAAAGGTCCGCTTCGCCTGCAGCGCGAAGTTCATACCGGTATGCCCGGCGAACCAGCTAAGTGCGCCGACATAGGCAAACAGCACCAGGTTACCCAGCAAAATCGCCAGCAGTGCCGGCCAGAAGCCAAGATGCCAGGTGATAATGCCGCCGAACAGCGCATTGGTGAGGATCATCGGAAAGCCAAACCACACCGCCGACACCGAACCCGTCGAGTGGCGATGGCTAAGCGGCACCGGCTCATGCTCGAACTCCTGCTCCAGCGCAGGGGAAGATTTGTTACTCATGGAGAACTCCAATAGCAGCAGGATAGTGATGATTCCATGGTTGGATGCGCTCAAAAGCGGCACTGGCCGCCAGCACCAGGCCATCGTCCAGATGACGACCCACAATTTGCATACCGATCGGCAGTCCACTGGCCGTGAAGCCGGCAGGCACCGAGGCGGCAGGCTGACCGGTAAAATTGAACGGGAAGCAGAACGACAGCCAGTGATCGCTGCGCACCATGCGGCCATCAATGACTTCCGGGCCCTGCATATGCAGCGCAAACGGCGGCACCGCCAGCGTCGGCGACAGCAGCAGATCGTAGCGCTGCATAAAGCGCCACAGCTGGTTGCAGAGCTTTTTGCGCGTGGTGTTGGCGTCGGTGAAATGCTCCGCGCGCCAGTCGCGCTGCAGCATGGCGCTCAGGTGCGGTGACATCGCTGCTCCCAGTTGGCTCTGCATCTGGCGCATGCCGCTCAGGTCGCTTTCGAACGCCACCAGCGCTGCAAAGCTGGCGCTTTCGTCAGCGATGCCGGGATCCACCTCCTCCAGTTCTGCGCCCAGCGCCGCAGCGAAACGACGTGCGGCCGCGGTGACCACGGCGCGCACTTCCGCATCGACGGCGATATAGCCAAAGTCGGCGCTGAAAGCGATGCGCAACCCCTGCAGTGGCCGATGCAGACTGGCCAGCCAGTCAACATCGCTGCATGGGATGGAGTGCCGATCGCGCATGTCCGGACCGGCCATCACCGACATCATCAGCGCGCTGTCGCGCACGCTACGCGTCATCGGACCGATATGTTCAAGCGATTCCCAGCTGGAAACGCCAGGATAACGTTCATCGCGGCAGCCCGGCCACAGCGGCACCCGCCCCATCGAGGCCTTGAGTCCATAGACACCGCAGTGGGAGGCCGGGATTCGTACCGATCCTCCGCCATCACTGCCGAGCGCAATCGGACACAGCCGCGCCGCCAGCGCCGCGCCGGATCCCGCACTCGATCCGCCCGGCGTTTTGCTCACATCCCAGGGATTACGCGGTGAGGGAAACAGGGGATTATGGCCGACACCGCTGTAGCCAAACTCCGGCGCGGTGGTCTTGCCCAGCAGGATGGCATCCGCCGCCAGCAGGCGCTCAACGGTGATGTCTTCTTCTTCGGGAATAAAATCGGCGTAGGCGGCCGATCCTGACGTGGTTCGCACACCGGCGGTACAGATCAAATCTTTTACCGCCAGCGGCACACCCGCCAGTGCGCCCAGCGGCTCGCCGCGCGCACGACGGCGGTCGATCTGCTCTGCCTGTGCCAGCGCCCGCTCCGGCGTTAGCGTACAAAACGCCTGAATCAGCGGCTCCCGCTGTTCCAGGCGATCCAGCGTCGCCTGGGTTAACTCGCGCGCGGAAACCTCGCCGTCGCGCACCCGCGCCGCCAGCTGGGTGGCATCTTCATCCAGCAGTGCATCAAACATGATCGTTCTCCCGGGTTAATTGGCTACCGGGATGAGTGCAGTTTGCGTGCCAGAATAGTGTGGTGTGCGCGGCCGTTATGCGCCGGACCAGATGGGATACGGTCTGGGATACAAGATGGAATACTTATGGATGCGGCAGTCATACGGATGCAGGCAATACGCACAAACTGTGCGCACCGCTGCATCATGGCGTTGCCATTTTAGGGTGCAGCAGGCGGAGGCGGCGTTGCTGCCGTGGCGTGCGTCAGAAGGGTTAGCTTTGCGCGCTGACTAACCGCACGGCGAAGCCAAAAAACAGCATGCCGGTCAGCATGTTCGCCAGCTTGACCAGGCGGGTGCGGCTGCGCAGATAGCGCACCATCACCGCGCCAGCCACCAGCAACAGGGAATAGTAGCTGAAACTGATCACCTGAATCAGCGCACCCAGGGTGGCAAACGCCGGCGCGGTATGGGTTACGCGCGGATCGATAAACTGAATGAAGAACGAAACGTAAAACAGAATCGCCTTGGGATTGGTTACGCCAAGCAGCAGCGCACGCAGGAAATAGTTTTCCTGTTTTACCGCTTCAGCCGGTTGATCGCCGCTGCGTTTGCGCAGCGCGCCGATGATAATCTTCACGCCGAGATACAGCAGGAACATGGCACCAAGATAACGTACCACCATAAAAATATGCGGACTGGTACGGATCAGCGTCGCGACACCCGCCCAGGCGAGGAAAATCAAAATTAAATCGCCCGCCATCACCCCGGCTATCGCCTGACAGGCCGGCTTTGCCCCACGACTCATCCCGGTGCGCAGCACATACAGGCTGTTGGGTCCGGGTAATAGAATGATCACCAGCGCGCCCGCCAGGAAAGTCCAGAGATTAATGATGCCTAAATCGTGAAACATTACGGTGCTACCCCATGCCGTTAAGCAGGTAAAAATGAGTGAAAGTGGAACCCGGCGCGCTGCTCAACTGCCGCGGCGCGGCGCATAGTAGCAGTTGTGCGGTGGATTTGTCGCTTCACGCCACGGTTCAGTATGCCGAAACGGTGTTACGTAACACATACAGCGCGTGACTGGCACCAGTGACGTTGTCACAGTGATGATTCAGAGGTTTCGCAACTGCTGCATCACCGCATCCAGAAATAGCCGTAATACCGCAGGCTGGCGTTCGCGCGACATATACAGGCCATAAATGCCTAAGGTGCGCGGTTGAAAACCGGGCAGTACGCAACGTAACTGACCGCTGGCCAGCGCAGCCTGTGCCTCCATTGCCGGCACCATGGCAACACCACAGCCGGCGATAGCGGCATCACATAACACGGATGAAATACCGGCGCTGAAATTGCCGCTCACCACCACGGAAACCGCCTCGCCTTGCGCATCGTGAAACTGCCAGCGCTGCCCGGCAAAGCGGCTGTAGTGCAGGCAATTATGTTGTGCCAGATCCGCTGGCGTCTGCGGTTCGCCCTGCTGCGTTAAATAGGCCGGCGCAGCGCAGACTACCGAGGCACATTCACCCAGCCTGCGGGCAATCGCGCCGGGCTCCGGATCGTCGGTAATGCGAATGGCCACGTCGATGCGCTCACCCACCAGGCTGACCGGCTGATTATTGATCTCCAGCTCAATACGTACCGCCGGGTAACGCGCGAGGAACGCCGGAATCATCGGTCCAAGAATGTGGGTGGCGGTTGAATGTGCACAGGCCACGCGCAACGTGCCCTGCGGTTTGCCCTCATCGCCCTGCTGTTCAATCTCGTCGGCCAGCCGGGCCAGCGCGTGTGTCTTATGCAAAATCTGCTCACCCGCAGGGGTAATGGTCAGCCGCCGTGAAGAACGGTGCAGCAGGCGTGCGCCCGCCCACTTCTCCATTTCATCAAGATAGCGACTGACCATCGGGCGCGAAATATCCAGCGCGCGCGCCGCCGCGCTCAGGCTTCCCAGTTCACAAATCCGGTTAAACACTCGCGCTGCCGTCACTCTGTCCATGCAGGCTCCATCTGATCGTTTTATGCAACTGATCATATCTGATTGCGGGAATTCTGCCAGCTGGCGATTTGCTTACAATAGCGTCTTTCAGTGACGGCACGTTGCCGTAAAAAGGAAGATGCCATGAAGATGAAATCACTCGCGCTGCTGGTCACCCTAGCCGCCGCGCCGGCTTTTGCCGCTCCGTTGCAGTTAGACGTGTATAACCCACAGGAACAGGGAATTTTTCCGGTCTCGTCGACGCTGGTCTCCGGTCCGCATGAAGCGATTCTGTTTGATGCGCAGTTCAGCCCCAAAGATGGTGAAAAGCTGGTGGAACTGATTAAAGCGCGCGGCAAGCAGCTGACCCACATCGTGATCACCTCGGGCGATCCGGATTTCTACTTCGGTCTTGAGCCGCTGGTGCAGGCGTTTCCGCAGGCCAAAATTGTCGCCTCGCCGCTGGTAGTGGAACATATCGAAGCGACCAAAGATGCCAAGCTGCAGTACTGGGGACCGCAGATGAACGGCGCTGCGCCGCACCAGCTGTATGTACCGCAGATTACCCACCAGACGCGGTTTAGCGTCGATGGTGAGCGCATCGAGCTGCGCCACGCGGCAGAAAAATCAGCCTACGTGTGGATTCCCTCCAGTAAGGCAATACTCGGTGGCACAGTGGTGGATTCCGGCATTCATGTCTGGACCGCGGACACCCAGACCGCAGCCAGCCGTGCAGAGTGGCGTCAGGTATTGCGAGAAATGCAGCAGTTGAAGCCGCAGGTGGTGATCCCCGGCCACTATCTGGGTGCGCGTCCGGCGGGCGATAAAGCGGTCACCTTTACGCTGGATTATCTGCAAAGTTTTGAGCGGGCGCTGCAACAGCACAAAGGCTCCGCGGCGGTGATTCAGGCAATGAAACAGGCGTGGCCAACCTTAGCGGATGTCAGCTCGCTGGAGCTGAGCGCGAAGGTGAATACCGGTGAGATGAAGTGGAAGTGACGCGAGGATAAATAAACGGGCCAGACGCCGCCGCGCCTGGCCTGAAGCTTACTGCAGATGGGTTTTCAGCTCTTCCGCCGCCTGGCGAATCGCGGTGCGGACCGCCGGCACCTCGCTCAGCGGATTGAGCAGGCCGTAGTCATGAATCAGACCGTTATAGCGCGTCACGGTGACATCCACACCGGCGGCATCCAGTTTGCGACCAAAGGCTTCACCCTCATCACGCAGCACATCCAGTTCTGCCGTCTGAATCAGCGTTGGCGGTAAGCCCTGCAGCTGCTCTTTTGTGGCGCGCAGTGGCGAAGCGAGAATATTGTCGCGCTCGCTCTGTTTGGTGGTGTAGGCGTCCCAGAACCATTTCATCATGTTCCGCGACAGGAAATATCCGTTGGCAAACTGGTGATACGAAGCGGTATCAAAGCGCGCATCGGTTACCGGCCACAGCATGATGTCATAACGAATTGCTGGTGTTTGCTGCTGTTTAGCCTGCAGCGCGACCGCCGCCACCATGTTACCGCCGACACTGTTACCAACCAGCGCCAGGCGCTTGCCATCGACACCAATTTCACTGCCGTGTTCCGCCACCCAGCGTGTCGCTGCATAAGCCTGATTGATGGCCAGCGGATAATGCGCTTCGGGGGACGGCGTATAGTTAACAAACACGGCCGCAGCGCCAGATTCCACCACCAGATCGCGTACCAGACGTTCGTGGGTCGGGAAATCACCGAGGATCCAGCCGCCGCCGTGGAAGAACATAAATACCGGCAGCGTACCCTGTGCGCCCTGCGGTTTTACGATATTCAGCTTAATGGGCTGGCCGTTTACCTGAATGGTTTTTTCAGTGACATCGGCCGGCGGCAGTGTTACGCCCTTCTGCGCATCAATCAGGACCTGACGCGCCGCCTGCGGTGACAGTTGCTCAATCGGTTTGCCGCCGCTGCTGTTCAGCGCCTGTAAAAACTGTTGCACGTGACGTTCAGGTTGTGGTGCGTCAGCAAAGCTATTTACCGACGCAGTAGCCATCGCCATGGCAAGCAGAGAGTGTTGTAATTTCATGGTATTACTCCTTTAATGTTTTTTGCGATTATATCGCACGCTATTTAAATGATAATGACTTGATGGTCGTGTTCTGAACTGAGACTGAATTTATATAGCGCGCTATTTAATAGCAAGATATTTTTTAGCGAAGATTTACATCACTACTCTATTACACTGATTTTAATCAGGATATTTTTTCAGATTTTTGCCTGCAGGCGGGTGCGCTTTCCGGCCAGTCACATCGGCAACCTGCAGATTCATCTTGTTTGCGTCCCCGCCAGCCGCCACACTGGCGAGCACGCCGCGATTTTTCACACATTGAGGTAACGGGTAATGCCGCAGAGTAAAGCTACCCTGACTGGTCTGCTGGCCATTCTGCTGTGGAGCACGATTGTAGGATTAATAAAAAGCGTCAGTGAAAGTTTTGGTCCGGTAACCGGTGCCGCGCTGATTTACAGCGCCAGCGCCCTGCTGTTGCTGCTCACCGTGGGTTTTCCTGACCTGCGCCAGTTTCCCCGCCGCTATTTGCTGATCGGCAGCCTGCTGTTTGTCTGCTATGAGCTCTGCCTGTCGCTGTCGCTGGGTTTTACTCATAGCAGACATCAGGCGATTGAAGTCGGCATGGTTAATTACCTGTGGCCGGCGATGACCATCGTTTTAACGGTGATGGTTAACCGGCAAAAGACCAGCCCGTTGATTATTCCCGGCCTCCTGCTGGCCGTCGCCGGTATTTGTCGGGTACTGAGCGGCGATCGGGGATTTTCACTGGGCGAAATGATCGACAACGTGATGGATAATCCGCTCAGTTATGGTCTGGCATTTGGCGGTGCGATGATTTGGGCGGTTTATTGTGTGGTGACAAAAAATAGCGCGAAAGGCAGTAACGGCATCACGCTGTTTTTCATGTTAACTGCGCTGACGCTGTGGCTGAAATCGCTGCTATCACCGCAGCCACCCGTGGTGTTTTCGCTGCAGGCGTGCATCAGCCTGGCGCTGGCAGCGATGGCGATGGGGCTCGGCTATGCGGCGTGGAACGTCGGCATTCTGCACGGCAATGTCACGCTGTTAGCCGCAGCTTCCTACTTTATCCCTATCATTTCGTCGCTGATAGCCGCTTTTATCCTTAACTCCAGCCTGACCTTCTCCTTCTGGCAAGGCACGGCGATGGTTTGCCTCGGTTCGCTGCTCTGCTGGTGGTCAACGCGCGGGACTGCAACGCATAAGCTGGAAAGCAACACGCTGGAATAAGCGGCTAAATGGCGCAATGGCGCAGCCGGACGAGAATGCAGACAGTGGTGCAGACTCAGCGCGGCGGCGGGAACATTTTGCGATACAGCGACGGCGTCATGCCGGTCACTTTGACAAACGCGCGGCGCATCACATCGGCACTGTGATAACCGCAGGCCGCCGGGATCGCTTTGAGCGGCAGCTCACCGGCATCCAGCAAAGCCCGCGCGTGGCTGATGCGTGCCTGCTCAAGCCATGCGCCAGGCTGGATCTGCATCTCCTGCTGAAACAGACGCGCTAAATGCCGCGTACTGAGGTGCATGTGCGCCGCCAGGTCTTCCAGACCGCGAATCTGTGCCAGATGCGCGATTGCCCAACGCTGCATCTCCTGAAAGGCGCTGCGTCCGGCCAGGGACACCTGCTGTTTACGCACGAAATGTCCCTGTGTGACCGGGCGCTGGAAGAACATCACCAGGGTGGCGGCCACCTCCTGCGCCAGCTCGCGCCCGAGATCCTCTTCCACCAGCCGCAGCGCCAGATCCAGTCCGGACGTCACCCCCGCTGCCGTGCGTAATGCACCATCCGCCACATATAGCGCATCGGCTTCGACCTGCGCATCGGGTAGCAGTAATGCCAGCCGTTCCGCACACGCCCAGTGAGTAGTGACTTTCCTGCCGTTCAGCAAACCCGTTTGCGCCAGCAGCAGCGCCCCGGTACACACCGAGCCGTAACGCTGGCTGCGCTGACAGAGCGCGATAATCTGCTGGCGCTCACTGGCGGAAAGCTGCATCTGGCTGGCGTCAGGTGCTCCGGCGACCAGAAAGGTATCGGCGCGATGCTGTGTGGCCGCAGTTAGCGCAACGTCGGCTTCCAGCCGGACACCAGACGAGCAGCGGATGCTGGTGTGCTGCAGCGACATCACGCTGAGCTGATACACCTGACGATGCAGCAGCCGATTTGCCTCGGCAAACACATCCAGCGGCCCGGAAATATCCAGCAGTTGGGCGCCGGGAACGGCCAAAAGGGTAATGTGATGGTGAGTCATTGTCTGGCTGTCCGCTTAAATCGCAATGTCAGAAATCATCGTTAAACAGGGATTCGTGACATTGTCGCGCGGCTTTATGCTGAACGCAACTTTACTAAGCGGAGACATCACCATGAGTTTTACGATTAACGGCATTCGTATTCCGGACAGCAAAATGGCGCGCGATGCTACCGCGCTGGTACGTGACATCGAATCGGATCTGTTATTTCATCACTCCAGCCGCGTTTTTTACTGGGGCGCTTTGGCAGGTCAGCGACTGGGGGTCAAAGTGGATGCCGAGCTGCTTTACGTTGGCTGCATGTTTCATGATGTGGGCCTGACGCAACAGCATTGCAGTTGCGATAAGCGCTTTGAAGTCGATGGCGCCAATGCGGCGCGCGATTTTCTGCAACATTACGGGGTTGCCCAGGCGGATATTGATAAAGTGTGGACGGCGATTGCCCTGCACACGACGCCCGGCATTCCGCAATTTATGGCCGGGGAAATCGCCCTGGTGACGGCCGGCGTTGAGATGGATGTGCTGGGTATTGACTATGACCACTTCAGCGATGAGCAACGTGAAGCCGTAGTGCAGCAGCATCCCCGTCCGGCACAGTTTAAAGAAGAAATTATCCAGGCATTTTATGAAGGCATTCAACACAAACCGGCGACGACTTTCGGCAACGTGAAAGCTGACGTCATCGCTGATAAGCAACCGGCATTTCGCCCGATGAATTTTTGCCGGGTTATCCGCCAGTCGCGCTGGGCGGGTTAACGTGGACAGCGGAAATAGCTCATCGCGAACGGGAGAAGTGGCGACGGAAGCGTGCGCTGTGAATCCCGGCAACAAAATTAACTCATCGAACATTGTCAGCAGGAGAGAATTTTCGTTGCTACTATAGTGACGCAACACACAGCTCAAGCGTTGCGACGAGAATTTTTCCTGTAGTTTTTTGTTATGCCCGCTCTGCGGGCATTTTTTTATGCCAGAAATAGACTGCCGTCCCCTGCCGCTGCCGTGCTGCCTGATGTCCGCTGGACGTTTTGCCGGTACCGGATGTTAATGAAAGCGACCAATTCATAACAATTCGCCCACCACGTATGTATATCTTCGTTACAAATAGGGTGACGAAATGACCTTGTTTCATATGGTACAACACTGTTTCACCATGTAAAATCGCAACGACTATCCCGTAAGACTGCTTACAGCATGCATCGATCCCTGAGAGATCGGGCTGCCGCATGGCCAGAGGATTGAATACAGAAAAACAATTAGTTGACGTTATTTATTATTCCCCTGGGAAAGAAAGGGGGTGGGCAAAAAGCAAGTAGTGCAAAGCGCCATGTCTTTGTACTCAGGAATCATTTGAATGAAATCAAAAGAGCAACCAATCAAAACATCCAGAAGGTCATTTCTGCAGAAAACCCTTTCTGTCATCCCCTTCACCGCGCTTGCAGGCACCACAGCAGTCAGCGCGATGGCTTCTGCAGCTCCGGCTACAGAAAAAAGTGAGACCTATCACTACGTTCCGGTATTTTTTAATAATGACGAATGGCGATTTATTTTATCCGCAACGGACCTGCTGATTCCTGAAGACGAATTCGGCCCCGGTGCGGTGAGTGAAGGCGTGCCCGTTTACATCGATAAGCAAATGGAATTGCCTTATGGCTATGGTTACCTGTGGTATATGAGCCCGCCATTTCAGGAGTCGATTCCTGAGATGGGATACCAGACTAATCTGGTGCCACGGGAAATTTACCGCCGGGGAATTATCAACCTGAACAAATACTGCCGTGAAAATTTCCAGAATAACTTCGCAGATTTAAGCAAAGAAAAACAGGAAGCGATTTTACACGATCTGGAGTCGGGAAAAATCGTGCTTGATACTATTTCAGGCAAGTTATTTTTCTCTCAGTTACTACAGAACACTAAAGAAGGTTATTTAGCCGATCCGGTGCATGGCGGTAATCAAACCATGGCATCCTGGAAATTGATTGGTTTCCCGGGCGCGCGCGCGGACTTTATTCAGGTTATGGAGAATCCCGACAAACCTTATCCTTTAGGCCCTGTAAGTATTTCTGGCAAGTATGGTGCAAAAAAATGACGATTAAAAAAGAACCTGTAGATGTAGTTATTGTTGGCTTTGGCTGGGCTGGTTCGTTGATGGCGATGGAATTAGCCTCAACCGGATTAAAAATTGTTGCGCTTGAACGGGGAGAACAACGAGATACTTACCCTGACTTTGCCTATCCCCGTATCATTGATGAACTGACATATGGTGTCAGGCTAAAACTTTTTCAGAACATATCCAAAGAGAGCGTGACGGTGCGGCATACCACTAAAGATACCGCTTTACCTTATCGCCGCATGGGTTCTTTTTTACCCGGCGACGGCGTGGGCGGCGCTGGCGTACACTGGAATGGTCTACTCTGGCGGCCACTGGAAGCGGATCTCCGACTGAAAACCGTGGTGACTGAAAAATATGGTGCCAGTTTTATTCCTGAGGGTATGACGCTGCAGGACTATCCTTTCAGCTACAGTGAAATAGAACCCTATTTTGATAAGTTTGAGAAAATTTGTGGTGCTTCAGGCCAGGCCGGGAACCTGAATGGCAATATCATCGAAGGTGGTAACCCCTTTGAAGCGCAACGCGCGAATCCTTTCCCGACCAAACCGTTGCTTTACCAGTATTCTGCCATGCTGTTTGAAAAAACCACGAAAGAACTGGGCTATAATCCCTTCCCGGGTCCCGCCGCCATCTGCACTGAGGCATATACCAACCCGTACGGTGTTGCGCTGGGCGTCTGTAACTATTGTGGTTTTTGTGAAAAATTCGGTTGCTATAACTATTCTAAAGCGTCGCCACAAACCAGTGTTATTCCCGCCCTTAAGCAATACGATAACTTTGAATTGCGCTGTAAATCACATGTGCTTCGCGTCAATAAAGACAACACGGGGAAACTGGCCACTGGCGTAACCTATATTGATGAAAATGGCAGTGAAGTCGAACAACCCGCAGCGATGATTATCCTCAGCGCCTTCCAGTTGCATAATGTCCGGCTGCTTTTGCTGTCTAAAATCGGTAAGCCTTATAATCCCGAGACAGGCGAAGGCGTGGTTGGCAGGAATTATGCCTATCAAATGTTAGGCGGCGCAAAACTGTTCTTCAATAAAGAGACCTACTTTAACCATTTTGCCGCCACCGGTGCGTCAGGCGCCTATATTGATAATTACAACAGTGAAAACTTCGATCACTCTGCTGCAGGCTTTATTGGTGGCAGTACGGTCTCTGCGCATGTTACCGGCGCCCGGCCTATAGAGCAAACTGTCACGCCTAAAAATGCGCCTAAATGGGGCAGCGGCTGGAAAAAAGCAATCAGGGATAGCTACCTGCATAATATGAGCATTGGCGTCAGTTCATCTGTCATGCCTTATAAGCAATGTTATCTTGATCTTGACCCGACCTATACCGATGGTTATGGGCTGCCTTTATTAAGAATGACGTTTGACTGGCAGCAGAATGAACTCAAAATGACCCAGTTCATGGCGGGCAAAACGGAAAATATCGTTAAGGCTATCGGGCCAGACTCTTACGACATGGGCTTTAAAAACTTATCTACCCATTACGATGTTCGCCCCTATCAATCTACCCATACCACTGGTGGCGCCATAATGGGTGACAGCCCGGCGACCAGCGTGGTGAATAAATATCTTCAGTGCTGGGACGTCTCCAACGTTTTCGTGGCCGGTGCCAGTTGCTTCCCACAAAACCATGCATACAACCCTACGGGAATCGTCGGCGCAACCACGCTGTTTTCAGCTAACGCAATCAAAACGATTTACCTGAAAAATCCAGGCCCAATGGTTCAGGCTTAAGGGGATAAGGATAAGAAGATGAAAATGACCTGTTTGAAATGGCTGTCCTTATTAACACTATTCTGTGCTTTATCCTCTGCAGCGGAAGATGTCTCTCCGGAACTCATCAGCAAGGGTAAATATATTGCCACTGCCGGAGATTGCGTTGCCTGTCACTCGATTGCCGGAAAAGAGAGCTTTACCGGCGGATTAAAAATGATGACGCCGGTTGGCGCAATTTATTCGACTAATATCACCCCAGATAAAGCCACCGGTATTGGCGAATACACCTATGACGACTTTGCTAAAGCATTACGTCAGGGAATAGCGAAAGACGGGCGCCATTTGTATCCAGCGATGCCTTATACGGCTTATGCCAAAGTTAACGATGAAGATATGCATGCTTTGTATGCTTACATGATGCATGGCGTAACGGCGGTTCACGCGGAAAACAGAAAAAGCGATATCCCATGGCCACTGAATATGCGCTGGCCACTGGCCCTGTGGAATCTGGCTTTCCACGACGATAACGCTTACGCAGCGGATACCACCAAAAGTGCGGAGTGGAATCGTGGCGCTTATCTGGTGCAGGGATTGGGTCACTGCGGCACCTGTCATACCCCGCGTGGCATTGCTTATCAGGAAAAATCGTTAGATCAGCAGGGTAAAACGTACCTGACCGGCGGGACACTGGAGGGCTGGCATGCGCCGGATCTGACCGGCAACGCGAAGTCAGGACTCGGCAGTTGGTCAAATGAAGATATTGCGTTATTCCTGAAAACCGGTCGTACCAACACCTCAGCCGCGTTCGGTTCTATGACGGATGTGGTAGAGCACAGCACGCAATATCTCAGCCAGGCCGATCTTACTGCGGTGGCTAGCTATTTAAAATCACTGCCGGCTTCCGCCCCTGATGCGCCGTCTGCGCCATCCGCCGATACCACCACTGCCGCGCTTATCCGGGGAGACATCAGCGTACCCGGTTCACGGCTGTATATGGATAACTGCTCAGGTTGCCACCGCCTGGACGGCAAAGGCTATGCCAAAACTTTCCCTTCTCTTGTCGGTAACTCAGCGATCCTGAGTGATGATCCTTCATCGGTGATTAGCATTGTACTGCGCGGCGGCAAAATGGCTGTCACGAAGGAGGCGGTCACCGGGCTGGCTATGCCTGATTTTGCCTGGCGGCTCAACGATCAGCAGGTGGCGGATCTGGTGACATTCATTCGTAACGGCTGGGGCAATCAGGCACCTGCGGTAAGCGCGGATCAGGTGGCAAAACTACGTAAAGATCTGCCAAAGGCAGCGGAGGCGGATAAGGAAAAGAGTCAGTAAAAACGGACGGAGAAAACGCCCTGTTCAGGGCCCCGACAAGGGCCCTGATAATAACGCCGGATAGCAATGGCAACCTGAGCAGTTACCGCGCAATGCCCCATCGCCAGCCTGCACTATGCTTTGTCGGCGTCGGTCAGGGTGGCTCTCACCTGCGGCAGACTCTGCGGGTAATTCTGCTGAATGAATTCAATCATTTTCTCGCGGACGTAGCAGCGTAAATCCCATGCCGTCGGTGAGTTCTGCGCGGTCATCAGTAAACGGATGGTCATGGTTTTTTCCGTGGTATCGGTCACCTGCAGTACCTGAGTTTCGCGATCCCAGAGTCGCGTCTCATTGAGGATTTTTTCAAAATGCTCACGCAACGGCGCCAGCGGCATCGAGTAATCAACATAGAGAAATACAGACCCCAATATTTGCGCATTATTTCGCGTCCAGTTCTGAAATGCATTCTCGGTAAAATAGGTGATGGGCAGCACCAGACGGCGTAAATCCCAGATGCGCACCACAACATAGGTCAGATTGATTTCCTCAATCCAGCCCCACTCCTTTTCGACCACCACCGCATCGTCAATTTTTATCGGTTGGGTGAAAGCAATCTGAATCCCGGCAAACAGATTCACCAGCGACTTTTGCAAAGCGAAACCGATAATAATACCGGCGACACCGGCACCCGCGAGGATGGTGGTGCCGAATTTACGTACACCAGGGAAGTTGAGCAGAATTAAACTCAGGCAAAACAGTACCAGGATGACGATAGCCACTTTTTTAACATAGATTAATTGCGTACGAATTTTACGCGCGCGCAGGTTGTTCGACAGGTTGATATCGTAGCGAATAAACAACATATCCTGCGCTACGTTAATCAGGCGAATCAAAATGGAACAGAACGATAAGATGATAAAGATATTAAGCGTGGTGGCGATAAAGCTCAGTGAGCCAGGATCAAGATGCACATAATTCATCCCCATATTAATTAGCAGTAATGGAATGAATAAAAATAACGATCCCCGCAGATGCTTTTCCAGCGATTTAAACAGCTTGCGATCGCGGCTTTGCCAGTAGCGAATAAACCTGAGAAGAATAAAGCGGGCCAGAAAACCCAGCAGTAGCGAGAGTGTGACGAGCAATACAGCAGGTACCCATGTCGGCGCACCAGATAACTCACCTAGAAGTAATGGCATGATATTCCCTTCTGTTCAGCTAACAACCGTGGTTGTCAGATAAGTCACAAAATCAGTAACCGTTATCGTGCCGGTTATCTGCTAAACCCATGATTTCGCACTTCAGTGGGTAAAAATATAGTTCACTGGCCGCTGTTAGCAGGGTAAAAACCCTTCATGTCATCGGGGTGTTCTGCTGGCGATCATCGCAAGGTTATGAATTGGTGGTTTTTTTCGGCTTTATTGCTAAAGGTCTGAAATTTCAGGCAGGTGATGAGGCAAAGCGTCAGAGGGTGCTGACGAGAAATGCGCTGACAGGCAGTGATGCTGCGCCCGGGGAAGAAGTACAGACAACCTGTTGCGCCAGCTCGCGCTGACCACGCGCATAGCGCAGCAGGTTGATGCAGAGAAAAAGCGCGCGATTAAGCGCGCAATGCCTTATTTGGCGTACGCCTCGGTAGAGAGCGTAATCGTCACTTCGTCGCCCACGGCCGGAACATATTTATCGATTTTAAAATCCGAGCGTTTGATGACGCCGGTGGCATCAAAACCGATCGCCTGCTTTTTAACCATAGGATGCATATCCTGTTTGTTCAGCGTGGCATGCAGCACAACCGGCTTAGTGATCCCTTTGATGGTTAAATTACCCTGCACATCATATTTATTATCGCCTTTGCTTTCCACATGGGTGCTGTGGAAGGTGGCCTGAGGATATTTTTTAACGTCAAAATACTCATTACCCAGAAACTCTTTGGTCAGCGCTGGCACATGCGTGTCAATCGTTTTTAATGGCAGGGTCACATTAACCTGTGACTTTTCCGGATTTTCTTTATCAAAAGCCAGCTGACCGGAAACATCAGAAATATCAGCAGTCGGATGAGAGAAACCAAAGTGATTCCATGCGATCACCACGGAAGTATGTTGCGGGTCAAGGTTATATTCCGTCGCTGCGGCATGTGACAGGGGAACATATAATGCCACCAGAGAAAGCAGCGCCGTTTTTTTCAAAAATTTCATGGAAACATCCTTAAATAATCAAGTGCTAATACTGTAGCGCAAACCTGCTGAGGTGTTATTGAAATCATTTGCTTTACCCATTCAAAATTTTTAACCGTTTTTTCCCGCACGCAAATAATAACGCAGCGTGAAATTTACGGAAATGACGTAATCAAATTCAGGCGAGTAGAATTTAATAATTCCGTTTTTATGTGGGCTAATTTAGCGGCGAAGAGAAGAACGGCAAACCATGTTGAGCATGCGATTAACAGACCGCCTGAATAGCCGGCGGCCGCCACGCTTTATTCTTCGCTGGCACGACGTTGATCATAGACAAGCTGTGCCTTTTCAATCGCGTCGCCCTGCTCTCTGGCCCACTTCACCAGCGCAACAAACGGATCCTGCAACGTCTGGCCCAGCGGCGTAATGGCATATTCCACCGCCACCGGGGACGAGGCGATCACGCGACGGCTAATCAGGCCGTTACGCTCCAGCCGGCGCAACGCCTCCGTCAGTGCCTTGTGGGTAATCGGATCAAGACGGCGCTTGATCGCGTTAAAGCGCGCGGGTTCAGTGCACAGCACGGTCAGAATTAATACCGACCACTTATTGGCGACCTGTTCCAGGATTGGACGGGTGCTGTTGATCTCTGCCAGCAGCGCCGCGATATCAGTCGGCATGAGGTTTCCTTATGTATATCTAATGTAGATAAGGTGCGTAATTGACACTAAATATACGAAATGTATCATCAGCCGTCCACCCCTCTCATTCTGGAGCAGCCATCATGAAACTCGAAGGAAAAGTCGCGCTGGTGACCGGCGGCGGCAGTGGTATCGGCCTCGCCATCGCGCGCCGTTTTGTGCAGGAAGGTGCCCACGTTTTCATCACCGGGCGACGTGAAGCGCTGCTGGCCGAAGCCGTCACGCTGACTGGCGGCCGCATTGAGGCGATAGCAGGCGACCTCACCAGCGCAGACGATGTTGCCCGTCTGTTTGACACCGTGCAGGCCCGCGCCGGACGTCTCGATATTCTGGTGAACTCCTCTGGCGTGGCTGAACCCGCCAGCCTCGAAGAGACCAGCGCAGAGCACTTTGACCGCACGTTCGGCCTCAACGTGCGTGCCATGGTATTCACCGTACAGCATGCGGTGAAGCACATGACGGAAGGCGGTGCCATCGTGCTGGTGGGATCGATTGCGGGCGGCATGGCCAATCCCGGCTATGGCGCTTACTCGGCCAGCAAAGCCGCGGTGCGCGCCTATGCCCGCACCTGGAGCAGCGAACTGGCACCGCGCGGCATTCGCGTCAACACGCTCAGTCCTGGCCCGACGGACACGCCGATGTTTGACCAGGTCAGCGACGAGGTACGACAGACATTCAGCGCGCAGATACCGGCCAAACGCCTCGGCCATCCTGACGAAGTTGCGGCGGCCTCCCTGTTCCTCGCATCGGACGAAAGCGTTTATGTCACCGGCAGCGAACTGGTGATTGATGGCGGTATGTCCGCGTAATGGTTGTCGTGCTGCACAGCGCGCCGGCCGGGCGTTGTGCAGCCACCGAAAACGTTTCTCAAAAGGTGTAGCTAAAGCCGACCGTGCCGGTGACCTGATCGCGCCGGGACACGATCGGGCTGTCCGCGGCGCGATCGCCCAGCCAGCTGTAACCGGCGCTGACCAGCGTGCCCCAGTGGGCATCAAACTGGTGGCTCCAGGTGAGCGTAGTCGCAACACCATAAAAGCCGCCGCCGGCATCGTAGCGTGAAAACCGGCTGCGGCTGCTCTGGACATCGCTCACGCCATACCAGGTATTCATATAACGCGCATCGCCAAACAGCGCCGCCGTCTGCAGTGCAATGGTATCGCTGTCGCGCTGGAGAGGCACCAGCGTAACGGATGCCTGATAGTTCACGCCCTGATCATCGCTGAGCGGCAGCACCGCTTTGCCCTCTGCACTCAGCCACGGCGTAAGCTGCCAGCCCAGCGCCAGTGCAGTGTTCACCGTCGCATTGATGTTTCCCATACCTTGCAGCCGGCTGGCGCCGTCCCGCCACGTTGAATCTTTATCGCTTCGGCCGAGGCCGTAACCCAGCGTGTGTTCCAGATAAAACCCGCTGTCGCTCTGCAGGTCGTACCCGATGCCTTTCTGGGCATCAGCAAAAAATGCGCCATCTCTGGCCTGGAAAATCGGTACCGGCTGCACCCGTGTTTTATTCGATCCGCTGTAGCGTGGCGCGAATTGCGCCCCCGCGCCGAGCGTCAGGCTGGTCTGTGCGTCACCATCCGCCCTGGCGGCAGCGGAAATCATGAGTAGCAGATGGGTCATGTACATCAGCTTTTTTCTGGTTATCATCGTGTCACCTCTTTATCGGTCCGTTTACCGCCCCTTGCCCGGGCAGCCGCAGCGCGAAGCCGAAGTATCCCGGGGCTGTGTCAACAAACAGCCAGGGATTTATGAAGAAACTGTCAAGGTGAGTTATGCAGACCAAAAATATCCTGATTATTGAGGACGACGCTGACGCGGCTGAGGTGCTGGAGGCGTATCTGCTACGGGAAAATTATGCGGTGCGTGTTGCCGCGGATGGCCTGAGCGGACTTGAGCTGGCCCTGCGCTGGCAGCCCGATCTGATTTTGCTTGATGTGATGCTGCCCGGCCTGAACGGCACCGAGGTGCTGGCAAAACTCCGGCGCAGCAGCGATGTGCCGGTGATTATGGTCACGGCCATGGGAGATACGCCCGATCGCATCGGTGCCCTGCGCTACGGTGCGGATGATTACGTCGTGAAGCCTTATCATCCCGGCGAAGTAGTGGCACGCGTGCAGGCAGTGCTGCGGCGCAGCGCGGTAAAAACGCCGCAGGAAGAGATCCTGCGCTGGCAGGCGCTGGAGGTGAACAGCGGCGCGATGACGGTTACCGTCACGCAGGCCTCGGGTAACGTGCTTTGCGTTGATACCACGCCAACCGAATTCACGCTGCTGGTCACGCTGATGCGCGCACCGGTGCGCGCGCTGAGCCGCCCGTTTTTGCTGGAGCAGTGTATGCCGGAAAGCGACGCGCTGGAGCGGGTGGTGGATACCCACGTTTATAACCTGCGCAAAAAGCTGGAAGCGGCCGGTATGGCGGGCGTGCTGCTCAACGTGCGCGGCGTAGGCTACCGGTTCCGCCAGCCATGACAGAAAAATCCCCACAAACGCTCTGGCGCTGGCTTTGTCTGCGCATTCTGACGCTGGCTATCGGTACCGTGGTACTGATTGCTTTGTGCATGTGGCTGCGCTTCACGGTGCAGTACCTGTGGATCACGCACCATATGCCGCCGGCGGTTCTGCATGAATTTCTCGCCCTGCGTGCACATCCGGAACGCGATCCCGCGCGCTTTCACCAGATCATCGATAGCTGGTGGGGCATACGCTACTCCGACCCGTCCATTGCCTCCTCGGACTGGATCACCGTCGGCATCCTGGTGCTGGTGACCATTCCGTTTATTGCCTATTTCGGGCTGCGTCACGCGCGCCCGCTTTCTGCACAGTTCAGCCAGCTCAGACGAGCGGCAGACCAGGTGACCGCAGGCGATTTCGGTGCGCAGGCGGCGTTAACACCGGCAGCGCCCGCCGAACTGGCGCAGTTCGCGCACAACTTCAACGCCATGACGCGCCAGCTGGCGCGTTACGACAAAGAGCTGCGTACGTCGCATGTCGCCATGGCGCATGAGCTGCGGTCGCCGCTCAACGCCGCCATGGTGCGTCTGCAGGCGCTGCTTGATGGCGTGTTCAGCGCTGACTCACGTCAGCTCGCCCTGATCATGGCGCAGCTCAGCTGTCTGCACCGGCTGATCGATGAGCTGCATCTGCTGTCACTGGCGGATGCCGGCCAGCTCACGCTGGAGAAAGTCCGCTGTAACCCGGCCGATATCCTGCGCGAGCGCCTGCAATGGATCAAACCGCAGCTGGATGAAGCGCGCATCAGCACCGGGGTAGCGCTGGCTGAAGAGACATTGCTGCCGGTCGATCCGTTCCGTCTCGGACAGGTTTTCACCATCCTGCTGGAAAACGCCCTGCGCTACGCCGGAAGCGGCAGCCAGCTGCAGCTGCGCACGCGCAACACCGTTGATTATTACGAAATCATCGTGCAGGACAGCGGCCCGGGCGTTCCTGCGGCGTTTCTGGCGTTGATGTTTGAGCGCTTTGCGCGCGGTGAGGCGTCACGCGCCCGCCACTCGGGCGGCAGCGGGCTGGGCCTGTCGATTGCGCGGGCGATTTGCCAGGCGCACGGCGGCACGATTAATGCCACGCTGCCGGCAACGGGAGGCTTGCAGGTACAGATTTTGTTGCCGCGCAACGCCTGACGTTGTTGCCCTTCTTGACACGCTCTTGATGGAACATCGCCGGATTCTTGATAATCGCACGGTGTAATGGCGCAAATACCGATAAAGGAATTGCGCCATGACCGACGAGCTTCCCTGCCTGATCAAACAGGGTGTGCGCCACCTGCTTAATCCGCGCCACCTGGTTTCCCTGCTGCCGCTGCTGCCCTGTTTGCTGCTGACGGCCCTGCTGCTGACCGGCTGTGACCGCAAGCGTTCGCCCATGCCGCCGCCACCGCGTCCGGTAAAGTTCATCACGGTTGGCCCGCCCGCGCCCGCCGGGCAGCAAACTCTGACCGGCGAGATCCGCGCGCACGATGAAACCTCGCTCAGTTTCAGGCTGGAGGGGCGGATTCTGACGCGCAGCGCCGATGTCGGCAGCCGCTTCAGGCAGGGAGAGACGCTCGCCGTGCTTGACAGTCCCGGCGCGCTGAATCAGCTGGCGAGCGCACAGGCGGAGCTGAACAGCAGCCGCGCGGCCGAAAAGGTGGCGGCCCTCAATCTGCGCCGCATGCGGCTGCTGATGCCGTCCGGGGCTATTGCCCGCACTCAGCTCGATAGCGCCCGCGCCGACTGGCAGGCTGCGCTGGCGCGGCGGCAAAGCAGTGAAGCGGCATTGAAAAATGCGCAGGATAGCCTGCGCTGGACCCACCTCACCGCGCCTGACGATGGCGTGGTGACGGGCGTCAGCGCCGCAGCCGGTCAGGTGGTCAGCGCCGGTCAGACGGTGTTTACCGTTGCGACCGGCACAGGCCGTGACGTGGTATTTGACGTTGCCACACCTGAAACCCTCGATCGCCGGGCCAGTGCCCGCTTCCGCGTTGCGCTATTGCAGAATCCGTCCGTGATGGCCGAAGCGCACCTGCGTGACGTCAGTCCGCAGGCCGACGCCCAGACACGCAGCTGGCGGGTGCGCATCACGCTGGACAATCCTCCCGCGGAGATGGTGCTGGGCGCCAGCGTCGCCGTCACCCTGCCGCTGATCGACACGACGGCGGATGCGGTGATGGCGATTCCGGCCACCGCGCTTACCCGCCAGGCAGGCCAGCCGGCGGTGTTTATTCTCGACCCGGTGAAAAACTGCGTTATCCGGCGCACAGTCGCGATTGCCGGCTACACGGCAGATGCGGTATGGATTCGTGCCGGCATCATGCCAGGCGATCGGGTGATCACGGCGGGCGTAAGCACCCTGCGTGATGGTGAACACGTTGCCGGCAGCCAGGAGGATCAGCATGAAACCGGCGTTTAATCTTTCCGCCTGGGCGCTGAAACACCAGCAGCTGGTGGCCTTTTTTATGCTGCTGGTGATTGCGATGGGCGTGTTCTGCTATGAAAAGCTGCCGCGTAACGAAGATCCGGCATTCACCATCAAAACGGCCGTCGTCTCCGCGCAGTGGCCGGGAGCCTCCGTGACGGATACCACCCGCCTGCTGACCGATACGCTTGAAAAAAAGCTGCAGGAAACGCCCTGGCTGGACTATCTCGAAAGTGAAACCCGTGCCGGACGCACCGTTATCCACGTCAACCTCCGTGACGATACGCCCCCGCAAAGCGTGCCCGATATCTGGTATCAGGTTCGCAAAAAAATGCAGGACATCGCGCCGTCCCTGCCCGAAGGGGTGCAGGGCCCTGCCGTGGACGACGAGTTTGACGACACGTTCGGCACAATTTACGCCTTTATTCCCGACGGCTTTACCCTGCGGGAGGTGCGGGATCGCGCAGAGACAATACGGCGCGAGCTGATGTCTCTGCCGGATATGGGTAAAACCACCCTGCTGGGCGAACAGCAGGAGCAGTGGGTTCTCGCCTTTTCTCCGGCGCGCCTGGCCGGTATGGGGCTGGATATTCAGGAGGTTGCCGACGCCCTCCGGGCGCAAAACGCCGTTGTCCCGGCAGGAACGATGCGTACCGGGCAGGAGAACATGGCGATGCGCGTCAGCGGCGCGCTCACCAGCGAGGAGAGCCTGCGGGCGGTCACGCTGCACGTTAACAATCGCTATATTCCGCTGACCGATATTGCCACCGTCACCCGGCAAATCGCCGAGCCACCGGCCCCGGCCTACCGGGTGAACGGCAAACCGGCTATCGGGCTGGCGGTGTCGATGGCGCCGACAGGCAACATGCTGCGTTTCGGCCAGGCGCTGCGGGCACGCATGGTGAGCGAAGCCAGCCAGGCTGCCGCACGGTATCGAGATGGTGAAAGTCGCCGATCAGTCAGCGGTGGTCAGTGACGCGGTAAGCGGGTTTATCCGGGTGCTTATCGAAGCCGTTGTTATCGTGCTGGCGGTTTCATTTGTCTCGCTGGGTTTGCGGGCCGGACTGGTGGTGGCGACGGCCATCCCGCTGGTGCTCGCCATGACGTTTGTCGGCATGATGCTCGCCGGTATCGGCCTGCAGCGCATCTCGCTGGGCGCGCTGATCATTGCCCTGGGCCTGCTGGTGGATGACGCCATGATCGCCGTCGAAACGATGGTCGCCCGGCTGGAAGCGGGCGATTCCCGCACCGGCGCGGCCACCTATGCATTCAAAACGACGGCCTTCCCGATGCTCACCGGTACCCTGGTGATGATTGCCGGTTTTATTCCCGTTGGTTTTGCGGCCTCCAGCGCCGGTGAATACTGCTTTTCCCTGTTTGCGGTGGTGCTCATCGCCCTGCTCTGCTCCTGGGCCGTCGCGATCCTGTTTTCGCCGCTGACGGGCACGTGGCTGCTGCCGGAAAAAGTCAGACATCACGCGGCGGAAGACGGGCAGGCTCAGCCCGTGCGGGTATCGCCGCCTGCTGAGCAGCGTGCTGCGCCACCGCATGCTGACGCTGGCGATGGCGATGCTGGCGCTGTTGCTGGCCGGCGTCTGGCACGACGTTTATGCAGGGCGAGTTTTTCCCGGCCTCGGACCGGCCTGAACTGCTGGTCAGCCTGACGCTTCCGGCCAACGCGTCGCAGCCGGAAACGCTCAGAGAGGTGGAAAAGCTGGAAAAAGCGCTGGCCGACAACAGCAATATCGATCGCTATTCGACGTACGTCGGCTCAGGCGCCATCCGTTTTTACCTGCCGATGGACGTGCTGCTGGAAAATGAAAATATCGCCCAGATGGTTGTCGTGGCGAAGGATCTTGCGGCGCGGGATCGTCTGCACGCACAGCTCAACACGATCCTTGCCCGGCAATTTAGCGACATCATCACGCGCGTGTCGCCCCTTGAGCTGGGGCCGCCCGTCGGCTGGCCCATCAAATATCGGGTGAGCGGGCCGGATTATCTGCAGGTGCGGGCGCTTGCGAACCGTCTCACGGACGCGATTGGCCGCTCCCCGTTCTCACGCGACGTTAACCAGACGGCCGGAGAGCCGGAGAGAGTCATCACCCTTGAGGTGAATCAGACGGCAGCGCGCGCGGCGGGCATATCGTCAGAAAGCCTCGCCCGCATGCTGAATACCGTCTGGTCCGGCAGCGTTGTCACGTCCATCAGTGATAACGACCGCCTTGTTGACGTGGTGCTACAGGGCAACGCTGCGGCGCGCCATGACCTGAGCAGCCTGTCCGGATTGCTGCTAACCGCGCCGTCAGGGGAATGACGGTAAAAAAATTCCGCTCAGCGCCGTCGCAACGCCGGTTTGGGGCGTGGACGATCCGGTTATCTGGCGTCGCCAGCGCGTGCCCTTTATCACGGTTCAAACCGATCTGGCGCCGGGGCTGCGCGCTGAAGCGGTATCCGCCGCCCTCACCGTCCGCCGGTGGATAAACTGCGCGCGAGCCTGCCCGCAGGTTACAGCATTGAAGAAGGCGGCGCGGTTGCCGAATCGGATAAGGGGAACAGCTCCGTCTTTACCGTCCTTCCGGTGACGCTGGTCATCATGCTGTTGCTGCTGATGCTTCAGCTGCGGCGATATTCCCGGATGCTGCTGGCCCTGCTGATGGCCCCGTTTGGTCTGCCGGGGATTGTGCTGGCTATGCTGCCGACCGGCACGCCGATGGGCTTTGTGGCGCTGCTGGGGGTTATCGCCCTGGCGGGGATGATCATGCGCAACGCGGTGATACTGATTAGCGAGGTGGACAACAATCTTGCTCAGGGGATGCCGCCGGACGCGGCCATTGCGGCTGCCGCCGAACACCGCGCACGGCCGATCGTGTCTGACCGCCTGCGCCGCCATTCTCGGGATGATCCCCATCTCGCATCAGGTCTTCTGGGGCCCGATGGCCTATGCGATTATCGGCGGGCTGCTGGTGGCGACGCTGGTGACGCTGACCGTGTTACCCGCCGCGATGAGTCTGGTGATGCAGGCAGCAGCCCGTCGTGACAAACTGAAATCGCTGCGCTGGCGGCCGTTCAGAAAATAACCGCCTGCTGGTCAGCCCTGCTGGCATGGGGCAACGAAAGGTTTATCCACAGGGTTCCGGGCGGGATATGCACGCCAGATGTGGACAGTATCAGGAGAGAACGCGCAGCACCGGCTGCGCGTGGCCACGGGCTATTTCACTACCGGATGCTTCTCCTGCTGCAGCGCATTCATAAAGGTGTCGCTGAGATGCAGATGCTGGCGCACCAGCGCTGGCGGCGTGCTGGCCAGCCACTGGTTAAGCGAAATATCCGCGTAATAATCGCTTTTAAACAGTTCCAGAAAGCGCAGCGGCTTGTCACCCGTGTTTTCGATATAGTGACCCATGGCAAAGGGCACATAGCCGACATCACCGGCGCGGAAGTCAAACGTACGCGCCTGACCCGACGAGGCAAACACGCCCATCCGCCCCTGACCTTCCAGATAGTATTGCCATTCGTCGTTATTGGGATGCCAGTGCAGTTCGCGCATCGCGCCGGGAGCCAGTTCCACCAGCGCGGCGGCGATGGTTTTCGATACCGTAAAATTACTGGAATCAGTAATGCGTACCGTGCCGCCCGGCAGCGTCAACGGCTTCTGCGCCAGCATTTTATGCGAGAAGACCTGCTTCGATTTCACCCCGCCGCTCACCGCCGAAGCCGCCGCGCCGTCCGGTGCCTGTCCGGCAAAGATGTACTCCTCTTCCGGCGAAGGCAGCGTGTTAAACACCTCAGCCGGCACGCCAAAGTTTTTTGCCAGCACTTCTGGCGGGATATGTTTGAACCAGTCGCTGAGCAGAAAGGTACTGTCTTCATCGAAATTGCCGTTGTCGAAGGCCAGCAGGAATTCACAGCCGTCCGGCCCGAGCCCCTGAATCGAGTGCGGCACGCCCGGCGGGAAATACCATAAATCGCCCACGCCAACGTCATCGACAAACCAGCCACCTGCGGTATCCAGCGCGGTAATGCGCGCATTGCCGTACAGCATGTAGGCCCACTCGCCCTCTTTGTGCCAGTGCAGTTCGCGGATGCCCCCTTTATCCAGCCGCATATCGACGCCAGCAATGGTGGTGGAAATGCCCAGTTCGCGCTGCGTCACCTGGCGCGTCCAGCCGCCGCTGCCTTTGCGCACGTGCGCATCGCTAAACGAAAAGCGCAGGTTGGGTAATGTGCCGCTGTCGGTTGCTGGCGGATCGACCAGATCCGGATTCAGCGCTTCGCGCACCGGATCGTGCGGGCCAGGGTCGCGCGGATGGTTGGGATCATTGGCCGGATAAGTCGCCACCTTGCCGTCGTGGGCATGGACCTTGCCGGCCGCCAGCGCCACGGTGCCACCAGCCGCGAAGGCCATAAAGCTTCTGCGAGATAAGTTTTCCAGTTTCATACCTGCTGTCTTCCTCAGTTTCTTATGGTTTGTGTCATGTCCCTTAACCATAATCAAACTGTGGCTTTCGCCAACCTTGTGTCACCGCTGAAATCAATAGAAAACCTTTATCATCGCGTAATCCCGCTATTCACCCGCCTCACGCCATTTACGCTTCGTTGAGATCGCGTTGACGTTCAGGTTATATCAGCCGACAAATAAGGCACAAAGTGATTAAATCCCCTCTCCGATTAAGCAATTTTTTTAATGATAGCCCGCCGAAAAAGTTAATGTAATGTTACAAAAGCATCGCAATTGCAATAATTACCCGGCTACGTTTTTTCTCCGGCGAGACTTGGCCGTTCCGGGCGGAAACCCATGCCAATCAATCGGCCAAACAGATGACGTAAAAACGGATAGCGGCTGATGAGCTGCGGAACCCTACTGGGCGTGGTGCGCGGGCGCTTGCCGCTGCTCATCTTGATCTGCAGGAATTGCGTCGCCACCGTCGGAAACTGCCGCCGCCGCTGCACGTTCTCCAAATCGCGCAGCGTGAGCGTGCCGTTTTGCAAGGGCCGCGTCAGATAATTGGCGCTGGCCACCGCGTCCTGAATCGCCAGGTTCACGCCCACGCCGCCAATCGGTGACATCGCATGTGCGGCATCGCCAATGCACAGCACGCCGGGCTTCATCCATTTGTCCAGCCGATCGATACGGATGGATAACAGACTCAGCTGCTGCCACTCCTGCAGCTGCGCCATGCGCGCCACGCTGAACGGCGCAACCTCTGCCATGCGGTTTTTCAGCGCGTCGAGCCCGGCCTGCTTCAGCGCCTCGAATTCGCCTTTCTGAATGGTGAATCCACACTGCCAGTATTCGCCGCGGTCAATGACGATGAAGTTTTGCTTCGGCCCCTTGTGGCCCATCCCCAGCTCGGGGTCGTCCGGCTGTTTATCCAGCCGGAACCACACCACATCGCGTGGAGCACCAAAGCTTTTACCCACCAGCCCGGCTTTCTGCCGCACCGCCGAGCGACGGCCATCCGCGCCTATCACCAGTGGCGCGTGAATTTCGTGACCTTGTAACGTTTTCACGCCTGCGATTACGCCGTCCTGATAGAGAAAATCGTCAAAACCGGTGGATTGCAGCAGCGTGAAACCGGGATAGTGCGCCGCCTGGGCGGCGAGGAAAGTGAGGAAATCCCACTGCGGCATGAAGGCGATAAAACGGCAGCGCAACGGCAGACGGGAGAAATCGGCCATGGTGATCTCCTGCCCGCCCACTTCCGCCTGTAACTTCTCCGCGCGCTGATGCGGCAGCGCCAGCAGCGCGTCGAGCAGACCCAGCTGGTGCATGATCTCCAGGGTTGAGGGATGAATGGTGTCGCCGCGAAAATCGCGCAGAAAATCGGCGTGCTTCTCAATCACGACCGCGCGCAGGCCGGCGCGCGTCAGTAAATAGGCCAGCATTAAGCCGGCCGGACCGCCGCCGACGATACAGCAGTCGGCGTTTATCACCTGTGGAGACGGCATGATGTCCTCATCAATCGCTATATATGATAATTGTTATCATTTATATAGCATCTGCGCGTCACCAGGGTGATGATAAATGCCGCAGTCAGACTAGTGGTTTGCTACCAGCCCCAGCGCAATCAGGCTGCGCGCGGTGGCAAGAATGGCCTCCTGCGGACTGCGCGGGTGCCAGTTCAGCAGCCAGCCAGCTTTAGCGGCGCTGACATTCATATCAACGCCCAGCAGTTTTACCATTCCCGTCATCAGCGGATTTTGCGCTGCCGCCGCCCGCACCATGGCGTCACTCATTGGCTGCAGCGAAACTTTCTCTGCTTCTGCTGCCAGATGGGTTTTGAGCGTGCGCGCCACCTCAATAAGCGGCAGGCTGTGCCCCGAACTGGCGAGGAAGCGCTGCCCCTGCGCGGCGGCGTGGGTCATCGCCAGCACGTGCAGACTGGCCACGTCACGCACATCAACAAAACATGAGTTGATGTCAGGACAGCCTGGCTGCCCCTCCAGTAGCTCCTTCACAATGCGAATCGAATGTGAATAGTCGGCACCCAGCACCGGTCCCAGCACCGACACCGGGTTCACCGTGGCCAGTTCCAGACCGTTACCCTGCTCAGCGATAAACTGCCAGGCGGCGCGTTCCGCCAGGGTTTTCGATTTCTGATACGGCCATACATCGCCGCTGACATCGCTCCAGTCGCGCTCGGTAAAGGGGCGCGGATAGTCCGCTGGATGTCCGATACCGACCGCGCCAAACGCCGAGGTCAGCACCACACGTTTAACGCCTGCATCGCGCGCGGCGCGCAATACGCGCAGATTTCCTTCAATCGCCGGATTCACCCAGTCAGCTTCGCTTACCTGGCTGCCGGTCGGGGTGGGTGAAGCGCCATGCAGCACGAAGCGACAGCCCGTTACTGCGTCTTCCCAGCCCGCGTCTGCCGTTAAATCGGCAACGACAAATTGCAGCGCCTCGCCTGCGGCCACCCCGGCCTGCAACAGATGCGCCCTGACTTCAGCTTCACGTTCGGTATCACGTAAGGTGGTTCGCACCCGATAGCCCTGCTGCAGCAGCGCAATAATGCAGTACTGAGCGATAAATCCGCTGCCGCCGGTAACCAGAACTTTGTCATTACTCATTTTTCTTCCTCATCACAAGCATCGTTCATTCGACGCGCTCTACGTTAAGCGGCGGAGGGCGGATTTTGAATGCTTGTAAATGCAGTTTACTTGCGTGATAGTACAGAAATGAGCCTTGATCCCTTTTCCGACATTCTGCGATTCGTTCGCGCTGAATCACTGCTGACCGGCGGTTTTACCGCGGGCGGACGCTGGGCGCTGCGTTTCCCTGCGCCCGATAAAATTAAATTCTTCGCCATTATCAAAGGCAGTTGCTGGGTCATACTGGAGGGCGAATCTGAACCGTTCCACTTTGCCACCGGCGACGTCGGCTTGCTGAGCGCTAAACGCGCCTTCGTGCTGGCCAGCCATCTGGACGAGCCGCCGGTTGACGCCATGAGCGTGTTTTATGGCGCAGGAAAAGGCCATGCGCCGATTGGCAGCGGCGAAGATTTTGTCCATATCGGTGGCCATGTACTGCTTGATCCTGCCAGTGGTCGTTTACTGACCCACGTATTACCTCCCTGGATTCAGGTGCCGGCAGCGTCACCGCAGGCGGCGTCATTCCGCTGGGTGCTGGATCAACTGGTGCAGGAAGGCCAGCATGTCCAGCCGGGATCGCAGCTGGCAACGGCCCAGCTGGCACAACTGCTGTTCATCCAGATTCTGCGGGCGCATTTGCAAACCAGCAGCGCACTGCCCGCCAGCTGGCTGCGGGCGCTGAGCGATGCGCGATTGGCACCGGCGTTACAGCGGCTGCATGGCGATCCGGCGCGCAACTGGCATCTGGACGAGCTGGCGCGTGCCTGTGCCATGTCGCGCACCCGTTTTGCCCAATATTTTCGCCAGGTGGTCGGCATCACGCCGATAGCCTATCTGACGGCGTGGCGCATGCGGCTGGCGGAGCGTGCGTTGCAGGAGGAAAATGAGGCGGTGGCCGTGGTAGCGCAGACGCTGGGTTACGCCTCAGAGAGCGCCTTCAGCCATGCTTTTAAGCGTGAAACGGGTCAGTCACCCAATGCATTTCGCCGCGCCGTGCGGTTACAGCAGGCGCAGCGATAAAACGCGCCGCGTTGCGCGGCGCCGGGCATTATTTAAGTTGGGAAGAGACGCGCCACATATCCACCCCACCTTCGGTGGCGTAACGATCAATGTCCGCCAGTTCCTGTGCCGTAAAGGTCAGGTTGTCCAGCGCGCGCAGGGAATCGCTTAACTGATCAACGGTGCGGGCACCAATCAGCGCAGAAGTGACCCGCTCATCACGCAGCGCCCAGGCGATCGCCATCTGCGCCAGCGTCTGACCGCGCGCTTCAGCAATCGCGTTAAGCGCACGAATTTTTGCCAGGTTCTCTTCGCTGAGCATGGCAGAAAGACGCGGATCGCTGCCGCCGGCGCGCGCGCCCTGCGGTACGCCGTTGAGGTATTTACTTGTCAGCATGCCCTGTGCCAGCGGTGAAAAGGCGATGCAACCGCTGCCGAGCTCCGCCAGCGTATCGAGCAGCCCGTGCTCAATAGTGCGGTTTAGCATCGAGTAATTGGGCTGATGAATAAACAGCGGCACTTTCTCATCGGCCAGAATCGCAGCGGCCTGACGCGTCAGCTCTGGCGAGTGGGAAGAGATGCCGACATACAGCGCCTTGCCCTGACGATGCAGCTGTACCAGCGCGCCCATGGTTTCTTCCAGCGGTGTATTCGGATCAACGCGATGGCTGTAGAAGATATCGACATAATCCAGCCCCATGCGGCGCAGGCTGTTATCACAGCTGGCAATCAGATGCTTACGGGTGCCGGTCGGGCCACCATACGGACCCGGCCACATATCCCAGCCCGCTTTGCTGGAGATAATAAGTTCATCACGATATGGGGCAAAATCCTGCGCCAGCCAGCGACCAAAGTTCTCTTCAGCCGATCCCGCTGGCGGACCGTAGTTATTCGCCAGGTCGAAATGGGTAATGCCGTTATCAAACGCGTGGCGCAGGATCGCTCTGCCGGTCTCAAACACGTCAACGCCGCCAAAATTCTGCCATAGCCCCAGCGAGATCAGCGGCAGCACCAGGCCACTTTTGCCGGTTTTACGGTACTGCATGTTGGTCTGATAACGCGCTGGTGATGCAACATAACTCATAACAGATTCCTCTCATTAAATGCCGCCGGACAGGTGCACAGAAGACATTGTTCTGCCTTCCTGCAAAACCGCGCGGCGAACAGGCGATTGCCGGACAAATTTTTACCGCGTATCGTTAATCTGTAAAATTCATTATTGTGATTAAATTCATCTTTTATGGAGATAACTGATGGAATTGCGCCAGATGCGGCACTTCATCGCCGTGGCGGAACATGAAAATTTCACCCGCGCCGCACAGAGTATGCATATTGTGCAATCGGCCTTGTCCACCTCGATCAAACAGCTGGAGGAGGAACTGGGCACGCCGCTTTTTATCCGCTCCACTCGCCAGGTGCGCCTGACCATGGCCGGGAAAGTGTTTCTTGATTACGCCAGAACCATCGGCGCCTTTGTCGAAAAAGCGTCGCAGGAAGTGGCAGCGATCGTGGCGCTTAAGACCGGAACCCTGTCGATTGGCACGGTGCAAAGCGTGCCGCCGTTTATCGATCTGCCGCAATTACTGGAAACCTTTATTCGTCGCTTTCCGGATTTTGACGTCAAGCTGTGTCAGGGATCATCGGCGAAGCTCAATGCAAAAGTGCACAATCAGCAGATCGATCTGGCGATTATGCCGGTGGAGGAAGTCTCCGACCGGCTGTCGTCGCGCATCATCGCCTGCGATGAAATCGTGGTAGCGTTTGCCGCCGATTATGCCGGGTTCACCGCGATGCAGCCGGACGTCACCATGGCACAACTGGCGCAGCAGTCGTTCATCGATTTCGAAGCCGGCCAGGGCACGCGCAAGGTGAATGACAACAGTTTTGCCCTGCAGGGGCTGAGCCGCAAAGTGACGTTTGAAGTGAGCGATCTGGAAACTTTGCTGAGTCTGGTTGAGCGCAATATGGGGATTGCCCTGCTGCCCGAACAGGTAGTGAAAGCGCGCAGCACGACGCTGCATTATTGCCGCATCAGCGACGTTGATGTGTGCTGGGAACTGGCTGTGGCCTGGCTCAGCGATCGTCCCGGCAGTATGAACGTCTACGACCGGCCAGTGCAGGAGTTTATGGATATTCTGGGCAGCAGCGATTAGCGCCGGGGCGGGTAACGGTGCAGGATGACGGCGGCAGCGCTTGTTATGTGTTAACGAATCGACTGCCAGGCATGATACGGTCGCCATCAATGGCGACCCTACCGGGAAATTGCACCCTCAATGTAGGGTGCGCATTAATGCGCACCGCTATTGATATCTGATTCAAGCCACTGTTTGTCAGGGATTATGTGGCTAAAACCCGTGCCACTCGCACTCCCGCCTGTACAGAAGCGCTTTTGTTGTATAAGTTTAAGGGTGCTGTCGGGGAAACATTTCGCTCAGCAGGTCACACATTTCCGACAGAGGAAGAGCGACACTATCAGTCGTTGATTAGGCTTTGGTTTACCTGCACCAGGCAATGCTAAACGCAACGCGGATACTGAGAGCTTTTATGTATAGAAGTGAAGATGAAAAACTGGCCGACATTGTCATGGGCGATGCCGTGCTGCAGTTGTTAAAACAAGCCGGACCGGTAACCACTCTCGCGCTGCTGGAAAAACTGCGCGCGATGGCGGCATCAGAAACCGATCCGGCACGCCAGCGCGCGTTTCGCTATGCGATTGCTGAAGTGCAGAACAGCAAAAGTGCGCCGCAGGGCGAAGCAGTGGCGTTAAAAGGTAGCGATAACGTGACCCATATTTTTCGCAACCGTGATAATACGGGCAAGAACACCCGACATTAGCCCCGCTCTGCCCCCTGTCTGCTTATCAATAACGTAACCGCCCGCTTATGCCTGCGCCCGACAGGTGACGGCTACACAGCTGCACACTCTCCGGCTGCGGCTCATCCATTAACAGGGCGAGGAAGCTGTCGGCCCACCAGTGACAATCATAGCGGTGCAGATTATTCAGCAAGCGCGCATGACGGTTCTGACGGTCGCTGAGTGGCAGCCGCAACGCCGTATGGATGGCATCCGCCATTGCATCAGGATCGTAAGGATTAACGATCAGCGCGCCATCCATCTGTTCGGCCGCACCCGCGAACTGTGACAGAATCAGCACGCCGGGATTCGCGGGATCCTGCAGCGCAGCATACATTTTCGCCATCAGGCTCATGCCCGCCATCAGTGGCGTCACCAGCGCCACCCGCGCCGCGCGGTACAGCCCAGCCAGCTCTTCACGGCGATAATCGTGGTTGAGATAACTGACCGGATACCAGTTGAGCATACCGTGCACGCCATTAACCTCACCGCACAGATTTTCCAGATTGTGGCTGATCGCCTGCTGCCGGTGCGGGTGTCCGCTGGCAGCAGAAGCCAGCTGCAATAACATCATGTTGCCCGCATAGTCGGGATGATGGCGCAGCAGCACTTCCAGCGCGCTGATGCGATACGGCAGACCTGCGCTGTCGTCGAGATGACCGCCGCTCAGCACCGTGTTGGCCGGCAAATGTTCGCGGCTCTGCTGTTCCATATACTGGCAGCTGTTACTCTCAAGTAACGCCTGAACCTCAGCCAGATCGATCCCGACCGGAAACACGCCGGTGGTGATGATGTGACCGTGCACGCGCAGACGGTTCCTGCCTAAGCGTTCAGCGCGAAACTCGCTCTCCAGCCACAGCAGAAAGTTATTCATATCCTGCCCGGTCTGGAAGCCAATCAGGTCGCAGCACAGCAGCGATTCTGCCAGGCTGCGCCAGTCAGGGATCGCTTCAAACAGCTGACCGGACGGAAACGGCTGATGTAAAAATAAACCGATGCGGTTAGTTAAGCCGGTATCACGTAGCATTTTTACCGTTGGGATGAAGTGATAATCCTGCAGCCAGATCACATCGTCCGGCATGGCATATTCGGCGATGGCGTGGGCATAAGCCGCATTCAGCTGGCGATAGGCCTGGAAGCTGGCGCTGGTGAAACGTGCCAGGTCCGGACGCTGGTGAAACACCGGCCACAAGCCCTGATGGACGTAGCCGTGATAGCCCTCTTCGTATTCTGCGCGCGTCAGCGCAAACTGCAGCCTGTCGTATTCGTTACCCTGCTGAAAGCTAAGCGTGCGCGCCGCTTCCTGCGCAGCGACGGTACGTTGTCCATCCCAGCAGACCCAGAGGCCACCGCGTCGCGCCATCAGGCGATCGTAAATGGCTGCCAGCGTGGAAGACTGATGCTGATTATGTGTGACCAGAATAGTGCCGGGCATGATATTTCCCTTTGAGGTTAAGGCGCGCCACAGTGCCGCCTGCTGCGCTGATTTAACCGCCGGCAATATAAAAAAGGCGTAAAGAAAACCTGCGCGGATATAAAATTCCGGCAAAGATCAGCGCCAGTGTGTGGAATCAGCCCGGCGCCAAAGGGGAAAGGCTTGCAGCGATCAGTGACGTGTAGCGCAACCGCACTGCGACATTTCGCCAGGCACATATTTGCCGTGATGCGAATGGCGCACCTGCAGCTCACCCTGCTGCCAGGCGCGGCTGTGGTCCGGACGCTGATCCAGCAGCCGGTTCAGGGCTTCCGTCACCAGTAAATCACGGCGCGGTGCCCAGCTGCTCAGGTGCCATGTGGAGCCGCGCGCCTCGTCAGCATCATCAAAGCCCACCACGGCGATATGCGCGCCCTGACCGAAGTCGCGCACGGCCTGCAGTGCGCCAAAGGCCAGCTCGTTGTATTCGCACATCAATGCATTGATGCGTTCTGCCGCACGGGTTTTCTTCAGATAAGCCATCATCGCCTGATAAGCCTGCTCACGGTAAAGGGCGCCGGCGTGCAGTGCTGCGTGCAGCGTCTTGTCCTCCGCCTGCAGGCTGGCAATAAACCCCTGCACCTGGCGCGGCGGCGTGTCACTTGCCTGCACCAGCATAGCGCCCAAACGCTGGTGCCCCTGCGATAGCAGCAGTGCGCCAAGCTGCTGCCCGGCGTGATACGCATCGGCAATCACCACATCAGCGCCCGCGCTGTCGCTCGGGCACAGATGCACCGTGCGCAGCGATGGCAGCAGGTGCGCGGCGATTTCCTGCGCATCCTGACACGGCGAGCTCAGGAACAGCAGTCCACCCAGCGGCAGCGACGCCGCGTTACGCAGCGCGGCCTGAAAATCCTCGCGCGTGGCGGCGCACAGCAGCACCGGCAGCCGATCACGCGCACTGAGCTGACGCGTGACTTCTTTGAGCATGTGCATACTGTGCGGATGGCTGACATCATCGCTGACGATGCCGATGAGCGGCGAATGGACGGACATAACTGACCTCTCCTGCTACGTAGGGTACGGGAATAATCTTGACGTATTAGTATGAAATTCCACGTTACCCGAATAATCAGATATCGCCAATCGGTGGATGCGAAGGATTGCTGTGCTCCCCCATCAGCCGGTGCGTGTTGATGGCGGCCAAATGCGCAGCCGCTGCACCGGACGCCCGGTGAGCTTCGTTTTACGTTACACTGACGCCACGAATATTTTGCTAGCGGAAAACTTATGCGCATCACCCTCGATCAGGCCGATCAGCCTTTTATTCACCGCTTACTGGGCGAGGAGATCGCCAGTATTGATTCCACGTCTGACGAACAACTGCGCCTGCGACAGGCGTTGCAGGATGCGCGGTTACAGAGAAATCATGAAGCAGAGCTCGACTGGAAACGCAACGCGCTCTATCTGCTGCTGTTTGTGTTCCTGTATGGCGCACTGGGCTGCTCGCTAACGCTGGATTTGAGCGCGGTCGCACAAGCGTCGAGCCATAAAAGCATTGCCTATGCGCTGGAAGCGGTACCGGTCCTGATCGCCTTTTCTGGTCTGTTCCTTTCGCTGCTGTTTCTGTTCGCCGCGCGCGGCAGCGCACGCCGCCTGCACAACTGGGATCACACTATCGTGCTGCTGGAAAAATACAGCGGCTGCAACCTGAGTCTGCAGATTAATGAAATGGGGGCGCGTACCACGCATTACTCGCAGTCGGCGATTACCGTGGCGCTGGCGATGTTTATCTGCCTCACCTGGGTGGTGATGTACAACTACTTCACCTTCACCACCAGCGGCGTGATTGGCAGTGTGATCTCACTGTTTATCACCACCATGACCTACGTGATTCTGGATATTCAGCTGCTGAAATCCGGCAAATCGATCGCTATCGATGAGCCGGTGATTCCGCCAGAAGATGAGGTTGAGAAACGCCGTTAATCGACAGACCGGCGCGGCGTAAGGTTTTGAACCGCGCCGGTTTCGCTATCCTTATCTATACTTCAGACAGGATTTTGAGAGATATAAAGGAGTTGCGATGAAAATCTGGCCGTTAGTCGCCATCACGGCGCTGTCTGTTACTCTGGTCGCCTGTAAATCCCCGACGCCACCTAAAGGGGTGCAGCCCATCACCCACTTTAATGCCGATCGCTATCTCGGCACCTGGTATGAAATTGCCCGCCTCGATCACCGTTTCGAACGCGGTAAAGATCATGTGACCGCCACCTACAGCAAACGCAGCGACGGCGGTATCAGCGTGCTGAATCGCGGTTACGATCCGGAGAAAAAAGCGTGGAGCGAGAGCGAAGGCAAAGCTTACTTCACCGGCAAACCTGACGTCGCCGCGCTAAAGGTCTCGTTCTTCGGGCCTTTTTATGGCGGTTATAACGTGATTGCGCTGGATGAAGATTATCAGTATGCACTGGTCGCCGGGCCGAACCGGGGGTATCTGTGGATTCTGTCGCGTCAGCCCACCATTCCGGCTGAAGTCAAACAACGCTATCTCGCCTATGCCCAGCGACTGGGCTTCGCAACCGATCAACTGATTTGGGTGAACCAGTCACGATAAGAGGTGCAGCGCCAGTGACTCCCGCGCGGGCGTCAGTGATTACCCTCGCAATAAGCAGAGTGAGGTCAGCAGCAGGCACTGCGTAAATTGACGGCCTTAGTTTCTTATTGAAAAACGGGTGTTGATGATCTGTTAAGTCAGCAGAGATAAAACGGATGGTAGTGTATCTCTTCGTGAGTATTACCCGCCGCGGCAGCCTGAGCTGCCCGTTACGAATCGAGAGGCTAACAATGAGTAAGTATTTTCTGGCCTGCTTTTTGGCACTGTTTGCATGCTCTGTCAGCGCTGGACAGGGAGGAGCCGGAGGTCAGGGAGGAAATGGCGGCTATGCGGGAGAATCCGGCGCTGACGGTGGAAACGGTTCAGATGGAGGTAATACTGATGGCTCTGCCGGCAGGCCGGGATGTCCCGGCGGCACCGATCCTGATGCGGACGGAAAATTTTATCTCCCTGGTACCACTCAGGAGTGCAATCCAGGCAAGCATGATTCGATGAAGATTCATCAGCCGACGGTAACCGGCGCTTAATTCGCTAGCGTGTTGCCGGGTAAATGCATGTTTGGGCCAGCGTGTCAGTTATTTCCCCGTCATGTACGGTTTCAGTCACTTTCCAGGCGTCAGCAGCAGGCTGGCGCCGCCAAAGGCCTGTAGCAAACCTATTCTCTATTGCGCCGCCGCCGGTAAGTATGCTCAACCTTCGCATTCCAATACATGGCACACAATGTACTGGCTGCATACTGCCTGTCAGTGTCAAATGCCTCTGGACAGCTGGAATTGCTATGAACGTCCGCTTTGTGCCAGGAGCGGACGTTGTTAACATTGTACTATGTAGAATTATTGGAGCAGGTCAATGGCAATCGCTATCGCGATTCAAGGGAGAGGTGAAATCGTGTAATTGGAAGTATTTCACTTTTATAGTTTTTGGGAGCAAAAACACTAAACAGTATGGGGTCAATATCCAAACCGAGACTAGATATATCTCCATTTTTATCAGTTGTGAATTGATTGAAAACAGACGATATTATCCGACTATATGGCCCACAGTTATTCACCGATCCAAAATTACTTAGACAGGTTATTTTCAAACCAATTGCAATGTTATTCTCAATTATCTCTTCCATTAATGTGCTTTTCCATTTTCCATGTATCATCAAATAAAAAGAAACAATCTTCTCTTTTTCATTTGAAATTTCAACCCCATCGGAAAATATCCGAAAAGCCTCTATATCCCAAGCTATTTCACCTTCTAATTTACTGATGGCTATAACAGACCTTGGGTCATCAGTATACAAATGCAATTCAATATTAGTCTTGTGCATAAAGATGAATGCATCACCTAACATATCCATTTGAGAATGAATTCCAGCTGTTTTATAATCAATTAGATAGCCATCATGTTTTTCTTTGAAGACATCTAAAGGAACAAGGCACCACATTTTCCACTCTGAAAAATAGATGGCAATTTTTAGCGGAAGCCCATTTATATCAGCATATTTTTGAAGTTTTATAATATAATCTTTCTTCAGTTTAAATTTTTGATCTGGGGATTTATTATGGCAATTCTTCACCTCAACAAGAATTTTTTCTTGATTATTCAATATCAATCTATAATCAGGGGCCTGTATGTCCTCCCCCCCAAAAAAAAGCTCCCCAGAATCCTCTTGCTTAAGAAATTGAACCTCTCCTAATGCTCCAACAACATAAGCAAATAGAGCTTCAGTTCTTTTCCCATAAGCTAATATTTTATTTTTAACAGAACCTTCAAGAGATTTTTTAATTCTCGACATGAAAGCATTTAATGCTAACGGATCATTAACACTATAATGATGTTTCAATGATAGCGATGCAAACAACTCAAGTGTGTCAAATTTTTCAGGATCTCTATTTTTCTTTTTCATTGTGGATATTCTTATTCGAATGTTAATGTTTGTAACGCAAGGGTAGCGGATATTTGAAACGATTACCAATTAACTCTGCTTAGGCCATTGGCATTTAAACTGCATAGTAAGTGATAACGACCGCTCTTCGCTCGAGGCAAACATTGAAAAAACAATCAGCTTTTTATTCGATGCGTTTCACACCAGGATGATGCTCAGTTGCAGCCTCATGAAAGATATCACCCAGCCAGCCTGCAATTTCGTCTTCTGGCATATCATCTGGAATAGCGATATCAAACATTCGCGAAAATTTTCTTTCTGTCACGTCGGCGCGAAATACCTGCCAGCCATCCTCCTTGCGCAGAACGCCAATGTGGCGGCCAAAAACGTCATAAATCAACATATTCACTCTCCTGTGACATCAATCAGGCTCTGACGCCATACTATACCAACGTTGATACAAATCGCTGGAAAAAGCCGCACTCCGCCACTATTATCGGCTGACTTATTCACCTGCTGATAATTAAGGAGGATCTCTATGCCGTCGTGTGAACTGTTTGTTTACTCACACTTCTATGGTGACTGGACCCGCTCAGGTTTTACCGCACTCGTGCTGCGATAATCCGCCTGAGCGAAGTTCTGACAATCTAATCCCTTCTCTCCGGCTTACCGGGTTGTCGTCAGCGAAATTCTGACGTCAGGCTTTTTTGCGCCTGCAACTTGAGAGTAAGTAGATGAGCACACTTCTTTCCGCACATGCCGTAGGCTTCGACAATGCCTTTGGCCCGCTTTTCCATTCCCTGGATTTCAGCCTGAAAAAAGGCGACCGCATCGGCCTGATCGGCGACAACGGCAGCGGTAAAAGTACCCTGCTGAAAATTCTCAGCGGAGAACTGGCCGCCAGTCACGGCAGCGTCACGCCCGCCAGCCACTGTCTGCTGGCGCGCATTGAACAACACCTGCCGGAAACGTTACTTGAGGCCTCATTGCTGGATGGCGTGATCGCCCGGCTGCCCGCAGCACAGCGCAGCAGCGAGCGCTGGCGTGCCGAGGCGCTGCTGCATACGCTGGGTTTCAGCACAGCGCAGCAGTCACAAACCGCGGCGACGCTGAGCGGCGGACAGCATATGCGGCTGTTGCTGGCGCGCGCGCTGATTCTGCAGCCCAATTTACTGTTGCTGGACGAACCGGGTAACCATCTCGACCTGCCGACCCTGCTGTGGCTGGAGAATTTTCTGATCGGCTGGCAGGGCAGCTTTGTGCTGGTGTCCCACGACAGCGCGCTGCTGGACCGCGTCACCAACTGCAGCGCAATCCTGCGCGATCGCACGCTGCATGTTTTCCGTCTGCCCTGCACGGCCGCCCGCGAGGCGCTGGCGCAGCAGGATGAAGCCGATGCGCAGCGCCACCAGGCACAGCAGCAGGAGATCGCCCGGGTTGAGAGCAGCGCAAAACGGCTGGCGATCTGGGGCCGGACCTATGACAACGAAGGTCTGGCGCGTAAAGCAAAACAGATGGAGAAGCGCATCAACTGGCTGAAAGCCGCGCAGACCACGCTCAGCGCCGGCAGTCCGTGGCAGCTGCAGTTACAGGGCGAAGCGCTGCAGGCGGATCGCGTGCTGGCGCTGCCGCCGATGTCGATTCAGCCTGCTGCCGGGGCGCCGACCCTTTTTTCCCTGCCCGCGCTGCAGGTGAAAAGTGGCGATCGCATCGCGATTGTCGGCCACAACGGCTGCGGCAAATCCTCACTGCTGCGCCAGCTGTGGCACAGCTGGCAGCAAGGCGACAGCCCGCTGTTTCATCCGCGCGCCCGCGTCGGCTATTACGACCAGAGCCTGCAACAGTTGCGTGACGACCAGACGTTAAGCGCGGCGCTACACGGTTTCGCTGCGCTGAGCGATGAGCAGTGCAAAATGGCACTGATTAGCGCAGGCTTTCCCTGGCTGCGCCATCAGCAGAAGGTTGCCTCACTCAGCGGTGGTGAGCGCTCGCGCCTGCTGTTTGTCGGCCTGACGCTGGCGCGCTACTCGCTGCTGCTGCTGGATGAACCGACTAACCATCTGGATATGGCAGGCAAAGAGGAGCTGGCGCAGGCGCTGCAGCAGTTCGCCGGCGCGGTGCTGCTGGTGTCTCACGACCGCAGCCTGATCGCCAGCAGCTGCAATCGCTTCTGGCTGATAGAACAGCAGCAGCTGAGCGAGTGGCACGACTGGCCGCTGGTGACCGCCAGGCTGGCCACCGCCCATGTGCCAGTCGATCATCCGCTTGCCGCTGCCGCCGTCGATGACGGTCCGGGCGATGAAGATGCGCTGTTGCAGGCGCTGCTGGTGCTGGAAGAAAAGCTGCAGCAGGACGAAGCGCGTAAGGCAAAGCATCAGAAACCGGCGCAACAGCAGCAGTGGCGCAGGGAGATTGCGCAGCTGAAGCAACAGCTGAATCTGCTCTGAACGGATTGACTCACGGGGTATCGCTAACCCATAAACTGCGCCAGGGATGGCGCACTCCCCTGCGGCTGACAAAATTCCGCAGAATTTTTCTCCAGTTTGTCCCGCTTAGTGATTATTATTCTCGCTAAATTTAAGGGACGATGATGCACACAATGACGAAAAAATGGCTGTTTGCCGCGCTATCCGCGCTGGTGATGATTCTGGTTCTCTGGGGGTATTCGGCGTCACGCAGTAAACCCAATCCGCTGATGACCGCCGCGGTGCGCCAGGGCGACATCGAAAACGTGATTGCCGCCACCGGCAAAATGGACGCGATTGAGCGCGTTAACGTCGGTGCGCAGGTCTCCGGTCAGGTGAAGAAGCTGTATATCAAAGCTGGCGACAACGTGCGCAAGGGCCAACTGATCGCGGAGATCGATGATCAGCCGCAGCGCAGCGATCTGCGTAATGCGCAGGCGGCGCTGAGCGTGGCGCAGGCGGATTTACAGACCCGTCAGGCTACGCTGGTACGCCAGCAGGCACAGTTTCAGCGCCTGCAGCAGATGGTTAAAACCAATGCCGTTTCCCGCCAGGATTTTGATACCGCCGCCGAAGCGTGGCGCATCGCCCAGGCAGAGCTGACGGCGCAGCAGGCGCGGGTGATTCAGGCGCAGATCGAAGTGGATAAAAAGCAACTCGATCTCGGCTACACGCGCATCATGGCACCCATTGACGGCACGGTGGTGGCGATTGTCACGAAGCAGGGCCAGACCGTAAACGCCGTGCAGAGCGCCCCGACCATCGCCAAACTGGCGCAGCTCGGCACAATGACCATCAAAGTGCAAATCTCCGAGGCGGACATTACCAATATTCAGCCCGGCCAGCAGGCGTGGTTTACCACCTTCGCCAACCCGGATAAACGTTATAACGCCACGCTGCGCAGCATCGAACTGGCTCCTGAGTCGGTGATGAAAGATGATGCACTGATGGGTAACAGCGAAAGCAATACCGTGAGCAGCACGAACGCGGCGGTGTATTACAACGCCCTGCTTGATGTGCCGAACCCGGATAATGCGCTGCGCATCTCCATGACGGCGCAGGTTAATCTGCTGCGTGACCAGGCGAAAAACGCGCTGCTGGTGCCGGTACAGGCCACGAAAAAGGCCAGCGATGGTCGTACTTACGTCGAAATCGCGGATCAAAATAATCAGCCAGAGAAGCGCTACATCACCACCGGCATCAGCGACAGCGTTGACATTCAGGTGCTGAGCGGGCTGCGCTTAGGGGAAAAAGTGATCCTTGCCACGCAGCAGCCGGGCGCGGACAAGGTGGTGATGTGAATATCATCGAACTGCACAACATTCAGCGCAGCTACGTCAATGGTTCGCAATCCCTGCAGGTGCTGAAAAACATTAATCTGCAGATTGCCAGCGGCGAAATGGTGGCGATCATCGGGCCCTCGGGCTCAGGCAAATCCACGCTGCTGAACATTCTTGGCTGCATTGATGCGCCGGACAGCGGTGATTACCTGATTGGCGGCAAAAATACCGCCACGCTCTCGCCCGATGCGCTGGCGCAAGTGCGGCGCGAGCACATCGGCTTTATCTTTCAGCGCTATCACCTGATGCCGGATCTCAGCGCGCTGAGCAACGTTGAAATACCGGCGATTTACGCCAATTTATCCGGCACCGCACGCCGTCAGCGCGCCGCACAGCTGCTGGCGCGGCTCGGATTACAGGGGCGCGAACAGCATAAGCCGGGCGAGCTGTCAGGCGGCCAGCAGCAGCGTGTCAGTATTGCGCGTGCACTGATCAACGGTGCCGAAATTATCCTCGCCGATGAGCCCACCGGCGCGCTCGATTCGCACTCCGGTGAAGAAGTGCTGCGCATCCTCAGCGAACTGAACTGCGAAGGTCACACGGTGATTATCGTTACCCACGATATGAAAGTGGCGCAGCACGCGGAACGCATCATCGAAATTCAGGACGGCGAGATTTTTGCCGACAGCGGCAGTACTGCCACGGCCGCAAAAACGCGCTTTACGCCAGCGCCACGCAAGCGGCAAAGCCGATTCCGCGGTCTGCTTGACCGGCTGCGCGAATCATTGCGCATGGCGCTGAATGCCATGAACGCCCACCGCCTGCGCACCGCACTGACTATGACCGGCATTATCTTTGGCATTGCCGCCGTCGTCACCGTGGTGGCGCTGGGCCAGGGCGCACGGGAAAAAACGCTGGAGAGCATTTCCGGACTGGGTACCAATGTGATTTCTATCTATGCCGGCGGCGATTATGTCGAGGATGATGCGCATCCGGTACAAACCCTGGTGATGGCCGACGCCGATGTGATTGCGCGCCAGCAGTTTGTCGCCGCCGTCAGTCCGGAGATCATCGCCACGCAGCCCATTCGTTACCTGGCTAACGCCTCCAAAACTTCAGTTTCCGGCGTAGGCGTCGACTATTTTCGCATTCAGGGCATTAAGCTGGTGGAAGGCAGCAACTTCAGCGATGAGCGGCACGCGCGCCAGGAAATCATCATTGATATCAACACGCGCAATAAATTATTTGGCGAACAGGGCCCGAGCCCGATTGGCAAAATGATTGTGCTGGGATCGGTGCCGGTGCGGGTTATTGGCGTGGCCAATAATGAAGATGGTCTGTCGCCCAACCGTCTCAGCGTCTGGCTGCCGTGGAGCACGGTGATGTATCGCATTAGCGGCCAGACCGCGCTCACCAGTATCAGTATTAAACTCAAAGATGATGTGGTGAGCGGTGCGGCGGTGGAATCGCTCACCCAGTTGCTGACGGCGCGCCACGGCACCAAAGATTTCCTGATGTTCAACCGGGACAAGTATCGTAAAGCGATAGAAGGTGCGGCGGCCACGCTGACGCTGCTAATTTTACTGGTGGCTTCGATTGCGCTCATGATCGGCAGTATTGGCGTAATGAACATCATGCTGGTGTCGGTGACCGAACGCACCCACGAGATTGGTGTGCGCATGGCGGTAGGTGCGCGACGCGGCGACATTATGCAGCAGTTTATGATTGAAGCGGTGCTGGTGTGCCTGGTGGGCGGATCGCTCGGCGTGGCGCTGTCTCTGGTGATAGGTCCGGTCATTTCACTGCTGGCTGGCGGCGTGCTGACCGCCATCTACTCATGGCAATCGGCTGGCGCAGCCTTTGCCTGCTCAACCATTATCGGCATGATATTTGGTTATCTGCCCGCGCGCAAAGCCGCACGAATGGATCCGGTCGCCGCGCTCGCCAGCGAATAAAATCAGCAACCGGACCGGCACATTATTCATGCTGGTCCGGTCATTTCAGGTCTAATCCGAAAGTCATTAAATCAATTAGCCCCGCAGGTCATCATCGGCGTAGACTGAACGCGTCTCTAATTTAGACACATCACCGATTATCTATTCGATGGCTATCACTCGCCCGAGAGTAAGTTATGTTAGAACCGCACTATTTTTATTTATGTCACGATCCGGACGCCGGCTGGGTATTGCATAAAAAAGGCTGTTACGTACTGGAATTTGAGGAAGATAAGCGCTTTATCGGCTCTTTGTATACCGTGCATCAGGCGCTGACGGTAGCGCGTATCCACCATCCGCAAATAGCCTGTTGCCGCGACTGCCTGCTGGACAAAGGCCGGTCGAAAAGAACGCCGGTTAATAAAGAGAAAAATCTGATTCCCTCTCGCCATTTTGACGACGACGCGAAAAAATAACGGTGCAGATTACGCAAACCTAATGTGTTTTGAAATGGTGAAATAAACTCTCCCGCTTCGCGTTTATTTAGCCGCAACCGGATTCATTTCTGACAAAATAACCGACGGGTAAGTCGGGAAATCCACTCAGCGTTTATCGCCTGACGGTTTGATATTAAAGCAGTTATCCACAACTGACGTGCAAAGAGGCTGGCTTATCCTGTGGATAAACGCCTGGGCTCCGCCTGTTGCGCCCGCTGAGCAGGATTGGTCAAATTTCGAACGCCAGCCTGCTGCTTTTGATAGCTTTCAGCCGGGCCGGAAACAGCAAAGCCGCCCGAAGGCGGCCTTAACGCAGTTAAGCAGTCTGAACTTAGTTATACAGTTCAGCCGTCATGTGCACGCGGTTGTTGGTGTTGGCTTCAGTAATTTTATACTGAGCGCCCTGCTCTTGCGCCTGCGCTGCGATTTTAGCTTCTGCACCGTCCAGCGTAGAGGAAGTCACGGTTACGCTCTGGGCGAAGCTGGCAGCTGACATCAGTGAAAGAGCGGCAACAGCGGCGATTGACATAGCTTTAATGGTTTTCATGGTCTTATTCCTTAATGGTTGTGGCTGAAGGCTGTGTGCCTTCGATGGAACTAATAATAACCTATGTTACTATACTTCAATTGATAATTAGTGCGGTTATCGTGATCGTGCTAATTATTTCTGATTGCCCGGTTGCGCCAGCTCAGCGCGCACCGTTGCGATAAATTGCGGCCAGTGGGCAAAACGAATCACCGGAACGTGAGCATGGCGTTGCGTGCGTAATGCATCGGCAAAAGCCAGCGCCTGCCGGTTGATATCCACGTTGTTCAGCATATTGCGTTCTCCTGCCAGACAGTCTGCGCTGCAAATTCAGCAATTTCGCCAGAATGATTGATACGCTGCGAGCCTGACTGCACGACAAAAAAGGCCGCCCGTCAGGCGACCCGTTCTGGCACATCCCTGAGCAACCATCCGTTATTTGTAGAGTTCAGCGGTCATGTGCACCAGGTTGTTGGTGCTGGCTTCCAGAATTTTATATTGCGCACCCTGCTGCTGAGCCTGAGCGGCAATTTTCGCTTCAGCACCATCCAGTGTGGTGGAGGTGGCTGAAACGGTTTGCGCGAAGCTGGCAGCAGACATCAGGGAAAGCGCGGCGGCGGCGGCGGCAATGGTCAGTGTTTTGATAGCTTTCATGGTCATATTCCTTAGCGTTTGATGAGAAGGCGCTGCGCCTTCGATGGAGGCAATAATAACCATGATTACTATTACAAAATTGATAATTAGTGCGAATACTATGATCGCACTAATTGTTAATGCATGATATTTAAATTATTTATTTATAATCAATAGGTTGATTAGATCTCAATGCCCATAAAGCGGCACAGAGCGTTAAAGCAGCCATCATGTTGAAGGCGAATTGCCACTGAAACAGCAGACGGATGGTTGACGGCAGGATGGGTCTGAGCACGGGCGCGAAAACGTCGCGCCGCGGCTTTGTGGAGGGATGTCTGACCTCAGACTTTATTTTTATAATTGAAACTGATCTGCGAATTCTGCTCGCGCGGAAGTCGTCTGGCTTCTAAATATACCGATTTCCAGTACGGATTATTCAGTGACGAGCGCATCACGCCCTGGCTGACTGAGGCGTGCAGGAACTGGCGATCGGTGTCGTAAAAGCCGACGTGCAGCTCATGCTTAATGCGGAAGAACACTAAGTCGCCAGGCTGTAAATGCGCCTGATCAACCGGCTTACCCATGGCAATCAGTTCACGCGTTGTGACGCGATCCATGGGAATATTGAAACGATCTTTTAAGGTGCGCCAGACAAATCCGGAACAGTCAACGCCGGATAATTGCGTTCCGCCCCACTGATATTTGGTGCCTTCCCACGAATGCATTTGATCGTGCAAAGCGGCTATTACCGGAATTAAATCGGGCTGTTTACCACCGTCCTGCGAGGTATCAACACTTTCCTGCTCCGGTGCTGGCGAGGAGTGAGACGAGCAGCCAGCCAGGGTTAATAACATCAGGCAGGCAATCAGGTTGCGGGCCGCAGTAGCAATCATAGGGTGACGTTTCACAGTGGATAACAGGGATAGCAGATTTATACCGTAAAGAAGTTGCAGAAATAAAGCGTCTCCGCCCGAATTCTCGCTGTCTTCACTATTTTTACCTAAGTTTACAGAAAGGTAACGCTATGTATTTAGGATAAAAATCTATATGTTTTGCTGCTTTGCGCCGACAACGCATATTTATCCGGCAAATTGCGTTTAAATTTTATTCCGCAGCCTGACCGACGGACCTGCTGCGAAATAACCGGAAAGCTTATTTGCGCACGTTATCGCGCAGCGGCGACTCCGGCAGCAGCAGCGAAAGTATAAACGCCAGCAGCATAACGCCGGCGGCCATCTGAAATGCGGCATGCACCGCATCACTGAACACCAGCAAATAAGCCTGACGCAGCGCTGCAGGCAAATGGTTCACAGCGACCGGATCCAGCGAAGGCGGCAGCACGTTACCCTGCTCTATCAGTCGGGTCGCTCCGGATTTCAGCACGTGACTGAACACAGCGCCAAACAGTGCAACGCCGATCGAACCACCCACCGAGCGAAACAGAGTAACCGATGAGGTCGCTACGCCGATGCGATCGGGCGTCACCGCATTTTGCACCGCCAGCACCAGCACCTGCATAGTCATGCCCATTCCCATGCCGAGGACGCTGGAGAACAGATAAATGTGCCAGAGCGGTGCATCCAGCGTCAGCGTAGTCATCAGCGCCATCCCGGTTGTGGCCAGTAGCGTCCCGGCGATGGGGAACAAACGGTATTTCCCGCTGCGGCTAATCATGCGACCACTAATAATCGAGGTGACCAGCAGCCCGCCCATCAGCGGTAACAGCTGTAGTCCGGCCTCGGTGGGCGTGGCGTTTTTTACCACCTGCAGATAAAGCGGCAAAAACGTCACGCTACCAAACAGCGCCATGCCGATAATAAACGCCATCAGACTGGCGAGGGAAAAACTGCGATTGCGGAACAGATCGAGTGGAATGATCGGTTCCCATGCGCGTCGCTCCTCATAAATAAACCCCAACACGCCAACCAGCCCCATGGCCAGAATGCACCATAGCTGGGGATCTGACCATTCGCGCAGCGTGCCGCCTTCACTGGTAAACAGCGTTACGCCCACCAGCGCCAGGCTGAGAAACACCGCACCCGGATAATCGATTTCATGGGGTTTGCGTCGGCTATCCGCTTTAAACACCGCATTAATGATCAGCAGAGCCAGCAGGCCGAGCGGCAGATTAATGTAGAAAATCCAGCGCCAGGACATGTGCTGCACGATAAAACCGCCCAGCAGCGGCCCAATCACCGTCGCCAGACCAAACACGCCGCCAAACAGGCCCTGGTACCGGCCGCGATCGGCGGGCGGAATGACATCCGCGACCGCCGCCATGCTCACCACCATCAATCCGCCGCCGCCCAGTCCCTGCAGCGCGCGGGTAAAGATCAGCTGCGGCATGTTTTGCGCCAGCCCGCACAGCGCCGAGCCCAGCAAAAACAGCACCACCGAGATTTGCAGCACCGTTCGGCGGCCAAACAGATCGCCAAATTTGCCATACAGCGGCACGACCAGGGTTGAGGCCAGCATGTAAGCAGTGACGATCCACGACAGGCGATCCAGCCCGCCCAGTTCGCCGACGATAGTCGGCAGCGCGGTCGAGACGATAGTCTGATCAAGCGCGGACAGCAGCATCACCAGCATCAGCGCGCCCATCAGCAGGCGAATGGAAGGCGGGCTGGTTGCCCCGCTGTCGCGCTGCGATGTGATAGATTGAGGTTTCATAACGACACCGTTTGAAATTAATTAAATGCACAATTAATATTAATCGAAGTCTGACACGAAACCCGTGAGTACGTAAAGATGACCGCACAAAAAGTGATGGAGAGCGAGACAGCGCCTTCTGATAAACCCCGCCGACCGGGCCGTCCACGCGGCGGCGCAATCAATGCCCAGCAGCGCGAGCACCTGCTGGACATCACGCTCGCGCTGTATGCGCAAAACGGCATCGCGGAAACCTCGCTCAACGCCATAGCCCGTAAAGCCGGCGTCAGCCCGGCCATGCTGAATTACTATTTTCAGTCGCGCGAGTCACTGCTGGATACCGTGGTCGCGGAACGCTTTGTGCCGTTACGGCAACGGCTGGAAGCGCATTTTGTCGAAGAGAGTAGTGACCCTGTCGCTGCGATCAGCGGATTTATTAAAGAGTTTACGGATATCGTGCTGAGTCATGACTGGTTCGCACCGCTGTGGCTGCAGGAAGTCGCCAGTGGTCAGGGGCTGGGCGGCACGCTGAAACAGCGTCACGGTCATGCCGGACGCGAACGGATTCGCGCGTTGCTGATTCAGTGGCAGCAGCAGGGATTACTGAATAACCAGCTGAATGTCGATGTGCTGATGACCTCAATTCTCAGCATGGTACTGGTGCCCTTTACCCGCTTTGCCCACGAGCCGGGCTTTGATACCGAAATGATTCTGCAGCACACCCTCAGCATGGTGTGCCACGGTATACAGCCGGTCAACTGAGTCAGGCGTCGTCGCCGTGGGTCAGCGTCTCCAGCTGCTGCCAGAAATCTTCCGGCACCGGCTGCACCCGGGGTGGCGGCTCGGCAATGTGCTGTTCAAGGGAGGCCAGCAGCTGCTGGGTTTCACTGTTCTGTTTATCGCAAGACGTTGAAGACATATCCAAAACCTAAAAAAACATCAGGCGATTATTGTAAGGATTTCACGCAAAGAATAAATAAACGAGACGGGAAAAAGGGATCTGCCCTGCTTTTTTTTGCCCTCCGCGCAACTTTTTACCGACTGCGGCGAACTGTCTGGCTGAACACCCCTAACCGGACCTCTTTCACCGCAGGAGCAGATCATGACAACTATCAGGCATCTCATCGCTACCCTCACCCTCGGCACCACGCTGAGCCTCGCCGCCTTCGCTGCCAGCGCGGCGCTGCCCGTCGGGGCCAAAGCCCCTGACTTTGAACTTCAGGGCGCGCTGGCCGGTAAGCCGCTCACCTTCTCGCTGCAGCAGGCGCTGCAAAAAGGGCCGGTGGTGCTCTACTTCTTCCCGGCGGCCTTCAGCGCGGGTTGTACCATTGAGGCGCACGACTTCGCCGAAGCCACGGATGATTTCAAAAAAATGGGCGCCACGGTGATCGGCGTCACCGCCGGTAACACCGAGCAGATCAGCGATTTTTCTAAGCTGGAGTGTCGTGACAAATTCGCCGTGGCTGCCGATCCGGGTGCCAAAGTGGCCGCCGAATATAAAACGCTGATGCAGATAAAAGGCAAAACGCTGTCTGACCGCACCTCTTATGTGATTGCCCCCAACGGCAATATTCTGCTGAGTTATACCGACAGAAACCCGGATACCCATATCGAAAAAGCGCTGGCGGCGGTGAAAGAGTATGACGCTGCGCATCCGCAAGCGCAGTAAGTGAGAGGGCAGCCATGTTAACCGCGATGCTGGCCGCCTTTTTGGGCGGCATCATCCTCAACCTCATGCCGTGCGTCTTTCCGGTGATTTCGCTGAAAGCGCTTGGCCTGCTACGCCATCAAAGCCAGGCTGCCAGCGCGCGCCGTGAAGGCCTCGGTTTCCTGCTCGGCGTGCTGGTGACCATGATGGCGCTGGCCGGCATTCTGCTGGCCGCGCGCGCGGGTGGCGCCGCGGTCGGCTGGGGCTTTCAGCTGCAGTCACCGCTGGTGATCGCCCTGCTGTCGCTGGTGATGCTGGCTGCCGCGATTAACCTGCTTGGTGTCTTTGAGGTGGGACTAACGGTGCAGCGCGTCGGGGCCATCGACATCCAGCGCGGCGCTTTTTTGCGTTCCGCGCTGACCGGGGCACTGGCGATCATCGTAGCCACACCCTGTGCCGCACCCTTTATGGCCAGCGCCATCGGCTACGCGCTGGTGCAGCCCCCTGCGGTTGCGCTGGTCATTTTCCTTGCGCTGGCGCTCGGCTTCGCCGCGCCCTTTACCCTGCTGTCGCTGTTCCCGCCGCTGGCACGATTTTTACCGCGTCCTGGCGTCTGGATGGATATCCTTAAGCGCGGGCTGGCCTTTCCCATGCTCGGTGCCTGGGCCTGGCTGGTGTGGATTCTGGCCCAGCAGGCGGGCAGCAGCGCGCTGGCTGTTGTGCTGGCCGCCTCGGTAGTGCTGGCGTTTGCCGGCTGGCTGTATGGCATGGCGCAGCAGCGCCGCTTTGCCGGAAAAGGGCACAAAGCGCTGTTCAGCGTCACGGCGATATTGCTGATTGCGGTGATCGCGCCGCTGCCGGGGCTGATCAAGCCAGGCGCGGCGCTGCAAGGCGATATGCAGACGCTGGTCAGCAAACAGACGTGGACGCCGCAGGCGGTGGCCGCTCAGCGCGGGCATGGCAAAGCGATTTTTGTCGATTTTACCGCATCATGGTGCATCACCTGTCAGGTGAACGAGAAGACCTCGCTGTCGACCCAGGCGGTGAAAACCGCACTGGCGAAAACCGGTACGCTGTACATGGTGGCAGACTCGACTAAATTTAACCCGGACGTTGATGACGTGATGAGTGAGTTTGGTCAGGGCGGTTTACCGATGTACCTGGTGTATCCGGCTGATGGCGGACCACCGAAAGTACTGCCGCAGGTGCTGACACCCGGCATCGTAGTGGATGCGTTAAACCAGGCGGCAGCGAAGAAGACGTAACGGCAACAAGGCAGCGTATGCACACAGGCGATAGCGCACGTGAAAACTGGCCCGGACTGATGGAACGCGCGCAGGCCGGGGATCAGTGTGCCTATACCCGGCTGCTGCGGGCGCTGGTGCCGGTGATACGCGCGCAGGTGCGGCGCAGGCTGAGCGATGAAGCCTTAACGGAAGATGTGATTCAGGATGTGCTGCTTACGCTGCATCGCGTACGCCATACCTACGATCCCGCTTACCCTTTTCTGCCCTGGCTGACGGCGATAGTCTCGGCGCGCGCGATTGATGCCCTGCGCCGCCGCGGCCGCCAGCAGCACTGTGCGCTTGACGACGCCCAGGCCGCCGATCCCGCCAGCACGGCAGAACAGCAGCAGCTGGACACCCGGCAGGAGCTGGCGGGCTATCTCAGCCAGCTGCCGCTGCGTCAGCGTGAAATCGTTGAGCATGTTCATTTGCATGAAATGAGCCTGAACGAGGCGGCGGCACACCATAATCTGAGCGTGTCGGCCGTGAAATCGCTGTTGCACCGCGCGCTCATCAATCTGCGCCGCTTTGGAGCAAACCATGACTGACCATCATTTGCTGATTGAAAAACTGGGGCGCGATCTGCGCCCGGTGAAACGCCCGCCGGCGACCGGAAAACGCGTGCTGGGCTGGCTGGCGCTGGCGCTACCGGCGGGCATCGCGGCCAGTTTGCTGGTGCCGCGCACTCTGACCGACTGGTCGCAGACCGGCGCGATGCAGGCCGCGCTGCAACTGATGCTGGCCTTTATCCTCGGGCTGCTGGCGATGCGCAGCGCCTTTGAACTCAGCATTGCCGGGCGGCGCGGCATCAGCGCAAAGCTGTTGTTGCCGCCGGGCCTGCTGTGGCTGGGATTGAGCGCCAGCAGTCTGCTGCAAACGGCCACGCCGCTGCAGCAGCACGACACACTGCCGTGCTTTGTTTTCCTGCTGGTGGTGAGTCTGCCGATGCTGCTGCTGACCATCCTCAGTCTGCGCCGGACGCGAACACTCTATCCGGCCCGCAGTCTGGCCATGGCGGGCCTGGGCGTCGCCTGCATGGCGGTAAGCCTGCTGGCGTTCTGTCATCCGGTGCATCTGCATGCGCTGGATTTGCTGCAGCACCTGGCGGCCATCGTGAGCATCATCGTGCTGACCGTATTGCTTGGCCGGCGCTGGGTGCAGATCGCCTGACGACGCCGGCCAGTAACGCTATCAGGGAATGATGCGCTCCGCCCGCAGGCGATCGAACAGCGGGGTGAACGCATCCAGCGTGCCGCGATAACCAGTAAAGCCCGCTTTGCGGCTTTTGCTCATATCGGCGAACGCCTCCATTGGACGACCAAGATCGGCGTCGGTATGCCACCAGGAGGCAAGTTTGCTGATATCCGCCTCGCGCAAATGATACTTCGCTGCAATCTCTGTCCACGCGGCTTGCGCATCCTGCATTCTTCCTTCCAGAGGTTGCATGCTTTCCGGGTAGGGCGCAGATTCAATGGCAAAATAAGCAGCCAGCCGCGGCCAGAGCCAGTTCCAGCGGAAAACATCGCCATTAACGGCGTTAAAATCTTCATTTGCCGCGTTTTCGCTTTGCGCCGCCCAGCTCAGTTGTTCTGCCAGCAGGCCAGCGTCCGTCACGTCCGACACGCCGTTCCACTGCTCCGGCGAGCCGGGGAAGATAAACGGCCAGCCTTTTTCACGACAAAGTGTGGCGTAAACCGCCAGCGTCAACCCCATATTCATTGCATTGCCGACGGCATAACCAATGATGCTGTGCGGGCGATGAACACTCCAGCGATAGCCATATTTTTGCGCCCCGGCGAACACTTCATCCTCCTGGGCATAATAGAAATTCTCCACATCCTGGCGGCCCTGTTCCTCGCGAAACGGCGTGACCGGAACATTGCCCTTGCCATAGGCCTCGAACGGGCCGAGGTAGTGTTTCATGCCAGTGACCAGCGCCACGTGTTTCCCGGCCAGCCGTTCACCCAGCGCTGCAATAACATTTTTCACCATCGCACCATTGACGCGAATATTGGCTTTTTCGTTTTCCTGGCGTGCCCAGACACTGAAAAACAGCGCATCCGGCTGCTGCGTTTGAAGCGCCGCAGCCACGGCTGCCGCATCGGTCAGATCCGCCGTCAGGCTGATGCAGCCTGCGGGGACAGCGCCGCGCCCGCGTGACAATCCGCAAACCTGCCACCCTTCGCTGAGCAGTTGTTCGGCCAGTGCGCGGCCAATAACGCCGCTGATGCCGACAATTAATGCTTTCTTCTGCATATGAATGTTCTCCTCTATCGTGATGAGTACAGACTAATGAAGAATTTATTTCTTATCTCTGGTATTAATTCACACTATTACTGACCTGAATTCACGAATCTATGCGCGACCAACGTCTTAAAGATATCATCCCCTTTGTCGCCTGCGTCGAAGCAGGGAGCTTTACCGCTGCCGCCGAAAGGCTGCATCTGACGGGATCGGCGATCAGTAAAAGCATCGGCCGTCTGGAGGCCCGGCTTGGTTCGCGGCTGCTGGAGCGCACCACCCGGCGGCTGGAGTTAACCGACGCCGGGCAGGCTTATTACCAGACCTGTCTGCGCATTCTGGAAGACCTGGCGGAAGCCGAATCGGTGCTGGCGGCGCACCGCACCATCCCTTCCGGTCGTTTGCGGCTGGCGGTACCGAATACTTACGGACGGCTGGGCGTGATGCCACTGCTGATCCCTTTTTGCCAGCAGCACCCGGAGATCGAACTCAGCCTGACCTTTTCCGATCGCTTCGTCGATCTGTTTGAAGAGGGCATCGACGTTGCCGTGCGGATCGGCCAAACCTCTGAACTGCCCGCCTCGCTGGGGTGCCGACACATTGGGCGCGAAAAGATGGTGTTTTGCGCATCGCCCGATTACCTGCAACGTGAAGGCATGCCGCAGGATGAGGCACAACTGTTGCGGCATAAAGCGATCCTTTACGAGCGGGTCGATGGCAGCAGCAAACCCTGGATCTTCACCACCGCCGACGGCTATCCGGAGTGGCGCACGGTGCCCTGGCGCATGGCGCTGGGCGATGTTGATGCGCAGGTGCAGGCGATTTGCGCCGGGCTGGGCGTCGGCCAGTTGCCCACCTGGCTGGTGCATACGCAATTGCAGCGCGGCGAGCTGGTAGTGATCCTGCCACAGCATCAACCGGAGGGGCTGGCGCTGACCCTGGTGTGGCCGCGACGCAAGCAGCTACTGCCGAAGGTGGATGCGCTGCTGGCGGCGCTTGACGGCCTGCTGATCAGGTGAAACGCCTTTAGCGATGGTTCAGCCGGCGGGCCAGGCGGTCGCCGCCGAACTGGATCAGCGTGACCAGCGCCACCAGGACGATGATCACGGTGAGCATCACCTGGGTGTCGAAGCGCTGGTAGCCGTAGCGGTAGGCCAGGTCGCCCAGGCCGCCGGCACCGATCGCGCCGGCCATGGCCGAGGAATTGATCATGGTCACCAGGGTGATGGTGAAGCCGCCGACGATGCCCGGCCGCGCCTCCGGCAACAGCACGTTCCAGATGATGTGGCGGCGTTGGCAGCCCATCGCCTGGGCCGCCTCCACCAGGCCGTGGTCGACTTCGCGCAGGCTGACCTCGGCGATGCGCGCGAAGAACGGCGTGGCGGCGATGGTCAGCGGCACCACCGCGGCCCAGACGCCATAGCTGGTGCCGACGATCATCCGGGTAAAGGGGATCAGCGCCACCATCAGGATCAGGAAGGGTACCGAGCGCAGCACGTTGACCAGACCGCCCAGGATGCGATTGAGCAGGCGCGCCTCGAAGATCCCGCCCGGCCCGGTGGTGACCAGCACCAGGGCCAGCGGGATACCCACCAGCAGGACGATGGCGGAGGACGCGCCGATCATCAGCAGCGTATCGAGGAAACCTTGCCAGAGCCGTTCAAGCATGGGCGACATGGCCGAGCACCTCCACCTTGTCCGCCACCAGCGCGGCCTTGGCCAGCACGCCGGGAAGGGCTCGCCGGCGCGTCGTGACGCGCATCCAGCAGCAGCAACAGCTGGCCGGTGGGTTTGCGATCCACCCACTCAACTGCGCTGTACAGCAGCGTCAGCTCGCCGCTGACCTGTGCGCTGATCGCCGCCAGATCCGGTTGCGCACCCTGCCCGCTGTAGCGCAGCCGCACCAGCAAACGCGAGTCCACGTCCTGACGTTGCGGCGTCAGCAGCGGCTGGATGGCCTCCGGCAGCGCGCCGAATTGCGGATTAAGCAACTGCCGCGTCGTCTCATGCTGCGGATCGCCGAAGACCTCCCACACTTCGGACCGCGCTCGACGATGTCGCCCTGATTCGAGGACCACCACGCGGTCGCAGATCTCGCGGATGACCGCCATCTCGTGGGTGATCAGGACGATGGTCAGGCCCAGCCGGCGGTTGATGTCGCGCAGCAGCGCGAGGATGGCCTGGGTGGTCTCCGGGTCCAGCGCCGAGGTGGCCTCGTCGCAGAGCAGTATTTCCGGCTGGTGCACCAGCGCGCGGGCAATGCCGACGCGCTGCTTCTGCCCGCCGGAGAGTTGCGCCGGATAGGCGTCGCGTTTTTCCTCCAGGCCGACCAGTTGCAGCAGCTCGCGATCCACTTTTTGCCGATCCGTTGCGCCGCCGGCACGCCGGCCACCCGCAGCGGCAGGGCGATGTTCTGCCGCACGGTCTTGGCCGACATCAGGTTGAAGTGCTGGAAGATCATGCCGATGCGGCGGCGCAGGGCGACCAGGCGCTGGCCGTCGTAGCCGCCGATGTCTTCGTCGTCGATCAGCACCTGCCCCTCGCTGGGACGCTCCAGGCGATTGAGGGTGCGGATCAGCGAGGACTTTCCGGCGCCGCTGCGGCCGATGATGCCGAACACTTCGCCGCGGCGGATTTCCAGGTCGATCTCCCGCAGGGCCTGGACTCCACCGGGGTAGCGCTTGCCCAGGCCGTGGAGACGGATCTGCAGCATGCGCACGGCGCGCGACCGGGCGCCGTCGGGATCGGTTCGAGGGCCAGCCTGCTCACCAGGAAGAGTCAGGCTGACCATGATTACTGGCTCCAGCCCGGCTGGTACAGCGTGCCATGGGCCTTGTCCAGCGCGGCGCGGACCACCGGTGAATGCTGGTAGATGTCGACGAAGCGCGCCAGGCGGCCATCGCGGTCCTGGTAGTCGCCGCGGGTGACGAACTGGATCACGTATTCCCGGTTGTCGATCCCGTCGAACAGCAGTGCCCGGGTCGGGTCGATGGTCCCGGCCAGGCGCAGATAGTGCGGGTAGCCCTGGGCCAGGTCGACATCATCGAGCGCGCGCGCCAGCTGCACCGCCTCCAGCTCGGTGATGCGGATGTCCTTCGGGTTGTCGACGATATCGTCGAGGGTCGCCTTGTAGCCGACGCCGTCCCTGAGCTTCAGCAGGCCGGCCTTCTGCAGCAGCTGCAGGCCGCGGCCGCCATTGATCGGGTCGTTGGCGATGGCCACGCTGGCGCCTTCCGGCAACTCTGCGAGGCTGGCGTAGCGCTTCGAATAGAGCCCGACGTTGTTGATGATCCCCGGCGCGAACGGCTTCAACTGGAAGCCGCCTTCGCGGTTGGCGTTTTCCAGGAAGGGCATGTGCTGGAAGTAGTTGGCGTCGATGTCGCCCTGGGCGAGGGTGATGTTGGGGGCGTTCCAGTCGCTGAACTCGACCAGTTCGACCTTCAGTCCCTGCTTGCCGGCTTCGCTCACGGCGACTTCCAGCGGCGGGGCGAAGGCGGCGGTGGTGCCGATCTTCAGGGCGCCGGCCTGTAGTCGAGGCCGGCCTGGGCAAGACGGGCCCAGCTGGCCGGGGAAGATTGCGGCCAGGCTCAGCGCCAGATCTTATGAGGGAATGTTCAGCCTGATGGGCTCCCTGAGCGTTAATTTAACGAAGCAGTGGGGTCAGCCCCACAGGCCGTTGCCCGATAGCGCGCGGCCGGGGGCTGGCGGAAGGCGGCGCCGGCGTGTTCCGCCTGCAGGCGCGCGCGGCCGCCGCCGAAGAGCTTCTCCCGCAGGGTGCCGGGAGCGTAGGCGGTCTTGTAGCTGCCGCGTGCCTGCAACTCGGGCACCACCAGGTCGATGAAGTCGGCGTAGCTCTCCGGCTCCACGGTGCGGGTCAGGTTGAAGCCGTCCAGGCCGGTATCGGCGATCCAGCCTTCGAGGTCGTCGGCGACCTGGCGCGGGTCGCCTACCAGGGTCACGTAGCGGCCGCCCAGGGCCAACTGGTCCAGCAGCTGGCGGGGCGGTGACGGCGTCCAGCCCGTGATAGGTTCTTTGCTCACCGACTCGATGGCGTTGTTCTTCTCGTAGCGGATCGGCTCGTCGAGTCCGTAGCGCGACAGGTCGATGCCGCTGGAGCTGGCGAAGTGCGCCAGGCCGGCCTCGGGGCTGGCGTAGCGGCGGTACTCGGCATGCTTGTCGCGGGCCTCGGCCGCGGTGGCGGCGACGATCACGTTGATGCCCATGAAGATCCTGATGTCCTCGGCGCGACGGCCGGCACCGACCACCGCCGCGCGGATGCGCTGCACCAGTTGGCGGGTGGCCTCGCGGGTCTGTCCGGAGACGAACACGCATTCGGCGTGGCGCGCGGCGAAGGCCAGGCCGCGCTCCGAGGAGCCGGCCTGGAACAGCACCGGCGTGCGCTGCGGCGAGGGCTCGGCGAGGTGGTAGCCCTCGACCTGGTAGAACTCGCCGTGGTGGCGGATCTTGTGCACCTTCTCCGGCCGCGCGTAGACCCGGCGCTGGCGGTCGGCGAGCACCGCGTCGTCTTCCCAGCTGCCTTCCCAGAGCTTGTAGAGCACCTCCAGGTACTCGTCGGCGCGGTCGTAGCGGCGGTCGTGCTCGATCTGCCGCGGACTGGCCCATGGCGCGGGCCGCGCTTTCCAGGTAGCCGGTGACGATGTTCCAGCCGATCCGGCCGTCGCTCAGATGGTCGAGGGTCGAGAGGCGCCGGGCGAACGGGTAGGGCGCCTCGTAGGTGAGGTTGGCGGTGACGCCGAAGCCCAGGTGCTGCGTGACGCCGGCCATGGCCGAGACCAGCATCAGCGGGTCGTTCACCGGCAGCTGGATGGCCTCGCGCGCGGTCAGCTCGATGCCGTCCTGGTAGACGTCGTAGACGCCGAGGATATCGGCGATGAACAGGCCGTCGAACAGGCCGCGCTCCAGCAGGCGGGCCAGCTCGGTCCAGTGGCTGAGCGAGTTGAAGTCCGTCGAGCGGTCGCGCGGGTGGGTCCACAGGCCGTGGTTGATATGGCCGACGCAATTCATGCTGAAGGCGTTGAGGAGAATCTGCTTCTTGCTCATGGCGGTTCCTTCGGCGGTCAGAGCGTGCCGCGGCGTGGCGGCAGGCGGCCGTTGAGGTAGTAGTTGCCGACCGCGTGGTACTTCCAGCGCACCGGGTCGTGCAGGGTGTGCTACGCGGGCGTTGCGCCAGTGGCGATCGAGGCCGAGTTCGGCGAGGCTGGCGCGGCTGCCGCCCAGCTCGATCAGCTTGCTGCCGGCGAGCAGCGCGACCTCGGTGGTCATGGCGCGCGCCTCGGCCACGGCGATGGAGGCGGCGGCAACGCTTTCGGCAGTCGGCTCGGCGGTGGCTGCGTCGAGCACTCGGCCGGAGCGGCGCTCCAGCAGCGCTTCGGCGGCCAGGCTGCACGTCCGGCGGCAAGCCGCCCGGTGGCCGATCCAGCGTCAGCGGATCGTCGCTGGCCTTGTCGACGCCGGAGTCGACCCAGGGCCGGGCGCGCTCGCGGACGAAACGCAGGGTGTCCTCGAAGGCGCCGCGGGCGATCCCGGCGTCGATGGCCGCGTGCAGAATCTGCGCGAACGGGCCGACGGTGGTCGGGCGCTCGAAGGCGTCCTGGAACGAGACCACGTCGTCCTCGCCGACCTGCGCGCCATCGAACACCACGCTGCCGCTGCCGGTGGTGCGCTGGCCGAAGCCGGACCAGTCGTCGACGATTTCGAGCCCGGCGCTGTCGCGCGGGACGAAGGCCAGTTGCTGGAGGCCCTCGTCGTCGATCGCCAGCGTCGGAATGCGCTGCGCATACAGCGCGCCGGTGCAGTAGAACTTGCGGCCGTGAATGCGCAGGCGGCCGTCCTCGCGCTTGAGGCGCGTGGTGCGATCATGGGCGGTACGCGTGCCGATCTCCGCCAGCGCGTTGCCGAAGCGCACGCCGGCCAGCACCTCGGCGAACAGGCGGGCCTTTCTGCTGCCGTCGTTGCCGTTCACCCGCAGCACTTCGAGGGCATAGAAATGGTTCTGCGGAATCTGCCCCAGCGAGCCGTCGGCGGCGGAGATGATGGCGATCACCCGCGCCACGGTGACGCGGGAGACGCCCGCGCCGCCATACTCGCGCGGCACGGTGATGCCCCACAGGCCGGAGGGCTGGAGAAGAGTTCTAAGTTCTGCATGCGGCAGGCGCCGCTGGCGGTCGCGCTGCAGCTGGCGCCTGCGCGAAAGCAGGGCGGCCAGCTCCCCGGCCGACCTCCAGGGCCTGCTGCGTCGCTGCGGATGCTGATGCGCCGGCACGTGGATTGTAGCGAGAACCGTGCGGGCTCATCGGGCGCTCCTCAGATCCAGGAATGACGCGCCGGGCGGGCGCCGTTGAGGTAGTAGTCGCCGACCGCGTGGACTTTCCAGCGCACCGGGTCGTGCAGGGTATGGGTGCGGGCGTTGCGCCAGTGGCGGTCGAGGTTGAACTCGGCGAGGGTGGCGCGGCTGCCGGCCAGCTCGAAGAGCTTCTCGCTGGCGGCCAGGCTGATCTCGGTGGTCAGCACCTTGGCCTCGGCCACGGCGATCGAGGCGCGTGCCGCAGTGCGCAGCGCGTCGACGGCGGCCGTGCGGGTCACTTCTGTCGAGGACCTGGCCGGCCGTCTCCAGCAGGGCGTTGGCGGCGTGCAGCTCGATTTGCAGGCGGCCGACCTCGGCGATGCTGTAAGGCTCGTCTGCGTGGCGCGCTCGACGCCCTGGCGTCGATCCAGGGCCGCGAGCTGCTGTGAATAAATGCCAGGGCGTCGTCCAGCGCCGCCTGGGCGATGCCGGCGTCAATGGCGGCCTGGATCAGTTGCGAGACGGCGCCCTGGAGGCTCGGGATCTCGGCCAGCAGCGACGGTAGCGCGATGGTCAACCGGCGAGTCGACCGCCACCGTGCTTATCCAGCAGCACCGTGCCGCTGGCGGTGGTGCGCTGGCCGAAGCCGGACCAGTCGTCGATAATCTCCACCCCTGCCGTCGGCAGCGGAATGAACGCCATCACCGGCTGGCCCTTCTGCTGCGCGGTGGTCACCAGAATGTCGGCAAACAGTGCACCGGTTGAATAAAACTTTTCACCGCTGAGCCGTAACCCCTCCGGGCCTGACACCAGCTGCGCCTGCACATCACGCGTGTGTTTGCTGTTCTTTTCCGGACCGCCGTTGCCGAGCCGCTGTCCCTGTACCACCGCGCTGAGCAGACGCTGCTGCTGTTGCGCGCTGCCTTCCCCCAGGATGAACTGGATCAGCCCGAAGTGGTTTTGCGGAATCTGGCCAAGCGACGGATCGCTGGCGGAGATCAGGCGGAACACCTCCGCCACGGTACCAAACGACAAACCGCCGCCGCCAAACTGGCGCGGTACGCTGATACTGCCCAGCCCCAGCTGGGTGAACTGATCGAGCAGTTCACGCGGATAGATACGCTGTTGGTCGCGTTCGGCTGCCCCGGCTTTCGCCTGTTCCGCCAGGTGGCGGGCAGCGTCGATTGCCGCCGCGTCAGACGTGATCACCGCCGCGCGCTGAAGTTGTTGAGCCCTGATTTGCGTCATCGCTGGATTCACTTTTTATTTTGCTGTGATTCACAGGCTCATTCTGCCAGGGCAGAGAGCCGTAATTTAATAACAGATTGAGCGCGATGATAATCAGCGGGAATAACAGCGGTAAAGAGCGCGGTTATGCTATATCCGGCAAACGGCATGCAGAAAGAGAATAAAGAATTTATCAGGGATAAGAAGGCGTTAGCGGGCGCGGAGATACAAGGTTATTACGCTGAGTGACACGGGTGAATAATCTTAAGTATTAATTCCGCTATCGATAGTGATAAATGACATTATTGTTTTATTGCGCCATGGGCTGGCGCAATAAAGTGGGCATTACGTTATCCTGGTATTACGCCTGCGCCAGATACATCGCCGGGGAGTAGTGGCGCGTCGATTCACTCTTCTCACTGTGCGGTGTGCTGGTGCTGTCGATCAGCTTCGCCAGCTGATAGGTCTTCACCGTTTCCTGCTGCGTCAGCTGCCGGGCGAAACGGGCGGTGAGATTGCCCTGCGCATCCTGCGTCACCTCAGTGGTGCTGCGCGTTTCATCGTGAATCTGGTGGTAGTGATAGTTTTGTGACTCTTTGGTTTCATTGAGCGCCAGCGGCGAACTGGCGCTCAGCGCGGTGTGAAAACTGGCGTTCAGCTTAAACAGGGTTTCCTGCGTCATGCGCTGCGTATCGCCGTTCTTCTGCTGGCTGCTGCGCTGCGCCACATCCAGAGCGAAAGTATCTTCTTCTTCCGGCTTCAGCGGATTGCTGGAGCGCGCCGTCTGGTGATAGCTGGCCGAGAAATCTGCCAGGCCGCTGATGGCACCGGCCTGCGCCGCATGCGCGCCAACGGTGATCGCCTGCGGGGTGCGCATCGCCACGCCGGCCGCCGCGCTAGTGCTGTTTAAGGTCTCGAAACCCTGCTTAAACAGTGCCAGCGCCGCGCGATCGCCGTGACCGCGCGAAGCGGCCTGATCAAATTTCGCGCTCCACTGCGCCAGGGCGCTCTGCTGCTGACCGGCGTTGCTGGCCTGCGCCAGGCTGCGCATGTCCGTCGTCAGTTTGAAACTGGCGTCGGCATTATGGAAACCCAGCCAGCGTGAACCCGGGTCGGCATGCAGATTCAGCGACTGCATTACTTCGCCGCTGCGACGCAGGTCGGTTTTCAGATCAACGCTGGCCAGCTGGTTACTGTCAAAACTGAGCAGGTCACCGACATCCAGTTTACCGTTGCCGTTATCCAACCCGCTCAGGGTTTTCTCCAGCGCGCCGGAAAGTTTGGCAATTGCCGCAGCTTCGTCATCGCTCAGCTTACCGTGAGTGGTTTTCAGCGCCACCGCTACGCCATCCTGCTGCCGCGTCATCTGCAGGGTGAGGCTAACGCCGGACTGAGTGGTAATCTCCAGCGCCACCGCGCTCTGCGTGTCAGTTTGCGCGCCGCCGCTGGCCGGTACGCTGATGGTGACATCGTCACGCTGCTGCGTCAGTGCGCTCAGCAGCGCGCTGCCAATGCCGTTCATGCTGACGCCCGAACTGCGCAGCGCACCCATCGCCTGCGTCTGCATATCAGGCGAGAGAGGCGTGCTGGCGGTGACGCGCGCCGTCGTCATCTGGTACACCGCAGAGATGGTGTCGGTGGCTTCGCTAAAGGTGACTTTCGCCGAGGCGTCTGCCGTCAGACTATTTTGCCGGGTCGCATTGCTTGCCGTGCTGCTGGTCACGCGTGCGCTGGCGCTGCTGAGATGGAGCGGTGAGAAACTACCCGGTCCGATACCGTTAATCATCCTGACTATCCTCGCTGGTATTATACCGCTACGTTATCGGCGATCCTGACGAAATCTTTACACTTCCGCACGGCGCATGACGGTGCAAAATGGTTGTTGAAATTAATAATCATTATCACTAATCTGTCTGGCGCTTTCGCTGTGACACGGAAGTAATTGACTCGCCAGCTAGTAAGGAAGCGCCATGATTTATCGCTTTATCATTCCGCTGTTCACCCTGCTGAACCTGCTGCTCAGCCCCGCTGTCGGTTTCGCCCGGCCTGATATGACGCCGCTCGGACCCAACATTGCCGACAAAGGCTCTGCCTGGTATCGCTTCACTGTTAACACGTTTGATTCCGCTGACGGCCAGCGCCATTACAAGGTGTGGACGGCGGTGCCACGTAAACCGGCACCGGCCACAGGTTACGCGGCGCTGTATATGCTGGATGGCAACGCGGTGATGAACCATCTCAGCGAAGCACTGTTGCAGAAGCTGGCAGCAGGCAACCCGCCGGTGCTGGTGGCGGTAGGCTATCAGACCCCGCTGCCGTTCGATCTCGCTGCGCGCACGCTGGATTACACCCCGCCGCAGCAGGTGCAGGATCGTCGCGGCCGGCCAGCCGGCGGTAGTGCCGCATTCCGCCAGCTGCTGGAACAGACTATCGCGCCGCGTGCCGAACAGCATCTGCCGATCAATGCGCAGCAGCGTGCGCTGTGGGGCCACTCTTACGGCGGGCTGTTTGTGCTGGACAGCTACTTGACCTCCGGATTTTTCCAGCGCTATTTTGCCGCCAGTCCTTCCCTGCGCGGCGACGCAACGCTGTTGCAGCAAATGGCGGCGGTGACGCCCGCATCGTTTAAGCAGAAGCAGCTGGTGCTGATGGAAGGCAACGGCGAATTCCGTTCTGGCGTCAGCGATGTGCTGAGCCGGATTCGCACCACTCTCGACGGCATGCATGAAAAAGGCCTGGCGGCTCGCTTCCTGCTGTTTCCCGGGCTCAGTCACGGCCAGATGTTTCCGGCTTCGCTGGAAAGCGCGCTGTCGGCCATGGCGAAAGACGGTGCGCCGTCACGCGCACCGGATGAGTGAAAGGGCAGCTAGTTAAAGAATTTGATGTCGGTTGGCGTTGCCAGCTTCGCCGCCACACCGCGCGCGCTCAGCTTGCCGCTGTGCGCATCAAAATCAAACAGCGTAATGGTGTTGGTAAACACGTTGGTGACATAGAGGTGTTTACCGCTGTTATCAAACGCCAGCGCGCGCGGCTCAATACCGTCGGCGGCATAGCGCTGTGCATCTGTCAGGCTGCCATCGGCGGCAATCTTAAACACCAGCAGATGATTGTCAGATCCGCGGTTAGCGGCAATCAGGAATTTACCCTGCGGGCTGAGAATGATGCCGCCGCCGCTTTTGTAGGCGGCGCTGCTGTTTTGCGTATTCAGCGCCACCTGTGCCTGCCGTTCCAGCCGGTCATCAGTGACGCGGAACACCACGATTTCGCCCGCCATTTCAGTAATCACATAAGCGTGTTTACCGTCGGCGGAGAACACCATGTGGCGCGGACCCGCACCTGGCGCAAAGCTCACATCACGGCTGGTATCCGCCTGCAGCGGCTCTCGCCGATCCGCGTGGTAGCGATAGGCGTGCAGTTTGTCGTCACCGAGATCGGCCGCATACAGATAGCGGCCATCATGGGTAAAGGTGGTGGAGTGCGCATGGCCGCCATCCTGCCGATCTTTTACCACGCCGCTCCCCCCGCTGAACGCGAAATGCTGGACCTGTTCGCCCAGCTTGCCGTCCGACGCAATCGGGAACACCGTTACCCCTGCTCCGCCTTTCGCCACCGAATAGTTGGCGACAAACAGGAATTTGCCGTCCGGGCTAAGAGTGGCGTGCGTCGGCTGCTCGCCGTGGCTGTCGACCTGATTCAGCACCCGCACTGCGCCCTGTTTATCGATCGCCAGCGCGGTAACGGCACCGGCATTCTCTTCATTGGTGGTATAAGCAAACCGCCCGTCGCGTGATTTAACGATCCACGACGGACTTTTCATCCTGATCACCTCCAGCGGCTTGAGCGTCCCGTCGCTGTTGACCTGCATGCGATACAAACCTTCACTGGGTCGATCCGGCTTTTGTACCGCAGGGGCATCCGGAATACTGGTCCAGGTGCCGACTAATGCTGTTTGATGATGTTCCGTGTTCTGCGCCATAGCACTCCCCGCCAGCGTCAATAGAGCCAGTGATATTGCCACGGTTAAGTTTGTTGCTAAACCGCCAGTTGCCGGTTTTGGGTATCCACTCATTGTCTTTCCACCATAATCGGAATTTTCACGGGCCTGCGCCCAAACCAGGTTGATTTTTTTGTATTGAAACGGACGTTGTTAACGTCTCGTTAACGACTATAGTGGCATTCCCTGCGCGCAAAGCTGCGCAGGCCGATCGGCTTCACAAATCGGTTTATTTAATTGTGCCTTTGCTAATGGGTCATAGCGTTTGGTTATGGATGGCAGGAAGCAGTGTAAAAAGCCCCGGCACGCATGCTTTAATCTTTCCTTTACCGAACTCAGGGATGGTCACGACGTTATGCTGCCGTTTTCTAATGGTTTTTTATTGAGTTTATCGCTGTGTCTGGATATCGGACTCGCCAACATCGCGATGCTGACGCTGGCGATGCAGCGCGGTTATCTGCACGGTTTCTGGCTGGGCATGGGCACCTGCGTAGGCGATTTAATTTACGCCTTGCTGGCGATGGCTGGCATGGCGGTGATACTGCAGTTTACGCCGGTGCGCTGGTTGCTATGGATTGGCGGCGGCATCTTGCTGTTGTGGTTTGCCGCTAAAATGCTTTACGCCGCGCTGGCCAAAAAAATCGATATTCCCACGGCTGAAACCCAGCCTTATCGTTCACTGCTGCGCGAATTTCGGCGCGGCATCGTGCTGGCGATGTCGTCACCGACGGCGATTCTGTGGTTCGCCAGCGTGGGCGGCGCGCTGATAGCCCGCATCGGCCACAGTGATGCCGCTGCAACCTCGTGGTTTCTCAGCGGGTTTTTCCTCGCCGGGGTGGTGTGGACCTGTGTGATCTGCCTGATCGGCAGCATGGGCGGAAAGCTATTAGGCGAGCGCCTGCTGAAGTATTCGTATCTCGCCTCAGCGCTGATTTTCTGTTATTTCGCGGTGTATGTGATTTGGTCGGGATACCGCGAGTTCGTGGCGGTTTGAGTCACAGCGTAATCGTTTAAAATCATGCGATTATCCAGTTAAGACAGCGCAAAGCGTTGTAAGGTCGCCATGGATGGCGACCTGGAAAACGTCGCGCGGCCGTAGAATGCACCACTTAAACGCCGGCAATCCGCCTCAGCTCCGCCTGCGCACCCGGCGCCACCGCCAGCACCTGCGCGCCTTTTAACAGCCGATCGCCCTCGGTGTTAAACGGGTGATACCAGCCGCCGGCCTCTTTCACCAGACAGTAACCGGCCAGGCAATCCCACGCGTGCATGTAGGGTTCGAAATAGCCCACCACGCGTCCGGCTGCCACCCACGCCAGCATCAGCGCACCAGATCCGATACGGATAAAGTTGCCCCCCGCTGCCAGCAGCGACGCCAGCAGGCGGCCCACCTCTTCCGGGCTGACATAGCTATTAGCGCCAAAGCCGGTCACGTGATTTTGCAGCGTACGTGACGGATCCACCTGTAAACGGCGGCCATTCAGCGTTGCGCCCTGGCCGAGCGCGGCGACGTAGCACTCCTGATAGGTCGGCGCAAAGATCACGCCAATCACCGGTACGCCGTCATGCAGCACCGCAACGGAAACACACCAGTTTGGCATACCGTTGAGGAACGGGCTGGTGCCGTCAATCGGATCGACCACCCAGGTGTAGCCTGACGTGCCCGGCTGCAGGCCGTACTCCTCGCCAAGAAAACCGTCGTCCGGGAAGCTGGCGCGAATCTGCTGGTCGATCATCTGTTCCACCTCGCGGTCAGCACGTGATACCACATCCTGCAGGTCGTGCTTGGTTTCGACCACCAGCGTGTCACGCTGATTGAAGTAGGCCAGCGCCTTCTCCCCGCCCGCCCGCGCGACGCGTTCGGCCAGCAGCAGACGCGATTGCAGCGCGTCATTTTTCGTATCACTCATGCGTTATCCTTAAATTAACCGGCAATCAGGGCCAGACCCTGAGGTTTAAAATTAATCGCCACCCGTGCGGCCAGCGGCAGCTGCTGCTCCATCTGCGCATCGACGATAAACAGCGAGCCCAGTTCCGTGTTGACCTCGTATTCGATGTGATCGCCCAGCCAGGTGGCATGCGTCACCTCGCCGCGCAGTGCGCCTTCAGCACCGCTGTGCAGGGTAATGAACTGTGGTCTGACCGACAGCTGCGCGGATCCGGTCGCAACGCCGTTACCGCGCACGCGATAGCGCTGCCTGCCGAGTCGCACCAGCGCTTCGCTGCCTTCTACCTGTTCGACTTCGCACGGCAGAATATTGGCTTCGCCCATAAAGTCAGCGATGAACACCGAATTGGGCGCGTGATACAGGCTTTCCGGCGCGCCCTGCTGAGCAATATCGCCCTCTTTCATGACAATAATTTTATCCGACACCGCCAGCGCCTCTTCCTGGTCGTGCGTGACATACACCGCCGTGAAGCCCAGCCGCTGCTGCAAATCACGAATATCCGTGCGCACCCGGCGGCGCAGGCGCTCGTCGAGATTGGAGAGCGGCTCATCCAGCAGCAGTACCTGCGGCTCCAGCACTAGCGCGCGCGCCACCGCAATGCGCTGCTGCTGCCCACCGGAAAGTTCGGACGGCAGCCGCTGCCCCTGACTCTCCAGCCCGACCAGTTTCAGCCCTTCGCGCGCACGATCCTGCGCTTCCTTTTTGCTCATGCCGGACGATTGCAGGCCGTACATGATGTTGTCGAGCGCACTCATGTGCGGAAACAGCGCGTAGGATTGAAACACCATCGCCACGTCGCGCTCGTTGGCTGGCAGATGTGTTACGTCTTTGCCACCAATTAAAATGCGCCCCGAAGTCGGATGCTCCAGGCCGGCCAGCAGGCGCAGCGTGGTGGTTTTGCCGCAGCCGGAAGGCCCCAGTAGCGTCACCAGCGTACCCGGCTCCACCGTCAGCGATAAATCCGGCAGCGCGGTAAAACCGGCAAAGCGTTTTTCGACGTGTTCAAACACCACGGAACCAGCAGTAATCGCGGTCATACGGCACTCTCCTGAGTTAACGAAGGGGAAGCAGGTGGCGCGGCGACGTCCACCGGGCGCGCCACGCGGCGCAGGCGACGTTCGCCCACCAGCCACTGGAACACGCCAATGATCAGCAGCATCACCACAATCAGCACCGTGGAGTAAGCGATGGCAACGCCGTATTCGCCATTCTCTACCAGCCCGACGATATAGGACGTCGCCATGTTGTACTGGGCGCTGACAAGGAAGATCACCGCGCTGATCGAGGTAATAGCGCGCACAAAGGCATACACAAGCGCCGCGCTGATCGCCGGTTTCAGCAATGGCAGCACCACTTTGCGCAGCGTGCGGAAACTGCTGGCGCCCAGCGTCAGTGACGCTTCATCAAGGCTCTTATCCAGCTGGCTCATCGCTGCGATACCGCCGCGCACGCCGACTGGCATATTGCGGAACACAAAGCAGGCAATCAGGATCATTGCCGTGCCGGTAATCTCCAGCGGCGGCAGGTTATAGGCCATCACGTAACTGACGCCGATCACCGTGCCGGGAATGGCAAAGCTCAGCATCAGCAGGAACTCAAACGTCTGACGACCGGCAAATTTCTGCCGCACGATGAGCCAGGCGGTCAGCAGGCCCACCACGGCGGTGAGCGGTGCGGCAATCAGGGCTATTTCCAGCGTGGTCCAGAACGAGTTCCACGCCACGCCGCTCCACAGCAGATGACCGTCACTGACGCTGACGCGGAAAGCGCGCACGTAGTGTTCGATGGTCAGCGCATCGTTCAGGCCCCACGACTGCACAAAGCCGCCCACCACAATCATGCCGTAGATCACCAGGGTAAACAGACCCCATGGAATCACCATGCCGTATACGCCGTAGCGCAGCAGACGCGGCAGCTGACCATGTTTGCCGCCGTCGCCCTTGCCGGTCACCGTGGCGAAGTTTTTGCCACCCAGCCACAGCCGCTGCAGCACAAAGGCGGCCAGCGTGAAGCACAGCAGAATCATCGCCAGCACCGCGGCGCGACTCGGATCGTTTTGCGCGCCTACCACCGAGAAGAAAATTTCGGTAGAGAGCACGCCGTGACTGCCGCCCAGCACCATCGGATTACCAAAATCGGCCATGCTTTCGATGAAGCTGATTAAAAAGGCATTAGCCAGACCCGGCGCCATCAGTGGCAGCGAAACGCGGCTGAAGGTGCGCCAGCGGTTAGCGCGCAGCGTTTGCGACGCCTCTTCCAGCGACGGACTGACGCCCTCCACCACGCCAATCAGCACCAGAAAGGCAATCGGCGTGAACGACAGCACCTGGGCAATCCAGATACCGGTCAGGCCATACAGCCAGCGGCCGGGCTCGATGCCAAATAGCGCCGCCAGATGCTCCGTCACCACGCCCGAGCGACCGAACAGCAAAATCAGCGCCAGACCAATCACGAACGGTGGCGTGATGATTGGCAGAATGGTCAGCATGCGCAGCGCTTTTTTGCAGGGCAGCGGCGTGCGCGTGGCCGCCAGGGCAAAGGCCAGACCCAGCAGCGTCGAACCACTGGCGGTCATTAGCGCCAGCCACAGCGTGCGCCACGCGGTGCCGCAGGTGCCGCCTTTCAGACAGGCAAGACTCCAGATCGACGGGTCCTGCAGATTGCTGATCAAACCGTCCGGTTTGAAACTGCCGTCAACGTCCTGCACCGATACCACAAACATGCTGAGCACCGGATAGAGTACGAAGATGCTGACCAGCGCAGTCAGCAGCACCAGCGACGCCACCACAAAGGCATCGCCTTTCAGCACGCCGCGTTCGGCCAGCGCAAACGAGAACAGCAGCAAAAATACGGTCAGCAGCAGGAGCGCGCCAGCGCCCATCGCTGGCTGCCCCTGCGGCAGCGCGCCGAAGCGGTTTTCCAGCCACAGCCAGCTCCAGCCGCTGTAACCAATCGCGTGCCCTTCCACAATCAGGAAGAACACGCCCAGCGCGCTGAACAGCAGCAGCAACCGGCTGCGTGCGCTGCCGGGCAGTAAACCGCAGGCGGCGCACAGCGCCAGCAGCGCCACGGCGAGCGCCAGCCACGGATGGCTGCCGATCTGCCACAGTGCCGGCGCGCTGGCTTCATCACGCCACAGGTTAAGCAGCCAGCCGCTATCGAAAAAGCCTGCTTCCAGGCTGTACCACGGCAGCAGCAACAGCGCGACGGCGCCCAGCAGCAGCGCGCCTGTCAGACGGCGATTATTTGCGTTCATGTGTTACCTCAATGCGGGATCATCGCGCCATCCTTAGCGCTGTCGGAACCGGCAAGCCGCCGTCAGCGGCAGCGTCCGGCGATGCGGCATTACTGCGCGCTGGCGCCGATCTCTTTATCCCAGCGGCTCAGCAGCGCTTTGCGTTTGGCGGAATCGCCGTAGGTTTTGAAGTCATAATCGATCAGTTTGATGTTCTCGAAGCGCGGCGCGTATTCGGAGATCTCTGCACTGCGGTTTGACGGTAGCTGGAAGGATTTGGCCTCTTTCATGTGCGACTGCGCTTCGGCGCTAAGCGCCCAGTCGTACCACACTTTGGCATTGGCCAGATTGCGTGCCCCTTTGACGATCGACATTGAGCCAATCTCGTAGCCAGTGCCTTCACAGGGCGCGACGGTTTTGATCGGGAAGCCGTCGACTTCCATCGCCACCGCGTCGTGCATAAACACGATGCCAACGGTGGTTTCGCCGCGCGCCGCTGCCTTCACCGGTGCCGAGCCGGATTTGGTGTACTGGGAAATGTTGGCGTTGAGCTTTTTCAGGTAATCAAACGCTTTGTCCTCGCCCATGATCTGCACCAGCGTCGCCAGGGTGTTATAGGCGGTGCCGGACGAGTTCGGATTGGCAATCTGAATTTCGCCTTTGAAGGCCGGATCGAGCAAATCAGCCCAGCAGGCTGGCGCTTTGAGCTTTTTATCCGCCAGCAGTTTGGTGTTGTAGCCCCAGCCGAGCGCACCGGCATAAATCCCGACCGTACGGTAACCTGAGTTTTCCGCCTGCTTCTGCGCCCAGTCCTGCTGCTGGTCGAGCAGCGGCGATTTATACGGCTGCGTCAGCCCCTCTTCCGCCGCCTGCATATGCGGATCGCCGGTACCGGCCCACCAGATGTCGGTGCGCGGGTTACGCGCTTCGCTGCGCAGGCGGGCATAGGCTTCACCCGCCGACAGCCGCACCATGCTGACTTTAATATCCGGATGTGCCTGGCTGAAAATGCGCGTCATGTGTTCGCACACCACCACGTCCGCCGAGCAGACCATATTGAGATTGCCAGCGGCCGTCGCAGCAAACGGCAGCGTGGTGCAACTGAGGGACAGCGCGATGGCCAGTGAGGTGTAGCGCATGATGTTCTCCTTGGTTGGCAGGGTTCCGTGCTTAACAGAGGTTTTTATTTGCACGTGTGTGCAAATTAGTAATGAACAGAAAATAGCCTGTCAAATAGCGCAATCTGCAATTGACAGGCTGTGTCACAAAAATGCAACAAATGTGATCGCAGACAAATTGCACAGCTTTGCAATTTACGGCAGACTGCTTTTCAGCCGTAATTGTGAGGAGTTGAAGATGCAGAATGACAAAGCCGGGGTGAGCGCGCAGGATGTGGCGGATCGCGCGGGCGTGTCGCGTTCGGCGGTGTCGCGCGCCTTTACGCCCGGTGCCAGCGTTTCTGCAGCCACCCGTGCCCGGGTGATGAAAGCGGCGCAGGAGCTGGGCTATCACGTTAACCACCTGGCGCGCGGGCTGGTGCGCAACCGCAGCGGCATCGTCTGCCTGATCGTCTCTGAAATCGCCACGCCTTACCGCGCCACGCTGGTGCGCTGGCTGACCCAGTTTTTACAGGAAGCGGGCAAAGTGGCGATGCTGATTAATACCGATCGTTCCGACAACAGCGTCTCCGCCGCGCTGCTGCAGGCGATCAATTTTCGCGCCGATGCCTCCATCATCCTCTCCGGCATGCCGGATCGCACCATCACCCGCCAGTGCTATCAGCATGGTCAGCGCATCATCCTGATCAACCGCGACGAAGCGCTGCCGGGCTCGCTCAGCATCAACCTCGACGCGCAGGCGGCGGCCGAAACGGCGGTGATGGCATTTCAGCGCGCCGGCTGTCGTCAGCTGGCGTTCGCCAATTCACTGGCCGGTACACCGAGCCTGATCAAACGCGAAGCGGCGTTTATCGCCGTGGCGGAGCGCGCCGGACTGACGGTCAGCGTGGAGCGGTTCGGTACCACCTCGTATGAGAGCGGTCAGATTCTGGCGCATCGCCTGCTGACGCGCCATCAGCGCCCGGACGCGGTGTTCTGCGTCACCGATCTGATGGCCTGCGGTTTCATGGATGAAGCGCGCCACCGTTTCCAGCTGCGCGTACCGGAGGATTTGTGCCTGATTGGCTACGACAATATCGCGCAGGCTGGCTGGTCCTCTTACAATCTCACCACCTTCGCCCAGCCGGTGGAGCGCTTTGCCCGCGACGCCATCGCGTGGCTGACGCAGACCGAGCAGGCGGAGAGTGGTTTTACGCCGCAGAGTGAGCAGCAGCACGACACGCTACTGTATCAGGCTGATGTAATATGGCGCGGATCGGTGCGCGGCGGCTAATCTAAGCGCGGCATACCTGCCGCACCGTGTCACGCAACCAGCGGTGTGCGGCATCCTGCTCCAGTCGCGGATGCCATAGCTGTGACACCGTCACCTGTGGCGTGGCAAACGGTAATTCAAACATCGCAAACGCCGGATTATCTTTGATAAGCGGATGGTGCAGGCACAGCGTATGCGGCACCAGCGCCAGCCAGTCGCTGTGCAGCGTGAGCGCGACGGCAGTGGAAAAAGCGGGTACCACGGCGGCCACCTGGCGGGTAAAACCGGCGGCGAGCAGCGCCTCATGCACCGGCCCGCCCAGCTCACCACGCCTTGACGCCACGATGTGACCATATGCGGCCAGCTGCGCCAACGTCACGTCCGCGAGTAACGGATGCCCGGCGCGCACCACGCCGACGAAGCGATCGCGAAACAGCGCCTGCAGCCGAATCTCCGGTCCCATATTGCCCAGAACACCAATCTCCAGATCGACGTCGCCGCTGCGCAGCGGTCGATCATTTTTCTCTGCTTTCGGCATGAAGCGCAGCTGCACGCCGGGCGCCTGTGCGCGGACTGCGGCGATCAGCGCGCTGCCAAACGCTTCGACAAAACCTTCGTTGGTACGCAGCGTGAAGTGGCGCTGCAGCTCGGCGGCAGCAAAGCGTTGCGCGGGTGGACTCAGCAGCGCCTGTGTGTCCCGCAAAGTGGCATGCACCTGGTTGCGCAGCGCTTCGGCGTGTGGCGTCAGCACCATCACGCGCCCGGCGCGCACCAGTAGCGCATCGCCGGTGGCGGCACGCAGTCGCCCCAGCGTGCGGCTCATTGCTGACTCGCTCAGCCCAAGGCGACGCGCAGCGCCCACTACGCTGCCTTCACTGAGCAGCGCGTCCAGCGCAGGGAGTAAATTCAAATCGACGCTATTCATCGCATTATCCTTATTGATTGAGCGCCATCTGGCAAGGCGTTTGCTGCAGGTTATCTATGCAGATGCTGCGCGTTCCGCCTGTTGTCATGCAAGGGTAGACTTTTCACTCACCCCAAAACCAGGAGAGGGTCATGAACAAGGCTTCCCGTGCTTTATTGATTGGTGCTTCACGCGGCATCGGCTTCGCGCTGGCGGAGAATATGCTGCAGCGTGGCTATCAGGTGGTGGCGACCGGCCGCCAGCACTCCCTTCACGCGCTGCAACAGCTGGCGCAGCGCTACCCGCAGCAGCTGACGGTGGAGAGCGTGGACATCACCGTGCCAGCAGAGGTCAACGCCCTGCATCTGCGGCTAAGCGGCCAGCAGTTCGATCTGCTGCTGGTCAACGCGGGCGTGAAAAATGACGATCGCGAAACCCTTGCCGATGTGTCGACGGAAGAGTTTATTCGCGTAATGGTAACCAACGCGCTGAGCCCGCTGCGCGTGCTGGAAACCTTCAGAAACAACGTCAGCGCGCATGGCACGCTGGCGGTGATGTCCTCCGGCCAGGGCAGTCTCACCAACAACACCCATGGCAACTACGAGGTGTATCGCGGCAGTAAAGCGGCGCTGAATATGTTTATGCGCAGCTTTGCCGCGCGTCACGACGATGCACGCACGCTACTGCTGCTGGCCCCCGGCTGGGTGCGCACCGACATGGGTGGTGCCGGGGCGCGACTGAGCATTGAGGAGAGCATCCCGAATCTGCTCAATACGGTGGAAAGCCAGACCGGACGCGGCGGCCTGCACTATCTCGATTACCTCGGCCGCGTAGTGCCGTGGTAAGCGTTTCACGCCAGCTTGCGTTCGATCAGCTGACGCAGCGTGGCGCGCAGCCAGCGGTGCGCCGGGTCTTCGGCCCGGGCGTTATGCCACAGCAGCGAAAGTGCATAATCCGGCATGCCGATCGGCACCGCCGCCGTACTCAGCGCATAGCGCTGTTGCCATGCCTGCACCAGTCCCTGCGGAACGGTCGCGAACAGCGGCAGACGCTGCAACATTAGCGGTAACACCGAGAAGTGCGGCGTGACATAACGCACGCGGCGCGTCAGCCCATCGCGGGCTAACGCGGCGTCCAGCGCACTTTCACTCACGCCGCGATAGGAGACCAGCGCATGCTGATACTGCACGAACTGCGCCAGCGTCAGCGGTGGTGCAAGGTCAATTTGTCCGCGATGCCATACCGTGCGGAAGCCGGCGCGCGCAATGTGCTCCCGCGTAAGATCGCGGCTGGTTTCCTCTCCGACGGTCACCACCACGTCAGCCTGCTGCTGCTCCATCAGCGGAATGGCCTGCCACGGATCGGCAGCCACCACCCGGATATCAATATTTTGGGCCGAGGCGGCCAGCTGCAGCAGTAAATCGGGCATCAGCCAGTGCTCAAGCCAGTCGCTCATGCCGAGCGTAAAACTGCGGCTATCGTGCGCGGCATCAAAGCGATCGGCAGTGAAAATAACGCGATGGACGCTCTGCAGCAGCGGTGCGATCTGGCGCACCAGCTGCTCTGCGCGCGGTGTGGGCGTCATGCCTTGCGAGGAACGCACGAACAGCGCATCGTCAAACATTGCCCGCAGTCTTTTTAATGCAGCGCTGACCGCCGGCTGCCCCAGATAAAGCCGGTTTGCCGCCTGAGTTACGCTGCGCACGTCATAAATGACCAGCAGCACAATCAATAAGTTAAGGTCGATTTTGCTGAAATCATTTTCATTGATGCTTTTCATGATTTTAATCGATTTAAATAATGAAACAGCGCTCAGTATAGTGACCTGCAGTAACAGGCACCACGCTTTAGGAGGCAATATGACCCTGCACATAGGTGAATGCAGCATTGATAAAGTGATCGAGCAGACCAGCTCACTCCCCTTCGCTGCGCTGTTTCCGGCACACCGCGAGACGATGGGCGACACGCTGGCACAGCAGCCAGCAGAGCTATCCATCCATAGCTGGGTGGTGCGCACCGCTCGTGACACCATCGTGATTGATACCGCAACGGGCAATGGCCGTAACCGCGATAACAAGCCGCTGTTTCACCAGCTGCAAACCGCGTGGCCGCAACGTCTGGCCGAAGCGGGCGTCGACCCTGATGAAGTGACGCTGGTGCTGATGACGCATATCCACACCGATCACGTCGGCTGGAATACCTGCTGGCGCGCTGGCCGCTGGCAGCCGATGTTTCGTCATGCGCGTTACATCTGTTCAGCGCGTGAACTGGCACAGTGCCGCAGCACGCCGTCGATGCAGGCGCTGTATCACGATAGCCTTGCGCCGCTGCTGGCGAGCGGCCAGCTGGAAACCATTGATGTGCAGCACTCCCCGCTGTTTGCCGGTGTGCTGCGCTATATGCCGACGCCGGGCCACAGCGTCGATCACGCTTCAATTGTGCTGCAAAGCGCCGGTGCCCACGCGGTATTTAGCGGTGATGTGATGCATCATCCAGTTCAGTTTGCACATCCGCAATGGAACTCAGTTTTTTGTGAGGATTTACCACGCGCCGTAACGTCACGTCAGTTACTGATAGACTGGTGCATCAGCCATCAGGCACTCTGGTGCAGCTCACACTTTGCCGGCAGTTCGTGCGGCCGGGTTTCGCCAGAGCGGCAATGGATTCCTGTGGAGGCCTGAACCATGCAATACGCTGATTACCTCACCGCGTCGCTGGGGGATATGCAACAGGCGCTGGCCCAGCGCCGGGTGAGCGCACGCCAGCTCACCACATTTGCGCTGCAGCGCATTGCTGACGTGGATCAGCCGCGCTACAACGCCATCAGCTGGCTGTTTGCCGATGACGCGCTGGCTGCGGCCGCTGCCAGCGATGCCGCACGGCAGCAGAATGCGCCAGTTGGCCCAATGGCCGGTATTCCGCTGCTGATTAAAGACAACATTGAAGTCAAAGGCTGGCCGACCAGTGCCGGTTCGGCGCTGCTGCGCGATGTGATTGCCAGCGAGGATGCACCGCTGGTTACGGCTCTGCGTCAGGCTGGCGCAATCCTCATCGGCAAAACCACCATGCATGAACTGGCAGCAGGCATCACCGGCGCGTCGTCGCTGAGTGGCTTCACCCATAATGCCTGGCAGCAAGGCCGTTCTCCGGGAGGTTCAAGCAGCGGTTCAGCCGTGGCGGTGGCCGCAGGCTTCGTGCCGCTGGCGATAGGCAGTGATACCGCCGGTTCGGTGCGCATTCCGGCCGCGTTTAATGGCCTGTTCGGCTTACGTATGACGCGCGGTGCACTGAGCAGCGCTGGCATCGTGCCGCTGTCACCTACCCAGGATATCCCCGGACCGCTGGTGCGCTACGCGGCTGATTTGCGGCTGATCAGTGAAATACTCACGGGCCAGCGTTTTTCCCGTCCCGACCGGCCGTTGCGCATCGGCATCTGGCAGGAAGGATTTGCCGCAGAGGAAACGGAGATTAACCAGGCGGTGCAGGATGCTGTGGCACCGTTTCAGCCGCGCATGCTGAGCTGGCCGCAGCTGGAGACGCTGGCGACGGAAGCCAATATTATTGCCTATGAATTTGCCGACGCGCTGGCCGCCTGGCTGGCGGATAAACCGCAGGCACCGCTGCGCACGCTGGCGGCGATTGCCGCGTCAGGACGCTATCATCCCCAGCTGGAGGCCACCTTCAAAACCCGCGCGCAGCATCCCGGCATGAAGAGTGACGGCTATCACGAGGTGCAGCTGCGCCAGCAGAGGCTGTATCAGCAGCTGGCGCAGTTTTTTCAGCAGCAGCAGATCGACCTGCTCGCTTATCCGGTAGTCCGCCATCCGCCGGTGAAGCATGGCGAGTTGCAGCCTGGCAGCAACGCGCTGATCTCAGCCGTCACCGGCGCACCGGCAATCAGCATTCCGGTCGGCCTGAGTACGGAAGGGTTACCCATCGGCCTGGAGCTTCTGGCGCTGCGCGAGCGGGAAGATGTGCTGTTAATGGCGGCAGAACAGATTGAACAGGCGCACCCGCCGTTCAACTGTGCAGCGCCAGCCCTTTGATGGCTTTATCCACCGCCTTTTTCGGGCCGCGCAGCGCGATGCCCACCAGGTTGAGATTATCGGCGTCTTCGGCCAGAAACACCGCGCGGTTGGCGGCATCGTGGCCGGTGGAAAACATCGCTTCGACGTAGGGAATCAGCGTTAACTCGCGCTCCACGCCCTGGCGATGCGCCCGTTGCAGGCCGGCTAAATCGGCGGCAAACACCAGCATCGGCTGGCCGGCCATGTTGCCGTACTGACGACCGAGCGCGTCGACGTAGGGTTCACCCATCATCTCCGGCGCGGCTGCCGCAATGCCGGTCGCCAGAAAAGCCACCACATTCAGGCGCTGCCACGTGGCTAAATCATCGCGTACGATCAGGGCAATTTTGGTATCAAACATCTGTCAGAACTCTCCGCTGTGGATTAAAAATCCCATCATCGGATAGCCGGCAGAGAACGGTATAGAACGTTTGTGCACTGGCGCTGATACGCAGCGGGCGTCAGGCGATAAGCACGCTGGAACCAGCGGCCAAGATGGCTTTGGTCGGCAAAGCCCACCTGCGCTGCGACCTGCACTGGCTCAACGCCCTGTGCCAGCAGCGCGCGGGCGCTACGCAGCCGCAGCCGAACCAGATAAGCGTGCGGCGACTGGCCAAACGCCTGCTTGAACTGGCGCGTCAGGCGGAAACGATCGATGCCGGACAGGCGCGACAGATCGTCCAGCCCGATATCCTGCGCCATAAAATCGTGCAGATAATCACGCAGCAGATGCATCTGCCGCTGGGCGTCACTGAGCTGCACGCCGGGTTTATTTTCCAGATGCCGGGACAGCAGCGTGAGCAGATGATCCAGGCTCTGATCGCGCGCCAGCCGCCCTTCCCGCTGATGCACCGCAAACCATGCCTGCTGAATCGCAGAGGCCAGCTGCGCATCATCGGTGAGCGTGGAGCGAAATGCCCCCTGAATATTCGCCACATCGCCCAGCCCGCGGCGCTGCATCATCTCCGCCACCCAGGGTTGCGGCAGATAAAGCATCACATAGGTAAAACCGGCGGCATCGGGCGCGTGGCCATCGTGTACCGCGCCCGGCTCAATCAGAATAGCGCGGCCCGGCGTGCTGGTGTGCAGTGCGCGGTGACAGTTAAAGCGCTGCAGCCCCTGCTGCGTCACGCCGACCAGCAATTCGTCGTGGTCATGCGGATCGTAAGCGTGGCCGCAGAAGTGCGCGTTAACACTTTCGATGCCCGTCTCCTCATCGCGACGGAAATCTACCCAATCGTTAGTAGCTGACATAGCGAATTCGTGACCTCTGACGGCGTATCAGGCATAGCCTAGCAGCCGGAACCACAGATAATCCAGCGGTAACAGCAGCAGCGCGCTCAGCACGAACACCAGCAGGCACAGCTGCAGACCGGCTCTGGCAGGCACATTCCCCAGCCCCATTGCCACCACGATGGGCGACGCCTGATATGGCAGCAGCGGGGTGGCGTAGGCAAAAACCTGCAACATCACCACGCTCAGTAGCGGAAAGCCCGAAGCGGCAGCCAGCTCCTGCGCCATCGGCGTGACCATCGCCGGCACGCCGTTGGCGGTGAGCACAAAATTCAGCAGCGTCACCAGCGCATTGAGCACGGCAAAATTACTGAATGACGGCGAGTCATGCAGCGGCAGCAGGTGAAGCAGTGCATTGGCGATGAGCCGCCCCAGGCCAGAGTCCACCACCACCGTGGCGACACCGAGAATGCCGGCGATATAGATGCAGGTGCGGAAATTGACGCCGCTGGCAAAATCGTCGCCCGAAAGAAAGCCCACGCGCGGTAACAAACACAGACACGCCGCGGCCAGCCCGACCCACGCAGCAGATAAGCCGTGCAGGCTGTCGGTCATCCACAACAGTAACGTGACGGCCAGTAGGCCAATCAGCCGCCATTCGCGCCCGCTTAGCGCCGGCAATGCTTCCCGCGTTGCCACCGGCTGCGGCTGAGCGCGGAACAGCAGCGTAATGCAGGCAACCAGCAGAATACCTTTGCCCAGCCCCACCACCGGCATGTGCAGCAGCCACCACGGCAGCCATTGCAAATGCAGCTGATACGCGTTTTCCGCCGCGCCGCTCAGCACCAGGTTTGGCACGTTGGCGGGCAGAATACTGGCAGAGAGTTGAAAGGTGCCGAAGCCCACCGCCAGCGCCAGCCCAATGCTGCCGCGACTGCCCGGCCGGATACCGGCCCGCTCGCCCAGCGCCAGCACCACCGGCATCAGCAGCGCGATGCGTCCCATGTTCGACGGCATTACCAGCGCCAGCAGATAACTCAGCAGCACCGTGCCCGCCACCATCCGCGGCCAGCTCTGGCTGAACGGCACCACCAGCCAGTTGGCCCAGCGTTGGGCAAGGCCCACTTTGCGGATCGCCGCGCCCAGCACAAAACCGCTCAGCACCAGCCAGAACGCTGAGGAGGCAAAACCGCTGAACACGCTGCTGGCTGGCGCTATCGACAGCAGCATCGCCGCCGCAAAAAACAGCAGCGCGGTAAGGTATTCCGGCAACCGCGCCAGCGCCCACAGCAAAATTGTGATGCTGACCACCAGCGTGGTCAGCCAGAATGAGGACTCGATCATCGTGCCTGAACTCCCTTTCTTCGCAACTGCGCACAAAGCGCATCAGCATAGGGCAATCCCTGTCGCAGAACGCTGCGGCAGTTAACAGTTTGTTAACTCGCCAGCTGCGTCAGCCACTGAATCAGCGCCTCGCTGCCGGGCTGACTGCGGGAGCGCTGTGGCCAGGCGAGGAAATAGGGTTTGCTCAGCGGCAGGCTGAGCGGATCCACCACCTGGAGCGCGCCGCGCGCCAGTTCGCCGGCAATCAGGCGACGCTGCCCCAGCAGCACACCGGCCCCGGCTACCGCCGCGTCGATGGCCAGGGAAGTGAGATTAAAACTGAATGCTGGCTGGGCCGCCGGCTCCATGCTGCCTTTGGCCTGAAACCAGCTGCGCCAGTCGGGCAGAAAGCGCCCTTCATTGCCCCAGTCCAGATGGATCAACGGCGCCTGGCTGAGCAACGACTCGCCCGGGTAACGCTGTATCAGCGCCGGACTGGCGACCGGCAGCACCTCGTCACAGAACAGCCGTTGCTTGTCGAGTTGCGGGTAGCGATCCTCACCAAAGCAGATGACAAAATCTGCCGGTGTGGCGCTGAAATCCACCGGCGCATGAGTGCCGTGCAGGCTGAGATCGCAGTCCGGGCAGTGAGCCCGCCAGGCGGTGATATTCGGCAGCAGCCATTTCGACGCCAGCGCCGGCAGTGAATAGAGCGTCAGCTTTGGCATGCTGGCCGCATGGCGCAAATTTTGCTGCCCCAGATGCAGAATGTCGAACGCTTCACTAACGTAGCGCAGATACTCTTTGCCGGTTTCCGTCAGCATCACGCCGCTCTGGGTACGCACAAACAGTGCGCTGCCCAGCTGCGCTTCCAGCTGACGAATTTGCTGGCTGACGGCAGCCGGCGTCAGCGCCAGCTGTGCGGCGGCTTTCGCCAGGCTACCAAGTTCCGCCGCCACTTTGAACGACTGAATCACGCTGATTTTCGGCAAACGCGACGCGGGTGCAGGCATTAAGGTTTCCTTAGCAAGGCGTTAAATATTTATCGTTAGGCATCAACATATCAGGCCGTTACAGTCTCTACACCTGCCAACTCAGAGAACCACCGCGATGTCTGCTTTGATTCGATTTGATTTGCACCCCCTGGCCGACGCCGACTGGCGTCGGCACTGTCGCCAGCAGCTTGAGCAACACGGCGCGCTGGTGCTGCGTCAGTTTTTGCAACCGGCTGCGCTGCAGGCGATCGTGGCTGACGGGCTGGCCCAGCGCCATCTGGCTTACCACACCGTCAGCAAGCACAACGTCTATCTGCTGAAGCCGGACGAGGCGTACCGTGCCGATCATCCGCGCAATCGTGACGTAATCAGCACCAAAGGCTGCATCACCGACGATGTGATTGCAGCGGAATCGCCGCTGCGTCAGCTGTACAATGACGAACTGTTTAAACGCTTTCTGTGTGATGTGCTGGACGAGGAGGCCCTATATCCGTATGCAGACCCGTTGTCGTCCATCAATCTGCATTACGCACCTGACGGCCAGGAACTCGGCTGGCATTTTGACAACTCCTCTTTCGCCATCACGCTGCTGGTGCAAAAACCGCGCGGCGGCGGTGTATTCGAGTATGTGAAAGATTTGCGCGATGCGGATGCCGGCGAGATGAACTACGACGGCGTCGCCGCCGTGCTCGATCAGCGCCAGCCGGTCGAGGCGCTGGAGATTGATGCCGGTGACCTGGTGCTGTTTCGCGGGCGTAACGCCATGCACCGCGTGACGCCCACCGAAGGCGATGTCACGCGTATGCTGGCGGTGCTGGCCTACAACACTCAGCCCGGTATCGCGCTGTCCGAAACCGCGCGCATGACCTTTTACGGCCGGTTGTAAGCCACCAGCGCGCGCCAGCCGCGCAGGAAAATCTGCCGGGTACGAAACGCAGTTAAGGCGCGCCAGTCTTCATCGGCGGGCCAGAACCCTTCCACCAGCTGCTGCTTCAGCGCGCGTCCGGCGTGGCTTGCCGGATCGCCCTGCAGATGCAGCCAGTGATCGTCGCGCACCCGGCGGTGCATCTCCTCACCCGGATAAGTGCCACACTCCACCACCAATGGCAGCAGCTGCGTGTCAGGCAGCGACGTCAGCAGAAACTGCGAGACATAGCCCGTTGCCGTGGCGGTCACGCCGGTGTCGCTGTCGCGCCCGGCGCCGGTAAACAGCAGCGTCAGCCACTCATCGTATAACGACTTGCCCCAGTCATGCGCCGGATAGCGCTGTTCAGCAATCGCCAGCAGCATCGGATGGCCCCACGCGCCGGCACCGGTGTGCAGGTCGAAACTCAGGATGACCTGCGCCTGACGCAGATGCTGTTCGACAATGGCGTGCAGCGTGCGGTGCGACCAGGCCGGCTGCTGCCCGCCATAAAACAGGCCATCTGCTGCCTGATATTGGCCCGCTTCCACCACCCGTTTCAGCGCCGGCCAGCCTGACTGCTGCAGTGTTTCCGCCAGCAGCCGATCGGCATGTGCGCGGTCGCCGTGGTACAGATCGTGCCATAGCGCATAGTGCGGATTAGCGGGTGCGGGCTGGCTGAAATCGATGAAATTCCGGTTTAGATCGATATTGTCTTCATTGACGCGCCGCAGATGCGCAGCGCCCCACGGATTTAGCAGATGGACCAGCACAAGGGCGCAGTCGGGCTGTAACTTGGCGACATCGAAGCTATCAAGCCAGGCGATCTGGCTGTCTGAACCGTAATAGCCCTCCACACCGTGTGTGCCGGAGAGAATCAGCATGCGTTTGGGAGCCGCCGGATCGCCGATCACCGCGACGTCGGTGTACAGCGCGGCCCCGTCGGGCGCGGTCAGCGGATGGCGATAGGCAGTCAGCGCGCCGTGCTGGCGCGTGACGGCGGCCAGGAATCGCGCCCGCTGCCGGGTATAATCAGGGAGTAAAGACATGATTTTCCTGTGCGTAATGAAGGCAAATCGCCCTGCGATTAGGGATAAACATTAACCTTAAAGTACTTCTGCGCCAGCCGGTCGTAGGTGCCGTTGCTGTGCAGCGCGGCCAGCGCATTGTTAATTAAAGTAAGATTGGCCGTATCGCCTTTACGCAGCCCGATACCCACGCCGTTCCCCAATAATGCTTTATCCACCAGCGTGGCTTTATTGACATAACCCTTGCCTTCCGGCGTGTTGAGAAAGCCCTGCTCGGCCGAAACCGCATTCGCCAGGCTGGCATCGAGTCGACCCGCTACCAGATCCGGGTAGATCTCCATCTGATTCGGATACGAGACCACGTTGACGCCCTGCGGTGCCCACTTCGTTTTGGCGTAGGTTTCCTGGATGGTGCCCTGCGCGACGCCGATATTCTTCCCGCGCAGCGTGCTGATATCCGCCGTCAGCGTGCTGTTGGCAGGCGTCAGCAGCGCGCTGGGCGTGATGTATAGCATATCGCTGAACGCCACCTGCTCGCGGCGCTTCTCCGTCATCGACATCGCCGACAGAATGGCGTCAAATTTCTTCGCCTGCAGCGCCGGAATGCTGCCGTCAAAGCCAATCTGCACCCACTGACATTTCACTTTGGCCTGCGCACAGATGGCATTGCCCAGATCAATATCAAAACCCTGCAGCGAGCCATCGCTGGCTTTGGATTCGAACGGTGGAAAAGTGGGATCGACGCCAAAACGCAGCGTCTGCTGCGCCGCAGCCAGTTGGCTGAGGGCGCTGAGTGACAACAGTAAGGCTAAAGACCAACGCTTTTTCATGATGCTCTCCGGCAGGCTATCTCACAGGTTTAACCTTGTATTAACACGATGCCGCTGACGCCACCATCAAAAGCGCACAAAAATGCAGAGCAAATTCTTATATATGTTAATGAGTTAGCGAAATTTGTCGCGCCATTAAGTTTTACTTAACGCTCTGTCATGAATTTGTCATCAGGGGCTCATGCCGCTGTCAGCCTCGGTTTTCTATGCTAACCCGCGTTATACTGCCCGCCATCAGCAAGCGGCCGCCACTGCCGGGAGATCGCATGAAAATTTTGGTGATAGAAGATGAAGCCGGGGCGCGTGATTACATGCGCAAAGGATTGACCGAGGCCGGTTTTATCGTCGACGTGGCGGAAAACGGTCAGGATGGGCTGTTTTATGCGCAGGAGCACCATTACGATCTGATTCTGCTGGATGTGATGATGCCCGGCATCAATGGCTGGGAGGTGATGGCGCAGCTGGATAAGCAATTGCAAACGCCGGTGATTTTCCTCACCGCCAAAGGCACGGTGGAAGATCGCATCAAAGGGCTGGAACTGGGTGCCGATGACTATCTGGTCAAACCCTTCTCCTTCGCCGAGCTGCTGGCGCGCGTGCGCACCCAATTGCGGCGCGGTAGCCAGCAGAAGCTACCCGACATCCTGACGCTGGCCGATCTGCAGCTGGATATTGACCGTCGCCGGGTCGAGCGCGCCGGACAGCGCATCGACCTGACCAACAAAGAGTTCAACCTGCTGCATCTGTTTCTGCTGCATCCCGGCGAGGTACTGACGCGCACGGTGATTGCATCGCGCGTCTGGGACATGAATTTTGACAGCGACACCAACGTGGTGGATGTGGCGGTAAAACGGCTGCGGCAGAAAATTGACGGCCCTTTTACCCGACCATTAATTCATACCGTGCACGGTGTCGGTTATCGCTGCGAAGCTGAAACATGAAACCCCGCTCGCTCGCCGTCCGCCTTTCGCTACTGCTCAGTGCTACGGTGGTGGTCATTTTTACACTCAGCGGCATGGCGCTGTATCACGCACTGGCGAAGCAGATCGGCGTGCGCGATGACGCAGCCCTGCTGACGCGCATCGATCAAATGCGCACGCTGCTGCGCGATGAAGATGCGCTGACGCTGATTCAGCAGAAGCCGCGGCTGTTCGCCAACATGCTGGGCAATACCGAATCGTTGCTGGTGCTGCGCTTTCCCGGCCAGCCGCCGCTGATCGTGATCAATCCCGGCGGGCGTCCGGTGCCAGCCATTACGCCGGTCGCCGCCGATCAGCCGTTAACCCTGCAATCAGTCCACCATCAGCAGGCGGCGGACGGCACGCCGTTTATCGCCGCCGCCGCGTTGACGCCAACGCGTGATGGCAGCGGCCAGATCGAAATCATCACCGGTCGCCTGATGAGCGACCGCACGCAGACCCTCACCGGCTATCGCCACCAGATTATTCTGTGCACCGCGCTGGCGGCGCTGCTGGTCGCCGCGATCAGTGTGCTGCTGGTGCGCCGCGGCCTGACGCCGCTGCGCCGGCTGGCAGCGGAAGCCGGGGTGATCGACGTGCGGCGGCTGTCGCATCGCATTGAACTGACCAGTGCGCCAGGCGAGCTGCAACCGCTGCTGGCGGCGCTCAACCAGATGCTGAGCCGGCTGGAGCAAGGTTATCAGCAACTTAGCCAGGTCTCAGCGGACATGGCACACGATCTGCGCACGCCGATTGGCACGCTGCTTGGCCAGACGGAAGTGGCGCTGAACCAGCCGCGCAGCGTCAGCGAGTATCAAACGCTGCTGGGTTCCAATTATGCGGAGCTGGAGCGGCTAGCGAAGATGATTGATAACATGCTGTTTCTCGCCAAAGCCGCAGACGCCAGCCAGGCGCTGGACAGGCAATGCATCGATCTGACCCCGCTGGGTGAGCGGTTGAGTGACTATTTTGAGGGCATGGCGGAAGAGCATGGCATGCAGCTTGTCATCTCGCTTCACGGCGAGTTGCACGCCGATCCGCAGTTGTTACAGCGCGCGCTGGCTAATCTAATCGCTAACGCGCTGCATTACGGCACGCGTGACGGCACCATTCACGTCTCCAGCATCACGCAGCCAGACGCCATGCTTTTGGTGGTGGAGAATCAGGGGCCGACGCTAAGTCAGGCGCAGCAGGCACGCCTGTTTGACCGCTTCTGGCGCGCCGATGCGTCACGCCAGCACGGCGGCAGCGGACTGGGTCTGTCGATCGTGCGCGGGATCATGCAACTGCATCAGGGCAGTTGCACGGTGAGCAGCGAACACGGCATTACCCGTTTCTGCCTGCGGTTCCCACGTTAAGCGCGCAGGTGCGCAGGTGCGCACCTGGTTAAGTCCCTTAGATAAACGTGAAAATTTCGTCCTGCGACAGACGCGATTTCGGCAGCGTGGCGTTGAAATCTTCCTCACTGCGATAGCCAAGCGAAACCAGCACCACGCTGGTAAAGCCCTGTTCACGCAGGCCCAGCGCCTGGTCAAGTGCGCGCGCATCAAAGCCTTCCATCGGGGTGGCATCAATGCCGAGCATCGCGGCGCCCAGTAACAGTCCGCCCAGCGCCAGATAGACCTGTTTCTCCATCCACTGCGGCACGTCGCGCAGCTCATAACGGTGCATATCCACATAGCTGCGGCGGCTCTTATCCTGACCGGCTTTGGCTTCAGGTTTGGCAAAACGCCCGTCCTTCTCTTCCTGCGCCAGCACATTTTGCAGGTGCGCTTCATCCAGATCGGTGCGCATGCACAGCGCAATCACGTGTGAGGCGTTCAGCACTTTAGGGTTGTTGTAAATGAACGCGCCGCTGGTGGATTGCGCCATCTTTTCCCGCCCTTCCGCAGTCGACGCGACAACAAAGTGCCACGGCTGCGAGTTAACCGATGACGGGCTGTTGCGCAGCAGGTTAAGCAGCGTGTCGATCTCCTGCTGCGGCAGCGTTTTGCCCGCAGAGAAAGCTTTTACGGTGTGACGGCGGGCAACCGCATCATTAAGGGTCATGAGAGTCTCCTGATTGAAGATTGCGCCAGAGCGCAGATAAATAGCAAAGTCGCTACCATAACCGCCCGGGCTGACGGACGGTTAACCTTACGTGTTTTAATGACTTAAAAGCCGCTAAGGACAATCTTGCCGCGTGCGCGACCGCTTTCAATCAGCGCATGCGCTTTACGCAGGTTGGCCGCGCTGATGCTGCCGTGATGCTCGCCAGCGGTGGTCTGCAGGGTTTGATCGTCAATCAGCTGACTCACCTGCTGCAGAATCTGATGCTGGCGCTGCATATCGGCGGTATGGAACAGCGAGCGGGTAAACATCAGTTCCCAGTGCAGCGAGATGGCTTTGCGCTTCAGCGGCACCGCATCCAGGGTTTCCGGATCGTCAATCAGCGCCAGTTTGCCCTGCGGAGCCAGCACATCGATCAACTGCGGATAGTAGCTGTCGGTATGGGTCAGTGAGGCCACGTAGCGCACCTCTTTATGGCCAATCGCTGCCAGCTGATCACCCAGCGGACGCTGGTGATCGATAACATGATGGGCACCCAGCGAGCGCACCCAGTCGGCGGTTTCCGGGCGAGAGGCGGTACCAATGACCGTCAGTCGGGTCAGTTTGCGCGCCAGCTGCGTCAGCATCGAACCCACGCCGCCGCCCGCGCCGATGATCAGCAATGTGCCTTCGTCGGCAGCATCAATTTCCAGGCGATCGAACAGCAGTTCCCACGCGGTGAGTGATGTCAGCGGCAGCGCGGCGGCATCGGCGTCGCTCAGCGTGCGCGGCTTGAGTCCGGCGATGCGTTCATCCACCAGTCCATACTCGGCATAGCTGCCAGCGCGTGTGATGTCGCCGGCGTAGTAAACTTCATCGCCGGGCTGAAACAGTGTGACATCGCTGCCCACCGCCTCGACCACGCCCACCGCATCCCAGCCGAGAATGCGCGGCGTGTCTGTCGGGGCGCCAGCGCGCACTTTGGTATCAACCGGGTTAACCGCAATCGCGCTGATTTTCACCAGCAGATCGCGTGCGCCTGGCTGCGGTTTCGCCACGTCCAGTTCATACAACGCATTTTCATCTGAAATCGGTAAACCGTTTTGGCTATAAACAATCGCTTTCATGCAACAGGCTCCAGGTGAGTGAATATTTTCAGGGTGTTGACAGCAGCATAGCCAGACATCGCACCGGGAAAAATGCCTGTTGCAGGACAACACTTTCACTCGTAGAGTGAAAATCCCGATAATGGCGAGAACGTCGATGATTCGTTTAGAAGATGTCACCCTGTTTGTGCGCTCTGCCGCGCTGGGCAGCTTTTCCCGCGCAGCGCGCGAAGCCAACCTGCTGCCCGGTCAGGTCAGCGCCGCCATTCAGCGGCTGGAGCGCGATCTCGATCGCCGCCTGTTTGCGCGATCGACGCGCAGCCTGCGTTTAACGGCGGAAGGCGAAAAGTATCTGCCGTTCGCGCAGGAGATGCTGGCGCTAATGCACGCCGGTGCAGAAAGCCTGCAAAGCCACGACGATGCCCTGAGCGGCGAGCTGAAAATCGCTCTGCCGTCTGATATCGGCCGCCATATTATTCTGCCGCTGCTGACAGAATTTTGCCGGGCGCATCCGGCGCTCGGGCTGCGTCTCTCGTTTTCCGATCAGGTGAGTGACGTGTTCCGCGATCCGGTGGATATCGCTATTCGCTACGGTAAGCTGGAGGACAGCAGCTATGTCGCGCTACCGCTGGCGGAAGAAAACCGCCGTGTGATGGTCGCCGCACCCGATTATCTCGATCGACATGGCCGTCCGGAAAAACTCGAGGATCTGGCACAGCATCACTGTCTGCCGTTTGTCATGGGCGGCCACGTGTATGATAAATGGACCTTTCCGCAGGAAGGGATGCGGCGGCAAATCACGGTGAAAAGCCGGCTGCTGTGCGACGACGCTGAAGTGGCGCGCCGCTGGGCAATTGCCGGAATGGGGATTGCTTATAAATCCTGGCTTGATGTCTGCGACGATATCAGGCATGGCCGGCTGGAACGGGTGCTGCCGCAGCTGCCAGGCGAAAGCACGCCGCTGCATTTAATCTGCCCGCATCGCAAACAATTCTCGCCGGCGATTCGCGCTTTACATCAATTATTGCGTGAACATTTACGCACTCTGACGGCGCAAATCTTACCGGCAATTTAATCTCACCGCTGCGCCTCGACGCCATCAGCCACGCAATCCGGGCCAGCCATCAGGCGAATGCCTCTGCGATTTATCTTTAAAATTAAGGACGCGCGGCCGCAAGCAAATGAAATGCTGCGCCTTCTGAACCCGCGCATGAAAACGCAGCCGTCCGGCACCTCTGATAACCGTGGCACAGCATAGTAATCTTATTCTTAACAGGTAATATTTAACGTTACTTCACTGTATTCACGTTAATTATTCAGGACTGATGATGTCTCAACCCGAAGCGATGTCCGTTAATGCCCTCACCCACATTATCCTGTTCTTCCTGGTCATCAACGCCATTGATGTCGTGTATGCGCTGATGCACTGATGGCTTATTGCGCTGCGCTTTGCCTTTGCCTTTGCCTTTGCCTTTGCCTTTGCGCTGAATAACAATTATTTATGCAGATGCGCATTAATGCGCACCACATTTAAAATCACACGGTTTCAGTGCAGGATTAGCATTAATGGCTGCCGGGTAACCAGGTGCGCATAAATGCGCACCCTACATAAAACGACGCAGTTTCAATGTAGGGTCGCCATTAATGGCGACCAAATGAGAGCAGTAGTGTCGGGCAGCATCTGGCCCGCACCGCAGTCAATCAGGAGTTGTTTGGCGTGGCAGCGCTTTCGCTGAACTGCGGTTTTTGCCGCGTAACGGAATAGACCACGTTTTTCGGGCCATTAGTGTCTGTGGTGACATCGACCGCAGGAATGGTCACTTTGCCAAAACCAAACAGTGTTTGCACGTAGCCGCCAATCTGGTGTTTACCGGCCGGAACGCGGAGCTCTTTACTCTCGCCCTTTTGCAGCAGTCCGGCTTCCTGCCCATCCACCGTCACGTACACGGATGAGCCATCGTCGGTGCGCGTCACCAGATGGGAGACATTGATGACGGTCGGTCCGCTGGCAAACGGCGAAGCGCTGTCGTTGTTTTCGACCGGAGCGGAAGCGGAAGCCGGGGCTTCTGCGGCGGCAGCATCAGCGCTGCTGTCGCTGGCAGCATGACGCGCGCAGCCGGTGAGCAGGAGTGTGGCCGTTAACGTGGCCAGTGTGAAACGCGAAAACATCGTGACGAAAAACCTTCTGCTAAATGAGAAGTATTTATTTTAGCGTTACCCGCGCAGTGATAACAGTCACAGAAATCCAGTATTTTCCGAAAACCGGGGATGCGGGTCTTCGTTTGTCCCCCGGCCGCACGCAATGTCAACGCGCGCCGTTCTCCCGGCCCGGGAAAACGGCGCAAGCGGATGGATTACAGTGAATAGCGCGCCAGCGGCGCCACGGTGGTGATCAGCCCGTTGGCTTTCATATATTCACCAAATGCCTGATAACGCGCCTGATTAAATTCCGCACTGTGCGTTGCAAAATAAGGCAGCGTCGCCTGCCAGGCCTGATGATTGAGCGGCGTATCCAGTTCAGGGTAACGCTTAATGAACGCCTGCCACGCCTGTTGCGGGTGAGCGCGCAGCCAGGCGATGCCCGCATCCAGCCCACGCAGAAATGCCGGGATGCGAGGATCGTTTGCCGCTGTGTTGCTATTGGCCAGAATGATCAACTCATCGTAGGCCGGCACGCCGTAATCTTCCGGCTTAAACGACACCGGCTTTGCGCCTTTGTCCTGCAAATCCAGCAACTCGTAGTTACGGAAGATGGTCAGCGCGCCGTCAATTTTATGCGTCAGCAGCGCGGAGACGGCGTCCATATTCAGATTTACCAGCTTCACGCTGTTAACGTCGACGCCCTGCGATTTCAGCATATTGCGGATAGCCACATCTTCCGCGCCGGGAATCGCATAGCCAATCGATTTACCGGCGAAATCTTTAATACTGTGGATATCGCCCGATACGGCTGTCAGGGTGTTCAGCGGCTGGTTAATCAGCGTGCCAACCCGGATCACCGGCACCTGCTTGTCCACCAGCGTATAGAGCTGCGGCTGATAGCTAATCGCCAGATCCGCCTTGCCTGCCGCCAGCAACAGCGGTACCGACGCGGAATCCGCCGGTGCGATCATCTCGACATCCAGCCCCTGCTGTTTAAACGCCCCGCTGTACTGAGCGGCAAAAATCGCTGCGTGGTTGGGGTTAATGAACCAGTCGAGCAGCAGCCGCACCTTTTCAGCTGCCTGCACGTTGACGGTGGCCAGCAGCAGTAACGAAGCGATGGCACGAAGAAGTCTATTCACTCAAGTTCCTTAGTATGATTGCCAGAGAAATTTTTTACGCACCAGCGCCACGGCCGCTGAGAGCAGCAGCGCCAGGCTCATTAACAGCAGCAGTGCGGCAAAACTGGTGGCCGTTTCCAGCCGCGCGTTGGATTGCATCATCAGGTAGCCCAACCCTTCGCTGGCACCGACCCACTCGCCGATCACCACCCCAATGGGTGCCAGCACCACCGCCATCTGCAGGCCGGCGAAAAACTGCGGCAGCGCAGCCGGCCAGCGTACGCGCCAGAAAATTCGCCAGCGCGAGGGATACAGCGTTTGCGCCAGCTCCAGCCAGCCGGCAGGCGTACGGCATAAACCGTCGAACAGCGACAGGCACAGCGGGAAAAACAAAATCAGCGCCGCCACCACGACTTTTGACGCGATGCCAAAACCCAGCCACAGCACCAGCAGCGGGGCCAGCGCAAATACCGGGATGGACTGGCTGGCCGTCACCAGCGGAAACAGCACCCGACGCAGTAGCGGGCTGGAAGCCATCAGCACCGCCAGCACCACGCCACCGCCAACGCCCAGCAGTAGCGCCAGCACAATTTCCGCCAGCGTAAACAGCGCGTGATGCGCGAGCAGCTGCCGCTTTTGCCACAGGGCCTCCAGCACCGCTTGCGGTGACGGCAGCAGAAATGCCGGTACGCCGTTGTGCCGCGCCAGCAGCCATATGCCCAGCACCACCGCGATCAGGTAGATACCACTACTCAGCTTTTTCATAGGAATTCAGTCGGGAAAAGAGTTCGGCCTGCGCCTGCAGCAGTCCGGCATCATTGAGCGCGCGCGGCACCGTACCGTTCGGCACAGGCCAGTGCGTCATCTGCAGCGGCTGGCCGTGCAACAGCAGAATGTCATCGGCCATACGGCAGGCTTCCAGCGGATCGTGGGTCACCAGCAGCACCGTTTTGCCGCGCAGCAGCGTCGCGGTCAGCGTTTGCAGCTGGTGTTTAGTCATCACATCCAGCGTGGCGAACGGCTCATCCATCAGCACCAGCTCGCGCTGCGCATACAGCGTGCGCGCCAGCGCGACCCGCTGCCGCATGCCACCCGAGAGCTGTGAGGGCGCGGCTTGCGCCTCGTCTTCCAGTCCCACCTGCGCCAGCAAATGGTGCGCCCGCACGCGGTCCGGCTTCGCACCGCTCAGACGCGCCGTCAGCATCACGTTCTCCAGCACCGTCAGCCACGGATAGAGCAGATCCTGCTGCCCCATCCATGCCACGTGCTGCGCAATACCGCTCAGGCTGCCCTGCTGCGGCTGCACCAGCCTGGCCACCAGACGCAGCAGCGTGCTTTTACCAATACCGCTGCAGCCCAGCAGCACCGTGGTTTTGCCGCCGCGCAGTTGCAGATTGAGCCGATCGCACAGCTGTTTTTCGCCCCAGGCAAAGCTCACCTGGTCAAAGCGGATGTCCTGCGTCATGGCCGGCGCGCCGCCAGAATCGCCAGCTGATTGAAGCCGCGCTGCGCCAGTGCGCTGGCCGCCTGCGCCGCCCGGATGCCGCTGGCGCAGACCAGTACGATGCGGCGATCGGCCGGTGGCTGCCAGGCGTCCAGTTCGTGCGGCAACACGCGCTCAACCCGGTCGGCCACGCTGACGGGCGCCTCTTCACAGCTGCGCAATTCCACAATGCAGTCTCCGGGCTGTAACAGGTGAGCATCAATAAACGGCACGCCGGGCTGGGCCGGTTCCTGTGCCGCATCAAAACGGAACGAACGAAAGTGCCAGCTGACGAAGTCACAGTTGACCATGCAGCCGAGCGGTGAGGGTTGCAGGCCGAGCAGTACGCTGAGCGCCATCTGCGCCTGCATCGCCCCCAGCGCCGCCACGGCCGGGCCCATCACGCCGGCGGTGTTGCAGTTAGCTGCGGAGGCGGGCAGCTGCGGAAACAGCGCACGATAACTCGGCGCGCCGCCGCAAAAACCGCCAGCATAGCCCTGACGACCCAGCACCGAGGCGCTAATCAGCGGTATGCCTGCCTGGAAACAGGCATCAGACAGTTGGTAAGTCACCGCGAAGTTATCGGCGGCATCAATCACCAGATCGCACCCCGCCAGCGCCTGCGCGATATTGCTGGCGCTCAGCGCCTCGGGCACCGCGTCGATTTGCACCTCAGGATTGCGCTGCTGCAAAGCCTGCTGCGCCGCCACAGCTTTGCTGCGCCCCACATCCTGCAGGGTGAACAGCGTCTGGCGATGCAGGTTATGCAGCGCGACCAGATCGTCATCGTACAGACACAGCTGACCGACGCCCGCGCCCGTCAGCTGAGGCAGCAGCGTGGCGGCCAGCCCACCGGCACCGGCTACCAGCACGCGGGCGCGAGCCAGTTTCTGCTGGCCGACGACGCCAATTTCCGGCAGCATCATCTGGCGTTGGTAGCGTTCCATTGCGCGCTCCTTAGTTCAGGTTAGCGAGGCCGAAGATCGGCGTTGAGGCCATGGCCATATCACGCTTCTCCATCAGCCCGGCCTCGCGCGCCCCCTGCCCGGCGGCGATCGCCTGGCTGAACGCGCGCGCCATCGCCACCGGATCGCCCGCTTTCGCCACGGCGGTATTGAGCAGGATGGCATCGAAGCCCATCTCCATCGCCTGCGCCGCCTGTGACGGCGCGCCGATGCCGGCATCAATGATCAGTGGAATATCGCTGAACCAGGCTCGCATCGCCCGCAGCCCGTCAATATTTCGCAATCCCTGGCCGGAGCCGATGGGCGCGCCCCACGGCATCAGCAGTTCACAGCCAGCGGCCAGCAGTTTTTCACCGACTATCAGATCCTCCGTGGTGTAGGGAAACACCTGGAAGCCGTCGGCGCACAAAATGCGTGCCGCTTCGACCAGCGCGAACGGATCGGGCTGCAGCGTGTCGGCATGACCAATCACTTCCAGCTTGATCCACGGCGTGTTAAACAATTCGCGCGCCATGTGCGCGGTGGTGACGGCCTCTTTGACCGTGTGGCAGCCAGCGGTATTGGGCAGCACGCGCACATTCAGGCCCGTCAGCAGCTCGCGAAAAGCCGCGCCCGCCGTGCCTTCGCGGCGCAGGCTGACAGTGATAATTTCACTGCCGGATGCGGCGATCGCCTGCTGCAAAATCGCCGGTGAAGGGTAGCCTGCGGTGCCGAGCAGCAAGCGTGACTGCGGCGTAAAATCGTAAAACATCGCTCAGCCTCCCTGCATCGGTGACAGGACTTCCAGCTGCCAGCCTTCCTGTAACTGCAGGCTGGCATACTGACTTTTCGGCACAAAATCGCCATTGCAGGCGGTGGCAACACAGGCCGCGTCGATTTGCTGTTCGATCAGCAATTCGCTGAGGCTGGTGGCCTCAGTGCTGATGATGCGGCCGTTAAGCTGAATATTCATGGCTAACCTCCCCGGACAGGCGCTGCATCAGCTGTTCTGCCATCATTGGTGCCAGCAGAAAACCGTGACGATACATGCCGTTAAGATAAAAAATACCGTTGTGATAGTGGATTTCCGGCAGATTAGCCGGCCATGCCGGACGCAGACCGCTGCCGCTTTCGATGACGCGCGCTTCCGCCAGCGCCGGATGAAGGGTGTAGGCCGCGCTGAGCAGTTCCATCATGGCGCGCGCGCTGATAGCGCTGGCATCGTCGCTTTCGATCATGGTGGCACCGAGCATGAAGTGGCCGTCGCGACGCGGCACCAGATAACAGGGAAAACGCGGATGGAGCAGACGAATCGGCCGGGAAAATGACACCTCATGACTCTGCAGGATCAGCATTTCCCCGCGCACCGCGCGCAGGCCGGAGAGTTGCGCTCTGGCATGGATACCGCGACAGTCGATGATCCGGCCCGATGGCTGGCGCGCATCAAAGCGGACGCCGCGCTGCAGCAGTTTGTCACGCAGTTCAGCCAGCGCGCGGCGCGGATCGAGGTGCGCTTCGCGCGGGAAAAACAGTCCGCGCGCAAAACGGTTTTCCAGCGCCGGCTCGAGCGACGCCGGATCAACCCATTGATGCGCCGTCGTCATGCGCGCGAAGCGGTTTAACTCCGGGTTATCACGCGGTGGTGCCAGCACTAACGTGCCCTGATGCACCACGCTGCTGACGCGCGTTTGCCACCAGGCCGCAGCATGCTGGCCGAGGGTAATCACCTCCGCTGGCGCGCTTTCTGCTTCACACCACGGCGCCAGCATGCCACCGGCAAACCACGAGGCAGGCTGACGCGCTTCATCATCAATGACCTCGACGGTTTCGCCGCGCTCAGCCAATAGCGTGGCAACACAAAGCCCGGACACGCCGCTACCGAGCACGCTCCAGCGGCTCATGAACAACGTTCCGGTAAATAATCTGGGGAATACACATCGGCCTCTCAGTGATAACTGAGACCCGCAGATACAGGTGAAGGGAATCGACGCCAGCGATCGGGCTCGCCTTTGCGCCAGACGGCTTTGCACATCAAACCGTCAGTCTTCCTACGCCAGTATCAACTGGGTCAGGTTCAAAGGGTCGCTAAGCCGCGCAGTGCGCTATTAGCCTCTCAGTCTCTCAGGCGAGACTCCCCCGACGCGTCTATTTGTATTGCAGGCGCTGGCTGGCGTCAAGCAGCACTTTAACCGCGCTGCCCGCGTTGTGGATCAAAATTGCAACATATGGTATACCAGACGGATAGCGGGCAGATGATAAAAAAGACTTTTTTATTATTCACTTATAAATTTTTCAGCTAATCATGGAAGCATTATGAATAAGTTTCGTGTGGCTTTTATTAAAGCAGGATGGCATCAGGCGATCGTGAACAACGCGCTGGTGGGATTTGAGCAGGAACTGGCCGAACAAGGCGTCGAAAATACATTAAAAAGCTACGATGTACCCGGCGCGTTTGAAATGCCGCTGCTGGCCAAACGCCTGGCCGAAACCGGCAAATTTGATGCGATTGTCTGCGCCGCCCTGGTGGTCGACGGTGGCATCTATCGCCATGACTTTGTCGCGCAGGCCGTTGTCGATGGCCTGATGAATGTGCAGCTCGCCACCAATGTTCCGGTGTTTTCGGTATCACTCACTCCGCACAATTTTCAGCCGGTCGACGCGATTGAAGCGTTTTATACCGAACATTTCATTAAAAAAGGCAAAGAAGCCGCCCGCGCCGCTCTGATGATTCATCAGCTTCAGATCGATTAATATTTTTTAAGCGGTAGCGGTAATAATTGATGGCCGGATTAAATAAAGAAATTTCTGGCCGATGAATATTTCAACGCGGGGCTATTGACGGCGGGTTATGAAGTGAAATGATTTCGCCAGCATTCCGGCTGGCGAAATCCTGAGTAACGGTGAAATTAACGGCTGACTTCGTGACCAATCAGGCCGCCGATAGCCGCGCCGCCGAGGGTACCGAAAGTGCTGCCGCCGGTCAGAACGGCGCCGCCCACCGCACCCACACCGGCGCCAATGGCGGTGTTACGGCCACGATGAGACATGCCACAAGCCGTTACAGAAAAGGCTAAAACCAATACCACTGCGATATTAAAGCTGCGTTTTAAAACCATCAAAATCCTCATTACCATTAATTCTAATGGAATGTAATAGTGTTAACTTTGTTTGTTGTTTAGCCGCCAAATACCTGGCGTAGCGTGCTTATCCTGGAGGCAAATTTAAGGGGCTTTGCATTTTTGTGGAAGGTAAAAATTCCTATTTTATGCCGGACCTGTCAGGTGCTGGTTATTATTCGTACCTTAAGGCAAATTAAAAGGCATGGCGTGAAGGTTCACGCCATGCCTCGCTGACTTACCGCGCAATGAATTAACGCTGCGGGTGATTAACTTCTACTGGTCGTAAATCAAACACCAGCACTTCAGCATTGTTACCGTTAGCGAACTGCAGCGCCGTCTCATTGCGTACGCGCGCGCCGTCGCCGGCGTTAAAGCTCACGCCATTCACTTCAATGCTGCCGCGCGCCACATGAATATAAGCATAGCGATCGTTAGCCAGTTCCAGCGTCTGCTGCTCAGCACCGTCAAACAGTCCCGCGTAAATACGCATATCCTGACGTACGCGCAGCGAGCCATTGTCGCCTTGTGGCGAAACAATCAGGCGCAGCTGACCGCGTTTGTCGGCTTCTGCCACTGACACCTGCTGGTAACCTGGCTCGGTACCGCGTTCTGCCGGCACGATCCAGATCTGCAGGAAGTGCACATTATCCTGTTTCGAGTGGTTAAACTCGCTGTGCGTTACGCCGCTGCCGGCACTCATCAGCTGCACGTCACCGGGCACGATGACCGAACCGGTACCCATGGAATCTTTATGCTCCAGCGCGCCTTCCAGCACGTAGGAGATAATCTCCATGTTGTTGTGTGGATGCGCACCGAAACCGCGACCCGGTGCTACCTGATCATCGTTAATCACCAGCAGATCGGAGAAACCGGTCTGTTGTGGGTCCCAGTAGCTGGCAAACGAAAAGGTATGGCGTGAATGCAGCCAGCCGTGATCGCCTAAGCCACGTTGTTCGGACAGTCGTTGTTCAATCATGGTCTGCTCCTTAAATTTTTAGCTGGAGGGCGAAGGCCCTTCCCGTTGCTGACCAGTATACGTAAACTGATTTGCCCAACAATGCGCCTGTATGACAATGACTGTCACAAATAAGTGGACAATATGCAGATTGAAGATCTCCGGATTTACGTCGCCGTAATCAAAGCGGGTAACTTTACCGCTGCGGCTGAACAGCTGATGCTCTCCAAGCAGTACGTCAGCCGGCGCATCGCCGCGCTGGAAGAGTCGCTCGGGGCGCGTTTGCTGAATCGCAATACGCGCAAACTGTCTGTTACCGACAACGGCCAGCTGTTTGCCCAGCATGCGCAGCGCATTCTGGATGATGTGCAGGAAGCCGAAATGGCGGTGTCTGGTCGTCGTCAGGTGCTGCGCGGCAGTTTCCGTCTCAGCGTGCCGATGTCGTTCGGCATCAGCCATCTTTCCCCTTATATCGCCGAATTCCTGAGCCAGCATCCCGGTATCCAGTTCCAGGTGGAACTGGCCGATCGGCATGTGGATATGGTGGGCGAAGGTTTTGATATGGCGATCCGCATCGGCACGCTGCCGGACTCCAGCCTGATCGCCAAACGGCTGGGGGAATTCCGCCGCGTAATCTGTGCCAGCCCGACCTACCTGCAGGGTGCCGGCGCACCGCGTGAGCCGGAAGATCTACTGCAGCATCTCTGTCTGCGCTATGGACGTGAAAGCCAGACCGGCTGGGAGCTGTTTCAGGGCGACATGCGTAAAGTGCTGGCGGTCCAGGGACCGATGGTCAGCAATAACGGAGAAATGCTGCGTGATGCGGCCGTCGCCGGGTTGGGGCTGATCCTGCTGCCGGAGTTTATCGTGGCTCCGGCGCTGGCGCGTGGTGAGCTTGTGACGGTACTGGATGACTGGCATCCGGCCTCGCTGCACCTGAATGCGCTTTATCCGCAGCATCGCCAGCGCAGCGAGATCAATCGGGTATTCATGACGTTCCTGCAGGCAAAGCTGGCAGGTAAATGAATCAGCCCACTTCGCTGCCTATCGCAGCACGCAGTGCCGGTGCGGCTTCACCGCTCATCGGGCTCACCAGCGCATAGTTATAGTGGCGATCGCTCCAGTATTGCGCCACCAGATTGTCCGCCTGGCGCGCCCCCTTTTCCAGCCGCACGGTTTGCGGGCGGATGTACCAGCCAACGCGCGTACCGCTGGCGGTCTGATACAGCACCAGCGCCGAGGCGCCATGCTCATTCGCCATCAGGCGCGCGCCGATGAGCTGATAGCCAAAGCGTTCCAGATTGGGCGGCAGCGTACCGTTGATAAAATAGCGGCCCAGCCAGCTGGCCAGCTGTGTTGTCTGATGGGTGTTAATGTCCATCGTCGCCTGCTGCGCGCCATCGCCGAATAACCGGTAAGCCTGTACCGCATCCTCCATCGGTAACGGGTGATTCTGCAAGCGTTCAGTCATCTGCCAGCCGGACAGGCTGCCGATCCCCAACGCCAGCACCAGCGAGCAGGCCAGCGCCAGCCGCTGATAACGCTGTCGCGCACGCCGCTGGCGTAGCTGTGCCGGTTGCAGTGGCGTAAAGGCGGTTCGCGCCATGTTGCGCTGCAGGCTTTGTTGCAAGCGCAGCTTGTCCTGACGCCAGCCCTCAACCTGGGCGGCAACGTCAGGATGCTGCGCCAGCCAGTCGCTGACGGCCTGATGGCTGGCGCTAACCAGTTCACCATCCAGCCAGGCGTGCAGCTGGTTCTCATCGGGCGGGATATTCATTTTAATCTCCTCAACGTCACCGGGGCCGGCAGGCCTTCGGTCATGTGCTGCAACTGTTTTCTCGCCCGCGACAACCGTGACATCACGGTGCCCAGCGGAATGTTCAGCGTATCAGCCGCTTCCTGATAACGCATGCCTTCAACGTTAACCAGGAGCAGCAATGCGCGACTGTCAGCCGGCAGACGGGCGAACAGCGCCAGCATCTCATCGGCGATGGCGTGATGCTCAGCCGACTCGGCAAAGGGCTCGGCGCGGCTGAACAGCGTCATAATCGCCTGCCAGCGCTTGCGGCGCCGTTCGCCATCAATGAACTGATGCCAGAGAATGGAAAACAGCCAGGCACGCAGACTGCGCGTAGGATCGCGCGCCGCGTCCAGTGCTTTGACCAGCGTGTTTTGTACCAGATCCTCAGCGGCCATGCGCTCACGCGTCAGCCCCAGCGCAAAACGCTGCAAATGCGGCAGTAAGGCGCGGATTTCGTCATCGCTCAATGCAGACATTATTTTTGCTCTCGCACCCGGCGCAGGCCGGTCATGCTACTCAGCACGCCATCCCGTAAAATCAGACCATGCAGCAGCGCGGCGGCCAGATGGGCCAGGATCAGCGCGAACAGACTAAACGCCAGCAGCGAGTGTAACGGGCGCAGCACGGCATAACTTTCCACGCTAACCGGCAGCAGCGGCGGCAGCACCAGTCCCTCGCCAATCGTCACCGGAAACCCGCCTGCCGACAGCATCGCCCAGCCTACCAGCGGTTGCGCCAGCATCAGAAAATAGAGCGCCAGATGGGTCAAATGTGCCACCGTTTGCTGCCAGCCCGGCACCGACGCGGGCATGGCGGGCACACCATAGTAACGCCGCAGCCCGATACGCACGACCACCAGCAACGCGATCACCACGCCGAGCGGTTTGTGTATCGCCAGCAGCAGCGAATGGGCAGCCGAGATATCCGCCACCATCGCCACGCCGATAAATAGCATGGTCAGCACGGCCAGCGCCATCAACCAGTGTACGATGCGCAGCAGCGGATGAAACAGAGTTGTCTGATGACTCATGATTTTTTCTCCTGCTGGCGCGCCTGTTCAGCCGTGCGCAGATTGAAAGATTTCGCGTAAGCGGCGGAGCGCGCGTTGAGCAGCGGATCGTCCGAGCCGCTGATGCCCTGCGGCAGAATCAGCGGATCGTAATTGATGTCATTGCAGCTGCCGCCCTGTTGCGGGCTGCTGTCGCGCAGCGTCAGCGTACCGGCAACAACCTGTTGCCGATCGGCTGGCCACACCTTGCTGGCATCGTTCACCGCATCACCGGGCTGAGCCACGCTGATCACCAGATCCCACTTCAGCGGTGCGGTCGCCAGCCGGTCGTGCAAGTCGCTCTGCAGATAATCCGGCTGCTGCTGAGCGGCACTGATCGGCTGCCATGGTGTACGCGGCACCAGACTCCAGCGCACAAAGCGCGTTTCCCCCTGCGCATTGGTAAAGCGGAAGGCATTCAGGCTGTTGTACTGCTCCTGTGCCCAGCTGGCGGCCAGTACGTGGGCTTTTACCCAGGCAAAGAAAGGTTTAACTTCGGGATGGGCAACAGTAAACGCCATCAGCTTTTGCGCATCAGGTTTGCCGGTCTGCGGCAGCGGTCGACTGGCCTGCTGCTGATCGTAAAAAGCCTGCGGCGTACTGACCGGGAAAAACGGCAGCGCGTTCATGCCGGTACGCCACTGCTCGCCGTGCGCCAGCTGAAATTCCAGCGCCAGGCTGCGCACCGGCACGCCATAGTCCGGCGCGTGCGGATTACCGCCGGCAATGGCAAAGCGGCCAATCACCGGCACCGTACCCGGCTGGAAAACGCTGGCGCGTGACAGAAACGCCGCGTTGCCGCTGGAGGTAAATTCACCGGTAACGCACACGCCTTTGGCATGATTGCGCCGGTATCCCGGATGCACACCGCTGTTTTGCTGCAGCGACTGCACCAGACTTTGCGCACTGAGGCGCTGCGGCGTCAGCCAACCGCCTGCAGCAAGAAACAGCACCAGCAGTAATCCGGGAATAATGACCACCAGCAGTAACAACGGCAGATGTCTGACCGTAGGTTTAAAGTTCATCTTAGCCAACTCAGTAAGGAAAAGTGGGCATAAGACGAACCAGCGCGACGTTTATTCCCGCGCGGTAAAAATTATTTTATGGCGAGCGCCGGCGTCCGGCGCGCATCGCGCACCGCAATGGCATGAATCAGCAGCCCCAGCACGGACAGAATGGCCCCAACCCAGCCGGTGGACTGCCAGCCCAGCCCGGCGGAAATGGTGATGCCGCCGAGCCACGCCCCCAGCGCATTGGCAATGTTGAACGCCGAGTGATTAAGCGCTGCCGCCAGGGTTTGTGCATCACCGGCCACGTCCATCAGGCGGATTTGCAACACGCTTCCCAGCGCCACCATGGTACCAACCAGCATCACGTTAAGCGCGCCCGCCAGCGCATAATGCGCGGCGAAGACAAACGCGCTCAATACCAGCAGCGACCACACCAGCACAATGCGGATGGTTTTCTCCAGCCCGCGATCGGCCAGACGTCCCCCGACAAGGTTGCCGATAATCATGCCGAGACCAAACAGCGCCAGTATCGCCGGTACCAGATTCTCCGGCAGGTGGGCCAGTTCCATCATGGTGGGTTTAACGTAACTGAATACCGAGAACATGCCGCCGCTGCCAATCGCGCCAATCGCCAGCGTCAGCAAAACCTGCTTGCGCGTCAGCGCCGAGAGCTCGCGCAGTGGACTGGCCTGTTTGTCACCGGCCACATTGGGTACCCAAAGCCACACCAGTAACAGCGTCAGCAGCGCCAGTCCGCCGACGAGGGCAAACGCATCACGCCAGCCAAACCACTGGCCGATGGCGGTAACGGCAGGTACGCCAATCAGATTGGCGATGGTTAATCCCAGCAGCACCATCGACACCGCCTGCGCGCGCCGCGCACGCTCCACCAGTCCTGCCGCCACCAGCGCCGCAACGCCAAAGAAGGTGCCGTGGGGAAAGCCCGCCAGAAAGCGGGCCACCAGCATCGCAGGGTAGCCCGGCACGACAGCACTCAGCAGATTACCCAGCGCAAACAGGCCCATCAGCGTCATCAGGAAATTACGCCGTGAAGCCCGCGCGCCGAGAATAGCCAGCAGCGGCGCGCCAATCACTACGCCGAGGGCATAAATGCTGATGAGATGGCCGGCCTCAGGAATGGTGACGTTCAGGCCTTTCGCCGCATCGGGCAGCAGGCCCATGATGACAAATTCACCGGTGCCGATGGCAAATCCACCGGTGCCCAGCGCGAACAGCGCTTTTGGCACGCTGTGACGCGGCAGCGAGGCCTCGTCCGGAAGCTGAGAAAGTTGAGGTTGTACTGATGACATGTTTTTTTCCGTACTGCAGGTGAAAAAAACAGCAAAGAGGCTGGCGACAGTGTCTGTTCACCAGCCTCTTTGCTGCGGGTTTTAGCGCGTCAAGCTTAGCGCATTTAAGGTTGAATTGGGTTCAACGAAGTCTTGAGCGCAACACGGTAACCGAAAAGCACCAGCAACGGGCGAAAGGGCAAAAGCTCAGGACGCGCTGAGCGCCTGCCGCGCCAGCAGCGCCGCGCCCACCATGCCGCCCTGATGGGCAAACTCGCCCGGCACCACCAGCGCATGTTCTGTGCTGCGCAACACACAGCGCTGCACCGCATCATTAAGCGCAGCAATCAGCGGGGTGACCGAAGCCAGTCCGCCGCCTACCGCCACCCGCGACGCGCCGGTAATGTTAATGGTGTAGGCGAGCGGCTCGCTCACCAGTTGCAGCCAGGCTTCTATCGTCTGCTGCGCCCGCGCTTCTGCCTGCTGCCAGCGGGCAATGATTTCCACGCTGCTGGCGCTTTCAGCGTGCAGCACCTGATGCAGCGTTTCCAGCCCGCGCGCGCCGCCGTAGGTGTCCAGACATCCTGTCTGGCCGCACGGGCACGCCTGGCGCGGCACGCGCACGCGACCATGTGCCAGCGTCACTTCCGTGAGGGTAATCGGCCCGTGGCCCCATTCGCCGGTCAGGCCGTTTTGTCCGGTGATAATGCGGCCGTCCGCCACCAGACCACCGCCCACGCCGGAACCGAGAATCGCGCCAAACACCACTTTGTGCCCTTTGCCGCTGCCGGCCAGCGCTTCGGCCAGGGCAAAGCAGTCGGCATCGTTGTGCGCGATCACCGGCCGCTGCAGCACCTCACCCAGTTCCCGCGCCAGATTACGCCGGTGAAAAGCCGGGATGTTGCTGGCAAACATTTCGCCGGTTTGCGGTGCCACAATGCCCGCCGTAGAGATGGCGACAGCCGCCTGGCTGCTGAAATGGTTATGCTGCCCGGCGATCATCTCGCTGACTCTGGCGCAAAAAGCCTGCCAGTCCGTCGCCGGGATTTTTTGCTGATCGAGCAGGGTAAGCCGATCCTGTGCATCCATCACGCCAAGCTTGATAAAGGAGCCGCCCAAATCGAGGCAGATCACGGTTGAGTGCGGGTGAGTCATAAACGTTTATCCATTACATCGCGCAGGCCGTCGCCCAGCACATTAAAACCGAGCACGGTAATCAAAATCGCCAGTCCGGGAAATAGGGAGACGTAAATATTTAGCCCGAGAAAGTTGCGGCCGTCGCTCATCATGGTGCCCCACTCCGGCATCGGCGGCTGCACGCCGAGCCCGAGAAACGACAGACTGGCGGCAGAAAGCACCACCGCACCAGCCGTTAGCGTCGACTGCACAATCAGCGGGCCAATGGCGTTGCGCAGAATATAGTGCGTGATAATGCGCGGGTATCGCACGCCAAGCATATGCGCCGCTTCGATATACTCCATGTTTTTCAGTCCCAGCGTCAGGTTGCGACTCAGACGTGCATACACCGGGATCGAGAACAACGAAATGGCGATCAGCATGTTTGTCAGCCCCTCACCGAGCACGCTGACAATCAGAATCGCCAGTACGATACCGGGGAAGGCGAAAATAATATCCATCAGCCACATAATCAGCGCATCAATCTTGCGTCCGGCCAGCCCCGAGATGATGCCGAGAGGAATGCCGATCGCCATCGAGATGGCTACGCTGAGGCTGACTTCAAACAGCGTGATGCGCGCGCCATAAATGACGCGGGCAAAAATATCGCGGCCGTAATCATCGGTGCCGAACCAGTGGGCAGCGGAAGGTGCCTGCAACGTGTTCAACAGATCCTGCTCGATGGGATCCCAGTGAGTAATCAGCGGTGCGAAAAGGGCAGCCAGCACCACCAGCAGCACCAGCCCGCCTCCGGTCGTGATTGAAGGGTTGCCAAGCAAAAACCTCACGATCTGGCGGCGGCGCGCGGGCGGCGGCTGGAGAGAGGTGTCGAAACTGTTCATCAGTCGAACCTTATTTTCGGGTTAAGCAGGCCAATCACTATCTCACCCACCAGATTCATCAATACCACGCCGGTTACCGCCACTAACGTTACGCCCTGAATCACCGGATAATCGCGGTATTTCACCGAATCCACCAGCAGGCGGCCAATGCCCGGCCAGTTAAACACCGACTCTGTCACCACTGCACCTCCGATCAGGCTGCCAAAATTCAGCGCGACGATGGTGACAATCGGGATCAGCGCATTGCGCAGCGCGTGTTTCCAGTTAACGCTGGCCGACGATAACCCTTTGGCTCTGGCGGTACGGATATAGTCCTGACTGAGCACATCCAGCATGCTGGAGCGCGTCATCCGCGCAATCATCGCCATCGGGAGAATCGCCAGCGTCACGGTCGGCATCACATAGTTGCGCCACGAATCAGCGCCGAGTAGCGGCAGCCAACCGAGCTGTACCGCAAAGTAGTTCATCGCCAGCAACGCCAGCCAGAAGTTCGCAATCGAGGCACCGGCAATGGTCAGTACCATGACGATCTGATCGGGAATGCGCTGCCGGTAAATGGCCCCGGTCATGCCCGCCGGCACGCCGATGGCAATCGCCAGCAGGTACGCCAGCGCCGCCAGCGACAGCGTGTACGGCAGGCGTTCGCTGATTTCGGTCATCACCGGACGCTGCGACTGCAGCGACTGCCCGAGATTGCCATGCAGCGCTTCACCGGCAAACCTGACGTATTGCAGCGGCAAAGGCTGATCCAGCCCGAGGCGCACGCGCATACTGTCCACCGCTTCCTGCGGCGCTTCCGGGCCGGCCATCAGGCGTGCCGGATCGCCCGGTAGCGCGCGGATGGCGATAAACACGATGATCGACACACCGAAGATAATTAACGGCAGCGAGAGCACCTTTTTTGCGACATACGCTTTCATATCAATCAGCCATCAGCACTATTTTTTCACGGCATCACGGACCACAATCTGGCCGCCCGGTTGCATCGTTACGCCACTGATATTTTTGCGCGCCGCATACAGATCGTCCTGATAGTAGAGCAGCACTTGCGGGGCGAGTCCGCTGATCCGCTGCTGTGCCTGGAAATAGAGCGCTTTGCGCTGGGCATCGTCGAGCGTGGAGGCGGCGCTATCAATTAGCTCATCGGTACGTTTGTCGCTGAAGAAGCCGAGGTTGGCCCCGCCGGGCGCAAAGCTGCTGCTGTGATACAGCGGACGCAACTGCAGATCCGAGCCGTACAGCCCCGAGGACCAGGACGCCAGCACCGCGTCCGTCCCCTGCGCGGCTTTCTCTTTGGCATCGGCAAACGCCGCTTTGGCCCACACGCCGCTCTCCATCTGGCGCACGCTGAGTTTGACGCCAATTTTGCTCCACATACCCTGCAGAACCTGCGCGGTGCGTGCGTCGGGTGCCTGCACGGCAATCGACATGGCGAAGCCGTCGGCATAGCCCGCTGCCTTAAGCAGGTCTTTGGCTTTCTGCACATCGTACGGATAGTCATGCAACGCTTGGTCGTAGTTGGCATCGACCGGCGCCAGCGGGGAATTGGCCGGCTGCGCATAACCAAACATTACCGCTTTCACCAGCGCCTGCTGGTCGGTCGCGAAGTTCAGCGCCTGGCGTACTCTGACATCGCTGAGGGCTTTACTCTGCGTATTGAGATCGATCCAGAATACCGCCGCGCCCGGCGACTGTTTTAACTGCACGCCGGGATTATTTTTTAACATGCCGGCAAATTGCGGCGGCACCGGGTTAATAATATCGACCTGACCGGATTGCAGCGCCATATTCATCACTGACGGCTCACTGCTCCAGGTCCATTTTATTTCGTCCGGCCCGGCAGACTTGCCCCAATAGTCCGGGTTCTTCTGCTCCAGGACAAATTCACCGGATTTATACTGCGCCAGTTTATAGGGCCCGGTACCGTCGGCTTTATTATTGATCGTGCCCGCTTTGTCAGCTTGTGGACTTACCATTAATCCCGGACCGGAGGCCAGCACGGTTAAAAACGCCGGATTAATTTTCTTCAATGTAAAGGTGACGGTTAAGTCATCTTTTTTCTGCACGTCCTGAATAAAGGTGCGAATTTTCCCACTTCCGGCGAGACCGCGCTTCGTATCCAGATGACGCTGAAAGTTTTCAACGACCGCATCGGCATTAAATGGCGTGCCATCGTGGAATTTAACGTTGGGACGCAGCGTAAATTCCCAGTGCAGTCCGCTGTCGTCGGCATGCCAGGAGAGCGCCAGGGCCGGCATGATTTTGCCATCGTCACCGAGCCGCGTCAGGCCTTCATACATCGGGTCCAGCACCGTGCCGGTAAAGGTCGCGGTCTGATTGCCCGGGTCCATGCTGCGCGGCGGTTCGTTTTGCATAATGACCAGCTGAGCAGCCAAAACCGATGCGCTGGAAAACGACGCCAGAATACCCGCGGCAAGTGTCAGTACCCTGAAATGCTTGAGTGTGCTTTGCATGAAGGCCTCAGTGAATCAGTGACAAAGAGTGAAGAGTCATTGCCCGGCAGGCAACTGACCGTCAATGCACGCCATCGCCTGCCATACGCTTTGGTTGTGTTAACGGCAGCAGAAGAACGGGCTCGACGCTATATAAGGCATACTCTGCAAACAAAAGCCAAGATGTCAGTTCATATATTTTACTTATAATTCGATCTGCATTCAGAAAATAAACTAAATGCGCTTGAATTTGTCTTCACCGCTGATTATTGTCGGCCAAATACAGCCTATGCCGTGAGAACCCGGATGCTTAATGCTCATCAGCAACAAATTCTGCGTTTATTAATTGCTTCGCATGGCATGAGCCGCACGGCAATTGCGGAAAAAATGAAGCTGAGTAAAGCCGCAATCAGCACATTAATCAAAGAGATGCTTAGCGCAGGACTACTTGAAGAGAGCATTCCGGAAAGTAACGGTCAGGGTCGGCCTTCGGTGTTATTAAAAATGCGTGCCGACAGCGCTTATTTTCTCGGTGCGTCGTTGCTCGGTGACGATGTGTATCTGGTGCTGACAGATATGCACGGCCGCATCCTGGCCAGCACCCACATGCCGCTGAATCCCGATCCTGCGCTGCTGGCTGGCGCGCTGGCCGCCGCCATTCCCGGCCTGCTTGCACAAAAAGGCATCTCCGCCGATCAGCTCATCGGGCTGGGCGTCACGCTTTCCGGCTTTGTGGATGAAAACCAGGCGGTGTGCGTCCAGTCTGCCCTGCTGGGCTGGAAAAACGTCCCGCTGGCGGCACTGCTTAACGCGCAAACCGGTCTGGAGGTATCACTGGAAAACGATGCCAAAGCTCTGGCGGTCAGCGAAAAGATTTTCGGCGTGGCGAAAAAGGCACGGAATTTCACCCTGATTTCCCACGGCGACGGCATTGGCTCCGCGCACTTCTTTCAGGGGCAGCTGCACCGCGGCGCGCACGGTGGGGCCGGTGAAATTGCTCACTGTACCGTAGAGCCGGGCGGGCGTCCGTGCCGCTGCGGCAAACGCGGCTGCCTTGATACGCTGGCGTCGCTCACTGCGATGCGTGAAAGCATGCGTGACAAACAGCTGCCCTGCACCAGCGTCGCCGAACTGGAAGCGCTGGCGGTAAAAGGCAATAGCGCCGCGATTGCCATTCTGCACCAGGCAGGTGACGCACTTGGCCTCGCCATCGCCAATATCATTCAGATGAACGATCCGGAGATGATTGTCATCGCCCATCAGCCGGATGCGTTCGACGGCCTGCTCAGAACCGTGGTGATGCAAGCGGTTGATAGTCACGTGTTGCCTTCAATCATGGGCAAGACGCCCATCGCCAGCATGGCGATTGATCAGTTGAGCTGGGCCCGCGCCGCAGCCAGTGTGGCGGCTTACCGTTTTATCGTTCACTTACCCGACTAGCGGAGTCTGTTATGCGCATTGCCTATGGTGGAATTCATACTGAATGCAGTACCTGGAATCCGGTGCTCAATTACGCCGACGATTTCCGCATCGTGCGGGGTGAAGCGATGACGACCAATCCCTATTTCGCCTTTCTGCAGGATTACGCGGCAGAATTTCTGCCGACCTTTCACGCCCGCGCCATTGCCGGTGGACCGGTGGCACGTGTGACCTATGATGCCTTCAAACAGGAGTTTCTCCGTCGGCTCGAAGCGTATTTGCCCGTGGATGGCGTTTACCTGGCGATGCACGGCGCGGTCTATGTCGAAGGAATGGAAGACGCGGAAGGCGACTGGATTAGCGCGACGCGCGAGCTGGTCGGGCCCGATTGTCCGATTAGCGTCAGCTACGATCTGCACGGTAATGTCTCGCAGCGCATCATCGACGCGATCGATATGTTTTCGACCTACCGCACGGCACCCCATATCGATGTGGAAGAGACCATGCGCCGATCCGTCTCAATGCTGGTCAACAGCCTGCAAAGCGGCATCCGACCGGGTGTGGTGTGGGCACCGATCCCCGTGGTGCTGCCAGGCGAGCGCACCAGCACGGAAGATGAACCGGCCAAAAGCCTTTACGCCAGCCTGCCCGGGATTAACGCACTTGAACATATCTGGGATGCTTCGCTGATGGTTGGCTATGTCTGGGCGGATGAGCTACGCGCCACTGCGGCAGCCATCATGACTGGTACCGATGCCGATGTGCTGTCTGAGCAGGCGGCCAAACTGGCGCTGGCTTACTGGCAGGCGCGTGAGCAATTTGTGTTTGGCTGCGTGACCGGCAGTACTGAAGAGTGCGTACGCATGGCGATTTCCAGCCCTGGCGGACCGGTGATTCTCGCCGACTCCGGTGATAACCCGACCGGCGGCGGCGTGGGCGATCGGGCCGATGTACTGGCCGAACTGCTGCGGCAAAATGCGCAGGATGTCATCGTTGCCGGCATTACCGATAAACCGGCCACTGAGGCGGCCTTCGCTGCTGGCGTCGGGGCCCGGCTCTCCCTGACTATCGGTGCCACGCTGGATCCTGCTGGCGGCAAAGTCAGCGGCGAGTTTGACGTGCTGCTGCTGAGTGATGATGCCCGTTCGGTTGCCCGTCAGGCGCTGCTAAAGATTGCAGGCATCACCGTGGTGGTTGCCGATCGGCGTCGTCCTTATCACAACCTGGCAGATTTCGCCCTGCTCGGACTCGATCCGCGCCAGGCAAAAATTGTGGTGGTGAAATCCGGTTACCTGTCGCCCGAGCTGGCGCCGATTGCCAATCCCAACCTGATGGCGCTGTCGGAAGGTGTGGTCGATCAGTATGTTGAACGGCTGGTGCGCAAGCGCAAGCTGCAGCCGGCTTATCCGTTCGACACCGATTTTACCTATGTGCCGGTCAGCACCCGCTCGGCGCGCTTTGTGGCGGCACAATGAATCGCGCTGATCCGCCGGTGCTGAGCATCGAAAATCTCACCGTCGCGTTTCGCAGCGATGACCGCTGGCGTGAGGTGGTGAAAAACGTCTCTTTTACCCTCGGGGCCGGTGAAACGCTGGCGATCGTCGGTGAGTCGGGCTCAGGCAAAAGCGTTACCTCTATGGCGATCATGCGCCTGCTGAATAGTCGTTACGCACGTATCAGCGGCAAAGTGCTGCTAAATGGCGTGGATTTGCTCACGCTGAGCGAACGTGCAATGCGCGATATCCGCGGCAATGCCATCGCGATGATATTCCAGGAGCCGATGACCAGCCTTAATCCGTCGTTCACTATCGGTCACCAGATTGCTGAGGCGCTGATCGCGCACCGCAAAATCAGCGCACGCGCCGCCCGCGAGGAGACTATCCGGCTGCTGGAAAAAGTGCGTATTCCCAACGCGGTCAAACGCTTCAATGATTACCCGCACCACTTTTCCGGCGGCATGCGTCAGCGCGTGATGATCGCCATGGCGCTGGCGCTGCGCCCAAAACTGCTGATTGCTGACGAGCCGACCACGGCGCTCGACGTCACGATTCAGGGTCAAATCCTTGACCTGATCAAGACCCTGCAGGAGGAGGAAGGCACCGCCGTACTGTTCATCACACACGATATGGGTGTGGTGGCAGAAGTCGCCGACCGCACGCTGGTGATGTATCAGGGCGCGATGGTGGAAACCGGCAGCACCGCCGCGATTTTTTCAGCCCCGGCGGCAGAGTATACCCGCACGCTGATTGCGACCGTGCCGCAACTGGGTGCTATGCGCGGCATCGATGGACCGCGTAAGTTTGCGCTCAACGGCGAAGCGCCGGTGGCGCAGGGGCGGCAGACGCCACAAGGGCAAACGCCGCTGCTGTCGGTGAAGAACCTCAGCACGCGCTTCAGCATTCACGAAGGGCTGTTCAGCCGTAAAACCGGTGCGGTGCACGCCGTGGAGAATATCTCGTTTGATTTGCTGCCGGGTGAAACATTGTCGCTGGTCGGCGAATCCGGCTGTGGCAAATCCACCACCGGCCGCTCGCTGACGCGGCTGGTGCAGCCGGCCTCCGGGCAGATTGCTTTTGATGGCAGCGACGTGCTCACCCTCTCCCGGCAAGAACTGCGCAAGCTGCGCTGCGCCATGCAGATGATTTTTCAGGATCCGTTTGCCAGCCTTAACCCGCGAATGTCAGTCCTTGAAGCCCTCACCGAACCTTTTTTACAGCATCGGCTGGGCAGTAAGGCCGCCGCACAGAGCAAAGCGGCTGAACTGATGACGCGCGTTGGCCTGCCCGCAACCATGCTGAAACGCTATCCGCACGAATTTTCCGGCGGCCAGCGTCAGCGCATCTGCATTGCCCGTGCGCTGATGCTCGATCCGAAAATGATCATTGCCGACGAGTCGGTTTCCGCCCTTGATGTCACCGTGAAAGCGCAGATCATCAATCTGCTGCTCGATCTGCAACACAGCCTGAATCTGTCGTATCTGTTTATCTCACACGATATGGCGGTAGTAGAGCGTATCAGCCATCGTGTGGCGGTGATGCTGCTGGGAGAGATTGTTGAGATTGGACCGCGCGCGGCTATTTTTGAGAATCCGCAGCACCCTTACACACAAAAACTGCTCGCGTCGGTGCCAGTGCCCGATCCGGCGCGCCGCCATTTAAAACGGCACGTGGACGTCAGCGAGCTGAAGAGCCCGGTGCGCGCCAATGGATTTGTGCCGGAAACACGGCATTATCTGGAAGTGAGCGCCGGACACTGGGTGATGCGGTAAAACGCTGGTATAAGTGCCGATGATATTCTGGTTTCATTTACCGGACATCATGCGCGACGCCACGGCTAAGGAAATCAACGTGACACGTCATAATCATTATGGTCAGCCCATCGGTTTTGCCTTGCCGGACTGGCAACCTGCCAGCTATCCGGCAGCAGAAAATCTGTCAGGGCGCTTTTGTCATCTTGCGCCATTGCAGTTGAGCCACAGCCAGGCGCTGTTTACGGCATTTTCACTCGCCCCAGACGATCGCGACTGGACCTGGCTGGGCGCCAGCCGGCCACAGTCATTGATGGAGATGGAGAGCTGGATTGAGCATAAAATCAGCGATCGCCAGCTGGTGTGTTATGCCGTCATGGACGGGCATCAGCGTGCCGTGGGCGTGGTTTGTTTTGCCAGTATTGATATGCAGAACGGCGCGATAGAAATCGGTCACGTCACCTGGTCACCGCTGATGCAGCGTAACGTCATGGGTACGGAAGCCTTGTTCCTGTTGCTGCGCCAGGCATTTGCGCTGGGCTATCGTCGCGTTGCATGGCGCTGTGATTCGTTAAACCTGGCTTCACGCCGGGCTGCCGAGCGCATTGGTTTTACCTTTGAAGGACGCTTTCGCCAGGCCATGACGCGTAAACAGCGCAATCGCGATACCGACTGGCTCTCAATGATTGATGGTGAATGGCCTATTGTTCAGCAGGCACTTACAGCCTGGCTGGCACCAGACAATATGGATGATAACGGGTGCCAGCGGCGGACGCTGGCCGCGTTTTTCACTTCATCAGCACCTGGAACTGCGGATTAAACTCATCAAAAATTGGCAGAGCCGCTGCGCCGAGGGCGGCGGTGTCGCTGCCGGTCATGCCGGTCTTGAGTCGCGTGCCGGTCAGATAGCGGCCGCGCACCGATTGGTAGAGCGGCGGCAGGCGCTGGATAATTTTATCCAGCAACACCGCAGGCATCATGCCGCCGATAATCACGCTCTCGGCATCAAAGATACACTCAAGCATATTAATACCCTGGCGCAGCGGCGTAAGCACGGTATCAATCCAGCGATCAAACAGCGCCGGATCAACCTGCAGTAAATCTTCCGGCAGCGCGCTCATCGGGTCGAGCCCGCAGAATTCGTAAGCGGCCTGCAGCGAAACATAACGCTCCAGGCAACCGTGATTGCCGCAGTAACACTCACGTCCACCGGGTTCAACCACCACGTGCCCCACTTCACCGGCGTTGTGCGCATGGCCGCTGTACACATGGCCATCCATGATGATGCCCGCGCCCAGGCCCGTACCAATATACAGATAAATAAAGGAATTAAGATGACGCGCCACGCCGTGAAAGCGTTCGCCAATCGCCGCGACGGTGGCATCATTCTCCAGCGTCACCGGCAGTCCACTCATCTCAGCAAGACGCGCAGCGATATCAACATCCTCCCAGCCGTGCAGCGTGGTCGGCCCCATTGACGAGATACCCTCCACACCAAACGGCCCCGGCATCACCACGCCAATACCCAGCACTTTTTGCCAGCGCGGCCCGGTCTGCTGTTTGATCTCCGCCAGCACCCCGGTAATGCGCGCTAATGTGGCATCCGGCTGCGGTTTTTGCACCATAATAAGGCGGCGAAAATGGATTTCACCGGTCAGGTCCACCAGCACAATCAGTAGCGTCTGATGGTCGAGATGGATGCCGATGGAAAACGCACTGGCCGGATTCAGGGTGACCGGAATCGCCGGCTGACCGCGGCCCTGCTTACGCGGCTGACGGCTGGTGAGCAGTTCCGCCTGCTCCAGTTCAGCGACGATATTCGAGACGGTTTGCGGCGTTAACGCGGTCAGTCGCGCCAGCTCGGCACGGGTCAACTCACCGTGCAGGCGTATCGCTTCGATAATCACCCGACGATTATGCGCGCGCGCATGTTCCAGATTGGTTCCCGACGTTTTCATCCTGCTCGCTTCCCTCTTTTAACCACTGCTGCGGACCGCCGCCTCAATATCTATGATCGGCCACACATTTTACAACCTGTTTACCTGACAGCGGCAAAAATCTGTGCAAAGTAGTGTCGGATGGCAGCGTTGTTTTCTGCCCTGGCACGTCCCTTGCTTTAGCTCACTGCTGTCAGCCACTGCGCGCTGGTAATCTGTGCGCGATATTAAATCAATCAAATTGATTTAATTAAACACCCTCTACTGCATGAAGGCGAGAACGCAATGAAAAATCAGATGAAAGGTTGTTTTGCCGCCGTACTATTCGCCTGCGCGGGCAGCGCGGCAGCGGCTACCACTACGCTTAACGCCCTGTTTATGACGCAGGCGGCCTACAGTGAAAACGATATCCGCGCCATGACGCAGGCGTTTCAGACAGCGCACCCGGACGTGCAGGTCAATCTCGAGTTTGTTCCTTACGAAGCGCTGCACGATAAGATCGTCGCGGCACGCGGCGCGGGCGGCAACGGTTACGATGTGGTGCTGTTTGATGCCATCTGGCCGGCGGAATTCAGCAAGTTCGACCTGCTGCAGGATGTCAGCAGCCGTATCAGCGCAGATGAAAAAGAGAAAATCTTCCCCGGCGCAATGAACACCGTGGTGTTCAAAGGCAAAACACTGGGCATGCCGTGGATCCTCGACACCAAATATCTCTACTACAACAAAGCGATGCTGGAAAAAGCCGGCATCAAAGATCTGCCGCAAACCTGGCAGCAGGTGATGGATGATGCGCGCATCATTAAGCAGAAAAATATCGTTAAATATCCGCTGGTATGGAGCTGGTCACAGGCGGAAGCGCTGGTGTGTGACTACACCACGCTGGTCTCCGGCTTCGGCGGCAAATTCTATAACAACGGTAAGCTCGATTTCTCAACGCCAGCCTCGCTGCAGGCGGTGAAGCTGATGAAAAGCTCGCTCGATGAGGGCCTGACCAACCCGGCTTCGCGCGAATATCTGGAAGAGGACGTGCGCAAAGCCTTCTCCAACGGCGATGCGGCTTTCGCTCTCAACTGGACCTACATGTACAACATGGCCAACGATGCCAAACAGAGTAAAGTCGCCGGCCAGGTTGGCATCATGCCGGCACCTGGCGATGCGCCCAATCGTTTCGGCGCGGTCAACGGTTCGATGGGTCTGGGCATTGCCAAAGGCAGCAGCCATCCGGAGCAGGCGTGGCAGTACATCAGTTACATGACTTCGCAGCCGGTACAGAATAAATACGCCACGCTCAGTCTGCCGATCTGGAAAAGCTCCTACCAGGATCCCGCGGTCAGTAAGAATCAGGAGAGCCTGATCGCTGCTGCCGACAAATCGCTGAATGTCATGCTGTCGCGTCCGGAAACCGCTGATTACTCACGTCTCTCCAACACCCTGCAGCAGCAGCTGCAACAGGTTCTGGTCGGCAGCGCGACACCGGAAGCGGCCATGCAGGCGGTAGACAAAAGTGCGGCGCGTCTGCGTTAAGGGGTCAGTATGCTGAGTTTGCGTCAACGCGAACAACGGCAGGCATGGGTGCTGCTGGCACCCATGCTACTGGTGATGCTGTTGCTCACCGCCTGGCCGCTGCTGCGCACTATCTGGCTGAGTTTTACCGATGCCGCGCTGATTGGCAGCGGCGGTGAAGCACCGCAATGGATTGGCCTGGAGAACTATCTCTACGCCATTACCGATGCGGATTTTCAAACCTCGCTTTGGCGCACGCTCTACTTCACCGTGGTGTCGGTAGCGATTGAAGGCGTCATCGGCGTGCTGGTTGCGCTGCTGCTCAACCAGAAATTCGCCGGACGTAACGTGTTGCGCGTGCTGGTGATTCTGCCGTGGGCGCTGCCAACCATTGTGAACGCCATGATGTGGCGCCTCAATTTCAATCCGGACTACGGCAGTATCAACGCCCTGCTGACGCAGCTCGGTATCATCGATGGCTACCGCAGCTGGCTGGGGTCGCCGGCTTCCGCGCTCAACGCGGTAATGTTTGCCGACATCTGGAAAAACTATCCGCTGGTGACGCTGCTGGTGCTGGCAGCGCTGCAGTCGGTGCCGGAGGATCTCTACGAAGCGGCGCGGCTGGATGGCGCATCGGCATGGCGGCGTTTTCGTGCCATCACCTTTCCGGCGATTGTCGGATCGCTCAGCGTGGCGCTGGTGTTACGCACCATCGACGCCTTTAAGATCTTCGACATCATCTATGTGATGACGCGCGGCGGTCCGGTCGACAGCACCAAAACGCTGAGCTTTTACGTCTATCAGGAATCCTTCAGCTACCTGCGCGCCGGCAGCGGTGCGGCTTATGCCATGTTAATGACGCTGCTGTGCGCAGTGCTGATCACCCTTTACATGCTATTACTGTGGCGGCAGCGCCGTCGGGGAAGTGCCTATGAAGGTTAAACTGCGTACCTGCGCTAAATACGCGGCGGCGCTGCTGGTGGCGCTCTCCGTCGTGGCACCGATGGGCTGGCTGTTTCTGATGAGCGTCAGCGCCACCAGCGATCTGACACGCGTGCCGCTGGAGTGGCTGCCGCGCCAGTGGGATTTCAGCCGCTACGGCAGGTTGATCTCGCTGGAACCCGGCCAACCCGGCGCGCTGTTTCTGCATGCGCTGGGTAATAGCCTGCTGGTGGCAACCGGCGCAACCCTGGTGTGCCTGCTGCTGGCGATCCCGGCGGCGTTCAGCTTCTCGCGCTATCGCGGCCGTGACGGCTGGCTGTTCGCCTCTCTGGCCATCTATATGGTGCCGCCGGTGGCGTTTGTGCTGCCGCTCTACTTTCTGCTGCAGCAGTTCGATCTGCTCAACACCCGACCCGGTTTGATCATCGTGTACTGCTCGCTGATTTTGCCGTTTCTCACCTGGATGCTGAAAAACCAGTTTGATGCCCTGCCGCAGGATATCGAACAGGCCGCGCGTCTTGATGGGCTGCGCGTCTGGCAGGTGCTGCTGCGCATTACGCTGCCGCTGGCGAAACCGGTGCTGGGCGCGGCGGCGCTGTTTGGCTGGCTGCTGGCGTGGGATGAATTTTTCTATGCCCTGCTGTTCACCAGTAATATCGCCGCGCAAACCCTGCCGGTCACCATTGCCGGCTTTACCGCAGGCCGCGCCACAGACGATGGGCTGATTGCCGCCGTCGGTATTCTGGCGTCGGTTCCTCCTCTCTTTATCGCTATCTGGCTGCAAAAAACGCTGGTCAGCGGCCTTGCCAGTGGCGGGAGCAAAGGATGATGAGCAATAAGGAAGCCCGCGCCACGCTCTACGTGGTGGGCAATATCAATGTCGATGTCATCATGGGTACGCTGGACAGCTGGCCGCAGCGCGGCACCGAAGTGATGCTGCAGCACAGTGAGCTGCGTCCGGGCGGTTCGGCGGGCAACTGCGCGCTGGCGCTGGAAGCGATGCAGGTGCGCCATCGCGCCGTCCTAATCAGGGTGATGACGGCCTCAGCGCATGGCTGGCGAGCCATTTTCCGCACAGCGCGGCGCACTGGACACGCTACCCCTGCGAAACCTCGCTCACCGTTGGCGTCACGCACTCCGATCACGAGCGATCGTTCCTCAGCAATCTCGGTCACATTGTGCGGCTCAGCGCGCAGGACGTGCTGAGCCAGCTTCCGGCGCAAGCCAGCAGCGGCGATATCGTGCTGTTGTGCGGCACGTTTCTCTGCCTGCAACTGTATGACGACTATCCGCAGTTGCTGGCCGAACTGCAGCAGCGCGGGTTTATCACTGCCGTCGATACCGGCTGGCCGCCGCAGAGCTGGAGCGATGAGGTACGCGCGCAGATCGCCCGCTGGCTGCCGCAGTGCGACTGGCTGCTGCTCAATGAAGTCGAAACGGTCGGGCTGAGTGGGGCAGATGATCTGCACACCGGCGCGCACCTGCTGGCGCAACGGCTCAGCGGGCGCGGCGGCTGCGTGGTGAAATGCGGTGCGCAGGGCGCGGGCTGCTGGCAACGTCAGCACAGCCTGCAACAGGCTGGTCGCGCGGTCGCGGTGGTCGACACAATCGGTGCCGGCGACAGCTTTAACGCCGGCTTTCTTACCGCGCTGCTGCATCAGCAGGATCTTGCCACCGCGCTGCAATGGGGCATTGCGGTGGCCTCACTGGCAATCAGCACGCAGCCACGTCGCTATCCCGACTGGCAACAACTGCAACTATGCGCACAGGAGTTTTAAATTATGGCCGGTGTTGAACTCGTTAAAGTGGCCAAGCGCTACGGTAAACAGTCGGTGCTGCATCCGCTCGACCTGACCATTCCCGACGGCAGTTTTACCGTGCTGGTCGGCCCGTCCGGCTGCGGCAAGTCGACGCTGCTGCGCCTGCTCGCCGGACTGGAGAGCCTGTCCGACGGCGCGATTCTGATGGATAAGGTGCAGATTAACGATCGCGATCCCGCCGATCGCGACATTGCGATGGTGTTTCAGAGTTATGCGCTCTATCCGCACCTGACGGTGGCCGAAAACCTGGCGTTTCATATGCAGGTGAAAAAGGTACGCCGCGATGAGCAGCAGCAGAAAATCGCGCGTATCGCCGCGATTCTTGGCATTGATAAGCTGCTGCAGCGCTACCCGCGCGCGCTCTCGGGTGGGCAGCGTCAGCGCGTGGCGATGGGCCGCGCCATGGTGCGTAATCCGCAGGTGTTTCTGTTTGACGAACCGCTCTCTAACCTTGATGCCCAGCTGCGCATGGAGCTGCGCGCCGAGATCAAGTCGCTGCATCAGCGTTTCAAAACCACCATGGTGTATGTCACGCACGATCAGGTAGAAGCGATGACGCTGGCCGACCAGATTGTGGTGATGAAAGAGGGACGCATCGTGCAACAGGGCGCACCGCTGACGATCTACGATCGTCCGGCAGATACCTTTGTGGCGCGTTTTATTGGTTCGCCGCCCATGAACCTGTTACCGGCACAATTGCTGACGCATGACGGCGTGCCGGGCGTGCAGTGTCAGGACTGGTGGCAACCGCTGCCCGCGCAGTGGCAGGCGGTGGCGCGGGAACGTGAAGGCGCTGCCGTGACGCTGGGGGTGCGCCCGCACGATCTGTGCGAAGTGCAGGACGGCGCGCCTGCGAGGGTGAACGTGGTGGAGATTACCGGGGAATCAACTCTGCTGCACCTTGACTGGCACGGTCATGCGCTGCACATGCAGATGGCCGGACGGCATGCGGCCAGCAGTGGCGCGACACTGCGCATCGGTTTTAATCCGCAAAAAATTCATCTGTTCGATGCCGAAAGTGGTTTACGCCTGGCGGAAAAGTAAGCGCGGTGCGGTTTTCAGGTGCCGGGCTGCATCAATGCGCACCCGGCCCAAAAAACCTGTTATTACCTTGCAGGGGCAGCGTTTACGGTGACCAGACGGGCTGACTTTTTCCCTCCGGCGTCAGCCTTCAGCCGTCACGGGCTGGAACGTCCGACGGTTGACGCTGGTCAGCACCACCAGCAGTGCCATCATCAGCAACTCCACCGCCAGCGTACCGCTGATGGCTGCCAGATGATTTCCATGCTGATTGATCTGGGTGAACACGCCACCGAGCAGCATCGGTCCCAGTCCCAGCGCCGATTGCTGCACGGTGGACAGCACCGCACTGCCTGCGCCGGCCTGATGATGCGGCACCCCGCTCATGCCAATGCGGTAGAAGGTGCTGACAATAAACGACTGGCCAAAGCCAATCAGCGCTGTGGCCGGAATCAACGTAGCAATGCCCACCTGCGGCCACTTCAGCTGCAGCGTCGCGATCAGCGCCACCAGCCCGACCATCTGAATCGCACAGCCAGACAGTAACGTGGCACGTTTACCATAGCGCTCAACCATGCGGGTAGTACGCATTGAGCCGATAAAATAGGCCGCACCCAGGGCAATAAACGCATTGCCGGACTGGAAAGCGGTCATGCCGATGCCGGATTGCAGCGTCAGCGCCACCGCGAACATAAAGCCGCTCCAGCAGGAGAAGAACAGCACCGCCAGCGTCAGACCAAAACGCACGCTGGAAAGACGCAGCAGCGAGGGCGGCAGCAGCGGCGATCCGCCAGCGGCTTCCAGTCGCAGCGCGCTGTGACGCAGCCGATGCAGAAATAACGGAAACAGCGCCAGCAGCAACAGGCACGGCCACGACCAGTGCAGTAGCGGCCCCAGCGCCAGGGCCAGCATCAAACAGCCGATCGCGCCAGCCAGCAGTAGTGTACCGCTTACATCCACCGGCACGCGCTTGAGATTATGCGTTTCCGGCACGAAGCGGCGCGCGGTTAGCAGGACGAACAGGCAGATCGGCAGGTTGATGAGAAACACGCTGCGCCAGCCGTAGCCGCCAATATCGGCTTTGATCAAAAAACCGCCCAGCACCTGGCCAATAATAAAAGCCAGCCCGCCGATACCGCCGTACAGGCCAATCGCTCGCGCATGCGCCCTGCCCTGCAGCGTAACGTGCAGCGTGGCGAGAATCTGCGGCACCATAAAAGCGGCACCGACGCCCTGCAGCGCGCGCGCAAACATCAGCATGCCGACGCTGTTAGCGATGCCGCACAATAATGACGCAATGCCAAAGATCCAGACGCCAGCCAGAAACACGCGACGGCGGCCAAAGTTATCGCCCAGGCGTCCGCCCATCGCCAGACAAATAGCAAAAGCGATACCGTACACCGCCACGATCAGCGCCAGCGCGATCGGCGAGGCACGCAGCGATTGCGCCATCGCATCCAGCGCGACGTTGACTATGGAAAAGTCGATCATCGGCAATAGCTGCCCGGCCAGCAGGACCACCAGTCCTGCACGTTGAAGTTGCGATGTCTGCATAGCGTTAACCTTGTTTTTAGTTTCACTACGGCATAGCATCACCTAACCGTTAAACGGGTACCAGTTCTTGATTATCATGGTATAAATTCTACCCGTCTCGTCTGGAGAGCTGCTGATGAGCACCGCGCAAACCCTTACCCCCGCTGAGCTGAACAACCGTAAATTACTCGGTACCTTTTTACGTACGCGCCGTGAGAGCCTTGATCCTAACCGCCTCGGTTTACCGCGTATGCGTCAGCGCCGCACGCCGGGTTTACGCCGTGAAGAGGTGGCGCAGCTGGCGGATGTCGGCGTCACCTGGTACACCTGGCTGGAACAGGGGCGCGATATCAAAGCCTCCACCAAAACGCTGACGGCCATCGCCAGCGCCCTGCAATGCAATGATGTAGAGACGCAGCATCTGTTTTCGCTGGCCGGACACACCCTGCCATCGACGCGCGTCGCTGCTGCCTGCTGCAAGCTCGCCGGACATAATCAGCAAATGCTGGATGCCATTCAGCTGCCGGCGATCATCGAAACGCCGCGCTTCGATATCCTCGGCTATAACCAGGCGTGGTGCGCGCTGATGGGCGTCGATTTAGCCCAGATCGCGCCGGAAGATCGCAACTGTATCTGGCTGGCGTTCAACCATGCCGGCTGGCGCAACGTGATGACCGACTGG